>JAYELS010000055.1:0-124237 GCA_034717695.1 Pseudomonadota bacterium
GGCCGGAATGACCCGCCTGATGGAGAAAAGGGCTTCGACAGGAGCCGAAAATCAACGAAAACGGAGAAGGTCCTGACGAATTGAATGATTGCATCGCTGTATGCATCAATTGATCAGACCTTCCTTAGAAGGTATACCTTTTTATTGACTACATTCCCTTTGACAAAATCGCAACCTATTGAATTAAAATAACCTAATTGAACCATCAAGCCCGAAAATCCCAATAAAAGGTATTTCCTGAGAATGGTCCACCGGCCAAAAGGTATATGAGTCGGCGCCCAATCAATGAGGGCGGGAGGGGCAGTGGCGAAGTTCCATTTCATAAAGCAAGCTCGATGGGGCAAGTCCAGGTCGGTTATGAGTGGCCAACTTTGGCACAAAGCCCGGGGGCTGGCAACGGTTCTCCTGGGTACATAGGGGAGCGATCCATAAGGGCCCGGGACTCACCGGGGACGGGGTTGGTGGGATCACGGACCCCCTGGGTCAACAGCGAAGGCTCTTGGCCCAATCCTGCCTGGGAGTGACGGTTGTCGCTGCGCGCCACCCATCCCACGCAACCCCGCCAGCGGCTAAAACAAATGGCTGTACTTGTCCACCTCCCACTGGCTGACGGAGAGGTGGTACTCGTTCCACTCCTTTGCCTTGTAGTCGATAAATTCCTGCCGCAACTCCTTGCCGAGGGCCTCTTCCACCAGCGGATCGGCGGCGAAGGCTTCCACGGCATCCAGCAGGTTCTGGGGCAGGAATTCGATACCCCTGTCCGCCCGTTGTGCGTCGCTGAGTTCGTAGAGGTTGTCCTCCTGGGGTTTGCCCGGGTCGATCTTGTTTTTCACCCCATCGAGGCCGGCGGCGAGGGCCAGGGCGGCGGCCAGGTAGGGGTTGACGGCGCCGTCGGCGTTGCGGGATTCGCAGCGGCCGCCGCCCATGGGCACCCGCACGCTGTTGGTGCGATTGTTGGAGCCGTAGGAGTTGAACACCGGCGCCCAGGTGAAATAGGGCATGGCGCCCTGGCGCACCAGGCGCTTGTAGCTGTTGACGGTGGGGGCGAACACCGCGCACAGGGCCTTGCCGTGCTTGAGGATGCCGCCGATAAAGTGGTAGCCGGTTTCGGTGAGGCCGAGGCCCCGGGGGTCGTCCTTTGGATCGCAGGCAAACACATTGGCGCCGGAGGCCAGGTCGTAGAGGGACATATTGAAGTGGGCGCCATTGCCGGTTTTGTTGGCGAAGGGCTTGGGCATCAGGGTGGCGATCAGGCCCTCTTCCCGGGCGTAGTGCTTGGCCATCTCGCGGAAGAAGATAAAGCGGTCGGCGCTGGTGAGGGCATCGGCGTACATGAAATCGAATTCGAACTGGCCGTTGGCGTCTTCGTGGTCGAGGGAGTACAGATCCCAGCCCAAGTCGTTGATGGTGGTGGCGACTTTGTCGAGCCAGGTGAAATTGTCCATAAAGGCCCGCAGGTCGTAGCAGGGCTTCACCAGCTTGTCGTTGGTGTGGGGTACGGCGAGGGTGCCGTCCCCGTTCTGGCGCAGCAGGTATACCTCGCACTCGATGCCGAGGTTCATGCCAAGGCCCAGCTCCGCCGCCTTGGCCAGCTGGTTTTTGAGGGCCACTCGGGTACTCAGGGGATAGGGCTGGCCCTTGAAGGTGTTGTCCGCCGGCATCCAGGCCACTTCCTTTTGCCAGGGGAGCTGGATGATGTGGTTGAGGTCGGGCACCGAGGCAATTTCGTCGTCGTTGGGCTTTTGCCCCAGGCCATCGAGGGCGTAGCCGGTGTAGAGCTCGGAGCCCGCCGCCATTTGCGGCAGATGCTCGATGGGCACCACCTTGCCCTTGGGGATGCCGTGGATATCCACGTAGGCGCCCATGCAGTATTTGACGCCCTTGGCCTTGAGGTCGGCCTGGAGGGCGGCTAGATCGGCGGTGGCTTTGTCGATGGCGGTCATGGTTTTTCTCCGGGGTGCTGGGGAGTTGAGGTGCATGTTTCAGGTTTCAGGTTGCACGTGTTTGGTCTGACGTCTGAGGGCCTGCCCCGCGACCATCGGGAGTGCCGTGGGCACGCTGGACGTCTGACGCCAAGAAAATCGCGGTTGCGCTGGGAGAATTGATGTTTGGCTCTGTCATTGCTGGATTAGGTCGAAATACGAGTTTGCCAGGGGCGGGGTTTCCTTCAGGCCCTGTAGAACAAGGGCGCTTAGGTCTTCCACCATCCAGGTGAAGAGCTGCTCGCCCTTTTCCCTGCTGGCGAGGGAAGGGTTGCCGGTGACGCCGTTGGTGCTGGTGCGGTTGACGGGGTGGGCGAAGACGAGGCCCTCGGTGCGGTCGGGGTCGTCCGCACCGGCGAGGCGATCGGCAGCGACCATGCTCGGCGCCACCGCCAACATCAGGGAGGTTTCGGCGTCGTTGGCGTGCCAGTCGTCGCCGTCGGCAAAGTGGCATGCCCGCACCCGCTCGCTGAGGGTGGCGGAGTTAAACACCGCCACCATCAGGTCGTCGAATTCCGCCCGCAGCATTTCCAGGGCGCAGCGCAGGGGGGCGGCGTTGGTGACGTGGGTGTTGACGATAAAAAATCGCCGCACGCCGCTGTAATAGGCCCAGCGGCCCATATCGACCACCACGTCTATCAGGGTTTTGGGCGCCAGGGCTATGGTGCCGGGCCAGCGGCGGCTGTGGCCGAGGGAGCAGCCGTAGGGCATGGTGGGCAGCATGGGCACGGCGGCTTTTTCGCTCACTGCGCGGCACAGTTTGTCCGCCAGCACATAGTCCATGCCGCAGCCCATGTGGGGGCCGTGCTGCTCGGTGGCGCCGATGGGCAGAATGGCGGCGCGGCAAGCCTGCACCCGCTCCCCGAGGTCCGGCCAGGGTAGCTGTTCCCATAGAGTGGCGGCCATTACTCCACGTCCTCCACGTCATCCCCCACCCGGGTCATGCGGATCATGTGGAGCTTGTCGCCGTTCATGCCCTCGTCCTCGCTCTCCGGGGGGTGGATCAGTTGCTCCAGGCGTTTTTTGGTGGCGAGAAACTCCTGGCTCAGAATCTGCCCATCGTGGCGGGGGCGCGGCACCGGCACCTCGATCAGCTCGTCCACCTCGCCGGGGTTGGCCTTGAGCACCAGGATGCGGTCGGCGAGGAAAATCGCCTCCTCCAGGTCGTGGGTGATAAAGAGCACGGTGATATCGATGTTCTTCCAGATCTCCAGCAGGTAGGACTGCATCTTGGCGCGGGTCTGGGCATCGAGGGCGCCGAAGGGTTCGTCCATCAGTAAAATGCGCGGCTGGGTGGCCAGGGCCCGGGCGATGGCCACTCGCTGCTTCATGCCGCCGGAGAGCTGGTGGGGATAGGCGTCGGCGAATTTTTCGAGGCCGACGAGATCGATCCACTGAAGTGCCTCGCTCTCCGCCTGGGCCCTGCCGGTGCCAATGGATTCGAGGCCGAACATCACGTTCTTTTTCACCGTGAGCCAGGGGAACAGGGTGTAGCCCTGGAACACCATGCCCCGCTCGGGTCCGGGGCCGCTGACGGGCCTGCCATCGAGCAACACCTGGCCGCCGGTGGAGGATTCCAGGCCGGCGAGAATGCGGATCAGGGTCGACTTGCCGCAGCCGGAGGGCCCGATCACACAGACGAATTCCCGGCGGTGGGTTTTGAAATTGATGTCCCTGAGGGCGGTGACCGGCCCCTGGGCGGAGTCGTAGGTTTTGTTGAGGCCCTTTACCTCCAGCACCACCTCGCGGTTTTTCAACCGAGTGAAACGCTCGCGCACCTCGTGGCTCTGGTCGAGGTAGCTGGGGAGTTGGAGTTCGGTCATGGGGTGGATTCCGTGGGGATGTCGTTAGTCGCTGGCTTGGGTGCGGGATTTTTTGGTCTGACGTCTGAAGTCTGACGTCTGACGTCTGACGCTGGAGGGTGCGGTGCCAAATCGGGAGCTGGTCATGGCATTCGCTCCTTTCAGGCACGCGCCCTGCCCTTTTCCCAGGGAAAAAGCCGCTTGCCCATGGCCGCCAGGAGCAGGTCGGTGGCGAGGCCGATAATGCCGATCATGATGATGGCGGCGAACACGTTGTCGAAATTCTTGTAGCGGGCCTGCTGGGTGATGAACCAGGTGATGCCGGAGCTGGTGCCGATCAGTTCGGCGACGATCAGATAGGTCCAGGCCCAGCCGAGGAGGATGCGCTGGTCCCTGTAGAGATCGGGCAATATCCCGGGCACCACCACCTTGAACAGCAGGCGCAGGCGCCGGGCACCCAGGGTGCGGGCCGCTTCCAGCAGGGAGATATCGAGGCGCCTGGTGGTGTTGGCCACCACCAGCACCTGCTGGAAAAAAGTGCCAATAAAAATAATGGCGATCTTGGGTCCGTCGTAAATCCCCAGGATGGCCACCGCCAGGGCGCCAAAGGCGGGAGCCGGCAGGTAGCGGAAGAATTCGAAAAAGGGCTCACCAAGCTTGGACACCGCGCTGTAGGTGCCACAGAGGATGCCGATGGGCACGCCGACGATGGACGACAGCACAAAACCCCAGAAGATGATCTGGATGCTGTGCCACAAACTCTCGTGCAGCCACTGCTGGCTGCGCATGGCGGGGGCCTCGGCAAAGGCGGTGTAGAAGGCCGTCGCCACCTCGTGGGGCGCTGGCAAATAAATGGGGTTGGCGGGCTCCCCCACCGGCAGGGGCAGGTTGCTGGCCTCCACCTTGGCGTATTCCCGCTCGAAGACGTCGCGGTCGATGCGCATGCCTTCCTTGAAATAGCTGACACCACCCGGGTCGCTGATCAGCACCTCGGGATGCCACAGGAATGGCACGTAACTCACCAGCGCCCACACCAGCAAGGGCAGCAGGAAGGAGGCGAAGGTGAGGCCCCGGGCCCATGACGCCGTCAAGGGTTGCCGGGGGGTGAACAGTCGGGCGGCGATGGACATGGAGAATCCCTTTTTTCAGCAGCCGTAGGATGGGTGGAGCAACGCGATACCCATCATCGATCCGGGATCGCGTTGAGATGGGTATCGCTGCCCTCCACCCATCCTACGGAAGCAACGCTTTATTCAAGGCCCAGGGTGATGGAGCCATCGATGTAGCTGTCGATGTCCTGGGGCTCCTTGTACACCTCGTACTTGACGTTGAAGTCATCGGCGATCTTCGACGAGCCGTAAAGGGACTTGAAACCCTCGGCCTTGGTGAAGAACGGCTTGGCTTCGTCAAGGCTGAGGATCCTGGTGCCTTCGAGGAACGGCTTGTACTCCGCCGGGGCAAGACCGACCCGCGCCGCCATGATGGCCACGGCGTCGTCCTGGGTGGCGGGATCGCGAATGTAATCGACGATGCGATACCACACCTTGGCGACCTTTTCCCAGTCGGCCCTGCGGGCGCTGAGGCTTTCGGGGCTGACCGCCAGCACGTCGTAGATAAGGCCGGGTTCGTCCCTGGAGGTGTAGATCGCGGTGGATCCGGGCACCAGGTTCAGGGCCTGGCCGGAACTCGGCTGCCAGGCGACGACGGCGGACACCGCGCCGGAGGCAAGCACCTGGGGGGTCTCGTTGGTGGGCACATTGACCAGCTCCACGTCCGCTTCGCTGAGGCCCGACTTTTCCAGGGCATTGAGCAGCAGGAGGTGGCTGACAAAGCCGATCTCCACGCCCACCTTCTTGCCCTTCAAATCCGCCACCGAGGCGATCCCCGGGGCGGCGACGATCATGTCGTTGCCGTTGCTGTAGTCGTTGGCGAGGATCATCACGTTCTTGCCGCCGGTGGCGCCGGTGACCAGGGCGTCACCGTTGGTCATGGTGACGGCGTCGAGCTGGCCGGAGGAAAACGCCACCATGGAGGCCACGTAGTCGAACCACTCGAACTGGACCTCGACGCCGGCTTCGTCGAACCAGCCCTTCTCGATGCCCACTTCCCAGGCGACCCAGCCGGGCCAGTCGCTGTAGCCGATCTTGAGGGGTTCCGCCAGGGCGGAGGCGGAGAGGCCGAGGGTGACGCTGGCGAGGAGCGCGGCGCCGAGGCCGCGGATGGCGCGGATGGAGCGGGGGAAAAGGTCGATACCTTTCATGGTGTCCTCCAGAGGTTACGGGGTGTGCACGCGAGAGATCACTACAACAATCTCCCGGGCTTTTATCCCTCCGTGTAACCTCCGCGAGGAAGGTCGACAGCTCTCGGACCAGTCACCTCCCCTGTCCTGAAGCGGGAGGCCGGAACCCTAGCCGTCTATTTCAACAAATTGTGCCTTAGTCGAATGCCATCATTGTGCAATGATCTCTTCACAGCCTGATACAGCAAGAGCCGTGCCACGCTGCCCCTGTGCGCCGATGGCGCGGGTTTGCGGGCAAATTCCCCGACCATTCCCGGGTCCTGGGCGCCGGGGCCCGCGGTGCCGCCGGCTCGGCGGGCCAGCGGGGGGCACCGCGCACCGAAGCGGTGCATCTTCCTTCGCGGCGCTGGAGCGACGCCGCCTCCTGGTGCCCGCCGTGATGGCATACACTTGGAGCCCCGATAAAAGCCCTAAAGGAGCAGAACATGATCACCGTCGCCGCCTACGGCACCCCCAGCCCCACCGACAACCTCCGCCCCATGGAGATCACCCGCCGGACACCGGTGGCCGACGACGTGGATATCGAGATTCTGTACTGCGGGGTGTGCCACACCGACATCCACTTCGCCCACAACGACTGGGGCTACTCCGCCTACCCATTGGTGCCGGGCCACGAGATCGTCGGCCGGGTGACCCGGGTGGGGGACGCGGTGAGCCGCTTCCAGCCCGGAGACCTGGTGGCGGTGGGCTGCCTGGTGGATTCCTGCCGCACCTGCCCGTCCTGCCGGGAGGGCCTTGAGCAATACTGCGACAAGGGCATGGTGGGCACCTACAACTCCCCCGATTACCGCCACGGCAACGCCATGACCTATGGCGGCTACTCCCGGCGCATCGTGGTCAACGAGCAGTACGTGCTGCGGGTGCCGGAGAATCTGGACCCGGCCGCCGCCGCGCCCCTTTTGTGCGCGGGGATCACCACCTGGTCCCCCCTGCGCCACTGGAAGATCGGCAAGGGCCACACCGTGGGGGTGATCGGCCTCGGCGGGCTCGGCCACCTGGGGGTCAAGTTTGCCCACGCCCTGGGGGCCCGGGTGGTGATGATCACCACCTCCCCCGGCAAGGCGGCGGATGCCCGCAAGCTCGGCGCCGACGACGTGCTGATCTCCACCGACCCCGAGGCGATGAATGCCCAGGCCCGCCAGTTCGACTTCCTGCTCAACACCATCCCGGTGAGCCACGACGTGAACCCCTACCTGCCCCTCCTGAAGCGGGACGGCACCATGGTGGTGGTGGGCGCCCTGGAACCCCTGAGCGGCCAGCTGCAGACCGGCGCCCTGGTAATGCAGCGCCTGTCCCTGGCCGGCTCCATTATCGGCGGCATCCCCGAAACCCAGGAGATGCTCGATTTCTGCGGCGAGCACAACATCCTCCCGGAGATCGAGATGATCCCCATGGCCGGCATCAATGAAGCGTTCACCCGGATGCAGAAGAACGACGTGAAATACCGCTTCGTGATCGATATGGCGACCCTGGCTTAACGCCGGCGACCCGGGGGAGCGCGCTCAGCCCCCCTGAAGGTCGGCCACCACCGCCATCAGGAAGCGGGTTGCCTCACCGCCGGTGACGACCCGGTGATCGACGGTGAGGGACAGGGGCATGACGGGCCGCACCAGCGGCTTGCCATCCACCGCCAGCACCTGGTCCCGCACCCGGCCGGCACCGAGGATCGCCACCGTGGGGGGCATCACCACTGGGTCCGAGTAGCGCCCGCCGATGGCGCCGTAGTTCGACAGGATGATGCTGTAGCCGCGCAGCTCCTCCGCCGGTATGCGCCGCGCCCGCACATCCGCCTTGAGCCGCTCGAGCCCCGCCCGCAGGTCCACTTCGGCGCGGTTGGCCACGTCCCGCAGCACCGGAACAAACAGCCCATCGGGGGTATCCACGGCGATGCCCAGATCGATGCGCTTGAGCACCCGGCGGCCGAGGGCATGGGGGTCGTACCAGACGTTGAGGGCGGGCTCGGCGCGGCACGCCGCCACCATGGCGCGGATCAGCCGCAGGGTGACGTCGCCCCCCGGGTACCAGGCGCCGATGTCCGCGTCCTCGGTGACGGTGACATCCGCCACCTCGGCGTGGGCCTGGGCCATGGCCCGGGCCATGGCGCGACGCGGGCCCCGCAGGGGCTCCAGGGGGCCCGCTTCGGCGAGCACCCCGGCCACCCGCTCCACGTCGGCGGCGGTGATGAGCCCGTCGGGGCCACTGGGAGTCACCACCCCCAGGTCCACGTCGAGGCGCCGCGCCAGGGCCCGCACCGCAGGCATCACCTTGAAGCCGGCACCGCCGGCGGCGATGGGGGCGGGAGCCTCCCGCACGGTGCCGCCGCCACTTTTCACCTCCCCCACCACGGTGCCGCTGTCCGCCCGGGCCGGGGCCGGCGGCGCGGTGGCATCGCCATCCTCGAAGCCCACCAGGGGCGCGCCCACCGGGTGGATATCGCCGGGGGCGGCGAACAGCTTGGCAACAGTGCCATCCCAGGGGGCGGGAATTTCGACGATGGCCTTGGCGGTTTCCACCGCCACCATCGGTTCCCCGGCCTTGAGGCTGGCGCCTCTCGCCACGTACCACTCGCGGATTTCCGCCTCGCTGAGCCCCTCCCCCAGGTCCGGCAGGTTGAACAGTTTCATGGCGGCGCCCTCAGCTGAATTGCAGGGACTCCCTGACGGCGGCGACGATCCGCGCCACGTCGGGGATATAGGCCTGTTCGTTGCGGTAAAGGGGCATCACCGTGTCGTAGCCCGTCACCCGCCGCACCGGCGCCAGCAGGCTCGCCAGCCCCGCCTCGGCGAGCACGGCGGCCACCTCGGCCCCGAAGCCGGCGGTGCGAGCCGCCTCGTGGACGATGACGCAGCGCCCGGTTTTCGCCACCGAGTCGAGCAGGGTGGCGCTGTCGAGGGGTTTCAGGGTGGCGACATCGATCACCTCGGCGCCGATGCCCTCCGCCGCCAGCAACTCCGCCGCCGCCAGGCAGTCGAGCACCGCCGCGCCCCAGCTCACCAGGCTGATGTCGCCGCCGTCCCGCAGCACGTAGGCGGCATCGAGGGGCAGGGCCGCGCCGTCGTCCGCCACCTCCTGCCTGATCAGCCGGTAGATGCGCGCCGGCTCCAGGAAGATCACCGGATCGGGATCGCGGATGGCTGCGAGCAGCAGGCCATAGGCCCGCGCCGGGGAGGAGGGAATCACCACCCGAAGCCCCGGCACATGGGCAAACAGGGCCTCGTTGCTCTCGGAGTGGTGCTCCGGGGCGTGGATGCCACCGCCGCAGGGGGCGCGCAGCACCATGGGGCAGGTGAGGCGGCCCCGGGTGCGGTTGCGCAGGCGCGCGGCGTGGTTGACGATCTGGTCCACCGCCGGGTAGATGAAGCCGGAGAACTGGATCTCCGCCACCGGGCGCAGGCCCTGGGTGGCCATGCCCACGGCGAGGCCGGCGATCAGCCCTTCGGCGAGGGGCGTATCCAGCACCCGGTCCGCGCCGAAGCGCCGTTGCAGGCCCTCGGTGGCGCGAAACACCCCGCCGTTGACCCCCACATCCTCGCCAAACACCACCACGTTCGGGTCGGCGCCAAGGGCATGGGCGAGGGCCAGGTTGATGGCTTCCACAAGGGTCACCTCAGCCATGGTCGCCCGCTCCCGGTGCGGAGGCGCCCTTTTCGGCCAGTTCCCGGCGCTGCCCGGCGAGGGCGGCGGGCAGGGCTTCGTACAGGTGGTCGAACATGGCGGTGGCGGGCGCCGGCGGGGTGGCGAGGTAGGCGGCCACCTCCGCCTCCACCTCCCGGGCGCAGTGGGCCAGGCATTCGGCCTCCTGGGCTTCATCCCAGGCGCCGAGCCGCGTCAGATAGCGGCGCAGGCGCAGCACCGGCTCCCGCTGGCGGTGGTGCTCCACTTCGTCCCCGGGGCGATAGCGGGAGGCATCATCGGCGGTGGTGTGGTCGGCGAGGCGATAGGTGAGGGCCTCGATGAGGTGGGGCCCCTCCCCCCGCCGTGCCCGCTCGACGGCAAGGGACAGGCGCTCCCGCAGCATCACCACATCGTTGCCGTCCACCTGCTCGCCGCCGAAGCCCGCCGCCAGGGCCTTTTGCGCCAGGGTCTCGGCGCCACTCTGGCGGGCCCGGGGCACGGAGATGGCCCACTGGTTGTTGACCACCAGGAACACCACCGGCAGGCTCCAGGCGCCGGCAAGGTTGATGCCCTCGTAGAAGTCCCCCCGGGAAGTGCCGCCGTCCCCCACCACGCACACCGCCACCCGGGGCTCGCGCCGGTAGTGAAAGGCCGCGGCGACCCCGACGGCGTGGGTCACCTGGGTGCCGATGGGAATGCAGTGGGGGAAATCGCCGCGATTCGCCGCGAAGTCCATGCCCCGCTCGTCACCGCCCCAGTAAAGCAGGATCTCGCGCATGGCCACGCCGCGAAGCAGCAGGGCCAGGGTTTCCCGGTAGGTGGGGAGCAGCACGTCGGCGGCAGAGAGGGCGTCGCCGAGGGCCGCGCCCACCGCCTCCTGGCCGAGGCTCGATGCGTAGGTGCCGAGCTGGCCGGTGCGCTGCAGGGCCACGGCCCGGGCGTCCAGGGTGCGCACCCGCACCATGGCCCGGTAGAGGCGGCGCAGATGGTCCAGATCCCCGGCGAATGCCGGCAGGGGTGCCAGGGCATTGCCATCGACATCGAGGCAGCGCCACAGGCGCACCTCGAAGCGGACCACCTCCCGGCTCGCGCTTGCCCCGTCGCCGACGCCCTCCCGCTGACCGCGATCGCTCACTTCCACTCCTTGCGTTGCCGCCGGAGCCGGCCCGCAACGGGCGCCGGCGTGGCCTCACTTCGAAACAAGCATAGCTTCCGCCATCGAATCCGCCACCAGCCCAGGGCGCTCACCGGTGCGGGCGGCCCGCTCGAACAGCTGGTCGAGGCGCACGCCGATGGCGGCGAGGCGCGGCTGGATGTCCTCGCTTCCCCACAGGGCCACATGGATCAGGCCCCCGGCGTTGATCACGTAATCCGGCGCGTAGAGGATGCCCCGTTCGTGGAGCCGCCGGCCATCCTCAGCGGTGGCCAGCTGGTTGTTGGCAGACCCGGCGACGATGCCCGCCCCGAGCTGGGGAATGGTGTCCTCATCGAGGATGGCGCCGAGGCCGCAGGGGGCGAACAGGTCCGCCGCTACCCGGTGGATATCCCCCGGGGCGACGACGGCGGCGCCGAACCGGGTGGCACAGGCCTCCGCGCGCTGGGGATTGTGGTCCGCCACCGTGATGCGGGCGCCGCGGCGGTGGAGTTCACCGGCCAGGGCCATGCCCACCTGCCCCACCCCCTGGATGGCCACGTGGGTGCCGTCGAGGTGCTCACGCCCGAGGCGATGGCGCACCGCGCTCTCGATACCGGCGCAAACACCGATGGCAGTCGATGGCGAGGGATTGCCGCAGCCCCCCGCGTCGGGGGACGTGCCCAGCACATGGGGTGTGCGGGTGGCGATCACATCCATGTCGGCGATGCCGGTGCCGCTGTCCTCGGTGACGATGTAGCGGCCATCGAGGTGGTGGACGAAATCCCCAAAGGCGGCGAAGCAGGCGGCGCGATCCCGCAACCCCGGGTTCATGACGACCACTGACTTGCCGCCGCCGAAGGGCAGATCGCTGATGGCGGCCTTGTAACTCATCGCCCGGGCCAGGCGCATCACGTCCTCGACGGCCGCCATGGGATCGGGATAGGGCACACAGCGGCAGCCGCCGAGGGCCGGACCCCGGGCCGTGCTGTGGATGGCGACGATGGCCTCGAGGCCCAGCTCCGGACGCAGGCAGAAATGCAACTCCGGCACCTCAAGGCTGGCGGCGAGATCGAACAGGTTGGGGCGGGGTGCCCGGTCACTCATTGCTGGCTCCGGCGCGGGATCCCGTGGGGGCACGCGGGGATCGATTCACACAGAGTGTAGTCGCCGAGACGGTGGCGGTCAGGTGCGGCGCTTGCTGTAGAGCTCCTTGTTCTCCATGCGCTTTTCCTCGCTCTTGCGCAGCAGCAGGTAGGTGGCGCCGTAACCGCCGTGGTGGCGCTGGGCGCTGTGGAACGCGAGCACGGCGTCGATCTGGCGCAGCCAGTGGTTGACGCAGCTCTTGAGCAGGGCGGGGGTATCGCGGCCCTCCCCCTTGCCGTGGGTGATGAGGGCACAGCGGATATGGTGATCGACGCAGTCGGTGACGAACTCCAGCAGGGCATGGCGGGCCTGGTCCACCGTCATGCGGTGCAGGTCGAGGCGGGCGTCGAGGGCGTACTTGCCCTGGCGCAGGCTCTTGAACACCCCGTACTGGACCCCGTCGCGCTTGAACGACAGCTCGTCCCAGGGTTTGACCGGCGCCACATGCTCGACCCCGGCGAGGTAGTTGCCGGCCCGGGCGATCTCCAGTTCCGCCGCGCGGCGCCGGGCGCGCATCCCCGGGGTGATCTCCCGGGGGGCGCCCTGGTCGACGGTGTCCGCCGCCCGCAGGGGGGCCACCTCGCCGACAAATTCCTTGAACAGTTTGGCGTCGTCGTCGGTCATGGCGGCGGAGCGGTCAGGCGTCATCCGCCGGCTCGACCCTGAGCCGGGACAGATCGAGGTGGACCTCCACGGGCTTCTGGCGCTCGTGGGGCTTGAGGATATCGGCCCCGGGGCTGTCGAGGCTCAGGTGGCCGGTGGCGACGTCCCGGTGCACCTCCGGGCGGCGCTCGCCGGGGCGCAGCACGTCGGCCCCAGGGGGTTCGATGGTGACGCCATCGAGGCCGGACGCGGGCGCGGTCGGGGGTGGGGATGAGGGCGCGACGGCCACCGGCCGGGGCGCGCTCGGGGCGGCGCTGGACGGCCCGTTATCGGCGGCGCTGTCCCGCAACTCCGCCAGGGCACCCATGCCCGCCAGAAGGGCGCGGAACTGCTCCGCCTTGTCCCGCTCGACGTTTTTCTTGACGGTGACCGGGCGCCCGGAAAACAGCTGGCCGGCGCGGGCGTCGTCGAGGTTGAAGAAATCCTGCAGGCGCTGGCGCACTTCCGCGAGGGTGGCGCCGGGGGCGATGTCGCCGCGAAAGATCACACTGAAAGTGGCACTCATGGGATCGCTCTCCCGCTCAGTTCAGAACCCAAGGATAGCGCCCCACACCAGGACCACAAGGGCCATGGACATCAGCACGGCGGCGGAGCCGATGTCCTTGGCGCGGCCGGCGAGCTCGTGGTGCTCCTCGCCGATGCGGTCCACGGCGGCCTCCACCGCGGAGTTGAGCAGTTCGACGATCATCACCCCCACCAGCACCCCCACCAGCAGGGCCTTCTCCACCCCGCCGTCGCCGAGCCAGAACCCCAGGGGAGCGAGCACCGCGAACAGAGCCAGCTCCATGCGGAAGGCTTCCTCGTGGCGGAAACAGGCGGCGAGGCCCTGCAGGGAAAAGCGCAGGGCGCACACCAGGCGGCGGTGCAGAAGGCCGAGAAAGCCCGTCATTCCGCCCCCGCCTCGCCGCCGTTGATGCGCTGGTCCATGTCGAGGGCGGGCATGGAGGCCATGAGCCCTCCCACCACCCGCGCCGGCACCCCCGCCACCGTGCTGTGGGCGGGCACCGGGTCGAGCACCAGGCTGCCGGCGCCGATGCGGGCGCCCTCCCCCACGGCGATATTGCCGAGGATCTTGGCGCCGCTGGCGATGAGCACGCCGCGCCCGATGGTGGGGTGGCGTTGGCCCTGGCCCTTGCCGGTGCCGCCGAGGGTCACCGCGTGGAGGATCGAGACATCGTCGCCGATCACCGCCGTCTCCCCCACCACCAGCCCGGTGGCGTGGTCGAGCATCACCCCGCCGCCGATGCGCGCCGCCGGGTGGATGTCCACCGCGAAGATCTCCGCCACCCGGCTCTGCAGGTACACCGCCATGCTGCGCCGCCCCTGCTCCCACAGCCAGTGGGCGATGCGGTGGGCCTCGAGGGCATGGAACCCCTTGAAATAGAGCAGTGGGATGTAGCGCCGGTCACAGGCGGGGTCGCGCTCGTAGTGGGCGAGCAGGTCGCGGCGCATGCGCGCGCCGATGGCGGGGTCGGCGGCAAAGCCCCGGGCGATCACCTGGTGGAGGGTGAGGGCCGGCACCACCTCGCTGCCCAGCAGGCTCGCGAGGGCATAGGCAAGGGCCGATTCGAGGGAGTCGTGGCTGAGCACGGCGGCATGGAAATAGCTGGCAAGGGCCGGCTCCTCCCGGGACACCTCGGCCACCTCGGCGCGCAGTTCGCGCCACAGCGGATCGCCGTCCGCCGCCGTCGGTTGGTTGCCCCTCACTGTCACCCGCCCCTCTCCACGCCATGCCCCCGGCCAAAAGTGTGGGCACTATCCCGCAACGGGATCGGTGTTGCAACCGTCCGCGCCGGGGAATCAGCGGATGAAACGGGCGAAGATCTCGTCCAGGTGGGCGAGCACGGTGTCGGCGAGGGCGATGTCGGCATGGGCGATGATGTTGGCCAGTAGATCCCGGGTCAGCCCCTGGGCGAAGTGGTCCGCCACCGGGCGGTAGCTCAGGTGCCAGGGCTCGGGGGCGACACCGCCGCGATCCTCCCGGTAGGGGCGGAAGAACCCGCTGGCGGCGAACTCGTCGCTGTCGAGCCAGGCCCCCAGGCGGGCGAAGGGCCCCCCCGGGGCGTACTCCGCCGGCACCAGTTGCAGCGGGTAATCCGGGCCCACCGCCGCCCGGTCCCAGACATCGATGTCGGTGCCCCAGTGGTGGCGGGAAGCCCCGGGCAGCGCCGACCAGCGGAGGATGGCGAACACCCTGTCCCGGTCCGACAGGCGGGCGAGGTCGAGGGGGCGGCCGGCGCTGTCGAGCACCGGGCGCTCCCCCCGGGCCTTGGCGTTCCAGATCAGTCGCTGGCGATCGAAGCCCCGGTAGCCGCTGGCCACCGCCAGGTCAATGCCCCGGGCGGCGGCCAGGGCCTGCAGCCTTGCGAAGGGCTCGAGCACCTGGTGGTGGAGGAAGACGTTGTCGGCGATGGGGGCCAGGTGGGTGGTGGTCTGGCCGAGGAGGATATCGAGCTCCGGCAACTCGGCACCGGGATCGAGGCCCTGGGAATACTCCGTGGTGATCGTCATGTCTGTGCCGTCTCGTCTGGGTCGGGCGCTCCCGCTTGACCGGATCGCCCGCACAGTCTAGCCCTATATGGAGCGGGGCGCGAATCCGCCCCAAAGGCCTGGAGAACCCCCATGACGCCGCCCAAGGCACCGGAACTGATCACCGCCGAGTGGTTCAACACCGAGGCGCCCCCGACCCTCGCCGCCCTCGACGGGCGCGTGGTGGTGGTGCTGGCGTTCCAGATGCTGTGCCCCGGGTGCGTGGCGGAGGCCATCCCCAGGGCGAAGCGACTGCGCCGGGCATTCGCCCCGGAGGATGTGGCGGTGATCGGCCTGCATACGGTGTTCGAGCACCACGGAGCGATGACACCGGTGAGCCTTGCGGCCTTTCTCCACGAATACCGGGTCGAGTTCCCGGTAGCGGTGGACCGCCCCGCCAGCGCCGGGCCGGTGCCCGAGACCATGGCCCTGTACGGGATGCGGGGCACCCCCACCTGGCTGCTGATCGACCGCCAGGGCCGGCTGCGGCGCCAGTATTTCGGCCATGCCGAGGACATGCTGCTGGGGGCCGAGGTGATGGCCCTGGTGCGGGACTGAAGGGCTCAGGTTTCCATCTGGAACTTGCCGCCATCGCCGAGATTGGCCTCGGCGAGGCGGATGCGGGTTTGCAGGTTGCCCTTGGAATCCACCCCCCGCAGGGCTTCCTCCCGGGAGATCTTCCTGGCCATGTAGAGATCGAACACCGACTGCTCGAAGGTCATCATGCCGAGCTCGCTGCTCTGGGCCATGTTGTCGCGGATCGACTCGAATTCCCCCTGCTGGATCAGGTCGACGATGTAGGGGCTCGGCAGCATCAGTTCGCAGGCGGGCACCCGGGTGCCATCCACCGCCTTCAACAGCCGCTGGGAGAACACCCCCTTGATGTTCATGGCCAGGTCGTCGAGCACCTGGTGGCGGGCGGCGTCGGGGAAGAAATTGACGATCCGCTCGAGGCCCTGGTAGGCGTTGTTGGCGTGCAGGGTGGAGAGGCACAGGTGGCCGGTGTCGGCATAGGCGATGGCGTGGCGCATGGTCTCCACATCGCGGATCTCGCCGATCAGGATCACGTCCGGCGCCTCCCGCATGGCGTTCTTGAGGGCGGCGGCGTAGCTCAGGGTGTCGATGCCCACCTCCCGCTGGTTGACGATGGATTTCCTGTGGGTGTGGATATATTCCACCGGGTCCTCGATGGTGAGGATATGGCCGGTCTTGAGGCTGCTGCGGTAGTCGATCATCGACGCCAGGGTGGTGGACTTGCCGGAACCGGTGGAGCCCACCACCAGGATCAGGCCCCGGGGCTCGAGCACCAGCTCCTTGAGGATGGACGGCAGGCCCAGCTCCTCGATGGAGGGAATCTTGGATTTCAGGTAGCGCACCACCACCGCCACCTGGCTGCGCTGGTAGAAGGCGTTGATCCGGAAGCGGCCAAGGCCCTGCACCGAGATGGCGAAGTTGCTCTCCAGGGTCGATTCGAATTCCTTCTTCTGCTTGTCGTTCATCACCCCGTAGAGCAGCGCCTTGACGTTCTCGCTGGTCATCTCGGTGTTGGCGATGGGCATGGTGACGCCATTGATCTTGATCTGCACCGGCGCGCCCGCCGTGAAGTAGAGGTCCGAGGCCTCCTTCTTGACCATCACCCCGAGAAAATCCACCAGATCCGCCATAACGCCCCCTTCTCTGTCGCTGCCCTGCAGTATCAACGGGACGGCGCCGGCCGTCCATCCGCTTGCGGCGGCGCCGCTTCGAGGGCCTCCGGATGGCCCTCGCACCAGGCGATGAAGCAGTCCACCACCTCGGGGTCAAAATGCTTGCCACGCTGCTCCCGCAGGTACGCCATCACCTCCTCCAGGGGCCAGGGCCGCTTGTAGGGCCGCTCGCTCGCAAGGGCATCGCACACGTCCACCACCGCGAAGATTCGCGCCGCGAGGGGGATCTGCTTGCCCTTGAGCCCCCGGGGATAGCCGCTGCCGTCCCAGCGCTCGTGGTGGCAGTAGGGAATATCCGCCGCCTGGCGCAGGTAGGGAATGGGGGACAGCATCTCGAAACCGTACAGGGTGTGGCGCTTCATGATCTCCCATTCCTCCGCCGACAGCTTGCCGGGCTTCAAGAGGATGGCGTCGGGGATGCCGATCTTGCCGATGTCGTGGAGCAGGGCGCCGCGCCGCACATGGACCAGCTCGTCATCCCCCACCCCCATCTCACGGGCGATGGCGAGGGTGTTGGCCACCACCCGCCGGCTGTGGCTTTCGGTTTCCTCCTCCTTGAGGGCGAGGGCCCGGGCCCAGCCCTCGAGGGTGTCCTCATACGCCACCACCAGTTCCTGGTGCTTGCGGCCGAGGTCGCGGAACAGCAGGGCGCTGTCCATGGCGATGGCCACCTGGCCGCCGAGGGTTTCGAACAGGGCGCGCCATTCTCCATCGCGCCCCCGTGTCTCCCGGTCGAATACCTCGAGCACGCCGAGGGTGCGCCCCTTGGCCACCAGCGGCACGGCGCCGTAGGCGACGAACTGCTCGGCGGCGAGCAGCTCGCGGCGCAGGGGCCGATCGCGCTGGTGTGGATCGGGGGCGAATACCATGCGCTGCTCGAGGGCAGCGCGCCCCGCGGCGCTCTCCCCCATGGGGATGGAGGTGCGCTCGATGGCGGCGCCGCGAAAGCCCTTGCCGGCGGCATACGCCAGGCGCTGGCTGTGGACATCGAAGGACAGGATGGCGGCGGCATCCACCCCCAGCTGGCCGATGATCTCGTTGAGCGCCACGTCCAGTATCACCCGCACATCGAGGCTGCCGGCAATGGCGAGGTCGATATTGCGCAACGCCTGGATATTGGCGAGGCGCCGGTGCAGATCCTCGGTGAGGCGGATGCGGTGCAGGGCGACCCCGAGCATTTCGCCGATGGCGGTGACGATGCGCACCTCGGTGTCGCTGAAGGGCCGCTCGCCGGGCCCCCGGGCCACCGCCAGGGCGCCGCTGTTGTGGTCTCCCCAGGTGAGTGGCGCCACCAGGGCGGGGCCAATGGGGAACGCCATGGCCGGGTCGTCGTTGTCCCCCATCCAGTCGGCGGTGACAAAGACACCGTTGTCCTCCACCACCAGTGCGCCGAGACGACCATCCGTGGCGAGGGGCTTGCCCAGCAGCGGGCGCAGGGTACCGCTGGCCTCCACCACCACCAAATCCTCCCCGGGCTGGCGGGGCACAGCGATCAGCGAGGTCTCCACATCCAGGGCCGCGCGGACCTCGGCGAGGCCATTGACGAACAGCTCGCGGCTGCCGGAGGCCATGCGCAGGCTGGTGGAAATATTCAACAGGGCGCTGAGTTCCCGGCTGTAGTCCGCCAGCTCCCGCTCGGCGCGCTTGCGGGCGCTGATGTCCCGACACAGGGAAAACAGGACCCGGCCGTCCCCCTCGCCCACCGGGTTGAAGCTGATTTCCACCTCGATGGCGGAACCATCGGCCCGTTCAAAGTGGGCTTCGAGGATCCCCGGCCGATCGGGGATCCGGGGAAAGGCGCGGCAAAAGGCGGCCTCGTCCGGGTAGGCGGGGTCCCACTCCCAGGGTTTGAGACCGATCACCTCGGCGCGGCCGGCACGCCCGATCATCCGCGCGAAACTGTCGTTGGCCTCCACCAGGGTCCAGCTGGCACCAGCACGCTGATGCCGTCCCGGGCCTCGTCGAACAGCAGGCGGCGGCGGTTGGCCTCCGCCAACAGCTCCTGTTCGAAGCGTTTCTGGCGGCTGATATCGGTCCAGGCGCCGACGATCAGCCGGGTGCCGGGGGCGCCGTCCTCCGGCAGGCAGCGCAGCTGGTCGCGGATCCACAGGTAATCCCCGTCCTTGCGGCGAAAGCGGTACTCGCCATCGAGACTGCCGCCGACATCGAGGGCGGCGAAGGTGGCCACGGCCTGGTCGCGATCGGCCGGGTGGAGGTGGTCCAGCCACCAGCCGGGCACCAGGGCCTCCTCGGGGCTGAAGCCGATGATGTCGACGATGTTGCGGCTGACCCACACCGCCACGGACTTGCCCTGCTCCACTTTCAGGCTGTAGCAGATGGCGGGGCTGACATCGAGGTAGTGGCCGAGCAGGGAAGCGCTTTCCAGCTCTCGCCGATGCGCACGTTCAAGCTGGTGCAACAGGCGCCGCAGCAGCACCAGGAGCAGCAGGGTGGTGAACACCACGAACAGCAGCCCCTTGTAGACCTGGGCGCGGGTGAGGTTGTCAGGATCGCGGATCAGCAACAGCAAGATACTGTCGGAGAACAGGATCCACAGACTGGCGAACAGCGCGTAGGAGAGCGCGATGCGCGCCGCCGGGCCGAATACTTGGCGCATGGTGTTTCCCTCCACGTCCAGTGTCCCTTTCGCCCGATGGCGGGGGATTACCCTCGAAGGCCGCCCCGGTGAGACGGGCTAGGGGGCCGCGTCCCCGTCGGCGGGCACGGCATCGAGCCAGATCACCGGGGTGACATCGCCATCGCCGGTGAAAAATTGCGCCACCCACAGCATCGAACCCAGCATGACCGCCGCGCCGAGCACCATGAAACAGAGAATTTTCAGCGCCTTCATTGCCTTGCCACCCACCGGATTGACTCAAAGCATAGCGCAGTGGGGAGCGTTACTCTACGAGCGGTTCTGTTCTACACTCAGCCCCATCGCCGCCCGCTACGGACATCGCCGTGACCCCCAATGTGATCAAATCCGCCCAGGACCTCGCCCATCTCCAATACGGGTTGCTGCCGGAGACGGAAATCAAGCTCGGCCTGGAACTGGTCAAGTCCGGCATCATCACCCAGGAGCAGCTCAAGGAGGCCATCAAGAGCAAGCGCGACCCCCGGGATTCCCTGGTGACCATGCTGGAGAACGCCGGCGTCATCGACCGCGCCAACCGCCCCATCATCCTCGCCTCGCGGCTCGGCATTCCGGTGGTCCGCATCAACGAGATGTCCATCGAGCACGACATCATCAAGGCCATCCCGTCGGAGATCATCCTCCGCTACCAGGTGCTGCCCCTCGGCCTGGTGGACAACCACCTGATCGTCGCCATCAGTGACCCGGCCAACACCGAGGCCATCCACACCCTCAATTTCGTTTCCGAGCGCCACGTCGACATCGTCATTGCCCCGGCCCGGGACATCAGCCAGATGATCGAGCGCCACGTGCTCGACACCGAGGAGGAGGAAATCCTCGTCGAGCTCAACAACAAGCCGGCGGCGGACGAGAGCCACGAGCTGTCGGTACAGATGTTGAAGCAGAACGCCTCGGAGCGGCCCATTGTCAAGTTCGTCGACTCCCTGCTCCACCGCTCGGTGCTGATGGGCGCCTCCGACATCAACCTGAGGCCCACCGAGAAGGGGGGCGACCTGTACTTTCGCATCGACGGCAAGCTGATCCTCCAGCGCAACGTCGACCACCGCCTGTTCACCCCCATTGTCAGCCGCATCAAGATCATGTCGGGGATGGACATCGCCGAGCGCCGCCTGCCCCAGGACGGCGCCACCATGGTGGTGGAAAACAATCAGCGCATCGACTTTCGGGTATCGGTGATCCCCACCATCAACGGCGAGTCGGTGGTGATCCGGGTGCTGGACAAGACCAAGGGGCTGGTGGGCCTCGACGCCCTGGGGCTGCCGGCCCACGAAATCACCCGGATGCGCAAGATCCTCACCCACAGCTTCGGGATATTCCTGGTGACCGGGCCCACCGGCTCCGGCAAGTCCACCACCCTCTACGCGGTGCTCAACGAGCGCAACCAGCGGGGCGTCCACATCATCACCGTCGAGGACCCGGTGGAGTACCGCCTCGACGGCATCGAGCAGATCCAGATCAAGCCCCAGATCGGCTACACCTTCGCCGAGGCCCTGCGCCATATCCTGCGCCACGACCCGGATGAAATCCTGATCGGCGAGATGCGCGACTTCGAGACCGCCGAGATCGCCATCAAGGCGTCCCTCACCGGTCACTTCGTGATGAGCACCCTGCACACCAACGACGCGCCGAGCAGCGTCACCCGCCTCATCGACATGGGCATCGAGCCCTACCTGATCAACTCCACCGTGGTGGGGGTGCTGGCCCAGCGCCTGGTGCGGCGCATCTGCAAGCACTGCAAGGAGCCCGACCCCGACCCGGGGAATCTGAAGGCCTATTTCAAGTTGCCGGAGGATTTTGCCGCCTACCGGGGCAAGGGCTGCTTCGAGTGCCACCAGACGGGCTACAAGGGCCGCATGATGGTGGGGGAACTGCTGGAGATGAGCACCGCCCTGCGCACCCTGATCAGCCAGCGGGCCAACGCCGACGCGCTGCGCGACCAGGCCATGGCGGACGGCATGTCACCCCTCGCCAGCAACGCCCTGATGCTGGTGCAAAACGGCGACACCACCCTGGCGGAGGCGTTCGCCGTCAAGCTGGAATGAACGGGCGCCGGCCAGTCAGTAGTGGGGAGGCGGGGGTTCGTCCCCGGGCTTGGCGCCCTTGTGGTCGTCGAGAATGTCCATCAGGCGGGCGTAGAGCTCCCGGTTCATCCGCTCGAGAAGCTCGATCCGCTCCCCCTGGCGGCTCACCACCCCATCGAGGGCGTTGAGCGTGTCCTCCTGATAGGCCAGGCGCACCTCCAGTTCCGTAATCCGCTCGCTGTCCATTATGCTATTCCCCCGTTTGACCGGGGCGGACCTTAGCACATCGCCCCGCCACCCTTGAAATTCCCGCCGCCGACCACATGTCTTCAAGGCCGACAGCCCAGGGGGCGTGGCATAATCGGCGCTCCGCCTTCCCGCCCCCGGCGACGGTTCAGACCTCAAGGAGACCCGACGTGTTACGCATCGCTTTGTTTCTCGGCACCAACATCGCCATCCTGGCGCTGATCAGCATCGTCTTCCGGGTGCTCGGCCTCGAACAGTACCTGGCTGGCCAGGGGGTTCAGGGGGATCTCGGCTCCCTGCTGATCTTCTGCGCCATCTTCGGCATGGCCGGTTCCTTCATCTCGCTGCTGCTGTCCAAGACCATGGCCAAGATGGGCACCGGCACCCGCATCATCAAGCAACCCGCCAACGGCGAGGAGCGCTGGCTGGTGGAAACGGTCGCGGATCTCGCCCAGAAGGCGGGCATCGGCATGCCGGAGGTGGGCATCTTCCCCGCCCAGCAGTCCAACGCCTTTGCCACCGGCTGGAACAAGAACAGCGCCCTGGTGGCGGTCAGCGAGGGCCTGTTGCAGCGCTTCGACCGGGAGGAGGCGCGGGCGGTGCTCGCCCACGAGATCGGCCATGTGGCCAACGGTGACATGGTCACCCTCACCCTGGTACAGGGGGTGCTCAACACCTTCGTGATGTTCTTCGCCCGCATCATCGGCAGCATCATCGACAAGGCGGTATTCAAGAACGAGCGGGGTAACGGCATCGGCTATTTCATGATCGTGATGGTGCTGCAGGTGGTGCTCGGCATTCTCGCCTCCATCATCGTCATGTGGTTCTCCCGCTGGCGGGAGTTCCGCGCCGACGCGGCGGGCGCCCAGCTGGCGAGCCGCGGGTCGATGATCCGCGCCCTGCAGAAGCTCCAGGCGGAGACCCGCGCCCATGTCCCCAACCAGATGCCGGAGACTCTCACCGCCTTCGGCATCTCCAGCGGCTGGAAGGAAACCGCCTCCAAGCTGTTCATGACCCACCCGCCCCTCGACGAGCGCATCGAAGCCCTGCGCCGGGGGCTGTAAGTGGCGTTGCGGCTCTGCGCCCTGGCGGACGTCCCCGACAACGGCAGTCTCGGCTTTGGCGACGGCAGCACCGATTCGGTGTTCGCCGTGCGCCGGGGCGGCGAGGTGCACGTCTACCGCAACCGCTGCCCCCACGCCGGGGCGCCCCTCAACTGGATGCCCCACCGCTTCCTCGATCGCACCCGGGAGCACATCATCTGCAGTGCCCACGGCGCCCTCTTCGACATCGCCAGCGGCGCCTGCGTGGCGGGCCCCTGCCCGGGCCAGAGCCTCACGCCGGTGGCCTTCGAGGTGCGGGATGATGGAGAGCTCTGGCTGCTGGCGAACATCCCCGTCCCCAACGGGGCCTAGAGCGCCACCAGGGTATCCCCCCAGTCCCGCAGGGCGGCGATGATGTCCCGATCACGGGGGCTGACGCGGGTCTCCTCCAGTTGATCGAGCTCGGCGAAAAACTCCTCCAGGGTGAGCCTGCCGGGGGCCGGCTCGTTGAGCTGCCGGTCGCGCAGCTCTTCCCACTGATGCATCTCCTCCTCCCCGAGGGCTTCGGGAAAGTGGCGGCCCTTGTAGCGCAGCAGCAACTCCCTGTAGCGGGCATCGGTGAAGGGAAAGCTGTTGCTGGCCAGCTCCGCCGGGGAGGCGTTGCGCACCGCCGCCAGCAGGGGCCTGTCCTCGTCCGGCAGAAAGCCGCCGTAGAGGGCGAGATCCGCGTCCCTCGGCGTCTCCAGGTCCTGGGTGGCGAAAACCCGGGCCAGCTTGGCGCCGAGGTCCGCGCCCCTGAGTTGCCGCCAGTGGCGTTCGCAGCGCACCACATCGATGGCAAGGCGCCGCGCCGCGCTGGCGTCCAGCAGTTTCGGCGTCGCCACCACCGGGCAGCGGTTGATATGGATGGCCTTGAGGGCAATACGCTCCTCCCCTTCGGCGAGCTCCTCGGCGCGGCTGAACACCCGCTCGCGAATGGCATCGGCGTCGAGGTTCAGCAGCGGCGTCGGGTCCGCCATCAGGTTGAAGGCGATCACCGCATTCTTGTTCGCCGGGTGCTGGCACAGGGGAATCATCAGCGCGGTGTAGACGTTTTCCCGGGGCAGCCGCCCCGACACATGGAGAAATGGCTTGCGGGCGATGGGGTCCACCAGGGGCGCGACCCGGTGCTTGAGCCGGGATTCATAGACATACTGGTAGAGCTTCGGCTGGCGCTCCCGCACCAGGCGGGCCATGGCGATGGTGGCCATCACGTCCGCCAGGGCGTCGTGGGCGTTGGCGTGGCCGATGCCGTTGGCCGCCGTCAATTCCTCCAGCTTGAAACTGGGACCGCCGTCGTCCTTGTCCGGCCAGTGGATGCCCTCGGGGCGCAGGGCGCGGGTCAGGCGCAGCATGTCGATGATGTCCCAGCGGGAGTTGCCGTTGCGCCACTCACGCTCGTAGGGGTCGAAAAAGTTGCGGTAGAGACTGTGGCGGGTGACTTCGTCGTCGAAGCGCAGGCTGTTGTAGCCCGCCCCGCAGGTGCCGGGGCGGGCGAGCTCGGCGTGGATGCGGCGGATGAATTCGGGCTCCGGCAGGCCCTTTTCCTCCGCCAGTTGCGGGGTGATGCCGGTAATCAGGCAGGCCAAGGGATGGGGCAGCAGATCCCGGGGGGGCTTGCAGTAGAGCATCAGCGGCTCGCCGACGATCTCCAGGTTCTCGTCGGTGCGGATGCCGGCGAACTGCAGGGGGCGGTCCCGGGCGGGGTCGGTGCCGGTGGTCTCGTAGTCATGCCAGTAGATGGACGTCATGTCGGTCTCCGTGGTCACCCGCGCATCCCTGGCGGGCAGTGTCTGGGGCGGACGCAAAAACGGCGCCCAAGGGCGCCGTTTCGGCAGTGCGGGTGGGGCACCGGGTCAGTCGGCAACCACCTCGGTGTAGTTGAGCTCACCGATCACCCGGCGGTTGCGGGCGCGACCCTCGTCGGTGCTGTTGTCGGCGATGGGACGGCTCTCGCCATAGCCCACGGTGCTGATGCGGGCCGGGTCGACGCCGTAATCCTGCACGATGCGCTCCTTGACAGCGGCGGCACGGCGGGCGGAGAGATCCTGGTTGTAGGCATCGGTGCCCATCGAGTCGGTGTGGCCTTCGAGCACCAGGTCGATGTCGTCGTGGGCCTTCATGGCGTTGGCCACGGCGGCCAGTTCATCGCCGTAGATGTTGCGTACCACGGCCTTGTCGAACTCGAACTCCACGTTGAGGCGCACGGTGATGGTGCGGGTCTCGGGGGCGGCTTCCTGCACCGGCGCGGGGGCTGGTTCCGCCGGGGCCGCGGCCACCGGAGGATTGAAGAAGTAATTCACCCCGAGGTTGAAGCCGAGGTCGATGGTGCCGCTCTCGCCGCCGCTGATCTTCTGCTGGAAGCGGCCGTCGAGGCGCCCCTGCCAGTGGTCGCTGAGCATCTTGGCGACGCCGAAACCGGCCCCCAGCTGCTGGGTGCTGTCCTCGCCGCGCTTGAGGTTGGCGGTCTGGTCGCGGTCGAAGTCGGTGAAACCGAGCAGCAGATAGGGCTTCCAGCTGCTGGCGGTGTCGATGTAGTAGAGGGCATCGAGCTTGATGGCGTCGAGATCAGCCCCGCCGATGTCGGTGCCGTAACCGAGCTCAAGGGCAATGGGGCCGGCAAAGCGGTAGCCCAGGTTGATGCCCGCCAGGGTCGAGTCGGAGGAGCCGCTGTAGGAGCGGTCCTTGTCGAGGCGGTAGTGGGAAATGGAGGGCCCCATGTAGAGCCCCTCACTGGCGATGGCGGCGGCGGACAGCGTGAGCAGAAGCGTACCGGCCATGGTGGTTATCTTGCGCATTGTTGTTCTCCCTGCTTGGTTGGTATCGGTGGCAAACGCCGCCCTCGGGCAACGCTTGTCGTGACGACATTGATCATAGTCAGCGATCCCTGTTCCGACAAGAAATCGCCGGGGGATAAAAAATGGGCCCCGACCAGGTCGGGGCCCATGGTGGCAGGGGCTGCTGACGGTTCCGTGACAGCCCCGCGAGACCTCGAAGGTCAGTCGCCAACCACCTCGGTGAAGCTCAGCTCGCCCACCACGCGGCGGTTGCGGGCGCGGCCCTCGTCGGTGCTGTTGTCGGCGATGGGGCGGCTCTCGCCATAGCCCACGGTGCTGATGCGGCTCGGATCGATGCCGTAGTCCTGGGCGATCTTGGCCTTGACCGCGGCCACCCGGCGCTGGGACAGATCCTGGTTGTAGGCGTCGGTACCCACCGAGTCGGTGTGGCCTTCGAGCACCAGGTCGATGTCGTCATGGGCCTTCATGGCGCTGGCCACGGCGGCCAGTTCGTCGCCGTAGACGTTGCGCACCACGGCCTTGTCGAACTCGAACTCCACGTTCAGGCGCACGGTGATGGTACGGGTCTGCGGCGCCGCCTGCTGGGGAGCCGGCGCGGGCTCGGGCTCGGCGACGGGGGCCGCCGCCGGCTGGAAGTAGTAGTTGAGCCCCATGGTCAGGGCCGCGTCGGTGGTGCCGCTCTCGCCGTTGTTGATTTTCTGCAGGGCGCGCACATCGGTGCGGAATTCCCAGTTGCTGTTCACCATGGTGGAAACGCCGACGCCGCCACCCAGTTGCCAGGTGTGGGCCTCGCCGTCCCAGAGATTGTTGGAATCCCGGTCGAAATAGGACAGGCTGCCCACCAGGTAGGGGGTCCACACCGAGCCACCCTTGAGGTAGTAGAGCACATCGGCCTTGGTGACATCGAGGTCATCGCCGCTGATGTCGCGACCGAACCCGCCCTCGAAGGCCATATTGCCGTCGCGATGACCGAGGTTGATACCCCCCACCAGGGAGTCGTCAGCGCCATTGATGGTCCTTTCGCTGTCGAGGAAGTAGCCGGTGGCGGAGCCGCCGAGGTACAGGCCATCGCTCGCCGTGGCGGACATGGCGGCGGCAAGCAGCATGGCGGTGGAGGTGGTGGTGATGAAGTTACGCATAAAGATTCCCTCTTTTTGGTAGAAACGTGCAGTGAGCAGTATTTCCCTGTCAGCAGGTTATAACAGTGACCGGCTTCAAAGATACAAACTCATAATAGACTGAATTCGCGAGATTCCAAACGCCAAGCTGGCAACTGCCCGCGGACGGACGATGAAATCCCGCGACGGACGGTCAGGCCAGGGTCACCGCCTTTTCCTCGATGATCGCCTGCCATTGCTTGGGGCCGGTCTGGTGAACGGACTCGCCGTTGACGTCGACGGCCACGGTGACCGGCATGTCCTTGACCTCGAACTCGTAGATCGCCTCCATGCCCAGTTCCGGGAATGCCAGCACCCGCGATGCGGTGATGGCCTTCGACACCAGGTAGGCGGCGCCGCCCACGGCCATCAGGTACACCGCCCTGTTGTCGCGGATGGCCTCGATGGCGACGGGGCCGCGCTCGGCCTTGCCCACCATGCCGATCAGGCCGGTCTTCTCCAGCATGGTGCGGGTGAACTTGTCCATGCGGGTGGCGGTGGTGGGGCCGGCGGGGCCGACCACTTCGTCCCGCACCGGGTCGACGGGGCCGACGTAGTAGATGAAGCGGTTGGTAAAGTCCACCGGCAGGGACTCGCCGGCGTTGATCATGTCCACCATTTTCTTGTGGGCGGCATCGCGGCCGGTGAGCAACTTGCCGGACAGCAGCACCGTCTCGCCGGGCTTCCAGGACTGGATATCCGCCTTGGTGACGGTGTCGAGGTTGACGCGGCGCACGCTGTCGCCGGTCTCCCAGCTGATCTCCGGCCAGTGTTCCAGGCTCGGCGGCTCGAGGCGGGCGGGGCCGCTGCCGTCCAGCACGAAATGGGTGTGGCGGGTAGCGGCGCAGTTGGGAATGATGGCCACGGGCTTGTTGGCGGCGTGGGTGGGGCAGTCCTTCACCTTCACGTCCAGCACGGTGGTAAGGCCGCCGAGGCCCTGGGCGCCGATCCCTAAGCGATTGACCTTGTCCATCAGCTCCAGGCGCAGTTCCTCGGCGCGGTTGCTGGCACCCCGCTGGCGCAGTTCGTGGATGTCGATGGGATCGAGCAGCGCTTCCTTGGCCATCTGCATGGCCTTGTCGGCGGTGCCGCCGATGCCGATGCCGAGCATCCCCGGGGGGCACCAGCCGGCGCCCATCTTCGGCACCTGTTCCAGCACCCAGTCCACCACCGAGTCGGAGGGGTTGAGCATGGCGAACTTGGTCTTGGCCTCGGAGCCACCCCCCTTGGCGGCGACGTGGACGTCGACGGTATCACCGGGCACGATCTTGTAGGTGATCATCGCCGGGGTGTTGTCGCCGGTATTCTTGCGGGCGCCGTCCGGATCGGCCAGCACCGAGGCGCGCAGCACATTGTCCGGCAGCTTGTAGGCGCGGCGCACACCTTCGTTGACCATGTCCTCGACGCTCATGTCCCCTTCCCAGCGCACGTTCATGCCCACCTTGAGGAAGACGCTGACGATGCCGGTATCCTGGCAGATGGGCCTGTGCCCCATCGCGCAGAGGCGCGAGTTGATCAGGATCTGGGCGAGGGCATCCTTGGCGGCGACGGATTCCTCCCGCTGGTAGGCCTCGTGAACCCCCTCGATGAAATCCACCGGGTGGTAGTAGGAGATGAATTGCAGGGCGTCGGCAACACTCTGGATCAGGTCGTCCTGGCGAATGACGGTCATGGCTACTCTCGCTGGGGCTGTCGGGGCGGCGGATTCTACTGAATTACCGCCGCCGGTTGAAGGTTGGGGGCTCAGGGCGCGCCGCTCACCTGCTGGCGCAGCTGATTGAGCTGCTGGTTGACCTGGGCGCGGTAGGTGTCCATGGCGCGGAGGGCCTGTTCATTCTCGGCGACCCGGCGGCCGAGGTCGTTCTTGAGCTGGTTGACACCACTGTTGGTGGTGGCGAGGGTGCTGGTGAGGGTGGCGACTTTCTCCCGCAACTCGTCGACCTGGGCGGCGGCACCGAGGGTGCTGGCGCGGATACCGGCAACGCCCTGGTTGGCCTCGGCGGCCTGTTTTTTCGCGGTTTCCACCGATTGCTGGAGACTGGCCAGGGTGGATTCGGCCTTTTTCAGGTTGGCCTGCAGGGTCGCCAGGCTCGCCTTGTGGCCTTCGATGGCCTTGGTGTTCTCGGCGATGGCCTTGCGATTGGTATCGTAGGACACGCCCCACAGCTTGCGGATCTCCGCCCAGTGCTCGGCGAGCTTCTCCTCCTGTTCGCGGATCTTGAGCCCGAGGGTGGCGCCGGACTGGTTGAGGGATTCATCGGTGGATTCGATACGGGCCGACAGCTGGCTGAAACGGGCATTGAGGTCCGCCAGCACCCGGCTTTGGTACCAGGCAAATCCGGCGACGATCAACACCGCCAGCAACGCCCCGTAGAGCAGCCAGGCGGGCGCGCCGGCGGCGGGATCGCGGGGCGTCCTGGCCCGGGAAGGGGAGGCCGCCGGGCGGGAACGGACATCGTCGCGGGGATCGTCGGAAAGTGCCGGTCCCTTGGGAGCGGCGGGCTTGGGGGGCGGGCCGTCGCGCTCGGGAACGATGGGATCGAAACGCCTGAAGTCCTTGTCGCTCATGGAGTGGGGTATCCGGTTGGGGGTCAACGGAGCGGCATTATACACCTACAAAAAATACACCCACAAAAAGGCGCCCACAAAAAAGCCGGCGCGGGGCCGGCTTTCCGTGCGGAGCGAGCCTTACAGGAGCTTCAGCAGCAATACCATCACGACGGCGAGGCCGATACTGCAGTGGATGACCCCCTTGACGGTGGTGAGCGGACCCTGCTTGCCCACCAGGGCGTTGACTTCCAGAAGGGCGATAAGGGCGAGCGCCAGGTACATGCCGAGACCGCCGCCGGAGGCGTTCAGGAGATGACCCGCCGAATAGCCCAGGTGCGGGGATGCGAGCATGGCAAAGGCCATGGGGCCGGAGAACAGCACGTTGGTGCGGGACGCCAGCAACGCCTTGGCGCCGGCCGCGGCGGGGTCGCCACCGGTCTTGAGGCCCAGGGCGATTTGCTGGTTGGGCCAGATCACCAGCCACACGTTGAGGAACATCAAAGTACCCAGGGTGATACCCACGATGATGTAATCGTTGAGCAGATTGCGGGGTGTCATGCCCAGCAGCAACAGCACGCCGGTGATGAAGGTGAACATCGCCCCCCAGCGGAACCACCACAGGGCGCGGGGCGCCAGCTTGGCCTTGGCATCCTTGAGTGCTTCGGGGCCGGCTTCCTTGAAATAGGCGCCCTGCACAAAATTGAAGTAATACAGCATACCGATCCAGGTAATGCCGAACAGCAAGTGGCCCCAGCGGATCAGGAAATCCAGAAACTGCATGGAAACAAAGTCGCTCATATCGTCCTACCTCTGCGTTTATAATTTTTGCCCGCCCATGGAGATCGCGGACCCGATTGATGAATGCGCTTCGCCCTGTAACAGTCAAAGCTGCCTGGATTGTAGACCCATTGCACCGGCACCGAAAGCAGCAGATGGCCGCCGGGCTCCCTGAAATTTGACGCCGGCTCCAATACCCCCCGCGGGCGTGCCGGGAAATTGCCCGGGAATCCGCCAACACCCCGCGCCGGCTTTGCTAGAATACACCCACTCCAATCCAGTCAGTTGGAGCACCCCTTGACCGACCCGCCCTTGGCACCCGTTTTGGGTGCGGCGCCGGGTCGCTTTCCCGCAGTAACGAAAAGGATGGCAATCATGTCGTTTACCCTTCCCGAACTTCCCTACGCCCTCGATGCCCTGGCTCCCCACATTTCCCGGGAGACCCTGGAATATCACCACGGCAAGCACCACAACGCCTACGTTGTGAACCTCAACAACCTGGTGCCCGGCACCGAGTTCGAAGGCAAGAGCCTCGAAGAGATCATCAAGACCAGCAGCGGCGGCATCTACAACAACGCCGCGCAGATCTGGAACCACAGCTTCTACTGGAACTGCCTGTCCCCCAACGGCGGCGGCGAGCCCAGCGGCTCCCTGGCGGCGGCCATCGACAAGGCCTTTGGCTCCTTCGCTGCGTTCCAGGACAAGTTCAGCGCGTCCTGCGCCGGCAACTTCGGCTCTGGCTGGACCTGGCTGGTGAAAAACGCCGAGGGCGACCTCGAGATCCTCAACATGGGTGCCGCCGGCTGCCCCCTCACCGAGGGCAAGACCCCGCTGCTGACCTGCGACGTCTGGGAACACGCCTACTACATCGACTACCGCAACATGCGGCCCAAGTATGTCGAGGCGTTCTGGAAGCTGGTCAACTGGGACTTCGTCGCCGCCAATCACGGCTGACGCACCCCGGCCCCGGCCAAGGCCGGGGCCTTTTCAATCCCCCGCCCGGGCCAGGCGATTGATGGCGCCAAACAGCGCCCTAAGCACATCGGAGCGGGCGATGATGCCCACCAGCCGCCGCTCCTCGTCCACCACCGGAAAGTGGCTGTGCCCGTGGCCGGCAAAAATCCCCACCGCCTCCACCAGCGGCATGGCCGCGTCGAGGGTCACCACCGGCGCCGACATCACCTGCCCCACCACCTCGGGCTTGCTGGCGTGGTCGTTGCGCACCCGGCCCACGAAGCGGCGCACCCGCCGCGCGGCGCGGCGCGGATTGTCCACCCCGGCGCGGCGCAGGATGTCCTCCCGGGTGACGATGCCGATTACCCGCCGGGCGCGATCGGTGACCGGAATGGCCTTGAAGCGGTGCTGCTGAAAAAGGCCCCAGGTTTCCTCCAGGTAATCGCCGTATTGCACCGCCACCGGGTTGCGGGCCATGACGTCGCCACAGCACAGGCCATCGAGCTGGCGGTGCAGGGCATTGGCCGCCACCAGCCGGAAAAGCGCCATGAGGTCATCCCTGTCCACATCGAGGAATTCCCCGTACTGGGCCAGGGCCTCGTCGAGATCCCGGGCCAGCAGCCCCGCCCGGCCATCCTCCGCGGGGGGTGGCGCCGGCTCGTGGGGGTAACGGTAACCGGTGAGGCGGTGGTAGATAAGGGCCGAGAGCAGCAGCGCCAGCACATTGGGCAACACCGGGTACCACAGCAAGGCAAAGCCCCGGTCGCCGAGGGGGGCTTCCGCCAACACCAGCAGCAGCGCCACGGCGCCGGCGGGCGGATGCACGCAGCGCAGGGGGAACATCAGCACGATGGTGAGGCCCACCGCCAGCCCCGCCACCACCGGTTGGGGCAGCGGCAGCACAGCGCAGGCAACCGCGACGGCGGTGGCCAGGAGAGCACTCCCCACCACCGGCCAGGGCTGGGCAAGGGGGCTCGCCGGCACCGCGAACAACAACACCGCCGAGGCCCCCATGGGGGCGATCAGCCAATGGGCGACGCCATCGCCCCCCAGCCACAGGCCGCAAAGCCCGGCGGCGACGATGCCGACAAAGGCCCCGAGGCCCGCGCGAAGAATCTCCCGCGAGCCCGGGGTGTTGGTGTCCGGCCACCAGGCCTGGAGGCGCTGGCGCCAGGTGCCCCTGGCTTCTCGGTCCCGCGCCTTCAACCGGCCGCGGCCTCGAGGGCCTCGGCGGGGCCGAAGAACTCGTAGCGCACCCGCTCGCGGGGCAGTTCGAGCTCACCGGCGAAGCGGTGGACCATGCTCATGAATGGCTTGGGGCCGACGAAATAGAGGTCCGCGTCGCCGCTGGCCGGCAGGCGGCTGGCCAGCAGGTCGCGGCTCACGAAGCCCTCGGCATGGGCCTCGTCACCCGCCAGGGGCTCGCTGTACACGTAGCAGGGGCGCACATTGGGGTAGCGGGCCGCCAGCTCATCCACCTCGGCGCGGAAGGCGTGCACGCTGCTGTTGAGCGCGGCGTGGACGAACTCGATGGGCCGACCGGTGGGGGCTGCGGCCTTGAGCATGCTCATCGCCGGGGTGATGCCCACGCCACCGGTGAGCAGCACCAGGGGGCGGTGGGCGCTGGTCAACACGAACTCGCCGCAGGGCGGCAGAAGCTCCACCACATCACCCACTTCCACCCGGTCGTGGAGATGATTGGACACCACGCCCTCCGGCTCGCGCTTGACGCTGATGCGGTAGTACCCCTCCCCCGGCGCGCAGGACAGGGAATAATTGCGCCGCACCGGCTCGCCGTTGACCTCGAACAGCACCGTCAGGTACTGACCGGGCTCGAAATCCATGATGGCGCCGCCGTCTTCGGGTTCGAAATAGAACGAGGTGATGACCGCGCTCTCCGGCTGCTTCCTCACCACCCGGAAGCGGCGCGGGCCGCGCCAGCCGCCGGTGCGGGACTCGTGCTCGGCGTACACCGCCTCCTCGGCGGCGATAAGGATATCCGCCAGCTGGCCGTAGGCCTCGGCCCAGGCGTTGATGATGTCTTCGCTGGCGGCATCCCCCAGCACCTCGCGGATCGCCTGGAGCAGGCAGGTGCCGACGATGGGGTAATGCTCGGGGCGAATATCGAGGGACACGTGCTTCTGGATGATCACCGGCAGGGCGTCGCCGAGGGCTTCGAGGCGGTCGATATTGGCGGCATAGGCCAGCACGCTGTTGGCCAGGGCGCGGGGCTGGGTGCCCTGGGCCTGGTGCGCCTGGTTGAAGTAGGCCTTCACCGCCGGGTAGTCACGGAACATGATGCGGTAGAAGTGGGTGGTGATGGTTTCCCCGTGCTGTTGCAGGACGGGAACGGTGGCCTTGATGATGGCGGTGGTTTCGGGTGACAGCATGGGGCTTCTCCTGGATCATGGGTGGGCTTGCAACCGGGTCGCGGAATGCGCTTATCCGGCTCACACTCTTGTTATTCCAACTATCATGCCAAGATTTAATTTATTGAAATATAAGTTAATTTATTTTCATTTATTCAAATAGACACAGCAGAATAAAAGTCATTAAGACAATTTAATGTCTTAATGACAAAGTAGGCGCAACCTCCGGTGACCGACCGTCTCCCCCACCATCGCCCCCTTTTCGCGCCTGCCCCGCGGGCAAAAAAACCCCGGGACAGGCCCGGGGTTTCGAGGGGTTGGGCTGGAGCGAGACTTACATCATGCCGCCCATGCCGCCCATGCCGCCCATGCCGCCCATGTCGGGCATGCCGCCCGCCTTGTCGTCCTGGGGCAGGTCGGTGACCATCGCCTCGGTGGTGATCATCAGACCGGCGATGGAGGCAGCGGCCTGCAGCGCGGTACGGGTCACCTTGGCGGGGTCGAGGATACCCATGGCGATCATGTCGCCGTATTCACCGGTGCCGGCGTTGTAGCCGAAGTTGCCAGTGCCCTGCTTGACCTTGTCGACCACCACGGAGCCTTCCTCGCCAGCGTTCTGGACGATCTGGCGCAGCGGTGCCTCGATGGCGCGACGGGCGATGGCGATACCGACGTTCTGGTCCTCGTTGTCACCCTTGAGGTCTTCCAGGGCCTGGAGGGCGCGGATCAGGGCCACGCCGCCGCCGGGTACCACCCCTTCCTCGACCGCCGCGCGGGTGGCGTGCAGGGCGTCCTCGACGCGGGCCTTCTTCTCCTTCATTTCGGTTTCGGTGGAGGCACCGACCTTGATGACGGCCACACCGCCAGCCAGCTTGGCGACGCGCTCCTGCAGCTTCTCGCGGTCGTAATCGGAGGAGGTGTCCTCGATCTGGGCGCGGATCTGCTTGACGCGGGCCTGGATGTCGTCATGGGCGCCAGCGCCGTCGACGATGGTGGTGTTTTCCTTGGTCAGGGTCACGCGCTTGGCGGTGCCCAGATGCTCCAGGGTGGCGCTTTCCAGCTCAAGACCCACTTCCTCGGAGATCACGGTGCCGCCGGTGAGGATGGCGATATCCTGCAGCATGGCCTTGCGACGGTCGCCAAAGCCCGGCGCCTTGCAGGCGGCAACCTTGACGATGCCGCGCAGGTTGTTCACCACCAGGGTGGCGAGGGCTTCGCCTTCCACGTCCTCGGCCACGATCAGCAGGGGCTTGCCGGACTTGGCCACGCCTTCCAGCAGGGGCAGCAGTTCGCGGATGTTGGAGACTTTCTTGTCAACCAGCAGGATGAAGGGGTTGTCGAGCTCGGCGCTCATGCTCTCCTGGTTGTTGATGAAGTAGGGGGACAGGTAGCCGCGGTCGAACTGCATGCCCTCGACGATGTCCAGCTCGTTCTGCAGGCCGGAACCTTCCTCGACGGTGATGACACCCTCCTTGCCGACCTTCTCCATGGCCTGGGCGATGATGTCGCCGATGCTGGAATCAGAGTTGGCGGAGATGGTGCCCACCTGGGCGATCTCGCGGGACTCGGAGCAGGGCTTGGCGATGGCCTTGATCTGCTCGACGGCGGCGATCACCGCCTTGTCGATGCCGCGCTTGAGGTCCATGGGGTTCATGCCGGCGGCAACGGACTTGAGGCCTTCATTGACGATGGCCTGGGCCAGTACGGTGGCGGTGGTGGTGCCGTCACCGGCCTCGTCGGACGCCTTGCTGGCCACTTCTTTCACCAGCTGGGCACCCATGTTCTCGAACTTGTCCTTGAGCTCGATCTCCTTGGCCACGGACACGCCGTCCTTGGTCACGGTGGGTGCGCCGAACGACTTGTCGAGCACCACGTTGCGGCCCTTGGGCCCGAGGGTAACCTTGACCGCGTCGGCCAGTACGTTGACGCCCGCGAGCATTTTGCGGCGAGCGCTGTCGCCAAATTTCACTTCTTTAGCTGCCATTTTCAAATCCTTCCTTTCTGAGATGACTTAAGGAAATTGTTGGGGAGGGGGATCAGCCTTCGATCACGCCGTAGATATCGCTCTCGCTCATGATGATGAGCTCTTCGCCGTTTTCCTTGATGGTGTTGCTGTCGGCGTAGCGGCCGAACACCACCTTGTCACCCACCTTCACCGCCAGGGGGCGCACATCGCCGTTGTCCAGCACCTTGCCGGTGCCCACGGCAACGATTTCACCCTGATTGGGCTTTTCCTTGGCCGCGCCGGGCAGCAGGATGCCACCGGCGGTTTTTTCCTCTTCCTCTTTGCGACGGACTACGACGCGGTCATGCAAAGGACGAATTTTCATGTTCGAGTTTCTCCACCATTTATCGGTTAAGTGACATTCGGCCCCACCCGCAGGTGAGCGCGAAGCTGGACTCTATCTGGAGTCAGCCAAACGTGTTTTCAAGGGGGCCGACCCAAAAAATTCCCGGGAATTTCCGGCAGGGTCCTAGGTGGGGGCGCGCTGGCGACTTTCAAGGGGTACTCAGCGGGAGCGATCATCCTCCCGCCAGAACTCCCCTTCGAGGGTCCGCGGACCCTCGCCCCGCCGCCCGGCGGCGGCTGACACCACCACCATGCGGGGAACGATCCGCGCCACCAGCCAGCGGCGCAGGGGCGGGATGAGGCCGAGAAGGCCCAGGGTATCGGTGATGAAACCCGGCGCCACCAGCATCAGCCCGGACAGGGCCAGCACCATGGCTTCGAGCATTTCCTCCGCCGGCAGCTCGCCGGCGGCGAGGCGCTGGCGAACTCGGGACAGGGCGCCCACACCCTGATGGCGAAGCAACACCACGCCGCCCAGTGCGCTCAGCACCACCCCTGCCACCGTCGGCAGCGCCCCGACCAGGGCCCCCACCTCGATCAGCAGCCAGAGTTCGACCAGGGGCAGGATGATGAAAAACAGCGGCACAAGACGCATGGGATTCCTCGGGAGGCGGCAGGGGAGGTATTGTGACCCTACAAGGGCTTGGAGGCCACCGGGCGGAGAAGTGCCGGGGCTCAGGCCCTGGCGGCATCCGCCACCCCCGCGGCGGGGCCCCGGCGCCACAGCCACCAGGCCAGCAGGATGGACGGTACCCCCATGGCCGCCGTGTAGAGGAAGAAATCGGCGTAGCCCGCGGCATCCACCACCAGACCGGAAAAGCCGCTGAGGAACTTGCCCGGCAAGGTCATCAGCGAGCTGAACAGGGCGTACTGGGTGGCGGTGTAGGCGCGGTTGGTGAGGCTCGACAGGTAGGCGATGAAGGCGGCGTTGGAGAACCCTCCGCCCAGATTGTCGGCGCTGATGGCCACGATCAGCCAGTCGAGGTCGGCCCCCACCCCCGCCAGCCTGACGAACAGCAGGTTGGTGACCGCCACCATGATCGCCCCGGCGAGCAGGGGCCGGTGGATGCCGTACTTCACCACCAGAATGCCGCCGATGAAGGATCCGGCGATGGTCATGAAGAAGCCGAAAACCTTGCCGACACTGGCGATCTCCGACTTGCTGAAGCCGAGATCCAGGTAAAAGGGGTTGGCCATGATGCCCATGGCGATGTCGCTCAGCCGGTAGATGGCGATGAACAGCAATATCACCAGGGCCAGGGCGCCGTTGCGGGTGAAGAATTCCACGAACGGCGACACCACCGCGCCGACGAACCAGGCCTGCAGGCGGGCCAGGGGCCCCGGCGCCACCAGGGTCAGGCGACCGGCGAGGCGGCGCTCGAGGCCAGCCACCGCCGGGTTGTCGGGATGGGGCGGCTCCACCACCAGCAGGACCGTGAGGATGCCCACCCCCATCAGCCCTGCCATGGCCAGGTAGGCGGCCTCCCAGCCCAGCCAGTCGGCGATGTACAGGGAGCCGGCCCCCGCCACCAGCATGGCGAGGCGGTAGCCGAACACGTAGGTGGATGCCATCGCGCCCTGGAACTCGTCCACCGCCGCCTCGATGCGGAAGGCGTCGATGGCGACATCCTGGGTGGAGGAAGCGAAGGCCACCGCCACCGCCGCCAGGGCAAGGGCCGACAGGGACTCCCGGGGATCGCTGCCCACCATGGCCAGCAGCCCCGCCACCACGCCGAGCTGGCCGAGCAAAATCCAGCCGCGCCGCTGTCCCAGCAACCGGGTGAGCAGGGGCAGGCGCAAGCGGTCGATCACCGGCGCCCAGATCACCTTGATGGAATAGGTGATCCCCACCCAGCCGAAAAAGCCGATGGCGGTGCGGCTGACGCCCTCCTCCGTCAACCAGGCGGAGAGGGTCGAGAACACCAGCAACAGCGGCAGTCCCGCGGAGAAGCCGAGGAACAGCATCGCCACCACCGGGGGCTGACCGTACACGGCAAGGGCTTGCCGCCAACTGCGGTTGTCAGGCATGGATCGGTATCGCTCAGGTCAGCAGGGTCACCAGGGCGATCAGCCCCAGGAACAGGATCAGGGCGCGGCGGTAGAGGGCCACCAGCGCGTCCATTTCGAGGGCCCCCTGGCGCGTGGACAGGGCCTCGTCGCCGGATGCCAGGGCGCCGCGAACCACCCGGCCGAGCACCTCGGCGCTGGTGCTGGTGGCGCAAAGGAGGGTCTCCCGCCATTCCCTGACGGTAGCGGCGAAGTTACCCACCAGGGCAAACAGCAATCCCACCAGGCGCACCGGGATCCACTCCAGCACCCACAACAGCTGGCCTTCCGCCGACCGGCCCTCCCCGTCCCCGCGCTGCCCCAGGGCGAGCACCGCCAGCCGGTACAGCAGCGCCCCCGGGGCGCCCAGCAGGAGGAACCAGAACAGCACGGGAAAATAGCGCTCGAAGTAGCGGTAGGCGACCGCCTCCACGGCCTGATCGTGGAGCTCCCGCCAGCTGGCGGCGGCGCTCTCCCGGTGGCGGGCGTCGAGCCCGGCAGCATCGTGCCAGGCCGCCTGGGTGTCCTCGCGGTGAAGGTCGTCGCGGTAGTGGCGGATATCGCCGTCGAGATCGCCCCGCCCGAAGGCATACAGCAAGACCGCCAGGTTGACGGCCACCCCGACGAGCCCGAACAGCCAGCCCCCCGCGAGCTGAAGTACCAGGGCAAGCCCCAGTACCGGCGCCAGCACCGCCACCGCGAGCCGCACCAGGTCGGCATCGCCGAGGCGCGCCGCGAGCCAGGCCCACCAGGCGGCAAACCAGCCGTCCCGCTGGAGGGCGGCGGGGGCGCCCATGAGCACCACCCCCAGGGCGATCACCAGTACCAAAAAGGTCAAACCGTTCTCCCTTCCTCAGGTTGATGGCCCGCCGCCACCATGGCCCGCAGCCGGGGCCAGTCGAAGGACGCCCCCGGATCGGTCTTGCGCCCGGGGGCGATGTCCGCGTGCCCGGTGATCCGCGCCGGGGTGATGGCCGGATAGGTCGCCATCAGCACGCGGCACACCGCCGCCAGCATCCCGTACTGGCTCTCGGTGTAGGGCTCGGTGTCGGTGCCCTCCAGTTCGATGCCGATGGCGTAATCATTGCAGCGCTCGCGCCCCTCGAACGAGGATACCCCCGCGTGCCAGGCGCGATCAAGGAAGGACACGAACTGGGTGACAGACCCGCCCCGGTCGATCAGCAGATGGGCGGAAACCCGCAGCCCGGCGATCTCGGCGAAATAGGGATGGGCGCTGCAGTCGAGGCAATTGGTGAAGAAGGCGCGAATCTCTCCGCCGCCGAAGCAGCCCGGCGGCAGGCTGATGTTGTGGATCACCAGGAGGCTCGGCAACTCCCCCGGGGGCCGCTGGTCGGCGTTGGGGGAGACCAGCCGCTCGGCGCCGGTCAACCAGCCGTCGACAACCGCCAGGGGGGTGGGGTCAGACACGACCGGTCTGGGTCCGCAGCTCGGCCTGCACCTCGTGGATGACCTGGTCGTAGGCCTGGTCGAACAGGTGGGAGTTGTCGAGCACGATGACCTTGCCCTCCTGCATCTTGATGGCCATGCGATGGCGTGATTCCTCGGCCACCTTGGCACCCTTGCGATTGGTGAACACCAGCTTGGCGGACGCCTTCACCGTCCCCGCCAGCTTGCAGCGCACCGCCTTGCCGGCGTCGCGAAACTCCACCCAGGCGCCCCGCTTCAGGGCATCCACAAAGGCCAGGGTCTCGGGATCGAGATCCTCCGGCACCAGATCGGGCTCGGGGCGCGCACCGGGGAGTTCCACCGCGAGGCTCTCCAGGGCGGCGTGGTCGCTCTCCGCCTCGCCGGTGGACAGGGCGGCAAAAAAGCCGCTGATCTGGTCGAGATAGCGGCGGGAGTCGCCGGGGTCGTAGCCGATATGGTCGAGGCTCTCGCCCACGCCACCGAGGATGTCGGACTGCTCGGCGGCATCGACCGGTCGCCGTGCCGAGGCCAGTACCAGCAGGCGATCCAGCAGCGCCAGGGCCTGGCGCCACTCGGCGCTCTGCTGCCCGTGGCGGACACAGGCGAGGAACAGCACCCGGCACCAGGCCTTCTCGCAGAAGGTGACCAGGAACCCGGGCCAGCGCCGGCCCACCAGGCGGTCGGACAGCACACGGAGCACCTGCCCGTGGGCCTCAGCCAGCTTCGCCTGGGCGTCCTCCTCCTGAAGCACCCGCTCCTCCCGGAGGCTGATGTTGCGCTTGTCCTTCTCGACGAAGTCGATGAAATCGGTGAGCAGGCCGGTGAGTTCGCGGATGGTCATGTCGAAGGCATCGAGGCGCTGGATGATCTCGTCGATCTTGCGCCGCATCGGGTCGTTGACCGTGAGATCGTCGCCGAGGGTGCTCGACACCCGGCACAGCTCGTTGATCAGCCGCCGCCCGGGATGGTTCTGGCGTTCGAGGAACAACGGATCCTTGAGGGCCAGCCAGGCGGCGGGCAGCTCCAGGCGCAGCAGTACCTGGCTGGCCTCGGGGGCCAGCTTGCCGCTGTCCCCGAGGCGGGAGAAGGTCTTGTCCAGCAGGCGCAGGACGCTCTGATCGACATCCTTCAGGGAATCGAGGCTCTGGTCGCTGCTCGCCAGGATCTCCGCCACCGCCTGCTCCAGCCCCCGGCCCGCCAGGGTCGAGAGCAGATCGTCCTGGGCCTTGCCCTGCCGCCAGTTGGCGATGAGCCCGGCCAGCTCATCGGCGCCCACATAGAAGGCGGGGCCGCGCTGCTCACCGCGCTGGTGATGGACATCTTCCCGGGCGAGGCGGTGCAGATCCGCCAGCACATCCACGTAGCGGTGTTCCCGATCCTGCAGGCGTTCGCTGCCAAAGCCGCCGGCGGCGGGGCGCGAGGGCGCGGCGCCGGGGGACGGACGGGGGGGCTCGGCGCCGCGGGCATCCATGGGTGAGTGCGGTGCATCGCGGCTGTCCGCGGCCCCGGCCTGGCGCGGACCCCGTACCTCCGTCGGCGACGATGGGGAGGCAACGGGCTCCGGCTCCGCCACCTTGGCCGCGGCCGGATCGGCCTTCTTGATGGGCGGCCGGCGCTTTTCCAGGTCGGCGAGGACATCGTTGTCCCGCAGCAGGGTGTTGCCCTGGCGCACCAGGGCGGGCCAATCCTTGAACACCACCGCGTCGAAGATGCGCAGGATCACCAGCCTCGGCTCGAAGTCGAGCTTGAGGCGGGCCACCTGGCGGGCAAAATCCTCGCACAGGAACTCGGGCACGAAGGGGTTGGCGTGCTCGGAGACAGTGTGCCCGGCGACAAAACTGAGGCGGCTGGTGAGCCAGTCCATCTCCGGGTAGGCGCGCTCGATGACCCTCGAAACCATGGTGTCGAGGGTGATCATCTCCTCCAGCACCTCGTTGTCCACCAGCTGCAGGGAGAGGTCGTCGTCCGGCGACAGGGCGGCGTCCCCCCGGCTCGCCACCGCGCCACCGAGCTGGCGAAACACCTCGTCGACGGCGCCGACGAGGCCCGCGCCCAGCTCGCCGCGGTGCTGGCGGAGGCTGCGCATGGCGTCGAAGAAGTGGGTCTGCTCGCGCTGGGAGTGGGCCTTGTCGGCGATGTCGAACAGCTGCTCGTCGATGTCCTTGAACAGTTTGTCCAGGCGCTCGTCCAGGTACTGCCGCACCAGCGCCTTGAGCTGGCCGAGCAGCAGGAAGGCCTGGCCTTCGCGGCCAGTCCCGGCTTGCTTGTCGTGGTCATCCCTGCCCGTCACCAGCGGTTCTCCCCTGTCGCTGGCGTCGCCCCGCGGGCGCTAACGCGATGTTCTCTCATTGTTGGTTCCGGGCATTCTTGGTTCCGGGCGATCTTGGTTCCGGAATTGAGGGTTCGCTACCCTTGTCATGTTCTGATTATAGGTACTTGCAACAACCGTACCGCCCCGGCGGTAACTAACGGACTGATTGTTTTCAATAAATCGTCCCCTGTCAATTGAAGTTTATAACCCGGGATTGTGACAGTTGGGGCTTCGCACCCCCGCCATTGCTATAATCCCGGGCCCCAAAACAGCCAATCCCGGAGTCAATCCATGCACCAGGCCCTTCTGACGGACCTCGCGGAGCGGGTCGCCCTGGCCCTCGCCGAGGATATCGGCGGCGGCGACATCACCGCCCAATTGATCCCCGAGACCGCCGCCGCCGAGGCCAGCATCCTCACCCGGGAGAGCGCCGTGCTGTGCGGCCGGCCCTGGGTCGACGAGGTGTTCCGCCAGCTCGACCCCGACGCGACCGTCACCTGGCTGGCGGAGGAAGGCAGTGACATCGCCCCCGACCAGGTGGTGTGCCGCATCGCCGGCAATGCCCGGGCCCTGCTCACCGGGGAACGCACCGCCATCAACTTTCTCCAGACACTCTCCGGCACCGCCACCATTGCCCGCCACTACGCCGCCAAAGTGGCGGGCACCGGCATCCGCGTGCTCGACACCCGCAAGACCATCCCCGGCCTGCGCCTGGCCCAGAAGTACGCGGTGGCGGTGGGCGGTTGCCACAACCATCGCATCGGCCTGTACGACGCCTTCCTCATTAAGGAAAACCACATCGCCGCCTGCGGCGGCATCGGCGCCGCCGTGGCCCGGGCCCGCCAGATCGCCCCCGGCAAGCCGGTGGAAGTGGAGGTCGAGAACCTCGATGAGTACCGCCAGGCGCTGGCGGCCGGGGCCGACATCATCATGCTGGATAACTTCGAACTTGCGGACATCCACACCGCCATCGCCCTCAAGAACGAGCCGGTGAAGCTGGAGATCTCCGGCAACCTGGACGACGCCAATATCGCCCGGGTGGCGCTCCCCGGCATCGACTATCTATCCTCCGGCAGCCTCACCAAGCACTGCCGGGCCATCGATTACTCGATGCGACTGAAGACCCTCTAGAGGAGGATGTCGTCGAGGGCCTCGAGCAGCCGCTGCTGCTGCTCGGCGGTGCCCACGGTGATGCGCAGGAAGGGATCGATGCGGGGGCGGTTGAAGTGGCGCACCACCACCCCCCGCTCCCGCAGCTTTGCCGCCAGCTCCGCCCCCCCTAGGCGCCCGTGGCGGGCGAAGAGAAAATTCGCACAGGACGGCAGCACCGCAAAACCCCGATCTTCGAGGCCGCTGCGCAACTGCTCGCGGTTGGCGATCACCCCGCGGCGGCTGTGCTGGAAGTACGTCTCATCGGCGAAGGAGGCCACGGCACCGGCAATGGCCAGCTGGTCCAGGGGATAGGAATTGAAACTGTTCTTGACCCGCTCCAAACCCTCGATCAGATCCCGCTGCCCGATCGCGAAGCCGACCCGCAGGCCCGCCAGGGAACGGGACTTGGAGAGCGTCTGCACCACCAGCAGGTTCGGGTGGCGGGCCACCAGGGGGATGGCCGTCTCCGCCCCGAAGTCCACATAGGCCTCGTCCACCACCACCAGCGAGTCGGGGTTGGCGGCCACCAGGGCCTCCACCTGTTCGAGGGGCAGGGCGACACCGGTGGGGGCGTTGGGGTTGGGGAAGATGATGCCGCCGTTGGGGCGCTGGTAGTCTTCCACCCGCAGGCTGAAATCCCCGGCGAGGGGCACCGTCTCGAAGGGGATGCCGTAGAGGCCGCAGTACACCGGGTAGAAGCTGTAGGTGACGTCGGGAAAAAGGATCGTCCCCTTGCCGGAAAAGAACGCCTGGAAGAGGTGGGCGAGCACTTCATCGGAGCCGTTGCCGACGAACACCTGATCCCGCGCCACCCCGTGATAGGCGGCGATGGCGGCCTTGAGGCTGTCGGCGTCCGGCGGCGGGTAGAGCCGCAGGTTGTCGCCGGTGGCGGCGCGGATCGCCTCCAGCACCCTGGGGGAGGGCCCGAACGGGTTCTCGTTGGTGTTGAGCTTCACCAGATTGGCGATCTTCGGCTGCTCCCCCGGCACATAGGGGTCGAGCCCGGTCACCAGGTCGCTCCAGTAGCGGCTCGCCATCAGTCGGCCTCCCCGGGGATGCGGTAGCGGGCGGAACGGGCGTGGGCCTCCAGGGATTCCCCCCGGGCCAGGACATCGGCAATGCGCCCGAGGCTGGCGGCGCCCGCCGGGGAGCAATGGATCAGCGACGAGCGCTTCTGGAAGTCGTAGACCCCGAGGGGCGAGGAGAACCGCGCCGTGGCGGAGGTGGGCAGCACATGGTTGGGGCCGGCGCAGTAGTCGCCGATGGCCTCGGCGGTGTGGCGGCCCATGAAGATGGCACCGGCGTGGCGGATGCGGGGCAGCAGGGCCTCCGGGTCGGCCACCGACAATTCCAGGTGTTCCGGGGCGATGCGGTTGATGAGGTCCACCGCCTCGTCGAGATCCCGCACCTGCACCAGTGCGCCCCGATTGGCCAGGGAGGTGGCGATGATGTCGCGGCGCGCCATGGCGGGCAGCAGCCGCGCCATGCTGGCGGCCACCCGGTCGAGGTAGGCGGCGTCGGGACAGAGCAGGATGGACTGGGCGTCCTCGTCGTGCTCCGCCTGGGAGAACAGGTCCATGGCGATCCAGTCCGGGTCGGTCTGGCCATCGCACACCACGAGGATCTCCGAGGGGCCAGCCACCATGTCGAGGCCCACCTGGCCGAACACCGCGCGCTTGGCGGTGGCCACGTAGATATTGCCGGGGCCGACGATCTTGTCCACCCGGGGCACGGTCTGCGTGCCGTAGGCGAGGGCCGCCACCGCCTGGGCGCCCCCCAGGGTGAAGACCCGGTCGACGCCAGCGATGGCCGCCGCCGCCAGCACCAGGGGGTTCAGCTCCCCGTCCGGGGCCGGCACCACCATGACCACTTCCCCCACCCCCGCCACCTTGGCGGGCAGGGTGTTCATCAGCACCGACGAAGGGTAGCTGGCCTTGCCACCGGGCACATAGACACCCACCCGGTCGAGGGGCCTGATCTGCTGGCCGAGGCGGGTGCCGTCGGCCTCGACGAAGTCCCAGGACTCTTGCTTCTGGTGCTGGTGGTAGGCGCGGATGCGGGCGGCGGCCGCCTCCAGGGCCGCACGGGCCTCGGGGGCGATGGCGGCGAGGGCCTCGTCGAGCCCGGCGCGGGGAATCTCCAGTTCGCCAGCGGTGTGAAGCCGGCGGCGGTCGAAGCGGTTGGTGAATTCCACCAGGGCGGCGTCGCCCCGGGCGCGCACGGCGGCGATGATGTCGGCGACGGTGGCGGCAACATCGGCGCTGGAGACGCCCTCCCAGGCCAGCAGGGCATCGAGGCGGCTGTGGAAGTCCCCTTGGGCGGTGGACAGGCGGGCAATGGCAACCACGGGCTACCCTCCGTTCCGCTGGGCCACGGCGCCGGCCAGCTGGTCTAGCAGGGGCTGGATGGCGCCGTGCTTGGTCTTCATGGCCACCCGGTTGACGATCAGCCTTGAGCTGATATCGGCGATGGTCTCGCGGGCTTCGAGGCCGTTGGCCCTGAGGGTATTGCCGGTGTCGACGATGTCGACGATCTCGTCGGCGAGGGCCATGATGGGGGCCAGCTCCATGGCCCCGTAGAGCTTGATGATGTCCGCCTGGCGGCCCTGCTCGGCGTAGTAGCGCCGCGCCACGTTGACGTACTTGGTGGCCACCCGGATGCGCCCGGCCCGGGGCGGCACCCCCGCCTCGCCGGCGGTCATCAGCTTGCAGCGGGCGATGCCGAGGTCGAGGGGGGCGTAGAAACCCTCGCCGCCGTGCTCCATCAGGGTGTCCTTGCCGGACACGCCGATGTCGGCGGCGCCATACTGGACATAGGTGGGCACGTCGGAACCCCGCAGGATCAGCAACCGTACCCCCGGCTGGCTGGTGGCGAACACCAGCTTGCGGCTGGCGTCGATGTCCTCCACCGGGGCGATGCCGGCACTGGCCAGCAGGGGCAGGGTTTCCTTGAGAATACGGCCCTTGGTCAGGGCAATGGTCAGTTCGCTCATCAGGCTATCCGCCGGATATCGGCCCCCAGCTGTTGGAGTTTTTCCTCGATGCACTCATAGCCGCGATCGATGTGGTAGATGCGGTCCACCAGGGTTTCCCCCTCCGCCACGAGGCCGGCGATCACCAGGCTCGCCGAGGCCCGCAGGTCCGACGCCATCACCGGCGCGCCCTTGAGCTTCTCCACCCCGGTGATGATGGCGGTGTTGCCCTCCAGGGTGATCTTGGCGCCCATGCGGTTCAGTTCGTGGGTCTGGATCAGGCGGTTCTCGAAGATGGTCTCGGTGACCGCGCCGGTGCCCTCCGCCACCGCGTTGACGGTGGTGAGCTGGGCCTGCATGTCGGTGGGAAAGGCCGGGTAAGGCGCGGTGCGTAGGTTGACCGCCTTCGGCCGCCTGCCGTGCATGTCGAGGCTGATCCAGTCCTTGCCGGTGCTGATGTCGGCACCCGCCTCCCGGAGCTTCAGGAGCACGGCCTCCAGGGTGTGGGGGTCGATATCCTTGAGCAGCACCCGGCCCCGGGTGGCGGCGGCCGCCGCCAGGTAGGTGCCCGCCTCGATGCGGTCGGGCATCACCCGGTAGTGGCCGCCGTGGAGGGCCTCGACGCCGTGGATGGTGAGGGTGTCGCTGCCCGCCCCTTCCACCCGGCCGCCCAGGGTGTTGATGAAGTTGGCGAGGTCGACGATCTCCGGCTCCCGGGCGGCGTTCTCGATCACCGTGGTGCCCCGGGCGAGGGCCGCCGCCATCATCAGATTCTCGGTGCCGCCGACGGTGACGATGTCCATGAACATGTGGGCGCCCCGAAGGCCGCCCTCCGGCGCCCGGGCACGGATGTAGCCGGCGTCGATCTCGATGCTGGCGCCCATCATTTCCAGGCCCCGCAGGTGCAGGTCCACCGGGCGGCTGCCGATGGCGCAGCCCCCGGGGAACGACACATGGGCCTCGCCGAAGCGCGCCAAGAGCGGCCCCAGCACCAGGATGGAGGCGCGCATGGTCTTCACCAGGTCGTAGGGCGCCACCAGGCTGGTGATGTTGGCGGCGTCGACGTCGATGTGCATTTTCTCGTCGAGCACCAGCTCCACCCCGAGGCAGCCGAGCAGCTCGAACATGGTGGTGATGTCGTGCAGGTGGGGCACGTTCGACAGGGTGACCACCTTGTCGGTGAGCAGGGTCGCGGCGAGGATCGGCAGCGCCGAGTTCTTGGCGCCGGAAATGCGGACTTGCCCCGCGAGGGGTTTGCCGCCGCGGATCAGCAGTTTGTCCATGTCAGGCCCCGCGCTTGTGCCGGAATCGGCTGGAGGTATGGCAAAGGGGCGTCATCACTGATCACGCACGGCGAATTCGGCGGGGGTGAGCAGGGAGCGCTCCATGTTGACCGCGTGCAGGCGGCCCGAGGCGATGTGCTCGTTGAGGATGCCGTAGATCATCTGCTGGCGCTTGATGGTGCGCAGCCCGGCGAACACCTCGCCGACGATCAGCAGGTCGAAATGCCGGCCATCGCCCTGCACCCGGATCTCGCAGTCCGGCAGCGCCGCCTGGAGGATGGCTTCGATTTCCGTTGTTTCCATGGTGATTCCCGTGGTAGTCGATCAGGTTTCGGTGGTGGTCCAGGTGGTGATGACCTTGTCGATGTCGCCATTGTGACGGGCGAAGGCCTGGGCAAACTGGTTGCGGAAGGTGGTGCCGAGGTTGATGCCGTTGATGATCACGTTGACCACCTTCCACTCGCCCTTGCGGTTCTGGCCCATGCTGTAGAGCAGCGGGTACTTGGCGTCGGCGCCCTGGATCTCCTGCACCACGGTCACCTTGCGCTGGCCGTCGAGGGGCTCACGGGGGGGCAGCACCACGATCTTCTGGTCGCTGTAGTTGAGCAGCCCCCTGCCGTAGGTCTCCACCAGCCCGCGGGTGAAGGCCTCGCGAAACCTCGCCTGCTGCTCGGCTGTCGCCGCGGCGCGGTGCTTGCCCATCACGTTCAGGGCGATCCAGTGGAAATCCACCACCGGCTCGAGGGTGGCGGACAGCTCGTCGAAGAAGCGGCCCATCATGGCGTTCTTCTCGCTCTCGCTGGCGGCGCCGGCGAGGGCCTTGCGGTAGCGGGCGATATCGTCCAGCAGGCGATCGGTGACGTCCTGCACCAGGGCGTGGGGCGCGGGCGCCGCCCCCACATTGGCCATGGCAGGGGCGCAAATGAGCAGCAGCGAGGCGATCAGGGCGGTGATGAATGCCGGTACTTTCATGGGAATGTCCTCGTCTTCGTTCGAAACCCTGGCTATGACAACGGCCCGCGCCGCGAAGTGCCCGGGGCCCCGGGCGGGCCCCACGGGAGCAGGGAAACCCTGGCACGCAGGGCCGCGCACTATACCATTCCCGCCCCCCGCCAAGGAACAACCGGGGCGCCGCGGAGACGGTATAACGGTTCCCTTGGCACGGGCCAGGGTTATAATCCCGGCCCAGAGCCAGGGAACCACCATGACCGACCCCCATTTCATCGTCTCCGCGCGGCGCACCGTGCAACTGGAAGCCGAGGCCGTGCAGAGCCTCGCCGCACGCATTGGGGACGGATTCGTGCGCGCCTGCCAACTGATCCTGGCCTGCCAGGGGCGCACCATCGTCACCGGCATGGGCAAGTCCGGGCACGTTGGCCGCAAGATCGCCGCCACCCTGGCAAGCACCGGCTCCCCGGCGTTCTTCGTCCACCCCGGGGAGGCGAGCCACGGCGATCTGGGCATGATCACCGCCAGCGACGTGGTGATCGCCATTTCCAGCTCGGGCTCCACCGCCGAGGTGGTGACCCTGCTGCCCCTCATCAAGCGCCTCGGCATCCCCCTCATCAGCATGACCGGCAACCCCGCCTCGCCCCTCGCCAAGGCCGCAGACGCCCTGATCGACATCAGCGTCACCAAGGAGGCCTGCCCCCTCGACCTCGCCCCCACCACCAGCACCACCGTGACCCTGGTGATGGGGGACGCCCTCGCCATCGCCCTGCTGGAGGCGCGGGGCTTCACCGCCGAGGACTTCGCCTTCTCCCACCCGGGGGGCGCCCTCGGTCGCAAGCTGCTGTTGCGGGTCGCGGACATCATGCACGGCGGCCACCAGGTGCCCCGGGTAGCCGAGGACTCCCTGCTGCGCCACGCCCTGCTGGAGATGACCGAGAAGGGCTTCGGCATGACCACCGTGGTCTCTGACCGGGATGAACTGCTCGGCGTCTTCACCGATGGCGACCTGCGCCGCGCGGTGGACCAGGGGGTCGACATCAACACCGTGGCGGTGGGCGCGGTGATGACCCGCAACTGCAAGACGGTGGCCGCCGACAGCCTCGCCGCCGAGGCCCTGCGCATCATGGAGACCCGCAAGATCACTGCCCTGGTGGTGGAGGACGACAGCCGCCACCCCATCGGCGTGATCCACATGCACGACATCCTTCGTGCCGGCATCATCTGAGGAGCCCCGGTGAATCCCCAAGACGCCGCCCGCCAGATCCGCCTGCTGCTGCTCGATGTCGACGGCGTGCTCACCGACGGCCGCCTCTACTACGGCAACAACGGCGAAGAGCTGAAGGCCTTCCACATCCAGGACGGCCTCGGCATCAAGCTGCTCCAGCGCAACGGCGTGCGGGTGGGCATCATCACCGGGCGCCGCTCCGCCCTGCTCGCCCGCCGCGCGGCGGAACTCGGCATCGATCGGGTGGTCCAGGGCCGCGAGGACAAATCCCGGGCGCTGGACGAGTGGCTGGCGGCCGATCCCCTCCCCCTCCACCAGATCGCCTTCATGGGCGACGACCTGCCGGATCTGCCGGTGATGGCGCGGGTGGGCCTCGCCCTCACGGTGGCCGATTGCGCCAGCACGGTGGCGGAGCGCGCCCACTGGCAGGCCCGCCGGGGGGGTGGCCGGGGCGCGGTGCGGGAGGCCGCGGAGTTCATTCTCAAGGCCCAGGGCCTGTTCGACGGGGCCATCGAGGACTACCGCTAGATGAAGAACCTGGTGATGCTGTTTGCCCTGATCGCCCTGTCGGCGGTGTTCCTGCTGTTCTGGGACTCGCCCCCGGAGTTCTTCTTCGGCACCGGCAGGACCCAGGTCGAGGCGCTGCCCACCGCCGACAGCTACATGCACAATCCGGTCACCACCCAGTACAACGCCGACGGGGTCGAGACCTACACCCTCGGCGCCCGCACCGGGCTCTACTACAATCGGGACGACCGCTTCGAGGTGGAGGCGCCGCACCTCACCGCGCGGCGCGACGCCAGCGACGACACCCCCTGGCAACTGCGCGCCCGGGAAGCCCACACCCTAGACGGCGGGCAGCAGGTGGTCTTGTCCGGCGAGGTCCACGCCTGGAACGATGGCCCCCGGGGCAAGAGCACCTTCGACACCGAGGAACTGCGCTTCAACCCCGACGACAACAGCGCCGAAACCGACCGCAAGGTCACCATCCACTACCCCGGCGGCTACAGCACCGGGGTGGGCATGCGGGCGGACTTCGGCGCCGAAACCTACCAACTTCTCAACCAGGTACAGGGCAGGCACCATGGCCGTTAAAGGAACACTCACCGCGATGCTGCTCGCCATGGCGCTTGCCGGCAGCGCGGCCATGGCCCTGCCCGACGATCGCCACCAGGCCATCGAAATCCAGTCCCGCAGCGCCATTCGCGAGGAAAAGCGCGGTCTCACCGTCTACGAGGGCAATGTCACCATCCGCCAGGGCAGCATTCTGATCCGCGCCGACAAGGTCACCGTGATGAGCACCGGCAACCAGGTCAGCCGCATCGTCTGCACCGGCACCCCGGCCCACTACCAGCAGCAGCCCAAGCCCGGGGACAAGCCGGTGATCGCCCGCGCCAACACCATCGAATACCTGCTCGACCAGGACATCATCCAGTTGATCGCCAACGCCAGCCTCGAGCAGGCCGGCGCCACCCTCACCGGCGAGCGCATCGACTACGACCTCAAGCAGGAAATCATCAAGGCCCGGGGCGACACCAGCGGCAACCAGCGCATCCGCATGGTGATTCCCCCCAGCCAGCAGAAGGAAGCCAGCGAATGACCCTGCTGCGCGTCGAACACCTGGCCAAGCGCTACAAGAAGCGCCAGGTCATCGCCGATGTCTCCCTCCACGTCTCCAGCGGCCAGATCGTCGGCCTGCTCGGCCCCAACGGCGCCGGCAAGACCACCTGCTTCTACATGATCGTCGGCCTCGTCGGCCAGGACCATGGGCGTATCTTCATCGACGACCGCGAGCTCACCGACTTGCCCATGCACGGCCGCGCCCGCGCCGGCATCGGCTACCTGCCCCAGGAGCCGTCGGTGTTCCGCAAGCTCAGCGTCGAGGACAACATCCTCGCCATCCTCCAGACCCGCAAGGATCTGAGCCCCCCGGGGCGCCGCGAACGCCTCGAGGCCCTGCTCCACGAGTTCCACATCGACCACATCCGCAAGTCCCTGGGGATGAGCCTGTCGGGGGGCGAGCGGCGCCGGGTGGAGATCGCCCGGGCACTGGCCACGGAACCGGCCTTCATCCTCCTCGACGAACCCTTCGCGGGGGTCGACCCGATCTCCGTCAACGATATCAAGATGATCGTCCGCCACCTGCGGGACAAGGGCATCGGCGTGCTGATCACCGACCACAACGTGCGCGAGACCCTCGACATCTGCGAGCGGGCCTATATCGTCGGCGAAGGCCGGGTGATCGCCGAGGGCAGCGCCCAGCAGGTACTGGCCGATCCCAAGGTGCGGGAAATCTACCTTGGCGAGCATTTTTCGCTGTAGGGGATATGGGTCTGACGCCTGACGTCTGACGTCTGACGTCTGACGTCTGACGCCATGGAGGCTACCCTGGGCGATGGGTCCGCCCATCACCCAACCTCGGTCGGCACATATTTTGCTAGGCGGATTGCCTGAAGCGCTGCGCGGGGCTACACTCATCGGCAACAGACCCCTTTTTCCGCAGCCACTGAATGAGACAATCCCTGCAGTTAAAAATCGGCCAGCAGCTGACGATGACACCCCAGCTGCAACAGGCGATCCGGTTATTGCAGCTCTCCTCCCTCGACCTGCACCAGGAAATCCAGCAAGCCCTCTACTCCAACCCCCTGCTCGAACTGACCGATGAGTACGACAACGGCGAGGCCGATGCCGGCGCCGAGCACGAGCAGCTGGCGGAGGATCCCCTCACCGCCGACCGGGACTGGGACGACGCCCCCATCCCAGAGGAGCTCCCGGTGGACGCCAAGTGGGAGGACATCTACCCCACCGCCCCGGCGCCGGGGCAGTCCCAGCAGGGCGGGGAGTCCCGGGATTTCGAGAGCTTCCACAGCGTCACCGACTCCCTGCGGGATCACCTCCACTGGCAGCTCAACCTCACCCCCATGTCGGCCATCGACAACCTCATCGCCACCGCCATCATCGACGCGGTCACTGATGACGGCCTGCTCGGCACCCCCATCGCCGAGATCCACGAATCCTTCATCGAGGACGGCGTCGAATTCGACGAGGTCCTGGCGGTGCTGCACCGCGTCCAGCAGTTCGACCCCCCGGGCATCGCCGCCGCCGACCTGCGGGAGTGCCTGCTCATTCAGCTGCGCCAGTTCAGCCCCGACACTCCCCACCTCCAGGACGCCATCCACTTGGTGGACAATCACCTCGCCCTGGTGGCGGAGCGGGACTTCAACCAGCTGCGCCGCAGGACCGCCATGGACACCGAGGCCCTCACCGCCGCCATCCGCCTGATCCAGAGCCTCTCGCCCCGGCCCGGGGAGCACATCGGCGGCGGCGAGGTGGAATACGTGGTGCCCGATGTGCGGGTGCGCAAGGTCAACGGCAGCTGGCAGGTGAGCCTCAACGGCGACATCACCCCGCGCATCTGCATCAACCAGCAGTACGCCGACCTGGTGCGCCGCGCCGACAACAGCGACGACAACACCTTCCTGCGCAACCAGCTGCAGGAGGCCCGCTGGTTCCTGCGCAGCCTCGAAAGCCGCAACGAGACCCTGCTGCGGGTCTCCAGCTGCATCGTCGAGATGCAGCGCGGCTTCCTCGAAAAGGGCCCCGAGGCGATGCGTCCCATGGTGCTCGCCGACGTGGCGGAACAGCTCGGCCTGCACGAATCCACCATCTCCCGGGTCACCACCCAGAAGTACATCGACACCCCCCAGGGGGTGTTCGAGCTCAAGTATTTCTTCTCCAGCCACGTGGGCACCAGCAGCGGCGGGGAGTGTTCATCCACCGCCATTCGTGCCATGCTGAAAAAAATGATCGGCGCGGAGAATCCCGCCAAACCCCTGAGCGACAACAAGCTCGCCGCCATGTTCGACGAGCAGGGCATCCAGGTGGCGCGGCGCACCGTGGCCAAGTACCGCGAGGCCATGGGCATCCCCACCTCCAGCGAACGCAAGCGTTTCAAACAGGGCAGCTGCTGACAGCGCGCCCGCACAACCCAAGTAGCCAGTAAGGAGATTGCCATGCAACTGAACATCAGCGGACACCACCTCGACATCACCGATGCGATCCGCGACTACGTCACCAGCAAGCTGGCCCGCCTCGAACGCCACCACGACCGCATCACCAGCACCAGCGTCATCCTGTCCGTTGACAAACTCATCCAGAAGGCCGAGGCCACCGTGCACGTCAGCGGCGGCGAATTCTTCGCCGACTCCGAGCACGAGGACCTCTACGCCGCCATCGACATGCTGGCCGACAAGCTCGACCGGCAACTGATCAAGCACAAGGAAAAACAGCGGGGTCATTGAGTCCATCCATGAAAATCGCCGACCTACTCACCCCCGAGCACACCTACTGCAACATCGACGGGGTGAGCAAAAAGCGGGTGCTGGAAAACCTCTCCCTGTTTCTCAATGACGAGGGGGACTTCTCCGGCACCGACGCCGACGCCATCTACCAGAAGCTCCTCGAACGGGAGCGCCTCGGCAGCACCGGGATCGGCTCGGGCGTCGCCGTTCCCCACTGCCGGGTGCCCGGCTGCACCCAGATCACCGGGGTGCTGCTCAAGCTCAACGACCAGGTGGATTTCGACGCCATCGACGGCAAGCCGGTGGATCTGGTGTTCGCACTGATGGTGCCCCAGGAGCACAGCGACGATCACCTCAAGGCCCTCGCCGCCATCGCCGAACTGATGCAGAGCGAGGAGGTGCGCCGCCGCCTCAGGGGCGCCACCAGCAACCGCCACCTGTTCGACCTCGCCACCGGCCAGGACGGCTGATGAGCGGCGCTGCTCCGCTGATGCGCCTGGTGGTGATCAGTGGCCGCTCCGGTTCCGGCAAGAGCACCGCGCTGCACATCCTCGAGGACCTCGGTTTCACCTGCATCGACAACCTCCCGGCGGGGCTGTTGCCGGGGCTGTTCGCGGAGATCGCCAACGGCCCCGGGCACGCTCCCACCCACATCGCGGTGGGCATCGACGCCCGCAACCTGATGGGCAACCTGGACGAGCTGGCGCAGATCCTCGAAAGGCTCCGGGACAGCGGTGTGCGCTGCGAAGTGGTGTTCCTCGACGCCCGCACCCCGATCCTCATCCGCCGCTACAGCGAGACCCGGCGCAAGCATCCCCTGAGCTCCCTCAAGATCGACCTGAAGCAGGCCCTGGCCCTGGAGCGGGAGATCCTCGAGCCGGTGGCGGCCATCGCCGATCGCCAGATCGACACCAGCAACATGACCCTCCACCAGCTGCGGGACTTGGTCAAGAAGCAGATCGTGCCGGGCAGCGAGGGGGACATGGCGATCCTCTTCAACTCCTTCGGCTTCAAGCACGGCGTGCCCCTCGATGCCGATTTCGTCTTCGACGTGCGCAACCTGCCCAATCCCTACTGGAAGCCGGAGCTGCGCAACCTCACCGGCCGCGACCCGGCGGTGGTGGCCTTTCTCGAGTCCCAGACCGACGTGGCGGCCATGCTCGCCGACCTGATCGGATTCTTTTCCCGCTGGCTGCCGAAACTCGTCGCCAGCAACCGCAGTTACCTCACCATCGCCATCGGCTGCACCGGCGGCCAGCACCGCTCGGTGTACATTGCACGGCGCCTGTACGAGTATTTCCAGGCCCAATACCCCAACGTCCAGATTCAGCATCGCGAGCTGGAAGACGAACAGACCACCCATCCCTGACCCCACGGAAAAGGCCTTCACCCCGCGATGATCGAAACGCAACTGACCATCATCAACAAACTCGGGCTCCACGCCCGGGCCGCCGCCAAGCTCGCCGCCACCGCCGGGGGCTTTCGCTGCAATGTCCGCACCGGCAAGGATGCCAGGCTGGTGGACGCCAAGAGTGTCATGTCGCTGATGTTGCTGGCGGCGAGCCAGGGCACCGTGCTCAACTTCCAGTTCGACGGGGACGACGAACAGGACGCCCACGCCGCCGTCAGCCGCCTGCTTGCCGATGCCTTCGGGGAAGAACAATAACCCCGGGTAGCACCGCCCCCGCCCTGCCGATACACTAGCCGCCTTCGCGCATCCCCACCTCGAGGGAGACATCCGGTGGCAACCAAACCGAGCCAGCTGGCCCTTCTGGCCAGGATCGACCAGATCATCGACCCGGCGGACCTCAACCGCCTGGCCCACATGCTCAACAACCTGGCGATCCCGGACATCGCCCACCATATCGAATCCGCGCCGCCCCGCGCCCGGCGCATTCTGTGGGAGCTGCTCGATGAGGAATTCGAGGGGGAGGTACTGGGGGAACTGAGCGAACAGGTGCGCCAGGAGTTCCTCGAGGGCATGGACAGCGCCGAGGTGGCCTCGCTGTTCGAGGGCATGGACCTCGACGACATCGCCGACATCATCCAGCAGTTGCCGGACCAGGTGATTCCCGAGGTGCTCCAGGCCATGGACGCCCAGGATCGCCAGCGGGTGGAGCAGGTGCTTACCTTCGCCGAGGACACCGCCGGCGGCCTGATGAACACCGACACCATCACGGTGCGCCCCGACCTCACCATGGACGTTGTGCTGCGCTACCTGCGCCGCCACGAGGAGATCCCCGAGGTCACCGACAACCTCTTCGTGGTCAACCGCAACGACACCTTCCTCGGCATCCTGCCGATCCGCAAGCTGCTCACCAGCAGCCTCAACATCACCGTGCGGGAGGTGATGGTCACCGATGTGGAAGCCATTCCCGCCACCCTGCCGGATTCCGAGGTGGCCCACCTGTTCGAGCGCCACGACTGGGTATCGGCGCCGGTGGTGGACGAGCGCGGCAAGCTGGTGGGGCGGATCACCATCGACGACGTGGTGGACGTGATCATCGAGGACGCCGACCACTCGCTGCTCGGCCTCGCGGGCCTCAGCGACGAGGAGGAAACCTTCAGCTCGGTGCGCCGCTCCGCCCCCGCCCGGGCCCTGTGGCTGTGCATCAACCTGGTGTCCTGCCTGGTGGCGGCGTCGGTGGTCAACCTCTTCGCCGACACCATCGACAAGGTGGTGGCCCTCGCCGTACTGATGCCCATCGTCGCCAACATGGGCGGTGTCGCCGGCCACCAGACCCTCACCGTGGTGGTGCGCGGCATGGCCCTCGGCCAGGTCAGCCGCAGCAACCTGCGCTGGCTGTTCACCAAGGAATTCACCGTGGGCTGCCTCAACGGCATGCTGTGGGCGCTGGTGATGGGGGCGGTCGCCTCCCTGTGGTTCCACGACCACCTGATCGGCCTCATCATCGCCGCCGCCATGGCCATCAACCTGGTGATCGCCGCCGCCGCGGGCGCGCTGCTGCCGGTAATCCTCAAGGCCATGCGCATCGACCCGGCCCTGGCCGGCAGCATGGCCCTCACCACCGTCACCGATGTGATGGGATTCTTCTCCTTCCTCGGCCTCGCCACGGTGTTCTATGCCTGACCACGACTTCGACGATCTCCCCGACAACGGCGACGAGCCGCTGAGCAAATCCGCCCTGAAACGGGAGATGACAGCGCTCCAGAAACTCGGCCAGACCCTCATCGCCATGCCCGACAGCCAGCTCGCCCAGGTACCCTTGAGCGAGGAGCTGCTCGACGCCATCCACCTCTACCGGCGCCTCAGCCAGCGGGAGGCGCGGCGTCGGCTGCTGCAGTTCATCGGCAAGCAGATGCGCCGCGAGGACAGCGACGGCATCGCCGCCGCCCTCGCCCGCTTCGAGCAGCAGAACCAGCAATTTCGCCAGCGCTTCCACCGCCTCGAAACCCTGCGGGACGACCTCATCCGCGACGGCGACCGGGCGCTGGCGCCCCTGCTCGACGAGCACCCCGCCCTCGATCGCCAGTGGCTGCGCCAGATCATCCGCCTGGCCCAGCAGGAAGCGCGCAGGGAAAAGCCGCCGGCGGCGGCGCGCAAGCTGTTTCGATATCTGCGGGAGCATCTGGTGGATGACGAGAGCGCCGCGGAAAACGACGATACCACCACAGTGGATGACGAAAGCGACGACTGAGAGGCTGCCGCCTCAACGCGGGTCCAGGCCCCTCAACCGCCCTTGGGTCCACCCTTGTCGACCGCGGGTTTGCCCCGGGTTTTACGCGCGGAGGCGGGCTTTGCCCCCGCCCGCCTCGAGCCGGCGACATCGCCCCTGTCCCCCGGTGCCGGTGCCGGCTCATCCACCCGCCGGCCCTTCCCGCCCTTGCCGGCAAACGGCTTCAGCAGCTGCTGATACTGCTGGGTGAGGGTATCGATCAGCTGATCCGGGCTCGGCACCGGCAGCGGCAACTTGCCCGTCGACAGACCCCGCAGATGCTGGCGGAGATTGTCCTGCTGGGCGAGAAAGCCCACCACCTGGCGCTCCAGGAAGGGGCCGAGCAAACCCACCAGCTTGTCGCCGTAGAAGCGGATCAACTCCTCCAGCACCCGGTTGGTGAGCAGCGACTGGTGTCCCTCCGCCTCCATCTCGGCGATCACCTGCAGCAGCACCGCGCGGGTGATGTCGTCGCCGCTCCTCGAATCCACCACCTGGAACGGCTTGCGCTCCATCACCATGCGGCGCACGTCGGCAAGGGTGATGTAGCAACTGTTGCCGGTGTCGTAGATGCGCCGATTGGGATACTTTTTCAGAATATGCATCGCGCCTGCCCGCCTGTCTCGAAGTCGCCTTGATTATATACCCATCCCCCGCGCCCCACCGGGCCGGCCCCGCTCATTGTGCGTCGCACAATTTTTGTTGACAGGGCCGTCCCACGTGCTATGGTTCACCCTGATTGTGCAATGCACAATAACCGACGCCCCCAACGCTCCCGAGGAGAATACACATGGCACTTGGTCTGTCCCCCAGCAAGATGAAAGACATGGTCGGCAAAGCCGTATCCACCAACATCAAGATGATCGAGGCCCAGGGCCGCTACGCCGAGGGTTTCGTCAAGCGCAACACCGCCGCCCTCGTTGAAATCACCGACGCCCGCATCAGCAGCTTCCAGGAGCTGGTGAGCGCCAAGTCCTTCACCGAGGTCTACGAGAACAGCGTCAACTTCGAGAGCACCCTGCGCGACAAGCTGATGGCCCTCTACGATGACAACACCGCCGCCGCCAAGGATCTCGGCGAAGAGGTCAAGGAACTGCTCGAGGTGGACGAGATGATCGCCAAGGTCAAGGATCTGAGCGCCGACGTCGGTGCCAAGGTGAAGGATTACTCCGACAGCGCCGCGGCCAAGGCCAAGAGCTTTTCCGAGGAGGTCGGTGGCAAGGTCAAGGGCTACTCCGACAGCGCCGTTGCCACGGTGAAATCCCTGTCCGACAGCACCCTGAGCAAGGTCAAGGGCATGTCCAGCGGCCTGAAGCCCGCCCCCGCCAAACCGGCCCCCAAGGCCAAGGCCGCCACCAAAGCCAAGGCGCCGGCGCGCAAGAGCGTCGCCAAGAAGGCCCCGGTGGAGGTTGCCGCCCCCGCCCCCGAGGTGGCCGCAACCGCCTGATCCCCGATCATCCCCGACAAGGCAGCGCTTCGGCGCTGCTTTGTTGCGTCCGGGCCGTGCATTCCCGCCGGTTCGGTGCTACAAATCATGACACCCATCACCCAGGAGAACCCCCATGGCCAAAGGCTTTGATCCCGGCAAGTTCCAGTCCTATTTCAAAAAGGTCGCCGACAACAACGTCAAGGCCTTCGAGGCCCAGACCCGCTACTTCGAGAGCCTGCTGCGCCGCAACGCCATGCTGATGTCCGAACTGGCCTCGTCCCGCATCAACGGCCTCAAGGAAATGACCGCCTCCAAGGACATTTCCAATGCCATCAAGAACAGCTCCGCCATCAACCACCAGACCCAGGAAAAGATGCAGCAGCTGTACGAGCAGAACCTCGCCGCCTGGGAGGAACTGCAGGCGGAACTGAAGGAACTCTACGCCGTCGACAACGCCCTCTTCGACCAGATGCAGAACGCCACCAAAAAGTTGATGGACAACGCCAAGGACAAGGTCAAGGGCATGACCGGGAAAAAGGCCGCGAAAAAAGCCGAGAAAAAGCCCGCCGCCCCCAAGCCCAAGCCCGCGGCGAAGCCCGCCGCCAAGAAGGCCCCCGCCAAAAAGCCCACCGCGGTGAAAGCCGACGCCTGATCGCGACTCGGCCATGCTCCCCCGGGGGCATGGCCAACCCCGCCCCGCGGCCGTGGTAAAGTGCGCCCTCCGCGCCAGCCACGCCACACCATGCGCCTCGACAAGTTCATCAGCAACAGCACCGACCACTCCCGCAAGGCCGTGCGCCAATTGCTGCGGGACGGACGCGTCCACGTCGACGGCATCCCCGCCGGCGATCCCGGCCAGCACATCCATCCCGGGCAGCGGGTCACCCTCGACGCCATGCCCATTGTCGCCCCCGGCGCCCGCTACTTCATGCTCCACAAGCCCGCCGGCTACGTCTGCGCCACCAAGGACAGCCAGCACCCCACGGTCCTCGACCTGCTGGACGAACCCAACAAGGAGCGCCTGCAGATCGCCGGCCGCCTCGACATCGACACCACCGGCCTGGTACTGATCACCGACGACGGCCCCTGGAACCACGCGGTCACCTCCCCCCGCCGTGAGTGCCGCAAGATCTACCGGGTAAAGACCGCCGACCCCATCCCGGAGGACGCGGCCAAACGCTTTGCCCGAGGCATGCTGCTCGACGGGGAAAGGCAGCGCACCCGCCCGGCGCGCCTCGACCTGCTCGGCTCCCACGGCGCGCTGCTCGCCATCCACGAGGGCAAGTATCACCAGGTCAAGCGGATGTTCGGCGCCCTCGGCAACCGGGTTGTGGCCCTGCACCGGGAGGCCATCGGCGACGTCGCCCTCGATCCGGCGCTGGCGGAGGGGCATTACCGACCCCTCACCCCGGGGGAGGTTGCGAGCCTCGCCGGCCGCTGAACCCCGCCGTCCCGGCCCTTTACCCCGCAGTCCCGGGGGGCGACAATGCCCGCCGCGAAGCGCCCGGCGCTGCCCGGGCGCGGGAAAGTCCGACACTGGAGCCCCCGTGATACCGACCCGACAAACCGCCCCACCGGCGCCGGAAACCCTGTCCCGCTGCCACTGGCGCCCGCTGCTGATCGCCGCCTGGTGCCTGCTGGCCAGCGGCTGCGCGGTGCTGGCGCCCTCCCCGCCCCGGGCGCAGGACGACCTCTGCGCGATCTTCCGCGAGCACCCCAAGTGGTACGACCACGCCCGGGACTCGGCCCGCAAATGGGGCACCCCCATCGCCACCCAGATGGCCTTCGTGCGCCAGGAATCCGCCTTCCGAAGCCACGCGCGCCCGGCCCGCCAGCGCCTCTTGGGGTTCATACCCTGGCGCCGTCCCTCCTCCGCCAAGGGCTACGCCCAGGCCCAGGATCCGGTGTGGGACGAGTACCAGGCCGATGCCGGCGGCCTGTTTGCGCGGCGCTCCCACATGAAGCACGCCACCGACTTCATCGGCTGGTACAACCGCCGCAGCCACCGCGCCCTCGGCATCGGCCTCGACAACACCGAGCACCTCTACCTCGCCTACCACGAAGGGCCCACCGGCTACCGGCGGGGCAACTGGCGCAACAAGCCCCGGGTCCAGCGCATCGCCCGGGATGTGGCCCTGCGGGCAGGCCACTACCAGGCCCAGCTCGCCAGCTGCGAGGCGGAATTCCGCTGCCGGCGCTTTTACCAGGTCTGGCCGTTCTGCCGCTGACTGCTACACTTCCCGCCCCGGACAGGCGCCCCCGCCACCAGCGAAAGGCCAACCATGCGCACCTTTGTTATTCGAGCCCGCGCCGCCTCCACCGACAGCCGGCAGCTGCTGGCGGCGGTGGGCGGCGACGCCCACAGTGAAATTCTCGCCCACAGCCTGATGAATGCCATCTTCGTCGCCCAGTCCCACCGGAACGACGTGGTGGTTCATCTGGTGCTGGAAAGCACCCGGGACTATTCCCGAGTCATCTCCTTCGATGCCGGCGCCATGGGCCACATCGGCGGCTTTCACGAACAGGCGCTGCTCGCCAGGATCGCCGCCGCCCTGGATGCATCCCGGGGCATGGCCAAGGAGACCGCGCGGGCGGTGGAGCCCGGCATCGGCGTGCGCACCCTGAGCTTCGAGGGACTGGTGCGGGAGCTCGCGGTCGATCACCCCCTCTACCTGATGGACAAAAAGGGCGCCCCCATCCGCGAAAAGGCCTTTGCGGAAAACCCCTGCTTCCTGCTCACCGACCATATCCCCATGCCGAAGAACAGCATCAGCGGCCTCAAGCGACTCGGCGCCGAAGCCATCAGCCTCGGGCCGCGGATGCTGTTCGCCTCCCAGTGCGTGGTGCTGATCCATAACGAGCTGGACTGGCGGGAGGGCTAGCCGGGGCTCTCTCAGGACACCCGCGCCGCCTCGTCGATCCGGCGAAATCCGGCGGATCGGGTGGCCATGGCCAGCACCGCCGCGATCATCACCAGCGCGGCGATGGTCATCGCCCAGGGAGCGCCGATGTGCTTGGCGCCAAAGGCGAGGGGCAGGGTGCCGAGGGGCGCGAGGCCGTAGGACATCAGGGTCATGGTGGTGATGCGCCCGCGCATGTGGTCCTCGGTCATCAACTGGATGCCGGTCTGCACCAGGGTCTGGCTCAGCACCGAGCAGGCGTAGATGGCCACCATGAACAGCACCCCCGCCCAGAACCAGGGGGAGTGGCTGAACAACAGCAGGCATACCCCGAGGGCGAGGGCCGAGGCCACCATGGGCTTGACCAGACTGCCGTCCTTGGTCAGCCCCATCAGCAGCGAGCCGAGCAGGCCGCCCACCCCCATGGCCCCCATCATGATGCCGAGCCCGCTGCCGCCGTGGTCCCACACCTCGTCGACGAACACCACCAGGAGATTCTGCAGGGGCACCACGATCAGCGTCGGAATCAAGCCGAATACCATGCACAGCGCCACCGGCTTGTGGCGGTAGAGGTAGCTGAAGCCGGCGCGGATCTCGCCGAGGAAGGCCCCCTGCCCCAGGCCCGACGGCTGGCTGGGTTTGAGGCGGAACGTGCAGAACAGCGAGACCAGGTGCAGGCTGACGAGAAACAGATAGCTCGCCCCCATGCCCGCCATGTCGGCGAGGATGCCCACCACCGCCGGGCTGACCATGCGCGCCACGTTGACGCCGGCGGACATCAGCGCCGTGGCCTTGCCCAGCACCGGGCGCCCCACCGCCTCCACCACCATCGCCGTGCTCGACGGCATGATGAAGGGAAAGGCGATACTCGCCGCGAAGGCGCTGAACATCACGAAGCCGAAGGTGAGCTTGCCGGTCACCAGCAGCACCATCACCGTGCACTCCGCCACCAGAATCAGGCACTGGGCGATGATCATCAACCGCCGCCGCTCGAAGCGGTCGATCACTGCGCCGGAAAAAATCGAGGTGGCGAACATGCACCCCGCCGACACCAGATTGATGTAGGCAAGGGCCATTTCGTCCCCGGTGATCTGCCAGGCCAGCAGCGAGCGCAGCAACACCGTGGCCGAGAAGCCGATGAACATGCCGACGTTGCCTGCGAACAGCCAGCGGAACTGGGGGTTGCCCAGCAACGGGCGCCAGGGGTTGGAATCAGGGGGATGGACCACGGGGAAAACTCCACAACGATGACCGGCATCGGGTTTATCGACCCCGGCGGCGGAGACAGCGCACCCTTGCCGACCCTGGGGATACCCCGGGCAATATACCCTATCCGCCCCCGTCAGGCGGTATGGCCCCCCGGCAGGCGCCGTCGCTCCGCCTCAGGCCGGCGCCCCTTCACCCTGCGCGGCGTAAAAGCGGATGCGGGACACCAGCGCGGCCCTGAGTTCCTCCAGGAGTGCACAGGAGCTGGAATCCCCCGGCTCCAGCGTACCGGCTATGACATCCACCACCGCCTCCTGCAGGCCCACGAAATAGTCGATGGGAATATTCAGGACGGCGTGATGGGGCACCGTGTCCGCCAGGGTCACATCGATCTCCAGGGGCCGCTCGAACCAGGTCATCAGGCAGTAGAGGGCCGAGTCCACCATGCCGGCCTCCAGGCGCGCCGTGTACCCGCAACCGTGTTCGACGAAGCTCTGGCGCGCGGCGGGATAACGCTGGTAATAAAGTGCCATCACCGCTGGCGTGATGTCCCCGAGGGTTTCGGCGGCGGCCTCGAGAATGGTCTCCAGGCGGGCCTGCTGGCCGGGGCTGGCAACTGACTGTTGATTGGACGACATGATCCCTCCTCGGGTTTTGGGGGATGATAGCGCGCGCCACCCGAGATCACAGCAGCAATCGCCCGCCCCTTGATCTGCCTCAGTGATGGGCGGTCAGGGGATAAATGCCCGGGCAAAGGCCTCGAGCTCCCGGTGCAGGCGCTGCACCTCGGGAAAGGCGGGGTACAGCGTAGCGTGGGTGACCCCGAGGGACGCCAGCTCGCGGTCCCGCTCCCGGGCAAGGCCGTGGTCGCCACCGAAGGACTCCGGCAAGCGAGCGTTGATCTTCTCGAGGTACTCGCGCACCCCGGGCGCTTGGTCGAACAGGGGCAGCTCGGCGAATACCGCGAAGCCATCCCGGTCGCGCCCCTCGGCCGCCAATGCCTGGTCGAGCAGCACCAACCCCGCCTTCAGCTCCTCGAAGCCGGACGTGGGCATCCAGCCATCCCCGAGCCGCGCCGCCCGGGGGGCGCTCACCGCGGCCATGCCGCCGACAAACAATGGCACCGTGCCGCCCCCCGGCTTGGGGTGGAAACTGGCCTCCTCGAACCGGTAGCGGCTGCCGGCGAAGGTCACCGGGTCATCCCGCCACAGGGCGCGCATCAGGGCGATATATTCCTCCACCGTCCGGCCCCGGGTACGGGGGTCGCCCCCCAGCCAGCTGATCTCCTGCTCCAGCCAGCCCCCCGCCACGCACAGGCCCACCCGGCCCGCGGAGATCACATCGAGGGTCGCCGCCTGCTTGGCCAGGTGGATGGGATTGTGCTGGGTCACCACCGTGGCAGCGGTGTAGAAGTGGAGGCGGCGGGTATGGGCCGCCAGATGGCTGATCAGGGTGAGGGGCTCGTACCAGATACGGGTGAGCATGGGCTCCATGGCCACGGGAAACAGGGTGTGCTCCGGCAGGGAGACAAAATCGAAACCGAGCTCTTCGATCAACCGGGTGGTGGCAACGATGGCGGCAATATCGGGAAACTGACCGAGGGGATGCAGCTGGACGCCGTACTTCATGGTAAGTCTCCCGCGCTGGTGTAATGGTCTGATGGGGGCGAGGCTTCCCGGCCATTGCCCGTCATCAGCGAATGACCAGCAACAGCAACCCGTAGCGAAGGCCCTTGCCCACGGCAATATACAACAGCGCCAGGGGCCAGGGCACCCGCAGCCAACCGGCCACCAGGGTCAGGGGATCGCCGATCACCGGCAGCCAGGACAGCAGCAGAACCGGGGCGCCCCAGCGCCGCAGCAGCGCCGTACCGCGCTGGTGGTGGGCACTCCAGGTGCGCGACAGGCTCGCCGCCGACAGCCAGCGCCCCAGCAGCCAGTTGGTCATCCCGCCGAGGATGTTGCCCGCGCTCGCCGCCAGCCACAGGGCCCCGGCGGAGGCGGCGGGGTCGCTGGCCAGGTACAGCAGCAGCGCCTCGGAACCGCCGGGCAACAGGGTGGCGGAGACAAAACCGCTGGCAAAGAGGCCGAGCAGCCCCGCCGTGGACACAGCCGGGCCTCAGTGCTCCACCCGGGGCTTTACCTGTTCGCACAGCATACGGATCTGGGCCATGGCATCCTCGCCGGATGAGGCCATGGGGATCGCCACGAACTTGTGGATACCGTTATCCACAAAGCGCTGGACGGTGGCCGCGATATCGTCCGCGTCCCCCACCGCGAGGCTGCCCCGGGGGTCGAAGTCCGCAAGCCCCAGCCCCGCGATCAGGCCGCTGAACTCCCGCACCGGCCCATCCCCGTAGCCGCCGAAACGAAAGGGCAGGCTGATGCCGTAGTGATCCTCGGGGATGGTGCGCCCCGTCACCCGCAACTCCGCCTTGATGGCGGCGACGATGGCCCCGGCCCGCTCAGGGGTTGCAAACTCCCCCTGCCAGCCGGTGGCGAACCGGGCGGCGCGGCGGATCGCCGCCGGGCTGTTGCCGCCGGTCCACAGTGGCAGGGGCTGCTGCACCGGCTTGGGGTTCAGAGTGACGTTCTGGTAGTGGAAAAACTCGCCGGCGAAGCTGACATCGTCCTCCCTGAGCAGGCGGGCGAAGAGATCGAGAAATTCGTTGGCCATCCGCCCCCGGGTGGATGGATCCCGCCCGGTGCCGCGCCATTCCGCCGCCCCGCCGGTGCCCACACCAAAAATGGGCAGCAGCCGACCGCCGCTCAGAAAATCGATGGTGGCGCACTCCTTGGCGAGCACCAGGGGGTCGCGGAAGGTCACCGACAGGGCGTTCATGCCGAACTTGAGGCGCCGGGTGCGCCCCGCCAGGGCCGCCATCACGGCGATGGCCTCGAGGCTGCCCTCGGGGGAAATCAGCCGGTCGTAGTGCCACAGGGAATCCACCCCCGCCTCCTCGCAGTAATCCACATAGCGCCAGAACTCGGCGGCGCCCTGGGTCATGAAGGGGGGAATGCTAAGACCAATGCGAACGCTCATGGCGTATTCTCGACGGGGGACAGGACCGCGAGATTACCCCCATCCCGTGGCGCCGTCACCCGGGTTTTCAAGGCGTTTCCCGGGGAAAATGCTGTACCGTTCTTGTACAGGAGCAGGCTCTCCAGTCCGTGCGCGGCCAGGTGGGTTACCGCAGATGGCCGCCCTGGCAGGTTTCGCGGCCGATGACGCTGCGCTCCATGTCCCCGGAGGGGGCTTCGGCCCCACAGGGCACCTGTAGGGCGGAAAAGGCGAAGCCGTCATCCGCCGGGGATGTCCACCTCAGCGAGGTTACGGCCGATGACGCCGCGCTCTTCGGCCCTACGGGATACCTGTAGGACGGAAAAGGCGAAGCCGTCATCCGCCGGGGATATCCACCGCAGCGAGGTTACGGCCGATGACGCCGCGCTCCATGTCCCCGGAGGGGGCTTCGGCCCTACGGGATACCTGTAGGAAGGAAAAGGCGAAGCCGTCATCCGCCGGGGGTCCCGCATCGGCCCGATCCACCCTATAAAAGCGTCAGACATCCGAGGTCCGACCCAACCACATCACCCGCACTTCGATTCCCCGCAATTCAGGCAGGTCATGCAGCCGTCCATCATGATCATCGCCTTGGTCATGCATTTGTTGCACAGCTGGGCGCCCGCCGGGTAGGGGTTGGCGTCGGCGGTGGGAGCGGCAGTCTTGGCTTCGAACTGGGCGCGCTTCTCGTCCATGATCTTGCGCTGGTGATCGGTGATTTCCGGGTCTTCGATCAGGCCGATGCTCTTCATGTGGGTTTCGAGACAGTCGCCGATCTCCGCCACCAGGGAGGGCATGAACTTGCCGCCCTTCTTGAAGTAGCCGCCCTTGGGGTCGAACACCGCTTTCATCTCCTCCACCAGAAATGTGCAGTCGCCACCCTTGCGGAACACCGCGGACAGTACCCGGGTGAGGGCCACCACCCACTGGAAGTGGTCCATGTTCTTGGAGTTGATGAACACCTCGAAGGGACGGCGCTGCTCGTGATTGGTGCCCGGGTTCAGCACGATATCGTTGATGGTGATATAGAGCGCATGGTCGGTGAGGGGCGTCTTGATCTTGTAGGTGGTGCCGTGCAGGGTCTCCGGGCGATCGACGTTCTCGTCCATCTTCTGCACGGCGCGGTCGAGCTTGTCCTGGGCGGCGGCCTGCTGGGCCTCGGCCTTGGCTTCCGGGGTGATGACTTTGTAGCGAACGATTTTCTTATCCAGTTTGACGGTCATGATCAGAATTTCCCGTAGTAGCCTTCTTTGAGTGCGTCGAACAGGTTGGCGGCGGTGTGCATCTCGCCGTCGTATTCGACCTCTTCGTTACCTTTCACCTCGACGGTGGTGCCGTCCTCCAGGGTGAACTGGTAGGTGGTGTTTTCCAGGTCCTTTTCCTTCACCAGCACGCCCTGGAACGCCTCGGGGTTGAAGCGGAAGGTGGTGCAGCCCTTGAGACCCTTGTCATAGGCGTACATGTAGACGTCCTTGAACTCGTCGAAGGGGAAGTCGGTGGGGATGTTGATGGTCTTGGAGATGGAGGAATCCACCCATTTTTGCGACGCCGCCTGCACGTCCACGTGCTGCTTGGGCTTGATGTCCTCGCTGGTGACGAAGTAGTCAGGCAGTTGCTCGCCGGGCTCGGTGGAGTAAGGCATGGCGTGGGCGTTGATCAGCTCCCGGTAGGCGAGCAGCTCGTAGGAGAATACGTCGACCTTTTCCTTCGACTTTTTACCCTCGCGGATCACATTGCGGGAGTAGTGGTGGGCGAAGCTCGGCTCGATGCCGTTGCTGGCGTTGTTGGCGAGGGACAGGGAGATGGTGCCCGTCGGCGCGATGGAGCTGTGGTGGGTGAAGCGGCAGCCCTGCTCGGCGAGCTGATCCACCAGGGCCTTGTCGACGCTGGCGATGCGCTGCATGTAGCGGCTGTAGCGGGCGTGGAGCACCTTGCCCTTGACCCTGTCCCCCACCTTGTAGCCGTCCTTCGCCATCTCCGGACGCTGGCGCAGCAGGGCGGCGGTGATCTCGAACTCCTCCTCCATGATGGGGGCGGCGCCCTTCTCCCGGGCGAGATCGAGGCCGGTGCGCCAGCCGGACATGGCCATCTCGCGGCTCACCGCCTCGGTGAATTCGAGGGACTCGGGGCCACCGTAGGGCATGCCCAGCATGGTCATGGTGGAGCCGAGGCCCAGGAAGCCCATGCCGTGGCGGCGCTTGCGGTAGATCTCGTTGCGCTGCTCTTCGAGGGGCAGGCCGTTGATCTCCACCACGTTGTCGAGCATGCGGGTGAACACCGACACCACCTCCCGGTAGCTGTCCCAGTCGAAGCGGGCCTTGTCGGTGAAGGGGTCGAGGACGAACTTGGTGAGGTTCACCGAGCCCAGCAGGCAGCTGCCGTAGGGGGGCAGGGGCTGTTCGCCGCAGGGGTTGGTGGCGCGGATGTTCTCGCAGAACCAGTTGTTGTTCTGCTCGTTGACCTTGTCGATGAGGATGAAGCCGGGCTCGGCGTAATCGTAGGTGGAGGTCATGATGACGTTCCACAGCTTGCGGGCCTGCACGGTGCGGAAGATGCGGCAGGCCACCCGGCCCTCGGCGTCGCGCACGTAGGTGTTGGCGTCGGGGAAGTCCCGCCACACCACCTGGCCCTCGTCGTGGAGGTCGAAGGTGCCGGCGGCCGCCTCCTTCTCGGTGATGGGGAAGCACAGGGGCCATTCGCCGTCGTCCTTCACCGCCTGCATGAACTCCTCGGTGATCAGCAGGGACAGGTTGAACTGGCGCAGGCGGCCGTCCTCGCGCTTGGCGCGGATGAAGTCCACCACGTCGGGGTGGCTGACGTCGAAGGTGCCCATCTGGGCGCCGCGGCGGCCCCCGGCGGAGGACACGGTGAAGCACATCTTATCGAAGATATCCATGAACGACATGGGCCCCGAGGTATAGGCCCCGGCGCCGGACACATAGGCGCCCCGGGGGCGCAGGGTGGAGAATTCGTAGCCGATGCCGCAGCCGGCCTTGAGGGTGAGACCCGCCTCCAGGTTGCGCTCGAGAATGCCCTTCATGGAATCGGGGATGGTGCCCGACACGGTGCAGTTGATGGTGGAAGTGGCGGGCTTGTGCTCCAGGGCGCCGGCGTTGGAGATGATGCGACCGGCGGGAATGGCGCCGTTGCGCAGGGCCCACAGGAAGCGCTCGTACCACTTGTCCTTGAGATCCCCCTCCTCCACATCCGCCAGGGCCCGGGCCACCCGCTGGTAGGTGCCGTCGATATCGGGGTCGACGGGGTTGCCGCGCTTGTCCTTGAGGCGGTATTTCTTGTCCCAGATGTCCTCGGAGGCGGGCTGTAGCTGGATATTGACGGAGGCGGGCTTCTTGGCCGTTTTCAGGGCTTCTATTGACATGGGGGTTCTCGCCGTTCTAAGGGGTTTGAATAGATGTTGGGGTTATTTTGTCCAACGCGGGATAAAAGACACAACATATAGTGGCAAGGGAAGTGACGGGAATCAAGGCCGGCGGGCGGAATTTTTCACCTCGACGCCCGCGCGGCGTGCCCCGGGTCGAGGGCGCGGCCCATCGCCGGGCATAAAGTGTTGATTATCTGGCCAAAGCACTTACCATCTTGCGCCCATGGCCTACGCCGTCGAAGGCGCCATGGCCGGCTGCAGCGATTCCTTCCCCCCATCGCTCCGCCACGACAACAACGACCACGACCGACCGACGAGGCAACCTCCCCGTGACCGAATTCGACACCCGCCAACTGCGCAACACCCTGGGCTCCTTTGCCACCGGAGTCACCGTGATCACCGCCCTCGACGCCGACGGCACCCCCCGGGCGATGACCGCCAACAGCTTCTCGTCGGTGTCCCTCGACCCGCCGCTGGTGCTGTGGAGCATCGGCAAGGATGCCCTGGCCTTCGACGCCTTCACCCAATGCAAGCACTTCGCGATCCACGTCCTCAAGCAGGACCAGCAGGCGCTGTCGTCCCGCTTCGCCACCCGCGAGGCCCGCACCTTCGACGACCTGCAGATGGAGCACGGCGTCGGCGGCGTGCCCCTGTTCAGCGACTACCTGTCCCGCTTCCAGTGCGAGCTCCACGAATGCCTCCCCGGCGGCGACCACATCATCGTCATCGGCAAGGTGGTGGACATCGAGCACAAGGAGGGGGAGCCCCTGCTGTTCTTCAGCGGCAAGTACCGCCAGCTGGCGGAGTAACCGCCAGCCGCGACAACGGCCCGGCCGGGGAGACCTTGCCGGGCTTTTTGCGTCCGGGAGTGTTGGCCGGGCCGCCATGCGGGTTTCGCGGCCGATGACGCCTGCGGCTTTTAGGCCCTACGGGAGCCCGTAGGGCGGAAGAGGCGAAGCCGTCATCCGCCGGGGGATGCCCAACCTCGCGGGTGTCCGGCCGATGGCGCCTGCGGCTTTTCGGCCCTACGGGAGGCTGTAGGGCGGAAGAGGCGAAGCCGTCATCCGCCGGGGGATGGCCAACCTCGCGGGTGTTCGGCCGATGGCGCCTGCGGCTTTTCGGCCCTACGGGAGGCCGTAGGGTGGAAGAGGCGAAGCCGTCATCCGCCGCGGGGCATCCCCTCGCCGGTCACACCCGCAACAGCGGGGCGCTGCGGTCCCCCGCCTTCACCAGCACCATCTGCACATCGCCGATGGAGCGCTCGATAAAGCCCCCCTCGCAGTAGCAGAAATAAAACTCCCAGAGGCGAATGAACTCCTCCGGGTAGCCCAGGGCGCGGATGGCGGTGAGGTTGGCGTGGAACCGGTCGCGCCAGTGCTTCAGGGTCTCGGCGTAGTGGGGGCCGATATCCTCCAGGTGAAACAGCCGCATGTCGGTGTGGCGGGCCACGGCGGCGGTGAGGGAGGCCACAGAGGGCAGAAAGCCGCCGGGGAATACATAGCGCTGAATGAAATCCACCGAGCGGCGGTAACTGTCGTAGAGGTTGTCGGCGATGGTGATGGCCTGCAGTACCATCTTGCCCTCGGGCTTCAGCAGACGGCTGCACAACGCGAAGAAGCGGCCGATATTGTCCTCGCCGATGGCCTCGATCATCTCGATGGACACCAGCTTGTCGTACTGGCCATCGAGGTTGCGGAAGTCCTCCTTGAGGAGGGTGATGCGATCCGCGAGCCCCGCCTCGCTGACGCGCTCCACCGCCAGCTGGTACTGGGCGTCGGAGATGGTCGTGGTGGTCACCCGGCAACCGTAGTGGCGGGCGGCGTGGATGGCAAAGCCGCCCCAGCCGGTGCCGATCTCCAGCAGGTGGTCGTCGGGCTTTAGGTCGAGCTTGCGGCAGATGCGATCGATCTTGGCGACGGACGCGTCCCTCAGGGTGGCCTCGGGGGTCTCGAACACCCCCGCCGAGTACATCAGGGTATCGTCGAGGAACAGCTTGAAGAAGTCGTTGCCGAGGTCGTAATGGGCCTGGATATTGCGCCGGCTCCCCGCCACGCTGTTGCGGTGGAGCCAGTGGAACAGCTTGTTCAGGGGTGCCATCAGGCGGCCGAGGCCGCCGTCCACCGCCTCCAGCACCCCCCGATTGCACACCAGCAGGCGCACCAGGTCCACCAGATTGTCGCAGCGCCAGTGACCGAGCATGTAGGCCTCCGCCGCGCCGATGGAACCGCCGAAGGCGAGGTCGGGGTAGAAGGCGGGGTTCCTGATCTCCACCCGCACGGGATTGGGGAAGTCGGCGCTGATCTCGCCAAAGCGGTGGCGGCAGTCGCCCTCCACCACCTCCAGCAACCCGTGGCGCAGATCCCGGAACTTGGCCAGCACCCCGTTGCGGGCCAGGCGGCCGAGGGGCGAGACGGCACGCCGCCGGGGAACGGGCAGGGACCGGGTGGTGGATTTCGACAGGGTCATGGCTTTTCTCCGGTAACGGCGGGGGGCGAGGATTCGGGGTGGGGGTGGAAGCGGGCGCCCTTCAACCACAGGCGCAGGGCCTGCCAGTAGATGGCGCCCACCACCTTGAGGGTGGTGAAGGGCATGGCGGCAAAGGCCCGGAGCAATTCACCGCGGGTGAAGGGGCGGCGTTCGAGGCGAAGGCCGGCGCTGAACAGGGGCTCCTCCCCGCGGCCCACCGCGATGGCGAGGCGCAGCGTCTCCCCGGGCACATCGAGGCGCCAGTCATAGGTGGTATCCATGGGCATGAAGGGCGAGACGTGGAAGCCCTTGCCGTGGCGGGTGGCGAGCAGCGCCCCCTCACCCTGGCCGCGAAAATCGAGCACATAGCAGTGCCGCTCAAGCCAAGGGGTATTGGTCACCTCGGCGATCACGAATTCCACCCGGCGGTCGCTGGCATCGAAGCAGTAGTAGAAGCTCACCGGGTTGAAGCGAAAGGCCATGAAGCCAAAGCCGGTGAGCAGGCGCACCGGGCCCGACGGCTCGACGCCGGTGCGCTCCGCCACCAGGCGCCGGGCGCTGGCGGCCAGGGATTCGCTCGCCCCCCCCAGGTGATCGCCGCGGCGAAAGCGCAGGGGCGAGAAGACCTTGCCCATGAGCCACGGAAAGCGGGCGAGATCCGCGTCCTGGGTGTCGAGATCGAGATACAGCAACGCCATCCGGTAGTGGAACCGGTGCTCCCGGGGCTGGAAGCGGCTGTGATCAACCCGTCCGATGTAGAGGCAGGTAGCCAATGCTCTCCTCCCACAGGCGGAAGTGGTCGAGGGCGTTGAGGGCGCTCACCACCCCGTCCTCGTGAAAGCCGTTGCGCCAGTAGGCACCGCAAAAAAAACTGCGGCGCAGGCCGTTGATCTCCACTTGGCGGGCCTGGGCCGCCACCGATGCCCGGGTGAACAGGGGGTGGTCGTAGCTCATCGCTGCAATCACCTTGTCCGCCGGTACGGCGGCATCGTTGTTGAGGGTGACGCACAGGTGCTCCCGGCAGGGCAGGGATTGCAGGCGGTTCATGTAGTAGGTGAGGGTCGCCTTGCCGGCGTCGTCCCGGGGCAGCCGGTAGTTCCAGCTTGCCCAGGCCCGGGGGCGGTCCGGCAGCAGCTCGGTGCCGCTGTGCAGCAGGGCGCTGTTCCGCTGGTAGGGAAAGGCGCCGAGCACGGCCTTTTCGAGGGCCGTGGCGTCGTCGATCATGGCCAGGGCCTGGTCGCTGTGGCAGGCAAAGAACACCGCCTGGTAGGTGTCGAGCTGGCCGTTGGCCTCCACCTCCACCCGATCGGCGAAGCGCCGCACCCGGGTGACCGGGGACGACAGGCGGATGCGCTCCCGGTAGCGGCGGGTCATGGCCTCCACATAGGCCCGGGAGCCGCCCTTGACCACATACCACTGGGGCCGGTCGTTGATGCTGAGCAGGCCGTGGTTGTGGAAGAAGCGGGCAAAGAACGTCGCCGGGAAGTCGAGCATCAGGTCCAGGGAGGTGGACCAGATGGCCGCCCCCATGGGCAGGATGTAGTGGCGGGTGAAGCCCTCTCCGTAGCGGCCATCCCGCAGAAATTCGCCGAGGGTAAGGGCGCTGTCGTCACTGGCGAGCAGCCCCTGGGCCTCCCGGTTGAAGCGGAGGATATCCGCCAGGAGCCGGTAAAAAGCCGGGTTCAACAGGTTGCGGCGCTGGGCGAACAGGGTATCGAGGTTGCTGCCGCTGTACTCGAAGCCGGTGGCCTCGGCGTGCATGCTGAAGCTCATCTCGGTTTTCTGGCGGTCGACGCCGAGTTCATCCAGCAGGCGGATAAAGTTGGGGTAGGTGCGGTCGTTGAAGACGATAAAGCCGGAATCCACATCCAGCACCCGGCCCTCCACCTCCACCCGATGGGTGTGGGTGTGGCCGCCCACGTAGTCGTTGGCCTCATAGACGGTGATGTCGTGGTCGCGGCTGAGGTGCCAGGCCGCCACGTTGCCGGCGATGCCGGTGCCGATCACTGCGATTTTCATCGGGACTCCTGTGGTGGCCTCGGGATCAGGGGGATGGGTCGGCGTCCGCCCGGGGGCGGTAGCTGAGGGTGCGGCCGTTGTCGAGCTCCGAGCGCAGGCCAAGCCAGCGGCCCTCGCCGTCGTACCAGAGATGGATGTCCGCCTCGGGGTTTTTCAGCACAAAGGCCTCACCGCGCCCGCCCCAGGGCAGCTCATCCATGCCCCGGGGCTCGAGGCGGACCGCTCCCAGCTCGCCGGTCTGGCTGTTGAGCAATTGATCGGCGCCGGCGAGCAGCTCCCGGTCCCAGTAGGCATAGCTGCGGGGGCAATCCACCGCCACCGGCGCTAGGGCCTTGCCTTCGCCGGTGTCGAGGGCGAGGCCCTTGTCGGTGAGCTCGGCATCGACCCGGAAGTCGTCGCCGTTGGCGTCGGTGCGGGAACGAATGGCGACGAGGCAGCCATCCCGCCACTGCTCCTCGGAGCGGTGGCGGTAGCGGTAGGCGTTGATGAACAGCACCTTGACGTCGTAGCGGGCCTCGCTCACCAGCCTGAAACCCTCCCCCTCCGGGGTGAAGTGATAGCGGTGGGTGCCGATGGGCTTGTCGTCCAGGTAGACATCAAAGGCCAGGGGCTCGTTGGCCGCCAGCGGCCCGGCCCACAGGAAAAGCGCGACAAACCCGACCAGCAGGCCCCCGCAACGGCACAACGATGGAAACGGCGTCATTCAAGCCTCCCCGCCCGGGGCAGCCCCGGGATAAAAGCCGGTGTGCGGCGGATATAGTCCCGGTACGCCGGGCGCCGCTCGGCGATGTCGCTCTCAAGCAACGACACCCCGGAGACCTTCACCAGCAGCACCGTCATCAGCAAGGGCGACACCAGGGCCCACCACTGGCCCGCAGCCAGGGCGACCACCGCCAGACCCCACCAGAACAGGCAGTCGCCGAAATAATTGGGGTGGCGGCTGTAGCGCCACAGGCCCCTGTCCATGACCCGGCCGGTATTCGCGGGGTCCGCCCTGAAGCGGCTCAGCTGCCAGTCCGCCACCGCCTCCCAGAGGAAGCCGGCGAGGGCGACGGCGAGGCCCGCCAGCTCCACCGCGCCGAGGCCACGGGGGGATGCCAGGGCGCCCAGGATCACCAGGCTCGCCAGCCAGGCCAGCACACCCTGGAGCGCGAACACCATGAACAGGCTCTTCCACCAGAACCCAGGGGAGTGGCGCCGGCGCATGGCCTGGTAGCGGCGATCCTCCCCGTGGCCGAGATTGCGGCGGGCGAGGTGGATGTGGAGCCGCAAGCCCCAGGCCATCACCAGCCCCAGCACCAGCCACTGCAGGGCGCCCGCGTGCCGGGGATCGAACCAGATCCAGGCGGCGAGCACGAACATCAGCGGCCACACCAGGTCCACCAAACTGGCGTCGCGGCGCACCAGGCTCAGCAGCCACAGGGCGGCGAGCAGGCACAGGTTGGCGGCGAGGGGAACCCACCATTCACCGATCACTGGCCACCTCCAGCGCCCCGCCCCGGGTGGCCCCAGCCTGAAGGCCCCCTTGCCAGGCCTGCGCCGCCCGCAGCAGGAGCGGCGTCACCACCAGCCAGCCGGCGCCGATCACCCCAAGGCTCAGCACCCTGTCGACCAGAACGATGGCGCCCAGCTGCTCACCGGCGACGAAGGCGAGGGGCCCGCCAACACCCCCGAACACCGCCGCCAGCACCGGCTTACCCTGCATCCAGGCCAGGGAGTAATCCAGGGTGGAGGCAAAGTTCATCCACAGCGCCGCCATCCACAGGGGCGCCATCACCACCCCATAACCCGGGTATTGGACAAGCCCCGCGCCAAATACCAGGGACTCCCATAGCCAGCCGAGCAACCCCACCAGCAGCAGGAAGGCGCCCTCGAGCCAGGGATCGGCGGCGAGCCAGAGGTGAACCACCAGCAGGGCCAGTGCCCCGGCGGCACCCCACCAGGGGTAGCCGGCCGCCGCCCCCAGCACCACCGCGAACCAGCCCACCTGGAACTGGATGAAATTCCAGAGGTTATTCACGGCCACCTCCCCTCGCCCCCGGCTTCTCGAACAGGTAGTGGCCGACAAACCACTCGTTGCCGCCATTCATGCGGAACAGCTCGGCGCAGGCCAGGTAAAAAAGCCGCCAGCGGGTCACCCACAGGGGCGCCTCGGCGCCGTGGTGCCCGGCGAGCACCGCCAGCACCGCGTCCTCACTGGCGTCCTGCCTTGCAAGCCAGGCCTCCAGGGTACGGGCGTAGTGGATGCCGTTCCAGGCCCACTGATCGAGCAGCGTCAAATGCTGCTGGAAGTGAAGGGGCAGGTCGGCGCTCGGCATCATGCCGCCGCGAAAGAAGTAGCGGGTCATCCAGTCGGATTCGCTCTCCTCCTCGAAGAAATAGGGGCTGTCCCGGTGGCAGAAGACATGCATGAAAAAGCGCCCGCCGTCGTCGAGCCAGTCCGCGACCCGGGCAAACAGTGTCCGCCAGTTGCGCATGTGCTCGAACATCTCCACCGAGACGATGCGGTCGAAGCGGCCCTGTGGTTCAAAGCCGTTCATGTCGGCGGTGATCACCCGCAGGTTGGCAAGGCCGAGGGCCGTCGCCCGGGCCTCGATAAAGGCCCGCTGGGAATGGGAGTTGGACACCGCGGTGATGGCCGCGCCCGGGTAGCGCTCCGCCATCCACAGGGACAGGGAGCCCCAGCCGCAGCCGAGTTCCAGGATGCGCTGGCCGTCGGCGAGGCCGGCCCGCTGGCAGGTGATGGCGAGGGCCGCCTGCTCGGCGTCCTCGAGGGTGGCAACGCCCTCCCCCCAATGGCAGCTGCTGTACTTGCGGCGCGGGCCCAGTACCAGGCTGTAGTAGTCGCTCGGCACCTCGTAGTGCTGCTCGTTGGCGGCATCGGTCATCACCGCCAGGGGCGAGGCATCCATGCGGGCGATGAACCCGCGCCTGTAGTCGGCGAGGACCTCCCGGTCCTCCCTGGGGAGGGAGGCAAGCCGCTCCCGCAGCAGGCGGCGAATGCCGGCGCGCACGAGGGAGTCGGGCACCCGGCCCGCCTCGGTGAGATGGATCAGCCTTGCGGTGACGTTCATGCGGCCTCCCCGTCGTGGAGGTAGCGGTGGATCTCCTCGACCCCCGCCACTAGATCGGCCCCCACCGGGCGGGCACCGACACCGGCGATGGCGCCGCTGGTGTTGATCACTCCCGCCCCACCCACGAACACCGGGCAGCGCACCGCACCCAGCATCTGGCGCAGGTCCCGCTCGATCAACTGCCAGCCCGGCTCCAGGGTCGTGGAAATCACCACCGCGGCGGCGCGGGTCTTGTCCACCACCTTGGCGATTTCCACCAACGGCATGTCGGCGCCCAGCAGCACCAGGTCAAACCCCCGGCTGCGGGCCACCAGGGCGAACAGCAGCAGGCCGTATTCGTGGCGGTCCCCCGGCATGCAGGCGGCGACGATGCGCCGGCCGCTGAGGGCCGGGGTGCCGTGGTGCCAGCGGGAGCCCAGCTTGTTGCGGATGTAGAGGCTGAAGAAGTGCTCCTCGGCGACACCGTGGAGGCCCTCTTCCCAGTTCTTGCCCACCATGCGCAGCAGGGGAATGATCAGCTGCTCGGTCACCAGACTCATGGGAAAGGTGGCGAGGGCGTCGTTGTACAACTGGTCGAGGCGCAGCTCGTCGAAGTCGTTGATGGCCTCCAGCATCCGCCCGCGGATGCGCTCCCAGTTGTCCTCGGCGGGCACCAGCGCAGGCTCCTGCTGCTCCAGCTTGAGCAGATCCCCCACCCGGCTGACCGGGATGCCGGAATCCAGCAAGGCCGTGACCCGCCGGATCAGGCCGATGTGCTCGACACTGAACAGGCGATGGCCCTTGGCGGTGCGGTGGGGTTTCAGGAACCCGTAGCGGCGCTCCCAGGCCCGCAACGTCACCGTGGGCACGCCGGTGGCATCCGCCACCACGCTGATGGGAAACAACTCCTGGCGATCATCGACTTCCGCCATCAGGGGTTTGGTTTTCATGGCTGGGCATACCTATACATATTTGTATAGTTATTTGTACACCTTTATGGGGATAATGCAAGCCTTTTCCGACGGCATGGGAAAGGCAGCCAAGGGGGGGCAGACGGGGTCGATGCCGGCACCAGGCCCTGAAGGGGCTCAGAATGCCTGGAGAGCAGGCCAGGGGGCCGCCAATGGCGCGCTCTGTGCGAGGACGGAGTCGCGCAAAAGTGGCTGTTACCGGCAGACAGGGCTTTTTGACAGCGCCGCCATCGGCGACGGCACAAACCTTTGGCCGTTACTGGCGCGTGTGCTGCAACCTGGGGCGGGGTCGACGATGGTGCGGTGGCTTCTTTTCCCCCGGGGTGCCAATGACCCCAGCGGCGGCCAACCCAAGCAGACGGCGGAATGTTGGGCACTCCATGTGACTTGGCGCGGAGCAGACAGCGGCATGGCGAAGACCATCACGCATTGCGCTCAACTGTCGAATGGCACTGTCGAGCTCCTCCGCCTTGTCCGCGAGCAATTGACGATCAATCTGGGGACCGCCGTCAGAGCCTACCATGCGGCCGATTTCGTCCAGTGAAAAGCCCGCCGAACGGCCTAACGCAATCAGCGCCAACCGCTCCAACACATTGGCGCCGAACACTCGGCGCAGTCCCCGCCTGCCAACGGAAGTGATTAACCCCTTTTCCTCGTAGTAGCGAAGCGTCGAGGCCGGAACGCCCGACCTTTTAGCGACTTCACTGATATCCACAACCACCCCCTTGACCTCAAGTCGACTTGAAGTTTTAAGCTAGCATCACGGCCACTTCAAGACAAACACAGGAGAGCAACATGAACAGTCTGCTATTCACCTTATTGATCGGCGTTGGCGCCACGGCGGTGATGGATCTGTGGAGCCTCGCCCGCAAACCACTGCTGGGTATCGCACCCCCAGACTATGCGCTGGTCGGACGCTGGATCGCCCACATGACTCAGGGGCGCTTCCGCCATGACTCCATCGCGGCATCTGCCCCTGTGGGTGGCGAACGCACCATAGGCTGGACCGCCCACTACCTCACAGGTATCGCATTCGCAGCACTGTTGATCGCTACCTGGGGGCCTGCATGGATTCAGCAGCCGACACTGGGGCCCGCGCTCGCCGTGGGCATCGGCACAGTGGCGGCACCGTTCCTCGTGATGCAACCGGGAATGGGCGCGGGCATTGCCGCCTCGAGAACACCGCGCCCAACTTCTGCTCGACTGCAGAGCCTGATTACCCATGGGATTTTTGGTCTTGGACTCTATGCCGCGGCCGAAGGGGTAAATCTGGTTTTTTCACTATGAAATGCAGCCCGACCAACAGCCATTTTTTATGTGCACTAACCCTACTCAGGAGCATCAAATGCGCATTCCCGCCCGCTTTGCCCCAATCCTTTTCAGCGCCCTACTCTCGGCGATCATGGTCTGCATCCTGTCGGCCTTTGTTCTCGCGACCTCGCAAGGCGTGCACGCCGGATTTGCTGCCCAGTGGCTCAAAAGCTGTATGACGACATGGCCGGTCGCCTTTCCAACGGTCGCCGTGGTGGCTCCCTGGGTACGACGTTTTGTCGGACGGGTCACCGCATAAACCATGGGCAGGTGGCAGCACCTCTCTTCCATGCAGTGCGACTGGGACGAGGGATCGAAGGCGACCTTGCGCGGCAAAGACGGCGCGAATGGAACATAGGGCGTGATAGATTCAGACAGTGTCACTGACTGGGCAGTCAACTGATTTATCGATTTTTCCCATACGCCAAGCACACCAGGGAAGCAAAGCGGTAAAACTTCTGGCCTTCTTGGCGTGCTTGCCGCCCTGGCAAGAGGAATACGTTGAACTATGCCGCGGAGCTGAAGATAACCCCAGAGCTGAAATCACAAATGGTCGTATGACAGTACCGCAGTGATTAAACCAACCGCCCCCACAAATCATACTCATCCGCATCCTCCACCACCGCCCGGACGATATCCCCGGGCTTGAGGTGAATCTGGTCATCGAGAAAAATCTGCCCGTCGATCTCCGGCGCGTCCGCGGTGGTGCGGCCAACCGCACCCTCTTCCACCACTTCGTCGATGATCACCTCCACGGTTTTGCCGATCCTGGCTTCGAGGCGGGCGGTGCTGATGGCCTGCTGGGTTGCCATGAATCTTTCCCAGCGCTCCTGCTTTACTTCTTCCGGCACGGCCCCTGCCAGTTCATTGGCGGGGGCGCCCTCAACTGCTTCGTATTTGAAGCAGCCGACCCGGTCGAGCTGGGCTTCCTGCAACCAGTCCAACAGGTACTGGAAATGGGCCTCGGTTTCGCCGGGGAAGCCGGTGATAAAGGTACTGCGGATGGTCATGTCCGGGCAGATGTCCCGCCACTGCTTGATGCGGTTGAGGACTTTTTCCTCGTTGGCAGGACGCTTCATGGCACGCAGCACATCCGGGTGGGCGTGCTGGAAGGGGATATCCAGATAGGGCAGGATTTTGCCCTCCGCCATCAGTGGCAGGATGTTGTCCACATGGGGGTAGGGGTAGACGTAGTGCAGGCGCACCCATACGCCCAATTCACCCAGCGCCTCGCACAGTTGCTGCATATGGGTTTTGATGGGGCGGCCATTCCAGAAGCCGGTACGGAATTTGGTGTCGATGCCGTAGGCGCTGGTGTCCTGGGAGATCACCAATAGCTCCTTGGTGCCCGCTTTCACCAGCCGTTCGGCTTCATCCATCACCTCGCCGATGGGGCGGCTGACCAGATCGCCGCGAATGCTGGGGATGATGCAGAAGCTGCACCTGTGGTTGCAGCCTTCGGAAATCTTCAGGTAGGAGTAGTGGCGCGGGGTGAGCTTGACGTCGCTCGCGGGTACCAGATCGGTATAGGGGTTGTGGATCCGTTCCTGGGGCGCCCATTGGTGCACGGCGCTCACCACCGCCTCGTACTGGTGGGCGCCGGACACCGCCAGCACCCCGGGGTGGGCCTCGCGGATGCGAGCCTCCTCGCTGCCCATGCAGCCGGTGACGATCACCTTGCCGTTCTCCGCCATGGCCTCGCCGATGGCGTCGAGGGACTCCTGTTTGGCGGAGTCGAGGAAACCGCAGGTGTTGACCACCACCACGTCGGCATCCTCGTAGCTCGGCACCAGGTCGTAACCGTCGAGGCGCAACTGGGTGAGGATGCGCTCGGAGTCCACCAGGGCCTTGGGGCAACCGAGGGAGATGAAACCGACTTTCTTGGCGGGGCTGTTGGCTGTGGTCATGGCGTGGTCTGCAAAACGGGGCGGTGGGCGGGAAGGCCGGCATTTTACCCCCGATTGGTCGCCGCGCCTAACAGGGGGGATGGGGCACGGATCGGCTCCCGGGGTTTCCCCGCCGGTCGCCGGCGGGGATCGGCGGTATCGAGGTGATTGATTTTTTTGATTTTCCCGGGTGTAGAATGCGGCGATAACACCCGCGTACAAGGATTTGGCACCATGGACCCGTTCGTCCCGGAACCGGAAGAGAGAGAAGCCCATCAACAGACCCTGCCCGGCAAGCCCCGGGGGCGCAACGGCGGGGAGCGCCCGGGGCCGCTCGCGGCGGCGTCCCTCCCCGGTGACTGGCGACAATGGGCGTTGCGCTTTGGCCCGGCCGCGCTGTTGCTGGCGCTGGTGCTGGTTCAGTACGGCATCCAGGCCAGCAGTATCCGCACCCTCGAATCGAAACTCGCGAGCCTCGACGCCCCCGCTGCTTCCCGCCCCGCCCCCAGCGCGAGCAGCCCCGCCAGGGGCGATCTCGAAGCCGCCCTCGACGAGCAGGCCGACCTGATCAGGACCCTGGAACAGCGCATCGCCACCCAGATCATTGACCTCGACAGCCTGCGGGAAACCACCTCGGCGCGGCTGTCGTCCCTCGGCGCCGCCCCCATCGACAAGGACGCCGCCGCCCTCGCCAAGGCCAGCGACGTGGAGGCCCTGAAGGGCGACATCGCCAGGCTCCGCGGGCAGCTGGCCGCCACCGAGAAGGCCCTGGCGGCCAACCAGGCCGGCGCCAACAAGGCCCTCGACACCGCGGTGGCGGGCATCAAGACCGCCCTCGGCGCCACCGACAAGCGCATCGACAGCCTCGCCACGACCCAGGAATCCGCCCTGAAGCAGCAGCAATCCCGGCTCGACGACCGGATCGCCCAGCTCGCCGCGCGGCTCGACCAAACCAGCCCGCAACTCGCCGGCCTCGAAAAATCCCTGGCGGACGGCCGGGAGGCCCAGCGGCTGGCCCTCGCCAGCGCTACCAAGGAGCAGCAGGCCGCCCTCGAGGCGCAACGAAGCGCCCTCATGAAGGCGCTGGACAGCGCCATCGCCAAGGAGGTGAAGCCGACCATTGCCAGCCTGGAAGAGCGCGTCGTCGCCGTCGACAAGGCCCGCGAGTCCGACAGCGCCGCCCTGGACACCCGCCTCGCCGGGGTGGACAAGATGGTTGCCGAACGCCTTGCCAAGGAGCGGGAAGCCCTCGACGGCACCCTCGCCGCACTCCAGAGGGATCTCGCCGCCACGGGTCGCCGCCTCGAGGGTATCGACAAGAGCGTCGCGGCCCTCGACCCGCTGCAGCCAAGGCTGGCGGCGCTGGAGGACGGCCTCGCCTCGCTCCGGGGCGAAACCGACAGCCGCATCGCCGCCGCCGGCAAGACCGGCGCAAATGCCGACAAGCGCCTGGACGCCATCGAGGCGCGCCTCGACGCCACCCGCAAGGCCCTCGCCGACCTCAAGCAATTGCCCCCCGCCACCGGCAATGTCGCCATCGACGAGAAGCAGGTGGAAGCGCGGATCAGCCAGCGCATCGACAGCCGCCTCGAACCCCAGGTGCGCGCCCTGGCGGAGCAGGCCGACAAGGTCGCGGCCCTCGAAACCACCCTGGCGACACAGGGCAAGGACATCGACGCCCTCGCCGCCGCCAGCAAGCGCCAGGGCGGGGAACTCGCCGCCCTGGATGGCGGCCTTGACGAGGTGCGTGCCACCCTGGCCGCGAGCGAGGCGAATGCCGCAGCGCTGGTGGACAGCGCCGAGCTCACCGCCTTCCTCGGCGCCGTGGGACGGCAGATGACCCAGCTGGAGCGCAAGATCGACGCCACCGCGACCCTGATCGCCGAGCAGGAGTCGCGCATGGCGGATTGGCGGAACGAGGTGGACAACCGCACCGTGGGACTGGTGAAGGCCAGCGCCACCGGCGGCGACGGTGTCAAACCCCTGGAGCGCCAGCTGGCGGAGCAGCGGGCGGCCATCGACCGCCTCGAAACCCGCAACCAACGCCTGGAGGACGGCCTCGCCGCCACCACCGGCGCCCTCGAAACCCTGCGGGCGAGCCGGGCGGGGCCGGCGGTGGCGAAGGGAGCGGATCTCGCCCCCCTCGAAAAACAGCTCGCCAGCCAGCTTGCGACCCTGGAGGCGCTGCGGGCGAACAACAGCGCCCTCGCCAAGGATCTGGCGGATACCAATGCCGTGCTGGCCAGCCTGCGGCAGCGGGTGGAGCAGGCGCGCCCCGCCACCTCCGCCGGCAACGGGGCCAGCGCCGCGCAGTTCGCCAGCGCCGACGGCGCGCGGCTCGATCAGTTGAGCGCCAGGCTCGACGGGGTGGGTTCGCGGCTCAGCCGCCAGGAGGCGACCCTGGCGGAGTGGCGCCAGACGGTGGAACGCCGCATCGCCGCCGCCGAACAACAGGCGACCCGCGGGGACGACGGCGAGAAAAATGCCACCCCGGCGGAACTGGATACCATTTGGGAGACCCTGGCGCTGCTCCAGAAGCAGCACCCGTTCGTGGATTTCCCGGCGCGCTAGCCCGCGCCGCCGTTGCGCAGCGCCTTCTGGGCCTCCAGGTAGCGCGCCATGGGGCCGACATCCTCGTAGATATTGGCCCCCTCCTCCACCCGAATCACCCGCTCGCCGGCCACGTAGGGCATCTTTTCCTCCAGTTCCAGCAACGCCTGGTGCAGCAGGCTGGCGGTGATCTCCTCCACCGGCAGCGAGTACATCGCGGACAGCGCCCGCAGTTTCACGTCATCGTTCTCGAACAGGCTGATTTCCCGCTTCACCTGGGCGGCCTTCTTGAGGGCTGCCATTTCCCATTGATCGAGCAGGGCGGCGAACGTGCTGATTGTCATGAACCACTCCTTCGTTGTGCGGTGGCGGCGCTCCGTTTTGCCAACGGCCTGACGCCGCCCTCTCGTTTAGCGTAGACGATATTGGAGGCGCCGGGCTAGGCACTGGCGGCGCGGAAGGCGTCGATGGCCAGCTGCCGGGAGAGACTGACATCGACGACAGGCGCGGGATAGGTGGCTGGCCTGTGCCTGGCCAGCAGCGCCGGCTTGTGGAGCACCCGGGCGGGCAGGCCCCGCAACTCGGGGACGAAGCGCTGGATGTAGGCTCCCTCCGGGTCGAAGCGCTCGGCCTGGGAGAAGGAATTGAAAATGCGGAAATAAGGCGCGGCGTCGGTGCCGGTGGACGCGCTCCACTGCCAGCCGCCGTTGTTGGCGGGGAAATCCCCATCCACCAGGTGCTCCATGAAAAACCGCTCACCAAGGCGCCAGTCGATCAGGAGGTTCTTGGCGAGGAACATGGCGGTCACCATCCGCACCCGGTTGTGCATCCAGCCGGTTTCCCGCAACTGGCGCATGCCGGCATCCACCAGGGGCACGCCGGTGCGGCCCTGGCACCAGGCCTCGAACTGGACGGGATCATCCCGCCAGGGGACGCGGTCGGTGCCGGGCAGGAACGGCTTGCCCATGCACACCCGGGGATGGGCCGCGACGATGTGCTGATAGAAGTCCCGCCACACCAGTTCGCTGATCCAGGTATCCGCCCCGTCCGCGGCGGCGCCGTCCCCGGCTTTGACCTGGAGCGCCGCCCGCAGGCACTCCTGGGGTGAAATCGCACCCACGGCGAGATAGGGGGACAGGGCCGAGGTGCCCTCCAGGGCGGGCAGATCCCGCTGGCGCTGGTAGTGGGCGAGGCCGTCGCGGCAGAACTGGTCGAGACGCCGCCGCGCCTCCCGCTCCCCGGCGGGCCAGAGGGTCGCCGGCAGCGCACTGGCAAAGCCCGGCAACGCGCCGGGTATATCGCCCCGGCCGGTCCACGCCATGCACCCCGGCGACTGCCTGCGGGGGGCGGGCAGCAGATCCGGTGCCCCCTGGTCGAGGAGGTTGAGCCAGGCCCGCTTGAAGGGGGTGAACACCTGGTAGCCGCCGCCGTCGGCCTTCACCACCGTACCCGGGGGCGCCAGGGCGCGGTCGTGGTAGCGGTGGCAGGCGATGCCCGAGGCGCCGAGACGGGCCGCCACCGCCCCGTCGCGGCGGGCTTCGTCGAGGGGGTATTCGTCATTCCAGTGGATCGCCCGGGCGCCGAGACGCCGGCACAGGGACGCGAGGGCATCGGGCACGGCGGCGAAGGTGTCGCCGCCGATCACCCACAGGGGGATGTTGAGCCGCGCCAGCTCGCCCTCCAGGGCCCGGAGACTGCGCAACAGGAAATCCGCCCGGCAGGGCGCCATGGGGTGGGTGCGCCACTGGTCGGGGCAGAGCACGAACACCGCCGCCACCGGGCCGTGCTGGGCGCCGTGCCACAGGGCGGGATTGTCCCGCACCCGCAGGTCATTGCGAAACCATACCAGGTCGAGGCGGGGCTCCCCGGCCATCAGCCCTGGTCCCCATCGCCCGGGGCGAGGCCGTGGCCCGGGTAGATCAACCGGTCGGTGGCAAAACCGAGGGCCGCGGCCCTTGCCACCAGGCGTTCCACCAGGGCCGGGTCGAGGCTCGGGGTCCGGGCCAGCAGCCACAGGTAGTCCCGGTCTGGCCCCGCCACCAGGGCGTACTGGTAGCCTTCCCGGTCCAGCTCGATGATCACATAGGCGCCGTAAAACGGCCCAAAGAAGGAGACCTTGAGGTGCCCGACGTCCTCCCCCGCGACAAAGGCGGCACGGCCCACCGCCTCCCGCCACTCGCCCTTCTCCGGTGAGTAGCCGCGGTTGACCACCTGGACGCCGCCATCATCCCGGCGGCTGTAGCGGGCGCTGACGTCCACCAGGCCCCGCTCGAAGGAATGGTCCAGGCGGGCGATTTCGTACCAGGTGCCGAGATAGCGGTCGAGCTCGAAGCCCCGGACAGGCTCGACGCCCTCCGGCGCGCCGGTACAGGCGCCGAGCAGCAGGGCGACGGCGAGCAGGGAGATGCGGGCAAGGGAAGTGACAGGGCGCAAGGCGTTGACCTCGGGGGAGAAAGGGGTGACGCCCCGGGCCGGCGGCCCGGGGCCTTAGATCACTCCGCCGAAAAGGTGAAGGCGCAGAGTTTGTTGCCGTCCGGATCGCGCACATAGGCGCCGTAGGCGGTGGGGCCGGCCTGGGCGCGGGGGCCGGGGGCGCCTTCGCAACGGCCGCCATTGGCCAGGGCCTGGGCGTGGAAGGCATCCACGGCGGCGCGGTTGGCGGCGCGAAAACCGATGGTGCCGCCATTGGCGTGGGTGGCGGGCTCACCGTTGACGGGCTTGGTGATCATGAATTCGGGCACGTCCTTGCCGTACATGGACGCGGTGGGGCTCCACTCGGGGAAGCGCTTGACGCCGAGGGCGCCCAGGGCCGCGTCGTAGAAGGCCCGGGCGCTGTCGATATCATTGGCGCCCACGACGATGTGATTGAAGATGGTCATGCTCGGTACTCCTGTCCGTTGATCTTATGGGTTGGATAAAGGATTGGGGTGCGGGGGATCGCCGAGGGGCCGGGATGGGATCCCCTCAGGATTTTCTCGCCGCCAGTGCCGCCAGCTGCTCCGGGGTGGCCTCGGCCTGGAAGCGTTCCTTCCACTCGCCGTAGGGCATCCCGTAGATGATCTCCCGGGCCGCCTCGTAGTCGAGGGTTTCGCCCCGCTCCGCGGCGGCGGCCACATACCACTTGGCGAGGCAGTTGCGGCAGAAGTCGGCGAGGATCATCAGGTCGATGTTCTGCACCTCCTTGTGGTCGTCGAGGTGCTTGAGCAGGCGACGGAACACCGCCGCCTCGATATCGGTGCGTGTATCGCTGGTCATCATTTCACCTCCTCGCCGCGGGCCTGCTTGTCGGCGTGGTAGGAGGACCGCACCAGGGGGCCCGAGGCCACGTGCTTGAAGCCGATGGAATAGGCGTAGTCGGCGTACTCGGCGAATTCGTCCGGGTGGACGAAGCGGTCCACCGCCAGGTGGTTGCGGGACGGCTGCAGGTACTGGCCGATGGTGAGCATCTCCACATCGTGGGCGCGCAGGTCGTCGAGCACCGCGAGCAGTTCCTCGCGGGTTTCACCGAGGCCCACCATCAGGCCGGACTTGGTGGGCACGGCGGGATTGCGGGCCTTGTAGTCCTTCATGAGCTTGAGGGACCAGGCGTAGTTGGCCCCCGGGCGCACCTCCCGGTAGAGGCGCGGCACGGTTTCGAGGTTGTGGTTGAACACGTCCGGCGGCGTGGCGCTGAGGGCGTCGAGGGCAGGTTCCATGCGGCCGCGAAAGTCCGGCACCAGAACCTCGATCTGCAATTGCGGCGACAGGGCACGGGCCTCGCGGATGCACTCGGCGAAGTGGCCGGCACCGCCGTCCCGCAGGTCGTCCCGGTCCACCGAGGTGATCACAACGTACCTGAGGCCCATCTCGGCGATCGCTTCCGCCAGATTGCGGGGCTCGGCGCCGTCGAGGGGCAGGGGCTTGCCGTGGCCCACGTCGCAGAACGGGCAGCGCCGGGTGCAGATCTCCCCCATGATCATGAAGGTGGCGGTGCCGCCGCCAAAACATTCGCCGAGGTTGGGGCAGGAGGCCTCCTCGCACACCGTGGCCAGCTTGTGGGAGCGGAGAATGCCCTTGATGCGGTCCACCTCGGGGGAGAGGTTGATGCGGACCCGCAGCCAGTCGGGCTTGCGCGCCACCGTTTCAGTGGGGATCACCTTGACGGGGATGCGCTCCACCTTGTCGGCGCTGCGCAGCTTTTCCCCGGCCTCGATGCGGCGGGTACGCTTGACGGGGGTGATGTCGATATTACTCATGGGCGGGCTCCGCCAGGATGGCGAGGGGATTGTCGAGGGGGCGGTGATCGCGGTAGCCGAGGGCGGCCACCAGTCGGTCGAGCAATATCGCTTCCACCGCCGCCATGGCGGGCGCGGGGGTTGCGAGATCGCTGATCCGTGTCATTTCGAGCCCCTGGTATCCACAGGGGTTGATGCGCCGGAAGGGGGCGAGGTCCATGTCCACGTTGAGGGACAGGCCGTGGTAGCTGCAGCCCCGGCGGATGCGGATGCCGAGGGAGGCGATCTTGGCCTCGCCCTGGCCCTTGCGGACGTACACCCCGGGGGCATCCGGCTTGGGATAGGCCTCGATGTGGCAGGCCGCGAGGGTGGCGACGATGGCGTTCTCGATGGCGCTCACCAGCTCCCGCACGCCGATATCCCTGCGGCGGATGTCGAGCATGGGGTAGCCGACGATCTGCCCAGGGCCGTGGTAGGTCACCTGGCCGCCGCGATCCACCTGCACCACGGGGATATCCCCCGGCATCAGCAGGTGCTCCTCCTTGCCGGCCTGGCCCTGGGTGAATACCGGGTCGTGCTCCACCAGCCAGAATTCGTCGGGGGTGCTGCCGTCGCGGGCCTCGGTGAAGGCCTTCATGGCAGCGAACACCGGCCCGTAGGGCTGGCGACCGAGGTGCCTGACCCGCAGGCAATCGAGGTCGGCCATTCAGAGCACCATCTGCACGTGCCGGGACAGCTTGAGGTCGGCGAAGATCGCCTCCAACTGGGCGACACCGGTGGCGGTGATGGTCACGGTGATGGACTGAAAGCGGCCGTTGCGGCTGTCCCGCACGGTGATGGTGGCGCGGTCGAAGCCCGGGGCATGGCGCTCCATGACCTCGTGGACATGCTCCTGGAAGGCTGCGCAGGCCTCCCCCATCACCTTGATGGGGTAGTCGCAGGGGAATTCGATCCTCGGGGCTTCGGGTTCAGTCATTGCGGTGTCGCGACCTCGGGTCAGGCAAAGAGGTTGATGAAAAACAGCATGATGGCATCCCACAGGCGGCTGAAGAGGCCCGCCTCCGGCACCGCCTCGGCGGCCACCAGGGGGATTTCCTTGAGCAGTTTATCCTCGAACTTGACCCGCGCGGTGCCGAGCTGCTGCCCCTTTTCGATGGGGGCCTTGAGCACCGGTTCAAGTTCGATTTCGGTGGTCAGCGACTCCTTCGAGCCGCGGGGGATGGTGGCGTGGACATCCTCCGGGGCCGCCAGGTTCAGGTAATCGGCCTCGCCGTACCAGACCCGGTTGCCCTCCGACAGCACCTGGCCGGCGGTGAGGATGCGGGTGGTCTCGTAGTAGCGGAAACCGTAGGCGAGCAGGGTCTGGGCCTCCCGGGCGCGGGTCTCCTCGCCGCTGGTGCCCATCACCACGGCGATCAGGCGCATGCCGTCCCGCACCGCCGAGGCCACCAGGCAGTAGCCCGCCTCCTGGGTGTGGCCGGTCTTGATGCCGTCGACGCTGCCGTCCCGCCACAGCAGGCGGTTGCGGTTGGCCTGGCGGTGGTTGTCGTATTCGAAGTACTTCTCGGAGTAGATGGCGTAGTGCTCCGGGTAGTCGCGGACCAGCGCCTGGCCGAGCAGCGCCATGTCCCGGGCGGAGCTGTAGTGATCCGGGTCCGGCAGGCCGGTGGAGTTCATGAAGTGGGTGTTCTTGAGGCCGAGCTGCTCGGCCACCTGGTTCATGATGTCGGCGAAGGCGGTCTCGGAGCCGGCGATATGCTCGGCGAGCACGATGGAGGCATCGTTGCCGGACTGGATGATCACCCCCCGCATCAGGTCGATGACCTTGGCCTGGCTCTTGGGCAGCAGGGACATCACCGAGCTGCCACTGGCCCAGCCACCGGTGCGCCAGGCGTACTCGCTCACCAGCGCGACGTCGTCCTCCTTGAGGCGACCGTCGTGGATTTCCCGGGAAACCACATAGCTGGTCATCATCTTGGTGAGGCTGGCGGGGGGCAGGCGCTCGTCGGCATTGTGCTCCACCAGCACCTTGCCGGTGTCGGCGTCCATCAGGATCCAGGCCTTGGCGGCGATTTCCGGCGGCGCCGGGATCAGCAGCTCGGCGCGGGCGGCGAGGGCCAGCGCCAGGGAAAACAAAACCAGTCCTGTCTGTGTCAGCTTTTTCAACATGCCTTTTCGTCCTGCTGGGGTTGGAGTGCTAAGGGGGGTGTGGCCTTGGGCGGGCAAAATTCTAGCACGGGACGGCGAGGGGACCAGCGCTGCCGGCGCCCCGGCTCAGTCCCTGACAACGAAAGACGCCAGATTCTCCGTGCGCAGCAACAGCGAGCGCACATCGGCGAGGGCGTTCTGGTCGGCAATCGGGCCCACCAGCACCTTGAAGAGGGTCTTGCCGGCGCTTTGCCCCTCCCGCACCACCACCGGGTAGCCGGTGCTCCGGGACAGCCGCTGGCGCTTGGCCTCGGCGGTGTCGCGGCTGGCGAAGGCGCCGGCCTGGAGGAAGGTTCGCCCCGGCAGCGGGGCGCCGGTCAGCGGCCCCTGCAGGGCCATGCGCGGCGCCTCGACGCTGTTGCGCTGGAACTTCACCGGGTCGATGGCCACTACCTCCACCTGGGACGTGCCGTGCTCGTGGTAGCCGAGCTTCTTGGCGGCCACGTAGGACAGGTCGATGATGCGGCTGGAGTGGAACGGCCCCCGGTCGTTGATGCGCACGATCACCCGGCGGCCGTTCTTGAGGTTGGTGACCTGAACGTAGGAGGGGATCGGCAGGGTCTTGTGGGCGGCGGTCATGGCGTACATGTCGTAGGTTTCGCCGTTGGAGGTCTTGCGCCCGTGGAACTTGGTGCCGTACCAGGAAGCGCCCCCCTGCTCCCGGTAGCCGCTCGCCGAGGGCAGCACGTGGTAGGTGCGGCCGAACACCACGTAGGGGCTCTTGTTGCCCGCCGCGGTGATGGGTTCGAGTTTCGGGATCGCATCGGGGATCAGACTGACGTCGATGTCCCGGGTCGGCGCGCCGTCCTTGATGGTGGGGCTGCTGCAGGAGGCGAGCAGCACCGCCAGCAGGGCGGTGAGGTAGGGTTTAGCTCGCTTCACGTCCCATACGCTCCCGGATCAGTTCGCTCAGCTGATACACGGCCATGGCATAGCGGTAGCTGTGGTTGTAGCGGGTGATCACATAGAAATTGTCGAAGCCGAGCCAGAATTCCTCGCCGTTCTCCAGTTCGAGGCGCAGCGGCACGGCGGCCACATCGGCGTCGAGGCCGCCCGCGGCGGGGGCAAAGCCCCGCTGGCGGAGATCGTCGAGGGTGGCATCGGGGACTTTCAGCTCGTTCAAGCCGGCCTCGGTGTAGCCGGCGCGGGCGGTGGCGCGGATGGCCACTGGCTGGTTGCTGCGCCAGCCGTGGCGCACGAAATAGTTGGCCACGCTGCCGATGGCATCGCTGGTGTTGTTCCAGATGTCGATCTTCCGGTCGCCATCGAAATCCACGGCGTAGTTGCGGTAGCTGCTCGGCATGAACTGACCATAGCCCATGGCGCCGGCGTAGGAGCCCTTGAGGGACAGGGGATCCTTGCCCTGCTCCCGGGTCAGCAGCAGGAAGTTTTCCAGCTCCTTGGTGAAGAAGGGGCTGCGCTTGGGATAGTCGAAAGCCAGGGTGGCGAGGGCATCCATCACCCGGTAGCTGCCGGTGATGCGGCCGTAGGAGGTCTCGACGCCGATGATGGCAACGATGATCGCAGGATCCACGCCGTATTCCCGCTGGGCGCGGGCGAGGTCGTCGGCGTTGTGGCGCCAGAACTCCACGCCCTGGCTGATGCGCTGCTCCTGGATGAAGATCTTGCGGTACTCATGCCAGGGCTTGACCCGCTCCGCCGGGCGCTCCATGGCGTCGATGATGGACTGTTTCTTTTCCACCTTGGCGAACAGGTCCAGCAGCGCCTCGCGGTCGAAGTCGTGGTCGGCCACCATACGCTCCACCAGCTGGCGGGCCTGGGGATGCTCCTGGTAGCTTTCGTCGGCCAGACAACCCGACGACACACTGGCCGCCAGACAGACCAACGACATCAAAAAGCCCTTGCGCATAACTCGACCAAACCCCTCAAAATCGTTTCTTTTCAGTGCCGACGGCCATCAGCATACCAAATCCCAGCATCAAGGTCACAACGGAGGTCCCCCCGTAGCTGACCAGGGGCAGGGGCACCCCCACCACCGGCAGGATGCCGGACACCATCCCCATGTTGACGAATACATAGACAAAAAAGGTGAGGGTGAGGCTCCCCGCCAGCAGTCGCCCGAACATCGACTGGGCATTGAGGGCAATGATCAGGCCCCGGCTGATGATCAACAGATAGATGGACAGCAGCACCACCACCCCCAAAAGACCAAACTCCTCCCCCAGCACGGCGATGATGAAGTCGGTGTGGCTCTCCGGGAGAAAGTCGAGCTGGGACTGGGTGCCCTGCATCCAGCCCTTGCCGTCGAGGCCGCCGGAACCGATGGCGGTGGTGGACTGGATGATGTTCCACCCCGCCCCCAGCTTGTCCGCCTGGGGGTCGAGCAGGGTCAGCACCCGCTGGCGCTGGTAGTCGTGCATCAGGAACAGCCAGAAGAAGGGCGCGATTGCCAATGCCGCGAGAATGGCCCCGAAGATATAGCGCTTGCGGATGCCCGCCAGGAACACCACGAACAGGCCGGCGGTGAGGATCAACAACGCCGTGCCGAGGTCGGGCTGGATACCCACCAGACCCGCCGGCACCAGCAACACCGCGAGGGCCAGCGCCAGGTGCTTGAAGGAGGGGGGCAGATGCTGCCGGCCGAGGAAGCTGGCGAGCATCAACGGGCAGGCGATCTTGAGGATCTCCGAGGGCTGGAAGCGGATGAAGCCGAGGTCGAGCCAGCGCTGGGCGCCCTTGGCCCCCACACCCACCAGCACCACCGCGATCAACAGCAGGATGCCGGCCCCGTAGGGCAGCACCGCCCAGCGCTGCATGAAACGGGGCGGCACCTGGGCGGCGACCACCATCACCACCAGGCCGAGCCCCATGAAGATGGCCTGGCGGGTGACGTAGTGGCTATCCTGCCCCCCGGCGCTGTAGAGCACGAACAGCCCGAGCCCGCAGGTGATCAGCACCAGCAGCAACAGGGGCAGATCGAGGTGGATCCGCTGCCAGCGGCTGCCGCCGTAAAGGCCGGACCCGTCCGGCCGCATGCGCCTGACGAATTCACTCATGGGCGAGCTGCTCCTCCCCCTTGAGGACCATGTAGGTATCGAACACCTTGCGGGCGATGGGCGCGGCGGTGGAGCTGCCGTGCTCGCCGTTCTCGACGATCAGGCCGATGGCGATCTCCGGATCCTCCACCGGGGCGAAGGCGATGAACAGGGCGTGGTCCCGCTGGCGCTTGTGGAGCCGGGAGGCGTCGTAGGTGGCGCCCTGGGCGATGCCCACCACCTGGGCGGTGCCGGTCTTGCCGGCGATGCTGTAGTCGAGGCCCTTGGCGATGATCTTGGCGGTGCCCCGGGGGCCGTGGACCACATCCTTCATGGCGGCGATCACCGCGTCCCAGTGGCGGCTGTCCCCGTCGATCATCCCCGCCGGCGGGCCGGGGTCGAGCACCCTGTCGCCGACCCGGCTCACCAGTCGCGGCGGGCGGATCTCCCCCCGGCTGGCCAGGCGGCTCGCCGCCACCGCCAGCTGCAGGGGTGTGGTCAGCATGAAGCCCTGGCCGATACTGGTATTGACCGTGTCCCCCGGGTACCAGGGCACGCCCTTGACGCCGCTCTTCCACTCCCGGGACGGCATGATGCCGGGGCGCTCCGCCGGCAGGTCGATACCGGTGGGCTCGCCAAAGCCGAACAGGCGACCGTAGTGGCTCAGCTGGTCGATGCCCATCTTCACCCCGGCGGAATAAAAGTAGGTGTCGCAGGACTCGACGATGGCCTGGTGCAGGTCGACCCGGCCGCCGTGGCCGCCCTTCTTCCAGTCCCGATACTTATGGCCGTGGTTGGGCAGGCGGAAGAACCCCGGGTCCCAGATTGCCGTTTCCGGCGTCATCACCCCCGTCTCCAGGGCGGCAAAGCCGAACGACGGCTTGACGGTGGACCCCGGCGGGTACTGGCCCTGCAGCACCCGGTCGAACAGTGGCCGGTCGGGAGAATCGAGCAGGGCCTGATAGTTCCTGTGGCTGATGCCGGTGACGAACAGATTGCTGTCGAAGCCGGGTTTGCTGACCATCGCCAGCACACCGCCGCTGCGCACGTCGAGGGCCACCAGGGCCCCCAGCTCGTCGCCGAGGGCATCGTAGGCCACCCGCTGCAGGCGAATGTCCAGGTGCAGGGTGAGATCCTGGCCCACCGCCGGGGCGATCCGCTCCAGCATCCGCATCACCCGGCCCCGGGCGTTGGTTTCCACGTACTCGTAGCCCACCTGGCCGAGCAGTTCGGTCTCGTAGGACTTCTCGATGCCGGTCTTGCCGATCACGTAGGTGCCGCTGTAGCGCACCGGGTCGAGCTCCGGCAGCTCCTTGTCGTTGATGCGGCCCACGTAGCCGAGCAGGTGGGAGAGCAACTCGGCATGGGGATAGTGGCGCACCAGCTGGGCGGTGATCTCCACCCCCGGCAGGCGGTATTCGTTGACCGCCAGCACCGCCTGCTCCCGCTCCGTGAGGTTGATGCGCAACGGCACCGGTTCGTAGGGCTTGCGCCGGCTCAGCTGGCGGCGAAAGCGCTCCAGCTCCTCGTCGTCAAGACCGAGCAGGGCATCCAGGTCCGCCAGGAGGGCCTCCAGGTCATCGCTGCGCTCCACCACGATGGAGAGGCTGAAACCCGCGCGGTTGTCCGCCAGCAGCACCCCGTTGCGGTCCTTGATCAGCCCCCGGGTGGGGGAGATGGGCCGCACGTGGACCCGATTGTTCTCCGACTGGGTGACGAAGTCGCCATGGCGGGTCACCTGCAGATGGTAGTAGCGCCACAGCAACCCGGCGGACATCACCAACACCACCAGGGCGGCCACCGCCAGGCGCGCCGAAAACATCCGGAATTCACGCTGGGGGTCTTTGAAGGCGCGGTCATGCATGGGCGACGGGGGAATCTGGGCAGCGGTGTGGGGCGGGGCGCCGGCCCCGGGGGGGGGTGGCGCGAGGCGGCAAGGATCGCCCCATTCACCGGGCAATGCAAGTCTGCCGGCCAGGGGTGGTCAGTCTTGCCGCGCTCCCATCAGGGGAGTGGTGACGGGTCGGCGCCGGCCGCTCTATATACCGGATACCATGAAATCCACAGCCCCAATGACCTCGACACGGTAGTGGGAGAGGTCGCCGACCGCGCCGCCGAGGTGCTTGCGGTCGATGCCCGCCATTTGCGGTGTCATCACCACATACCCCTGTCCGTCGATGTCCACCCGGGGGCACAGCCTGGCGATGGCGGCATCCCCGGCCAGGCTCACCGGGGAGAGGGGTATCACCAGGGTGGTGCGCAGCTGGTCGAGAAGGTCGGACTGGATATCCAGCAGGAACGGGTATGCGGTGCGGGTGGCGCGGTTCGGGTTTTCGTAGGCGGTGAACTGGGCCATCAGAATTCCCTCAGGCCGTCACCGAATGCCCCGCCGCTCTCCACCAACGCATTGTAGGCGGCGATGGCCTGCTGGTTTTCAGCCTTCCATTGGGCCCGCTGGCGGGCGGCGACCTCACCGGCCAGGGCGCCCTCCAGGGTGGCGGAGAGATTGATGCCAAGGGCCTTCGCCCTGGCCAGCAGGTCGCTATTGATGCTGACATTGGTGGGCTTCTTGGGGGCCTGGGTATCGAATGCCTGATGCATGGGCAGCTCTCCTGGAAACAACCAATGCGCATAAGTTATACACACATGGGAGCAGAAGCAAGGCGGGACAACCCTCTCACCGCCAACCCGGGCTGGCTATTTGTGATAGGGGTGCCCGGCGTTGAGGCTCCAGGCCCGGTAGAGCTGTTCAATGAGCAGGATGCGCACCAGGGGATGGGGCAGGGTGAGGGGCGAGAGGGACCAGGACTGGTCGGCCCGGGCGAGACAGGCGGGGGGGAGGCCATCGGGGCCGCCGATCAGCAGGTTGTGGTTTTTCCCGCTCTCCTGCCAGGCGCGCAGCTGGTGGGCCAGCTGTTCGGTGCTCCAGGGCTTGCCCGGCACATCGAGGGCGATGACGCCGTCGCCGGGCTGGATGGCCTTGAGCATCGCCTCTCCCTCCCGCTCCATGGCCCGCTCCAGGGGCTGGCCCTTGCCCCGGGGGCCGAGGGGCAGTTCCACCAGCTCGACGCGGATCTCCGGAGGCAGGCGCTTGCGGTATTCGTTGAACCCTTCCGTCACCCAGCCGGGCATGCGGGTGCCGACGGCGAGGATGCGCAGGCGCATCAGGGCTTCTTGTTCTTGAGATCGTCCGGGCGCACCGACCAGAGCTTTTCCAGTTCGTAGAACTTGCGGGTCTCCGGCAGCATCACATGCACCACCACATCCCCCAGGTCCACCAGCACCCACTCCGCGGTCTCGCCCCCCTCCACCCCGAGGGGCTGGTAGCCGGCCTTCTTGCACTCCTCCACCACATTGTCGGCGAGGGCCTTCACCTGGCGGTTGGAATTGCCGCTGGCCACCACCAGGGTGTCCATCACATCGGTCATGGCGGTGACGTCGAGCACCACGATGTCGATGGCCTTGATGTCCTCGAGGGCGCCGACGACGATTTGGTTGAGAGGGTTGGTCATTGAATCTCCTGGGCTGGCCGGTCAGGGCCGTTGGTAGAGCTGATGGGTATGAATGTAGTCCACCACCGGGTCGGGCGTCAGGTAGCGGATCGAACGCCCCGCCGCGAGGCTGGCGCGCAACGCCGTGGCGGCCACCGGCAGCAGCGTCATGGCGGCGACGTGGACGCCCCCGGCGGGGCTCGCCAGCAACCGTGCGGGAACGTCCACCCGGCGCTCCGCCAGCCACTGGGCCACGGGGCCATGGGCAGGCGGCGACCAGCCGGGCCGCGCCGCCACGACGATGTGGGCGTGGTCCGCCAGTTCCCGCCAGCGCTTCCAGGTGTCGAGGGTCACCAGGGAGTCCATGCCGATACAGAGGCACAGGGGAACGGCCGGGCCCAGTTCGCGGCGCATGGCCACCAGGGTGTCGATGCTGTAGGTGGCGCCGCCCCGGGCGATCTCCCGGTCATCGGCGACGAGCCCCGCCTCCCCCGCCACCGCCAGGCGCACCATGGCGAGGCGATGCGCGGCGGCGGTGCGGGGTGCCTCCCGATGGGCCGGGTCCCCGGCGGGCATCAGATGCATGGCGTCGAGGCCGAGGTACTCCCGCAGTTCCAGGGCGGTGCGCAGGTGCCCGATATGGACCGGGTCGAAGGTGCCGCCAAAGATGCCGATGGCCACGGCTACTGCCGGATGTCCCCGTCGCCGAGCACGATCCACTTCTGGCTGGTGAGCCCCTCGAGGCCCACCGGGCCCCGGGCGTGGATCTTGTCGGTGGAAATGCCGATCTCGGCGCCGAGGCCGTACTCGAAGCCGTCGGCGAAGCGGGTGGAGGCGTTGACCATCACCGAGCTGGAGTCCACCTCGGTGAGAAAGCGCCGGGCGCGGCCGTAGTCGTCGCTGACGATGGCCTCGGTGTGGCCGGAGCTGTAGCGGCTGATATGGTCGAGGGCCTCGTCGAGACCGGCCACCACCCGGATGGCGAGGATCGGCGCCAGGTACTCGGTGCCCCAGTCCTCCTCGCTGGCGGGGGTACAGGGGATCAGCGCGGCGGTGCGCTCGCAGCCCCGCAGCTCGACACCCTTGCCGGCGTAGGCGATGGCCAGGCGGGGCAGGATCTCGGCGGCGACCGCCTCCGCCACCAGCAGGGTTTCCATGGCGTTGCACACCCCGTAGCGGTGGGTCTTGGCGTTGACGGCGATGGCAAAGGCCTTGTCCAGGTCGGCGGCATCGTCGATATAGACATGGCAGTTGCCGTCCAGGTGCTTGATGACGGGCACCCGGGCGTCGCGGCTGATGCGCTCGATAAGGCCCTTGCCGCCCCGGGGCACGATCACGTCCACGTACTCGGGCATGGCGATCAACGCCCCCACGGCGGCGCGGTCGGTGGTCTCGATCACCTGCACCGCCGTCTCCGGCAGGCCGGCGGCGGCCAGGCCCCGGCGCACACAGGCGGCGATGGCCTGGTTGGATTGAATCGCCTCGGAGCCGCCCCGGAGGATGGTGGCGTTGCCGGACTTGAGGCACAGGCTCGCCGCGTCGATGGTCACGTTGGGGCGGGACTCGTAGATGATGCCCACCACGCCCAGGGGCACCCGCATCCTGCCCACCTGGATGCCGCTCGGGCGGTAGCGCAGATCGGTGATCTCCCCCACCGGGTCGGCGAGGGCCGCCACCTGGTGGAGGCCTTCGATCATGGCATCCACCCGCGCCGGGGTGATTTCGAGGCGCTCCAGAAGGGCGGCGTCGAGACCCCGGGCGCGGCCATTGGCCATGTCCTCGCCGTTGGCGGCGAGCAGGGCGTCGCGGCTCGCGTCGAGGGCCTCGGCGGTGGCCAGCAGGGCGCGGTTCTTGGTGGCGGTGCCGGCGCGGGCCAGCTGGCGCGAGGCAGCCCGGGCATTGCGGCCGACACTGGCCATGTAGGTGGTGATATCCATCGCGGTGGTGGGCAAATCCGTGGAGGTGGGCGGGCATTATAGCGGCCAGCGGCGCCGCCGCCAGCGTTTGCCGCCCGCGACCTCAGCGCCGGCTGAGGTCCACCAGGTGCTGGCGAATGGCGGCGAGGCGCCGCCCGGGGTCGTCCTCCGCCAGCAGCCCGAGCCGCCAGGCCGGGTCGAAGGGCAGCAGGGTCAGGAGCCGCCAGCCGAGTGCGGAGACGCTGATGTCCTCCCCCGGCAACAGGTCCGGCAAATCGAGGCGGGTCGCCAGCTCCCCCAGCAGTTCGAGCAGATCCTCATCGTCCTCCCCGGGGGGCGTCAGCGGATCGGGGGGAAGGACCTCGGCATCCGCCCGCAGAAGGCCATCCCCCTGCAACCTCGGCTCCCCCACCCGGATGCGCGCGTCCCCCGCCACGGCGATGCCGAGGAGGCCATTGTCGAGGGCGCTCCAGTCGCGGATGGTCACCAGGGTGCCCCAGGAGTGGATATCCGGGGCGGCGCCCACCTCGCCGCCCCGCAGGATCGGCACGACGCCAAAGGGGCTCTGCGTCCGCATGGCGTCCCGCACCAGCCGAAGGTAGCGCTGCTCGAAGATCTTGAGGGGCAAGAGGATGCCGGGAAACAACGGTTGCCCAAGGGGAAACAGGGGCAGGTCATCGATGCGGGACAAGAGCCCTCCTGAAGGTTGACCGACGATCCGATGATGGCGCCGCTGGCGCGGCATTGCAATTTGTACCAGGCCTGTACAGTCCGCCCTGGTCTACAATGGGGCCATGACCCACCCCGCCCTGCTCCCGCTCCTGCTCGCCACGGCACTGGTTGCCGGGGACAGCCTCGCCGGCACGGTGTACAAGTCGGTGGATGCCGAGGGCCGGGTGCGCTACAGCGACCAGCCCCCGGCGGACGGGCGGATCCTGGAGACCATCCGCTTGCCGGACCGCGCCCCCGCCACCGTCCCCGCCCGGGGGGATCTGGTGGAGCAGATGGCCGCCACCACCGCACGCCTCAAGGCCGACCGCCTTGCCCGGGAGGCGGACCGGGCGCCGCCGCCCCGACGGGCACAGACCCAGGCCCCGGAGAGCGACGGGCCGGAGGCGCGCTACTACCATCCCCTGCCCTACCGCCACGGCTACCGGCCAGAGCGCCGCGACCATGAGCGCCCGCGCCGGGAGCCGGACCTGCGCAACGAACGGGATCGCCGCCGGGACGAGATGGACGGCAGCTGGTACGTCCCCAAGCGCTTGCCGGGACGCTGACGGGAGAGCCCCGGCGAAGGGCGAATCAAGCGGGAAAGTGGACGGCCGGCAGGGCCTCGAAGGCGGGCTTGGCGAACAGGTAGCCCTGGAACAGGGTCACCCCCTTGGCCCGAAGAACCTGAAACTCCTCGAGGGTTTCCACCCCCTCGGCGATCACCCGGATGCCCATCTCCTCCGCCACCTGGATAATGCCGCGGACGATGGCGCGACGCCCCGGGTCGCTGTCGATGTTGCGGATGAGGCCCATGTCCAGCTTGATCAGGTCGGTCTGGAAGTCCGCCAGCATGCTGAGCCCGGCGTAGCCGGCGCCAAAGTCGTCGATGGCGGTGTAAAAGCCCCGCTGCCGGTAGTGCTGGACGATCTCCCGCAGGTGCGGGTAGTCCGCCACCTGCTCCCCCTCGGTGAGCTCGAAAATGATGCGATCGAGGGGGAAGCCGTAGCGATCCGCCGCCTCCAGGGTGGTGCGAATGCACAGCTCCGGGCGGTACACGGCGTTGGGCATGAAATTGATGCTGAGCAGGCTCTCCATGCCGAGCCGCGCCGCGAGCTCGATAGCCTTGACCCGGCAGGTCTGGTCGAACAGGTAGCGGTTGTCCTCGTTGACGTGCTCGAACACCCAGCCGGCGGGCTCGCCGTTGACGCCCCGCACCAGGGCTTCGTGGGCAAAGATCTCGCGCCGCGCCACATCGACGATGGGCTGGAAGGCCATGGTGATGTCAAAGCCGAGCCCGCCGCCCTTGAGGCATTCGGAACAGCCGAGGGGCCTGTAGTTTTTTTGTTCCTTCATGGCGGGTAACAGTCTTGTCGAACACAGGGGGATGCTAGCGGCAGAGCCCACCCTGTCCACCCATGCCCGGCACCTGCCCTTAAGGGGCGACCAGTGGTCGCCCCCAGGGACAAGCCCGTCGACCCGGCACTGGACGATCCGCCGCGCTTGGGCATGATTGGCGGCCTTGGTGGGAATACCTATACTCAACCTCGACAAACCGCCTAGTGACACAGCGGTGACAAGATACCGCCAGGGATGGACAACCTCGACGACGCCCAAGGGGGCCATTCTGAACGCGACCACCCTCATCCGGCACCTGTTGCCGATCCTGCTGCTGGCGGCGGGCCCCGTCCTCGGCGAGGCGACCGGGCAGTGGCCAGCCCTGAGCGTGCGGGGCTTCGGCACCCTGGGCCTGGCCCACAACAGCAACGACCAGGCGGGCTTCATTCGCGATGTCACCCAGCCCCGGGGCCCGAAGGGGGATACCCGCTGGGATCTAGACTCGCGCCTGGGGCTGCAACTGGATCTCGACATCGGCAACAACCTCAGCGCCACCGTCCAGGGCATCAGCCGCTATAACCACGCCGGCAACTTCGACCCGGAGCTGGCCTGGGGCTTCGTCAAGTTCAGCCCCGACGACAGCCTGGACCTGCGCGCCGGCCGCCTCGGCTGGGACATCTACATGCTGGCGGACTCCCGGGACGTGGGTTACTCCTACCTCTGGGCAAGGCCCCCGGTGGAATACTACGGCCCCCTGCAGTTCTCCAAGATCAACGGCGCCGACCTGGTACTGCGCCACAGCCTGGGCAACGGCGTGCTGTGGGGCAAGCTGTTCGCCGGCCAGGCCACCGGCAAGTTGTCCCTGGACGCGCGCAATTCCGTGGATGTGGCGGGCACCGACCTGGCCGGCGGCCATATCAACTACGAGACCGGCCCCTGGCTGGCCCGCCTGGGCTACACCCGGCTGGACCTGGAAGTGGACATCAACGGCCCCGTTGCGCCGCTGATGGACCTGCTGGCGCAGTTCCCCGAAGTGTTCGAGGCCATTTCGCCGGAGGATACTTATCACCTCTACTCCGTCGGCCTGGTGTTCGACGAGGGGCCCCTGCAGGCCCAGTTGATGCTCGGCTACCAGAAGAGCGAGCCCCCCGGCGTCCCCGATGCCAACCAGGGCTACGTCAGCGTCGCCTACCGGATGGGCCAGTGGACACCCTTCGCCACAGTCTCCTTCGCCAACGCCCGGTCGTCGGCGCGCACCTCGGAGCTGCCCCCGGGCTTACCCCTCCCCGCGGGCATTGGCGACAGCTTCTCCGCCAACACCACCCCCGACCAGACCACCCTCAGCCTGGGGGCCCGCTACGACCTGTGGGAGAACATCGCCCTCAAGGTCCAGTACGACCACGTCAACGTGCGCCGCGACGGTCGCGGCTACATGCTGTGGCGCGAGCAGGACAGCGGCTGGGATGGCCGCGCCGGGGTATTCACCGCCACCCTGGACTTCGTGTTCTGATGGCCGCCCGGACGCTGCGCCACCTCATCCTACTTGCCGCCCTGGCCTGGGGCTGCCAGGCCCTGGCCGACGACGGCGCCGAGCTGGTGCTGGTGGTCCACCCCGACAGCGGCCTCACCACCCTGAGCCGGGACGAGGCCATCAATATCTTCATGGGCCGCCACCGTCAGCTCCCCAGCGGCATCACCGCCCTGCCGGTGGACCTCGCCCCCGCCCGGGCGGAGTTCTACCAGCTGCTCACCGACAAGACCCTCGCCCAGATCAACTCCTACTGGGCGCGGCTGGTGTTCTCCGGGCGGGCCTCGCCACCGCGCCAGGCCCAGGACGCCGCCGAGGTGCTCGATATCGTCGCCAACAGCCGGGGCGCCATCGGCTATGTGCGCCGCCGGGATCTCAGCGCCGGGGTGCGGCCCCTGGTGGGCCTCGCCACCTGGCGCAACCTCCAGACCGCCAGCACCGCACCCTGAGGAACAGGCCGTGAGCGACGCCCCGTGAGCAACCCCATCCGCAGCCGGCTCGCCCTGCGCAGCACGGCCATCATCACCGCCCTGCTGCTGGGCCTCGGGCTGGTGGTGATCGCCATCACGGCCCCGGTGATCGCCCGCCAGGAAAGCGCCAGCCAGCACCGCCAGCTGGAGGGCCTCGTCAACACCGTGGAGCACACCGCGGCCATTGCCTCCTTCCTCGGTGACGACCAGCTGGCGGGGGAGATCCTCGACGGGCTGAGCAACAACGCCACCGTCTCAGGGGCGCTGATCCGCGCCGGCGAGCAGGTGCTGGCGAGTCGCGGCGACCTGGGGGGCGAGGAGACGGGCATCATCCGCCGCCCGCTGATGTCCCCCTTCAACCGCGACGAACAGGTGGGGGAAGTCGTCCTGGCCTCCAACCAGGGGGTGATCCGCGAGCAGGTAAAGGCCGCCACCCTGCTGGCCTCGACCCTGTTGCTGCTGCTGGTGATCGCCCTGGGGCTATGCGTGATCGCGGTGGTGGTGCGGATGATCACCCGCCCCATCACCACCATTTCCAACCGCCTCCACGGCCTCAAGGTGGAGCTGGGGCAGAAGCTCGATATCCCCAACGGCAACGAGCAGGACGAAGTCGGGCGCCTGGTGCGGGACGTCAACGCCATGATCGACTACCTGGTGAACCTGCTCAACTCGGAGAAGGCGCTGCGCCGCGAGAAGGAACTCAACGAGCGCAAGTTCCGCGCCATCTTCGAGAACGCCCAGTCGGCGATCTTCGTCACCGACAGCCAGGGGGTGCTGCTGTCCTCCAACCCCGCCTTCCTGCGGCTGTTCGACGTATCGCCCCAGCAGCTCGGCGGGCCCAATCCGCCGCTCCTGTTCGACCTGGTGGGCGACCAGGCCGGGCCACTCCAGGCGCGCCTGCGCCAGTGCCTCGACAACAACCGCGGCACCACCGTGGAAGTCACCCTCGGCCAGCCAGGCCGCTGGCTGGAGCTGATCATGAATCCCGGCGGCGAGGGCACCGTCCAGGTCATCGCCAACGACATCACCGCCTTCAAGCACGCCACCTCCAAGGCGGAACAGAAGGCCTGCACCGACGCCCTCACCGGCCTCGGCAACCGTCTCGGCTTCGAACAACGCATCCACAACCTGTTGGACGGCGACGCCAGGGGCGAGCCCTTCGCCCTCATCTACCTCGATCTCGACCGCTTCAAGGAGGTCAACGACAGCCACGGCCACCAGGCCGGGGACGCCGTGCTCATCAAGGTGGGGGAGATCCTCCGCGCCCTGGCCCGCAAGAGCGACTTCATCGCCCGCCTCGGCGGCGACGAATTCGTGCTGCTGCTGGAAGGGGTCGACCGGGAGGACGTCTGCACCCGCCTCGCCACGGAATTCCTCGCGGTGCTCGACCAGCCCCTCGCCCTCAACGACACCCTGTCCGTGTCCGTCGGCGCCAGCATCGGCATCGCCTTCGGTGAAACCGGCGCCGTCAGCGCCGAGGCCATCATCGCCCAGGCCGACGAAGCCATGTACCGCGCCAAGGAACAGGGGCGCCATCGCTACTGTATCCATCGCCCGAGCGCCCACTAGCGAGGGCCAAGGCCACAACCAGGCCACCCCTCTTGGGGAGAGGGCCACCCCTGGCCGGACATCCCGCCACCCTCAAGCCGGCACCCTGCCGCAACGCAATTGCAGTTCCACCTCCGCCACCGGCAATGGGCGACTGAACAGATAGCCCTGGGCTTCGTCGCAACCCAGAGCCCGGAGCTCGGCCAGCTGGACCGGGGTCTCGACGCCCTCGGCGAGGGTGGCGAGGCCGAGGCTGCGGGCTATGCTGACCACCGCCTGGACGATGGAGCGGTCGTTGTCGTCGAGGGCGGCGACGAAGGACTGATCGATCTTGAGTCTGTCCACCCGCAGCCGCTTGAGGTAGCTGAGTGATGAGTACCCGGTGCCGAAGTCATCGATGGCAAGGCGCACCCCCAGGTCCCGCAGGACACCGATCTGTCCGACGATGCTGTCCGGGTCACCCATCGCCACCGACTCGGTGAGCTCCAGTTCGAGGTTGGCGGCGGGCAGGCCCGCCGTTGCCAGGGCATCCCGCACCAGGGGCACCAGGCCGTCCTGGCGGAACTGCACCAGGGACAGGTTCACCGCCACCACCAAATCCGGATGCCCCGCCGCCCGCCACTGGCTGGCCTGGCGAACGGCGGTGCGCAGCACCCACTCGCCGATGGCGACGATCTGGCCACTGCCCTCGGCAATGGGAATGAACTCCTGGGGACTGATCATGCCGAGCTCCGGGTGGCGCCAGCGCAAGAGTGCCTCGACCCCGACAATGCGGCCATCGGCGATACGCACCTGGGGCTGGTAATGAATGTCGAGCTGGTTGGCCTCGAGGGCGAAGCGCAGAGCGTTTTCCAGCAGCAGCACCCGGCTGGCACCCGCCTGCATCTCCCGGGAAAAGAACCGGTAGGTATTGCGCCCCTCCTGCTTGGCCCGGTACATGGCGGCGTCGGCGCCACGCGCGAGGGTCTCGAGGTCATCGCCATCCCCGGGGTAAAGGGCGATGCCAATGGAGGCGGTAACCACCAGCGGGTAGTCCCTTATCAGGCAGGGTTTGCTCAGCTCGGCGAGCAGTTGCTCGGCCCGGTGGGCCGCCGCGCGGGCGTCGGTGAAGGGCAGCAGCAGGAGGAATTCGTCCCCACCCTGCCGCGACAGGGTGGCGCTGTCCCCCGTCACCAGAACCTGCAGGCGGCCGGCGATGTCCCGCAGCAATTCGTCCCCCACCTGGTGGCCCAGGGAGTCGTTGATGTTCTTGAACTGGTCGAGGTCGAGAAACAACAGCGCCAGCGGCTCGCCGGCGCGCTCCACCAGGTCCAGGGCCTGTTGGAAACGGGCGGCGAAGGCGGCCCGGTTGGGCAATCCGGTGAGCATGTCGAAATTGGCCAGCTCCTCGATGCGCCGCTCGCCGGCCCGCAACCGGGTGATGTCCTGCTTGATGGCCATGTAGTGGGTGACGTTGCCAAGCTCGTCGCGAATGGGGGAAATCAGCGCCGCCTCGATGTACTCGTCGCCATCCTTGCGGCGATTGATGAACTCCCCCCGCCAGGGATGGCCATCCCGCAGCGTGCGCCACAGGTCCCGGTAGGTTTCCGGCGGCGTATTGCCCGACTGGAGCAGACGGGGGTTGGCGCCCATCACCTCATCGACGGCATAGCCGGTGCTGTCGGTAAAGGCCGGGTTGGCAAATTCGATGCGGCCATCCAGGTCGGTGATCAGGATGACCGAGGGGCTTTGCTCCACGGCGTGCATCAGTTTGCGCAGGGTGTCCTGGTCCCGCACCCGTCGGCTGATGTCGCGGGCGAGGGCAACGTAATGGCCACCGGCGCTGCCGGGTACCCTGGCGATCGACAGTTCAAACCAGTGACGTCCGTCGGCGAGATCGAGGGCATAGGGCTGACTCTGGGCGTAGCCGTTGACGCCGGCCTCGGCAAGGGCGGTGGTGGCAATGCGCGCCGGCTCCTCTGGGAGGGTGTCGACGATACGCTTGCCCACCAAGTCCTCGAATGGGACGGCGAGCAGTTCCTGGCGCAGGGCGTGAACGCCGAGAAAACGCCCCTCGCCATCCACCTCGAAGATGAGGTCGGGAATGGCGTTGACCAGGGCCTGCAGATGCCGTTCGGACTGCTCCAGGGCCCGGTATGGCGCGGCGATGGCCTCGACGAATACCGCCCGGTAGAGCAGCAGATAGCCCGCCACCTTGTAGACATGGCCCAACAGGTTGAAGTAGTCGGTGTGGTGGCGATACAGGCTGAAGAACACCTCACTTAACGCCATCACCGACACCGCGGCGAACAACAGCCGGGTGTCGAACTGGCCCATGGGGCGGAAACGGGGGATCAGCAGCAGGGCGGTGACCACATGGAGTGCAATCACCCCCAGCTCCGCCAGCACCTTGAAACGGGTGAGCCCTTCACCCTCCACGAAGGTGCGCGGCACCAGTTGGGGAAACCCGAGGAAGATCACGTGGAGTACCAGCACCAGTGCCAGCGTCGCCGCCATCAGCACCTGGCGCGGGGCGGCACGGGGCGGGGCGGACAGCGCCCTGGCATCGGGCAGCACCACCACCAGCAGCAGGGTGAGCGCCACCAGGTAGCGGGCTGCCAGCCAGAAGTTGATACCCTTTTCCACCGAGTTGGCGGTGATGTAATCCGGCATCCCGGCGTAGGACAGGGTGTGGGAAAAGTCGAGCAGGGCAACACCGAGAAAACCGCAGGCCAGGAGCAACACGGTGCGGTTGGGCCTCAGGGCATGGGTGTTCCAACCCACCGCGAAGATCAGCACCGAGACCGCCACCGCGGTGATCTCCAGCACATTGTGCCAGACCAGAAAATGGGGAACGGGGGGCAGGACAAGCACCCTGTCGGCAAGCCAGAAGGCAGCGACAAGGAGGGTGAGCAGCACCACCAGCCTGGGCACGAACCACATTTCCCGGGCGTTTGGCGCCCCCTGATTCCGATGCATGAGTGTTGTCCCTGCGATTCCCCACTGGGAGGAAATTCACCCGTTTTTATAACAACAATGAAAGTAGGGTTTTTGCCCGGGGGTTGTCAATGCCGGCAATCGCCGGGCCCAAAAAAGGCGGGGCCCCGAGGGGCACCGCCTTGGTCGCCACCGGTGTGCGCCGCTCAGTCGTGCACCACATGTATCGCCCTCGGCCCCCGCAGGGTGATACCGACGATGCGGGCCGGGGGCTGACTGGGGTCGTAGCGCAGGTTCGGCATATGGTCGAGCACCGCGTTCAGGGCCGATTCCATCTCCAGCTTGGCGATGGCGAGGCCGAGGCAGGTGTGGGCGCCAAAGCCGAAGGACAGTATGGGTTTCAAGGGGCGGTCGATGTCGAAGGTCTCGCCATTGGCAAAGGCCGCCTCATCCCGGTTGGCGGCGCCGTTGGCGAGGGAGATGGCCGCGCCCTTGGGGATGGTGACGCCGCCGATCTCCACGTCCCGGGATGCCTCCCGGGCGAGGAAGGCCGACACCGGCTCGTAGCGCAGGGATTCGTTGATGGCCTTGCCCACCAGCTTGCGGTCGGCGCGGATGCGCGCGAGCAGTTCCGGGCGGTCGAGCAGCAGCACCATCATGTTGGCGAAGGAGCGGGTGGTGGTTTCCGCCGCCGCCGGCAGCAGCATGCGGATGATGTTGGTGATCTTGTGATCGTCGAGGTTGGCGCCGTTGGCGTCCGCCTGCAGCAGGTGGCCCATCAGATCGCCACCGGCGAAGTTGCCGCTGGCGCGGCGGGCGGCGACGATCGGGCGCACATGGTCGTACAGGTCCTGGGCGGCCTGGAAGGCGGCGGCCATGGATGCCTTGGCCTTTTCCGGGTCGGGCTGGGGGCCGGCGAGGATGCGCAACGCCCAGCCGGCGAATTGCTCGATGGCCGCCGGGTCGTTGGGGAACCCCATCAGGGCATAGATCACCCGCACCGGAAAGTGCAGGGCAAAGTCGTTCACCAGGTCGCAGCCCTTGCGGCAGGCCAGGGGCTTGACGAACTCGTCGACGATCACCGGGCCGATCATGGTGTCGTGCCAGTGCTTGACGTTGCCGGGGGTGAAGGCCCCCTGCAGGGTGCCCCGCAGGCTGCGGTGGGCCTCGCCATCGAGGGCGGTGAGCATGGCGTCCTCGAGGAAGGCGCCGAGGCCGTCCATCAGCAGGCCGCTGGTGAAGGTTTCCGGGTCCTTGAGGATGCGCATGTTGTCCTCGTAGCGGAAGGTGGTGAACACCTGGCGGCCCTTGTTGGCGTAGTCCGCCTGGGAGGGCACGCCGAAGTGGGCGAGGATATCCCCCGCCATCACCGGGGTGGTCTCCCGCAATTCCCGAAAGAGGGGATAGGGGTCGTCACCCTGGGCGCCCGAGAACACATCGGACACGGCGGCAAAGTCGCTGGCCATGGTGGGGGCGGACGGGCGGGAGTCGGAGTTCATGGCAAGATCCTGCGGGTTGGCGAAAATTAAGCGGGTGATTAACCGCCGGGATGATTGCCAGTGAGCCTTTTCGGGTCAAGGAGTTTTTCCAGCTCGGCCCTGGACAGATCGGTCATTTCGTCAGCCACGTCGAGGATCGGCCGCCCCTGCCGGTAGGCGGCCTTGGCGATCTCGGCGGCCTTGAGGTAGCCGATCACCGGGTTCAGGGCGGTGATCAGGATGGGGTTCCGGGCCAGGGCGCGGTCGATCACCTCGCGGTTGACGGTGAAGCCGGCGATGGCCCGGTCGGCGAGGGCGCCACTGGCGCTGGCGAGCAGGTCGATGCTGCGCAGCAGGTTGTGGGCGATCAGCGGCAGCATCACGTTGAGCTGGAAGTTGCCGGACTGGCCGGCGATGGCCACGGTGGCATCGTTGCCCATCACCTGGGCGGCCACCATGGCCACCGCCTCGGGGATCACCGGATTGACCTTGCCGGGCATGATGCTGCTGCCCGGCTGCAGGGCCGGCAGGGCGATCTCGCCGAGGCCGGCGAGGGGCCCGCTGTTCATCCAGCGCAGGTCGTTGGCGATCTTCATCAGGCTCACCGCCACCCCCCGCAGCTGGCCGGAGAGTTCCACCGCCGTATCCTGGCTCGCCAGGGCGGCGAACAGGTTGGCGGCGGGGACGAAGTCCTCGCCGCTGAGGGCGCTGACCTCCGCCGCGAAGCGCCGGGGGAAGTCCGCATGGGCGTTGACCCCGGTACCCACCGCCGTGCCCCCCTGGGCCAGTTCCCCGAGGCGCGGCAGAACCCCTTCCAGGCGAGCGATGCCAGCGCGCACCTGGGCGGACCAGCCGGACAGCTCCTGCCCAAGGGTCAGGGGCATGGCATCCATCAGGTGGGTGCGCCCGGTCTTGGCCACTGCCGCCAGTTCGTCGCCGCGGCGGTCGATGGTGTCGGCCAGGTGGCCCAGGGCGGGGAGCAGTTCGCGGCGCAGGGCGAGCCGGGCGGAGAGGTGGATGGCGGTGGGGATGACATCGTTGCTGCTCTGGCCGAGGTTGACGTGGTCGTTGGGGCTGACCGGCAGGCCGAGCTCGCGGCTAGCCAGGGTGGCGATCACCTCGTTGACGTTCATGTTGGTGCTGGTGCCGGAGCCGGTCTGGAACACATCCACCGGGAACTGGTCGGCGAACTCCCCGGCCCGCACCCGCCGCGCCGCCCGCTGGATGGCGCGGGCGCGGGGCTCGTCCAGCAGCCCCAGCTGCCGGTTGACCCCGGCCGCGGCCTCCTTCACCAGCGCCACGGCGGCGATGAAGGCCGCCGGCATGGGGGTGCCGCCCAGGGCGAAATTGTCCAGCGCCCGCTGGGTCTGGGCCTGGTAGAGGGCGTCGGCGGGGACCCTGACGATCCCCAGGCTGTCGGATTCTTCGCGGTAGTTGACCATGGCGTGGGCTCCGCTGTGGATGTCGGCTTTCAGGTTGCACGTTCCCGGCAAAAAAGGCCAGCATCCCCGGGCCCTGCCAGCCGGGGACAGGTGCGGCGTGAAACCTGAAACCCAATCCGCCATAATCCGCGACCCATTGCACAACCCGAGCCTGTCCATGAAGTCGATTTTCCAACGCATCGCCGAAGAACTGTCCATTGCCGAGAAGCAGGTGACCGCCACCGTGGAACTGCTGGACGGCGGCGCCACCGTGCCCTTTATCGCCCGCTACCGCAAGGAGGTGACCGGCTCCCTGGACGACACCCAGCTGCGGGACCTCCACGAACGGCTCCAGTACCTGCGGGATCTGGAGGAGCGCCGCGCCGCCATCCTCAAGAGCATTGACGAACAGGGCAAGCTCACCCCGGAACTGCGGCAGGAAATCGCCACCGCCGACACCAAGACCCGCCTGGAGGACCTCTACCTCCCCTACAAGCCCAAGCGCCGCACCAAGGGCCAGATCGCCATCGAGGCCGGCATCGAGCCCCTCGCCGACGCCCTCCTGGGCGACCCGACCCTGACCCCGGAACAGGAAGCGGCCAGCTACCTCAACACCGAGCTCGGTTTCGCCGACACCAAGGCGGTGCTGGACGGCGCCAAGTACATCCTCATGGAGCGCTTTGCCGAGAACGCCGGCCTCTTGGACAGGACCCGCACCTTCCTCCGGGAGCACGCCCTGCTGTGGTCGAAGGTCAGCGAGGGCAAGGAGCGGGAAGGGGAAAAGTACCGCGACTATTTCGACCACAGCGAGCCCCTGGCCAAGGTGCCCTCCCACCGGGCGCTGGCCATGTTCCGCGGCCGCCGCGAGGGCTTTTTGTCCCTGCGGGTGGACCTGGAAATCCCCGAGGGCGCAGGCCACCCCTGCGAGGCCACCATCGCCGACACCTTCGACATCCGCGACCTGGGCCGCCCCGCCGATCCCTGGCTGCGGGAGGTGGTGCGCTGGACCTGGCGCATCAAGCTCCAGCTGCACCTCGAGACGGAACTGCTCGGCGATCTGCGGGAGCGGGCCGAGCAGGCCGCCATCGATGTGTTCGCCGCCAACTTGAAGGATCTGCTGCTCGCCGCCCCCGCCGGCCAGCGCGCCACCATCGCCCTCGACCCGGGGATCCGCACCGGGGTCAAGGTGGCGGTGATCGACGCCACCGGCAAGGTGGTCAACCACGGCGCCATCTACCCCCACGCCCCCCGGCACCAGTGGCAGGAGTCCATCGCCGCCCTCGCCAAGCTGGCCCGGGAATACCGGGTGGAGCTGGTGGCCATCGGCAACGGCACCGCCTCCCGCGAAACCGACAAGCTGGTGGCCGACCTGATCAAGGCCCACCCCGACCTGCGCCTTGAGAAGGTGATGGTCAATGAGGCCGGCGCCTCGGTGTACTCCGCCTCCGCCGAGGCGGCCCGGGAAATGCCCGACCTCGACGTCACCATCCGCGGCGCGGTGTCCATCGGCCGCCGCCTCCAGGATCCCCTGGCGGAACTGGTCAAGATCGACCCCAAGTCCATCGGCGTCGGCCAGTACCAGCACGACGTCAACCAGGGCCAGCTGGCGAGGAGCCTCGACGTGGTGATCGAGGACTGCGTGAACAGCGTGGGTGTGGAGGTCAACACCGCCTCCGCCCAGCTGCTGCGCCGGGTGTCGGGCCTGTCCCAGACCATCGCCGAGAATATCGTCGCCCTCAGGGACAGCCGGGGGCGCTTCCGGAGCCGCCGCGAACTGCTGGACGTGCCGCGCCTCGGGGAAAAAACCTTCGAGCAGGCGGCGGGCTTTCTGCGCATCCAGGGGGCGGACAACCCCCTCGACGCCTCGGCGGTGCACCCCGAGGCCTACCCGGTGGTGGAGCGGATCGTGGCCGACACCGGCCTCGCGGTGGAAAAACTCATCAACGACCCGGCGGCCCTGAAGCGCCTCGACCCGGCCCGCTACACCGACGAGCGCTTCGGCCTGCCGACGGTGATCGACATCCTCCGGGAGCTGGAAAAACCCGGCCGCGACCCGCGCCCGGAATTCAAGACCGCCAGCTTCGCCGAGGGTGTGGAGACCCTCAACGACCTGGAGCCCGGCATGGTGCTGGAGGGTACCGTCACCAACGTCGCCGCCTTCGGCGCCTTTGTCGACATCGGCGTCCACCAGGACGGCCTGGTGCATATCTCCGCCATCGCCGAAAAGTTCGTCAAGGACCCCCGGGACGTGGTCAAGGCCGGTGACATCGTCAAGGTCAAGGTGATGGAGGTGGACGTCGCCCGCAAGCGCATCGCCCTCAGCATGCGCCTGGGTGACGAGCCCGGGCAATCCGGGGCGGACCGGGCAAGACCCGCCGAGCGCGCGGCCAACCGCAATGACCGGCGGCCCCAGGGCGGCCGCAAGCCGGAATCCCGGCAACAGGCCCCCGCCGCGGCCAACGGCACCATGGCCACCCTGTTCCAGAAGGCCCTGGACAACAAAAAGTAACCCCAGAGGAATCACCGATGCCCGCCCTGGAAAATATCGGCTATGTCGCCGCGCTGCTGACCACGGTGTCGTTCCTGCCCCAGGCGGTGCTGACCCTGCGCACCCGGGACACGGCGGGCATCTCGTTCTTCATGTACCTGCTGTTCACCCTCGGCGTAGCCTGCTGGCTGGTGTACGGGCTGGTGATTGCCGACCTGGCCATTATCCTCGCCAATGGGGTGACCCTGCTGCTCGCCGCCAATATCCTCGCGGTGAAGGTGCGCAACCTGCGGGGCGGTCGGGATCGCCGCTCCTGAATTTCCCGGGAGAATCAACCATGCCGGACAAGCCCGCCATCCTGCCCCTGCGCCCCGGGGCGGAGTTCCCGATCCCCGAGGGCTGCCGCATCGTCGAGGTGTCGAACAGCGACGCCGACCCGGGCCTGTCCATCGCCCGGGCTCGGGTGTCCCCCGGCGTCACCACCCGCTGGCACGCCCTCGCGGGCACCGCCGAGCGCTATGTCATCGTCGCGGGCATGGGGCGGGTGGAGGTGGGGGAGCTGCCACCCCGGGAGGTCCACCCCGGTGATGTGGTATTGATCCCCCCCGGCTGCCGCCAGCGCATCGCCAACCCCGGCGCGGAGGACCTGGTATTTCTCGCCATCTGCACCCCGCGCTTTCGCCCGGACGCCTACATTCCCCTCGACTGAACCTCGCCTGGCGGGAAGGCCTCGCCGCGCCTATGCTTGCCTCGCCAGCGCGCTGGCCAATACCCAAAATCCCTTGCGAGATGACGACCATGAAATGGATGACCTTGCTGTGCGCCGCCGGCGTACTGGCCTCTGGCCTCGCCGTGGCGGAAGACGCCAACTCCCCCATCGACCGGGGCCGCTACCTGGTGGCGGTGGGGGGCTGCAACGACTCCCACACCCCGGGCTTTGCCGAGTCCAACGGCAATGTGCCGGAGGTGGACCAGCTGCTTGGCAGCGACATCGGCTACTCGGGGCCCTGGGGGGTGTCCTACGCGGGCAATCTGCGCCTCGCCGCGGCGATGATGAGCCCCGAGCAGTGGCGGGCCCGGGCCAAGGGCGGCGGCCTGCCCCCCATGCCCTGGCCATCCCTCAGGGCCATGACCGACGTGGATCTGGACGCGGTGCACGCCTACCTGCTGCACCTGGGCCCCGCCGGGGAGAACTCCCCCGCGCCCCTGCCCCCGGGGGAGGCCATCGACACCCGCCATTTCGTCTTCGTGCCGCAGGCCCCCGACAAGGACGCCAAGCGCTGAGGAGTCGCCCTACAGCGGCCAGGCCCAGAGCAGCGCCGGCACGCTGACGGCGATGATGAGCACCTCGAGGGGCAATCCCAACGGCCAGTAATCGCCGAAGCGAAAGCCCCCGGGGCCGAGGATCAGGGTGTTGTTCTGGTGGCCGATGGGGGTGAGGAAGGCGCAGGAGGCCCCCACCGCCACGGCCATCAGGAAGGCATCGGCATTCACCCCCAGCTGCTGGGCGGCGCTCAGGGCGATGGGGCACATCACCGCGCCGGTGGCGGCGTTGTTCATGAAGTCCGAGAGGGTCATGGTGACCACCAGGATCACCACCAGCGCCACCACCGGCTGCCCCTGGGCGAGACCATCGAGCAACCACCGGGCGAGCAGGTCGGCGGCCCCGGTGGTACTCATCGCCCCCGCCACCGGCAGCATGGCGCCGAGCAGAACGATCACCGGCCAGTCCACCGCCAGGTGCACCGCCCGGGGCGGCACGATGCGCAGCAGCAGATAGGCCAGGGCGGCGGCGGCAAAGGCCACTGCGGCGGGGGCAAGGCCCGTGGCGCTGGCAGCGATGGCCGCGACCATGATCAGCCCGGCGTGCAGCGCCTGACCCTTCACCGGAATGCGAATGTCCCGGGTGGCGAGGGGCAGGCAGCCGTAATCGGCGACGAAGCCGGCGATCGCCTCCTCCGCCCCCTGCACCAGCAGCACATCCCCCGGTTGCAGCAGGGTGGTGCGCAGGCGGCGGATGCTGCGCCGCCCCTCCCGGGACAGGGCCAGGAGGTTGATGCCGTAGCGGGTGCGCAGCTGGATGTCGGTGGCGGAGCGGTTGGCGAGGGCGGAGGTGGGCGCCACCACCAGCTCCTGGACCACCAGCTCCGCCGCCCCGCGGGCGGGCTTTGCCTCGGTGCCTGTGTCGTCCAGCGGCGACGGGGAATCGTCCGCCGCATGGCCGTCGCCGGCCTCCTCCTCGACGGCATTGGCCTCCTTGCTCTCCGCCAGGGCGACGCCCAGGTTGGCCAGGGCCTTGGCGAGGGCATCCGGGTCCGCCTCGATGATGAGGATATCCCCCGCCTCGAGGATGCGGTGGGGGTTGGGGGCCATCACCCGGAATTCGTGACGCACCATGCCGATGATCTGGGCATCGGCCTCGTCGAGGAGCTTTTCCGCCTCCCCGAGGCTGATGCCCACCGCCTTGCTGCCCTCCTCGAGGCGCGCCTCGGTGGTGTAGGCGGCGGTGTCGAAACTGGCGCTGTCGGCCCGGTCGCGGCCGGGCACCAGGCGCCAGCCCACGGACACCACGAATAACAGGCCGGCGAGGGTCATGGCGATCCCCACCGGGGTGAAGTCGAACATGGTGAAGGTGCCGAGGCCCGACTCGGCGCGAAACCCCGAGACGATCAGGTTCGCCGGCGTGCCGATGAGGGTGGTGGTGCCCCCGAGGATCGAGCCGAAGGCGAGAGGCATCAGCACCTTGCCGGGGGGCAGTTCGAGGCGGCCCGCCAGTTGCAGCGCCACCGGCATCAGCAACGCCAGGGCCCCGACGTTGTTCATGAAGCCGGAGAGCAGCGCCGCCAGAGCGGTGAGGGCGCCGATGCCGAGGGTCGGCCCCGCCTTGGCGGGCAGCACCCGCTGGGCCAGGGCATCCACCGCGCCGGAGCTTTGCAGGCCACTGCTCAGCACCAGCACGCAGGCAACGGTGATCACCGCCGGATGGCCAAAGCCCTGGAAGGCCTCGGCACCGGGGATCAGCCCGGCGAACACGCAGGCCAGCAGCGCCGCGCCGGCGACCATGTCGTGGCGCCAGCGCCCCCAGAGGAACAGCCCCACGGTGGTGGCGAGGATGGCAAAAATGGTGGCCTGGTCAGCGGTCATGGTCGCAACCTTTCCGAGTACTCCTCATACAGATCCCTCGACGCCTATGCCGGCGTGATGGCGACGGGAATGGCGGTCATCCGCACCATGGCATTGATGGGTTCGACATGGGCCTCCGAGCTGATCAGCAGGTTGACGTTGACCCCGGGCTCCGGCCCATCCTCCCCCGGCAGGGCACCCCAGCTGTGGGTCATGGACACCACCCCGGGGCGGATACTGTCGTCCGGGCGCACCCGGGCGGGGACGCTGCCGTGCTCGGAGCGGATGGTGACCGGGCTGTCCGGCGCCAGCCCGAGGGCCGCCAGATCCAGCGGATTCATGGCTGCCCAGTTGGTGGGCATGCGTTTGCGCACCGCCGGCACCCACAGGGCGGAGCTGTTGTTGATCTCCCGCACCCGGCGCACCTGCAACTGGTGGGTGAAACCCAGCCGGGCGAGGCGGTCGTCGCGATGGCCGTCGGCCAGGGCGCTCCGCAACTCGGCGAAGACGTCGTCGGGCATCACATCGAAGCGCCCCGCGGCCCCCGCCGGCGCCGGCAGAACCCGCTGGCCGAGGTCGTAGACCCGGCCTGCCGGGTGGCGCTTCACCTCCGCCAGGGGCACCACCGAGTCCCGGCAGCGCAGCTCCAAGAGATCGTCGGTGGTGGGGGCATTGACCATGTCGAGGGGCTCGCCCCGGTAGTCCAAGGTCAACCCGAGGCGCTTGGCGAGGCCCCAGAACACATACCAGTCATCCACCAGCTGCGAACCCGCCGGGGGCCTGACGATTTCCGGCGTGTACTGGGCCCAGCTTTTTGGGTAGAAGGACATGTCGTAGATGTACATGGGGATGTCCGCCCGCTCGTACTGGAGCTTGGGGGCGAACACGTAATCCGCGAGCCGCGCGGTGGTGTCCATGAACGGCTGGATGCTGACCAGGAGGTCGAGGGACTTGAGGGCCCTGACGGTCTTCTCCTGGTCGGGAAAGGAGCTGGCGGGGTTGCCCCCGGCGTTGAACAGGGCGCGCACCTGGCCCTCCCCGGGGGTGAGAATCTCGTCCGCCAGGGTCGAGGTCATGCGCTCGCCGAACAGCTGGCCGGCACCGCGAATGCGCCCGGGGGGAACCGCCGCGAAGCCCCGCTGGGGCGGAATCACCTGGGCGGTGACGGGCCTTGGTGGCAGCAGGATGGCGACGTCCTCCACCGGCTCCCCCGCCCGCCGGTAGCGACCGCACACCACGTTGAGCAGCTCCACCAGGTGCTCGTTGAGATTGGCGTGGGGCGCCATGGAGGGGCCCGTGCCGGAAAACGCCGAGCCGCGCCCGACGCTGGCGAAGAGTTCCGCCGCCCCGCGCAGCTCGCCCGCATCGATGCCGGCCCGGGCCGCCACGTACTCGGGGGTGAAGGGTTCCACCGCCTGCCACAGGCGGGCCATGCCACCCTCCGCCACATGGGCCTCGACAAAGGCCCGGTCGATCCAACCCTCGGCGAGAATGATGTGCAGCAGCCCCGCCACCACCGCGGCATCCTCCCCGGGCCAGGGCTGCAGGAAGATATCGGCGAAGGCGGCGGTCTCGGTGCGGCGGGGATCGATGACGATGAGCTTGAGGCCCCGCGCCCGTTCGCGCTTGAGGGTCTTCACCGGATCGGTGGTCAGGCAGCCGGCGGTGGAGTGAGCCACCAGGGGGTTGGTGCCGATCAGCAGCAATACATCGGAGCGATCGATGCTGTGCTTGCCCGCCCCCCAGGCGCCGAGGCGTTCGACGGCGACGAACTTGGCGGATTGGTCGATGGTGGCGGTGGAGTAATTGGCATTGGTGCCCAGGGCCTTGCGAAACATGGGCAGCATCATCCAGGCGCTGGCGGTGAGGTAGCTGTGGGCGCCGGTGTAGAGGGCGATGGCATCCTTGCCGTGGCGCGCCATCAGCGCCGCCATGCGCTCGGCGATCTCGTCCAGGGCCTGTTCGGTGTCGATGGGCCTGTGGCTGCCATCGGGCTGGCGCTTGACAGTGTGGAGCAGGCGATCGGGGCTGTTCTGCATTTCCTCGCCGTAGAGACCCTTGTAGCACAGGTATCCCCGGGACATGGGGTTCTCGTCATCCGGCCGCACCCTGACGAGGCGGTCGTCGTCATCCAGGGTGAGGACGGTCCCGCAGGCGGAGCCGCACAGGCGGCAGAAGGATTTGACCTCTTTCATGATCTGCTCCGGATTGTTATCGGATGTTATTGCCCCCCGCGCTGCCGCGAACGGGAGTGATGTCGCAGCACGATAAACACTGAACCACCGCAAGTCCATGGCGGGGGGCGGATTATCGCTTTCCCTCCGGCGCGTCCCTATACTCTGGCTTTTGGCGCCGCCGGGCCACAGGGCGGCCCGGGGTGAGCGCAATCAGGGCAAAGGGGGGGTGTCGTCGCGGTGACTGTCGGGGAAGACCAGATGCCATTCCGGGTGAGCCGGGACGGGGCGGATACCCTGCTCCAGCTCCAGGGGGACTGGACCGCCCTCGCCGCCCCTCCGGAGGCCGCGGAGCTGCTGCGGGCCTCTGCCCTGGCGCCGTCACCCAGCCGCCGGCTGCGGCTGATGGCCACGGGTTTCCACTGGGATTCCGGCGTTGCCGCGCGGCTCTTCAGCCTCGCCCGGCTGTGCGAGGCCGAGGACATTCCCCTCGACACCACCGGCCTGCCGGAACACCTGCAAAAACTCCTCGCCCTCGCCTCGGCGGTGAAGAATCCCCCCGAGCCCCACCCGCCGGCCCCCGGCCTGCTGGCCCTGGGGTGGAATGCCTGTCGCGCCTTCCAGGCCAGCCTGGTGGGGTTTCTGGCCTTTCTCGGCGAGCTGGTGCTGGCCCTCGGCCGGGTATTCTCCGGTCGCGGCCAGGCCAAGGGCCGGGATCTGCTCTACTTCGTCGAACTGGGCGGCCCCCGGGCCCTCGGTATCGTCGCCCTCATCAGCGTGCTGGTGGGGATGATTCTCGCCTATCTGGGGGCGGTACAGTTGCGCCAGCTGGGGGCCGAGGTCTACGTGGCGAACCTGGTGGCCCTCGGCATGGTGCGGGAGATGGCGCCGCTGATGACGGCGGTGATCATGGCCGGCCGAACGGGGGCGGCCTACGCCGCTCAGCTCGGCACCATGCAGGCCAACGAGGAGATCGACGCGGTCACCACCCTGGGGCTCTCCCCCATGGAGTACCTGGTGGTGCCGCGCCTCCTGGCCCTGGTGCTGGTGATGCCCTTCCTGGTGATCTTCGCCAACATGGTGGGTCTGGTGGGCGGCGCCCTGGTGGCAATGGGCATGGATGTCAGCTTCACCCAGTTCATCACCCAGGCGCGGGAGGCGGTGAGCCTTGCGGATGTCGCCACCGGCCTGGTGAAAAGCCTGCTCTTTGCCGTGCTGATTGCCATCGCCGGCTGCCAGGCGGGGCTGCAAAGCGGCCGCACCTCGGCGGCGGTGGGCGATGCCACCACCCGCGCCGTGGTCCACGCCATCGTCTACCTGGTGATCGCCGATGCCGCCCTCAACATCCTCTACAACCTGCTGGGGGTTTGATCGATGGGCGGCGAAGCGGTCATCGAGGTGCGCGACCTGACCATGCGCCACGGCAAGCGACTGATCCAGCAGGGTCTCGACTTCACCGTGGCGCGGGGTGACATCTTCGTCATCATGGGGGGCAGCGGCTGCGGCAAGAGCACCCTGCTCAAGCACCTGATCGGCCTCGCCACTCCGGCCGCCGGGGAGATCCTGGTCGAGGGCGAAAACTTTTTTTGCGCGTCGCCCGAGCAACAGAAAGCCATGCGCCGCCGCTGGGGTATCACCTACCAGCGGGGCGGCCTGTTCAGCGACCTGACATTGGCGGAGAATGTCGCTGTCCCGCTCCAGCAGTACCGGCGGCTAGGCAAGCGGGAGACAGCGGAGCTGATCAGCTACAAGCTGGCACTGGTGGGGCTCCACGGCTTCGAGGATTACTACCCCGGGGAAATCAGCGGCGGCATGCAGAAGCGCGCAGCCCTGGCGCGGGCCATCGCCCTGGACCCCGCCCTGCTCTTTTTCGACGAGCCTTCGGCGGGCCTCGACCCCTTAAGTTCGCGGCGCCTCGACGAGCTGATCGTGCAGATCAGCGAGAGTCTCGGCGGCACCGTGGTGATCGTCACCCACGAGCTGGCCAGCATTTTCAGCATCGCCAGCAACGCGGTGTTTCTCGACGCCGAATCCCGCACCCAGCTGGATTGCGGCAACCCCCGGACCCTGCTCGACCACAGCCCCCACGACCCGGTGCGCCAGTTCCTGTCCCGGGGCGGCACCGAGCCCGGCCACACAGGAGTCAGTCCATGAGCCGCAGCGCCAACCCGGTGGCCATTGGCCTTTTTGCCCTCATCACCCTCGCCCTGGCGGCAACCCTGGTGGTGCTGTTCGGCGGCGGCGACTGGTGGAGCACCAAGGAGCGCTATGTGCTGCTCTACGACAGCTCCATCCGCGGCCTCAACGTGGGCGCCCCGGTGACCCTGAAGGGCGTCGCCATCGGCCAGGTGATCGACACCCGGGTGACCCTCTACGGCGAGACCAGCGACATCCTCAACACCGTCACCATCGAGATCGACCCATCCGCCCTCGAATACCAGGGCCGCGACGACAAGCCCGTCACTGTCGACGATCTGTTGAAGCGCGGCCTGCGGGCCCAGCTGCGCCAGCAGAGCCTGCTCACCGGCCTGCTCTACGTGGATGTGGATTTCGACCCCGGCAAGCCCGCCACCTACAAACCGGTGAAGACCGATCATCCGCAACTGCCCACCACGCCCACCAACCTCCAACAGCTCACCCGCGACCTCGAATCAGTGGATGTCAATCGCCTCGCCAGCGACCTGCAACAGACCCTCAGCGGCATCAACCGGCTGCTCAACGACCCCGCCATGCAGCAGCTGGCGGGCAATGTCGGCAGCGCGGTGAAGGCCCTGGAAACCACCGCCATCCAGCTCGGCGAGGTGGGTGAAGGGCTCGGTCGGGACTACTCAGCCCTCGCCCACTCCGCAAACAGCCTGCTGGAGAGCGCCAACCGCGACATGCCGGCCCTGGTGACCAAGCTCGACGACACCCTCGCGGCCCTGCGCCAAAGTGCCGACAACATGGACCGCTTTGCCGCCAACGCCGCTTTCCTCGCCTCCGACGACTCCCCCGCCCTCTATCGCCTCAACAGCGCGGCCAAGAGCATCAACGACGCCGCCGAGCAATTGCGGACCCTGTCCGACCTGCTGGAACGTCAGCCCGAAGTCCTGCTCCACGGCAAGTCTGAAAAGGAATGAACCCATGGGACTACCCCGTCGCCCCTTCCCCCTCGCCGCCCTGCTCTGCCTCGCCCTGGCCACGGGGGGCTGTCTGGCCCCCCGCAGCCCGGCGCCGGATTACTACCTGCTGATCGCCCGTTCGGAGTCGGGGCAACCGACGCTGGCGGGCAAGACCCTCGGCATCGGTCCGGTGCGGGTGGCGCCCTTCCTCGACCGCCCCCAGATCGTCACCCACGGCGCGGACGGCAGCCTCACCCTGGCGGAGGGGCACCGCTGGGCCGAGCCCCTCGATCGGGGTATCCAGCGGGTGATGGAGCAGAACCTCTCGGCCCTCACCGGCGCCACCACCCGCAACTTCCCCTGGACCCGCGCCACCATTCCGGACTTCGCCCTGCGCCTCGATGTGCTGGAGCTCAACCGCGACGGCGGCGACGCCGTGCTGGAAGCCAGCTGGGTGATCGAGGATCTCGCCGCCAGCAGGGTGCTCGCCGGGGGCCGCGAGCGGCTGATCCAGCCCATCGACGACCCGGCCGCCACCCCTGGCTCCCTGGCGGTGGCCTACAGCGCGCTGCTCGACAGCCTGGCGCGAACCCTGGCCCTAGCCCTCGACAGATCCGCCGGCCCGGGGGAAAAGCCCTGAGCACCCTCGACAACACGGAGAATCGGCGATGAACGAACTGCAGGTGATCGGCGCGGGGCTTGGCCGCACCGGCACCCTGAGTCTCAAGATGGCCCTGGAGCAGCTGGGTTTTGGCCCCTGCGACCACATGGTGGAGCTGATCAACAGACCCGAACGCCTGCGCCACTGGAAGGCACTGCACCACACCGGGACCACGGATTTCGCCGCCCTGTTCGCCGGCTACAGATCCATCGTCGATTACCCGGGGGCCCTGTTCTACCGGACGCTGCTCGCTGCGAACCCCGGGGCGAAAGTGATTCTCACGGTGCGGGATCTCGACAGCTGGTACAGGAGCGCCCTCGCCACCATTCACGGTACCAAGCCCCAGGGGTTTGGGGCCAAGCTCAACGCCGCTTTCACACTGCTCAGCAACCGGGGCTTTCGCCGGGCGTTTCCGGTATTCCGGTTCGCCGACGAAGCCATCTGGCAGGGGCAGTTCGGGGGGCGCTTCACCGACCGGGACCACGCCATCGCCGTGCACCAGGCCCATATCCGCGAGGTGAAGGCAACCGTGCCCGCGGCGCAACTACTGGTTTACGACGTCACGGCGGGCTGGCAGCCACTGTGCGATTTCCTCGGCGTGGCGGTGCCCGACCAGCCATTCCCGAGCAGCAACAGCCGCCGGGAATTTGGCGAGAGGGTGAGCCAGCTGATGACGGAGGGGCGGATGAGCCTGCCCGGGAGGGGCTGACGCCGCCCTACCAGCGGCGGCGCAATTGCACGGCACGGCGCCGTTCCCGAAGGCTGTCGCGCCGCTCCTCGGCACTGAGATAGCGGGTATCGGCCGGCAGCTCCTCCCGCAGGCGGGCCAGGGGCACGCTGCGCAGGGTGGGCACCGGGCCCGACGAGGCCTCGTTCCAGCGCAACATCAGAGTGCCCTCCAACAGCCCCCCGGTATCGAGCCAGTTGGCGACGCCGGGATCCTCGCTGGCGATCACCGCGCGGAACTTGCCATCCCCGTCGAGCCGCGCCTGGGCGGCATTGAGGCTGCTCTGGTGGTTCATCCAGTTGACGGAGTTCCACAACATGTCCGACAGCTGCACGTTCCAGTAACGGACCCGCTCCGGCAATTCGGTTTCAAGAATGAGGGCGTGGCCCGGTTCGATCTGGAAAATTCCCTGATAGTAGTGTTGCCCCTCGACGCCGCCGCGCCCCGCCCAATCGTCGTGCTGCAGGCGGTTGACGAAGCCCTGGCTGCGCAGGTTGTGGATATGGCGGGCGACGAAACCGGCGTAGAACCTGGGGTAGGCCATCAGGGCATCGAGGCGGCGGGCGATCTCGGCACCATCCGGCACCCGCGGGCGCGCCGGTGGGTCCAGGCGCTCGATGGCAATCCGCGCCTCGCGATCGACACCCCAGTGGTAGGACGCCTGGCGCACGTTGAGGGTCCGGGTGCGGGGGTCGAGTGGATACCAGTCGCCCTGGTAGCCGGCGGGCTTCTCCACGCTCAACAGGATGTCGAAGGCGCCGTCGGGGCCGATGGTGAACTTGTCGATATCCAGGGCGCCAAGGGAGGGCCCCAGTTCGTCGAGCACGCCAAGCCCCCCGGCCACGAAGTCGAAGATCAGGAACAGGCCGTCCCCCCGGTAGCCGGAGAGGCGATAGGTGCCCTCGCCATTGATCTTGGTGTAGCCGTAGATGAAGTCCGGGTTGACCCCCACGGTGTTCAGCACCGTATTTACCGACGGCACGAAATCGGGATAGTCCGGATCGCTCATGGCGCTGAACATGCCGCCGGAGAAACTCTTCGCCAGCAGCAGGTATACCTCCTGACGCCGGGTTTCCTCCTGCGATCCTTCAATGTCCGCCAACACCGCCCGCGCCTCGGAGAGCGTTGCGAGGTAACTTTCCCACTCTGGCAAACGATCGTCCTTCGGGAAATCGTCAGCTGCCATAACTCCTCCTGTTATCGTCATCATCAGTGGTGTGACAAGTGCCGCCACCCTGAGTGCTGTTTTTAGCGAACCGGCCATGACCCGTCTCAGATGTCCAGCACGGTCTGGATAGCCACTGGATCCACGGGCTCAAACCGTAGCGGGGCTCCTGAATATACAATCTCACCCAGCATCAGGCCCCGTTCCAGATCCATGGGGTGCAGGCTCACTGAGCGGTAGCTGATCAGGTAGCGCTGGGCGGGATCAAGGTCCGCCACCCGGCCGGCGAACATACTGCCCTGGTAGATGCCGTGGAGAATGCCCTCGAACATCAAGCCCCAGTCGCCAAACGCCCAGCGCTCATCGTCAAACGGACCCGCCAGGTTGTCCCCCAGGTCAATCACCCGCTGGTACATGGCGCGGGCCTCGGCGGTGGTGTGGAATTCCAGCACGCCCCCCATCACAAAGGGATGGCCGTCAAAGCGATAGTGCACCCGATCCCGTGGCAGTGTCGCCATGATCATATCCATGTCGTTGGTCACCTCGCCCCACCAGTGCTGGCGGTAGATTTCCAGCATGGCGCGATGGCGCGGGTTCGATTCGCCGGCGATGGTCCCATCGAGGCGAGCCAGGGCGGCGGTGGCGGATGAGATTTGTTCCATGACTGAGGCGCCTTGTTTTTATGGAGTATCGACGTGTTATCGAGCAACTCTGCCTGCTCGGCAAAATCGTTGGGCGGGGGAGCCTCCCTCGGGAAAGCCGATGCTCAGAACAATTAATGTCTGTGCCTTATGGGTCCACAGTAACCAAAAGCCGGACATACCGCAAGGAGCGAACCCGTCACGGACCTAGGCGCCATACGGCACTGCGTAGAGTTTATGTTGCATTGGATGTTGGCTTTTGGATAAAAAACCCCCGAGGCTGGGTTGAACCTCGGGGTTTCTGTTTGAAGCCTGGCGAGAGCCGGCCCCGCGACCAAAGGAAGCGCAGTGGGTCTGAGAGCCGGCCCCGCGAAGCGCTTTGGGTCCCTAGGTCAGCGCCAGTTGCCCAGCGGGAATCTGGCACACAGTAAAACGCCCTGACTCTCTCGAATCAGGGCGCTACTGTTTGAAGCCTGGCGATGACCTACTCTCACATGGGGAGACCCCACACTACCA
>JAYELS010000056.1:0-1663 GCA_034717695.1 Pseudomonadota bacterium
TGGCTTCCACTGCACCGAGATGGCGGCGGCCCCGCCGATGCCCGTCTGCGCGATCGGCACCGGAATCTCCCCGCCGATGAGGATCTCCGCCTCCTCGTCCTCGTTGACCAGCAGGTTGGGCTCGGCCAGAATCTGCGCCTTCTGCTGGTCGATGAGGGCGTGCACCTGGGCGGAGAACTCATACAGCTCCTCCCACCCCACGTTGGGGACATTGCCGAACAGGAAGGGCTGAGGGCGGAAGGCGGCGCCCTGCTCGCCGGCGCCGTACTGGCCCCAGTCGATGCCCAGCTCCCGGTTGTGGCCCCGGCTGAGCTCCATGACCTTCACGCCCACCAGCACCCGCCGCCTGTCGGGCTCCACCACGTTGACAAGGTTCACCACCGGCAGGCTCTCGAACAGCCCCAGGACCTGCTGCACTCCCTGCAGGCCCTCCTCGGTGGGCACCGAGCCCTCCAGCATCAGCGCCTCCTCTCCCACCGTGGAGACCTCCACCCCCTCGGGCAGCGCCTCCTGTATGGCCTGCCGGGCGGCGGCCAGGTCGGGCTTGGGCGGCACCACGGTGACCATGTTGATGGTCTGCACCTGGTCCCCGAAGGCCTCCAGGAGGCGGTTGACCCGCTCCAGCTCCTCGGGGCTGGTCACCGTGCCGTCCACGGCCACCAGGTTCCCCCGCAGCGCGGTGACGGTGAACTCCTCCCCCAGCACCTGCCGGATCTGGTTCACCGGGGCCTGCTCGGCGAGGTCCTGGCCGGCCACCGTGATCCTCTCCACCACCCGGAGCTGGTCGGCGGCGAGCGTGGAGATGGCGTCCCGGGCCTGGGCGGCCTCCGCCTCGCTGTCCACGGTGCCCTCCACCACCAGCACGTCATCGCCTATGGCGATCACCTGCAGCCGCTTGTCGAGGATCCGCGCCAGGGCCTCGGCGGTGCGGGCGGCGGGGCTGTCGGCCTCGTCGGGGGTGGTGACCATGCTGACCACCTTGACCTCCTCGGTGGCCGCCGCCTGCAGCAGCGTCTGCAGATTCTCCCGGGCGTCCTCGTCAGGCACCTCCCCCTCCACCACCACCAGGCCCTCGGAGACGGCCTGCACGCTCATGGCCGGGCCCAGCGACTCCCGCAGCTCCACGGCCACCTGCTCGGCCAGGGGCATGCCCACCACGGTGACGGCGAACTTGTGCAGGCCGTTGCGGTCCCACACATACAGCATGGTGTGGGCCTGGTCGCGCACCGGCCTGGCCCTGGCCATCACCAGCAGCTCGGTGGCCGACATCACCGACACGTCGGCCACCTCCGGATGCACTACGGCCACCCGACGCAGGCCGTTGAACCGGAGGATGACGCTGCGATCCACCTCCAACATCAGGGCCTGCGCGCTGCCCGGGCGGGTGTCCTGGAAGCTCCCGGGGCTCCCCGCGATGGCGGCCATCGGCAGCGCCACCATCACCAGGCTGCAAAGAGCCAGCATCAGGAGCCGCGTAGGTCGGGCTTCCCCGCGTAGGGCTTGCCGGAGACTTCTGCGAAGTCTCAGTAGGTCGGGCTTCCGGAGACTCCAGCGCAGTCTCACGGAGACCTCCGGTCTCACGCTGCTGTGACGAGTGCTCTTCATTGTGCTGCACCTCCTGGAGACCGAAGGTCTCCGTCGCTATGCGACCTCACGAAGACGG
>JAYELS010000057.1:0-121450 GCA_034717695.1 Pseudomonadota bacterium
AGGCGGAGAAGCTGGCGGCGAAGCCCGCGGCGGCGGTGCGGGCGACGAAGCGTCTGATGCGGGGCGACGTGGCGGCACTGCACGGGGTGATCGACCGGGAGGCGCGGCAGTTCGTGGAACTGCGGGACAGCGAGGAGGCGCGGGCCATCTTCCGGCAGTTCCTCCGCAGGTAGGCGGGCCGATCGGGGCGGTTTGCGACACGGGGCATTGGCTCTATAGTGGTGACGCGCGCCACCAAACCCATGACACCAACAACCATAAGGAGTATTCCCGTGACCCTCAGCCTCCAAGACCGCCTCGATATTTCCGACCTGTTCGCCCGCTACGTCCACACCGTCGACAGCAACCAGGCGGATGCCTGGGTTGGGCTGTTCACTCCGGACGGGGTGTTCGACATCCCCGGCGCGATGCGCATGGAGGGTCGCGACCAGTTGCGGGGCATGGTGGCCACGGTGGCGGAGCACGGCGGCGGCAAGTGGCGCCACCAGATCACCAATATCCTCGCCGAACCGGGGGCCGCCGCCGATGAGGCGCGGGTGATCGCCTACGGCCTTGTCACCGACTGGGGCAGGGGTGGCGCGCCCATGACCTTTACCGACTATCGCATCCGCCTGCGCAAGCTCGCCGGCGCCTGGCATATCGAGGAGCTGATCGCGGGGTCCGTGGCGCCGCCTCCCGGGGCTTGATGTGTTCCCTGTGATCCCGGGCCTCCGCCATTGACCTGGGTCAATGGCGCTATAGTCTAGGGGAAGTGGCAAGATATTTTTAAGTCGAGCGACTTATTTCGAGGTATACTGGGACGTTTCCAGGACAGGCCGCCACAGGGGTGTGGGCAGTACACGCGGCTGTCCGGATCACCGATGACCGTTTTCAGGCGGTTTATTAACGATACCGATCAGAGAGGCTTTCGCACCATGAGCGCACAAGACTACCCCTTGCCATCCCATGTGCCACCGGAACTGGCCATGGAGTTCCCCCTCACCACCCGGACCATCGAGTACGTGAATCCCCACAAGGAGATCGTCCCCAAGCTGCACCAGGGCCCTGACATCTTCTACGCCACCAACGTCTTCCCCGTGCCCCCCGGCGGTGGCTGGGTGGTGCGTCGCGCGGAGGACATGAAGCGGGTCTACGAGGACACCGAGCACTTCATCAAGAAGGGCAACGCCCAGTTCGCCTCCATGATCGGCGAGAGCTGGGACGTGATTCCCACCGAGCTCGACCCCCCCAAGCACACCGCCTTCCGCCGCGCCCTGGAGCCCGTGTTCTCCCCCCGCCGCATGGCGGAGCTGGAAGCCAAGGTCAGCGGCCGCGCCGAGGAGCTGATCGCCAAGTTCAAGCACAAGGGCGAGGTGGAGTTCATCAGGGATTTCGCCATTCCCTTCCCGGTGAGCATCGTCCTCGATCTGCTGGGCCTGCCCCAGGAGCGCATGGATGAGTTCATGGGCTGGGAATACAACCTGCTCCACACCAGCAACATGGATGATCGCCGCAACGCCATCATCACCCTCAAGGCGTTCCTCTACGACGAGATCGCCAAGCGCGAAAAGAACCCCACCGACGACCTGATTTCCAATGCCCTCAACATGGAAGCGGAAGGCCGCAAGTGGACCCGCGAGGAGGTGTTCGGCCACTGTTTCAACCTCTTCATCGGTGGTCTCGACACCGTGACCGCCAACCTCGGCCACCACTTCCACCACCTGGCCACCCACCTGGACGACCAGCGCACCCTGCGGGAAAACCCCGGCATGATCGAGCAGGCGGTGCTGGAGCTGATGCGCGCCTACGCGGCGGTGACCACCATCCGCATCTGCGCCAAGGAAACCACCCTGTGCGGCCAGACCATCAAGCCCGGTGAGCGGGTGGCCCTCTGTACTCCCCTCGGCTCCAACGACCCGGAGGCCTTCGAGAACCCCACCCAGGTGATTCTCGACCGCCGCCCGGCGCACCTGAGCTTCGGCCACGGCATCCACCGCTGCCTCGGCGCCCACCTGGCGCGCCGCGAGCTGAAGGTGGCCATCACCGACATGCTGGCCGAGCTCCCCGAGTTCCGTTTGAAGCCCGGCTTCAAGGTGCCCTACCTGATGAGCAACGTGATGCACGTCAACGAGCTGCAGCTGGTCTGGTAAGCAGGCGGCGGATTGACCCCAAAAGCCGGCGGCGACCCCGCCGGCTTTTTTGTGCTCAGGGTGATGCCGCCAGTACCCCGTCGAGCAACTCCAGCATCCGGCCGACTTCCTCCTCGCTCACCGTCAGGGCTGGCATGAAGCGCAGGGTATGGGGCCGTGGCGCGTTGATCAGCAGGCCCCGGGAGAGGGCGCGGGCGACGATGTCCGGGGCAGCCAGGTCGCCGGTGTCGAGGGCCAGCAGCAGTCCCTTGCCCCGCACCTCGCCAAGGCCGTGGGCGGCGGCAAGGCGGGTGAGACCGTCCGCCAGCTGCTCGCCCCGCGTCCGCACCTCGGCGAGAAAGCGGGGCGCGAGCAGGGTCTCGATCACCGCCACCCCGGCGGCGCAGCACAGCGGGTTGCCGTTGTAGGTGCCGCCCTGATCCCCCGGTTCGAAGCAGCTCACCGCCCGCCTCGCCAACAACGCAGCCAGGGGCACGCCGCCACCGATGCCCTTGCCGAGGGTGACGATGTCCGGCGCCACCCCCAGTTGCTGGAAGGCGAACAGCGACCCGGTGCGGCCCATGCCGGTCTGCACCTCGTCGAAGATCAACAACAGGCCCCGCTCCCGGGTCAGCCGCTGGAGCCCCTCCACGAAGTCCCGCCGCGCGGGGATCACCCCCGCCTCACCCTGAATGGGTTCCAGTAGCACCGCCACGGTGTTGTCGTCGATGGCCCCTGCCACGGCGTCGAGGTCGTTGTAGGGCACCTTGGCGAAGCCCGGCACCCCGGGTTCGAACAGCCTCTCCCAGCCCTTCTTGCCGGAGGCGGACATGGTGGCCAGGGTGCGGCCGTGGAAGCCATTGGTGAAGGTGATGATGCGGTGGGCGCCGCCCCTGTGGAGAGCACCCCATTTGCGCGCCAGCTTGATGGCACCCTCGTTCGCCTCGGCGCCGGTGCTGGCGAAAAACACCTGGTCGAGCCCACTGTGGCGGGCCAGCAGGGTGGCGAGTTCCACCATCGGCCCGTTGAAGAAGGCGGGGCTCGGGTTGATCAGGGTGGCGCACTGGCGGCGCACGGCGTCGACCAGTGCGGGGTGGCAGTGGCCGAGGGCGTTGACCGCCCAACCCTGGACAAAATCCAGGTAGCGCCGGCCCTCGCTGTCGGTGAGCCAGGAGCCCTCTCCATGGACGAACAGGATATCCGGCCGCGGGGCGATGGGCATGACCGCGTCGAGGGGTGGAATCGGGGAAGAGATGATCGATGACATGGGCGCTCCAGGGGGGCAACCGGTCATCCAGCGTTTTGGGGTAGGGGGCAGGCGCTGACGACGCGGCTGCCTGTGGTTGAAGGGAAACTACAACAACGAAGGGCATCGGCGGCAACGGCGTCGGCGCGGCTGGGGGCAGGCCTTGGACAGGCCCTGACTCAAAAAAATCGAGGAAGAATGCATGGCGCCATGCTACCGACCGGTGCCCGGCGTTGTCAAAGCCCCGTTATCCCCCGCCCGCCTCCGCGAATGCGTGCTGTGCACCGAATCGCTGTTGGCCCGTTGAAGGATGACAGGACCCCGCCATCCGGCGGGCAACCGGCATGAACGGGCGGCGTCCGCCCCGGGGGTGATATGCGATACGGCAACTGGTGGCGTTTCCCGTTGGTGGCGGTGGTGCTCACCATGGCACTGGTGACCCAGGCATGCGCCTGGCAGGAGCCCCGGGACCACCGCTTCTCCCCCCGGGAGCTGGACAGCCTGCTGGCCCCCATCGCCCTCTACCCCGACCCACTGCTCAGCCAGATCCTGATGGCCTCAACCTACCCCCTCGAAGTGGTGGAAGCGGCCCGCTGGTCCGCCGCGCGCCCGGGGCTCGAGGGCGCCGAGGCGGTGCGCGCCGCCGAGCGCATGGGCTGGGACCCGAGCGTCCAGGCCCTGGTGGCCTTCCCCGAGGTGCTGGCGCGGATGGACCAGAACCTCGACTGGACCCAGGATCTCGGCGATGCCTACCTGTTGCAGGAACCCGACGTGATCGACGCCATCCAGCGCCTGCGGGACGAGGCCTACGCCGCCGGGTACCTGGAATCCCTGGAGTACGCCCGCACCTATCGGGACCGGGATCTGATCATCATCGAGCCGCGCCACGCCGAGGTGGTATACGTGCCCTATTACGATCCCCTGGTGCTCTTTGCCGGTTGGTGGCGGCCCTACCACTCCCATTTTTATTGGGGCCCACCCCGGGGCTACCATCCCCGCCACCACTTTTACTGGGGGCATGGCGTCGCCGTCGCGCCGGTATTTTTCTACAGCACCTTCCACTGGCGCGAGCGCCATATCGTCATCGTCGACCGCGACCATTACCGCCCCCATCATTCCCGGGGCGGCGACCGCCGTTACCTCAGCGATGCCCGGCGCTGGCGCCACGACCCGGTGCATCGCCGGGGCGCGCAGTATCGCCATCCGCTGACCCGCGAGACCTACCGGGACTTCGACCGCGCCCGGGACCTTTACGACGATCGTCGCGACCCCCGCGATAATGGCCGGCAATGGCGCGACCCCGACCGGGACGGCGACGGCCGCCGTCGCGACAGCGATGATGGGCGGGATCGGGACACCCGCTGGGGCGGCTCCCGGGACAACGACGGCCCGCGCCAGGGCAACAGCGGTTTCAACGGCAGCCGCGATGGCGACCGTCAGGCTGCTCGGGAGCGGGACCAAAGGCCCGACCGGGCCATCGGCAATGCCCGAGGCGAGGGATTTCGGAACGACCAATTCCGCCAGGAACGATTCCGGGAAGAGCAACCCCGGACCGAACAATTCCGGACAGGGCAATTCCGGACAGGGCAATTCCGAACAGAGCAATCCCCCCGCCAACAAGTCCGGCAGCAGCCCCGCTTCGACGAGCGGCGGAGCGAGGAGCGGCGCTCCGGGTTCAGTGCGGGGGGCGGGTCATTCTCCGGGTCGAGTGACAGGGAGGCGCGGCGGCAGCCGGAGCGCGCCGTGGGGGAGCCGCCGAGGCAGCGGGAAGCCATGGCGCCATCCCGGGATGGGAGCGCCAACGCCCGGCAGTTCCAGGCCCGGCAATTTCAGTCCCGCGAACATCCCCCACAAGGCCCAAGGACCGAGTCACGGGAGCAGCGGCGCCCGATGATGAGCGAGGGGCGGGAGCGGGACGGAGCGCGGATGCAAACCAGCCGGCAGCGCTTTGACGATGGCGGCGCCCGGGGCCCTGGCGCCCGGGAGACCGCGAGCCGCCAGTCCCGCGATGGGGGCGAGCCGCGGGGTTATCGCCAGCGGCCCGAGTGAGGAAGCCGGGCTAGCCCAGCTGATCCACCATCACCGCGTTGCTGTACACCAGGCTGTGGTCGCTGGCCCGGTGGCCCACCAGGTGGAAATGCCCCCGGTGGTCCACCGGGCTCAGGTAGATGCGCAGCTGGCAATCCTCCAGGGGGCCGCAATCCGCCGAGGTGTGCAGCTCCAGGGTATCCATGTCCACATCGATGAATTTTTCATCCCCCTGGGTTTCCAGCAGTTCCTCCTCCGCCGCCTCCAGCTGGAGGTGGCACTCCTCGCTCACCCGAAAATGGATGGTCTCGATATGGACGGGCCGGTCGGCATTGGCCGGCTTGCACCAGCCGTCGAGGGTAACGGTATTCATAGGGTTCTCCCTTGTTATGGACGAAACCCGGTCGATGGGGCGCCGGGGCGGTAGTGCCCATCAAGTGTAGAACCGCTGGCGCGGAAAGGGTAAGGAGCGGTGACCGTCCTTTGAAAGTCATCGAGGCAATAGCCGTTGGGATGGCGCCCCATCCTTGTGTCGCCGACCGGCGAGCTTACAGATGAGTGCCTGCCCCGGCCCCGGACACTGCAATGACAGTGGCCGGTAGAGAGGGCATAATCCTTGCGCTTGTGCCGCCGGATGGGTGGCGATAACAACATCCAAGGAGTGTCCGCAATGCCAGACCCCCACGACCGTCTGCAAGAGATTCTGCTGTCACTGATTCCCGGCGACGGCGCCCCCGTGGGTAACACCGCCTTGAGGCGGGCCCTGGAAGCACGCCTCGCGGAGGAAGGCGAAAGCCTGGCCGAGGAGGACTACTGGCGGGCACATGGGCAACTGCTGGCGGCGGGCCTGGTGGCGAAGGGGCGTGGCAAGGGCGGCTCCCTGCGCAGGGCCAATGGCGCGGATGGCGAGGCAGCCTCGGATTTCAGCCTGGAAACCCAGGACCGGCCAGCACCTGAAACCCCCAGGGCACCTGGCTCACAGGCATCTGGCTCAAAGCCAGCCAAGTCGGCATCGGGGAAGCTCAAAGGCAAGGCCGCCGCGGGTGCCACTGAGATTATTTCCTACCGCCACCCGGACAAGCGGGTCAACAACCCCGAAGTGGGCATGGTCACCCCCGCCACCGACCCGGAGCAGGGTAAAGCCCGCTGGGCCTACGACCCCCATCTGGACCCGGCACTCAACTTTGATTCACAGCGCGGCGCCGTCGAAGCCCTGATCGACGACGCCCTGGCCAGTGGCGACCCGGAGCACATGCGCGCCGCCCTGGCGGAACTCAAGCGCCTGCAATCCCCCTACCTCAACTGGGCCGGCAAGGCGGAGCGCACCAGCTTCGAGGTGGACACCGTCAGCCTCCATGTGCACGAGCGCATCGACCCCGCCAGCATCCTCTCCGCCGTGCGCAAGGCCATCAAGGGAGAGGGCAAAACCAAGGGCATAAACAGGGCGGTGCAGCCGGGCCTGTTCGACGCCCCCTTCGAGAACCTGCCCCTGCGGGACGCCATCGACTTCTACCGCCACGAAAAGGGCTGGGCCAACCGCCTGATCGCCGGCGACAGCCTGCTGGTGATGAACAGCCTGCTGCACAAGGAGAGCCTGGCCGGCCAGGTGCAAATGATCTATATCGACCCCCCCTACGGCATCAAGTACGGCTCCAACTTCCAGCCCTTTGTGGGCAAGCGGGACGTGAAGGACCGCAAGGACGAAGACCTCACCCAGGAGCCGGAGATGATCAAGGCCTTCCGGGACACCTGGGAGCTGGGCATCCACTCTTACCTCACCTATCTGCGTGACCGGCTGTTGCTGGCGCGGGAGTTGTTGAGCGAGAGCGGCAGTGTTTTTGTGCAGATTTCGGATGAGAATTTGCACCATGTTCGGGAGATTATGGATGAGGTGTTTGGTAGCGACAACTTCTGCACGATAATAAATTTTGTTAAAAACAGCGGTCAAACTACCACGTTATTGTCCGGGAACTGTGATTATCTTGTTTGGTATGCCCGAAAAAAAACCCAAGTGAAATTTCGAAGGCCTTTCTACCCGAAGGTAGAGGGCAGTGATTTTGCGGGACGCTATGACTCGCTTGAACTCGATTCTGGGAAGAGAGTTCCCGCATCAACAAAACTGCCAGAAAATGAACGACTAGGAGCTCGCCTCTTTGCTCTACAGCCGGCAATTTCGGCAGGCTTCAATGCAGGAACTACCATAGATTTTGAGCTAAACGGGAAGAGCTACCACCCCGGAATGACTCGACAATGGAAATACACCAAGGCCGGTCTGACAAGGTTGTCGCAAGCAAATCGTTTGGTTGGGCTTGGTTCGATGATCTACTACCCTAGATATCTTGACGACTTTCCTGCATATGCAGTCGGGAATAATTGGTCTGATACGCAGGATCGTTTAAGTAAAGATTATGTCGTGCAAACAGTCCCGATGGTAGTAGAACGCTGCCTGTTAATGACCACAGACCCCGGCGACCTTGTTCTTGACCCAACCTGCGGAAGTGGGACTACAGCATTTGTAGCCGAAAAATGGGGCCGCCGCTGGATCACCTGCGATACCTCCCGGGTGGCCGTCACCCTGGCCAAGCAGCGCCTGATGACATCCAGCTACGACTACTACGAGCTGAAATACCCCCACGAGGGCCTGAAGGGCGGCTTTATCTACAAGACCGTGCCCCATGTGACGCTGAAATCCATCGCCAACAACCCGGATATCGACAGTATCTACGACCGTATGCACCCGGCCATTGAGCAGGCCCTGGACAAGCTTAACGCCGCATTGCAGCAGGAACCCAGGGAACCCTTCAGGGTGACGGAGGGCGGCCGCAAGGGCCAGCAGCTGGACTTTGCCAAGGGGGATGGCCTGCAGGAATGGGAGGTGCCCTTCGACTTTCCCGAGCTCTGGCCTGCCGCCGCAGAGGCTGCCTTCGCCGCCTTCCACAGCGCCCGCCGGGCCATGCAGCGCCAGATGGACGACTCCATCGCCGCCCACGCCGACCAGGAGGTGCTCTACGACCAGCCGGCGGCAGCCAAAAATCGCCTGCGCATCACCGGCCCCTTTACCGTGGAGGCGGTGCCCTTCCCCTCGGTGAAATCCCTGGACGAAGCCGCAGGCCCGGAGCAGGCGGACACCAGCATCGCCCGCACCGGCGAGAGCGGCCGCCAGCACCAGTGGCGGGCGGAGCTGCTGAAAACCGGCATCCGCGGCAAGGGGGGCCAGATGCTCAAGTTTGCCGACCTGGAAACCCTGCCCACCGATGCGGACATCCGCAACCTCCACGCCAGCGGCCACCTGGAAAGCGGCGAGCGGGTGGTGGTGAGCTTTGGCCCGGAGCACGCCGCCCTGGAACAGCGCCAGGTGGCCAATGCCCTCAACGAGGCGGGGCAGCTGTTCCCCCTGCCGACAATGATTGTGTTCTGCGCCTTCGCCTTCGACCCGGAGGCCGCCAAGGACATCGACGCCATGAAGGGCATTACCGCCCTCAAGGCCCAGATGAATACCGACCTGCTCACCGAGGACCTGAAAAAGGCCCGCGCCAGCAACCAGAGTTTCTGGCTGATGGGCCAGCCGGAGGTGGAAGTGCGCAAGCTGAAGGACGGCGCCTATCAGGTCGAGGTGCACGGCTTCGACTACTTCGATCCGGCCAAGGGCGAGCTGGTGTCCGGCGGCAAGAGCAAGATTGCCCTGTGGGCGCTGGATACGGACTACGACGAGCGCAGCCTGTTTCCCCGCCAGGTGTTCTTCCCCCTGGCAGGCAAGGGCGAGGGCTGGGAAAAACTCAAGAAGAACATCCGCGCCGAGCTGGATGACACCCGGCTGCATAAATTCCACGGCACGGTGAGCCTGCCCTTTGAGGCCGGCGACAATCGCAAGATTGCCGTGAAGATTGTCGATGACCGGGGGATTGAATCCCTGAAGGTCATGGCGCTGGATTGAGATGACGACGGCATGAGTACACAGCTCAATCTATTCGATGAACTTACCTTCTATGAAGGAGTTGATGTCGAATACAAGGCAGCCAAAGGGGGCTTACCCGGCGACTTGTGGGAAACCTATAGCGCCTTTGCCAACACCGAGGGCGGCACCATTTGGCTGGGTATCAGCCAGCGGGCGAACCGGCTGGATATTCACGGCGTACCTCACCCCGAAAAGCTGGTCACCGACTTCTGGAATACCGTCAACAATCGCGGCAAGGTCAACAGCAATCTGCTAGGTGAGCGGGATGTCGAAATTCTCCCAGTCCACGACAGTGAAGCTCGGGTGGTGCGAATCTGGGTGCCACGGGCAGACCGGCGGCAGCGACCGATTTTCATTGGCAGTGACCCCTTTCGAGGCACCTATCGCCGCGGCTTTGAGGGCGATTACCGCTGCACCGAGCAGGAAGTTCGGCGGATGTTTGCCGACCAGTCGGATGAACCGGCAGACGGTCGGGTTCTCGAAGGATTCTCACTCCAGGACCTGCATCTCGAATCCTTGCGACAGTTCCGCAATCGCTTCGCGTCCATACGACCTGGGCATGCCTGGCTGGCCGAGGATGATGTCGGCCTGCTGGTAAAGCTTGGCGGGTGGCGCCGTGACCGTGTCACCGGAAAAGAAGGGCTTACCCTGGCCGGCCTGCTGATGTTTGGCCGGGACGAGGCCATTCGCGACCCTGCCGCAGTGCCTGGCTACCATGTGGATTACCGGGAGCGATTCTCTGATGACCCATCGGTGCGATGGACCGACCGGTTGACATTGGATGGCACCTGGGAGGGCAACCTGTTCCAGTTTTATCAGCAGGTAACCCTGAAATTATCGTCTGGTCCCGGGATCAAGCGGCCCTTCAAAACCAATGAGCAGGGGTACCGCATTGCCGCATCCTCAGTGGGAGAAGCCCTCCAGGAGGCCCTGGTGAATGCGTTGATCCATTCGGATTACAGCGGGCAGGGAGGTATTGTCATCGACCGCTACCTTGACCGCTTCGAGTTTTCGAACCCTGGCACATTGCTGGTTTCCCGGCGGCAGTTGCTGCAAGGGGGTATCAGTGAGTGTAGAAACAAATCCTTGCAGTTGATGTTTCAGATGCTGGGCGTGGGGGACAAGGCGGGATCGGGCATCGACAAGATTCGCAGCAGCTGGGCGGCGGAGCACTGGCAGTCCCCCAGTTTGACGGAAACGTACCAGCCAGACCGGGTGGTATTGGATTTGCCGATGATTTCCACCTTGCCGGATCAGGTTCTCAGCGACCTTGGAACCTGTTTTGGTGACAAGTTCCAGGAATTGAATGCTGAGGAACTGCAGGCCGTTGTCACTGCCTATCTGGAAGAAAGTGTTACCAATCAACGCTTGCAGGACATGCTGACGCTACACCGGGTGGATATCACCCGTATGCTCAGAGGGCTGGTGAAATCCGGGTTCCTGGTTTCCGATGGCGTGGGTCGTGGTACCAGGTACCAGTTGAACCTGCCGGAAGTCAGGATGGAGATTGAGGGTGCTCTGCCAGCCGTGGTTTCAGCTCCCCCCTTAAGCAACGGAGCTCCCCCCTTAAGCAACGGAGCTCCCCCCTTAAGCAACGGAGCTCCCCCTTTAAGCAACGGAGCTCCCCCCTTAAGCGGTGGAGCCCCCCCCTTAACAGACGAGGCTCCCCGCTTTGTGGATGAGGCCATTGCCATCCAGGCGGGGATTCCCGCTGACGACGAGCGCTGGGCGTTGGCGGCTCATGTCAGGAGTAAAAAGCGAGTCAACGACAAGGAGGTATTGAGGGCTGCGATTCGGGCAGTTTGCGCTCGGGATTTCCTCACCCTGCAACAAGTGGGGCTCCTGGTGGCACGGAAGGGACTGAAGAATTTGCAGGAAGACTACCTGGGGCCCATGGCCCATGCCGGGCAGCTGGAGCTTAGGTATCCAGACAAACCCAATCACCCCCAGCAGGCCTATCGAACATCAAGGAGCGATACTCCGTGACCGACGCGGCAAACCAGCGCAAGTCCCTGATCATCAATTCCCCCTTTGAGCGCCCGACTCACCACTGGCTGAGAAAGTCGGACAGCAAGCTGGATCTGCGACCCGGGCGCCGTCCCGCCGGCTACGAAATCTTTGATACCCGCAACAACACCGTGCGTGGTGTGGAGCTGGAGCTGGTCAATCGCATCCGCGAACGGGTGGATGCCTGGCGGGCCGCCGATTACCCCGGTGTCACCGCCATCACCCGCCAGTTATTGGAGCACTGGCGAGACCCGGAGAACAGCCGACAGTACAGCTTTTATTTTTGCCAGCTCGAAGCCATCGAGACCCTTATCTGGCATGTGGAGGCGCCTCCGGATTTCAAGCAGGGCATCGCCATCCCCGGGGATGGGGGCCCCTGGGAGCGCCTGTGCAACAAGATGGCCACCGGCAGCGGCAAGACCACAGTGATGGCCATGATCATCACCTGGCAGGTGCTGAATGCACTCACCTACCCCAAGCGCAACAAAGACTTCGCCAAGGCCATTTTTATCGTGGCGCCAGGCCTTACCGTCAAGGAGCGGCTTCAGGTGTTATTGCCGGGTCACCCGGAAAATTACTACGACGCATTCTCCATCTGCCCCAATGAGTCCCTGCGCCAGAAGTTGAACCAGATGGAGCTGCTGATTGAGAACTGGCACAGCCTGATGCCCCTCAAGGAGCAGGACCGCTCTGTGGTCAAAAAGGGCAAGGAAAGTGACGAGGCCTATGTGCGCAGGGTGCTGGGCAAGCTGGCGGGATACAAGGACTTGGTCATCATCAATGACGAGGCCCACCATGCCTACCGCAAACCGGCGGAGCTGAAAGTGAGCAAAAAGGATGCCGAGGAGCTGGGTATCGACCTGGACGAGGCAACCCGCTGGATTGAGGGCCTCGACCGGATTCACAGGATGCGGCGCATTATCCGCTGTTTCGACCTGTCGGCCACCCCCTTCGCCCCCACGGGTAAAACCAGCACCGAGTCGGCGCTGTTCGAGTGGGTCATTTCGGATTTTGGCCTGAACGACGCCATCGAGGCAGGCCTCGTCAAAACCCCCAGGGTGGTGATTCGGGACAGTGCCCTGCCCAATGCCAAAACCTACAGGTCCAAGCTCTACCACCTATACCGTGAATCTGATGTTTCCCAGGATCTAAATCGCCGGGGCGCGGAGCCCCATGAGGCGCTTCCGCAAATCGTCCAGGAGGCCTACACGTTGCTCGGGGCGGACTGGCGAGCGACCCGTGAGGCCTGGCTGGCCAGCGGGCACCCCTCACCCCCGGTGATGCTCACTGTCTGTAACCGCACGGAGACTGCCGCGAGGTTGGAATACTACTTCCGCCAGGGAGATGCCTATTGGCCGGAGCTGAAGGCCCCAGAGCGCACACTGCGGGTGGACTCCAAGGTGCTGGACAAGGCGGAAATAGGCGAAACTGCCACCGCTAACAAGGAATATGAGGAGGTGCTGCGGGAAATCGTGGAAGCTGCCGTCATCCCCGAGTCCCGTAAGGTGGAACTTCGCGCGTTGAAGAAGGAGGAGCTGCTGCGAGCCATCGTCGACAACGTCGGCAAACGCAATACTGCCGGCCAGGACCTCCAAAATGTCATCTCGGTGGCCATGCTCAGCGAAGGGTGGGACGCCAAGAATGTCACCCATATCATGGGGCTGAGGGCTTTCACCAGCCAGCTGCTCTGCGAGCAGGTAATCGGCCGTGGCTTGCGGCGGGTGTCCTACGATACCGAAAGGGTCCTGTGCCCGGATGGCCAGGAGCGAGACCTGTTCAGGGCCGAGTACGTCAACGTGTTCGGTGTGCCGCTGTCCATCTTCCAGGACGTGGACGATTCCGGCGAGGCGCCGCCCCCGCCCAGGAGCAGCACCCAGATTGAAGCCCTCAAGGACCGTGGCGAGATGGAGATCAGCTGGCCCAATGTGCTCAGGGTGGATGTGGTGGTGCGGCCCGAGTTGACCATTGATTGGGCAAAGATACCCGTCCTCAAATTGGACCCGGCAGAGATACATGTGACTGCGGAACTTGCCCCCGCCCTGGGTGGCGCGGCCGATTTGGCCAAGGCCGTCACCATCGACCTGGAAAAGTTGCCGGAGGAATTCCGTCTCCAGCGCCTGCTGTTCCTGGCGGCGCGCAAGGCCTTTGCGGAGCTGAAGGGGGGCTATCCTGCCGGCCAGGAGTATCTGATTCAGCAGCTGATCCGGCTGGTGGAGCAGTTCTATAACTCCAACCGGCTGGATATTCCGTCGCTATTCCACCAGGAACCACTGCGCAAGCGTATCCTTGTTGCCCTGTCCATAGACACCATTGTGGGTCATGTCGTCGCTCAGCTTCAGCAGCACAATACCGAACGGCTGGAACCGGTATTCGACCCGGAATTTCCCATTGGCTCCACGCGGCTGATGCGGACTTGGTACACCACAAAAAACTGTATGGAAACGGTGAAATCCCAAATCAGCCATGCGGTGGCGGACAGCACCTGGGAGGACTACACCACCAAGATTCTTGAAAAACGCGAAGATGTCGCCTGCTTTGCCAAGAATGACCACCTGGGCTTCCAGGTTTACTATCTGTGGCGTGGCAGCCGACGCCGCTTCGTGCCCGATTATCTGATCCGCCTGACCAATGGCAAAAATCTGGTATTGGAAATCAAGGGTGAGGATTCCGACCAGAACAGGGCCAAGCGTATGGCCCTGGATACCTGGGTCAAGGCAGTCAATGCACGGGGAGGCTTTGGTACCTGGTGCTGGGATGTGGTGTTGGGTGAGCCCGCTAGGGTCGATGACGTTATCGCATACCACGCTTCATCAGCGGGTTGGTCCAAGCCGGTTGGTGATACATATCGAGGGACGAAGCGCTGACTCGACTGTCTGTCAACAGATCGGCAGGGTAACGGTTCTTCGGATGTCGGTCTGTAGTTGGCGTCTCCAGACCTTTGGGGGCCAAGAGATTAAGGACCGGGGATTCCGTTATCCACGGCATGCGCGTGACGGCTGGGTGCGCTGCGCTTGATACGCAGCAGGCTTACCGAAAGCGGAAAAAAGGGCCGGCATTTCTGCAGGCCCTTGATTTGTATGGTGCCCAGGGGCGGAATCGAACCACCGACACGAGGATTTTCAATCCTCTGCTCTACCGACTGAGCTACCTGGGCTTCAAGCTGATTCCCTTGCGGGATTGCCTAGCGGCGAGAGGCGCGTATTAAACCGTTTCACCCCCGGCCCGTCAAGGGCGCGGAGGGATTTGATCGCGGCTTTTATTTGTCGGGGGGAATGTAGCCTTCTGCCTTGTCGTAGGCCTCTCCGGAGAGGAACCGCTCGCGCTGCTCGTTGAGGTAGGTGCGGGTGCCGAGGTCCATCAGGTTGAGGCGCTTTTCGTTGATCAGCATGGTCTGGTGGTCGAGCCATTGCTGCCAGGCATCGCGGGAGATGTTGGCGAAGATGTCCTCGCCCTTGGGGCCGGGGAAGGGGGGCTGGTCGAGGCCGGGCAGTTCCTGTTTCAGTTTGCGGCAGAACACGGTGCGGGCCATGGATGCTCCGGAAGCGTTTGGGGGTGGCAAGGATAGCGAGTTGTCGGCGCCGGTCGCAACGCTGTCCGTCAGTCGCTGATGTTGAGTTCCACGTCGAGGCCGGCGGGGTCTGTGACCACCAGCTGGACTATGCCGAATTCGCGGATGTCGTTGCGCCGGAAGGGGACCCCCGCCGCCAGGAGGCGGGTTTCCATGCCGGCGACATCGGTGCAACTGAAGGCGATGTGGTCGAGGTGGCCCCGGGCGCCGGGTTGCGGGTGGTGACCGGGCATGGCGGCGGCATCCATCAGGTGGACCACCGGCTTGTCGCCGGCGTAGAGCCAGTAGCCCGGGATCGGCACCGGCGGGCGGGGGCCCTCCCTGAGGCCGATGATGTCGACATAGAAATCCCGCAGCCGGTCGAGCAGCGGCTGGGGGGCGTTGATATTGACGTGGTTGAGATCCTCTACCGGCATGGGTTGTCCCTGGGGCGGTGGTTGTCGGGGTGTTCAGGTTCCCACTCTGGGCGGTGGTGGGCAAGGGTCCCTCAGCGTTGCGCCGTCGCCGCGAGGCCGTCGAGCAGGGCCTTGACCGGCGCGGGGAGACCGATGCCGCCGGGGGCGGCGGGGTCTGTCCAGAGGGTTTGCCCTTCGCCGACACGGTGGCGGGCCCCGGCCTCGATATGCACCGGGGTGTAGTCGAGGTGGTAGTGGCTGAAGGTGTGGCGGCGGGGCGCGGCGGGGCGGATGGCGCCGGGGATCACCCCGAGGCGCCGGGCGGTGGCGGGAATATCGTCCTCGCTGTCGGCTTCCGGAAAGCTCCACAGGCCGCCCCAGATTCCCGCCGGTGGACGCTGTTCGAGCAGTACCCGGCCCTCGTCGTCGCGGATCATCAGTAGCAGGGTGGTCTTCACCGGCAGGGCTTTGCGGGGCTTCTTGCCCGGGTAGGCCGTGGGCTGCCCTTGGGCCAGGGCCTCGCAGTCGGCGCTGAGGGGGCATTCGCCGCAGCGGGGTCGGGCGCGGGTGCAGAGGGTGGCCCCCAGGTCCATGATCGCCTGGGTGTAGTCGGCCACCCGGGAGCCCGGGGTGTTGGCCTCGGCGATGTCCCACAGGGCGGCGGCGACCTTGCCGTCCCCGGGCCAGCCGGCAATGGCGCGGTGGCGGGCCAGCACCCGCTTGACGTTGCCGTCGAGGATGGTGGCCCGCTGGCGGAAGGCGATGGCGAGAATCGCCCCCGCCGTGGAGCGGCCGATGCCCGGCAGGGCGGTGAGGCCGTCGAGGGTGTCGGGAAACCGGCCGCGGTGTTCAGTGGCGATGATCTCGGCCGCCCGGTGCAGGTTGCGGGCGCGGGCGTAGTAGCCGAGCCCGGTCCACAGGTGCAGCACGGCGTCGAGGGGCGCCGCGGCGAGGGCCTCGACAGTGGGATAGGCGGCGGTGAAGCGGGTGAAGTAGGGCATCACCGTGGCCACCTGGGTCTGTTGCAACATGATCTCCGACAGCCACACCCGGTAGGGGGTGATGTCCCGCTGCCAGGGCAGGTCCTTGCGGCCGTGGTGGTCGAACCAGCGGAGCAGGCGGCTGGCGAACTGGCGGTCGCCGGGTGCGGCGGGCCTGGTGGCGGATTCGCGGGGGAGTCTCACTTTCACGGGATCGGGTCCGGGGGCGGTTCAGCGATTCAAAAGGCCCTTGAGCAACCCTTCCAGGGCCTCGGCCTTGTCGTCGTCCAGGTTGGTCTTTTCCTTGATCTTGTCGATCACCTCGTCCTTCACCAGGCTGTTGACGAAGGCCTGGTCGGGTTTGCAGCTGCCGGCGCCCGCGTCCGCGAAGCTGTCCTTGCAGCGCAGGGGGATATCCCTGTCGCGGACCCGCTTGCTCTTCACCAGGCAGCCCTCGTCGCTGGTGCGGTCGCCGGTGAGGCGGGTGATGGCCTCGATGTCGAAGGTCTTGCGGTCGAGGTCGATCCGCCCCGCCCCCCGTACACCCAGGTTGCCGATGCCGGTGCTGTAGTCGTCGAGGTGGAGAATGCCATCGGCGATGCGCAGGGGGCTGGCGAGGGTGTTGAGGCGGGTGCCCGCCGGCCAGGGCTCCTCCCGGGCGGGGGTCTTTTCCACCAGGGCGGCCAGCTCGCAGTAACTCTTTTCCAGGTTGACGGTGGCGATCACCGGGTCCTCAAGGCGCAGCTTGCCCGCCCCCGCGAGGTTGGCGAGCAGCGCCTCGCTGTCGCTGCCCCGGGTGTTGCCCTCGAAGTCGAGGTCGAGGGTGCCGGTGATGTTCACGTCCTCCGCCAGCACCGCGAGGGCGGCACCCAGGTCGATGCCGGTGAGCCGTTGCTGGAAGCTGATGCGCGGCAGGTCTCGCCCTGCGTCGAGGGTGCCGGACGCCGCCAGCTGGCCGCCGAAAATGCCTGCGGCCAGCTCGCGAACCCCTACCCGAGGGCCGTCGATGTCGACCCCGAGGCGCGGGGCGCTGAGGTTCAGGTCGCCGTGGCGCAGGCTGTCGAGGGCGAGGTCGATGCGGCCGCTGCCGCCTTCCAGCATGGCCATGGGGGCGAGCAGCGCCGCCAGAGGGTTGGCGTCGCTCGGGTTGTCGACGCCTTCGCCATCCTCGCCGCTGCCATCGCCATTCGCGGAGGGCGGCAGCAGTGCGGCGGTATCGAGGTCGCCGCCGGCGAGGGTCAGTGTCAAGGCGCGGGGCCTGGCGTGGGTGTAGTCGGCGCTGCCGGTCAGGTGGGTGTCGCCAAGGGCGATGTCGAGGCGGCTGATCCGTGCCCGCCGCAGCTCTCCATCGATAACCCCATCGACGGTGCCGTCGAAGTTGAGGGCAATGGGTGCGGGCAGGGCTCCGGCGAGGCTGAGCTTGCCGTCCTCGATGCGCAGTTGCCCCTGGGCGCGGTCGACGGCCAGTCGTGTGTCCAGCGCCAGATCCAGGGGCTCCCCTGCCGCCCGGTGGTAGGTGAGGCTCGCGGCGACGGGAAAGGCGCCGCCGTCGAGGCTGACGTCCCTCAAGCGCAGTTGGATGTCGTCGAGCAGCAGCGTGCCGTCCGCTTGCTCGAGCCGCAGCCGTCCGTTGCTGAGGCTGAGGGTGTCCACCGCCAGGGCCAGCTGGCGATCGGCGCTTTCGATGGGTTGATCGCCGGTGGCGGGTGTCGCCACCGCGGCGCCGGCGGCATCGCCGCGGGTCAGGTGCAGGTCGGCGCCATCGATGGCGAGGGCCTTGATGGCGACGCGCCCTTGCAGCAGCTCCCGCCAGCCGAGGGCGAGGCGCCCGGTCTCGATGGATGACGGCGCGATGCCGTGGCTCTCGCTGGCAAAGCGGGTCTGTCCCACGTCGATGGCGAGGGCGGGAAAGAAGCGCCAGCCGAGGTCGCCGGCAATGGTGAGGTCGACCCCCTGGTCGCGGGCCGCCTGCTCCAGCCGGGGCTTGTAGCTGTTGGGGTCGACGGCGAACAGCAGGTAGGCGACCAGACCGGCGGCGCAGAGCACGGCGACGACCGCCAGAATGGCGAGGATTTTCAGGGCCTTTTTCATGGGTTTGTCCTGTGCTGGGGCGGCGCCTTGGAGGGTAACGCCCCGGGGCGGGATTGGCCACCCCGGCGGGGACGACGCCGCCGTCCCCGCCGGTTGCCCGTCAGAACTCGTAGCTGGCGCCCACCACCATGCCGCGCCCGGGCTCGGGGGCGATCTCCCGCAGGAAACTGGTGGCGTTGCGGATGTCCGCGTCCGTCAGGTTGAAGCCCTTGAGGAACAGGGCCCAGCCCCCCTGGCCGTAGCGGACAAAGGCGTCCACCCGGGTGTAGCCGTCGGTGGCGGTCTGGTTGGCCCCGGCGCGATCCTGGTCGGCGGCGCGGGTGACGCTGAGCCGCGCGCTCCAGGGGCCCTGGCTGTAATCCCAGTGGGCGCCCACCCGCAGGGGCGGGATGCGGGGCACATCGCCACCGTCGTCGAAGCGGGCGCGCACCTGGTCGGCCCAGAGCCCCAAGGTCTGACTGGTGGTGATGGGCAGGGTCAGCTCCGCCTCGACCCCGCTGAAGCGGGCGTCTGCCTGGCGATAGAACAGGCAGGGCAGGGCCTCGTCGAACTCACCGGCATCGTTGTCGAAATCCGCAAGGTCCGTGGAGCAGGCGGCGGCCCCCGCCAGGCCGTCGGCCTCGCGGTCGTGGCTGAAGCGGCTGCCGTCGTCCGCGCCGTGGATGAAATCGGCGAAGCGGCGGTGGTAGAGGCTGACGCTGGCCTCGAGGGGTTCGCCACTCAGGGTCCAGTTGAGCTCGGCGTTCCAGGCGCTTTCGGTATCGAGGTCGGGGTTGCCCACCTCGTAGCTGCGGGTGGCCACGTGCTCGCCGGCGGAGAGCAGTTCCTCCGCCACCGGCGCCCGCTCGCTGCGGGACAGGATCAACCCCAGGCGCTGGCTGTCGGCGAGGGGGTAGAGCAGGCTGGCGCTGGCGTTGACACTGTCGTGGTCGATGGCGTCGAGGCCGGAGGTTGTGATCCGCTGGCGGTCGTGGCGCAGGCCCAGTTCCAGGTCGGCGGCGCCGATGGCGAGATCTTCGATGAGGTAGATGCCGAGGCCCCGGGTGTCCGAGGGCGGTACGAAGGCTTCCAGCCCTTCGGCGGCGAAGTCCCGGTCGGTGTAGTGCAGCCCGAGGGTACCGGTCCAGCCGGCCAGGGGGGCGTGGGTGATTTCCCCCCGCGCCTCGTTGCCGGTGACGTCGAAGCGGGTACCGACCTCCCGCTCGTCCCCGGCGATCTCCAGCTCCCGGTGCCCGTAGTCGGTGCGGCTCAGGTCGATGCGGACCTGCTGGACGAATCCCTCCAGGCCACGTGCCAGCAGTTTGCCCTGGTAGACGGTCTGCGCCAGGTCGATGCGGGTGAAGAGCTCGTCGCCGTGATCCTCCTCGATACCCTGGTCGTCGTGGTGCTCGTCGTCCCCCTGTGACTCCCCCTCGTCGTGTCCGCCGTGGCCGTGGCCCCCGGGGGGAATGCCGTACGCATTGTTGAGCCTGCTGACGCCGATACCGGCCACCAGCTTGTCGGTGACCCAGGAGGTGCCGAGGGTCCAGGAGTCCGCCTCGCCATCGCTGTTGGCGATGTGGCCCCGGGTGCTGTCCTCATCGCCCCTGTCGGCGCGGCCCGGGATACTCGCGTCCCGGCTGTCCCGCAGCACGCCGCTCAGGTGATAGGTGAACGGGCCGTTGCCGCCGTCGAGTCGTCCCACCAGGGCGTTCTCGTGGTTGTTGGTGTTGTGGCGGGCTTCGCCGGCACCTTGGAAGCCCTCCACCTGCTCGGTGTGGATGCTGTTGTCGATCACGTTCACCACCCCGCCGATGGCGCCGGGGCCGAAGCGCAGGGTGGCGGGCCCCCGCAGGATCTCGATGCGATCGGCGAGCAGCGGTTCGCTGCCGATGGCGTGGTCGGGGCTCACATCGGCGGCATCCGCCACCCCGGTGCCGTTGTGGAGAATCTCGACCCGCTTGCCGCCGAGCCCGCGAATCACCGGCGCGCCGACCCCGGGCCCAAAGGAGCTGCTGTTGATGCCGGGCTCGTTGCGCAGGGTTTCGCCGAGGGTGGCCGCCACCTCCCGCTGCAGTTGCTGCTGGTCGAGAACGGCGATGGCGCCGGGCACTTCATCGACGCGCTTGCCGTGGGGCGAGGCGGTGATGACGAATTCCTCGATGTGGGTGGGCGCGGCGGCGACGGGCGTCGCCAGGGAGGCGGCGACAAGGGACAGCGACAGTCCCCATGCTGATTGGGTTTTCATGGGCAAATCCGATCCTGAATGTTGAATCCACGGGAAAAATGATGTGGTGAAGCAAGGGCAGGATCAGCGGGGTGGGGCGCGGCTCTGGTAGGGGGCGGTGGCGGGGGTGCGATGGTCGTAGGGGGCGGGCCGGAGGATCCGTCCATCCGCGGGCGCGTTGGCGATGGCGGGGGGCTCGTGGGCGACACTGGCCACCTGGGGCAAGAGGCAGATTTCACACTGCGGGTGATCGATGCCGAGGTGTTCGTGACCGGCCACCACGCCGCCCCAGGCCGCGGTGGCAATAGCCAGCAGCCAGACGAGGGCGGTTGTTTTCAGCAGTTGTCGGTGCATCGCGGGTCGCTCCGGGGTGGGCAGTCTACCCCGGGGACCCTGCTTGTGGAAGAGCCGGGGCGGGGCACGTATAATGGCGCGCCTTCGGCCACCCCGGTGGCCCCAACCGGTTTCCACCTCGCGGGAACAGTCCCCTGGAGAATCCCATGACGGAGCGCACGGCGACGGTCAGTCGCGATACCCTCGAAACCCGGATCACGGTCAGCCTGAACCTGGATGGCAGCGGCAAGGCCCGCTTCAACACCGGTGTCCCCTTCCTCGAACACATGCTCGACCAGATCGCCCGCCATGGCCTTGTCGACCTCGACATCGAGGCGGTGGGCGATACCCAAATCGACGACCACCACACGGTGGAGGACATCGGCATCACCCTCGGCCAGGCCTTTGCCCGGGCCCTCGGCGACAAGAAGGGCATCCGCCGCTACGGCCACGCCTATGTCCCCCTCGACGAGGCGCTGTCCCGGGTGGTGGTGGATTTTTCCGGCCGCCCGGGGCTCGAGATGCACGTGGATTTCACCCGCGCCAGCGTCGGCGCCTTCGATTTGCAGCTCACGTACGAATTCTTCCAGGGCTTCGTCAACCACGCCGGTGTCACCCTGCACATCGACAACCTGCGGGGCGTCAACGCCCACCACCAGATCGAGACCATCTTCAAGGCCTTTGGCCGCGCGCTGCGCATGGCGGCGGAGCCGGACCCGCGCATGGCCGGGGTGATGCCGTCCACCAAGGGAACCCTCTAGGCGATGACTGACTTTCAGATTCGCATCGCGGTGATCGACTACGGCATGGGCAACCTCCACTCGGTGGGCAAGGCCCTCGAACAGGTGGCGCCCCGGGCAGAGGTGATCGTCACCGCCGATCCCGCCGAGATCGCCGAGGCCGACCGGGTGGTCTTCCCCGGGGTCGGCGCCATCCGCGACTGCATGGCGGAGATCCGCCGGGGCGGTTTCGACGCCGTGGTCACCAAGGCCATCAACGAAAAGCCGGTGCTGGGCATCTGCGTCGGCATGCAGGCACTGATGGGCTATAGTGAGGAAAACGGCGGGGTCGAGTGCCTCAACGTCTTTCCGGGCACGGTGAAGTACTTCGGGGACAGCCTGCGGGAGGCGGACGGCACCCGGCTCAAGGTGCCCCACATGGGCTGGAACCAGGTCCATCAAACCATCGACCACCCCATGTGGCGGGGCATTTCCCAGGACGAGCGGTTCTATTTCGTGCACAGCTACTACGTGCAGGCCGAGGGCGATGTGACCGCGGCCAACTGCCACTACGGGGTGACCTTCAGCGCGGCACTGGCCCGGGGCAATCTGTTCGCCGTGCAGTTCCACCCGGAAAAGAGCCACACCGCCGGGCTGCAGCTGCTCAGGAATTTCGTCAACTGGCGCGGTGAATAACGGCGCGATCCATCCGGCGGTGCCCTCGGCGCGCGCCCACACAAGGAGCTAGACCATGCTGATCATCCCTGCCATCGATCTCAAGGACGGCGAGTGCGTACGCCTGCGCCAGGGCCGCATGGACGATTCCACGGTGTTTTCCGACAACCCGGTGGACGTTGCCCGCCAGTGGGTCCACGCCGGCGCCCGGCGCCTGCACCTGGTGGACCTCAACGGCGCCTTCGCCGGCGAGCCGGTCAACGGCCACGTGGTGCGCGCCATCGCCCACGAATTTCCCGAACTGCCGATCCAGATCGGCGGCGGCATCCGCTCCATGGAGACCATCGAGTCCTACCTGGCCGCCGGCGTCAACTTCGTGATCCTCGGCACCACGGCAGTCAAGAACCCCGGCTTCGTCAGCGAGGCCTGCCGCCACTTTCCAGGGCACATCATCGTCGGCCTCGACGCCAAGAACGGCCTGGTGGCCACCGACGGTTGGGCCGAGGTGTCGGAGGTCAAGGCCGCCGACCTCGCCCGCCAGTTCGAGAGCGCGGGGGTGTCGGCCATCGTCTACACCGACATCGACCGGGACGGCATGATGCAGGGCGTCAACGTGGACGCCACCCTCGCCATGGCGCGGGCCAGCAGGATCCCGGTGATCGCCTCCGGCGGCATCACCAACCTCGACGACATCAAGGCCCTGTGCGCGGTGTCCGGGCAGGGCATCCTCGGCGCCATCACCGGGCGCGCCATCTACGAGGGCACCCTGGACCTGGCCGAGGCCCAGCGTTACTGCGATGCCCAGTTGACTGCGCCACGGCACTGAGATCCCGCCCGGAAACGGGCGGGTCGGCGGGGGGGCGCCACTCCGCGACCACGGAAAGGCGACCACGGAAAATAGCCTTGTCACTCAAGCAGCTCTGCGCCACCGCGATACACCGGGTCCCGCGCTGGATGGGGGACTGGGCGGCCCGCGCCCCGGGGTACCTGGTGGCGGTGGTGTCGGTATCCCTGGCCTCCCTGCTCGCCCTGGCCCTGGAGCCCTGGATCACCAACCATGCCCTGGTGCTGCTGTACGTGCTGGCGGTGGTGGCCGTAGGCCTCGGTCGGGGCGCGCGCCCCGCCATCCTCGCCTCGCTGTTGGTTTTTCTCGGCTTCAATTTCTTGCTCACCGAACCCCGCTTTACCCTGCGGGTCGCCCGGCGCGATGAACTTGCGACGCTGCTGATCCTGTTTCTCATCGCCCTTCTGTGCGGACAGGCGGCGTCCCGCCTGCGCCACCAGTTCATGCAACTGGTGGCGGCCAATCGCTCGTCCCGGTCCCTGGCGGAGCTGGGCCGTCGGCTGGCCCTTGCCAGCGATCCCGATGAAGTCTGGCAGGCCCTCGCCGACGGGCTCGCCGAGGCCCTTGGGGTGGCCTGCCGTATCGCGGTCCAGGACCCGTCGGGGGAGCGGCTGTTTCTCGCCCCCGGTCGGGACGGTGCCGCGGGCGGCGTGTGGACGGTTCTGCCGGCGGCCCCCGGCGCCGGTATCCGGGTCGAGGTCCGCCTCCCCCCGCGGCCAGAGAATGGGGCGCCGTCCCCCACTGGGCTTGCGGCGGTGGGGGAGTTGCCCGCCATCCTGATCCGCCATGCCGCGGACACCTGGCGGCGCATCGCCATGGCCCGGGAGCTGGAGGCGGAGCGCCTGCGCAGTGACATGGAGCGGTTGCGCTCGGCGCTCCTCGCGTCCGTGTCCCACGATCTCAAATCCCCCCTCGCGGCCATGATGGGTTGCGCCGAGAGCTTGCAATTGTTGGATGGGCAGCTGTCCGGGGAGGACCGACGCGAGTTGCTCGACACCATCCTGCGGGAGAGCCGGCGGCTCGAAAGCTACATTCAGAATCTGCTGGACATGACCCGCCTCGGCCACGGCGAGCTTCGGATCGAGCGCGACTGGGTACCCCTCGACGAGATCATCGGCAGCGCCGTGAAGCGCCTCAAACGCTACCTCCCCGAGACGCGGGTGGACTACCACAGCGCCTGCCCGGGGCAGCTCTTGTGGGTGCACGGGGCGCTGGTGGAGCAGGCCATTTTCAACATCCTCGAAAACGCCGCGCGCTTCTCGCCGGCGGGCGCGCCGGTGCGCATCGACACCGAGGTGGACGGCGGGGACTGCGTCATCGCCGTGGAGGATCGCGGCCCGGGGATCCCGGCGCCGCTGCGGGAGCAGGTATTCGACATGTTCTACGTGGTGAACGAAGGAGACCGGCGCCAGGGCGGCACCGGCATGGGCTTGGCCATCTGCCGGGGCATGATCGCCGCCCACGGCGGCAGCGTCCATATCGAGGATGGCCGCGCCGGCGGTGGCGCGCGCCTGGTGGTGCGGCTTCCCCTTCCCGCCACCGGGCAGGAGTTGGCCCCGTGAGCGCCAGGATCGCGGTCATCGACGACGAGGCGCAGATCCGTCGGCTGTTGCGCATCGCCCTGAAAAGCAGCGGTTTCGAACCCCTGGAGGCGGACGGCGGCGCCGCCGGCCTCGCCCTGGTGGCCCGCCAGCAGCCGGATCTGGTGGTGCTCGATCTCGGCCTGCCCGACATGGATGGCCAGCAGGTGCTGGCGGAGCTGCGGGGCTGGTCCCAGGTGCCGGTGATCGTGCTGTCGGTGCGCAATGGCTTTGCCGAAAAGGTGCGGGCGCTGGATGCAGGCGCCCAGGACTATGTCACCAAACCCTTCAGCGTCGAGGAACTGCTGGCGCGCATTCGCGCCAATCTGCGGGATCGCACCGCGCCGGAGCGGCCCTCGGTGCTCGACGATGGCCGGTTGCGGGTCGATCTCGCCCGGCGCCTGGTGGCGGTGGACGGCAAGCGGGTGGAGCTCACCCCCAAGGAGTACGGGGTGCTGGCGATGCTCGCCCGGGCACCCGGCTGCGTCGTCACCCAGGCCCAGCTGCTGCGGGAAATCTGGGGCCCGGGCCACAATCGGGACAGCCACTACCTGCGCATCATCGTCAGCCACCTGCGGCAGAAGCTCGGCGACGACCCGGCGCAGCCCCGCTACCTGATCACCGAGCCTGGGGTGGGGTACCGGTTGGCACTTGGCTAGGATCGCCAGAAGCTCCGCGAGAACACGATCAGGATGGGGAAAATCTCCAGCCGTCCGAACAGCATCGCCAGACACATCAGCCACTTGCCCCCCTCGCTCAGGGTGGCGAAGGTGGAGGCGGTGTCGCCGTAGCCGATTCCCATGTTGTTGAAGCAGGCGGCCACCGTGCCGAAGGCGGTGAAAAAGTCGTGGCCCGCCGCCACCAGCCCCCAGGTGAACACGCAGGCGAAAAAAATGTAGAAGAAGAACAGGCTCCACACCGAGCGGATGATGCGCTCCGGCACCGGCTTGCCACCCACCTTGGTGGCGTAGACACCATTGGGGTGGATCAGCTGCTTGAGCTCGCGGATGCTCTGCTCGTAGAGCAGCAGGAAGCGGATCGCCTTGATGCCGCCGCAGGTGGAGCCGACGCACCCCCCGAAGAAGCTGGCGCCGAGCAGCAGCAATACCAGGTGCTCCGGCCAGTTGGGGTAGTTGGCGGCGGCGAGGCCGTTGTCGCTCATCACCGACGCGGCCTGAAAAAAGCCGTGGACCAGCGCCTCGCCGGCGCCGAATATCCCGAGGCGATAGAGTTCGAGGCAGGTGTAGGACACCACCAGGAGCAGCATCAGCGCGAAGAACCGGCACTCCGGGTCCCTCAGGATCGGCGCCAGGCGCCTGCGGTAGATGGCGGCGAAGTACAGGGCGAAGTTGACCGCCGCGAGCACCGAGAAAACCCCGCCCACCCACTCGATGGCGAGGCTGTCGTAGTGGCCGAGGCTCGCCCCCCGGGTGGAAAAGCCCCCGAGGGACACGGTGGAGAAGCTGTGGCAGAGCGCGTCGAACCAGCCCATTCCCGCGGCGTGGTAGGACAGGCCGCAGGCCAATGCCAGCCCCGAATAGATGAACCACAGGTGCTTGGCGGTGTCCTGCAGCTTCGGCGTCAGCCGCTCCTCCTTGAGTGGGCCCGGCATTTCCGACTGGTAGAGTTTGGTGCCACCGATCCCGAGCAGCGGCAGGATCGCCACCGCCAGTACGATGATCCCGAGACCGCCGATGAAGTTGAGCTGGGCGCGGTAATAGAGCAGTGACTTCGGCGTCCCGTCGATATCGGCGAGGACGCTGGCGCCGGTGGTGGTGATACCGGAAATGCCCTCGAAAACCCCGTCGGCCAGGGTCATTTCCACGCGCCTGTCCAGCAGGAAGGGCAGGGCACTGATAAGGGAGAAAATCATCCAGAACAGAACCACCACCTGGAAGGCGTCCCGGGTGATCAGGTTGTTCCTGCCATTGGGCGCGGTGGCGCGCCAGCCAATGCCGCCGATGATCATGGCGGTGGCGAGGGTGATTGCGAAGGAGGACAGGTCATCCTCGTGGAAGTACAGCCCCACCAGGATCGGGAACAGCATCGAAAGGCTGTAGAGGAGTACCAGGAAGCTGCACAGGTGCAGCACCGTGATCAGTCGCGAGTGTGTCGCCATCGAAACGTCTGGCCCTGCAGGGCATGGAACCTGGCCACCATGCTAGGCAGTGGCGCCGTAACGTATCCATTGCGGACGGCGCGATGGGCGTAAAGAGTGCGTAAAGGCCGTCGTCCGGGCAGCGCGCCGCGGTGGGCGGGGTCTTTGGCGGAGTGGGGCGGCGAGCGGCGGGGAGGTGCCGCTCGCCCAGGGGATCAGGCGAAGATTTCCGCCAGGAAGTTCACCAGGCTTTGCCAGGAACGGCGGTCGGCCTTTTCGCTGTACACCGCGCCAAAGCCGGGATCGTTGGCCCCCGGCAGGGTGAAGGCGTGCACGGTGCCGCCGTAGGCGTGGATCTGCCAGTCGGCGCCGGCGGCGGTGAGTTCGCTGCCAAGGTCGACGATGCTCTGGGGCGGCACCATGGGGTCGTCGTACCCGTGGAGCACCAGCACACTGGCGGTGATCCGGTTGCCCTCGGTGTTCCCCGGAGGGGTGAACAGGCCGTGGAAGCTGGCCACGCCGCGCACATCCGCGCCGGTGCGGGCGAGATCGAGCACGCACAGGCCGCCGAAGCAGAAACCCATGGCGGCGACCCGGGCGGCGTCCACCTCGGGCTGCTGGCGCAGGGTGGCGAGTGCCAGCAGGATGCGCTGCTGAAGGGTTTCGCGGCTGTCGACAAGGGGCTGCATCAGGGCCGCGCATTCCTCGACGCCGTCGCCCTGTTTGCCCTCGCCGTACATATCGATGGCAAAGCCCACGTAGCCGAGCTCCGCCAGCTTGCGGGCCCTGCCGCGTTCGTGATCGCCACAGCCGGCCCAGGCATGGGACACCATCACGGCCGGGCGCGGCCCGCTGATGGCATCGTCCCAGGCGAGATGGCCGAGGAAACGGGTGGTGCCGTCGGTGTATTCAACAGTGCGGGATTGAATGGCCATGGATGCTCCTTCGAGGCAGATGTCGGTGGGGTTTATGGAGTGGCCGGAGTGTAATCCGCCTTGGCGGTCGATTCAAAGGCATGGCGGGGGGCGCGGGGTGCGATTCGCCACCCGCCACTGTACAGGAGCTGTCGAGGCTGCCGATCCCATTCGCGCTGGCTGGAGGGCGCGTCCGGGGCCATTATTTGCCGGGTTTAGCAGGGTTTTGCCGGTTTTCCGGGCGACGCCAAAAACTTGCAAAATCCCCGGCGCCGTCGATTGACATTTGGTAGTGAACGATTATATTGGGAACAGCTTGGAATACAGCTTGCTTCATGTAGACCGTCCGAAGTTTCTACTGCAGTACCTCGTCACGTCGTCATAAGTAACCCCTGAATTTCCTGCTAGGCGTCCGCAAGGGCAATCTTGTTTACCCCGATGGGTATTTTTAGTTCGAAAGGTTAAGTTATGTCTACAACTACGGGCACTGTTAAGTGGTTCAACTCCGACAAGGGTTTCGGTTTCATCCAGCAGGATAATGGTCCGGACGTCTTCGTTCATTTCCGTGCCATCATCGGCGACGGCTTCAGAAAACTGGAAGAAGGTCAGCGCGTTGAGTTCAAGGTGACTCAAGGTCAGAAAGGCCCCCAGGCTGAGGAAGTCCGGGTGATCTGATCCCCGCCTGAAGAATTTTCAGGAAGCCCCGGCGGCCCAGGCTGTCGGGGTTTTTATTTGCCTGTCGAAAACCGGATGGGGTCGGCGGGCCTTCAGTCAAACTCCCGCAGGTCCGAGTTCCGCGCCCCTTCCCCGTGGCCGTTGCCGTTGCTCGCGGGCTCCGCCGGGTCGATCTCCAGCGACTCCTCGGTGGCGGCGATGCCGATGTGGTAGACGGCGTAGCCCGGCATCACCACCTGGTTCAGGGCCATGCCGATCACCTGCCCCTCGAAGGGGGAATGCATGGGAAATTCCAGGTTGTTGATGGGATCCACCACCTTGCCGAGCAGGTCGCCGGGCTTGACCTTGTCGCCCACTTCCACCTTGCTGATCAGCAGCCCCCCCTGGTCGGTGCGTACCCAGCGGGAATTGAGATAGACCGGCGCGGCGTCGCTCCAGTAGTAGGAGCGTTTGTAGATGCCCATGTTGGTCATCAACGTCAGGATACGCTCGACCCCATCCTCCACCACATCGGCCTGGATGCGCATCGGCTCCCCCGCTTCCAGGGTCACGGTGGGCACGCCGGCGTCGACGGCGGCGCGGCGCAGGGATCCCCGGGCGCCCGGGTTGTGGAGCACGATCATGCCGCCAAAACCGTGGACCAGCTGGGTGACCTTTTCGTTGGTCATGTCGGCCCGCAGCTGGGGCACGTTGGTGCGATGAAAGGAGCCGGTGTGGAGATCCACCAGCGCGTCGCAATGGCGCACCACGTCGTTGAAGAAGCTGAAGGCGATGCGCGATGCCGAGCTGCCGGTGGGGTCGCCGGGAAAATAGCGGTTGAGGTCGCGGCGATCCGGCAGATAGCGGGAATTGAGGCGAAAGCCCTGCTGGTTGACGATCGGCACACCGATCACGGCGCCGGCCAGTTCCTCCGGACGCAGGCCGAAGAACACCTGGCGAATGATTTCGATGCCGTTGATCTCGTCGCCGTGCACCGCGCCGGTGAGGCACAGGGTGGGGCCGGGGGCGGCGCCGTTGACCACCAGCACCGGGGTCGGCGCGGCGATGCTCTCGAAGGTGGCCTGGGGCTTCCAGGACAGGCGCGCGAAGGTGCCGGGGGCGATGGTTTCGCCGAGTACGGTGATGCTGCCGTGCACCATCAGCTTGCCGTTGTCCTCGGCGCGGGGCTTGAGCAGGTCGGGCAGACGGAAGCCGCCCTCGAAAAGGCCCGTGTGATCCTGGGTCGGCGCCCTGGGCAGTTCCTTGAACGGCCGGGTGGCGGGCGGGCTTCCCTGTGCCCGGACATCGAGGGCGAGAGCGAGGGGCAGCAGCAACAGGGCCAGACACTTCCAGGGTACCGCGGGGTTCGACAATCTCCGGTCTCCCATGACGATGGGTTGCAATCCTGTCTGGCTCGGGTCGCGCAGCAGTGACGTGGCCAGTGTATAGGAGGTGCCGTCCATCTCGCCAGTGTGGCGACAGCCCGGGCCGGGGTGGTGGCGGGCCTTGGCGTGATGAATATCAAGCAATCGATCGATAAGTAAACGTTCTAACAACAGCGGCGGGCGCGGGTAGGTTTGCCATGCCTTTGGCTATGCTTAGGTTCAACAGCCTTTCGTGTCAGGCCATAACCACAGGGGTAGTTCAATGAAACGGCATTACTTTATCAGCGATAGTCTCGATGACCTGGAGCAGGTTGAGCTGGAACTGGAAGAGCGGGGGCTGATCAAGCCGCAGATCCATGTGCTCAGTGACAACGAGAGCGAAATCGTCGCCCACCATCTCCACCCGGTGACCGATTTCATGAAGACCGACGTCATCAACAGCGGCCTCTGGGGCCTTTGCATCGGTTTGATCGGCGCGTCCCTGGTGGTGGCATCCACCGCCCTGATGGGCTGGGCGGAGACCATCGGCTGGGCGCCCTTCCTGTTTCTCGCCATTGTGGTACTGGGCTTTTGCACCTGGGAGGGTGGTTTTCTCGGGTTTCAGGAGAAGAACCGCCGTTTTCGCCGTTTCGAGGAGGTGATCCGCAGCAACCACCACGTGCTGTTCGTGGATGTGGATGCGCGTCAGGAGCCGATACTCGACAGCGTCGTCGCCCGCCATCCGCGCCTGGTGCCGGCGGGGGACGGGGCGCCGGCCCCGGGCTGGATCATCAGCGGCGAGCAGCAGTTGCGGGATTTCATGCGCTGGGCGCCCTGAGGGCGCGCCAGCGGGATGGGGCTGAATAGAGAAGGCCCGGCGGGTCACTCCGCCGGGCCTTCCGTCATTCAAACTGGCCTGTTCTGAGCAGCACCAGGGTACAGGCCTCCTCGGTGGCGATGCCGGCCTCGCGCAGTTGCGCGGCGATGTCCGGCGCCTCGGTGCCGGGGTTGAAGATCACCCTCGCCGGCTTGACGGCGAGGATATCAGGCACCGCGTCCGGCAGGCGGGCGGGGCCGACATAGACGGTGACCACGTCGATGGGCTCGGGAATATCCCGCAGGCTCCTGTAGGCCTTGAGGCCACCGACCTCGTCCTGGGTGGGGGAAACGGGAAAAATGCGGTGGTCATTGTCCGCCAGCATTCGCTGCGCCTGATAGGCGGTGCGGTCTGGGGTGTTGGTGGCGCCGAGAATCGCGACGTTCAGCATGGGGCTTTGCTACCTGCGTCCGTGGGAGTGGCCGATCATCGCTGCTCGGTGTTTTTCCTGTCAAGAACACAGGTTGACCGCGCAGGCACTACACCCAGCGCGCCGTGGTCCAAGGGCCACAGTCCCGAAAAATAGGAGGTAGCCATGCGCGTCATCGTCCCTGCCGTTCTGTTGCTGTCCGTGTCGCTGGCCCTGCCGATGGGCGGCTGTGCCTCGGCCCCGGCGAAGGAAACCGCTGAGCAAGTCACCCTGTTCGAAAAGGATGCCCCCGACGTGACCATTCCCGAGAGCCTCGGCTCGCCCCGGGTGCGCAGCTGGCGGGCGGTGGATGATCGCACCCTGATCATCGAGGCCAGTGGCCACGGGGAACTGGTGGCCACCTTCACCACCCCGTGCCGGGGCATCCGCTTTGCCGAGACCCTGGGCTTTGCCACCCTGGGCCCCTTCGAGCTCGACAAGAGCACCCAGGTGATCCTGCCGGACGGTACCCGCTGCTACTTCAAGGAGCTAAAGCCCCTCGTCAAGCTGGAGGAACCCGTGGGCGAGGGCGAGTGAGGGGGTGCGTCAGCGGGGATCGATGACAGCGGTGCGATCATTGGCAAGGGCGTCGAGGGCGGCGCGGATATAGCTCGTCAGGCGCCGTTCCAGGGACGAAGCGAGGGACGGATCCTCGTCACCGCGCCACCTAAGGTCCGGGGAGAAGCTGATCCGGCCCATCTCCGCGCCGCCTTCCGGAGACAGGGTGAGGATATGCTCCCCGGCGATGATGGCGGCGGTCTGATCCGATCCTGAGGGCTTGACCACGGCAAAGCCGGGATCCCCGGGAGGGAGGGACAACAGATCCCGCCCCCAGCACTGGTGCCTGAAGGGCCTGCCCAGCAACGACAGGGCGGTGGGCACGATGTCCACCTGGGAGCCGATCACCGGGTTGCGGGGGCCGAACCGGTCGCGAAGGCCCGGGGCAATCAACAGCAGCGGCACGTGGAAGCGGTTGAGGTCCACCGCCGAGATCATTTTTTCGCTGGCAAAGCCGTGGTCCCCCACCACCACGAACAGGGTGTCCCGATACCAGGGCTTGTCCCTTATGTGCGAAAAGAATTCCCCCAGCGCCCAGTCCGAGTAACGCATCGCGGTGAGGTGATCGCTGGCGTCTCCGGCGTCCGTCACCCTGTCCACCGGCAGAGGATCGGGCAGTGAGAAAGGGGTGTGGTTCGAGAGGGTCTGAATGATGGCGTGGAAGGCTCCCCGGGCCGCCAGGCTGTCGAGCTCCGCCGCGGCCTGGTTGAATACGTCCTCGTCGGAAACACCCCAGACGCTATCCACGTGCTTGGGGTTATCGATCTGGTCGCGGCCGATGAAGCGATCCATGCCCTGGTTGCGGAAGAATCCCGCCTGGTTGTCCCAGCGGAAATCGCCGTTGTATAGGTAGGCATTGTTGTCGGACGCGGCGCCGAACAATGTCGGCAGGCCGCTGAACTGGTGCAGGCCTTCGGGCTGCTGCATCAGGTATTCGTGGCCCGGGAGGTTCGGGAAGCAGGCCACCGAGGCGAACATGCCCTGGTGGGTGTGGGTGCCGTTGGCAAAAAAGCGGGTGAAGAGCAGACCTTCCTCCGCCAGCCGATCGAACGCGGGTGTGACACCGTGATCGTCCCCCAGAGCGCCCACATAGGCGCCGGCAAAGCTCTCCATGATGATCAGCACGATGTTGCGCACCTCGCCGCCGGGATAGCCATGGCCCGGTTGGTGGTGGCGCTGGATGGGTTGCCGGTCGGGCAGTTCGAGGCGGTCCCCTGGCTGCAGCACCATGGCGCGGGTGGTGGCGAGGGCGGAGTCGCCATCGACCCGCCGCGTCCACCAGTGGGACTGCCGGGAGTGGCTTGCGGCGGACGCCGCCTTGATCAGGGTAAAGGTGCCGTTCAGGGCCAGATGGTTGGCAAAAACGTGCTCGCTGTGCACGGCGTCGCCCCAGCGCAGGGGTGGCCCGGCACTGATGGAGCCGCGGGCGCCGGCGATCACCGCCAGCACAATGGCAAGGCTCGCCAGGGTGCGCCCCGCCAGCTGGGCTGGCCCGGGGCGCACCGCCCCGGCGTGGTTGGCGGTGGCCCTATCCCCGCGGCGCAAGGCCAGCAACAACAGCCACCACAAGCCCGCGCTGAGCAGCAGGTAGGGCACCACCGGAAACCCCGCCCAGATCATTCGCGTGACCGTGGCCGGGTCTTCCTTGAGGTACTGGAACACCAGGCTGTTGAGGCGGGTGTGGAACTCCCGGTAAAAGTCCAGTTCGACCACGCCGAGAAACACCGCCGCGCCGCCGCCGGCGGCCAGCCACAGCCGGGCGATGCGGCGGTTGCCGAGCCCCCGGGGGTGGAACAAAAAGAGCGCGAGGGGCGCCAGCAGGTAGCAGCTCACCATCAGGTCGAAACGCAGGCCAATGGCAAAGGCCGCCGCTAGGTCCTCGACCGGCAGGTTTGCCGCGAGCTGCCCGTTGTGCCAGGCCAGCAGCCCCCGCAACAGGGTGAACATGGCCATGAGCGCTGTTGTCGCGAGAAGCAGAAAGCCGGCGTCGCGCCGCAGGTGCTGGAAATGGGGGTGCATGGATGCCTCGCCGTTGTCGGTGAGGCATGGTGAACGGGGATTCTTAACGGTTACTTAACGGTGGGGACGCCCCACGGGAAGAGGCGGGGCCTCAGCCCCGCGCGCGGTGCTTGGTGATCAGGTCGTAGGCGGTCTGGATCTCCTGGGAGCGCTCGGTGGCGAGCTGGATCATGTCCTCCGGCACCCCCTGGCCCATGAGTTTGTCGGGGTGGTTCTCGCTCATCAGCTTGCGGTAGGCCCTCTTCACCTCGGCATCGCTGGCGGTGGAGGCGACCCCCAGGGCCTCGTAGGCAGTGGCAAGCTCCGACGCGCTCCGATTCCCCCCGGGCGCGGCCCCGGCGCCGTAATCCCGGAAGTGGCTCTGGGCGCGAATCATGCGGATCAACTGGTCGAACAGCGCGGCGGGCAGGCCGAGGCCGGCGGCGATCTGGCGCAGCAGGGCCTCCTCCGGGGGCGACAGGGCGCCATCGGCGAGGGCCAGGGCCAGCAGGTAGTTGAGCAGCTGGCGGGACAGGGCCGGGTGCCGCCCGCAGGTGTGGCGGAAGCGCCGCAGCGGTTCCTGGATATCGAAGTCGGCGCCGGCGCCCTCCTTGAACAGGGCGATGGCCTCCCGGCGGTGGTCGGAATGCAGGCCCATGTGGGCCATCAGCTGCTCGGTGTGGGCGACCTCGATCTCGGAGACGCGGCCGTCGCACTTGGCGAGCTTGCCGAGCAGCAGGAAGACGGTGCGGAAGAACTCGGACTCCACGGCCTGGCGGTCGCTGGCGGACAGGGGCCGGAAGACGTTGCCGAGTCCGCGATCGAAATAGTGTCCGACGATGACGCCGATGATCAGCCCGAGGGGGCCGCCGACCGCAAGGCCGATCAGGCCGGCGATGATTTTGCCAAACCACATGGGGATCTGGACTCCGTGGTATCAGGGGGTGCGCCCGGCGCGGGGCGCTCCGGGGCGGAGAGCGGGATGGAGCAGCTAGCGGATGACGATATCGGGGCTGTAATTGACGGTGCCGTCTTCCTCGATCACCGCGGTCTTGCTGCCATCGGGACTTTTCAGCACCGGGACGGGGGTGGTGAACAGGGGGCGCCTCACCACCTGTACGGTCCAGCCGAAATTCTGCAACTCCCGCAGGGCGGCGAGCTGGCCGACATTCAGCAGCTTTTCCAGTTCCGCGGGTACCGGTGGCAGCCCCTTGCGGCGTTCCCTCTTCATTGCCAACTCCTGTTGTCTGTCGAGGTTTGCAGTTGCCGGGCATTATAGGCACAAATATTGGCGGGCGCGAAAGCCTCGGCGCCACCGGCGGATTGCGGCTGCCGGGCGGTGCGGCGGTGAATCGGGCATAATGCCGCCCCATGATTACCCTCGACCAGATCGACCTCCAGCGGGGCGCCAAGCCCCTCCTCAGCGGCGCCAGCGCCGTGGTGCATCCCGGCCAGAAAGTCGCCCTCATCGGCGGCAATGGCGCGGGCAAGTCCAGCCTGTTCAAGGCGCTGCTCGGCGAGCTGACGGTGGATGCCGGCACCCTCGCCATTCCCGCCGGCTGGCGCGTCGCCCACATGGCCCAGGAGGTGAGCGCCTCCGACCGCACGGTGCTCGACTATGTCCTTGACGGTGACCGGGCGCTGCGCCAGGTGGAGCGGGAGATCGCCGCGGCCGAGGCGGCGGAGGACCATCCACACCTGGCGCTGCTCCACCAGCGGCTCGACGAGATGGACGGCTACACCGCCCGGGTGCGGGCCGGGAAACTGGTCCACGGCCTCGGCTTTCAGGCCGCTGACATGGCGCGCCCGGTCAACAGCTTCTCCGGGGGCTGGCGCATCCGCCTCAACCTCGCCCAGGCGCTGATGTGCCCGTCGGACCTGCTGCTGCTCGACGAGCCCACCAACCACCTGGACATGGATGCGAGCCTGTGGCTCGAGGACTGGCTGAAGAGCTACCCCGGCACCCTCATCCTGATCTCCCACGACCGGGATTTCATCGACAGCGTGTCGGACATCATCATCCATATCGAGCACCAGAAACTCACCAGCTACCGGGGCAACTACTCCGCCTTCGAGCGCCAGCGGGCCGAAAAACTCGCCCAGACCCAGGCCAGCTACGAGAAGCAGCAGCAGCGCATCGCCGACATCGAGCGCTTTGTCGCCCGCTTTCGCGCCAAGGCTACCAAGGCCCGCCAGGCCCAGAGCCGCCTCAAGGAGCTGGAGCGCATGGCGCGGCTGGAACCCGCCCACCTCGACTCCCCCTTTGATTTCCGCTTTCCGGCGCCGGATCGGTTCTCCGATCCGCTGCTGACCCTGAGCGATGGGGTGCTGGGGCACACCGGCCATCCGGTGCTGGGCAAGGTCAGTATCAGTTTTCATCCCGGCTCCCGCATCGCCCTGCTCGGCGCCAACGGGGCCGGCAAGTCGACCCTGATCAAGACCCTGGCGGGGGCGCTGCCCCTGCTCGGCGGCGAGCGGGTCGCCGGCGAGCACCTGCGCATCGGCTACTTCAGCCAGCACCAGCTGGAGGCCCTGGACCTGGAGGCGAGCCCCATCCTCCACCTACAGCGCCTGTCCCCCGCCGCCACCGAGCAGCAGATCCGCGACTTTCTCGGCGGCTTCAACTTCCGCGGCGACATGGCCCTGGGGCGGGTGGGGCTCTTTTCCGGCGGCGAGAAGGCGCGCCTCGCCCTCGCCATCCTGGTGTGGCAAAAGCCCAACCTGCTGCTCCTCGACGAGCCCACCAACCACCTCGACCTGGACATGCGCCACGCCCTCACCGTCGCCCTGCAGGGCTTTGATGGCGCCCTGGTGCTGGTCTCCCACGACCGCCACCTGGTGCGCAACACCGTGGACCAGCTGCTGCTGGTGAGTGCCGGTCGGGTCGCTCCCTTCGATGGCGATCTGGACGATTACGGCCGCTGGCTGGTGGCGGAGCTGCGGGGCAATCGCAGCGAGGGCAGGGCGGACGGCGGCGCCGGCGAGGCCCGCGCCCCCGACCGTCGCCAGCAGCGCCAGCAGGCCGCCGAGACCCGCAAGCAGCTCGCCCCCGCCCGGAAGGCGCTGGAAAAGGTCGAGAAGGCGATGGCCGAGGTCGAGGCGCGGATCGCCGCCGTCGAGGCGTCACTCGCCGACAGCGCCCTCTACGACACCGGCCAGCGGGACCGCCTGCAAGCCCTGCTGCTGGAGCAGGGCCAGCTGCGTCAGCGCATGGCGGCCCTGGAGGAGGAGTGGTTCGAGCGCCAGCAGGCCCTGGAGGAGCTCGAAGCTGCGATGGGTGCCTGACCGAACACGGCGCCCCGCAGCGGGCGCGGCCGACGCCCGGGTGGCGGGGCCCCGCATTGGCAATTGGCCGGGGATAGGGGCTAGAATACCGGACTTTTTATGCCACCGATGTAGCCGATAAAGCCAGGAACCCGAGCCCATGACCGACGACTCCTTCAAAGAGAGTGCCCTTCGCTACCACACCGATTACCCCGCCGGCAAACTCGCCATCCGCCCCACCAAGCCCCTCGCCAACAGCCGCGATCTGGCGCGGGCCTATTCCCCGGGCGTGGCCTATCCCTGCGAGGCGATCGCCGCGGACCCCCGGGAGGCGGCCAATCTCACCGCCCGTGGCAACCTGGTGGCGGTGATTTCCAACGGCACCGCGGTACTGGGTCTCGGCGACATCGGCCCCCTGGCGTCGAAGCCGGTGATGGAAGGCAAGGCGGTGCTGTTCAAGAAGTTCGCCAACATCGATGTGTTCGACATCGAGGTGGATGAGCTCGACGTGGACAGGCTGGTGGACGTGATCGCCGCCCTGGAGCCCACCTTTGGCGGCATCAACCTGGAGGACATCAAGGCGCCGGAGTGCTTCGAGGTGGAGCGCAAGCTCAAGGAGCGCATGAAGATCCCGGTGTTCCACGACGACCAGCACGGCACCGCCATCGTCTCCGCCGCCGCCGTCTACAACGGCCTGCGCATCGTCAACAAGAAGATCGAGGATATCAAGCTGGTGGTTTCCGGCGCCGGCGCCGCCAGCATCGCCTGTGTGGACCTGTTGTGCGACATGGGGCTGCGCAAGGAAAACATCCGCATGCTCGACCGCAACGGCGTCATCTACAAGGGCCGCGAGGAGGGCATGAACCCCTGGAAGGCCCAGTACGCGGTGGACACCACCGATCGCACCATCGACGACGCCATCACCGACGCCGACCTGTTCCTCGGCCTGTCCGGCCCCAACGTGCTCAATGGCGACATGGTCAAGAAGATGGCCCGGGATCCGCTGATCCTCGCCATGTCCAACCCGGTGCCGGAGATCATGCCGGAGGTGGCCCGCGCCGCCCGCCCCGACGCCATCCTCGCCACCGGACGCTCCGACTACCCCAACCAGGTGAACAACGTCCTCTGCTTCCCGTTCATCTTCCGCGGCGCCCTCGACTGCGGCGCCACCACCATCAATGCCGAGATGAAGCAGGCCTGCGTGCGGGCCATCGCCGATTTGGCCCACCGGGAGATCACCGAGACCGTCGCCCAGGCCTACGCCGGCGAGGAGCTCAAGTTCGGCCGTGAATACCTGATTCCCAAGCCCTTCGATCCGCGCCTGATCGAGGAAGTCCCCCTCGCGGTGGTCAAGGCCGCCATGGCCAGCGGTGTCGCCACCCGGCCCATCGAGGATCTGGACGCCTACCGCACCAAGCTGCACTCCTACGTCAGCGGCAGCCGTCTGTTCATGCAGCCCATCATCGAGCTGGCGCGCCGCAACCCGGCCCGCATCGTCTATGCCGAGGGTGAGAACGACGACGTGCTGCTCGCCATGCAGGCGGTGGTGGACGAGAAGGTCGCCAAGCCCCTGCTGATCGGCCGCCCGGCGGTGATCGAGCGCAAGATCGAGAAAATGGGCCTGCGCATCCGCAACGGCCACGACGTGGAGATCATCGACGCCAAGGCCGCCGACCACGACGACAAGTACTGGAAGTTCTACCACGAGCAGGTGGGCCGCTCCGGCATCTCCGTGGAGGCGGCCCGCAATGCCGTCCACGCCAACAGCACCGTGCTGGCCGCCATCATGGTGGCCATGGGGGAGGCCGACGGCATGATCTGCGGCAAGGTGGGCCGCTTCGACGAGCACCTCAAGGACATTGCCCCCATCATTGGCCACAGTCGCGCCAACCGCCAGATGTCCTCGGTGTGCGCCCTGCTGCTGGAGGACGGCCCGCTGTTCATCGCCGACCCCTTCGTCAATGTCGATCCCAGCGAGGAGGAGATCGTCGCCATCACCCGGGACGCCGTCGACTTCGCCAAGAACCGCTTTGATATCGAACCCAAGGTGGCTTTGCTGTCCCACTCCAATTTCGGCACCTACGAGGACGCCTCCGCCCTCAAGATGAAGAACGCCGCCGCCCGGCTGCGGGCCGCGTTGCCGGGCATCGAGGTGGACGGCGAGATGCACGCCCTGTCGGCCCTCAACGAGAGCCTGCGCAACACCATCTTCGAGAACGCCAACCTCAAGGGTCGCGCCAACCTGCTGGTGATGCCCAACATGGACGCCGCCAGCATCGCCCTCGGCCTCATCCGTTCACTCACCAACGCTCGCCTGGTGGGGCCGTTCCTCTACGGTCTCAACAAGCCCGCCCATATCCTGATCCCCTCGGTATCGGGGCGCGGCATCCTCAACACCACGGCCCTCACCGTGGCGGATGTGCTCCACCGCCGCCAGCGGGGCTGACCGCGGGCCGGGCATGAAAAAGGCGGGATTTCCCGCCTTTTTTACTTCAGCCCTGTGGGGAGCGGATCATTCGACCGGCTTCTCGCCGATCCCCTGTTCCATGCCCTTCAGGAATTCACCCATCCGCTTGCCGGCCTCCTCGGGGGGCAGGTTCTGGTAGTCCTCGAACATGGCGCCCATTTCCTCCGCCTTGCTGGCCAGGTTGCGGGCGGCGTACTCGCTGCTGACATTGGATATCATCAGCAGTACGCCGAGGATGCCGAACACCAGGGTGGCGGTGCGGCGCTCCCGGCCGTGAACCCTGACGCTGGCCTCGATCATCAGCCAGGAGATCCAGGCGATGCCGACGATGGTGCCGATGTAGGGCACGATGGCCAGCACCGCCATGACCGGGTAGATGGCGGTGCCCGCGGCGAGGCAGCGGAACGCGGTTTCGTAGGACTCCGTCGAGCCCATCAGCTTCCAGATCACGAACAGGATCGCCGCGCCGATGAAGGAACCGATCACCGCGCCGATGGGCAGGGCGATGATGGCGGCAAAGCCCCAGGCCAGCAGGCCCCCGGCGCCGCTGGTGAACAGCGACAGCACGGCGGAGATAAGCCCCATGGCCACCGCCATCACCACGATGAAGATCAATGGCTCCACCAGCCCGCCGCCCTTGGGCATGGCCTGGAAGTAACCGGCGGGGTCGGTGATCACCGCCTTGGCGTCGGCAATCACCTTGTTGATATCAAACGGCTTGTTGTCACTCATGGTGTTCTCCCTGGTTGAGTGCCCCCCGGTGGGATCGGGGGCGGTGGTGGACACTGGGGCATGGCTCAGGGCGAGGCGGTCTCCGGCTCGCTGGCGAGAATGGTGAGAAAGGCGTCCAGATGGCGCACCGCCTCCTGGCCGAGGGCGGTGAGGTAGCCGCCGTCCGCTTGGGTGATGAGCCCTTTGTGGTGGAGTCGCGCGGTGGCGGCGATGGCCTCCGGCTCGGCGCCGTGGTGAACTTTTATGCCCTCGAGGGTGGAGGCGGGATTGAACAGGGAGAGGACGCTAATTTCCTGCTGCAGTTCGGGGGAGAAGGGCATGGTGGCTCCTGGTTGTGATTATCAGCGGCTACTGTAGCCACAATTGCCCGCCCTCGCCATCGGCGGGGCGATCGTCAGCCCCTGTCGCCCTGACCGCGGGCCGGGGCGACGATGGCGGCCACCCGCTCCGGCTGGCAGTTCAGGTAGGGGGAGGTGCGCAGCCAGTCGCGGTCGGGGTAGTAGGAGAACAGGAACTGGCCGCCCTTGAGGGAATCCACCACCTTGCCGGCCACCGCCTGGCGCACCGCCGGACAGCCCTGGCTGCGGCCGATGCGGCCGTGGCGCTCGATCCAGGCCGGGTCCACATAGTCGGCGCCGTGGATGACGATGGCGCGGTCCCGGGCCCTGTCGTTGATGCCGGGTTCCAGCCCGTCCATGCGCAGGGAGTAGCCGTGGCGGCCCACGTAGGCCTCGGCGGCGCGGAAGAGCCCGATGCTGGACTGGTGGCTGCCCTCCCGGTTGGAAAAGGCGGTGGCGAGGTTGTCGCCGGAATTTTTGCCGTGGGCCACCAGCTCCTCCAGCACCAGGGCCTTGCGGGCCAGGTCGAAGATCCACAGGCGCGGCTCGGAGGAGGGCAGGGAAAAGTCGATCACCGCGAGGCGCGGCGCGGCGGGCAGGCCGGCGCCGACGGCGCAGTCCATGGCGGCGAGGGCCTTGGCGAGCACCGCCCTGTCGAGGTTGGGCGCCGCGCGGGCGAGGGTGTCGGCGAGCCGGGTGTCCGCCTGGGCGGGCATCAGGCTGGCCCAGGCGAGGCCGAGGACGGCGAGAAGGTGTCGGCACTGGATCATCGGGTAGGTTTCCCTCCGGTCAGTCGATCCACCGACCGGCGGGGGAGCCGGCCACTGGGGCGGGTGGGGCGTTAATGGTAGAGTCTGCCCGGTACCCGCCTAAAGGCAATAGACACAAGCTTGCCAGGGATTCTAGCAGGCAAAGGATTGGAGAGACACCGTTGTATCGAATCGCCGCCCGCGTCACCCTCTGCCTGCTGCTGATATCCGCGTCCTCCCTCGGGGGGCCGTCCGCCCTGGCGGCGCCGGCGGCGGATGGCCTCGTCGCGGGCTTGCGCCGTGCCATCCAGTCCCCGCCCCCCGGCTGTACCGTCGCCGCCCTGGATACCCTGCACCCGCTTGCGCCGCTGCTCGACGGGCTCTACGCCCCCGGTGGCCATCAACCCCTGTGGCGTGATCCGGCCCGCTACGAGGCCCTGATCCGCGCCCTCGACGGTTTGGTAGCGGATGGTCTGGACCCCGCCCGCTACGGCGCTGTGGCATTGCGGGGGCTGCGCAACCCCACGGCCGCGGAGGACATCCCATGCCGCGAGCTGCTGGCCTCCAGCGCCTATCTCGCCGCCATCCATCACTTGAATCACGGTGTGCTCGACCGGGCGCGGCTCGAACCCCTGTGGGTGGATCCGAGGGCCGACGTATCCCCCCTGTATCCAGCCCCCGCCGATGCCCTCGACGTGCTGGCCAGGGAGGGGCTCGCCGATCCCGAGGCCGCCCTCCACCGGGCGCGGCCGGCGCTGCTCCTGTACCACCGGCTGCGGGAGGCCAACGGCGCCTGGCGGGCGCGGTTCAATCTCGCCACCTGGCCGTGGGTGCCCGAGGGCCCGCTGCTCAAGCCCGGCATGAGTGATGCCAGGGTGCCGCAGCTGCGGGAGCGACTGGCCTCCGTGGACCTGGCCATGGCCACGCCCCCGTCCCCCGACGCCGAGCACTACGGCGACGATCTGGTGGCGGCGGTGAGGGCCTTTCAGGCCCGCCACGGCCTCAAGGTGGACGGCGTGGTGGGGGGCGAAACCCTGGGGGCGCTGAACACCCCGAGGGCGTTCCGCCAGGACCAGATCCGCGTCAATCTGGAGCGCCTGCGCTGGCTGTGGCGGGGCATGGCCCCGCGCATGGTGCTGGTGGACATCGCCGGCGCCCGCATCAGTCACTACCGGGACGGCGAGCCCGACTGGCAGGCGCGGGTGCAGGTGGGCACCCGGGCGCGGCCGACGCCGAGCCTCAGGTCGCGGATCACCCACCTCACCTTCAATCCCACCTGGACGGTGCCCCCCACCATCTACCGCAACGACAAGCTGCCGGAGATCCGCCGCGACCTCGGCTATCTGGCCAAGAACCGCATCCGGGTGCTGGATCGGGACGGGCGGGAGCTCGACCCCCGCGCCATCGACTGGCACAACCCCGGGGCCATCCGCCTGCGCCAGGACGCCGGTCCGACCAGCGCCCTGGGGCTGGTGGCGATCCGCTTCCCCAACCCCTTCGCGGTGTACCTCCACGACACCCCCAACCAGCAGCTGTTCGCCAGCCACCAGCGCACCTTCAGCTCCGGCTGCGTGCGGGTGGAGGGCGCCATGGGCCTCGCCGATCTGCTGCTGGCCGGCGCCGGGGACGAGGTTCTCGGCCGCGTCGAGGCCATCAAGGCCAGCGGCCGCACCCGCAACGTCGATCTGCCGGCCCCGGTGCCCCTGGTGATGGATTACTGGACGGTGGCGGTGGACGATGACGGCGCCCTGGCCTTTCGCCCGGATATCTACCACCGCGATCCGGCGCTGATCGCCGCCCTCCGCGGCGCGGAACAAAGCCCCTGAGGGGGAGTCACGGAACAGGTGGCCGCACCGTCGACACTTGATCTGGATCGGTGCGCATCGGTGCGGTTGGGCTACGCTCAATACTCAGTGATCAATGTTCCCAGCCTGTGGAGGCCAATGATGAAGATAAGGGTTGCAGTCTGCGATTCCAGCCGGATGCGGTATTTTGCCGTGGACCCCGACAGCGGGGCTCTCCGGGAAATCGATGATCGTGTCCACGAGGCGTCCCGCCAGCGGGTGCGGGATCTCGCCAGTGACCGCCCGGGCCGCGACCGGGGTCGCGACGGCGGCGGCCACGGCCTCGGCGATGACCGCGATATCCACAAGCACGAGGTGGCGCTGTTCGCCCGGGAGGTGGCCGAGGTGCTGAACCAGGACACCCTGGCGGGTCGGATCATCCGGCTCTACATCCTCTCGCCCCCGGAGTTCCTCGGCCTGTTGCGCAAGGAGCTGCACCCCGCCACCACCGCCCTGGTGGAAGGGGACAAGGCGGTCAATGTGGTGGCGGAGTCCGTCGACAAGATTCGCCTCCAGCTGCCGGACCGGCTCTGACCACCCCTGCCCCGGCGCCTTCGCGCCGGGGCTTTACATTCCCCCGCCAGTCGGCGCTAAATATCAAACACCTGTATTAAAAATATAACGCCGGAGCAATCCATGTACCGCCTCACCGCCTTCCTGAAGCGCGCCGATGGTCTCGGCCGCGATGCCTTTCTCGACCATCTCCTGGACATCTGGGCGCCGGCCGTCGCCGCCGGCCAACGCAACCTCCGGAAGCTGTTGATCAACCTGCCCCTCGATTTGTCCGGCACTGCCCTGGCGGATGTATTCCCGCCCCGCTTCGACGCCCTGGTGGAGCTCCATTACCGGGATCTGGACAGCGCACTCCAGGACATCGCGCGCCTCGCCCAGGCCCCCGGGGAGACCCGCCTCGACAACTGGGTGGATCAGGCCGGCAGCGCCGTGTTTCTCGGCGAAGTGCGGCCCAAGAAGCCGGACCCCTGGGGCGACACTGGAGTGCGCATGTCGGTGGCGGGCCATGTGGTGGACGGCATGGCGGTGGAGGACGCCCAGCGCTACTGGAACGATGTCCATCCGCTGGTGGCCCAGCGGGCGCCGGAAACCTGGAACCGCCTCACCCTCTACACCCAGGTCCACGGCCGGGACATCGGCGCCCGGGGCCTCGCCGCCTGGCTTGGCCCCTACCGGCCCTTTCCCATGTGCGCCGACATGGGGGCGGTCAGCATCGACGAACTGCTCGCCGCCTATGGCAACGATCAATACATGGCCATCGTGCGCCCCGACGAGCAGAAGTTCAGCAAGCCCGAGGAAATGCTCACCTTCATCACCGATCGCAAGGTCGCCGTGCTCGACCAGGGCTGAGGGTCAGGGCCCGGCGTCGAACACCGGCACCTCGTCGGTGAGGAAGTGGATCAGGTCGTCGCGGATCACGAAGCGGGCCTCGTCCTCGGCGAGGGTGGCCATGGCCTGCTGGTCGCCAAAGAGGTCGAGGGCGATATCCAGGGACCTGAACCAGATTTCCGGGCCGCCATCGAAGTCGTAACGGGGGTCCGGGTGGTGATGGTCGAGCAGCACGTGGTTCTGGATGTAGCGCACCGTGCGGCCGCGATTGATCGCCTCGCTGTCCCCGTAGGGGGCGTGGACGTCCTGGTAGTACTGCAACGCCGCGAGGCGCGACAGGTGCGGCAGGCGCTTGAAGAAGGCAAAGGCCTTCACCGGCAAGGGGGATCTGTCCCTGTTGTGAATCCACACCTCGTCCACCAGCAGGTTGAGGGTTTCGCCGACAACGCCGGGATGGCCGGACAGCAGCCGTTGGTAGTCGCTGGCGGCGAGGATTTTTTCGGCGGCGACCCGGCTGTCGATGTAGTAGCAGCCGACACCGGCCCAGCGGGCATTCTCGATACCCTCCTCCTCGATACCTTCCTCGTGGCGGATCTCGAGGTCGAGGGCGTGGTGGTGGACCGCCTTGCGCAGGTGGGCGGCGACCGCCGGAATGGCCTTGAAGGCCGGGAAGAACACCGTCGCCAGGTGCTCCCGAAAGCGTTCCGGGGCGACCCCGGCGGGGGTTTTGAACAGGGTCATCAGTTTGATCACGGGGGCCTCCGTTATTGTTGGTCTGGGCGCCCCGTCACTTTAGCGTAATTCCATAACCATCAGAGGACAGAGAGCATGAAACGACTGGCAGGCAAGGTGGCGATCGTATCCGGCGCGCGGGAAGTGGACGCCATCGGCGGCGCCACGGCATTGCGCCTCGGCGCGGAGGGGGCCCGGGTGGCGGTGGCGGACTGGGATCTCGCCGGCGCGGAGCGGGTCGCCCGGGCGGTGGTCGACGCCGGTGGCGAGGCCATGGCGGTGCGGCTCGACCTCGGCGACATCGCCAGTATCCAGGCGCTGTTCGACGGGGTGGTGGCGCGCTTTGGCCGCGTCGACATCCTCCACAACAACGCCGCCGACACCCGCGTCGAGCAGATGGCGGGGGACATGGCCATCGAGCACATGGACCCGGACCTGTGGGATCGGGCGTTCCACATCAACACCCGGGGTACCATGCTGATGATCAAGGCGGCGTTGCCCATTTTCTTCAAGGGGGGCGGCGGGGCGATCATCAACACCAGCTCCGGGGCGGCGCTGCGAGGGGATTTCTACGGCCCCGCCTACGCGGCCTCCAAGGCGGCGATCAACTGCCTCGGGCTCTATGTGGCCACCCAGTACGGCGCCCGCAATATCCGCTGCAACACCGTATCGCCGGGGCTGATCCTGACCCCCAATGCCAGGGGCAACAATTCCACCGAGCAGCTCGACCGCATCCAGTCCCACGCGCTCTTGCCCTACCTCGGGGAGCCCCGGGACATCGCCGCCGCGGTGGCCTACCTCGCCTCGGACGATGCCCGCAACGTCAATGGCCAGGTGATCGTGGTGGACGGCGGCTATATCTCCCACATGCCCCACGTGGCGGACAACCGCGACAACTTTGCCGCGAGCCCCGCCGGGCGCTCGGTGTAGGGGGCCCAAGGGGGGCGGTCAGAAGCTGTACTCGACCCCGGCCCTGAGGCTGTGGTCGGGGCTGTCGCCATCGACGCCGAACAGCAGCCCCAGCTCCCAGTGCAGCCCCCGGCGCATCCCGAGGCGGATATCCCCCATCAGCGCCGGGCCGAGGGCGCGGGTGTCTTCGCCGGCGTGGAATTCCAGCGCCGGCTCGAAGTGGCGCGCGTAGCGGTAGCGGGCCTGTAACCCCAGGCGGCTCTCCAGTTCGTCGTCGATGTCGGCGCCCCATTCCTGGGCGATCACCAGGTTGGTGGCGAGACTCCAAAGGCCGAGCTCCTTTTCCACCAGGAGCCCCGCGCCGGCCTCCCAGATGTCCTCGCCCAATTCCTTCTCCAGCTCCAGGAGAAGGCCGAAATCCGCCCAGTATTCCCCCTGCTCGGTGAGCTGGCGGATGGCTTCCAGCTCCACCGCCTCCACCGCGAGGCTCTCCCGCGCCGAGCCAGCCCCCACCAGGTAGGCCTCGCCGAACCAGCGTTCGCCAAAGGCGCGGCCAAAGGCCAGGCTCTGGCGCTGTTCCCGGTCGGCCCGCCCCGGCTGCTCGTCCTGCCACACCAGGCGCCACTCCAGCTCGCGCTCCAGGGGTTCCACGTAGGGGTGGTAGATCTTGTCCACCACCAGGCCGTCGGCGCTGGCCAGCAGCGGCAGGGTGAGGCAGACGGTGGCGAGGAGGGTGCGACGGGGGATCATGGTCTGTGGTCCTGGGTGAAAGGGTTGTCCCCGCGCCGGGTCGCCGCGGCCGCGAGGCCCGCCAGCAGGGTGAAGCCGCCGAAATAGGCGATGGCCTGGGTGAGGCTCGGGGTCGCCTCGTAGCCCACCAGGGCGTAGAACAGCTGCCCGGCGAGGCTATCCTCCGGCAGCAGTGCGGAGCTGTCCCAGAGGATGGCGCCCCCCGGTAGCCAGTCCGACTGGATCAGCATCAGCGCCGCCTGGGACAGCATGTTGCCGCCGAACAGGGCAATGAGGCCGAGGGTCAGGGTGCGGCGCGGCGCGGCTGGCACGCTCAGGAGCCCGTAGTAGAACAGCGCGCCGATGCTGGCGCCGATGCCGGTGGCGAGGGTGGCGCCCACCAGCAGGGGGGTGACCAGCTCGGGGCTCGCCATCAGCCCGGATTGGTAGAGGAGGATCTCGAAGCCCTCGCGCACCACCGCCAGGCTCACGGCGAGGGTCATCGTCAGGCGGAGCAGGCGCTCGCGGCGCTCGGTGCCGCACCCCATCAGCAGGGCACTGGCCGCCAGGCACAGGTAGATGCCGAGCTGTAGCGCGGCGTTGGTGATCTCCTGGCCGGTGTAATCGAACAGCAGCGACACCTCCTCGATCAGGCTGGCGTAGAGCGCCGCGCCGACCGCGCCCGCGATTGCGGCGGGCCACACCCAGCGACCGCTGGCACCCCGCAGGCGGCAGATCACCAGCAGCAGGCTGATGATCAGCGCCGCCTCGAGGATTTCCTGGAGGACCACGATCAGGGTCGACAGCAGCATGGCGTCCTCACTCGGCGATGACCCGGCCCTGGGCCGTCTTGGGGAAGAACTCGCCGAAGAACGGGTATTCCCCCGGCGCCAGGGGGCCGATGAAGATCACCGAGGTGGCGCCCCCGGGGATGATCTTCTCGCGGTTGAGTTCATAGCTTTCGAATTCCTCCGCCGTCGGGTCGCGGTTGATAACCACCAGCTTCACCTTGGTGCGCGCCGGCACCCGCACGGTGGACGGGAAGAACAGGTGGTCGCGGATCTCGATCTCCACCACCGGGGGGGCGGCGATGGCCAGGGGTGCCGCGATCAGGGCGGCGAGGGCCGCGATGCGCGGCAGCAGGGGTACCTTCATGGCGTCTCGTTCCGGGAGTTGGCCGGCGGCGCGGCGGGGAAGGTCAGGGTAAAGCAGGCGCCGCTGGCAAAGCGGGAAGGGGTCACCGCAATGGTGGCGCCGTGCAGGTCGGCGATATTGCGGACGATGGCAAGGCCGAGGCCGCAGCCGGGCTGGCCGGAATCGTGGCGGTCGCCGCCGATGCGGTGGAAGCGCTCGAAGATCCGCTCCCGCTCCTGCTCGGGGATGCCGGGGCCATTGTCCTCGATGCGCAGCACCACGGTGCCGGGGCCGGATTCCACCGTCGCCAGGATGGTGCCGCCGTCCGGGGTGTAGCGGTTGGCGTTGGCCAGCAGGTTCGTCACCAGGGTGTGGAGGGCGAAGGGGTCGCCGGCCACGGTGGTGCCGGTGCTGGCGCCACGGAGTTCGACGGTCTGGCCCCTGGCCTCGAAATCCCCGTAGCGCTCGGCGATCAGCCCCGCCACCAGCTCGTGCAGGTTCAAGGGTTTGAGGCCCGCGCTGTACTGCTCGGGGGTGCTGCGGTAGAGGGCGAGGATCTGTTCCACCAGATGCTGCATCCGCTGCACGCCGGCCTGCAGGTCGCGCAGCTCGCCGGCGCGATCCGGGTGGGCCTGCTGGAGGTTGTGGAGCTGGAGCTTCAGCACGCTGATGGGGGTGCGCAGCTCGTGGGCGGCGTCGGAGGCGAAACGCCGTTCCCGCTCGAAGGAGGCGTTGAGCCGGGCCAGCAGGCCGTTCACCGAATTGAGTACCTGGTCGAGCTCCCGGGGGTGCTCGGCGATGCGCACCGGGCTCAGGTCGCGGTATTCCTTTTCACGCAGGCGCTCCGCGAGTTCCCGCAGGGGGCCGAGGCCGCGGCCGACGATCAGCCAGATGAGCAGCGCCGACAGGGGCAGACCCACCACGATGGGCAGGATGGCTTCGAGGATGACGTTTTCCGCCAGCTGGAAGCGCACATCGGTGCGCGCCGCCACCACCGCCACCAGGTTGTCGGCCTCCGCGAGGTGCACATAGGTGCGCCAGCGATAGCCGTGGAAATTGACGTAGCCGAACCCCGGCGCGAAGCCGGTCAGGGGCGAGGCCGGGGTGTTGGCGCTGTGGGCGAGGAGGGTGGCCCCGCCCTCGGCACCGGGTTGCCACAGCTGGTAGGCGATGTGGGTGGGCTGGCTGTTGCCCGGGGCGTGCTCGCCCCGCAGGTTCACCGCGAACTGGGCGAGCTCCTGGAGCTGGCTGTCGAACAGGCTCTCCGCCTCGCCCATGCTCGACCGGTAGCCCTGCACGGCGGCGACGAAGACCACCAGCACCAGGGTCGCCAGGGTCGCCACCACCAGAAAGACGCGGATCGACCTCAAGGGGCGTCCACCCGGTAGCCGACGCCGCGCACGGTGTGGATGAAGTCCGCGCCGAGCTTCTTGCGCAGGTGGTGGACGTGGACCTCGACGGTGTTGCTCGCCACCTCCTCGCCCCAGCTGTAGAGGCGCGACTCCAGGCTCGCCCGGGTCAGCACCTTGCCGGCGTTTTCCATCAGCACCTTGAGCAGCATGTACTCCCGCCGGGACAGGTCCAGGGGCGTGCCATCCCGAGTGACTTCGGTGCGGGCGGTGTCGAGCACCACCTCGCCGATGCGGATCTCGTTGGTGCGGGTGGTGGACAGGCGCCGCTCCAGCACCCGCAGGCGGGCGAACAGCTCGGCCATGTCGAAGGGCTTGGTGAGGTAATCGTCGGCGCCGCCGTCGAGCCCGGCCACCTTGTCGTCGAGGGTGTCCCGGGCGGTGAGCAGCAGCACCGGCAGGGCCTTGTCCGTCTCGCGGATGCGCTTGAGCACCGTAAAGCCGTCCATGTCCGGCAGGCCCAGGTCGAGGATGATGATGTCCGGGGCGTCGGTCTTGAGGGCGTTGAGGCCGAGCTGGCCCCGGCCCACGGGATTGACCACGTGACCTTTCGCCGCCAGGGCCTTGCCGAGGCTCTCGGCAAGGGCGCCGTCATCTTCGATCAAGAGAATGTGCATGGGCTATTTTGCGGACATTTCCCGGACTTTTGCCAGCGCCGTGGCGATTTCCCTGTGCCGGCCCCCGTCGGCGAGGGCGCGGCCCGGGCGCGGCTTGGCCTGCTGGGCCTTGCGCAGGTACTGTTCGGCCTCGCCGTAGCGCTTCTCCCGCAGCAGGAAGTCGCCGTAGAAGTAGTTGGCATCGATGCCGTCGGGGTCGATGGCGAGGGCCTTGGTGAGCAGTTCCTCCGCCTTGTCGTCGTCGCCAAAGCCCACCGGCCAGCCGGGCACGTTGAAATACAGGGTGCCGAGGCTGGTGTAGGCGGAGCCGTCGAGGGCGAGATCGTCAAGGGCGAGGGCCTTCTCCAGATCCGCCCTCGCGGCCTTGGCCAGGGCGAGGGCCCCGAGGCCGCCCTTGGCGCCGGCATGGGTCGAGTGGATGATGCCGCGCCAGATCCAGCCCTCGGCGCTGCCCGGGTGACGGGCGATGACCCCGTCGGCGGCGCTGGTGAGCTGTTCGAAGGCGGTGAGCCGGGTCTTGCCGTTGAGTTCGTAGTTGACCTCCGCCCAGCGGGTCTGCAACTGGCGGATGTCGCTGTCAAGGTCGGCGAGGGCGCCCCCGCTGGCGAGCAGCAGGGCGAGAAGGAGGGATCGGCCGAGGTGGCGTGTCGTTGTCATGGCGGTGCTCCGTGGGGGGTCAGGTAAGGGTCATTGCCGGCTGGCATGGTGGCGGATCAGCGCCAGCTGGCGGCCGAGGGCGCGGTCGACGATGGCGGGAAACAGGCTGTTGAGCCGCACGAACAGGCGTTCCGGCCAGCCCAGGTGGCGGCTGAGCCCCCGGGGCGCCGCCAGCAGGTCGAGCAGGGCGGCGGCCACCACCGAGGGTTCGTCCACGCCGTTGCCGAGGGCGTCGTTCAAGGCCGTCACCCGGTCGCTGTTCAAGGCGGTGCGGGTGGCGCGGGGGGCGAGGTGGTGAACCCGCACCGGCCCGTCCGCCAGCTCCCGGCGCAGCGCCTCGGAAAACCCCGCGAGGCCGGCCTTGCTGGCGCAGTAGGCGGCGAAGCCCGGGTGGCCGATGCTGCCGAAGGTGGAACCGATATTGACGATGGCGGCTTCGCCCCTGGCCTCGAGCAGTGGCAGCAGCTGGCGGGTGAGCAGCAGTGGCGCGACGAGGTTCACCGCCAGCAGGGCGGCGATCGCGGCCTCGTCCTGTTCGGCAAAGAGGCCGAACAACTGGCTGCCGGCGTTGTTGACGAGGATGTCGATGCCCTCCCGGCGGCAGGTTTCCGCCACCGCCTGGCGCCCCTCGGGGGTGCCGATATCGGCACCCACGGGCAGGTGTTGGCCCCCGGCGGGAAGCCCGTGGCGCCGGCCGAGGGTCTCGGCCTGGTGCTCGAGGCCGGCCCGGTTGCGGCCCACCAGGATCAGCCGCGCACCCGCCCCGGCGAGGCCCTCGGCGATGGCCGAGCCGATGCCGCCGCTGGCGCCGGTGAGGACGATGGTCTTGTCGCGAAGCTCCATGGCGGGTCTCCTCAGGCGGCGAGCGGAGCGCGGTCGGTGATGGCGCGGAAAATGTTGCCGTAGAGCTCGAAGAACATCCTGGCGCTGTGGATGATCAAGGCCTGCTCGCGGGGATCCTCGATGCGGTTCATCAGCCTTTCGAAAAAGTCCACATGGCCGATATCCAGGGCGCCGTGGGAGTTCAGGTAGCTGAACGCCTCCGCGGGCAGGCCCAGGTGCTGGCTGATGGCGCTGGCGGCGTGGCTGGCAATGCTGACGCTGGTGCCTTCGAGCACGAACACCATGCCGAAAAAGCCGACGGGGTCGACCCGCTGCACCATATCCCAGGCGTAGGCCACCATCAGTTCGGTGGCGGGCCCGGGCTGGCCGCCGCGCACCGCCTCGGGGTCGCCACCGCAGGCGGCGATGTCGTTGAGCACCCATTCCTGGTGGCCCAGTTCCTCCTCGATGTACTCCGCCACGGCTTCCCTGAGCCACTCCCGGTCGCCGCCGAGGCGGGCGCCGGTGGCCATCAGCAGCGGCACCGTGTGCTTGACGTGGTGGTAGGCCTCGGTGAGAAAGGCGATGTACTGGTCGCGGCTGATCTGGCCCGCCAGGGCCTGTTTGATCAGCGGCGCGGCCAGCAGCCGGGCGCGGTGTTCACGGGTGGCGGATACCAGTTGGTTGTAGAACGTCATGGTGTGACCTCGGGCAGGACAAGGGGGTTGGGACGGCGGTCAAGGGGGGTGTAGAGGGCCTCCACGGCGCCCTTGAAGTGGGCGTGGATGGCATCGCGGCGCGGCTTGCCGGTGGCGGTCACCAGCCCCGGCACGGCGGCGAGGGGCGCGGCGAGGCGGTGCCAGGCGCGCACCCGGGCGTAGTCCGGCAACTCGCGGTTGCAGCGCGCGATCGAGTCGGCGATGGCGTCGTCGCCGACACCGGCGCTCGGGCAGATCAGCGCCCCGAGCCAGGGGCGGGCATCCCCCACCACCACGCAGTCGCGGATCAGCGGGCTCGCCAGCAGTTCGCTCTCCACCCACTCGGGGCTGATGTTGCGGCCGAAGCTGGAGATCAGCAGGTTCTTGCGGCGTCCCGCCAGGTGGAGGAAGCCGTCGCCGTCGAGGCGGCCCAGATCGCCACTGGGGATGCGCCCCTGGCCCCAGCTGGCGGGCTCCCCGACGTAGCCGAGAAAGGGGTTGCCGGCGATGACGATTTCGCCCTGCTCCACGCGGACATCGAGGTGGGGCAGGGGCCGGCCCGCGGAGCCGGGGCGGTCGTCCCCGGGGACGTTGAGGCTCACCACCGAGGCGCATTCCGACAGGCCGTAGCCCTCGTACACCGGCAGTCCCAGGGCCCGGGCGCGGAGGATCTGCCCGGCGGCCACCCGGCTGCCCCCCACTGCGACAAAGGCAAGGCTCCCCGGTGGTCGCCAGCCGGCCTCGGCGGCGGCCACCAGGGCGGTCAACATCTGGGGGATGAGGATCAGGGAATGGGGACGGTGGTGGTCGATGGCCCGGGTCAGTCGCACCGGATCGAGACCGGAGCTGCCGGACAGGCCGAGGCTCGCCAGGGCGGGGGCCAGCACCTCGCCCCCCGCCAGCAGGCAGGTGTGAACCCCGGCGATGTTCTCCAGCAGTACCGGCAGGGGCAGCAGGCACAGGTGGCGGGGCCGGTCGAGGGCCACCCGGCGGGCCAGGGCGTCCGCCTGGCAGAGCAGTTGCCGGTTGCCGAGGCAGACCCCCTTCGGCGCCCCGGTGGAACCGGAGGTGTAGGTGATCTTGCCGGTGCCGGGGGGCAGCGGGTCGGCCCCGTCCTCGCCGGCCACATCCGCCAGGCGCAGCAGCTGGAGCCCGCTGTCGGGCAGGCTGGCGATCACCTGGCCGCCCTCCGGCCGCCAGTCCTCCACCCTGTCGGTGAGCACCAGCGCCACCCGACTCTGGTGGAGGGCGTGGCGCCGCTGAGCCGGCGAAAAGAATCCCGGCAAAGGCAGCTGGGGGATGTCGGCCAGCTGGCAGGCGAGGTCGGCGAGGATCCAGTCGACGCCGTTGTCCGCCGCGAGGGCGATGGGGCGCCCGTCCCGCGTCGCCAGCCCGGCGAGCAGGGTGGCGAGGCGTTCCAGCCGCTGGTGCAGGGCGCCGCGGCTCAGGGCGACGGTGCCGTCCCCCAGGGCGGGGCGGTCGCCGGCGGACTGCTCCGCCAGCAGCCGTTCGGCGAGGCTGGTGGCGCCGGCGGTCATGCCAGGGCCCTGAGGGTGGCGGCGAGTTCGCCGATCTCGCCGTCGAACAGTGCCAGGGCGGCACTCATCAGCCGGCTTTGGTGGCAGGCGGCCATGCTCTCGGCGATAAAGCCTACCGCCACCTGGGGGGACTCGTCGTAGTAGCTGCCCCACTGGTCGCGGTCCCCGGGCAGCGCCTCGGGGCGCGCCGGGCACAGGACGCGGATGGTGAAGCCGAGCTTGCCGATGCCGCGCAGCACCTCCGGGGTGCCGGTGAACATCACCCAGTGGAAGCCGGCGCGGTGCACCACCGCCAGCAGCATCAGGAACAACAGGGCGCTGGCACCGCCGCGCCCGGATACCAGGTTGCCCACCTCGACGATGCCGGTGCGGGAAACCGGGCTGCGGGTGAGCGCGGCGATGGCCTGTTCCGCCGGCGTGTCCAGGTAGTGTTCGAGGAAAAGGTTGCCGAGGGCGGCGGGGCGCAGGCCCAGGGCCGCGCACAGTTCTCCCCGACAGCGCAGGGCGAGCAGCGCCGGCAGGAATTCGCTGATCCGTGCGCCGTGGTGGTGGTGAAAGCGCTCGGCGATGAAGGCTTCCACCGCCGCGCGGCCCGGGTCCTGGCCCCGCAGCAGGCTCAGTTCCGGTGTCGGGGTGAGCAGCTTGCCCAGGGAGCGGTTGATCACGGCGGCCTCGCGGCGGGCATCGTCATCGACGGCGGTGGTGAAGGTGGAAGGCATTGCATGTCCCTCGGTTGGACGCTGCCGGGTGATCCGGCGGGCGGTTACTGAGGGTCAGGTTAGGGGGGCAAACTTAACAAATACTTAATGAACCTCTGAAAAAGTGCGCTATCGGGCGCATCGCTTCGTTGCGTGCCCAAGGCATTCGCTTCGCTCAGGGGGCAGGACCTCCTCGCTCACCCCTCGCCTATCTAGCTGATATGTCTCGGCTCTTTCTTGTCAGAGAAGAGCTGCGGGGCGCCTCGCGCTGCATCCCGCTATCACGCTTTTCAGAGGTCCCTCAAGTGGAAGTTGGCGGCGGCTTCAGGCCCGCCGGCTGGGTTGGGGTGCGTCGACGCCCTGGTCTTCGATGCGGCGTATCAGTGCCGCCAGCTCCTTGAGGGGTACGGGGCCGCCGAACAGGTAGCCCTGTGCCATGTCACAGCCGAGGGCCTCGAGGGTTTCGAGCTGCGCCGGGGTCTCGACGCCGTTGGCCACCACCTGGATGCCCAGCAGGTGGCTCATGGCGATGGCCGCCGCCGAGAGCCTGAAGATGTCCCGGTCGCTGGTGAGACCGGCCACCAGGGTAGCATCGATCTTCACCGCCAGCACCGGGTGGCGCAGATCCCTGAGGCTCGCGTGGCCGGTGCCGAAGTGGTCGATGTGCAGCCCGACGCCGGCCTGGCCGAGGGCGTCGAGACCGATGCGACTGCCCGCCAGGCGGTCGGAGAACGCCGCCTCGGGAATCTCCAGGGTGAGCAGCGCGGGGGAGAATCCGCTCTCCGCGAGGGCGGTGCGCACCGCGGCGAAGAAGTCGGGGTGGTTGAATTCCCGGGAGGACAGGTTGACGGACAGGCCGAGGGGCTCGCCGGGCCGCTCGCGGTTGAGGGCGGTGATGTCCTCCACCGCATGGCGGACCACGTACTGGCCGATCTGGGTGATGAGGTTGGTGTCGGCGATGGCGGGGATGAATTCGGCGGGCATCGCCACCCGGTCGCCGTCGCGGCGCCAGCGCAGCAGGGCCTCCACCGACACCACCTTGCCGCTGGCGAAGGAGAACACCGGCTGGTAGACCAGGAACAGGGCCTCCCCGGCCAGGGCGGCGACAAGGCCGTGGTACTGCGCGCGGCGGCGTTCCGCCTCCCGGTGCAGGGCGGTGGAGAAAAACTGGATGGTGTTCTTGCCCAGCTGCTTGGCCCGGTACATGGCCAGGTCGCCGTTGTTGAGCAGTTGCTCCGGGTCATCGCCGTCGTCGGGGCAGAGGGTGACACCGAGGCTGGCGGTGCACTGAATGCTGTGGTCGTCGATCTGGATGGGCGCCCGCAGGGTGTCGAGCAGGTTGGCGGCCAGTTGGGCCACGTCCGCCGGGGGCTGGATATCCATCAGCAGCACGGTGAATTCGTCGCCGCCGATGCGGGCGGCGGTGTCGCTTTTGCGGATGCTGGCGGTCAGGCGCTCCGCGATGGTGATCAGCAGGCGGTCGCCGACGCTGTGGCCGAGGCTGTCGTTGACGGCCTTGAACATGTCCAGGTCCACGTAGATCAGGGCGAATCCCTGGCCGCCGCGGCGCTGGCGGTGGATGGCCTGGGTGAGCCGGTCGATGAACAGCTTGCGGTTGGGCAGGCCGGTGAGTTCATCGTGGAAGGCCATGGCCTCCAGTTGGCGGGTCTGGCCCGCCACCTGTTCCCGCAGGCGCTCCGGCAGGCGCAGGTAGAGGTAGGCGATCCAGGCGAGCACGGTGCCGACGAGGCCGCTGATGGCGAGGCCCGTGAAGTAGCCGGGGCCGTGGGCCTCGGGGGTGGCGAAGGTCAGGTCGAGGAACCACTGCTCGTTGGGCAGATCCACCGTGGCGGTCACCACTGGCGGCGGGAGTTCTTCGTCGAGCACGCCGGCAAACACCGACTTCTCCCCGGTTTCCGGCGCCAGGCGCCACAGCCGGTAGTGGTAGCCCTGCTCGGTGAGCAGGCCGAGCTGGGTGCTGGCGAGGAATTCCTCCAGCATGATCAGCACCGACGCCAGCCCCCAGAACCGGTCGCCTCCCTGGCCATCGGGCAGGAACACGGGGTAGCGGCCAAAGATACCGACGCCGCCCTGGATCAGGGGTATGGGGCCGACCACCGTCAGGGTGCGGGACTCGATGGCCTTCATCGACCCGCGCCGCAGGTACTGGTTGGTGACGATGTCGTAGCCGAGTGCGGCTTCGTGGCCGGGGAGGGGATGGATGCGGGAGATGACCCCGCCGGGGGCCAGCTGCAGGTTGGTGATACCGCCGATCTCGGCGATGAGGCGGTCGGCGTAGGCCTCGAAGTCGGCGATCTCGCCGTTGTGTTCCCGCAGCTGGTGGCCGAGCAGGTGGGCCGCCAACGTGTGCTTGGCGAGCTGGCGTTGCAGCAGGATGGCGTGGACCTTGGCCACATCGTCCAGTTGCTGGCGGCGCTCCAGATCCCAGTTGCTGTCGCGAATCTGTTGCACGGCGTAGCCGATCGCCACCACCGCGGCGAAGATCAGGATGGGAATGCCATGGAGGCGCAGCCGGCCGCGACTGTGCCGGGCATCGCGGGCTGTCCTGTCGAACCGGGCTTTGATGGCGAGCACCCCTCCAGTGGGAGGCCCCGGGGGCCTTTGTGGCCAAGCTTAAACCAAAGGCCGGAGGGCAACAACGCGGGCGGTGGTGGCGCCGGGGAGGTCAGCGGAGGAGAAATTCCATCAGCGCCTTCTGGGCGTGGAGGCGGTTTTCCGCCTCATCCCAGATCACCGAGTAGGTGGGGTCCTCCATCAGCTCGGCGCTGACTTCCATGCCCCGGTAGGCGGGCAGGCAGTGCATGAAGAGGGCCTCCGGCGCGGCCCGGGCCATCAGCCCGTGATTCACCTGGTAACCCTTGAAGGCGGCGAGGCGCTGCTGCTTTTCCTCCTCCTGGCCCATGGAGGCCCAGGTATCGGTGACCACCAGGTGGGCGCCGGCCACGGCATCCTCGGGGGATCGGGTGAGGTGAATGCGGTCGGCGTGGCGGGCCAGCAGGGCGGCGTCGGGGTCGTAGCCTACCGGGCAGGCGAGACGCAGCCGGAAGTCGAACTGGGCGGCGGCGTTGATGTAGGAGTTGGCCATGTTGTTGCCGTCCCCCACCCAGGCCACGGTCTTGCCCCGGATGCTGCCCCGCTGCTCGACGAAGGTCTGGATATCGGCGAGCAGCTGGCAGGGGTGGAAGCTGTCGGTGAGGGCGTTGATCACCGGCACCGAGGAGTAGGCGGCGAATTTCTCCAGCTTGTCGTGGCCGAAGGTGCGAATCATCACGATATCCACCATCCGCGACAGCACCCGGGCGGTGTCCTCGATGGGCTCACCGCGGCCCAGCTGGGTGTCGTTGGGGGACAGGAAGATGGCGCTGCCGCCGAGCTGGGCCATGCCCGCCTCGAAGGATACCCGGGTGCGGGTCGAGGCCTTCTCGAAAATCATGCCGAGCACCTTGCCGTCGAGGGGCTTGCCCGCGCGGCCGGCTCTGTGCTCGGCCTTGAGGGCGATGGCCCGCTGGATAACAGCCTCGAGCTCGGCGGGGGTGAGGTCCTTGAGGGTGAGAAAGTGTCGCACGGCCATGGGGCAAGCCCTTTACTGGAAGTTGAGTGTCGCGGCGCTCAGGTGCTGGCGAAGGCGCGGATCAGCGGTGCCAGGGTGGCCACCAGCTCGTCGCCCTCGTCATCGCCGAGGGTGAGGGGCGGCAACAGGCGCACCACCTTCTCGGCGGTGACGTTGATCAACAGGCCCGCGTCCGCCGCCTGTTGCACCAGGTCGGCGCAGGGGCGGTCGAGTTCGATGCCGACCATCAGGCCCTGGCCGCGGATATCACGCACCGCGGCGCAGCCCTCGAGGGCGCGGGCAAGGTCGGCGCGCAGGCGCTCGCCAAGGTCGGCGGCGCGGGCCGCCAGGTTCTCGCCGTCCAAGGTGTTGAGGGTGGCGAGGGCCGCGGCGCAGGCCACCGGGTTGCCGCCGAAGGTGGAGCCGTGGTTGCCGGGCTTCATCAGGGTTGCCGCCACGCCGGAGGCCAGGCAGGCCCCCAGGGGGAAGCCGTTGGCGAGGCCCTTGGCGGTGGTCACCACGTCGGGCAGGATGCCGTGCCGCTGATAATTGAAGAAGGTGCCGGTGCGGCCGTTGCCGGTCTGCACTTCGTCGAGCATCAGCAGCCATTGGTGCTCATCGCACAGGGCGCGCAGGGCTTGCAGGTAGCCGGCATCGGGCACGAATACCCCGCCTTCCCCCTGGATCGGCTCCACCAGGATGGCCACCACGTCCGGGTTGTTGGCGGCGATGGACCGCAGGGCGGCGACGTCGTTGTAGGGGGCGCGCACGAAGCCGCTCACCAGGGGCTCGAAGCCCGCCTGCACCTTGCGGTTGCCGGTGGCGGTGAGGGTGGCCAGGGTGCGGCCGTGGAAGGCGTGATCCATGACGATGACGGTGGGCAGCTTGACATTGCGCCCGTGGCCGTAAAGGCGAGCGAGCTTGATGGCCGCTTCGTTGGCCTCCGCACCGGAATTGCCGAAGAAGACGTTGGTCATGCCCGACAGCTGGCAGAGCCTGTCCGCCAGCTGCTGCTGCACCGGGATGTTGTAGAGGTTGGAGCAGTGCACCAGGGTTTGCGCCTGCGCGACCACCGCCTGGGTGACCGCCGGGTGGGCGTGGCCGAGGCCGCACACGGCGATGCCGGACAGGGCGTCCAGATAGGCCTTGCCGTTGTCGTCCCACACCCGGGAGCCCTGGCCACGAACGATGGTCAGGGCGCGGGTGCCGTAGGTGTTCATCAGTGCCTGGGTCGCCATGGCCGTGACTCCAACAAGTGCGGTTGCGTGACGCCAAAAACACAACAGGCAGCGAGGCTGCCTGCGTGAAAAGGGCGGAATGGTATCGCCAAGCCCGGGCCAATGCAATGCCGGCGGACATGCCCGCTGGCGCGGCCCGGCACGTTTCGGAAGCCACCAAAAGCGGGTAGAATACCCGACCTTTACGCTCGACTATTCATCGCGGGCCCGCGCCGGGCCCGGCAACCCCGAACAGCCATCCCCATCCGAGGTAATCACACATGGATATCATGGAGACCATCAAAGAACAGATCGAGGGCAACCCGGTCATCCTCTACATGAAGGGCAACCCCAACCAGCCCCAGTGCGGGTTTTCGTCCCGGGCGGTGCAGGCGGTCATGGCCTGTGGCAAGCGTTTTGCTTATGTGGATATCCTGAGCAACCCCGACATTCGCGCCAACCTGCCCAAGTACGGCAATTGGCCGACCTTTCCCCAGCTGTGGATCAAGGGCGAACTGGTGGGCGGCTCCGACATCATCGCCGAGTTGCAGGCCAGCGGCGAGCTGCAGCAGATGATCGACGAGGCCACGGCGGAGTAATCCCGGTTTTCCGCGGGTGTCGTCATAGCCATCTTTAATGAAAGGGCAACAATGGATTGTGTATCATTGCGCCCCGCCGTCGCCCCCTTCGGGCGACAGAGATCCCAACTCAACCTATGACCTTTGAAGGAGTGTAAACAATGGGTGTATTAGTAGGTAAACCAGCGCCAGACTTCACCGCCGCCGCCGTGCTCGGCAATGGCGACATCGTCACCGACTTCAACCTGTCCACCGTGATCAAGGGCAAGAAGGCGGTGATCTTTTTCTACCCGCTGGACTTCACCTTCGTCTGCCCGTCCGAGCTGATCGCCTTCGACAACCGCTACGAGGAATTCAAGAAGCGCGGCGTGGAAGTGATCGGCGTGTCCATCGACAGCCAGTGGACCCACAACGCCTGGCGCAACACCTCCGTGGATGCCGGCGGCATCGGCCCCGTCAAGTACGCCCTGGTGGCCGATGTCAAGCACGAGATCTGCCAGGCCTATGACGTCGAATCCGCCGGCGGCGTCGCCTTCCGCGGCTCCTTCCTGATCGACGAGAACGGCGTGGTGCGCCACCAGGTGGTCAACGACCTGCCCCTCGGCCGCAACGTCGACGAGATGCTGCGCATGGTCGATGCCCTGCAATTCCACCAGGAGCACGGCGAAGTGTGCCCCGCGGGCTGGAAGCAGGGCGACCAGGGCATGAAGGCCAACCCCCAGGGCGTTGCCTCCTACCTGGCGGAGAATGCCACCAGCCTCTGAGCCTCACCTCCCCTCGCAGGGACTGCGACCCACAAAAAAGCCCCGCCTGCGCGGGGCTTTTTTGTGGGCGGAGCGCGCTTTATCAGGCGTTGCTTTTCAGATAGCGCTCGCGGGACGCCATGATTTCCTTGCGGGCATCCTCGGCGTGGGACCAGTTGTCCACCTTCACCCACTTGCCTTCCTCGAGATCCTTGTAGTTCTCGAAGTAGTGGGCAATCTGCTTGAGCAGCAGTTCCGGCACGTCGCCCACATCCTGGATGTGCTCGTACTGCTTGGTGAGCTTGCTGTGGGGCACGGCGATCAGCTTGGCGTCGCTGCCGGATTCGTCGGTCATGTTGAGAATGCCGATGGGGCGGCTGCGGATCACCGAGCCCGGCATCACCGGGTAGGGGGAGATCACCAGCACGTCCAGGGGGTCGCCGTCCTCGGACAGGGTGCCGGGGATGAAGCCGTAGTTGGCGGGGTAGAACATCGGGGTGGCCACGAAGCGGTCGACGAAGATGGCGTCGTATTCTTTCTCGATTTCGTACTTGATGGGATCGTGGTTGGCGGGAATCTCGATGATGACATTGATGTCGTTCGGCAGATCGTTGCCGGCCGGGATGCTGCTGTAACTCATAGCGGGCCTTCTGGTGGTGTGGGTGGGTATTGGGGGGCGAAAGTATAGCTTTGCAAGCCTCGAATAACCAGCCGCCAGGGTCCCGCCCCGCCCGTGGCGGTGCGGCAAATTTCCTTGATAAACATCAAGGTAAGAGGCCTGGGATTGTTCGACAATGGCCCTGTTGATCAATCGGGACAAGTCGTCCCCAGCCGGGAGCCACCATGGGCCACACCGTTACCGAAGGGCAGGACACCCCGCGCTGGGACGATGCGCTGATCGCCCGCTACGACCTGTCCGGGCCGCGCTACACCTCCTACCCCACAGCGCCCCAGTTCCACGGCGGTTTTGGCGAGGAGGGCCTCAGGGCGGCGGTGGCGCGGAGCAACGCCCGGGGTGGGCCCCTGTCCCTCTACGTCCACATCCCCTTTTGCAGCAGGGTTTGCTACTACTGCGCCTGCAACAAGATCATCACCGCCAACCGTCAGGTGGCGGCTCCCTACCTGTACCGGGTGGAGCGGGAAATGGCGATGATGGCGGCGCTGGTGGATACCGATCGCCCGGTGAACCAGCTGCACTGGGGCGGCGGCACCCCCACCTATATCAGCGATGACGAGAAGCGCCAGCTGATGGCCGCCACAAGGCGCCATTTCAACCTGCGGGACGACGACGGCGGCGAATACGCCATCGAGATCCACCCCGGGGATACCAGCGTCGCGACCATCGCCTGCCTGCGGGAGCTGGGCTTCAACCGCCTGAGCATGGGCATCCAGGATTTCGACCCCGATGTGCAGCGCGCCGTGAACCGCTTCAACAGTGTGGCGGAGGTGGGCGAACTGGTGGCGGCCGCCCGCGCCCAGGGCTTTCATTCCATCAGCATGGACCTGATCTACGGGCTGCCCCTGCAGAACTGGCGGCGCTTCGAGCGCACCCTCGACGCGGTGATCGCCCTCTCCCCGGATCGCCTCTCCCTGTTCAACTACGCCCATATGCCCCAGCTGTTCAAGTCCCAGCGCCATATGGACGCCGCCCAGATGCCGGCGCCGGCGGAGAAGCTCGCCATGCTCCACGGCGCCACCGACAAACTGCTGGCGGCGGGCTACCTGTTCATCGGCATGGATCATTTCGCCAAGCCCGGCGACGAGCTGGCGGTGGCCCAGCGGGCGGGGCGCCTGGCCCGCAACTTCCAGGGTTACGCCACCCACGGGGATTGCGACCTGCTGGCCTTCGGCGTGTCCGCCATCAGCGCCCTGGGCGATGCCTTCGCGCAAAACCACAAGGAGATCGCCGCCTACAATCTCGCCATCGACAGCGGCGCCCTGCCGGTGGCGCGGGGTATTGCCCTGACCCCGGACGACCTCGTTCGCGCCAAGGTCATCGAAGGGCTGATCTGCCATTTCCAGCTGGACTTCGCCGCCATCGAGCAGCGTTTTGCCATTCGCTTCGAGGACTACTTCGCCGCCGAGCTCGCCGAACTCGCCGCCATTGCCGCCGATGGCCTTGTGACCCTCGACCCAACCGGTATCCGTGTCACCGCCGCCGGGCGCCTGCTGATCCGCCGCATCTGCATGGTGTTCGATGCCTGGTTGCGCAGGGCCAACGAGCCGCAGCGGTTTTCGCGGATCATTTGAGCTGCGAAATGCTCGAGCCCCGGCGGATCCTCCGGGCTGAATCGCTTTTATCCACTCCACCACTCCGCTACAATCCGCGCCGTCGCAGTCGCGACGAAACCTTAGGGGTGGCCGCAAGGCCTGAGATGTCCGCAAGGATGAACCCTTCGAACCTGATCCGGTTAATGCCGGCGTAGGGATAGGTGCTCTGTCGATTCCAGCCTTCCAAACGCGCAAACCGGGTCTCCCTGACGCTGTGAGTTTCGGAGGCTCAACATGACAATTTCCCGCAACAAAAAGATCCTGTCCGCGGCGCTGCTGCCGCTCCTCGGCGCCGCGCCGTCCGTCGCCAAGACCCTCGAGGAAGTGGTGGTCACCGCGGATTTTCGCGCCGCCTCCGCCGCCCTCTATCCCGCCAGTGTCACCGTGGTGGACGGAAGCGCCATCGCCGCCCGGGCCGCCCGTCACCTGGACGAGATCCTCAACATCGCGCCCAACGTCAATTTTTCCTCCGGTGCCTCCCGGGGGCGCTTTGTGCAGATCCGCGGGATCGGCGAACGCAGCCAGTTTGTCGATCCCATCAACCCCTCCGTGGGCCTTACCATCGACGGCATCGATTTCAGCGGCGTGGGCAACGCCAGTACCCTGTTCGACATGGCGCAGGTGGAAGTGCTGCGGGGCCCCCAGGGCACACGCTTCGGCGCCCAGGGGCTCGCCGGCATGGTCAATATGGTGTCCCGGGCGCCCACCGAAATGTTCGAGGGCGAGGTCAGCGCGGGGGTTGGCAACTACGACAGCCGGGAGCTGGGCGCCCTGGTGAGCGGGCCGCTGGCGGATAATTTCCTCGGCCGCCTCGCGGTGCAGCAATACCAGAGTGATGGCCATATCGAAAACAGCTTCCTCGACCGGGACGACACCGCCGAGCGGGACGAACTCACCGCTCGGGCTAAGTTGCGCTGGCTGGCCAGCGACGACCTGACCATTGATACCACGCTCTTTCACGTGGACGTCGACAACGGCTACGACAACTTTTCCCTCGACAACAATCGCAAGACCCTGTCCGACGAGCCGGGCCGCGACCGCCAGGACACCCTGGCCCTCGGCGTCACCGCCAGCTGGCGGGGCAGCGAGGTGGCGAGCCTCCATACCAACGTCGCCTTGGAGCGCTCGAAGCTGGAATACGGCTTTGACGAGGACTGGACCAATACCGCCATCTGCGAGGGCCTCCCCTGTGACAGCGATCTGTGGGGCTTCGACTGGTGGTATTCCAGCGCCGACAACTACCGCCGCGAGCGGGACGCGGTGCAATTCGACGCCCGCCTGGTGTCCGGCGAGGCCGGCAGGTTGCTCGGCGCCCTCGACTGGGTGGCGGGGTTCCACTACCAGGACAAGGGCGAGGGCCTTGATCGGGATTTTTACGACTGGGATCTCGGGGAGGCGGGGGCGTTCGCCAGTGATTACGACACCCGCCGCGTTGCCCTCTACGGCGAGTTGTCCGCCCCCCTCGGCGAGCGCCTGACCCTCACCGTCGGCGGCCGGGTGGAGGATTTCGCCGGGGATTACCGTGACAGCCGGGCGGTGCGGGGCAAACCCGAGGAGACCCTGTGGGGTGGCGAAATCAGCCTGCAATACCAACTCGCCGATGATGCCCTTGTCTATGGCCTGCTGTCCCGGGGGTTCAAGGCGGGAGGTGTCAACGGCGAGGCCCTGGGGCAGGCGGAGAAAAACAATTTCGATGGGTCGGTGGTGAGCTTTATTCGCGACCGCCTGGAATTCGAGACCGAAACGGCACTGAATGCCGAGCTCGGTTTCAAGGGCGAATTGTTCGACGGCCGCTGGCAGCTGCGGGCCGCCGCCTTCCACATGGAGCGGGACGACGTGCAGCTGCGGGGCTGGTACAACGAAGGCCCGCTGTTCGTCGGCTATATCGACAACGGCTCCTCCGGCATCAATCGCGGCATTGAAGTGGAAACCCGCCTGGCGCTGACCGGGGCCCTCGCCCTGTTCGCCGGCGCCGGTTACCTCGACACCGAGATCCGCGACTTTTTCGTGCTGGACGACGATACCCTGCTGGACAAGAGCGGTCGCGACCAGGCCCATGCGCCCCACTGGCAGTACAACCTGGGGGCGGATTGGTCGCTGCTCGACAACCTGCTGGCGCGGGTCGAGGTGGAGGGGCGCGATGCGTTTTATTTCTCCGACAGCCACGACCAGCGCTCCGCCGCCTACAATCTCGTCCATGCCAGCCTCGCCTGGCAACTGCAGCGGATCGAGTTGCGGGTTTGGGGCCGCAACCTGACGGACAAGGACTACGCCACCCGCGGCTTCTACTTCGCCAATGATCCCCGCCAGTTCTACGGGGACGATCAGGCCTACGTGCAGCTCGGCGACCCGCGCACCTTCGGCGTCACCGCCACCTACCAATTCTGACCCCGGGAGACACACCATGATGCTCAGCGCCGAAATTACCCTCTACCCCCTGCAGAATGATTACCTGCCGGTGATCGAGGCGTTCCTCGCTCGCCTGGCGGATACCGCGCGGGTGAAGTTCGCAACCTTTCCCACCTGCACGGTGCTCACCGGCGAGTACCAGCAGGTGCTCGATACCCTCGGAGAGATGATGCGCTGGAGCCAGGAGACCCACGGCAAGGGCGTGTTCGTGGTGAAATTCCTGCCGGGCTACGAGGCCCTCTGAGTGGCGGCCCTCGGCGAGGCGCTGCTGGCCGGGGCGGCGGCCTTGTCCCCCTGGGAGGGGGTGGCGGTGCTGCTCGCCATCGCCTACCTGTTGCTCGCCATGCGGGAAAACCCCTGGTGCTGGTACTGCGCCTTCGCCAGCACCGCCATCTACACCGCCCTGTTGTGGAACGTCAGCCTGGTGATGCAGTCGCTGCTCAACGGCTATTACATGGCCATGGCGGTGTACGGCTGGTGGCAGTGGCGGCGGGGCGGCGAGGGCCACCGGGGTATCGCCGTGGGCCGCTGGCCCTGGCGCCATCACGCCGCTGTGATCGCCGCCTCGCTGCTGCTCTCGGCGTTTTCGGGTTTTGTGCTCGATACCGGTACCGAGGCTGCCTGGCCCTATGTGGACTCGCTGATCACCTGGGCGAGCGTGCTCGCCACCTGGATGGTGGCCAAAAAGGTGCTGGAAAACTGGCTCTACTGGATCGCCATCGATCTTGCCAGCCTGTTCCTCTACTTCGAGCGGGGGCTGGTGCTCTCCAGCGCCCTGTTCGCCCTGTACACGGTGATGGCGGTGGTGGGTTACTTCAACTGGCGGGCCAGTGAGCGGCAGGGCCGCCTCGCCCTCGCCTGAGGCGCGCCTCGCCCGGGCCCTCGCCAGCTGGCCCCGCTGGCGGGTGGGTTTGCGGCGCGCGCCGATGGTGGTTGGCAGGCTCCCGGGCGGTCTGACCAACGACAGCTGGCGTCTCGATACCGCCGCCGGGCCCGCCGTTATCCGCCTCAACCGCCATGCCGGCGAGCGGCTCGGCATCGATCGCGGCGCCGAGGCGCGGGTGCTGGAGGCGGTGGCCGCCGCCGGTATCGCCCCCCAGCTGTGGCACAACGACCCCGAGGCCGGCTATCTGGTGACGGCATTTGTCCCGGGGCGGCCCTGGTCGCCGGCGGACATGGACGACCCCCGTCAGCGCCGGCGGCTCGCCGCCGTGGTGGATCGCTACCGCACCCTGCCGGTGGCGCTGCCGCCCCGGGATTACCTCGCCTACCTCGACAATTACTGGCAGCAGTTGCGGGTGCTGGGCATCCCCGCTCCCGCCGAGCTGGCGGCGCGCTGGCAGCGACAGGGCGACGCCATCGCCCGCTGGCAGCGCGCCGGCTGGCCCCCGGTGCTGGTCCACCACGACCTCACCCCCGGCAATATCCTCGATACCGGCGAGGGTCTGGTGCTCATCGACTGGGAGTATGCCGCCCTCGGCCCCGCCGCCCTCGACGACCTGGCCCTCGGCGGTCCGGCGCCCCCGCCGGTGGCGGAACTGGCGGCGCTGATCAACGATCTCTGGCAGGTGGTGCGGGACGCCGGCTGAGGGTTGCGCCCCGCCTGCGCGGGCGTTTCCCGGCCGCGGTGATTCCCTCGCCACTCTCCACTGCGCCGCTCTCCGCCGCACCACTCTCCGCCGCGCCGCGATCCAGCTCGCCGATATCCAGCACCGGTGAGGCGTCGATCCCCTCCGCGTCCATCATGTTGGCGAGGCGCTGCAGGGACGCGAGGATCATCGTCTGTTCCCAATTCTCGAGCCTTTGGAACTTGTCGATCAGCTGGGTGTGGAGCGCCGTTGGCGCGTTCGCCAGCACCCTGTCCCCTTCCGCCGTGAGGCTCGCGTAGACCCGCCGCTTGTCGTCGCTCGCCTTGCGCCTTGCGATCAGGGCGCGGGCCTCCAGGCGATCGACGATGGTGGTCACCGTCGCCTGGCTCAGGGACATGCCCCTGGCGATGTCGCCGATGGCGGTGTCCCCCTGGCGTTTGAGGATCTGCAGCAGCAACAGCTGCGGGGCGGTGAGGCCCACGGTCTTGCTCAGCTGCTTGGAGCGCAGGTCGGTGGCGCGGATCAGGCGCCGCAGGGCAACCAGCACGTCGTCGATGATGTTCACGGAATTCTCCAAAGGGTGGGCCCCTCCCTGTCTGTGGAGGGCTTTTTTAATTAGAGCACAAAACACTTTTTACCATAAGCCGTCGCGGGCTTTCTGGCGGTGCTGGGCGGTGGCGCGGTATCTGGGCTGGCGGGGTGCTGGCTGTGGCGGCTTGAGCGGATAAAGTATTTAGAGTACAATGTGTTTCGTCTCTCGATGATCGGTGGAATTCCCCGGATGTTCCGAGAGCGGCTTAACAGGACCTCGAAAACTACTTAGGGATGTATGCATTATGAGTGACGATAGCAACTCCTCGGAGGATGCCAGTAGCGGCCCTTCGCTGCGCTTTTCCCGCCCCGTTGCCAGCGACGGGGCCAGGGTTCATCAGCTGGTGGCCAGCTGCCCGCCCCTCGATCCCAACTCCCTGTACTGCAACCTGCTGCAATGCAGCCATTTCGCCGACACCTCGGTGAAGGCGGAGTCTCGCCCCGGGGGTGAGCTGCTGGGGTTTGTCTCCGGCTACCGCCCCCCCACCGCGGCCAATGCCCTGTTCGTCTGGCAGGTGGCGGTGGCCGAGGCGGCGCGGGGCATGAACCTCGGCGTACGCATGATCCGCCAGATCCTCGAGCGGGACGCCTGCGCCGGTGTCGATCGGGTGCACACCACTATCACCCCCGACAACGCCGCCTCCTGGGGCCTTTTCAAGAAGCTTGCCCGGGAGCTCGGTTGCGACTACCGCAGCGAGGTGTTGTTCACCCGGGAGAGCCATTTCGCCGGCAGTCACGATGACGAAGTGCTGGTGGAGATCGGCCCCTTCAAGCCCCTTTGCGGCTGATCGACGTCCACCGCCCGCCAGCCATTGGCGACACTCCCCAAGACAAACCATCGACAGGAAAGTTATCCATGAAAATTTTCGACGAGATTGAATCCGAAGTGCAGAGCTACGCCCGTTCCTTTCCCCGGGTGTTCGACCGCGCCCAGGGCGAGTTCATGTACGACCGCGACGGCAACCAGTACCTGGATTTTCTCGCCGGCGCCGGCACCCTCAACTACGGCCACAACAACCCGCTGTTCAAGCAGGTGCTGATCGACTACATCCAGCGGGACGGCATCAGCCACGGCCTCGACTTGCACACCGTCGCCAAGGAGCAGTTCCTCGAAACCTTCAAGGCGAAAATCCTCGACCCCCGTGAGCTCGACTACATGGTGCAGTTCACCGGCCCCACCGGCACCAACGCGGTGGAGGCGGCCATCAAGATCGCCCGCAACGTCAAGGGTCGGGAAAACATCGTCTCCTTCACCAACGGCTTTCACGGCGTGAGCCTTGGCTCCCTCGCCGTCACCGGCAATTCCCACCACCGGGGCGTGGCCGGCGTCAGCCTGCCGGGGGTGACGCGGATGCCGTACGACGGCTACCTGGGAGACGGCATCGACACCACCGCCTATCTCGACAAGGTGCTCACCGACTCCTCCAGCGGCGTCGACCACCCCGCGGCGGTGATCGTCGAAACGGTGCAGGGCGAGGGCGGCATCAACGTGGCCAGCGCCGAGTGGCTGCGCAACCTCGCGGCGGTGTGCCGCAAGCACGATGTACTGTTGATCCTCGATGACATCCAGGCCGGTTGCGGCCGCACCGGCACCTTCTTCAGTTTCGAGGAAGCGGGCATCTACCCGGATATCGTCACCCTGTCGAAATCCCTGAGCGGCTATGGCCTGCCCTTTGCCGTGGTGCTGATGAAACCCGAGCTCGACCAGTGGCGTCCCGGGGAGCACAACGGCACTTTCCGGGGCAACAACATGGCCTTCGTCACCGCCAAGGCGGCCATCGATCATTACTGGAGCGACGACAGCTTCTCGAAGGACGTCATCCGCAAGGGCGAGTACGTGGCGGAGCGCTTTGCCCGCATTGTCGAAAAATACGGCGAGGGCAACTTCACTTCCCGGGGTCGCGGCATGTTCCAGGGCCTCAACTGTGTGAGCGGCGAGCTGGCCGGCAAGATCACCCGGGCGGCCTTCAGGAAAGGCCTCATCATCGAGACCAGTGGCGCCGACGACCATGTGGTGAAGTGCCTGTGCAGCCTGGTGATCTCCGACGAGAACCTTAAAAAAGGCCTCGATATCGTCGAGCAGAGCGTCGCCGAGGTGCTGGAGAAGGTCGACATCATCCCCGAGGAGAAGGATTTTTTCGCCGAGCCCCTGGAGGCGGAAGGCGAAAAGGAATACAGCCTCGACAAGAGCGCCTGAGGGACGGCCCTGCAATACCCGCCACCATACTGAATTTGACCGAGGTAAACAGATGATCGTCAGAAAATTGCAAGACGCGGAAAAGACTGAACGAAAAATCGTCAGCGACGGCTGGGACAGCACCCGGCTGCTGCTGAAAAACGATGGCATGGGCTTTTCGTTCCACATCACCACCATTTACACCGGCGCCGAGCTGCACCTCCATTACCAGAACCACCTGGAATCGGTGTACTGCATCTCCGGCCGGGGCAGCATCGAGGATATCGCCAGCGGCGAGGTTCACCCCATCGAGCCCGGGGTGATGTACGCACTCAACCTCCACGACAAACATATTCTGCGCGCCGAGGAGGAGATGAAAATGGCCTGTGTCTTCAATCCACCCCTCCACGGCAAGGAGGTGCACAACTCGAGCGGTGCCTATGAGCTGGATGCCGAGGCGGTGACGGACTGATTGGTCAGCGGACGCGGACCGACAACCTCACCGAAACCCCTGGAGACAGCATCATGAAGCAGCACACCGTGGAAAAAATCGGCGGCACCTCGATGAGTAACTACCGCGCGGTGCGGGACAACATCGTCCGCCGTGGATGTGGATCGGACGACCTCTACCAGCGAATCATGGTGGTATCCGCCTACGGGGGCATCACCAACCTGCTGCTGGAGCACAAAAAGACCGGCCAGCCCGGGGTCTATGGCCTGTTCGCCAACGCCAACGACGACAACTGGCAGGTGGCCCTCGACGAGCTCGAAGAAAAATTGCGCGCCATCAATGGCGAGCTGTTCAGCGATCCGGGCCTGTGCCGCCGCGCCAACCAGTTCATCGACGAGCGCCTGGCGGAAACCCGCTCCTGCCTCACCGACCTGGAGCGGGTGTGCCAGCACGGCCACTTCGCCCTGGAGGCGCATCTCAAGACCGTGCGGGAAATGCTCGCCAGCATCGGCGAGACCCACAGTGCCTGGAACCTGACCCAGTTGTTGCGCCAGGAGGGCATCAACGCCCGCTTCGTGGATCTCACCGGCTGGAACACCGACAAGCACTTGTCCCTCGACGACCGTATCCGCGAGGCCTTTGCCCGCATAGACCTGGCAACCGAGCTGCCCATCGTTACCGGCTACGCCCACAGCAAGGATGGGCTGATGTCCACCTTCGACCGGGGCTACAGCGAGATGACCTTCAGCCGGGTGGCGGTGCTCACCGGCGCCCGGGAGGCGATCATCCACAAGGAGTACCACCTGAGCAGCGCCGACCCGCTGCTGGTGGGGGCGGACAACGCGGTACCCATCGGCCGCACCAATTACGACGTGGCCGACCAGCTCGCCAACCTGGGGATGGAGGCCATCCACCCCAAGGCCGCCAAGGGGCTTCGCCAGAACGGCATCGCCCTGCGCATCATGAACACCTTCGAGCCGGAGCACGCCGGCACCCTGGTGACCAGCGACTACGTCAGCGGCACGCCCCGGGTGGAAATCATTGCCGGTGCCCGCAATATCTACGCCATCGAGTGCTTCGAGCAGAACATGGCGGGGGAGATCGACCAGTACGACCGGGATATCCTCGCCATCATCGCCCGCTTCAAGGGCCAGATCGTCACCAAGGACATCACCGCCAACAGCATCACCCACTACCTTGGCACCAATCTCAAGACCGCCAAGCGCATCCGCGGCGAGATCGAGACGCTGCACCCGGAAAGCCATATCCAGGTGCGCAAGGTGGCGATCCTGTCGGCCATCGGCAGCGACATGAAGGTGCCCGGCATTCTCTCCCGGGCGGTGTCGGCACTGGCGGCGGACAATATCTCGGTGCTGGCGGTGCACCAGTCCCTGCGCCAGGTGGATATGCAGTTCGTGCTCGACGAGGCGGACTACGAGACCGCCGCCCGGGCGCTCCACCGGGCGCTGATCGAAGTGCACGATCACGGCACGGCGATCTGCGCCGCGTGATCAGCGGTGGAAGGGGTGCCGAGCGGTGATTGCCAGCTTCCTGTGCTTTGTCGCGGCATTCACCGCCATTGGCCTTGCCTCTGCCTGGAAAAGCCGTAAAACCAAGCAGGACTATTACCTCGCCAGTCACTCCATCCAGCCCTGGCTGGTGGGCCTCTCCGCGGTGGCCACCAACAACAGCGGCTACATGTTCATCGGCGTGATCGGCTACACCTACGTCACGGGCCTTGCCGCCATCTGGCTCATGCTGGGCTGGATCGCCGGCGATCTCATCGGCTCGCTGATCGTCCACCGCCATCTGCGGGACGAGGCCGGGCGCAGCGGCGAGGCCAGTTTCATCGGTGTCATCAACCGCTGGGCGGGGGCCAGGGGGCGCCACTGGCAGGTGCTGGTGGCGGTGGTTGCCTTTGTCTTTTTGCTGGCCTACGCCGGCGCCCAGCTGGTGGCGGGCAGCAAGGCCCTGCATGTGCTGCTAGGCTGGCCCACCTGGCTGGGCGCGGTGATCGGCGCGGCGATGGTGGCCCTGTACTGCATGGCCGGCGGAATTCGCGCCTCCATCTGGACCGATGCCGCCCAATCGGTGGTGATGATAGTGGCCATGGCCCTGCTGCTGGTGAGCTCGGTGATCTCCCTGGGGGGCTATTCGGCGCTGGTGGCGGAGATGGCCGCCATCGATGGATTCCTCGACCTGTTCCCTGGCGATCTGTTGGTGCCGGGTCTCGCCGGCGGTGTGGTCTTCGGGCTGGCGTGGCTGTTTGCCGGCCTCTCGGTGATCGGCCAACCCCACATCATGGTGCGCTTCATGACCCTGTCGGATTCCGGCAAGATGGCGCGGGCGCGATTGTGGTACTACCTGTGGTTCATCGCCTTCTACGCCATGGCCACCGGGGTGGGGATGATCTCCCGGGTCTTTCTCGCCGATCCGGGCGGCTTCGACGCCGAGCTGGCGTTGCCATTGATGGCCCTCGACCTGTTCCCGCCGGTCCTGGTGGGCCTGGTGCTGGCGGGGATCTTTGCCGCCACCATGTCCACCGCGGATTCCCTGCTGCTCAGTGCCTCGTCGGCCCTCACCCACGACATCCTCCCCCAGCGGATCGAAAAGCCCTGGGTGCTGAAGGTCGCTACCCTGTCATTGACGGCCCTGGCCCTCGCCTGGGCGCTGTTCAATCAGCAGAGCGTGTTCAGCCTGGTGATCATGGCCTGGTCGGGGCTGGCCAGCACCTTCGCGCCCCTGCTGCTGGTGCTGGTGTGCGGGGCGCGGCCCGGGGTGCGATTGATGATCCTGATGTCCCTTGCGGGTCTCGGTACGGCGCTCTTGTGGCGATGGCTGGGGTGGCACGGGGCCGTTTACGAGGGGATGCCCGGCATCCTTGTCGGGCTTGCGGTGTTCGCGATCGGGCGACTATGCCGGGCGGCGTCTGCCGGTCAGGTAGAGCGCCGCGAACAGGATGGTCATCACCAGCTCGAGCACCAGTGACTGGTACATCGCCTGGCCGACACTGGCCTCGGCGAGGATGGCGACGCCCCGGGCAACCAACAGTGCGCCGTAGATGAGCAGGGAGAGCATCAGCCCCAGGTAGAGATGGGGGCGGCACAGGGTGCAAAAGGCCATGTAGAGCCCGACCGCCAGGGACAGCCCGCCATAGGTGGCGCGCATGTCCACCAGTAAATCGCCGCCGGGGGCCGCCACCCCAAGGAACATGGGGGTCACCGCGGCGGGCGCGAAGATAAAGCCGAGGCCAAAGACGATGAACATCAGGGCGTTGAGGCCGAGAATAACGGAGCGAGCAGTCATGGTGGTTTCCTTGTGACGGTGATTGTTCAGCCTGCCAGCAACACGAAGTTGCCCTCGGCGTCGTATTCGAAGGGGGTCAGGCTCGCGGCGGACACGGCGCCGGGGTCAGTGCCGAGGGAAATCATCGGCTTGTTGGACATCCAGAACATCTCCTTCATCAACAGCTCCACCAGCTCGGCGGGGCTGAAGTGCTCGATGATGCGCGCCTTCAGGCCGTCGCCCACTGCGGCGGGCGAAACGAGGAAGACGTCGAGCACTTCCAGGGCCGTTTTTTGCCGGGGAGTCAGCAGGGTGCTGTTGGCGTAGTCGCGCACTTCGCCCATCAAGTCGCCGGCGCCCTCGGGTTTGGCGACGATGCGGCGCACGCTCTGGCAGAACTTGCAGTCGTGGTACTCCGCACTGCGCAGGCGCACCATCTCGTCGGTGAGGGCGTCGACGAGATTGGCGGCGCAGGTGGCGCGGTTGAAGGCGTAGTAGGCGGCGAGCAGCCTGGCGTCGGTTTCGGCCCCGTCGCCCTCGACCCACTCGATGAACTTGCGATCGGATTTTTCGCCCACGGCCGTCGATTTCGCCAGCAGCCGGTCGAGGGCGAAGGGCTCCACATCGGCAAAGGCCAGAAAGCGCACCAGCGCTTCGTTGATGTAAAGGCCGTAGACAAAGGTGGAAGGTTCGCCGACGCCGAGGGCCTCGGCCAGGGCTCGGCGCTGGGCGGGACTGATTTCCCGGGCGGCCACAATGAACAGTTCGGTAAAGTCGAGAGCCGCCTTCTCGGCGCTGCTGAAGTCGCTGGATTTCGACCACTGGTCGAGGCGCCCGAGCTGTGCCGGATCGGCACCGGCAAGCAGGGCCCGGCAATCGAGCAGCTGGGCCATGCGGGTGCGACACAGGTTCAGCAGCTCGCTGTCGTTGACCTGTTCCGCCACGGCGAGAAAGTCGGTGAGGGCCTTGCCGTTCGCCGGGTTCAGGGCGAGCAGGGCTTCGAGGTCGGAATGGTGGGCATCGGTGTTCAGTGGCAGCCAGGTCATGCTGTCCTCCAGTGATTATTATTGGGCGCCAGCGAGGAGACAACGATACGGGGCTGGCGGTGGCAATTGGCGGGCAATGGTGCTAAAAACAAAGCTCGCGGCAAGCCTCTCGATAGTAGTGCGATCAGGGTGGGACTGCAACGCGCGCACCCCGCGGCCGATGTATCCCGTTTCGCCGCGACAATAACGACAACACCCTACAGGGACAGCCACGCCATGAACAGTCGCCACACCCCGGATCCCGCCGCCTTTTTCATGAACACCATCATGGGCTTCTGGCTGGGCCCCACCCTTTGGGTCACGGTTCGCCTGCAACTGGCCGAGCGGGTTGCGGCGGGGCCGCGCACCGCCGCCGTGCTCGCCGCCGAGGCCGGGGTCGACAGGGATCATCTGCGCCGTATCCTCAATGCCCTCGCCAGCGTCGGTATCTTCCAGCGGGACGGCGAGCAGTACGGTGCCACGGCCTACTCCTCGCTGCTGTGCCAGGACCACCCCGGGGGACTTGCCCAATTGATCGACACATCCCTCGGCGGTCAGAACTTCGTTGCCTGGTCGTCCCTGGAGGAGGCGGTGCGCACCGGTGGCAGCGCCTTCGACATTCACCATGGCATGGACTGGATCGAATACCTCGATCGCCACCCCGAGCGCCGGGATATCTTCGCCACGGCGATGACCGCCACCACCCGGGCCACCGAGGAGGCGGTGCTCTCCCACCACGATTTCGGCTATTTCGAGCGGGTGGTGGACATCGGCGGCAGCCATGCCAGTCTGGTGGGGCGCCTGCTGGAGCGTTACCCCGAGGCCAGGGGGGCGGTGTTCGACCTGCCGGACACGGTGGAGGCCGGGCGTCGCAGCTGGCGGAACGCCCCCTTCGCCAGCCGGCTCGAAGCGGTGGGGGGGAATTTTTTCGAGGCGGTGCCGGAGGGCGATCTGTATCTTCTGAAGCTGATCCTCCACGACTGGCAGGACGAGCAGGCGGTGGCGATCCTCGCCACCATCCGCAAGGCCATCCGCCCGGCGGGGCGGGTTGCCATCATCGAAACCGTGCTGCCCGACGACGGCTCCCCTCATCTGGGTTGGGCACTGGATATCGCCATGATGGTGACCACCGGTGGCCGCGAGCGCAGCCTCGCCGAGCACACCGAGCTGCTGCGCCGGGCCGGGTTCGCGGTGACCGGCTGTGATCCCACGCCGTCCATGTACAGCGTGATCGAAGCGCGCCCGGTGTAGGCCGGGGGCCGCGGTCGCCTCAGGCGATTTCCCCGGAGGCGTAAAGGTGCAGCCGGGAGACGTTGGCGCGGGCCGGTTGTTGGAGCATGAAGCGCACCGCGCGGGCGATATCGTCCGCCTCCAGGTAGGCGATGTCCTGCTCCACTGGATTTTCGCCGTGAGCCTTCTGAACCTCGAAGATCTCCGTCTTGGTGCTGCCGGGGGCGATGATGCCCACCTTCACCCCGGCGGGGCCGAGTTCGATGCGCAGGGACTGGGAGAAGGTCTCCACCGCCGCCTTCACCGCGCAGTACACCCCCCAGGTGGGCACCGTCAGGGAGCCGCCGATGCTGCTCACGTTGATGATGGCCCCCTCACCCTGGGCCTTGAAGGCGCGGCCAAAGGTGTAGGACAGGCGCATCACCGCCTCGAAATTCACCTGGATCATCTTCGCCATCAGCTCGATGTCCACCAGATCGATGGGGTTGGTGGAGAGGATACCGGCGTTGTTGATGAGGATGTCGGCGCGGCCAAAGCGCTCCCGGGCCAGGGCGAGCAGGCGGTCTGCGGTGTCCGGCGCACCGATATCCGCGGCGAGAATGGCGGACTCGGTGGGCAGGCTCGCCTGCATGTCCTTGAGGCGGTCCTCGCGGCGGGCGGTGAGCACCAGCCGCGCGCCCGCGTCACTGAGATTCCTGGCGACGGCGGCGCCGATGCCGGCGGACGAGCCGGTGACCACCGCGACTTTTCCCGACAGATTCATGATGCGTTCTCCAATGGCTTGTGAGGTGTTGGGCGATTGTACCGGTCGGGGCACGGCTGGACAGTCCCCGCCGAGCGGAGGTGTCCGGCCGGGGACAGCCTGGCCGGAACTCAGTCGAAGTTGCCGTCACTGAAGCCGCCAAAGCAGTCGTTGGCGGTATAGCTGCAGCTGTATTCCCGGGCGTTGGTGATCTTGCCGTCGCGCACGGTGAACAGGAAGTGATAGACGTTTTGGTAAAGCTTGCCGCTTTTCATCTCGCCGTGGGATTTCGCCTCGACGGCGACCTTGTCCCCTTCGCCGATCATGCCCTCGATCCAGATCTTGATGGGCTTGTGCATCATGGCGGACATGTTCTTGGGTGCCGCCGCGAAAGGTTCCCGGCCCCAGGTGAAGTTGAACTGCTTGGGGGCCTGGAGCATGGACTCGAACTGAAAGTCGTCGCTCAGCAGGGCGAGAATCTCCTGCTCATCGCCCCGGTTGATGGTTTCAAAGTATTTCTCGATCAATTGCTTGTTGCTTTCGACGCTCATGGTGGCTCCTCGGATTATGGTTATCGGATAGGGTTGGCGGCGACCACTATAGCGGCACCCGGAGGGAGGGTTCAACGGCTTCGCTTGTTTTTTAAGACAGCTGTTGGGTTTGGGGATAGGCGCCCGGAGCGCTGTGTCGCGGGTGTTGGCAATCTATGCTAGAGTCCCCGGGCACCGCGCCGGGCACCCCGCCAGGGCGCGACGATAAGCCCGATAAGGAGTGAATAAGGAGTGAACATGACTCGACTGCTCGAAGGTAAGGTGGCCATCGTCACCGGCGGCGCCAAGGGCCTTGGCCACGGCATTTCCCGCCGCCTGGCAAAGGATGGCGCCAAACTGCTGATTACCGGCCGTGACGGCAAGGCCACCGAGGCGGTGGCCAAGCAAATCCGCGACGATATCGGCGCCGAGGCCATCGGCATCGCCACCGACGTCTCCCAGAAGGCCGAGGTGGAGGCCATGGTGCAGCGCGCCGTGGACGAATTCGGCGGCCTCGACATCCTCGTCAACAACGCCTCCAACATGGGGCCGAATGTGCTGATGGAGCACAAGACCGACGAGATGATCCAGAACACCCTGAACGTGGCCCTGTTCGGCAGCTGGTGGGGCATGAAGGCGGCCTTCCCCCACTTCAAGGCCCGGGGCGGCGGCAGTGTCATCAACTTCTCGTCCATCGACGCCCAGACCGGCGCATGGCTCCACACCGACTACAATATCGCCAAGATGGGCCTGGTGGGCCTGACCCGCAGCGGCGCTGTCGAGTGGGGCCGCTTCAATATCCGCGTCAACTGCATTGCGCCCACCGGCCTTGGCCAGGTGTTCGCGGAGCTGGTGGAAACCGTGCCCGGCTTCCTGGAAATGGCCACCAAGAATTGCCCCCTGGGCCGCGCTGGCGACCCGGAGCTGGATATCGGCCCGGTGGTGTCGTTCCTCGCCTCCGATATGTCCCGCTTCGTCACCGGCGAGGTGATCAACGTCGACGGCGGCCAGCACCTGCCGGGCTATGTGAGCATTCCCCACAACCTTGAAGAGCTGGAAAAACAGGGCAGCTGATCCCCCGCCTCGGTTCACTCCTTTGCACCCCTGGCCTTCCGGCCGGGGGTTTTTCGTTGTCGGGGTGGCCTCTACCCGTTCCGTTCCCGGTTGTGGACGGCGGTGAGCCATCGAGGGCCGCGCCCTTCGTGGGTCAAGGCGCAACCGGCTATTCACACTTTTATCGGGCGTTGGTTGGCGACGGGATGGCAATGCGTGGGTGGAGCAATGTGGTACCAGAGACCGGACTCGAACCGGTACGGGTTTTACCCCGGCGGATTTTGAATCCGCTGCGTCTACCAATTTCGCCACTCTGGCAGTGTTGGGAGCCGGAAAATCCCGGATCCGCGAAGGCCGGGCATTATAGCAGTGGCCCGCCCTCGGTCAACAACGCTCCTGCCGTCCCGGGAGTGGCGCTTGGTTGGCGGGGTGTAATCCGGTAACCTTGCCACCCTTCGTCCTTGGCTCCGACAGGCCCTCGCTATGCGCCGGGAACTCTTCCGCTATTTTCTCCCCGATGCCCTGATTGCCGACCATCCCGCGTCGGAGCGGCGTGGCAGTCGCCTGTTGACCCTCGATGGAGTCAGCGGCGAAATCGGCCATCGCCGCTTTCCCGATATCGTCGATCTGGTGCGGCCGGGGGATCTGATGGTGTTCAACGACACCCGGGTGATTCCGGCGCGCCTGCTGGGCCACAAGGCCACCGGCGGCAAGCTCGAATTGCTGGTGGAGCGGCTGGTGGACGATCACCGGGTGCTCGCCCATATCCGCGCCGCCAAGGCCCCCAAGGCGGGGGCCATTCTCCAGTTCGACGACGGCGTGCGGGCGGAGGTGACGGGCCGCGACAACGATCTGTTCGCGGTGCATTTCGGCGATGCCCGGGTATTGGAGGTGCTGGAGCGCATCGGCCACATGCCGCTGCCGCCCTATATCGACCGCCCCGATGGCCTCGCCGATCGGGAGCGCTACCAGACGGTCTACGCCCGGGAACCCGGCGCCGTGGCCGCCCCCACCGCCGGCCTGCATTTCGACGAGGCGCTCTTGGCCGAGCTGCAGGCGCGGGGGGTGGAGATCGGCTATGTCACCCTCCATGTGGGTGCCGGCACCTTCCAGCCGGTGCGGGTGGACGACATTCGCGAGCACCGCATGCATGCCGAGATCATCGATGTCAGCGAGGAGCTGTGCCGCCGGGTGGAGGAGACCCGCGCCGCCGGCAACCGGGTGATCGCCGTCGGGACCACCTCGGTGCGCTGTCTGGAGACCGCCGGCGCCGCCGGCGAGATGCGCCCGATGCGGGGCGACACCGATATCTTTATCTACCCCGGCTATCAGTTCCGCATCGTCGATGCCCTGGTGACCAACTTCCATCTGCCGGAGTCGACCCTGCTGATGCTGGTGAGCGCCTTCGCTGGCTACGGCCATGTGATGGCTGCCTACCGGGAGGCGGTGGCGCGGGAGTACCGCTTTTTCAGCTACGGGGATGCCATGTTCATCACCCGGGATCCCAGTGCCCACGAGGTGCGCCTGGGGGAGATTTTCGAGGGCACAGTGGAATGAGCGACACAGGGCGCGATTGCTTCATGGCGTTTGAGCTGGACACCCGGGACGGCAAGGCCCGCCGGGGCCGGCTGCGTTTTCCCCGGGGCCTGGTGGAAACGCCGGCATTCATGCCGGTGGGCACCTACGGCACCGTCAAGGCCATGCTGCCCCGGGATGTTGCCGCCATCGGCGCCCAGATCATCCTCGGCAACACCTTCCACCTGATGCTGCGCCCCGGCACCGAGGTGATCAGGGCCCACGGGGATCTGCACGATTTCATGCAGTGGCAGGGGCCGATCCTCACGGATTCCGGCGGCTTTCAGGTGTTCAGCCTCGGCGACATGCGCAAGATCACCGAGGAGGGCGTCACCTTCCAGTCGCCCATCGACGGCGACCGGGTGTTCATGGGGCCGGAGACGTCCATCGAGGTGCAGCGCGCCCTCGGCTCCGATGTGGTGATGATCTTCGACGAATGCACCCCGTACCCGGCCACCCGCGAGCAGGCGAGAACCTCCATGGAGCTCTCCCTGCGCTGGGCGGCCCGCAGCAAGGCCGCCCATGGCGACAACCCGGCGGCGCTGTTCGGCATCGTCCAGGGGGGGATGTACGAGGATCTGCGCCGGGAATCCCTGGCGGCGCTTGAAGCCATCGGCTTTGACGGCTACGCCATCGGCGGACTGTCCGTCGGCGAGCCCAAGGAGGACATGATCCGCGTGCTCGACGCGGTGGCGGACGAACTGCCCCGGGACAAGCCCCGCTACCTGATGGGGGTTGGCAAGCCCGGGGACATCATCGAGGCGGTGCGCCGGGGCATCGACATGTTCGATTGCGTGATGCCCACCCGCAACGCCCGCAACGGCTACCTGTTCACCAGCACCGGGGTGGTGAAGATCCGCAATGCGGTGCACCGCCACGACACAGCGCCCCTGGATGCCGACTGCGACTGCCACACCTGCGCCAATTTCAGTCGCGCCTATCTCCACCACCTGGATCGCTGCAACGAGATCCTCGGCTCCCAGCTCAACACCCTGCACAACCTGCGCTTTTATCAGCGCTTGATGGAGGATATCCGCGCGGCCATCGCCGCGGGTCGTTTCGACGACTATGCCCGGGCGTTCTACGCCCGCTACGGGGAGTGACGGATAACCCCGGCTGGATCCTGAAACAGAAGCAGCGCGCCGGCATTCTCTGCCGGCGCGGCCCGATGGGCTCGGGGTGTCAGCCGATTTCGGATGTGCAGTGGGCGCAGCGGGTGGCCTTGAGGGGAATTGCCGACAGGCAGAAGGGGCAGTCCTTGGTGGTGGGCTCCGGGGCCGGTGCCTCCTTCTCCCGCTGCAGGCGGTTGATGGCCTTGATCAGCAGGAACACCGCGAAGGCCACGATGATGAAGCTCACCAGGGCGTTCATGAACAGGCCAAAGTTGAGGGTGACCGCCCCCGCCGCCTTGGCCGCCGCCAGGGTCTCGTAGGGGCCGGCCGCTGCCGCGCCTTCCTTGAGGGTGACGAACAGTTCGGAGAAATCCACACCGCCGAGCAACAGGCCGATGGGGGGCATCAGCACATCGTCCACCAGGCTCTTGACGATGGTGCCAAAGGCGCCGCCGATGATGATGCCCACCGCCATGTCCACCACGTTGCCGCGCATGGCGAAGGTCTTGAATTCCTTTAACATAGGGATTTCCTCGGTTGTTTTTTTCGTTTTTGTCGCGGGCCTGAGCCCTCGACCTCGCTCGCCGGCCAGCTTTTGGCGGCCTTCCCAGCGCTTAGAGTAGCCCATTATCCCCGCTTGCCAAGGGCTTTTTTCCGGGTGTTGGCCGGGCGGCTGATTGGCCTATTTCCCCTCCGGCTATTCACCTATAATGGTGCGCTTTTATCGTCCACAAGAGCTTCGTGCCCATGAATCGTTACCCGCTTTGGCGCTATCTGCTGATCCTGGCGATCCTGGTTGTCGGCCTGGTGTATTCCGCCCCCAACCTGTTCGTGCCCGATCCCGCCATCCAGATCACGGGCCAGAGCAGTGCCCTGGAAATCGATCAGGGATTGATGGACAGGATTCACTCCGCCCTCGAAGCCGAGGGTGTGCGCTTTTTCGGCGACGAATTCTCGGCCACCGACGCGCTGATACGCCTCGACAGTCCCGAGGATCAGCTAAGGGCCAGGGAAATCCTCGTGCGCGAACTCGGTCCGGACTATGTGGTGGCGCTCAACCTGGCCCCCACCACCCCCGGTTGGTTGAGTGCCCTGGGCGCCGAGCCGATGAAGCTCGGCCTTGATCTCAGCGGCGGGGTGCACTTCCTGCTTCAGGTGGACACCGACAAGGTGCTGGAAAAATATCTGGAAACCCAGGCCAATGAGTTGAAGCGGGCCTTTCGCGAGGGTGGCGCCCGCTACAGCGCCCTGCGGGAGGAGGGCCACGGCCTGGTGGCGGTGTTCGCCAACAAGGCCTGGCGGGACGCGGCCGCCGACATCGTCCAGGCGGATTTCCGGGATTTTGCCCGGGAGCTTGCCGAGGAGGACGGCCGCTATCTGCTGAAGTTGACGGTGCTCGATACCCTGATCCGGGAGAAGGAAGACTACGCCGTCAGCCAGAACCTCACCACCCTGCGCAACCGGGTGAACGAGCTTGGCGTGTCCGAACCCATCGTCCAGCGCCAGGGCCGCAACCGCATCGTGGTGGAGCTGCCGGGGGTGCAGGACACCGCTGCCGCCAAGCGCATCATCGGCAAGACCGCGAACCTGGAGTTCCGCTTCGAGGCGGAGCCGGGCAAGACGGTGCCCCGGGAGGAATTCGAGTTCAAGGATCCCAATGCCGTCCCCCGCACCGCCTGGCTCGAAAAGCAGGTGATCATCACCGGCGACCAGGTGAGCAACGCCAGCACCGGGTTTGACGAGAACGGCATGCCCCAGGTGAACATCAGCCTCGACAGCACCGGTGGCCGCGACATGAATTACGCCACCCGCAACGGCGTCGGGCGGCGCCTCGGCGTGCTGTTCATCGAAACCCGCGAGGTGGCGCGGCCGGGGGTGAATGCCGAGGGCCAGCCCGAGACCCAGATCTCCCGGGTGGAGGATCGCAAGATCATCAGCCTCGCCACGGTGCGCAGTGCCCTCGGGGTGCAGTTCCGCATCACCGGGCTCGCCAGCCCCGCCGAGGCGTCGGAACTGGCGCTGCTGCTGCGGGCCGGCGGCCTCGCGGCGCCCATGTACTTCGTGCAGGAGCGCACCATCGGCCCGTCCCTCGGCGCCGAGAACATCGAGATGGGCCTCAACTCGGTGCTGATCGGCACCGCCATGGTGGTGGTGTTCATGCTGGCGGTGTACAAGGTGTTCGGCATCTTCGCCAACCTTGCCCTCGGCTTCAATCTGGTGTTGCTGGTGGGCATCATGTCCATTCTCGGCGCCACCCTGACCCTCCCGGGCATCGCCGGCATCGTGCTCACCCTCGGCATGGCGGTGGACGCCAACGTGCTGATCTTCTCCCGCATCAAGGAGGAGCTGGCATCGGGGCTGTCGCCGCAGTTGGCCATCCACGCCGGCTACGACCGGGCCCACGTGTCCATCGTCGACGCCAACCTCACCACACTGATCGTCGGTGTGATTCTCTACGCCATCGGCTCCGGGCCGGTGCAGGGCTTTGCCGTGGTGCTCACCATTGGCATTCTGACGTCCATGTTCACCGCGTTGACCGGAACCCGCGCCCTGGTCAATCTGTGCTTCGGTGGTCGCGACATCAAGAAACTGTGGATCTAGGGGAAACGACCATGAAAGTCATCAATTACATGAAGTGGCGCCACCTGGCCGCGGTGATCTCGGTGCTGCTGGTGGTCGTCTCGCTGGGCTCCCTCGCCACCAAGGGGATTGTGTTTGGCCTGGATTTTACCGGCGGCACCCAGATCGAAGTGGGCTTCGAGGACAACGCCGATCTCGGCAAGGTGCGCGGCCAGCTGGTGGGCGCCGGATTCGACAACCCGGTGGTGGTGCACTTTGGTTCCGAGCGGGATGTGCTGATCAAGTTCCAGGCGGAGCCGGACAAGGACACCGAGCAGCGCATTGTTTCCGCGTTGTCGGCGGAAGGAGAGCACGTGGAGTTGCGCCGCATCGAGTTCGTCGGTCCCCAGGTGGGCGAAGAACTGCGGGATGATGGCGGCCTTGGCATTCTCGTGGCGCTGGGTCTGGTGATGCTGTATGTGTCAATGCGTTTCCAGTACAAGTTCGCCATCGGCGCCGTGGTTGGGCTTGTCCACGATGTGATCATCATTCTCGGGGTGTTTGCCTGGCTTGAGCTCGAGTTCGATCTGACAGTACTGGCGGCGTTGCTGGCGGTGATCGGTTACTCCTTGAACGACACCATCATCGTCTATGACCGAATCCGCGAGAACTTCCGCCTGATCCGCGACGCGGACTCCATTCAGGTGATCAACGAATCCCTTACCCAGGTCTTGCTGCGCACGGTGTACACCTCGCTCACCACCCTGCTGGTGCTGTTCGCGTTGTTCTATTTTGGCGGGGAACTGATTCACAACTTTGCGCTGGCGTTGATCATCGGCGTGGTGATCGGTACCAGCTCATCGATCTACGTTGCCGCCAACATCATTCTGTGGCTCAAGATTTCCCGGGAGGACCTGATGCAGAAGGTGAAGGTCGAGGGTGTCGACGAGTTTGACGGTCTGCCCTGAGGGCGGGGTGCTGGCGTTGTCGCCGGCTCAGCGCCAGCGATTTTCCCAGGCGAGGAGCACCCGACGGGGGTACCAGTATTGGCCGTGGCTGCCGTTGTAACGGGCCAGGGCTTCCCGCAGGCGGCCATCCTCCTTGTCGAGGTAGTATTTGAGGATGGTGCAGCCGTAGCGCAGATTGACGTCCACGTTGATCAGGTTGTCCTCCGGGCGGCCGATCTCGTTCTTCCAGAAAGGCATCACCTGCATCAGGCCCAGGGCGCCGGCGGTGGAGACGGCGTAGGGGTCGAAGCGGCTCTCCACCTCGATCACCGCCAGCACCACTTCCGGTGATAGCCCCGCCCGGGACGCCTCGCGGTGTACCTTGCGGAGAAATTCCAGGCGCTTGGGCTTGTCGGGAATGAAGCGGGCCAGTTCCGTGGATTTGTCCAGCAGCCAGACCTCGGCGTCGTAGCGGTCCTCGAAGCTGTCCGCCACCACCACGGTGCGTTTGAGTAGCCGCAGCAACTCCTCGTCCACATTATCCCCCGGCATCGCCGCCGCCCCCGCGTCCCCCGCCAGCGAGGCCCACAGCACCAGTGGCATGGCGAGGCGAGCGAGGCTTGCGCGCGAGCGGGTGCCGGTCATGTCATGTTCCGGGGCGGGTCTTTCCCATCAGGAAGTCATGGATCTGGGTGAGGGGCACGTCGATGGTCTCGCCATCCCGGCGGCCCTTGTATTCCACGGTCCCGGCCTCGACGCCGCGGTCGCCCACCACCAGGCGGTGGGGAATGCCCATCAACTCCACATCGGCCAGCATGGCGCCGAGGCGCGCCTTGTCGATGTCCATCAGCAGGACGTCGTAGCCCCCGCGGCGCAGTTCGCTGTAGAGATCCTCGCTGGCCTTGCGCACGCCTTCGGACTTGTGGGCATTGACCGGCACGATGGTGATCTGGAAGGGCGCGATGGCATCGGGCCAGATGATGCCGTTGGCATCGTGGTTCTGTTCGATGGCGGCTGCGACGATGCGGCTGACGCCGATGCCGTAACAGCCCATGATCATGATCTCTTCGCGGCCTTCCTCGCCGAGTACCTTCGCGCCCATGGCCTCGCTGTACTTGGTGCCGAGCTGGAAGATGTGGCCGACCTCGATACCCCGTCGGATTTCCAGGGTGCCCTGGCCGTCCGGGCTCGGATCCCCGCTCACCACATTGCGGATGTCCTCGACGCGGCCTGGCGAGCAGTCGCGCCCCCAGTTGACCCCGGTGAGGTGATGGCCATCGCGATTGGCGCCACAGGTGAAATCGGCGAGCACCGCGGCGGCGCGGTCGACGATGGTGGAAATGGCCAGATTGACGGGGCCGATGGAGCCGACGCCGCAGCCGATGGCGGCCTTCACTTCCGTTTCGCTGGCGAAGGCGAGGGGCGCGGCCACGCCGGCGAGCTTTTCGGCCTTGATGTCATTGAGCGCGTGGTCGCCCCGCAGCACCAGTGCCACCAGGCTGCCGTCCTCCTCGCCCTTCACGATCAGGGTTTTCACCGTTCGTTCGGGGCCGATGCCGAGGTGCTGGCAGACCTGGTCGATGGTGCCGATGCCGGGGGTGGCGACCTCCGCGAGAACCTCAGTGGCGGGGGGTGGGCTGGTCAGTGTGCAGATCGCTTCGGCCTTTTCGATATTGGCGGCGTAACTGCCGCCGGTGGAAAAGGCGATGTCATCCTCGCCGGAATCCGCCAGCACGTGGAATTCGTGGGAAAAGCTCCCGCCGATGCTGCCGGTATCCGCCAGCACGGGGCGGAAGTCGAGCCCCAGGCGGGTGAAGATGTTGCAGTAGGTGCGGTGCATGAGATCGTAGGTCTCTTGCAGGCTCTCCTGGGTGAGGTGGAAGGAGTAGGCATCCTTCATGATGAACTCCCGCGCCCGCATCACGCCGAAGCGCGGGCGGATCTCGTCGCGGAACTTGGTCTGGATCTGATAGAAGTTGGCGGGCAGCTGCTTGTAGCTGCGGATCTCGCCGCGGATGAGGTCGGTGATCACTTCCTCGTGGGTGGGGCCGAGGCAGAAGTCACGCTGGTGGCGGTCGTTGATGCGCAGCAGTTCCGGCCCGTACTGCTCCCAGCGACCGGATTCGACCCAGAGGTCGGCGGGCTGCACCACCGGCATCAGGACCTCCTGGGCGCCGGACTTGTCCATCTCCTCGCGCACGATGTTTTCCACCTTGCGCAGCACCCTGAGCCCCAGGGGCAGCCAGGTGTAGAGGCCCGCCGCCAGTTTGCGGATCATGCCGGCGCGGAGCATCAGCTGGTGGCTGACCACTTCGGCGTCCGCCGGGGTTTCCTTCTGGGTGGCGATCAAGAATCGGCTGGCGCGCATGGTTCCTCTGGGGCTTGCAGGGTTGTGGCCGGCTATTTTATGTCGCGGCCGGTGCCGGGTATAGTGCTTCTCCCATTGATCGTCGGCGTCCCCTGGCGCCGACGTTTTGCCAAGGAGACCCGGATGTTCGTCCTCGACCCCCAACTCCACCGCGATTGCGTGATTGTGGGACGCTTTCCCCTGAGCCTGCTGCTGCTCAGTCGGGACGCGAACTACCCCTGGTTCATTCTGGTGCCGCAGCGGCCCGGGATCACCGAGCTCTATCAGCTTTCCCTGGAGGATCGAGCCCGTCTTCTGGACGAATCCTGCCAGCTGTCGGAGGTGCTGATGGATGTGTTTTCCGGCGACAAGCTCAATGTGGCGGCGCTCGGCAACGTGGTTGCCCAGTTGCATGTCCACCACATCGTCCGCCATCGGGGCGACAGGGCCTGGCCGCGCCCGGTATGGGGCGCCGTGCCGGCGGCGGAGTACAGCGAGCGGGCCATGGCGGACCTGCTGGACAATTTGCTGCCCATGCTGGCGGGAAAGGGTTTCGAAGTGCTGCTCGGGAGGGGTGGCTGAACCCCGCTGCCCCCCTCGGCGGACATAAAAAAACCCCGGTAAACCGGGGCTTTCCCAGGGGCCAAACTCAGTTGGCCATGTCCTTGAGCTTCTTGAGCGCGAGGATCTTGACGCTGGTGCTGGCGGGCTTTGCCTTGAAAACCGTTTCGGCCCCGGTAAAGGGATTGACGCCCTTGCGGGCCTTGCGGGCAGGCTTTTTGACCGTCTTGATCTTCATCAGCCCGGGAAGGGTGAATTCCCCCACACCCTTCTTCTGGATATGACGGTCGATGATGTCGGTGAGTCCGTCGATCACCGCGTTGACCTGCTTGCGGTTGAGGGCGGTGGACTCGACCAGTTCGTTGATGATCTGGGTCTTGGTGTACTTCTCGGTGATTGCGGCGGGCTTCTTGGCCGGTGCCTTGGCGGCGGCCTTGGGTGCTGCTGCCTTGGCGGCTGCCGGTTTGGAAGCGGCGGCTTTCTTGGCGGGGGCCTTGGCGGCGGGAGCTTTCTTGGCCGGGGCTTTAGCTGCTGATTTTTTTGCGGGTGCTTTTGTGCTTGCCATAGGTGTTTTCCCTTTTGCTGACCGGTGTTTGAGGTGGATTCCGAAGTGGCTTGTATTCTCCCCCCTATTATTCTGAACTCAGGAAATACAATAGCAGCCAGTGCCATATATATAGCATCAGTTGGTGCCAGGCAACACGTAAACACTCAAAAAACCGGACTTCCAGGCAAATTTCGAGGGCAACGGGCATTTTTCGCGGTCTTCGGCCGGGTTTCGGGTTCGGCTGCGCTCTTCTAGGCGCTGTGGCGCTGGGGTATAATGCGCCGCTTTTCAACGGGCCGGGCCCCGCCGGCAGCGCGGTCGAGGGCCGGGCCTTGAGTCCGGTTCAGCCTTCTTCAATCGGGAGATGATCACCATGCCCATTTACGCCTATCAGTGTCAGGCCTGTGGCCAGAGTCTGGAAGTCTTGCGCAAGATCAGCGATCCCCCCTTGAGCGATTGTCCATCCTGCGGCAAGTCCGAGCTCAAAAAGCTGCTGACCGCGCCCTCGTTCCGGCTCGGGGGCAGTGGTTGGTATGAAACAGATTTCAAGACCGGCAACAAGAAGAACCTTGCCGGGGAGCAGGGCGGCGGCGCCGCCGAAACCAAGACAGTGGATGGCGGATCCTCCACCGCGGACAAGACCGCGGCCTCCGCCTGACGACGGGCACAGCAACATTACCTCGGGAATCAGTGAAATGCGTACAGGCTATTGCGGCGATCTGCGGTCATCGGCGGTCGATCAGGAGGTCACCCTGTGTGGCTGGGTGGACAGGCGCCGCGACCACGGCGGAGTGATCTTTATCGACCTGCGAGACCGGCAGGGCATCGTCCAGATCGTGTTCGACAGCGACTGTGGCGACTTCTTCCAGGTTGCCGACCGGGTGCGGAGCGAGTACGTGCTGCAGATCAAGGGCGTGGTGCGGGCCCGCAGCCCCAATACCGTCAACCCGGAGATGCCCACGGGGGAGATCGAGGTCTATGGCCGCGAGATCATCATCCTCAACACCGCCGAAACCCCGCCGTTCCAGCTCGACGACCATATTCAGGTGGGTGAGGACGTGCGTCTGCGCTACCGCTACCTGGACCTGCGCCGCGAGCAGATGATGAAGAACCTGCGCTTCCGCTCCGATGTCACCATCGCGCTGCGCAACTTCCTCGCCGATCGCGGCTTCCTTGAGGTGGAGACGCCGATGCTGACCCGGGCCACGCCGGAGGGCGCCCGGGATTACCTGGTGCCGAGCCGCACCCATCCCGGCAAGTTCTTCGCCCTTCCCCAGTCGCCCCAGCTGTTCAAGCAGTTGCTGATGGTGTCCGGTGTCGATCGCTACTTCCAGATCGTCAAGTGTTTCCGTGACGAGGACCTGCGCGCCGATCGCCAGCCGGAATTCACCCAGGTGGACATCGAGTTCTCCTTTGCCGACGAGGGCCATATCACCGGCCTTGCCGAACAGATGATCCGCGAGCTGTTCCATGCCACCCTGGGCGTCGACCTCGGCCACTTCCCCCGGATGCCGTTCTCCGAAGCCATGCATCGCTACGGGTCGGACAAGCCCGACCTGCGCATTCCCCTGGAGCTGGTGGAGATCGGCGACCTGGTCAAGGACGTGGATTTCAAGGTGTTTTCCGGCCCTGCCAACGACGCCAAGGGTCGCGTTGCCGCCATGCTGGTGAAGGGCGGCAACGACCTGCTGTCCCGCAAGCAGATCGATGCCTATACCCAGTTCGTGGGTATCTACGGGGCCAAGGGCCTTGCGTACATCAAGATCAACGACATCGCCGATCTCGAAAACGGCCTGCAGTCGCCCATCGTCAAGTTCCTGCCGCCAGCGGTGCGCCAGGGGATTCTCGAGCGGCTGGGGGCGGCCACCGGCGACCTGGTGTTCTTTGGCGCCGACCGCGCCAAGGTGGTCAACGATGCCCTCGGGGCGCTGCGCTGCAAGCTGGGCGCCGATCTCAATCTCTACACCCGTGAGTGGGCCCCCCTGTGGGTGGTGGATTTCCCCATGTTCGAGGAGAACGACGACGGCAGCCTGACGGCCATGCACCACCCCTTTACCCGCCCCGCCTGCACCCCGGAGGAACTGGCCGCCAATCCCGCCGCGGCCCTGTCCCTGGCCTATGACATGGTGCTCAATGGCACCGAGCTCGGCGGTGGCTCCATCCGCATCCACTCCCCGGCGATGCAGCGGGAGGTGTTCAAGGTGCTCGGCATAGGCGATGAGGAGGCCCAGGAGAAGTTCGGCTTCCTGCTGGATGCGCTGAAGTACGGCTGCCCGCCCCACGGTGGCCTGGCGTTCGGGCTCGACCGGCTGGTGATGCTGATGCTTGGCTGTGATTCGATCCGCGACGTCATCGCCTTCCCCAAGACCCAGTCGGCCACCTGTCTGATGACCGATGCGCCCGGTGGCGTCAGCGGCGCCCAGCTGCGGGAACTGAATATCCGTCTGCGGGAGAAAGTCGAGGTCTGACCGGTCCGGGCCGGCATCGCCCATGGCGATGCCGGCGTGGTCCGCGCCACGGGCAAGGCGGGATCGGCAAACACGAAAAAACCCGCCATGAGCGGGTTTTTTTGAGCCCCGACAGGCAGGTCGGCGACCTGCCGGAGGTGCTTAGCCGGCGAGGGCCTTGACTTGGGCGTTCAGGCGGCTCTTGTGGCGAGCGGCCTTGTTCTTGTGGATGATGCCCTTGTCGGCGATGCGGTCGATGACCGGTACCGCGGTGTTGTAGGCGGCCTGGGCATTGGCGTGGTCGCCCTTGGCGATTTCCGCCTGGACGCGCTTGATGTAGGTACGCACCATGGAGCGCAGGCTGGCGTTGTGTTGCCGGCGCTTTTCGCTCTGCTTGGCGCGCTTGCGTGCTTGGGGTGAATTTGCCACCGTTCGGCTCCTTTCAGATGAGGTCAGACGTTTAGGACGCGGGACTATACAGAGATTGCCGGGGCGAATCAAGCGCGACCGGCCGTCGCCCCTGGGTTGTCGCGTCGACCGAGCCGCCGCCGGGGTTCAGTCGTGCCGTGGCGATTTGATCCGGGGAAAGGGCCGCCGCTGGTCTCGATCCGGGCTTTGCAGGCGGGCGAGGGCCCAGGTGATGTGTTCAGCCACCAGCGGCGGCGCGCCTTCGAGGGCGTCCGTGAGCGCGCGGATCGCTTCGCCGCGGGCGCTGCCGTTGCCGAGGCCCACCGCGAGGTTGCGCCGCCAGCGCTGGTAGCCGATGCGGCGGATGGGTGATCCCGCGGTACGGGCCTCGAACTGGTCCTCGGTCCAGCGGAACAGGTCGACCAGGTCCGCATCGGCGAGGCCATGGCGCGGCCGGAAATCGCCCTCGGCACTGGCTGTTGCGTAGCGGTTCCAGGGGCAGATGGCCTGGCAGTCGTCGCACCCGAAAACCCGGTTGCCCATCAGCGGTCGCAGCGACTCGGGGATGGCGCCCGGATGTTCGATGGTGAGGTAGGAGATGCAGCGCCGCGCATCGAGCTGGTAGGGGGCGGGAAAGGCGTCGGTGGGGCAGATGGACAGGCAGGCGGAGCAGCTGCCGCAACGGTCGGGCTGGGCCGGTTCGTCGACGGGCAGTGGCAGGCTGGTGTAGATCTCGCCGAGGAAAAACCAGGAGCCGGCCTCGCTGTTGATGATAAGGGTGTGCTTACCCATCCAGCCGAGGCCGGCCTTCGCCGCCAGGGGCTTCTCCAGCACTGGCGCGCTGTCCACGAAGGGGCGCTGGGCGGGCTCGTTCAGTTCCGGGTGTTCCGCCGTCCAGGCCGCGATGCGCCGCGCCAGTTCCGTCAGGCGCTTGCGCACCGTCTTGTGGTAGTCGCGACCGAGGGCGTAGCGGGAGATATAGGCCTTGTCCCGATTGCGAAGGGTGGCGATGAGATTGCTTTCCGGCGGCAGGTAATCCATTCGCGCGCAGATGACCCGTTGCGTACTCGGCACCAGCTGGGCCGGTTCCCAGCGCCTGGGGCCGTGGCTGCCCATCCAGGCCATGTCGCCGTGGTAGCCTCGCGCCAGCCAATCCCGAAGCCGTTCAGCGGGCGCGGCAAGATCGGTGTCGGTGATCGCCACCTGCTGAAACCCGAGTTCAGCGCCCCAGGCGCGGATGGCGCTGGCGAGCTGGGCGAGGTCCGCTGTGGTGCCGGGGTCGTCGAGCATGAATTGGCCGTGGCGGGATGGGGTGGTTTCCGTATAATTCTGCCAGACTCCCACCCTTTGATCGCCTGTTTTCAGCGGATTTCCCATGGCCAGACTCCCCGATACGCTCTACACCGCGCGCCAGGTTCGCGAACTCGACCGCCTCGCCATCGAGGAATGCGGCATCCCCGGGCTGGTGCTGATGAAGCGCGCGGGTCGCGCCACCCTCGAGGCGTTGCTCGAACGCTGGCCTGATCCGGATGAGATCACGGTCTTTTGCGGCGCCGGCAACAATGGCGGCGATGGCTATATCGTGGCGGCCCTGGCGTTGCAGCAGGGTATCCCCGCCCGGGTCGTCCAGCTTGCCTCCGACGACAAGCTGGCGGGGGATGCCCGCCGCGCCCTGGATTACGCCAGGGCGGAGCGGGTGCCGATCCTGCCCTGGCCCGATGCCGCGGTGCCCACCTCGGGTGTGGTCGTCGATGCCTTGCTGGGTATCGGCATCCGGGGTGAGGTGCGCGGCGAGTTTGCCGACGCCATTGCCGCGATCAACGGCTGTCCGCTGCCGGTGGTGGCGGTGGATATTCCCTCCGGACTTTGCGCCGACCGGGGAGCGGCCCTGGGTGCCTGCGTGCGGGCCGATCTCACGGTCACTTTCATCGGCGTCAAGCAGGGGCTGCGCACAGGCCAGGGCCCGGCGGCGGGGGATCTGGTATTCGATGACCTGGGTGTCCCCGACAGCATCCATGCCCACCTCGAGCCCTCGGTGCGGGTGCTTCATTGGCCGACCCTCTCCCTGGGGCTGACACCCCGGCCCGCCGACGCCCACAAGGGGCAGTTTGGCCATGTCATGGTGATCGGCGGTGATATCGGCTACGGCGGCGCGGTGCTGATGGCGGCGGAAGCTGCCCTCGCCACTGGCGCGGGTCTGGTGAGTGTCGCCACCCGGCCCGAACATGTCGCCCCGGTCCTGGCCCGCTGCCCTGAGGTGATGGCGGTGGGGGTCACCTCGGGGCAGGCGCTGGAACCCTGGCTGTCGCGGCCTTCGGTGCTGGTCATCGGCCCCGGCCTCGGGCGCTCGCCCTGGTCCGAGCAGATGTTGCAGAAGGCCGTTGCCAGCGGGCTGCCCATGGTGGTGGACGCCGACGCCCTCAATATTCTCTCCGAAGGGCGGGTTGCCGCCTCGGCGGACAGCAGCGGCTGGCTGTTGACCCCACACCCCGGGGAGGCGGCGCGGCTTCTCGGCATCAGCGCCTCCGAGGTGCAGGCGGACAGGTTCGCGGCACTGGCCGCACTTAGGGAAAAATTCCACGGCACGCTGGTGCTGAAGGGCGTCGGCTCGCTGATTTGCGGCCCGGATCGCCCGCTGGCCCTGTGCCCCCACGGCAACCCCGGCATGGCCAGTGGCGGCATGGGGGATGTGCTCAGCGGTGTCCTCGGTGGTTTGCTGGCCCAGGGCCTCGGCCCCTGGCAGGCGGCGACCCTCGGCGTCTGCGTCCACTCCCTGGCTGCGGACGACGCCGCCCGCGACCTCGGGCAGCGGGGCCTCAGGGCCACCGATCTGATCGCGCCGCTGCGGGCCCGGCTGAATGATCGGGAGGTCGGCCTAGGGTGAGCAGCCAGGTCTTCACGATCTACCTGGAGGGGGAGGAGGCCATGGTGGCCTTCGGTCGTCGCCTGGGCGGATTGCTGACCGCCGGTGTCATTTATCTTCACGGAGATCTGGGGGCGGGAAAGACCACACTGGCCCGGGGAATTCTCCGCGCCCGGGGATATGCCGGGGCGGTGAAAAGCCCCACCTTTACCCTGGTGGAACCCTATGAGTTCGACCAGGGTGGCGTCTACCACTTCGACCTCTACCGGCTGGTGGATGGCGAGGAATTGGAGTACATGGGTATTCGTGATTTCTTCCGCTCAGACAGTCTCTGTCTGGTGGAGTGGCCGGAGCGGGGGGGCGACTACCTGCCGCCGCCGGATCTGGATATCCAGCTGAGTGTTGAGGGCAAGGGACGGGGGGTGGTTATAATGGCCCTTTCCCACCAGGGTCAGCGGGCATTGGTCGAGTTGCATGGGGATTGACGGCGGGGCGAGGATCTTGTCGCGGGGCGGTCAACACAAGGCGTTTCCCTTCCTGGCGGCGCTGGTGTTGCTGTGCCTGAGCGTCGATTCCCTGGCCGCCGTGGTGCACAGCGTGCGTCTGTGGCGGGCGCCGGATCACACCCGCCTGGTGTTCGATCTCAGCGCCGGCACCGAGCACTCCCTGTTCGCCCTGGAAAATCCCGATCGCCTGGTGGTGGACATCACCGACATCCACCTTGCCGCCGATCTCGATTCCCTCGATCTCAAGGGCACCCCCATCAGCAGCATTCGCTCGGCCCGCCGGGATGGCAAGCACCTGCGCATCGTGCTCGACCTGCGCCAGCCGGTAAAACCCCGCAGTTTCCCCCTGAAAGCCAACGAGCAATACGGCGATCGCCTGGTGCTCGATCTTTACGATATCGAGAAGGACAGCGAGAAGCGTGTCGCCGATGTGGTCCCGGGCAAGGAGGGCAAGCGGGATATCCTGGTGGGCATCGACGCCGGCCACGGCGGCGAGGATCCGGGTGCCATCGGACCCAACCGCATTTACGAAAAGCAGGTGGTGATGGCCATCAGCCAGGAACTCAAGCGCCTGGTGGACAACGAGCCCGGCTTTCGCGGTGTGCTGATCCGCACCGGGGATTACTACATTCCCCTGCGCAAGCGCACCGACATTGCCCGGGAGCACCGCGTCGACCTGTTCGTCTCCATTCACGCCGATGCATTCAAGAACCCCGCCGCTCGGGGCGCCTCGGTGTTTGCCCTGTCCCCCGGCGGCGCCACCAGTGAAACGGCGGGCTACCTGGCGGAGCGGGAAAACCGCGCCGACCTCATCGGCGGGGTTGGCAGCGTCAAGATCAGCGACAAGGACAGGGTGCTGGCCAGCGTGCTGCTCGACCTGTCCATGACCGCCACCCTCAACAGCAGCCTCGACGTGGGCAAGGAAGTGCTGGGGGAGATGGGCGCCATCGCCCGGCTGCACAAGCGCCATGTGGAGCAGGCGGGGTTCCTGGTGCTCAAATCCCCGGACATCCCTTCGATACTGGTGGAGACCGGCTTTATCTCCAACCCCACCGAGGCCCGCCAACTGGCGGATCGCAACTACCAGCAGCGGATGGCGCGGGCCATCTTTGCCGGCATCAAGCGCTACTTTTACAACAGCCCGCCCCTTGGCACCTGGGTGGCGGCCAACGGGGGCGGTGGCGCGGAGCGGGTGTACGTGATCGCCCGGGGCGATACCCTGTCTGGCATCGCCGCCCGGCATAACATCAGTGTCGATGCATTGCTGCGCCACAACAGCCTCAGCTCCACCAATATCCGGGTGGGGCAGCGCATCAAGATTCCCTCCACCTGAGCCAGACCCGGGACACCATGCCACGAATACAGCTGCTCAGCCCCCGCCTCGCCAACCAGATCGCCGCCGGCGAAGTGGTGGAGCGTCCCGCCTCGGTGGTCAAGGAACTGGTGGAAAACAGCCTGGATGCCGGTGCCCGGCGCATCGACATCGACATCGACGCTGGGGGTGTCAAGCTGGTCAGGGTGCGGGACGATGGCGCCGGCATCGAGGCCGATGATCTGCCCCTGGCCCTCAGCCGCCACGCCACCAGCAAGATCGCCGATCTCGACGACCTCGAAGCGGTCGCCACCCTGGGCTTCCGCGGCGAGGCCCTGGCCAGCATCGCCTCCGTGGCCCGCCTCGAACTGCTCACCAATACCGCCGAGTCGGGCCCTGGCTGGCGCGCCCGGGGGGAGGGCAGGGACATGGCGGTGGATGTCGACCGGGTCCAGCATCCCCGCGGCACCACCGTGGAGGTGCGCGACCTGTTCTTCAACACCCCGGCGCGGCGCAAGTTTCTACGCGCCGAAAAGACCGAGTTCGGTCGCATCGACGACATCATCCGCAAGCTGGCCCTGAGTCGGTTCGACGTCACCTTCAATCTGCGCCACAACGGCAAGCCGGTGCACAGCCTGCGGGCCGCCGCCAACCAGCTCGAACAGGAGCGCCGGGTGGCCGCCATCTGCGGGCCGGCATTCATGGAAAATGCCCTCTACATCGATCAGTCGCGACCGGGATTGCGGCTCTGGGGCTGGATGGGATTGCCGACCTTTTCCCGCAGCCAGGCGGACCTCCAGTATTTTTTCGTCAACGGCCGGGTGATCCGCGACAAGGTGGTGTCCCATGCCGTGCGCCAGGCCTACCGCGACGTGCTCTACCATGATCGCCACCCGGCCTATACCCTCTTTTTCGAGCTCGACCCCGCCGAGGTGGATGTCAACGTCCACCCCACCAAGCACGAGGTGCGGTTCCGGGAGAGTCGCGCTGTCCACGACTTCCTGTTCAGCACCCTGCACCGGGCGGTGGCGGATATTCGCCCGGGCGGTTCCCGGGACGACGCCGGCGCAGCGGATGGCGCCGAACATCCCGTGCCAGCGCCAACCTCGCTTCCGACCCCCGTGCAGCGGACCTTCGGCGGTCTGGCGCGGGGAGCGGGCAACGGCTGGTCGGGGACGCCGGATCGCGGGCGGGTCGCCACCACCCTCGCCCACTACGGCGACCTCCACCAGGGCGGCATGGTTGCGCACGCTGGTGAAGCCGGGGAGGTGGTCGATGTTCCGCCCCTCGGCTATGCCATCGCCCAGCTCAAGGGCGTTTACATTCTCGCCGAGAATGCCGAGGGGCTGGTGATCGTCGACATGCACGCCGCCCACGAGCGCATCAATTACGAGCGCATGAAGAAGGCGTTCGAGGCGAGCAGCGTCACGTCCCAGCCGCTGCTGGTGCCCGAGAGCATCGCGGTGAGCGAGCGGGAGGCGGATTGTGCCGAGGAGCACGCCGGCCTGTTCAACGCCCTGGGGTTCGCACTGCAGCGCGCCGGGCCGGAAAGCCTCCTGATCCGGGAAATCCCCGCCCTGTTGCGGGGTTCCGAGGCGGAACCCCTGGTGCGCGATGTGATTTCCGATCTGCTGGAGTACGGCACCAGCGACCGCATCCGCGCCCATATCGACGACATTCTCTCCACCATGGCCTGCCACGGTTCGGTGCGGGCCAATCGTCGCTTGGGGCTCACGGAAATGAATGCACTGCTGCGGGACATGGAGGAGACCGAGCGCAGCGGTCAGTGCAATCACGGACGGCCCACCTGGAGCCAGCTGAGTCTCGCCGAGCTCGATCAGTTGTTTCTGCGGGGGCGCTAGTGACCGCCGTCGACGCCGGCGTCAGGCCGCTGGCGATCTTCCTGATGGGCCCCACCGCCTCCGGCAAGACCGACCTGGCGGCGCGCCTTGTGGCCCACCTGCCCGCGGAGATCATCAGCGTCGACTCCGCCCTGGTCTACCGGGGCATGGACATCGGCAGCGCCAAGCCCGACGCCGCCTTTCTGGCCCGGGCACCCCATCACCTGATCGACATACGGGATCCGGCCGAGGCCTATTCCGCCGCCGACTTTGCCGCCGACGCCATCCCACTGATGGCGGACATTGCAGCCCGCGGGCGTATTCCCCTGCTGGTGGGGGGCACCATGCTGTATTTTCGGGTATTGCTGGAGGGTCTGGCCGCCTTGCCGCCCTCCGATCCCGAGGTGCGCGCCGCCATCAATCGGGAGGCGGCACTGCTCGGCTGGCCGGCGCTGCACCGGCAACTGGCCGCCGTTGATCCCGCGAGCGCCGCGCAACTGCACCCCAATCACTCCCAGCGGATCCAGCGCGCCCTGGAGGTCCACCGGCTCACCGGCATTCCCGCCAGCGAGCTCAAGGGGCGGACGGGTGCCTGGACGGTGAAGCCCATAGGCGATGACTATCGGATCGTCCAGTTCGGCCTCTTGCCCAACAGCCGCCAGCTGCTCCACGAGCGTATTGCCCGGCGTTTTGCCGCCATGCTGGAACAGGGGTTGGTCGAGGAGGTCAAACGGCTCCGCGACCGGGGCGATCTGTCGGTGGACATGCCCTCCATCAGGGCAGTGGGCTACCGCCAGGTGTGGGGTTGGCTGGCGGGGGAGTACGGCGTCGAGGAGATGCGGGCCCGGGCGGTGGCCGCCACCCGTCAGCTGGCCAAGCGCCAGCTCACCTGGCTTCGGGGTTGGCCCGGCCTGCGGATCATCACCCTCGACGATGAGGCCGGGAATCCGCGAAGTGGCGAGGAATTGGTAGGGAACTGCTTGAAAATTTTGCAAAACAGTCCCATATACTAGCTACAGCCCTGTTGCTATGATAGGCGGGCAAGCTGAGTGGCCGTTCGACGGCATGGTTGCGCCCGATGATGGATACTTTTTTGATGGCGCTTTTTTTATTGGATAAGGAGAGAGATCATGTCAAAAGGGCATAATCTACAAGACCCTTTTTTGAACCTGCTCCGCAAGGAGCGTGTACCTGTATCGATTTTTCTGGTCAACGGCATCAAGCTGCAGGGCCAGATCGAATCGTTCGACCAATTCGTCGTCCTGCTGAAAAACACCGTGAGCCAGATGGTCTACAAGCACGCCATCTCCACGGTCGTTCCTTCGCGGCCCGTTCGGCTGCCCCCCGTGGCTCCCCAGGAGTCCGAAGAGGGTGCCGAGGGTGATGACGACTGACAGCCCGTTGACGGGCGGCCCGCGTCGTTTCGGCGTGGCCGTGGAGGTGCGCCGGGCCCTTTGCCCTGTGCCTTTCCAGCGGCCCCTGCCGAACGCGACCCGGCCCGCCCCGATCGGCCCCCAGGAGGCCTGATTGTTTTTTGACCGCCCTGAATCCGGGGAACTGGCAATTCTGGTCCATATGGACCTGCACAGTGAAAACGAACCGGATGACCCCAGGGAGTTTGAAGAGCTGGTTCTCTCCGCTGGTGGTGATCCCGTCGAATTCATCACGGGACACCGTTCCGCTCCCAATGCCAAATACTTCGTCGGCACCGGCAAATTGCAGGAGCTGTGCGAGGCCGTGGAGCGCCATTGTGCCGAGCTGGTGATCTTCAATCACAACCTCACCCCCAGCCAGGAGCGCAACCTGGAAAAGGAACTGAAGTGCCGGGTGCTCGACCGCACCGGCCTCATCCTCGATATCTTTGCCCAGCGGGCGCGCACCTACGAGGGCAAGCTCCAGGTGGAGCTCGCCCAGTTGCAGCACATGGCCACCCGCCTGGTGCGGGGCTGGACCCACCTGGAGCGCCAGAAAGGCGGTATCGGCCTGCGGGGCCCGGGTGAAACCCAGCTCGAAACCGACCGCCGGCTGCTGCGGGGCCGCATCAAGGCCATCCAGAAGCGCCTCGAGAAGGTGCGCGGCCAGCGGGAGCAGGGGCGTCGATCCCGCACCCGGGCGGAGGTGCCCACGGTATCCCTGGTGGGCTACACCAACGCCGGCAAGTCGACCCTGTTCAACCGCCTGACCGACGCCGACGTGCTCGCCGCCAACCAGTTGTTCGCCACCCTCGACCCCACCATGCGCCGCCTTGAATTGCCGGAGCTCGGCCCGGTGATCCTCGCCGATACGGTGGGTTTCATCAGTCATTTGCCCCACAAGCTGGTGGAGGCCTTCAGCGCCACCCTCGAGGAGGCGGCGAGCGCCAGCCTGCTGCTCCACGTGGTGGACGCCCCCAGCGAGGAGCGCCAGCGCAACATGGCCAGTGTCGCCGAGGTGCTGCGGGACATCGGCGCCGCCGACAATGCCCAGCTGCTGGTGTACAACAAGATCGACCTGCTGACCGGCACGGGGCCCCATATCGATCGCGACGATCAGGGCGTGCCCCTGGCGGTGTGGGTGTCGGCGGCCACCGGCGCGGGGCTCGATCTGCTGATCCAGGCGATCCGCGAGCGGCTAGGCAATGAAATGGTCAGCGGCCGCTACTATCTGCCGCCCCACCTCGCCCGGCTGCGGGCGCGCTTCTACGCAGCGGGCGCCATTCTCGACGACGAGCCCACCGAGGACGGCGGTGCCATCCTGCGCCTCAGCTTGCCCGCCGCCGACTTCAACCGTCTGCTCAAGAGTGAGTCCCTGGGCGCCGCCGACCTGCCGCCGCTGATGGATTCCCCCGTCCTGGCCGAAAGTGCCTGACGCCCAACAGGCGTCTTGCTAGAATGGCCCCCCAGATATCTGCACGGAGAAAAATCAATGGCTTGGAATGAACCCGGTGGTGGCAAGGATCCCTGGGGAAGCGGGCAGGGCAGCGGCCCTCCCGACCTCGACGAGGCATTGAAGAAGCTGCGGGAAAAATTCGGCCGGTTTGGCGGTGGCGCGGGATCCGGGTCCGGTGGGTCTGGTACCGGTGGCTTCAAGTTTCTCCCCATTCTGCTGTTGTTGCTGGTGGCGATCTGGGCCCTGTCCGGCATCTATCAGGTCGATGAGAAGGAGCGCGCCGTGGTGCTGCGCTTTGGTAAATTCGTCGATACCGTGGGCCCGGGTCTGCACTGGAATCCCCCGCTGGTGGACTCGGTCACCGTGGTGCGGGTCACCGAGGAGCGCCAGTACCAGAACGACGCCCGGGACCTGATGCTCACCCAGGACGAGAACATCGTCGACCTGCAACTGGTGGTGCAATACAACATTGCCGACCCCAAGGCGTTCGTGCTCAACGTCAGGGATCCGGAAATCAGTCTGCGCCACGCCACCAACAGCGCCCTGCGCCATGTGGTGGGCAGCACCAAGCTGGATGCGGTGATCTCCTCCGGTCGCGAGCAGGTGGGCGTGGAGGTCAAGGAGCGGGTGCAGTCCTACCTGGACAACTATGAGACCGGCATCAACGTGGTGAAGGTCAACATCCAGGACGCCAAGCCCCCGAGCCAGGTCAAGGCGGCCTACGACGATGTCATCAAGGCCCGCGAGGATCAGGAGCGGGTGGTGAGCGAAGCCCAGTCCTACGCCAATGGCGTGATACCCGAGGCGCGGGGTTTTGCCCAGCGCATCATCGAGGAGGCCAATGGTTACAAGGCCCGGGTGGTGGCGGAGGCCGAGGGTGAGGCGGCCCGCTTCGAGAACCTGTTGAGCGAATACCAGAAGGCGCCGGAAGTCACCCGCCAGCGCCTGTATCTGGACGCCATGCAGGCGGTGATGAGCAACAGCAGCAAGGTGATGGTGGGGGCCGACAACGGCAGCAACATCTTCTACCTGCCCCTCGACAAGGCCGTCGAGGCGGCGCCCGATGCTTCCCCGTCCTCGACTCAGCGCCTGACACCCGCGCAGATGAGCACCATTGCCGATGAGATCGTCAACCGTCTTCGCGCCCAGACGTCGGACAACCCGCGCAAGGAGCTTCGCTAATGAATCCCCGTTTTTCCGGCTTGATCATCGTTGTCGCCCTGCTGCTGATCCTGGCGAGCAACAGTCTCTACGTGGTGAAGGAAACCGAGCGGGCGATCAAGCTGCGGTTCGGTGAGCTGATCGCCGAAGATATTGCCCCGGGTCTGCATGTCAAGGTGCCGTTGATGCACCAGATCCGCAAGTTTGATGCCCGGATACTGACCCTTGATACCCCTACGGAGAGCTTTTTTACCGTCGAACGCAAGCGCCTTTTGGTGGATTCCTACGTCAAATGGCGGATCGTCGATGTCGGTGCCTACTACCGGGCCACGGGCGGTGACGAGAGCGTTGCCCACAACCGCCTGTCTACCCGGGTCAACGGTGGACTGCGCAACCAGTTTGGCACCCGTACCCTCCACGAGGTGGTATCCGGCAAGCGTGACGAATTGATGCAGGACATCCTCGATGACCTCAACAGTACTGTGCAGGGTGTTCTCGGCATCGAGGTGATCGACGTGCGGGTCAAGCGCATCGATCTGCCCGAGGAAGTCAGCGAGCAGGTGTACCGGCGGATGACTGCGGAGCGGGAGAAGGAGGCCAGGGAGCTGCGTGCCCGGGGCCTCGAGCAGGCGGAAAAGATCCGCGCCGACGCCGATCGTCAGAAGGTGGTCATCGAGGCCAATGCCTACAAACAGGCGGAGCAGGTGCGCGGTGAGGGCGATGCCCTCGCCACCGCGGTGTACGCCGGCGCCTACGAGAAGGATCCGGAGTTTTTCTCCTTCACCCGCAGTCTTGCCGCCTACCAGAAGGCCTTCAGCAACAAGGGCGATATCCTGCTGGTGGACCCCGACAATGACTTTTTCCGCTACCTCGACAACCGGTCGGGCAACTGACGGGGTCGGGATTGCCGCAAAAAAAGTGCGGCAATCCCGAGGTAACGGTGCTAGAATTTCGCAACCGGGGAAACCCGGTTTTTTTGTGACTTCAATGGCTTCCGGACAGGCAGGATAGGCTCATGTGGCTCGACTTGGCCAAGGCATTTTGTCTGGTGCTGGTGATCGAAGGCATCATGCCCTTTGTTGCCCCCGCCCGCTGGCGCAACCTGGCCCAGCTCATGGCCCAGATCGATGACCGCACCATGCGTATCGTGGGTTTCACCAGCATGATGCTGGGCGCCGTGCTGTTGTTTTTCCTGAAGTAATCCCGACCAATGGAACCACTATGACCCAGGTTGACCGCTGGCTGTTGCCGGAGGGTATCGAGGAAATCCTGCCCAATCAGGCCTTCCAGGTGGAGCGCCTGCGCCGGGTGCTTCTCGATTTTTACCACGCATGGGGTTACGACCTGGTGATCCCGCCCCTGGCCGAGTTCACCGACTCCCTGCTCAGCGGTTCCGGACGGGATCTCGAATTGCTGACCTTCAAGCTTACCGACCAGCTCAGTGGCCGGATGATGGGCATCCGCGCGGACGTCACGCCCCAGACCGCCCGCATGGATGCCCACAGCCTGCGCCGCGGCGGCCCCAACCGGCTGTGCTATGCCAGCACCGTGCTCTACACCCGGCCCCGTGCCCCGCTGGCGTCGCGGGCGCCCATCCACGTGGGGGTGGAGCTCTACGGCGAGGCGTCCCTGGGGGCGGACATCGAGGTCATCACCCTGATGCTGGAGGCCCTGGCGGAAGCCGGCGTCGCGGATATCTGCCTCGATCTCGGTCATGTGGGTATCTACCGGGGCATCGAGGAGTGCCTGCCCCTGGATGCCGGCCGTCGCGAGGAACTGTTCGCCCTCCTGCAGGGCAAATCCTCCGAACTGCCCACCTGGATTGCCGCCAATATCGAGGATGCCGATCTCGCCGCACTGTTGGCCCGCCTGCCGTCCCTGTGCGGCGATGCCGATATCCTCGACACCGCCCGGGCGCTGTTCGCCGAGGCCCCCGCCGAGGTGGAGCTCGCCATCGACGAGCTGCAGCAGGTGGTCGATGTGATTCAGGCCGCCTGCCCCGGGGTGCGGATCTACCTCGATCTGTGCGAGCTGGAGGGCTATCACTACCACACCGGCATCGTCTTTGCCGCCTACGGCACCGGTGCCCGCCAGGCCCTCGCCAACGGCGGTCGCTACGACGATATCGGCGAAACCTTTGGCCGGGCGCGGCCCGCCACCGGCTTCAGCATCGACCTCAAGGCCCTGGTCGAGCACGTCCAAGGGGGCGAGGAACCCCGCGGTGGCATCTACGCGCCGCCGTCCGAGGCGGAGGCGCGGCGCCAGGCCATCCGCGACCTGCGCGCCGCCGGGGAGCGGGTGGTGTGTGGCTTTTACGACCGCGAACCCGATTTCGCGGAACTGCGCTGCGACCGCCTGCTGGTGGTCGAGGATGGCGCTGTCACCCTCAAACCGATTGTCTGACCTGTCTTTAGAGCGATTAACATGGGAAAAAACGTAGTTGTGCTGGGCACCCAGTGGGGTGACGAAGGCAAGGGCAAGATCGTCGATCTGCTCACCGACCTGGTGTCCACCGTGGCCCGCTTCCAGGGCGGCCACAACGCCGGCCACACGCTGGTGATCGATGGCGTCAAGACCGCCCTGCACCTGATCCCCTCGGGGATTCTCCGCGACGGTGTCATCTGCGCCATCGGCAACGGCGTGGTGCTGGCCCCCGACGCGCTGATCCGCGAGATGGAAAAACTCGAGGCCAACGGCGTGCCGGTGCGGGACCGGCTGCGGATCTCCCCCGCCTGTCCGCTGATCCTGCCCTACCACGTGGCCCTCGACCAGGCCCGGGAAGCGGCCCGCGGCGACGCCAAGATCGGCACCACCGGGCGCGGCATCGGCCCCGCCTACGAGGACAAGGTCGCCCGCCGCGGCCTGCGGGTGGGGGATCTGCTCAACCCCGAGCGCTTCGCCGTCAAGCTCAGGGAAGTCATGGAGTACCACAATTTCACCCTGGTGAACTACTACAAGGCCGAGGCCCTGGATTACGACGCCACCCTCGCCCAGGTGCTGGCCTGGGGCGAGGAGTTGAAGCCCATGGTCACCGACGTCATCGATCTGCTCCACGGCGAGCGGGAGCGGGGCGGCAACATCCTCTTCGAGGGGGCCCAGGGCTCCCTGCTGGACATCGACCACGGCACCTACCCCTTCGTCACCTCCTCCAACACCACCGCCGGCGGCACCGCCACCGGCAGCGGCTTCGGCCCCCTGTACCTGGACTACGTGCTCGGTATCACCAAGGCCTACACCACCCGGGTCGGCTCCGGCCCGTTCCCCACCGAGCTGTCCTGCGAGGTGGGCCGGCATCTGGGGGAGAAGGGCCACGAGTTCGGCACCACCACCGGGCGCCAGCGCCGCTGCGGCTGGTTCGACGCGGTGGCGGTGCGCTACGCGGCGCGGATCAACAGCATTTCGGGCCTGTGCCTCACCAAGCTCGACGTGCTCGACGGCCTCGACGAGGTGAAGATCTGCATCGCCTACCGGGACGCGGCGGGGCAATCCATCTCCGTGCCCTACGACGCCGAGGGCTGGGAGCAGGTGGTGCCGGTCTACGAGACCCTGCCCGGCTGGCATGAATCCACCGTCGGCGCCACCAGCCTCGACCAGCTGCCCGCCAACGCCCGCGCCTATATTCGCCGCCTGGAGGAGCTGACCGGCTGCCCCATCGACATCATTTCCACCGGTCCCGACCGGGTGGAAACCATCGTCCTGCGCCACCCCTTCGGCTGATCGCCCATGAGCAAGCTCGAGCAGCTGCGCCGCATCACCACCGTGGTCGCCGATACCGGCGACCTGGCGGCGATCCGCAGGTACGCGCCGGTGGATGCCACCACCAATCCCTCGCTGCTGCTCAAGGCCGCCACCGACCCCGCCTGCGCCCATCTGGTGGCGGAGGCGGTCGCCAGCGGCGGGGGCGATATCCCTGGGGTGATGGATCGGCTGGCGGTGCTGATCGGCCGGGAAATCCTCGCCATCATCCCCGGCCGGGTCTCCACCGAGGTCAGCGCCAGCCTGTCCTTCGACACCGGCGCGACCCTCGCCCGGGCGCGGCGGCTGATCGAGCTCTACGCCGGTCTCGGCATTCCCGCCGAGCGGGTGCTGATCAAGATCGCCGCCACCTGGGAGGGCATCCGCGCGGCGGAAATCCTCGAGCGGGAAGGCATCCAGTGCAACCTGACCCTGCTGTTCAGCTTTGCCCAGGCGCAGGCCTGCGCCGATGCCGGGGTGTTCCTGATATCCCCCTTCGTGGGCCGCATCTACGACTGGTACAAGGCAAATGGCGGCGGCGATTACGCCGCTGCCGACGACCCCGGGGTCCAGTCCGTGGCGCGTATCTTCAATTACTACAAGCGCCACGGCTACGCCACCGTGGTGATGGGCGCCAGCTTCCGCAATCGCGGCCAGATCGAGGCCCTGGCGGGCTGCGACCGCCTCACCATCAGCCCCCAGCTGCTCGATGAACTGGCCGCCGCTGGGGGCGATCTGCCCCGCGTGCTGGACGCCGCCAATCCCCTCGGCGACGAGCCCCGCGTTCTCCTGGACGAAGGCCGCTTCCGCTGGCGCCACAACGAGGACGCCATGGCCACCGAGAAGCTCGCCGAGGGCATCCGCAAGTTCCACGAGGACGAGCAGCGCCTCGCCGCTATCCTGGGCCCGCTGATCGGGGGCTGACCCGAATGGCGCGCCCTTGAAGAAAGGCGCGCGGTAATCCGGCTGCTTTCCCGCAACGGTAGGTCGCCCAAGCAAGTGCCATTCGGGCTGATCTCCTTCCCGCCGTCCCGCGGCACCCGGTCCCCGCCATTGGTCCGTTGTTTATTGCCCTTGATCCGCCCGGCCGGAGTGTACAGCGGGCCGCGCGCCATATTAGGATGGCCCGATAGCGAATAAACCAAGGATTCAGGCCCCCGGGACCCACTGTCCCACCGGCAACCACTTTTCAGAGACGAAAAGCATGGTCCCCTACCGCTGGTACAGCATTCCCCTGCTCGCCATCGCCTGCTTCGCCCTGTCCCTGACGGGCGATCTGGTCGCGGTATGGCTGCCGTCCGGCGCCGTGCCCATCGACTTGACGGCGGGGCTCGCGGTTGCCGCGCTGCTGGCATCGGGGCCGCGCCCCTGGCCGGGGATCTTTCTCGGCGCCTACGCCGCGGCCCTCTGGCAGGAGCCGACCCGGGCGCTCCAACCCCTCGCCGCCTTCGAAGCCCTGGTGCTTGCCGCCCAGGCACTCTTCGGCGCGATGCTCACCCGCCACCTGTTCCGCGCCAGCCTGCCCCTTGTCCGCGAGGCCCAGGTGGTACGCTTTCTTCTGTTGGCGGGCCCCGTGGCCTGCCTGCTGTCCGCCCTCGCCACCTTTGCCCCCCTGTTGCGACTGGATGCCGTTCCCGCCTGGCACGCCATTGCCGGTCGCGTGCCGGGGGAGGGCTGGCTGGCGGCCTGGTCCAGCAACAGCCTCGGCGTGCTGATCGGCGCGCCTCTGGCGCTGCTGCTGTGGCCCGGATCGCGCCAGCTGCGCCGGGCCTGGGGCAGCCGGGTGGCGATTCCCCTGGTGATTACCGGGGCGCTGCTGGTACTCGGCCAGGTGGCCCTCGATCGCTTCGAGCAGCGGGAGGCGGAGCTGGCGGACCAGCGCCAGCTGGAGGCGGTGTTCGAACAGGGTTTTGTCCACCTGGATCGGGCCATCGAGTCGCTGCACTTCGTGGAGCACTTCTTCCAGGCCAGTCAGCAGGTGACCGCCGAGGAATTCGCCCTGTTCACCGCCCGGGTGCTGCGCTGGCCGGGGTTGCACAGCATCGAGTGGGTGCCCCGGGTGGGGCATGTCGGGGCCTTGCGGGGCGGTGATGACGGCGATTCACCCCCGGTGGAGGATCCCGCCGCCGGCGAGGAGGGCGAGGTCGAGGGGCGTTTTTCCCGGCATTTTTACCCGAGTCTCTACATCCAGCCCGAGTCCCTGGGTCGGGGCGTCCGCGGGTTTGATTACGGCTCCTCTCCCGCGCGGCGGGGGGCCATCGAGCGCGCCCGGGACAGCGGCGAGGCGGCGGCCGCCCCGCCCCTCGGCCTCTTGCAGACCGATCGCAAGGGCATCCCGGTGTTCATCCCGGTGTACCGCCAGGGCTTTGACCCGGTCGGCGCCACCGTGGATGGGCGGCGCCAGGCCCTGCGGGGGTTCATCAAGGGCAATTTCGACATCGAGAACCTGTTCGAACCCCTGGTCGTCGCGGCGGCCAGGGCGGGTGTGCACTACCGCCTCAGCGATCTGACGCCAGGTGCCGCCCCCCAGCGGCTGATCGACGATGTCGCCGCGAACGAGGCGCCCTCATTGCTTCGGGAGCTGTCCTTCGCCAACCGCCTGTTGCAGGTGGAACTGCATCTGCCCCCCTCCTGGCAGCCCGGGGTCAGCGCCAGTGCCCGGTTGTACCAGGGGTTTTCGGTGCTGGCGGCGCTGCTGGTGGCCCTCGCCACCCTCGCCGCCGCGGGGCGCAACAGCGCCGCCGAGGCCATGGTGTTCGCCCGCACCGCTGCCCTCAGGGCCAGCGAGGGCAATCTCGATGTGACCCTCAACAGCATCGGTGACGGGGTGCTGGTGACCGACACCGAGGGGCGCATCGTCCGCCTCAACCCGGTGGCGGAACGGCTCATGGGCTGGACCCAGGCCGACGCCCAGGGTGAGGCGGTGGAGACGGTCTTTCGCATCATCAACGAGTACAGTCGCGAGCCGGCGGTGGTGCCGGTGGCAGAGGTGCTCTGCACCGGCGCCATCAAGGGGCTCGCCAACCATACCGTGCTGATCGCCCGGGACGGCACCGAGCGGGCCATCGCCGACAGCGCCGCCCCCATCCACGGCGCGGACGGGCGCGTTCAGGGGGTGGTCCTGGTGTTCCGCGATGTCAGCGAGGAGCGGGTGGCGGAGCGGGCCCTGGAAGCCAGCGAGAAGCGCTACCGGGAATTCATCGAACAGGCCCCCTACGGGGTGTTCGTGCAGACTGGCGGCACCTTTGCCTATCTGAACCCCAAGGCCCGGGAACTCCTGGGGGCGACGGACGAGTCGCAACTGCTCGGCCGCCCGGTGCTGGAGTTTCTCCACCCCGACAGCCGCGAGGCGGTGGCGGCCCGTATCCGCCAGCTGAACCAGCTGGGTATCCCCGCGCCGCCCCTGGAGGAGCAGTGGCGGTGCCTCGACGGCGGCCTGTTCCACGCCGAGGCCACCGCCGTGCCCCACGTCCACGAGGGGGTTCGCGGCGCCCTGGTGATGCTCCACGACATCAGCGATCGCAAGGCCGCCGAGGCCCAGCGGGACCGCTTCTTCGATCTCTCCCCCGACCCCCAGTGCATCATCGACGCCACTGGTCGGTTCCTCAGGGTCAACCCGGCGTTCAGCGAGGTGCTCGGCTGGTCGCGGGAAGAATTCCTCGCCAGCGGCTATCTGGCGTTCGTCCACCCGGAGGACATGCCCCAGGTCCGTGAGGGCCGGGAGGCGCTCGGCGCCGGCGCCACATCCCACCAGGTGGAGAGCCGCTTTCGCTGCCGGGACGGCGGCTGGCGCTGGCTGTCCTGGAGCCTCGCCCGGGCCCCGGAGGACGGCATGCTCTACGGCGTGGCGCGGGACGTCACCGAGCGCCGCGACACCATCGAGGCCCTCACCCGGGCGCGGGCCGAGGCGGAATACGCCAACCGCGCCAAATCCGCGTTCCTGGCCACCATGAGCCACGAGATCCGCACCCCGATGAACGGCGTGGTGGGCCTCGCCGACGTGCTCTCCCACGGGGAGCTGGGGGAACACGAGGCGGACCTGGTGCAGAGCATCCGGGTATCCGCCCAGACCCTGCTGCGGCTGATCGACGACATCCTCGACTTCTCCAAGATCGAAGCCGGGCGGCTGGAGCTGGAGAACGCCCCGGTGTGCCTCGAAGAACTGGTGGAGGAGCTGTGCCAGTCCCTCGCCCCGGTGGCGGCGGCGCGGGGTGTGCGCCTGGCGGTATTCGTGGCGCCGGAGGTGCCCCACCATGTGCTCGGCGACGAGGTGCGCCTGCGCCAGCTGCTCTACAACCTGGTGGGCAACGCCATCAAGTTTTCCGGAGGCAGGGCGGAGCCCGGGCAGGTGGCGGTGCGCGCCGAGGTGTGCGGGCAGGCGCCCCTGCGGCTGTCCTTCAGCGTTGTTGACAACGGCATCGGCATGTCCGGGGAAACCGTCGCGACCCTGTTCCAGCCCTTTACCCAGGCCGAGGTTTCCACCACCCGGCGCTTCGGCGGCACCGGCCTCGGCCTCGCCATCTGCCAGCGCCTGGTGGACATGATGGGCGGTACCATCGCCATCGACAGCCGGGAGGGGGAGGGCACCCGTGTCCGGGTGGAACTGCCCTTCGCCCTGGCGGATGCGGAGGGCGACGGGGATACGCCGGACCTCGGTGGCGTCCATTGCGCCATCGTCGCCACCCCTGGCATCCAGAGCGCGGACTGGCAGGCCTACCTGCGCCACGCCGGGGCCCGGGTCGCCTGCGTCGCCGACCTCGACGCCGCCATGGCCAGCGCCGCCGGGCCCGGTGACATCCAGGTGGTGATTCTCGACCAGCGGGAGCCGATCCACGCCGCGCTGCCCCTCAACCAGCTGTTCGAGGGCGGTGGCGATGTCCGCTATGTGCTGGTGAGCGGCGGGCGCCGGCGGCGCACCCGCCTGCAGGGTGGGCGGGTGGTGATTGTCGAGGGGGAGCTGCCGCGCCGCCTGGTACTGCTCAGGGCCGTGGCCCTGGCCGCCGGGCGCCTGCCGGCGGACGCGGTGCTGGACGGCGGCGAGCGGGCCCCGGCCCCGCGCCGCGCCGCCCCCGTTGCGCAGCGGCCCGATGCCCCGATCCTGGTGGTGGAGGACGACGCCATGAACCGCAAGGTGATCCTCGAACAGCTCAACCTGCTGGGCTACGGCGCCGAGGTGGCGGTGGATGGCGCCGATGCCCTGCAGCGCTGGCGCGACCGGCGCCACGCCCTCATACTCAGTGACCTGCACATGCCGGTGATGGACGGCTATGCCCTGGCGCGGGCCATCCGCGCCGAGGAATCCCCCGAGGGGCGGACCCCCATCATCGTGCTCAGCGCCAATGCCCTGCGGGGCGAGGCGAACCGCGCCTACGGCGCCGGCATCGACGACTACCTCACCAAGCCGGTATCCCTGGAGCGGCTCGACGGGGTGCTCGACTACTGGCTGGCGCGCCGGCGGGTGGACAATGAAGGCGACAACCCCAGGGAAGAGGCCCACGCCCCCATGGACAACGACGGTATCGATATCGGGATCCTGCGGGATTTCATCGGCGACGACCCGGTGAAGGTGCGCAACTTTCTCGCCGACTACCGGGATGCCGCCCTGCGCCTGCGGGTCGATATCCACCGCGCCGAGCAGAGCGGCGACCTGCTGCAACTGGCCAGCCTCGCCCACCGGCTCAAATCCTCGTCCCGCTGGGTCGGCGCCCTCACCCTGGGGGAGCTGTGCGCCGGTCTCGAAAAGGCGGGCCGCGCCGGCGACCGCGCCGCCATCGGCGACTACCTGTCACGCTTCGACCAGAACCACGCCAGGATAATGGCGGACATCGAACGCCACCTCAGGGATGCCGCACCATGACCCCGTCCGACCCCCAGCCCCGTATCGTGATCGTCGACGATGACCCCCTGGTCCTCGCCCTGCTCCGCCACCAGCTGGGGGAGCTCGGATTCGAGCGGGTCGCCACCCTCGGCTCCGCCCGGGAGGCGATGGCCCTACTGGGGGACAGCCGCCAGCACCCGGACCTGATGCTCTGCGACCTGGACATGCCGGACATCGACGGCATCGAGCTGGTGCGCTACCTCGGGGACATCGGCTATCAGGGTGGGGTGGTACTGGTCAGCGGCGAAGATGTCCGGGTGCTGCAAACCGCCGAAAAGCTTGCCGAGGCCCACCAGCTGCGGGTGCTGGGGGCGCTGCGCAAACCCATCAGCCCCGCCGACCTGTCCACCGTCCTCGCCCTCCAGGCCAAGGCCCGCAAGGTGCTCGGCCCGAGCGCGGGCGCAAGGGGCTACACCGCCGACGAACTGGCCCGGGGCATCGCCGGTGGCCAGCTGGTCAATCACTACCAGCCGGTGGTGCACCTCGCCAGCGGCGACATCATGGGGGTCGAGACCCTGGTGCGCTGGCAGCACCCCGAGCACGGTCTGGTGGGGCCCGATCAATTCATTGGCCTCGCCGAGGACAACGGCCTGATCGACGACCTCACCCGCCAGGTGCTGACGATGGCCCTTGCCCAGGTGCGGGAGTGGAGTGCCCGGGACTTCAAGCTCCACGTCGCCGTCAACCTGTCGATGAACAACCTGGCGTCGCTGCAGTTTCCCGACTTCGTCGCCACCGCCGCCGCCAGCAACGCGGTGCCCCTGTCGCGGCTGGTGCTGGAAGTCACCGAGAGCCGGCTGATGCGCAACCGCATCGCCGCCCTGGATATCCTCACCCGCCTCAGGCTCAAGCACGTCAGCCTGTCCATCGACGACTTCGGCACCGGCCACTCGTCCCTGGTGCAACTGCGGGACGTCCCCTTCGACCAGCTCAAGATCGACCGCAGCTTCGTGCACGGCGCCTGGCAGGACAATTCCCTGCGCGCCATCTTCGAAGGCAGCCTCAGCATGGCCCGGCAGCTGGGGATGGTGACCGTCGCCGAGGGGGTGGAGGACGAGGACGACTGGCGTTTCTTGCGCACCACCGACTGCAACCTCGCCCAGGGCTACTTCATCGCCCGCCCCATGCCGGGTGACCAGCTGCCCGCCTGGATGGCCCACTGGGAGAGCAAGCGCCCGACCCTGTTCGCGGGCTGACCGGGCTCGCCGCGCCAGCCTGTCAAAGGCCCCGGGCTTCCTGGTCCTGGCCTTTGGCCGCGGGGGTTTGACTCGCCTTCCAACGAAGGGATTTGTCCGGGGCCCCGGCCGCGGTTACCGTCATGGCGCCGCTGCCGCCCGGCGAGGCCTTCCCCCCCCCACCCTTTCCCGCAGGTAGCCCCCATGCCCCAGTTCACCGCAAGCTGTTCCCACATCGGCCTTTGTGTCGCCGATCTCGAGCGCGCCAGGCGCTTCTACCGGGAGGCGCTCGGCTTTGCGGAAGAGGCTGTGTTTGCCGTGGAAAACACCATCAACGACTTGCTGGGCATACCTGACAACGTGGTGATGACCTCGCAAATGATGCGCCACGGCAATCTGGTGATCGAACTGATTCATTTCAGCTCGCCGGCGACCATTTCCGGCGGCTTGCGGGCGATGAACCAGCTTGGCCTCACCCACCTGTCCTTCGTGGTGGATGATGTCGACAGCGCCGCCGCCCACCTCGAAGCCTGCGGTGGCGCGGTGCTCCGTGACACCCGAACGGTTTTCGCCTTCCCCGATGCGGACCCGACCATCCTGATTTTCTGCACCGATCCGGATGGCACCCGCATCGAGTTGTACAGGCCGTCGAGCAGCCTCGCCGCCGGCTGATTCATCGCCGACCCCGCCATCCGTCAAGGGACCCTGTCGGCCCGGTGGGGGGAAGAGGGCAGAGCTATTTCCCGTCCCCCTCGCCGGGCGAAAACATGGTCTCCTGCGACGGTAATCCCAGCAATGTTGCCAGGCCCTGGGGTGCCCCCGCGCCCTTGTTGTCAGCGGCCCGGGTGCTGGGGTAGTTTATCGAGGACCCCGCTGGCCGGCTTTCGCCCGCCCCCGCCCGCCCCTGCCGAGATGTCCCGGAGCAGCCCCATGCCGATCAAGTCCCGTATTCGCACCATTCCCCACTATCCTCGGCCCGGGGTGATGTTTCGCGACATCACCACCCTGCTCAAGGACCCGGAGGGCTTTCATCTCACCATCGGCCGCCTCGCGGAGCGCTACCGGGACGCCCCCATCGACCTGGTGGCGGGCATCGAGGCGCGGGGCTTCATTCTCGGCGCGGCCCTTGCCTTTGCCCTCGGCAAGGGCTTCGTGCCGATCCGCAAGAAGGGCAAGCTGCCAGGTCGCACCCTGTCCGCCCAGTACAGCCTGGAATACGGCGTCGACAGCATCGAAATCCATGTGGACGCCATCGAGCCCGGGCAGCGGGTACTGCTGGTGGACGACCTGATCGCCACCGGGGGCACGGCCCTCGGCGCCGTCGAGCTCATCGAGCAGAGCGGCGGTGTGCTTCACGGTTGCTGTTTTATCGTCGACCTGCCGGAGTTGGGGGGCATGGCGCGGTTGCGGGCGCGGGGTGTCGAGGGCTTTGCCCTCACCGACTTTGCGGGGGATTGAACGCCGGCCCCGGAGCGGGGCCGGCGCCGGGGTCACTGCTGGATCTGCCAGTCGCCGTCGCCGGTGCGGCAGGCGGTGCCGTACACCTTCTCGCTGCGCCCGCCGATCACCGCGTCCATGGTGTACTCCCGGCAGGGGCCGCTGGCGGTCTCGTAGGTGCGGGTGGGCACCACGGTGTACTGGTTGCCGGTGTCGGGGTTGCGCCACTGGGAGGGCACCCCGGTGCGCACGGTTTCGAGGGACTGGGCGGTGTGCATGCGATCCACCTCGTCCATGGTGATGCCGACCCGGCTGCCGACGTGGGAGCCGATCAGGGTGCCGGCGATGATGGCCGCGGTGCGGCCACTGCCGCCCCCCACCTGGGAGCCGAGCACGCCGCCGAGCAGGCCGCCGATGACCATGCCGGCCTGTTCGTTCTGGCCCTGGTAGGGGGTGCAGCCGGCAACGGTGAAGGTGCTGGCGGCGATGAGGGTGAGCAGGATCTTGCGGCGCATGGTGAATCTCCTGGTGGGTGACTGCAACTAGAGTAGGGCCTCGCCGGGGCTCCGGCAATTCCTCACAACCTTAAACGTGGCGGGAGCGCTCCCGTTGACCCCGGGCGGCAAACGGGGATTCCGCCATTCCCGGTGGCGTCTACCGGCTCTCCGCGCCGGCCTTCCCCATTGCCGCCTCCGCATCCCGCTGGCGGCCTTGCCGGCCATAGGCCAGGGCGAGGTTGTACCAGGCCCGGGACAGGCCGGGGTCGAGGTCCACCGCCCGCTCCAGGTGGCGGATGGCGCCGGCCAAGTCGCCCCGCTCCGCCGCCAGAAGGCCGAGGGCGTAGGGCAGGGGAGCGCTGTTGGGGAAGCGCCCCTGGCCGTCCAGCAGGATGCGCTGGGCCTCGTCGTTGAGCCCCGCGCCACTCAGCACCACGGCGCCCTGGTGATAGATCCCGGGGTTGCCGGCGTCCAGCCGCAGCGCCCGGCGCACCCGGGAGAGCACCTCGCCGCGGCGGCCCGCCCGGGCGTCGAGGGTGGCCTGAAGCAACAGGCCCTGGGGGCGATCCTGGTGGAAGGCGAGGTACTCCGCCACCTCGCCTCCGATCGGCCCGGGGGGAAGCGGCTGGCCGCCGGCCGCCAGGGGCAGGGCGGCGGCGAGGCGCACGGCGCGGCTGTCGTCCGCCAGCAGGTCCAGGGCGAGGGCGACGCCGTCGCCGAGACGGACGAGACCCTGGGCCGCCCGGGCGCGCACCAGCGGGTCCGGATCCCGCGCCGCGTCGCGCACCGCCCGGGCGGCCGCCGGGTCCGGCAGGTAGTTGCCGAGCAGGCCCACATAGGTGGCACGCCAGGCGGGGATGGTTTCGTCGGCCAGGAGTGCCAGCAGCGCAGCAAGGGCCGCGGGGTCGCCCCCGTGGGCGCCGTGGAGGGCGCGGGCCCGCTGGCGCTGGCGGCTGTCGGCGAGCCGGGTGCCGTGGCGCTCTTCCGCCCGTGCCACCACCCACTCCAGGGAATTGTCCCCATGGCAGCCGCTGCAGGCGTTGGGGATGCCGAGCTCGGCAGTCATCAGCGGATCGGGCAGCAGAAAGCCGTGGTCGGCCCGGGGATCGGCCTGCATGTAGGTGGTTTTCGGCATGTGGCAGTTGACGCAGCGATTGCCACTGCTGCCCTCGCCGTGGCCGCTGTGACGGACGGGTTCGATCAGGGGCGCGCCGAGCTTGCCGCTGGCGTGGCAGCTCTGGCACAGGCTGTTGTCATCCACCGGCAGGAGGGTCTCGAGGCCGTGGGGGTTGTGGCAGTCGAGACAGGTGACCCCCGCGCCGTGCATCCTGCTCATGGCGAAGGAGGCGTGCACGAACACTTCGTCGCGGATCTGGCCGTCGTGGTGGTAGAGCCCCGGCTGGTCCGGCAATGACAGGCTGAAATGATCGTGGTAGCGCTCGCCGGGCTGGAAGCCGTCGGCGGTCAGCTGGTCGCGGCGGGAGTGGCAGCCGGCGCAGGTGTCCATCATCCGCGTGGGGGAGAGCTGCCCGGGTTTGACCAGCTCCCCGCCCCCCCGGGTCGAGGCGAGGTGGGCGTCGAGGCCCCCGTGGCAGGCGGCGCAGGTCACGCCCTGCCGACCCCAGGTGGATGCGTAGCGATTGGCGGCGAAGTCGAAGTTCTTGCGGTATTCCGTGGTGTGGCACCAGGCGCAGTTGGCGTTCCAGTTCATGCCCTGGCCCGTCCAGTGGCCCCAGTCGCCAGGCCGGCGATCATCCCCGGCGAAGACATCTAGCCAGCGGTCGTTGGCCATATCGCGAATGGCGCTGGTGGCCTGCAGACGGTTGCCGGGCAGGCTGGCCAGGTACTGGCGCACGGGGGTGTGGCCGATCACGCCCACCAGGGGATACTCCTGTTCGCTGCCGTCCGCCTCCCGGGCGCGGATGGTGAAGGTACCGCCGTGCTCCGTCATCCCGTAGCTGGCGCCGCCCGCCCGCACCTGTCCCGGGGGGCTGAAGGTGGGCAGGTCCTCCCCGGCGGAGAGCGGCCTGTTGGCGAGGGCGTGGTGGCTGCCCGACCAGCTGTCCACCTGGGCGGCGTGGCAGGCCCGGCAGGCTTCCGGGTCCGCCGTCTCGGACGGCCGGGGCCCCGACGCGATGGGAAAGTCATCCGCGGCGATCGACGGCAGGGGGGAGGTCAACGGTGTCTCGCCCTTGTCAGGCGCCGCTCCGGGCGCCCTGTCGTCGCATCCACTGATCAAAAGCGCGATAAAAAGCAGAAGTGGCGCGAGCAGCCCGGGTAGAGTGATCGAGCGCCTCATGGATCGTGCCGCAGGAAGAAAGAGAAATTCATGGTGGGGGCCATCTGCATAATTATCGGGGGATTGTAGGGCATAGCGCTCCTCAACGTGCGCTTGGATTGCGCCAAAACAGTGCGGCTGGTGGATTCGCATATCGCTCGACTCGCCGCTACATTCCGTATTGAAGGCAGGCTTTGCCAGGCTCAGTGTTCTGCTCGACCTGTTCTGTTCGACGCAAAGCTGCGGACTGATTCATCCCCTACGGCTGCCGCGCTCGATCACCCTCAAAAACAATGAGAGCACTGCCATGGCATCAAAAACCCTGTCCCGTCTTCTTTCCCCCGGCCGCATCGGTACCATGACGTTGCGCAACCGTATTGTCGTCACCGCCATGGGGGTGAATATGGCGGAGGAGGACGGCAGCTGCGGTGATCGTCTGCGGGCCTACCACGAAGCCCAGGCAAGAGGTGGCGCGGGCATGATCATCATGGGTGCCTCGGGGGTTTCCTGGCCGGTTGGGGGTGTCCAGATTCGCCAGATTGCCGTGTCCGAGGAGCGTTTCATTCCCGGTATCGCGGCTGTGGCTGACGCCGTTCACAGGCACGGCTGCAAATTGGCCATCCAGTTGCACATGGGTGGGCCCAACAGTGTGTCGGACATGCTCGCTGGCAGGCCGGTCTATGTGCCATCGATTCCGGAATTGTTGAGTGGTTACGCGGCGGCACTGTTGCCGGAAGAATTGGCATCCTCTGCCTTCGGGAATATCAGCGCGGTGGATTTTAACGTCATGACCCCGGCGGACATTCAGCGTTTCGTGGCGGATTTTGCCAATGCGGCCGACCGGGCGCGGCGTGCGGGGGTGGATGGTATTGAAATCCACGCCGGTCACGGTTATCTGCTGTCGGCATTTCTGTCGCCCAAAACCAATCAGCGCACAGATGAGTACGGGGGCTCCCTGGAAAACCGCGCCCGACTATTGCTGGAGGTAATAGCCGCAATACGGGACAGAGTCGGTGGGGATTATCCCGTATGGGTCAAGCTCGACTCCCGCGAGATCGACAAGCCCGGCGGCATCACCATCGAGGATGCGGTGCAAGCCGCCATCCTGGCGGAGCGGGCCGGGGTTGACGCCATCACCGTGAGCGCCTATCACGGCGCCTCGGGTGGCAAGCTTGACGCTGGCTCCCATACCCCGAACGTGCCCGCGCAGAACCTGCCCTACGCGGCGCAGATCAAGGCGGCGGTAACGGTGCCGGTGATCGCTTCGGGCAAGATTGAGCCGGCGGTGGGGGATGAAGCCATCGCCTCCGGCAAGGCGGATTTTATCTCCATGGGCCGGAAAATCCTCGCCGACCCCTGCCTGCCGCAAAAACTGTCTGAGGGCCGGGAGGACGACATTCTGCCCTGCATCTACTGCTACACCTGCATCAGCGCCATCTTTACCCAGGATTCCACTCGCTGCGCAGTCAATCCCGAGACCGGTTTTGAATACCTCGCCCGATCCTCTGTTGTGAACAGTCAGTGCATCGTGGTGATCGGCGGCGGGCCGGCCGGTATGGAAACCGCAAGGCGCCTTGATCGGGACGGCCACACCGTCATCCTGCTTGAAAGGGAAAAGCGCCTTGGCGGCACGCTCAACTTCGCCGCCCTCGCCTATGAAGACAACGAACGGCTCCTCACCTGGCTGAAACGGCAAATCGAGGCATCGAACGTCGACGTACGCCTCGGCATCGAGGCCACTGCGGCGCTTTTGCATTCGCTGGCTCCGGACAGGGTGGTGGTGGCCACCGGGGCGGTTCGCGGTATGACATCAATACCCGGCAATCATCTGCCCCACGTCTTCAGCGGTGACGACCTGCGCCAGCTGATACTGGGCGGGGACTCGGACGAACTGAAACGCAAAACCGGTTATGTCACCCGCCTGGCGACCAGGCTTGGCGCCCTGTCCGGTGCCACCGCCAACCTGGATCTGGTGCGCAAGGCCTCCCGGCAGTGGATGCCCCTGGGGGACGATGTGGTGATTATCGGCGGCGAGTTGGTGGGGCTGGAACTGGCAGAATTCCTCATGGAGCGGGGCCGCAGGGTGACTGTGGTGGATGAGATGCCCAAATTTGGTGCCGGTCTCACAATTCTCAGGCGGGTCTGGATCCTGGATGAACTGGTCAAGCACGGTGTGGCCCTCTACCCGGGCGCCGCCGGAATCAGTATTGAGAAGGCCTCGGTGCGATTCACTGACGCAGGCGGCCAGCCCATCGAGGTCAAGGCTGATCACGTCATCGTCGCCAAGGGTGCTGTCGGCGACCTGACGCTGGCTGTTCAGCTGCGGGGTGCAGGTTTCGTGGTGGATGTCGTCGGCGACTGCACCGGCGTTGGCTATATCGAAGGCGCCATGCGTGGGGCCTCCACCGTGGCGGCGGAAATTTCGGCGGCCTGATCGGGTCTGCACGGCAATGGAAACAACATGACAAACAGCAGCGCAGTGGCAATTTCAAACCTCCTTTATCTCTACGCGGAGTTGATCGATAGCGATGAACTGGAACTGGCGGCTGACTTGTTCCGCCATGCCCGGATAAAAGTGCGCCATACCAGCGAGTCGATCAGCGCTGATGAACTCCTGGGTATCTGGAGGCGGTTGGTACGTATCTACTCCTGTGGAACGCCCCGCACTCGCCATCTGGTTTCCAATATTATCCTGGACATGGACGAGAAAGCCGGGCGGGCGAAAACCCGCTCCTGCTACACGGTTTACCAGGCGACGGAGGATCTTCCTATACAGTTGATCGCGGCTGGTAGATATCACGATGAATTTCAGCGACCCGATGGTGTCTGGCGATTTTCGTATCGCGACTACTCTTTGCTGGATATGGTCGGTGACACTAGTGAGCATTTAACCCAATCGGTTGGCGGTTCTGGCTGATCCTTGAAAAACCAATAAAAGCGAAAACTCTTTGCAGGTGCTATAAATGGATGTCGAGATTCGAATTAATCCGAAAAAATTTTCTGGACAGGTTGCTATTGTAACCGGTGCGGCCCAGGGTATTGGTTTTGTCACCGCAAAAATATTGGCTGCGCAGGGGGCCACTGTTGTCCTCGCCGATATCAATGCGGAAAAGTTGCGTGAATCGTCTCAATGTTCATGTTTCGACAATTGTGATGTGCATACGCATATTGTTGATCTTTCAATCGATGAGCAAGTGGCAGCGTTAACGGAGAAGACGTTTAGTCAACATGGCCGCGTCGATATCCTTGCCCATCTCGCCGGCATCTATCCATTTTTTCCCTATACGCTCGATCATCTCAGTACGTCTGACTGGCATCGAGTCCTTCAGGTCAATCTTGATTCCGCTTTTTTATTGGCGCGATTCGTTCTTCCTTGCATGCGTAGCCAGCAGTATGGTCGCATCATCAATACATCTTCCATTGCCGTCGATGTTGTCGGTGCTCCCGGGCTTGCGGCCTACACAGCATCAAAGGCGGGGATCATCGGCTTCACCAGAGCGCTCGCGCAGGATGCGGGCATGGACGGGATTACCGCCAATGTTGTGATGCCGGGCCTTGTCGAAACCGAGCACACCAAAGCCATGCGCGGCGATCCTGCCGCAACAGAAGTTGCATTTGACAGTTATATAGCAAGGCAGTGCATCAAGCGCCGAGGACAACCCGAGGATATTGCGCACTGCATAGCTTATCTGGCGAGTCCAGAGGCAGGCTTTGTCACGGGGCAGACAATAAATGTTGGCGGAGGATACAGCTTTTAGCACGGGAGATTCCTTCAGATAGACGACAATTTTGGCAGTGACAGCCTTGTCCAATACGAGATGATACTGAACGGGGGTCGTGTTTATAACACGAGATGATACCGAAATAGCCTGAATCCTGTTCATGATGAAAGGATGAACACCATCATGAACGACAACGACATCAAGACCCTGCCGCAAATCCGCGCTTTTCTCGACGGCACTCAGGCGGTGGAATTTTCCATCAATACCCGGTCAGATCTGTATGATTTTGTCCGCCGAACCCTCATCCGGCTGGCCTATCACACCTTGTCGAAGTCCGACAAAGGGGTGGTACTCAGCTTTCTGGTCCATGTGAGTGGCTACTCGCGGATACAGGTGAAGCGGTTGGCAAGCGTAGTTAAAGCACGGGCAACTACAACCCGTTACCAGCGCGGGCAATGGCTTTTCCCGCAAGTACACCGACGCCGACCGGCTGGCCGAGCTGGATGAACTGCATGAGACCCTCTCCGGGCAGGGGGTGTGACCTTTGAAATACTCGACGCCATCGCACACCAGATCAGCGACAACCAGGCGGCGGAGCAGCTCCAGAAAGCCCGCCAAAAACTCTTCAAGATTATCCATGGACAGACCCTGAGAACCGGCTGATTCTATCCAGCCTCTCCAGACTCATTTACGGATTGGAAAATACTGTAACCATTTCTGGGCCAAAGGTTACTGCGTAGATACTGTAGGCGTTGATGCGGATATGATCCGCAAGTATGTGAAATACCAAGAGAAGCAAGAGCAGCGCCAAGTCCAGATGAATCTTGAGAAGTAATTCAAGGCTGGGGCAGCTCGGGCCAGCCTTCTCAGAAGGCTGGCTCTCAAGCCCCCTTATAGGGGGGATAAGGCAAGTCTGCGTTCTAAGAACGCAGATTTTTAGTTAACGATAATGTTGCGTGCTGGCCAGCAATACGACCCGCCGCAAATCCACTCGCCAGAGAAACCCCGCTACCTGGATAGCCATGCCCTCTGGTGGCATAAGAAATAGTATCGCCAGTGGCATAAAGACCGGGAATAACCCAGCCGTCTCTGTCCAGTACCTGGCAGTTTTCATTGACTGAAATAAAAATCTTGGCATCGCGCCCTGAGCTTCTTACCCGGTAACCATAAAAGGGTGGTTGAGTTATGGGCCTAAGTGTTTCCACTGCACGGCCAAATTCCAGATCTTCTCCTCTTTCGGCATAGCGATTGTAAATTGCAACTGTATTGATGAAGACATCTATATCATTAATCTCAAGCAATGACGCCAGCTTTTCCAGCGAGTGGGCTTTCTTTATCAAACCTGTTTTTACTGCATCGTCGAGTTTTTCCTTTGTGCCGGCGACTGAAAATGCAAAATAACCGGGATCTGCATATAGGGTTTGATCAAGTATGCAAATGCCGACACCGCTGGGCTGATTCCTGATTTCAAGACCTGTGGCTCCTTGGTAGCCTAGAGTTTCGTCTGCGTAACGGTTACCGTTTTCATTGACGTAGATAAAGGCTCTTTTGTCTTTTTTGACCCAGTCATGGTAGGCGACAAGTTGTTCTACTTCACGGGTGCCTTCAAAAAGGGCGACTCCATCACCAGCCGTTTTGCCAAAAATAGTTTCTCCAAAGCCTTCAAACTTGGCATTAAGTTTTTCGGCCATAATAATACCGTCACCTGTGCCCCAAGGACCGTGAATCGTTTCGCGTTTAATCGTTTCTGGATTGTAGCGCATAATAAATTCAAAATTATGGGTATTGGTTCCGGTGCCTATAATGACAGCTTTTGTTTTGTAATATTTCATGCCACTGTTTTTATTTTGTGCCAACACACCAATAATGTTGCCGTTTATATCTCTTAAAATATCGACTGCCTTGGTTTCAGTGAAAACTTTGATCGA
>JAYELS010000058.1:0-120648 GCA_034717695.1 Pseudomonadota bacterium
GGGTCTTCTTTCGGAATTTCTCAAAGCCATCGGTCAGGGATTGCTGCTTCATGTTTGGAAAACTCAGCTGTGGTCAACGTGATACCGTATTATCGCCGAGATCGTGAATAAATCAGAGATGCCTTAAATCTAACACGAGAGGATGGAGTCATGAATACGCAACTGCCTAAGCTCTCCAACCTGGCCCTTTCCACCGCGACTCTACTGTCCGTTGCGGTACCCCAGGCCGCCCTGGCCCAGGGTGAGGCGGAATCCAGATCCGCCAGGCTATCGGATGTCATCGAAGAGATCGTCATCACCGCCCGTCGTCGCGAGGAAACCTTACAGGAGGTTCCGGTATCCATGGACGCCTTCTCCACCGTGAGGATACAGGAGGCGACGGTTCTCGATCTTGGCGACCTCACCAACCTGTCTCCTGGCATCCGCTTCAGCTTCGAGGGAAGCAAGACGTCCACCAGTGTCTCGATGCGCGGCCTCGGCAAGGTGCCCCTGGGGGTCGGGGTGCCAGCGGTGGTGGTCTACATGAACGATGTCTCCATGCCGGAAGAGGGCACCAATATGCCCACCTACGACCTGGAGAATATCCAGGTCCTGAAAGGCCCCCAAGGGACCTTGTTTGGCCGCAATACCCTGGCCGGCGCGGTGCTGATGACAACCCAAAAGCCGACCCACGAATTTGAAGGCTATGTGAAGGGTGGGGTCGGAAACTACGAGCTGACGGATATGGAGGGAGCCATCAACATTCCTCTTGTCCCCGATATGTTGTCGGCGCGCCTCGCATTCCAGAAGCGTGAGCGCGACGGCACCACCAAAAACATGAACGACGGGCCGGATTTTGACGATATCAACCAGGAGTCCGTGCGCCTGTCTGTCCTCTTCGAACCCACAGATAACCTGTCGAATATATTGGTGGTTGACTATAACGAGGCGTTCGAACAGCCGGCGGCGGTGAGAATTCGCAATACCAATCTCTCCTCCCTCGGCCCCCTGGCGCCACTCTGGGGGCCGCCCATTGAAGCGTTCTATCAGGCCCAGCTGGACCTGGGTCCCCACCGCGCCTTCTCCAATCTCACCGATCCCGGTGCCAACCGTCGCACAGTCGGTATTACCAATACCACCGAGATAGAGCTCAGTGACAACTTGCTGGTGAAGAATATTTTTGGCTACCGGGATATCTACCTCAATACCCAGATCAACACCGCCGGCACAGGGCCCCTCATTGTTCCTGTCCCCGGGGTGCCCGGTCTCGAATCCGAGCTTGTGCTGTTTATCGCCTCATCGCAAATGAACCGCACCTACCTGAGTAACGAGATTCAGCTGCAGGGCACCTCCTTTGGTGACCGGCTTGACTGGATCGTCGGCGGGCTGTACGCGGAGGAGGAGCCTGACGGCCCCTCTGGCAGTGAGTTCCAGATCTTTGATCTGCTCATCGATGGCCCCAACCAGCGCTACGCCGGAACCTATGTGGAAAACAAACACTACGCGGTATTCGGTCAGATCGAGCTGGACATCTCTGAGTGGACGGTCAGTGGGTTGAGCTTTGAACTTGGCGCACGGTACAGCAAGGATAAGGTCGATGCCTGTGCGGGCGGACTTCCCAGCCGCTATCCCACCCAGAGGGAATGCGACACCGTAGCGGCCCTGGGCCTGCTTGATGGCACCGGGACAGTGGACACCGATGGTTCCGAGCCGACCTACAATATCGGGCTGAACTGGCAGGTCAGCGACGACCTGTTTGTCTACCTCACCCATCGCTCTGCATTCCGCGCCGGAAATGTGAATCTTCCCGCGTTTGAAACGGCATTTACAACGGGTGGAAGTGGCTGTTCCCTGGCTGGAAGCCCCGTGACCTGTCCAGACCTGCGGCCATTTCAGACGGTGGGCAAGGAAACCCTCAAGGATTTCGAGGTGGGGTTCAAATCGGACTGGGATTTGAGCAACGGGGTCCTTGCCCGGCTGAATGCGTCCTACTTCTACTCGATATATGAAGATGGCGTGCAATTCTTTAACGCGGTCAACGAGGCCGGCATTCCACCTGCCGCGCCGGATTCTCCGGCGCGCAGTTCCATTGCGGTGAATACGGCGGACTTTACCATTCAGGGCCTTGAGTTTATCGCGAGCCTGTCACCTATCGAAGGCTTGACGTTTTCCGCCACGGGAGCCTTCATCGATCAGACTATCGACGAGCTGGCCATGGGGCCATTCGGGGTGGCGCGTTCGAAGGACGAAGTCACGCTCCCGACCCCGGAATTTTCCGGCACCCTCGCCATGCGCTGGGAGCTCCCCTACCGCCCCCTCGACGGCGATCTGATACTGAATGTCGACTACTTCTATACCGACAAGTGGGACGGACAGCTGGGTGTTCCCCTGCCGAGCTATGAGCTGACGAACACCCGACTTGATCTTCGCAACATTGGCAATACAGGTTTCGATCTGGGCCTGTGGATCCGCAACGCATTTGATGAAGAGTACGAGACCGCGCCGCTGACGTTGTCCAGCCAGTTTCCCGTGGCGACCACTTACTGGGGTGCGCCGCGTACCTGGGGGCTGGATCTGCGCTACAGCTGGTAAATCGCTGTGTCCGCTTTCCTCACCCTGGGGATTTTTTCCCGAGGGTGAGGAAGGAGCCTGGGTGATTGGTCGTGTGCAGGGCGGATAATTATCTCCCTGATGCCTCGCCTCTTCTGTTTTGCCATCGAATCCGCTTTGCACGGAGAGCAACATTATGACCGAGATTTTTTCCCTGCTGAGAGAGTCCCCGCAAGCACTGTATGGGATGCGTTTCCATCAGGGCTTTAAACTGTCGGTTGCGCAACTGCAGGAGATCCATCTGACATGGGCCAGACGCCGCTTTGATACCCTGCGAACCTCGATCCGGGCCCTCGACAAACTTGCGGCTGAGCAGGGCATCAGCCGCATCGATACCCTTGACGATCTGGTGCCGCTGCTGTTCAAGCATACCGTCTACAAGTCCTATCCCATTTCATTTCTCGAGCGCGGGCGCTTTGACGCCCTGACCCGCTGGCTTGACGGGCTGACGACCCTCGATCTGAGTGGGGTCGATACAGCGGGTGTGCAGACCATCGATGACTGGATTGACTGCCTGGACACCCACACCGAGTTGAGAATCGCCCACAGTTCCGGCACCTCCGGCAAACTGTCCGTGATTCCCCGCACCCGGGAGCATTGGTTCAACCAGGTGAGGCTGACAGCGGGATGCGTCCGGGATTGGCACGGACCGGATAGCGGGCCGGATCTTTTCTCCACGCCGATGCCCTTTATTCGCCTCTCGGAGCGCTATGGCGCAAGTGTCCAGCACCGGTCCGCCAATGCGTTGGTGGAAATGATTGCCGGAAGCGAGGACAACACCCTGTTCCTGTTTCCCACCGAACGCTATAGCGCGGACATGGCGTCCCTGGGTGGGCGATTGCGGGCAGCCGCGGCCCGCGGCGAGCAGGGGCGGCTGGAGTTGTCCCCTGTGCTCATGGCCCGGCGCGAGGAGTTTGCCCGCCGCAATGCGCAAAGGCCCAAGGCCATGGAGCGGTTCTTCGCCGACGCCCGGGAGCGTTTTGGTGGCAGGGACGTGCTTATCCAGGCAATTTGGGTCAACCTCCTTGAGCCCGCCGAAGAGGCGCGAAAGCAAGGGCTCAAGGGTTTGTTCGGTCCCCGCAGCGCGCTGCTTACCGGTGGCGGTCTCAAGGGGCAAACCGCGGCGCCGGACTGGCGTGAACGGATCACTGAATTTCTCGGCACCGATAATTACTATGAGTTTTACGGTATGACCGAAATGCTCTCCAATGCACCCGCTTGCCGACAGGGCAATTACCATGTTTCACCCGTGACAGTTCCATTCTTGATCGATGGGGAAAGTGGCGAGGTGCTGCCGAGGAAGGGCACCCAGTCCGGGCGGTTCGCCTTTTTCGACCTGTTGCCCGAATCCTATTGGGGAGGCTTCGTCACCGGCGATCTGGTGACCATGGGGGGCTGGGATGATGTCTGCCCCTGCGGGCGCGTCGGGCCCTATGTTCACGCCGATATCCGCCGTTTCAGCGATATCGAGGGAGGCGATGACAAAATCGATTGCGCCGGGGCGCCGGAGGCCCACGACAGGGCCATGGAATATCTGGTCAATAGCTCGGGAGGGCACTGACATGGCGGTCGGGTGTGAAGTCCCGCTGGTCATTCGCGGCAGGGTGATCGACACGCCCACCGCCGCCTTTGGCGGCCGGGGCGATGGTATGGTGTTTCACGCCTGTGATGTCGCCGAGCACCTGGATGAGCTGGCGCTCTCCGCTCCCTCGGCGATGGCGGATCTCTATACCCTGAGTTTCGACGATATCCTCGATTTCCTCCACCGCCTCGGGGAGCGATTGCAGTTGGCGGATAACGCCTATCTTCAGGAGGCGTTTCGTGTTTCCTGCCTGACCTCGGGCCTGTCCGAGAGCATTCTTCACCACCATTACAAGGAGATTCCCTTCTATTTCCATCGCGATGTGGTTGCTGGAATGGCCGAGGGGCTGGTGGGTATCGACTTTCTGGAAGGCTGGGTCGAAAGGCCGAGCGGCAGTCCCGGCGTCAGCGTGGCGGTGCGCGCCTTTGGCGCCCGGTGCGTACACGTCATCGCCGGGAATGTGCCGGCCATTGGTGTGATGACCATTGTTCGCAACGCCTTTACCCGTTCCGACGCCATCATCAAGAGCCCCTCCAACGATCCCTTAACGGCGTTGGCGGTGGCGCGAACTATGATCGACATGGCCCCCGACCACCCCCTCACCCGCCACCTCTCGGTGGCCTATTGGAAGGGTGGTGACGACCGCGTGGAGAGCTATCTGTACGACCCTATGCGCATCGAGAAATTAGTGGCATGGGGTGGGCTTGCGAGCATTCGCCATATCAACCGCTACCTGCAGCCGGGTATCGATCTGATCACCCTCGATCCCAAGCACAGCGCCACCATCATCGGTCGCGAAGCCTTTGCCGACGAGGCCACCCTGGCCGCCGTGGCGGTGCGGCTTGCCGTGGATATCGGCATGATGAACCAGGAGGCCTGCATGAACGCCCGGGTTGTTTATGTGGAGTCGGGCACGGACGCGGCGGGACTTGCCCGCATCAACAGGCTGGGCGAGATGACCTACAGGGCGTTGCGGGCACTGCCGGAGCATGTCAGCACGCCCCACAAGCGATTTCACCCCGAACTGCGGGACGAACTCGACGCCCTCCAGTTCGTCGAGGACGAATACCGGTTGATCGGCGGCGGGGACGACAGCGGGGCAATCATCGTCTCCCAGCACGACATGCCGGTGGATTTCTCGGCGATGCTGGCCTGTCGGGTGGGCAACCTGGTGCCACTCGACAATGCCGAACAGGCCGTCCGCTGCGTCAACGCCTACACCCAGACCATCGGTATCTGGCCCGACACGCTGAAGCGGAAGTTGCGCAATGCCCTGGCCTGGCAAGGCACCCAGCGCCTGGTGTCCCTGGGGGGTACCTATGTACTCGGTAGTCCAGCCACGCCGCAGGATGGCATTGAACCGGTGCGGCGCATGTGCAAGTGGATTGTCGATGAGACGGGGGAGGCCCTGGACAAGATATCGGGTCTGCCGAGTGTCGAGGCGGTTGCACGGGGATGATCGTGCATGGCGGTATTAAATCCCACCTCTGGTACCGCACCCTGTTCAGTTGCTGCCGGCGCTACGTCCGATCCGAGGCCTTCATTGATGGATAAGTCCGCGACAGGGAAGCCGGTGTCGCTGCCTTTGTTCATGGGCGCGTTGGTGGTGGCGGAAATCCTCTCGGCGTTTGAGCTTTCCATGCTCTACGCCGCCGTTCGACAGCTGGTGGCGGACTTTGGCGATCCCGTCGCGGTGGGTTGGATAATCACCTCGTTCCTGTTGATGAGTGCAGTGTCCGCAGCCATTTGCGGTCGCTTCGGGGATATGTTCGGGCGCGCCCGGATGCTGGTGATCATTGTGGTTCTCAGCATTGTCGGTTCCCTGGTGGCGGGATTTGCCGCAGGGATCGGCGGCGTTATTCTGGGGCGAGTGATCCAGGGTACATCAGGGGCCATCTACCCCCTGTGCATCGGCTTGATCCGTGAGCACTGTGCCGCGCGCTCGACGCCGATATTGATTGGCCTGTTGGCAGCGTCCATGACCGTCGCCGGTGGGGTTGGGATCGTCATCGGCGGGCTGCTTGTGGATCACCTTTCCTGGCGCTGGATATTCTTTGCCGGCGCCCTGGCGGGCGTGGCGGCCCTTGTGCTGGTGCGGATATGGGTTCCCCGTTCAAGGCCCGCTGTTGTACCCCGTGGCGCCAACTTTCTCGGTGGGGTGTTGTTTGTTCCCGCGATCGTGCTGATCTTGCTGGGAATCAATCAAGGTGCCCAGTGGGGTTGGTGGGATTGGCGGATCCATCTGATGCTGCTCGCCGCGCTGGTGCTTATGGTCATATGGATACGCAGCGAGTTGGATGCCGAGGTCCCGCTGATTGACGTGCGTCTGTTGATCAGGCGCGAAGCCCTGGCCGCTTACCTGGTGATTGGGCTCATCAGTCTCGGGGCTTTCCAGTTTTTGCTGATCTGGTCGTTCCTGTTGCAGCAACCCCTGTCGACCGGAGTTGGCCTGGGGCTGTCCGCTACCATGGCGTCCCTTATCCTGGTGCCCTCGAGTCTGGTGGGGCTGATCGCGAGCCCCGCGGCGGGTTGGGGAATCGTCCGCTTTGGCAGCCGCGCTGTGGTGGCCTTGGGCGGGATTATCCTCACCCTCAGTTGGGCATTCCTGGCAGTCAAGCACGATAGTCTTATGGTCATTCTCGCCCTCATCACCATTCAGGGGGTGGGGTTGAACATTATCCTCGCCGCGGTGCCGGTGATCCTCTGCCGGACGGTGCCCGTCGAGCGGACCAGCGAGGCGATTGGCATGTTGTCGGTATTTCGCGCCACGCTGATGGGTGTCGGGTCGCAGGTGGTGGCCTTTCTGCTGGCCACCAGCACCGTGGTGGATCCGGTCAGCGGTGGCGGTTATCCCGCTGCTTCCGCCTATTCCCTCACCCTGACTTATGTCGCCGCCGGTTCGGTACTGATAGTGGCGGTCTCCCTGCTGTTGTCATCGAGGCCGTCCGTTGCGGCAGAGTAATCCCTTGAATGCGGTCAGTTTTCATCAATACCCAGGTCGAGCACCACAGGGGCCAATATGTCCAAGCCACTCTCCCCCGGCATTGATCTGTTGTCTGACAGGTTCAGTACCTATGTGTTGCCCGGTCGGGCCGAGGATCCCACCGTTGCCGTCCAGCAGGCCCGTGACGCCCAGGCCATAGGCCTTGGGGGCGTCTGGCTTGCGGAACGCTACGCCATCAAGGAGCCGGGTATTCACTGTGGCGCCCTCGCCCAGGCTGCTCCCGGGTTGAAGATTGGCGGAACCTTCCACTGCCACATGCGACACCCGCTGGTGACCGCCAGCGCGGCCAATCTTATGCAGGCCTATACTGGCAATCGCTTTATTCTGGTTTTGGCAAGGGCTGTACCCGCCCACTGGAAGGCCATGGGCATGCCGGTGCTTACCCTGGAGCGGACCCGGGAGTTTATCCACATCGCCCGGCGCCTGTGGGCCGGGGAGACTGTCAGTCACAGCGGTACCCTGGGAGAGTTTGTGAATCTCAGACTCACGGATCGCTACGATGCGCCCCCTCCGCCCATTGTCTTGCCCGCCATGGGGCCCAGGGCGCTGGCCTTTGCCGGCGAGCACGCCGACGGCGTACTCCTCCACGGTTTGCTCACCACGGATGGGGTTCGGCGTTCCATGGCGATTGTCCGTGCCGCTGCGGAAAGGGCCGAGCGGGATCCGTCCGAGGTGCGGATCATCGCCAATGTGGTGGTGGCGCCGGATTTGCCGCCCGCCGAGGAGGCCGCAGTGGTGGGTGGACGGGCCATCACCTACCTGCAGATACCGGCCTTTGGGGAGCAGATCGTCAATTTCAACCAGTGGGACCCCGCCGTGCTCGAGCGGATCCGCAATCACCCACTGTTCGCGGGGCTCAGGGGCCGGCTCGCGGACCAGGCCTTCACCAAGGAAACGCTCGTTAAGGTCGCGGGGGAGATTCCCGACTTCTGGCTGCGGGAGGGCAATGCCATGGGCACCCCCAGGCAATGCGCGGTGCGCCTCAAGGCGTACCTGGACCTGGGCTGTGACGAGATTCTGCTGCATGGCAGCCAACCGGGGCAGATGGCTGAAATGATGAATGAAATGAGGAAGTTGCTGGAGCCTTGAGCGGCGGTGCCGCTTCGCCGCGTTGACCAGTAGCCCTCAGGGTGTCCCCGGCAGGCCGTGCAGGGCGGCAATTGTGCGGCGCGGGGACTCTCCCCGGTCGGCAAAGCACCCCGGCTTGGACTAGACTTGGCGGGAACCCGGGGGTTGCCTGCGCCGCCGAGGGGCGCTAAGGTCGGCTGTCGATTACCCCATAACGATAACTAGCCAGGTAGACACTATGCTGATGTTGAACAAGACGGATAATCAGCGGCCGGATGCCACGACGTCCCAGGGGGACGACACCAGCGGCCTCGCCCGGATCAGTTGCCGCCGCATCGGTGACCTGCTGCCAGGGGCCGAACTCGGGCGCAACCAGCGGGACCAGAACAATCGGCAGTACGTCCTGGTGGAGCAGGGTGGCGGCGTCGCGGTCATCGACAATCAGGAATTCCCCCTGTACCCGGGCAGCTTTCTCGTCGTCCCTGCCAACGCCCTCCATCGCTTCGTCTTCAAGCCCGGTACCGACGGCTTTGTGTTCGCCGGGGCGGAGCTGTTCATGCGCACCCAGGTGGCCCAGGCGCTGTTCACCACCCCGGCGTCGTTCTGGGAGTCCTTTTATCGTCCCGATGTCTATCAGGATCTCACCGGGCCGGAGAATGCCGCCAAGCGCCGGCAGCTGTTCGCCGAGGTGGCCGCCGCGGCGCGCCGCTTCGGGCTTGGCTGCGACGCCGCGGTGATGGGCTATATCTTCGTGCTCCTCACCGAGGACACCATCCCCAACAAAATCGCCGGGCAACAGCCCCAGTCCCGGCTGGAGTCCTCGGATACCCACCTGGTGTACCGGTTCCAGATCCTCGTTGAAAAACACTACCGCAAGCATTACCCCATCGAGGATTACTGTCGGATGCTGGGGGTGACCCGCGCCAAGCTGATCGACACCTGCAAGCAGGTGAGCAAGCTGACTCCGCTTGAGATCGTTCACCGCCGTCTGGTGATGGAGGCAAAGCGGGATCTGCTCAATACCGCCAAGACCATCAACGAGATCGCCTTCGACCTGGGATTTGCCGACTCGGCCTATTTCAGCCGCTTCTTCAAGAAGCAGACGGGCGTGTCACCGGTGCAGTTTCGCCACCCGGAGGAGAGACCCGGGCCGGCCCTGGGTTCGGGCCGGGCCCTGTGCCTCATTGCCCTCTGGGCCCCTTGCCTTGCCTACGAGACCCAGCGCTGGATGCACCTGGTCTGATTCACCGTCGCACCGCATCGGCCATTCGCTGACCCCCTGTCACCGCGCCGGCCGCGGGCCCTTTGCCCGTTGTCGCTGCGCCGCCTTCGTCCAGATCAAGCTGTTTTCTCCCGCATCAAAAAGTACCGACGAATCTGCAATTCGTCCATCGCCACCCGGTGCCCACTCCTATAGATTTGGTCATTAAGACGGCTGCGTTATTCCGCAGGGGCGCTTATCCATGCGCCGCGCGCCTGGCCGTGACTTGTACGCCGATACGATAAATACAGGGGGTGAGCAGGTTGACTCAGCAGCGTGAGTGGTTGCCGCCATGGAGGCCGTGAGCGTCGCCGGCAGCGGCATTCTTCCGAGGCCATGGGCCCTGGCGCTCTTGATGTCCGTCACCCACGGGGGGCTCGCGGAGACCGTCGCCCCCGTCGACGGTCGCATTGGCCTGGTACTTGGCGCCCTCAACCACGCCATCCACCAGACGGCGGATGGCAAGGCGGAATGCCCGGAGGGCTTTCACCACACCCAGCACGATAATTTCGTCGCCCAGTTTCCCACCGAGGCCGCGAGGGAGGCGATGCTGGAGCGCTACATCTACTACACCAATCGCGGGCCCAACGGCGAGAACGTCTTCTTCCACCCCACCGTCATCGAGGACCCCCTGCCCCTCAGGGAAGTCCAGGGGGATGTGGGCATCGGGCTCGACCTCGACGGCAAGGTCAACCCCCGTTCCTTCACCAGCCCCGAGGGCTTGGCCGGAATCGACAACCAGCTTTACCGTGTGATCGGCTGCCTTCCCGGCTGGCGCCACGGCGGCACCATCGAGGGCAGCCTGAAAACCGAGGTGCGATCCTCGGCGAAGATGCGCATGCTGGTGGAGTTGTCCGAGGTCGACCACACCCTCAACGACGACCAGATCACGGTGTCCGTCTACCGCGGACGGGACGGTATCGAAGTGGGCCCCGATGGCAACCTGATCCCCTTCCGCAGCCAGCGCATCGATTACCGGGAGGGTGCCCGCTACATCCACCGGATGGCCGGGCGCATCGTCGACGGGGTGGTGATTTCCGAGCCGGTGGACATGATCGTGCCCCTCTACGGGCCCTTCAATATTCTTCAGGAATTCGTCCTGCGGGATGCCCGATTCCAGCTCAGGCTGGACGGGCGTGGCGCCCAGGGGTACCTCGGCGGTTACTACGACGTGGAGCGCTGGTGGCTGAATTTCACCAAGATGTGGGGCGCCCATTTCAATGCCGATGTCACCGGCTGGAGCGCGCCGGCCACCTACGCGGGCCTGCGCCGCCTCGCCGACGCCTACCCCGATGAAGAGGGCAACAACACCGCGATCTCCGGCGCCTACAAGCTGGAGTTCGTGCGCGCCTTCGTGATCCACGACGAGGCCGCGGAAGGTGCGCAGGTTCCAGGGGCGCCCTTGGCCCAGGGGGTGAGCCCATGACTGGCCGCGCCCGGAGGATCCTCATTGTCGCTGCCCTGGTGGTGGCCCTGGGTGCGGCAGGCGCCTACCTGTACCCCCGAAAGGCCCCGGTGCCCGCCGGCCCACCCACCGTCAAGCTGATCAGCCAGCCCCAGTACGCCAACACGGTGGCGAGCCTGTTCGGGGAGGACATCGAGATCCCTCGGCAATTTCCGCCCGTCAACCGCACCGAAGGCCTGCTGTCCCTCGGCAACGCCAACACGGCGATAACCCCGGTGGTCGTCGAGCGCTTCTACCGCTATGGCCAGTCGGTGGCCAGCCAGGTGTTCGCCCCCGGCCGGCGGGGGTATTTCATGCCCTGTACCCCGGCCTCCGCGACGGGCTCGGACGACCAGTGTGCGCGACGCTTCATCGCCCCCATAGGCCGCCATCTGTACCGCCGCGCCCTCAGTGATGCCGAACTGGCGGGGCTGGTGGGGCTGGCGGGGGACGCCGCGTCGAGGCTCGGGGATTTCCACGACGGCCTCGCCTATGTGCTGGCGGCCATGATGGCCTCCCCTGAGTTCGTGTTCATCTGGGACAACGTCGAGGAGGATCCGGCACGCCCCGGGGAGTTCCGCCTCGACGGCTATTCCAAGGCGTCGCGCCTCAGTTTTTTCCTGTGGAACAGCCCCCCGGATGAATTGCTGCTCAAGGCCGCCGAACAGGGAGAGCTGCACAGCCGGGAGGGTCTCGAGGCCAGTGTTGCGCGGATGCTGGCCTCGCCCCGGGTGGATCTTGCCATCCGCGGCCTCTTTGCCGACATGCTGCGCTTCGACGAATTCGAGAACCTGGCCAAGGACACCGTCATCTACCCGGCCTTTGGCCCCGGTGTCACCCGCGACGCGGCGGAGCAGATGCTGCGCACCATCGTCGATCATCTGGTTACCCGGGAAGGCGACTACCGCGACCTGTTCGTCACCCGCGACACCTTCATGAGCAACGCCCTGGCGGCCATCTACCAGGTGCCCATCAGCCCATCCCAGGACTTCGTGCCCCACCGCTTCCCCGCCGACAGCCCCCGCGCCGGGCTGCTGACCCAGGTGGGCTTTCTCGCTATCCATTCCCACCCGGGGCGCAGCTCACCCACCCGCCGCGGCGAGGGGGTGCGGGAGACCCTGCTGTGCCAGCCGGTGCCCCTGCCGCCCCCCAATGTGGACTTCTCCAACTTCGAGGACCCCGCCGGGGAGTTCAAGACCGCCCGGGAGCGCCTGGTGCGCCACAGCAGTGATACCGCCTGCGCCAATTGCCACCTGATCACCGACCCCATCGGCCTCGGACTTGAAAACTTCGACGGCGCCGGCCAGTTCCGAATGACGGAAAACGGCGCCACCATCGATGCCAGTGGCGTGCTCGACGGTGTCGGTTTCGAGGACCCGGCCACCCTGGGGGAAGCCGTCAGGCAAAACCCCGCCACCACGGAATGCCTGGTGGAACGGATGTTCGCCTACGGGGTAAATCGCCCGGTGGCGGCGCCGGAGCGGCCGTTGATACAGCGACTCAACAAGGGTTTTGCCCGGGATGGCTACCGGGTAACCGGGTTGATGAAGGCCATCGTTCTCGACGAGGCGTTCTTCGCGGTGGCCGTGCCCCGGGATCCGCCGGCCGACCAGCTCGCAACGGCAAGGTGATGGCGCCAACAGCGCCACTGGAGGCAAAAGGTGACTCGAAAAGACCTGTCCCGGCGACGATTCCTGAAGGGCATGGTGGCCGGCTCCGCGGTCACCGTCGGCCTTCCCTTTCTGGAGGTATTCCTCAACACCCACGGCACGGCGCTGGCGTCGGGCCTGCCCATTCCCAGGCGTTTCGGCACCTGGTTCTGGGGGCTCGGGATGAACAAGCAGGTGTTCGTGCCCAGCAAGGTGGGCAGTGATTTTGACCTGCCCATTGAAATTGCCCCCCTTGCCGGGGTGCGCAAGCACGTCAATATCTTCACCAATTTCAATACCACCACCGATGGCCGCCCCAACCTCTGCCACTACACCGGCTGGGTGGTGCTGCGCAACGGCACCGCCCCCAGCGACCGCCAGGACCTGGTGGGCCCCAGCGTGGATGTGCTGGTGGCGGATGCCATCGGTCGCGGCACCCCGTTCAGGCAGATCGATGTCAACGCCACGGGGGACGGCCGCGACACCCACAGCTTTCGCGGCCGCAACGCCTTCAACGTGCCGGAAACTTCCCCGGTGGCCTTTTACCAACGGATCTTCGGCCCGCAGTTTCAGGACCCCAACTCGCCCACCTTCACCCCCAACCCCAAGTTGATGGCGGAGCGGAGCGTGTTGTCGGGGGTGATGGATGAGAGCGCGAAGCTCAAGCGGATCCTTGGCAGCGACGACCGGGCGCGGCTCGACCAGTATTATTCGGGCCTCCGGGACATGGAGAATCAACTCACCTACTTTTTGCAAAAGCCGGAGCCGAGGCCCGCCTGCAGCGCGCCGGGGGCGATCGCCAGCGATCCACCCCTGGGGCTCGACGCCGAACTGGTGGCGGATCGCCACAAGCTGATGACCCGGATACTGGTGATGGCCATCGCCTGCGACCAGACCCGGGTTTTCAACATGACCTACTCCAACTCCTTCGCCGCCACCGTCAAGCAAGGCTACGAAAAGTCCCACCACACCGAAACCCACGAGGAACTGGTGGACCCGGCGCTGGGCTACCAGCCCCTGGTCCACTGGTACACCCGCAAATCCATGGAGGCCTGGGCCTACTTCGTGGAGCAGCTGGCGAGCTTTCCCGAGGGGGATGGCACCTTGCTGGATAACTCCCTGGTCTACGCCCACTCCGACCAGAGCTTTGCCAAGGTGCACTCCCTGGAGGGCATCCCCATGTTCACCGCCGGGTCCGCCGGGGGCCGCATCAAGACCGGCATCCACGTGGACGGCAAGCTCACCCCCGGGACCCGGCTGCCCTTCACCCTGCAGCGGGTGATGGATATCGACATCGACGCCTGGGGGACCGGTGCCAACAGGGCCACCACCGATATCACGGAGATCATGGCTTGATGAGCGAAACCAGTGGGGCCGAATCACCCCGGGGCGGCGTCGAGACGAGGCGCCCATGGCGGATTCACACAGGGGGATTGTGGGGGGTTGTCGTCGCTGTTGCCTGCCTGGCCACGGGGCCGGCAATGGCCGGGGAGGCGGCCATGCCGTCCAATGTGCGGGTGGTGGCCACCGATGAAATGGCCGCGCTGTTTGTCGACGAGGCCGGATTCACCCTCTACAGCTCCCGCTACGACGACAAGGCATTCGAGTCGAAATGCAACGACGATCGCTATCGCCGGGTGCTGGGGCGGGGCCAGGCGGTCAACATCGTGCCCGATGCCGCCAATCGCCCCAGCTGCGAGGAGGCCTGGCCGCCGTTCAGGCCAGTGGAGCAGGGCCTCGCCGCGGGTGACGAAATCGGCCCCTGGAAAGTCATCGCGCGCCACGACGACAGCCTGCAATGGACCTACGGGGGCAAGCCGGTCTACCTCTCCTCCTATGACCGGCATCCCGCGCAGCTCACCGACAGCCACGGCTACCTGGGGCGCACGCCCCTGTTCGCGCCCCTCGGCCTGCCCCCGGGCATGGACGCGAGACTCACGGAATCCGGTTTCACCCTCACCACGTCCGCGGGGTATACCCTATACGCCGCCAGCGGCGAGTGCGACCGCCAATGCCAGCAGCTGTGGCGGCCATTCAATGTGCCGGTGGCCGCCCTGGTCGGGGATCGCGACGATGGACTCGCCGTGCTCACCCGCCCCGATGGCGCGCGCCAGTGGTCCCACCAGGGTGAGCCCCTCTACACCTACGGGGGCGACCTGGCGCCGGGGGAGGTGGAAGGCCAGGGTATTCCCGGCTGGCGACCCGTGATCCTCAAGCCCCGGGCGCCCCTGCCCGCCGACATCCGCGTTCAGATGACCGGCGACGGGGAGGTCTTTGCCGATCGCAACGGCCTCACCCTCTACAGCTTCCGCTGCATCGACGAGGCCCCCGATCACCTGCCCTGCGACCGGCCGGGTTCGCCGCAACACTATCGCCTCAGTATCTGCGGCACCCCGGAGGTCTGCATGGCCACCTGGCGCCCCCTGGTGGCGTCGCAAGGCGCTCGCCCCCTGGGCAATGTGTGGACCATCGTGCCCGTCGACCCCACCGGCAAGACTCTCCACGCCGAGGAAGGCAGCGTGCCGGAACCCTTGCGGGTGTGGGCCTACTACGGTCGGCCGGTGTTCACCTATGTCCACGACAAGCAGCCGGGGGACATCCTGGGGGACAAGGTCAGCCACCTGGTGGATTGGGGTTTCTGGATGATCAAGAAATAGCAAAAAAGGAGGCAGGGCCAGGGAGCAATGTGTAAGGCACGGAGTGTTCCACTCAAGGGACTGAATACCCACTCGATAATAACGATGATTTCCGAGGAGCACATCATGACCATAAACAAGACCAATGCTTGCCATGGAGCCGGATCACTCCACCACAACGAGCTGGCCCTGGCGGTGACCCTGGCCATCTCCTGTCTGCCGTTTTCTCCGGTGATCGCCCAGGAGGGGGACAGCGCCAGGACGCTCGAGGAGATCGTGGTGGTGGCGCGCCGCACCGAGGAGCGGGCCATGGATGTCCCCATCACCGTGACGGTTGTGGGTGCGGAACAGATCAAGGCTGCGCAGCTCAACTCCGGCGAGGATCTGATCCGGGTCGTGCCGTCCCTCCATGCGGCCCAGGGAACCACCGGGCCCGGGGCGACAACCTATGCGATTCGCGGTATCAGCGCCGGCGTGGTGCCCTATTTCAGTGAAATACCATCGGTGGGAACCACCACCGATGATCAGTTGTGGGACCTGGCGTCTGTTCAGACACTGTCGGGCCCCCAGGGTACCCTGTTTGGTCGAAACAGCACGGGCGGGGCGATTCTATTCGTCCCTCAAAAACCCACTGAGAGATTGGAGGGATTTATCGATGCCGGCATAGGAAACTATCAGGAAAGCCGGCTGACCGCCGTGGTCAATGTGCCGCTTAGCGACGAGCTCAGGGTGCGCCTCGGGGCCAAGACCCTCAAGCGGGACGGTGTGGTCGAGAATATCATCGGCACCGATTATCAATCTCAGGATCGACAGGCCTTTCGCGCGGCGATGACATACGAGCCCAGTAGCCGCATATCGAACTACACCTTGCTGGACTACGCCGAGCGCGACGAAGTGGGGCCGCTTCTCATCAGTGATGATGTTCAAAGCACCCTGGGTTGTTTCGCCGGCCTTGGTTGCTTTTACAACTATGAAAGCCAGATTCGCCCGCTGGCGGAACGACAGCAGCAATTGGGCATTCGCAAGATTGCCAGCAATACCCCCGATTCGCCGTTTGACGAAACCACCGCCTGGGGTATTACCAATATCCTCAGTATCAGTTCGGCATCGGGCATAACGCTGCGCTACCTGTTTGGATACCGATACTATGACTCCGACTATTTTCGCAGCCAGACATCCCTGGACCTGCCAATTCAGGTGGCGCGGCAAGGAACGCCGGAGAGTGATGCCTTCACCCATGAACTGCAGCTGTCCGGTACGGAATTCGATGATCGCCTCGACTGGACGGTGGGCCTGTTCTATTCCGACACAGAGAACGAAGCGTTCCGGTCCTACGCGCTGTTCAATCAGCCAGGCCAGGTGTATTCATACGAAAACAATCCCACCGCCACCGATTGGGGTACGCGGGACACGGAGGCGGTATACGCCCAGGGTAGCTACAAACTCACGGATCGCCTGAGCCTGACCCTGGGCGCACGCTATACGGAGGAAAAGGCCACCCTCAAGACCCGCTCGATAGGGCCTCAGTTCACCTTCTTCGGGCCAAGGACCTGCCTGCTTGTGGCCTCGCCTTCCGTCGATCGGGAGAACTGCATCCGCAATCTCGACGACAGCTTCAATGCGACCACTTACAACATCGCCCTGGACTACAAGATTGGGGATGATTTTCTGCTGTATCTAACCGCCCGGGAGGGCTTCAACGGCGGTGGCTTCAACCCCGGTGTTCGCGACGACAACCGGCCGGGGTCGCCCCAGCCAGCCTATGGGCCGGAGACACTGAGCGATGTCGAGCTGGGCTTCAAGGGCCAGGGGAGCTGGGGCAACGTGCCCTGGCGCGCCAATGTCTCTCTCTATCAGTCCAAGTATGAGGACATGCATCGCAGCGCGCGGGGCATCAATGCCAACGGTGTACCCTTTATCGGTACCGCCAATGCGGCGGAAGCCACCATCAATGGCGCGCAGATTGAAACCTCCTTCAAGCCCCTGGATAGACTTTAGGTGAATGTCAATTACGGCTATCTGGACCCGTCGTACGACAAGGGCACCGAGGTGTTCAACAAGGATAACGAGTTCGCCCGCGCCCCCGAGCACACGGTCAACGCGTCGTTGAGCTACAGCTGGCCTCTGGTTGTGGGAGGGGAAATCGTTTTCTACGGTGGTTATACCTATCAGAGCGAAATTACCTTCTCGGACAGCAACCTCGGAGCTCCGGATGATGTATTCCAGGACGGTTATGAACTTATCGACGCAAGACTTGGCTGGAATAATGTGGGGGGAGGCCCGGTGGATATCGGTATCTACGGAAAAAACCTCAATGACGAGACCTATGCCCTCGATCGCCAGGATAATCGCAATTTTCTTGGTTTCCTCGGAACCCATTACAACGTACCGAGAACCTACGGCATAGAGCTCCGGTACAGTTTTGGCGAGCAGTAGTCAGGGAGTGGCTGCCCGGTAGCGGGGCGTTGCCCCGCCCTCGGCGGCCGTTATCGTAATTTGCTATGAAGGATTCAATTCATGCTGTTGAAGACAGGTCGGGCAGGTTGTTCATGGGTAAGCGGTGCAAGATTTCTGGCGATTGGCACGATGGCGATGGCGGGCTTGTTGATGTCGGCCTGTTCCGGTAGTCCGCAATGTGTACCCGAAAGTGACATTCAGCAAGTGGTATGCGAACGCCAGCAAGGGTTCAGGGATATTGGCAAGAACCTGAAGATTGTCGATGACGAGGTCAAGTCGGGGGATCCGGACTACCAGAAGGTTGCCGAGTCCGCCATGCGGATCGTCGAGACAGGGAAGTCCATCCCCCATTGGTTTCCCGAGGGCAGCGGGCCAGAGGTGGGTATCGCCACCGACGCCAAGGCGGAGATCTGGTCCGATCCAGATAAATTCTCCGCCGCCTACCAGGAGTTCGTCGCTGAATCCGAGCGCCTCGTATCCTCCGCCGCGACGGAGAATTTCACCGCGTTGCAGGCACAGTTTCACGCCACCGGCGCTGCCTGCTCCAACTGTCACAAGCCCTTCCGGGTGGACAAGTAGCCATGAGCCATGACAACAAGCGGAACATCAGTCTTTCCCGGCGCGGGTTTCTGTCCGGCATGGCGCGGGTTGCGGTGGCGGGCTCCGCCGTCTTGTTGGCGTCCTGTGGGCGCGATGGCAATGCCATCGCCTGCGTCGAGAATCTCGCAAGCGGTGAAGCGTCGTTGCGCCGCTCGTTCAACTACAGCGACAAATCCCCGGTGGCGGATAAGTCCTGCGGCAACTGCGTCTTCTTCGAGGCAGGGGAGGGCGGCTGCGGCCACTGTCGTATTTTTACAGGCCCCGCGAGCCTCGGCGGATACTGCGATTCGTGGAGCAAGCGCGCCTGAAATAATCCGCTGAGTCGGGTGTTCAGGGAATGAATTACACGGGTATCACTGACTGTGCCGGGGGGCGACAGGGTTAATATACAGGCTCGCCTTCCCCGTGAATCATTCAACGATTTCGAATGACGAAAATGCGAAAAAGTACAGTCGATCGTTAAAAAATGCCATGGCGACCGCGGGGCAATGGGCATAGTGTCGTGGCTGCGGTGTCTTTTCCCGTGCGCTTCAACATCACGGAATATCCCATGGGCAATTCAGGCGGGTTGAATTTATCGAGGGGGTGGGTCGACAAGCACCCTGAATCCCCGGTGGCGTGCAATCGCGCCCCGGGCCGCGCCGCTACATGGCCCCGCCACCTGTTGCTGGCCTTGCTCGCCACTTCCACCACGGCTGGGCTCTGGGCCGACAGCGAGGCTCCATCGTCGGACAATACCATTGGTTTGGTGCTCGGGTACTGGAACATCGCCCTTTATCAAACCCAGGACGGCAGCCAGGAATGCCCGGAAGGATTCCACCACACCCAGGGGGACAACTTCCGCGCCCAGTTCCCCACCCAGGGGGAGCGGGATGCGGTGCTGCGCAAGTACGCCTACTACACCCATCGCGGGCCCAACGGCGAGAACGTTTTCTACCATCCGACGGTGATCACCGATCCCCTGCCCATCCGCCTTGTCTAGGGCAACACCGGCCTCGGCCTCGATCTCGATGGCAAGGTGGGGGAGGCGGATTTCACCAGCCCGGAGGGCGACACCGGGATCGACAACCAGCTCTACCGCGTGGTGGGTTGCATCCCCGGCTGGCGCAACGGCGGGATGGTGGTCGGCATCGTCAATTCCGAGATTCGCGCCTCCCACAAGCCGCGGCTGCTGCTCGAGGTCACCGGTGTCGATGACGAGGTCAATGACGCCGATGTGTCGGTGACCGTCTACCGGGGCCTCGATCCCGTCGAGGGCGCTGCCGATGGCAAGTTGATTCCCTTTCGCAGCCAGCGTGTCGACCGGGTGGCCGGGGAGCCGTTCATCAAGACCCTGGGGGGGCGCATCGAGGACGGCTGGCTTATCACCGAGCCCTCCGACCTGTTGTTGCCAAGCTACGAGCAGCGGGACAGCCCCGGGGTGAGGGTGATACGGGACGGGCGGTTTCGTCTCAAGCTGGACGAGCGCGGCGCCACGGGATTTATCGGCGGCTACACCGACGTCGAACGCTGGTACCTGATGTTCGCCAAGACCTGGGGATCCCACTTCATCGCCGATGTGATCGGCTGGAGCGGCCCGGCCACCTACGCCGCCCTGCGGGACCTGGCCGATGGCCATCCCGATGGGGAGGGTCGCAACACCACCATTTCGAGCGCCTACCAGGTCGAGTTCGCCCGGGCGTTCATCATCCACCCCTAGATTGGTTGACCCGGGCCCCCCGGGGCGCCGGTGTCGGAGGAGAAGGCAGAGGATGGGAGCAGGATCGAAACTGACCATCGCGGTGGTGGTGGCCGCCGCCATCGGCGTCGCGGGCTACCTGGGGTACCAGCGCACGGCGGAGCCCGCCCCCCACGCTGGCCCACCCACGGCGCGGATCATCACCCAGGGCCAGTACGCCAACACCATCGCCTACATTTTTGGCGAGGATATCCAGACGCCGCCGCAGTTCCCGCCGGTCAGCCGGGTGGAGGGCCTTTTGGCCCTGGGGGCGGCGGAGGCGAGCCTCACCCCAGGGGTGGTGGAGCGCTTTTACCGCTACGGCAAGCAGGTGGCGGACCAGGTGATGGCGCCTCCCCGGCGAGCCTATGTGGTGCCCTGCGGTCCCGCCGACCCGGGGGCTGCGGACGCGGCCTGCGCCCGGCAATTCATCACCACCGTGGGCCGGCTTCTCTACCGCAGGGCCCTCACCGACAGCGAAGCGGACACCTATGTCCGTCTGGCGGGGGAGAGCGCCGATAGCCTTGGGGATTTCCACGAGGGATTGCGTTTCGTGCTCTCCGGCATGCTGGCGTCGCCCTCGTTCGTGCTGATCACCGATCGCCTGGCGGACGATCCGGGCGCGCCGGGGGCGGCCCGCCTCGATGCCTATTCCAGGGCGTCGCGGCTGAGCTTCTTCCTGTGGAACAGCGCGCCGGACGAAAGGCTTCTGCGCGCCGCGGAATCCGGCGTGCTGGACAGCCGGGAGGGTGTCGAGACGGAGGTTGCCCGGATGATTTCCTCGCCCCGCTTGCGTCACGCCCTGCGGGGCTTCTTTGCCGACATGCTGCATTTCGACGAGTTCGAGAATCTCGCCAAGGACAACCTCATCTACCCGGCCTACGGCCCCGGTGTCTCCGGGGACGCGGCGGAGCAGATGCTGCGCATGATCACCCGGCATCTGGTGGAGGAGCAGGGCGATTACCGGGACCTGTTCACCACGACGCACACCTACATGAGTCAATCCCTGGGCGCGGTCTACCAGCTGCCGGTGAACCCGGAAAACGCCTTCGTGCCCTACGAGTTCCCCGATCACAGTGGACGCGCCGGCTTGCTGAGCCATGTGGGGTTTCTCTCCCTGCATTCCCACCCGGGCCGCAGCTCCCCCACGCGCCGTGGCGAGGGGGTGCGGGAGTCCCTGCTGTGCCAGCCGGTGCCCCTGCCGCCCCCGAACGTGGATTTTTCCAACTTCGAGGATCCGGCGGGCGAATTCAAGACCGCCCGGGAACGCCTGGTGCGCCACAGCAGCGACGCGGCCTGCGCCAACTGCCACAGGATCACCGACCCCCTTGGCCTTGGCCTGGAGAATTTCGACGGCGCCGGGCAGTACCGCGCCCGGGAAAACGGCGCCCTGATCGACGCCAGTGGCGACCTGGACGGCATTCCCTTCGACGGCGCCCTGTCCCTCGGCGAGGCGGTGAAGAAAAACCCCGCCACCACCGCCTGCCTGGTGGAGCGCCTGTTTGCCTACGGGGTCAGTCGCCCCATGGACAAGGAGGACAGGCCGGTGCTGGACTACTTTGAACGCCGCTTCGCGGACACCGGGTATCGGATTCCCGCCCTGATGCGGCGAATTGCCCTGAGCGAAGCCTTCTTCGCGGTGGGCCAGCCGGTCGCGGCGGAGGCCGCAACGGCATCACTCCACTGATGGGCTCAACGGTGCGCCGCTGCGCACGACAGGAGATCGACATGGCTAGATCCTTTGGCAGACGTCAATTCTTGAAGGGGATGATGGCGGGGTCCGCGGTGACGGTGGGCCTGCCGTTTCTCGAGGTGTTCCTCAACGCCCAGGGCACGGCGCTGGCCTCCGGCGCCCCCATACCCACGCGCTTTGGCACCTGGTTCTGGGGACTGGGCATGAACGAGCGGATTTTCGTGCCAAGGCAAACCGGGGCCAACTACGATCTCCCCGAGGAAATCGCCGCCCTGGCGCCGGTCAGGGATCAGGTCAATATCTTCACCAATTTCAACGCCACCACCGACGGGCGGCCCAACCTCTGCCATTACACTGGCTGGGTGGTGTTGCGCTGCGGCGCGGTTCCCCTCGATCGCACCGATCTGCCCGGCCAGAGCGTCGACGTCACCATCGCCGATGCCATCGGCCGCGGCACCCCGTTCCGGTGCCTCGACGTCAACGCCACCGGCGATGCCCGCGATACCTACAGCTTTCGGGGTCGCAATGGCTACAACGTGCCGGAGACCTCCCCGGCGAGCCTTTACCGGCAGATTTTCGGGCCCCGATTCCAGGATCCCAATTCCGATGTCTTTGTGGCCGACCCCCGCATCATCGCCGAGAAAAGCGTGCTGTCCGGCATCATCGACGAATCCGCCAAGCTCAACGCCACTCTCGGCTACGAGGATCGCATCCGCCTCGATCAGTATTTCACCGGCCTTCGCGACATGGAGAACCAGCTGGCCCACTTCCTCGAAAAGCCCGAGCCCCTGCCCGCCTGCGTCAAACCGCCGGAGATTGTCGAGGAGTACCCCAAGGGGGTGGATTACAGCCTGGTGGCCAAGCGCCACGAGCTGATGACCGATTTACTGGTGATGGCGGTGGCCTGCAATCAGACCCGGGTGTTCAACATGACCTACGCCAACTCCTTCGCCAATACGGTCAAGCCCGGCTACGACAAGGGCCACCACACCATCACCCACGAGGAAATCGAGGATCCCGTTCTCGGCTATCAGGTGATGTCCTCCTGGTTCAATCGCCGGGCGATGGAGAGCTGGGCGTCATTCGTGAAAAAGTTTGCCGACTTCCCCGAGGGGGACGGCTCCCTGCTGGACAACATGGTCATTTACGCCCACTCCGACCAGAACTACGCCAAGATCCATTCGATTTCGGGTATTCCCATGTTCACCGCGGGCAAGGCCGGCGGACGCCTAAAGACCGGTATCCATATCGACGGGGGCCAGACCCCCGGCACCCGGCTGCCCTTCACCCTGCAGCGGGTCATGGGTATCGAACTGGATGCCTGGGGCGTCGGCGCCAACCGGGCCACCAGCGACATCGGTGAAATCCTTGTGTGATGGCGGCCAACCAGGTGACACCCCATGACGAGATCTGACATGCGAACCGACCTGCGCCCCTCGGCGTTCATGGGTTTTTGCCTCGCTGCCCTGCTCGCCGCCGGCAGCGGCGCCGCCCTGGCCCAGTCGCCCCCCATGCCCGCCGGAGTGCGAATCGTCGCCACCGACGAGCAGGGCCCGCTCTATGCCGACGCCCGGGGTTTTACCCTGTACACCTCCCGCAGCGATGACAAGCCCAATCAGTCGGTGTGCAACGCCGAGCGCCACAGTGCGGTGCTCGGCCAGGGCCAGAATCCCGGCTTTCTGCCGGATCACCAGACCCGCCCCACCTGCGAGGAGGCCTGGCCGCCCCTGAGGCCGTCCGCCGACGACCGGCCTGTTGGCGCCTGGGGGATCATGACCCGCCACGATGGCTCGCGGCAGTGGACCCATGGCGGCAAGCCGGTGTCCCGGTCCAGCTACGACCGCAATCCGGGGGATATCACCGGGATGTCCGGGGGGTTCTATGCCAGGGCCCCCTTGTTCGCGCCGCCGGATGTGCCCGCCGGTGTCTCCGCCCGCATCACCCAGGCCGACTTCCTGCTCACCAACAGCGCGGGGATGAGTCTTTATGTCCGCGAGGGGGACGAGGGCGAGTGCAGCGGGGCTTGCGCCCAGCAGTGGCGGCCCTTCCATGCCCCGGCAATGCTGGCAACCGAGGCCCTCGACGGGGGCTGGTCGGTGCGGGAGACCGCCGACGGCGCCAGGCAATGGGTGCGGGATGGCAAGGCGCTCTTCACCCATGTGCTGGATAGGGTGCCCGGGGACGTGAGGGGGCGGGACCTGCCCGGCTGGCGGGCGGCGGTGCTGTCGCCACCCCTGCAGCCCCCCGCCGACATCACAAGGCGGATGACCATCGACGGGGAGGTATTCGCCGACAAGGGGGGCATGACCCTGTACACCTGGCACTGCACCGACGAATCCCCGGATTTCCTGCCCTGCGACCTGCGGGGCGCCTCCCAGGTGTATCGGCTTGGCACCTGTGGCACTCCGGAAAACTGCATGGCCACCTGGCGGCCGGTGATCGCGAGCCCCGGCTCCTCGCCGGTGGGCAATACATGGACCATCATCCCCATCGACCCCACCGGTGCCAACCAGTTCGAGCCGGAGGACCCGGCCGTGGAACCCATCATGGTGTGGGCCTACCACGGCAGGCCGGTGTACACCTACGCGGGGGACGACAGACCCGGTGATATCTGGGGCCACGGGGTGCGCGCCTTCGTGCGCTGGGGATTCACCATGATCAAGACCGACCTGTCGGATCGGACCCGGTTCTGACGGAGCGGGAGGCGGCCAGACGCCCGTTTTTGCAGCAAAGACCACCCGGCAGCGGATGCCAGGATTTCCTTCACATAACGATAATTCGATGAGGTAAACCCATGAAACCGATGCCTTTCCACCACCATGATGGCCGTCAGGCCTGGAAAACCCGCTGCTTGCTTGGCCTCTCCGTGGCGGCGGCATCACTGCCCGGCGGTGTTGCCCTGGCCGAGGACAAGCAGGCCTCGTCGAGCTTGCTGGAGGAGATCATCGTCTCCGCCCGCCGGGTCGAGGAAAACCAGCAGAACGTGTCCATCGCCATCACCACCCTCACCCCCAACGATCTCGAAATCAAGAACATCACCAATTTCGAGCAGCTCCAGTACAACGTGCCGGCACTCAGCTTTTCCCACGGTGCGGGGCGGGAGTCCCGGCTTCAGATCCGCGGCCAGTCCACCGCCAAGAACTCGGACTTTCCCGGTGTCGATCGCCTGTTCTCGGAAGTGCCGCTGATCGGTGCCTCGGGCCCGTCCTCCGCCACCCTGGCGGACCTGGAATCGATTCAGGTGTTGAAGGGCCCCCAGGGGGTGGCCTTTGGCCGCAACTCCACCGGCGGCGCGGTGTTGCTCTACCCCACCAAGCCCAAGCCCGCCTTTGGCGCCTACCTCAAGACCAATATCGGCAATTTCGACTACCAGGCCATCGAGGGGATGATCAACGTACCCGTCATCGAGGACCGCCTGGCGGTGCGCGCCCTCGCCACCCAAGACAAGCGGGACGGCTGGATCGAGAATATCCACACCGGCCACGACCTCAACGAGCGGGACTACGAAACCCTCCGGGTGTCGGCACTGTTCACGCCCACGGATTCCCTGGAGAACCTCACCGTCTACTCCCTGGAAAAATCCGACACCCTGGGGGCGGTCAACTCCCTCTATGCCTACAATCCCAACGGCCTCGCGACCCTGCTGTTTGGCCAGACCTACCGGAATCTTGCCAACGAGGCCATCGCCCTCGGCCGGGACAAGATCCGCATCGCCTACGAGGGTGGCCAGAAGCGGGAGGCGACCTTCGTCGCCAATACCACCAGTTTCAAGGTCAACGACAACCTCACCTTCAAGAACATCTTTGGCTTCCAGGAGCTGGAAGCCTCCAACGGCATCAACATGAGCGGCATTGCCCTGCCGCTGATCTACCTGGGCATCCAGGGCTCGGACGATCTGCCATCGACGCGCATGTATACCGATGAGGTGCAGCTTCTGTACAGCCACCCCGAGAACCACTTCGATCTGGTGGCCGGGCTTTTCTGGTCGCGCCAGGAGCCGGGCAAATCCGGCGAGCCCAACGAGCAGATCACCATCGGCCGGGCGGGGCCGCTCACCACCACCAGCGCCGTATCGAAGAGCATCGCCCCTTACGCGCAGGTCACCCTTCCCCTCACAGCCTGGGTCGAGGGGCTTTCCTTCACCACCGGGGTGCGCTGGACCAAGGACCAGCGGGACTCCCGGCAGGTGCGCACCACGGCGGGGGTCAGTACGGTCACCGAAGTCTCCGGGGAGTGGAGTGACTACAACTGGGAAGCCACGTTCAACTACCAGGCCAGTGAAAGCCTGCTCACCTACCTGGCCCATCGCCACGGCTTCAAGGGCGGGGCGTTCAACCCCTCCGCCCGGGATCCGGCGCTGGTGATGGTGGAGCCCGAGTACGTGGACGACGTGGAGTGGGGTCTCAAATGGGACTGGAGCGCGGGTGGCATCCAGGGTCGTACCAACGTGGCCCTGTACTACCAGTGGTACGAGGACATCGTCACCAATACCCATTTCATCGACAGCGACGGTTTCGCCTTTACCCTCAACTTCAATTCCGCCGAGGCCACCATCAAGGGCGGCGAGATCGAGTCCACCGTGCAGTTCACCGACCGCTTCTCGGTGTCGGCCCATTACTCCTATGTGGAGTCCGAGGTGAAATCCCAGATCGGATCGCCGATCGCCATCGAGAAACTTGCGGATATTCCCCAGCACAAGGTCAGCGCCACGGTGCATTACGTCTATCCCCTCGACAACAACGCCGGCGAACTGGACATGGCGGTGACCGGCTACGCCCAGAGTGACCACTATGCCGACCAGGCCTCGGAGAGCGAGGCATCGCTCTTGCCCGGCTACGGGGTGGTCAATGCCAACGCGGGCTGGAAGAACATCCTCGGCAATCCCCTCGACCTGACCTTCTTCGTCAACAACGCCTTTGACAAGGAGTACTACCTCTCCGGTGCCGATATCTATAACAACTTCGGCTACGTGCTGGCCTTCTGGGGCGAGCCGAGAACCTACGGGGTGCGCCTGACCTACCGGTGGGGGGAGTGATGGCCATGGGCTGCCGTCCCCGTCAACGATTGGGGGGAATGCCGTGTCGAATCTGAAGCCCCCGCCGCCGACGCCCGCCGACATCAGCCTTTTCGAGGAGGAGGGCGGCTACGTGTTCCGCGACCTCGACGGCCTGTCTCTCTATGTCCACGACGGGGATGGGCCCCTCAGGTCACGCTGCGAGGGGGCCTGCCTGGCTCGCTGGCGGCCCCTTGTCGCGGCCCCCGGGTCCTCCCCCGTGGGGGATTGGACACCCTTCGAGCGGGGCGATGGCACCCGTCAGTGGGCCCACCGCCAGCGCCCGGTTTATGTGTTTCGGGGGGATCGGCCGGGCACCCTCGAGGGCGATGACCCGGCGGAGGGCTGGCACCGTGTCGAACCCTGATGCTCAGCGTTATTTTTTCCCGGACATTCACGCCCGGTCCATGGCCTGTCCTTCAACCGCCGTTGTCCCCGGCACCGCCACCCAAAGGAGCTTTCCATGCTGAAATCATCACTGTTGCGCGGGGCCTTCTGTGGCCTCCTGGCCCTGTTGTCACTGCCGACCCTGGCAGAGGAGCAGTCCGCCGCCGATAGCCTGATCACCATCTACCACGTGGAGGGGCGCCGTTCCGAGCGCATCGTCTGGTATTGCGAGGAGGCGGGACTTCCCTATGACCTCAAGTTCGTGCCGGGGGATCTGCGCGCCTCCCTAGAGCTCGCCAAGACCGTCAATCCACTGATGGCGATCTTCCCCACGGTGGTGTACGGCGACGATGTTCTGGTGGAATCCTCGGCAATCCTGCAGTTGCTGGAGGAACGTCACGGCAAGGGCGAGCTGGCCCCCGCCAAGGATTCAGCGGAGTATCCCAAGTATCTGCAGTGGCTGCATTTTGCCGAGGGATCCGCGGCGCCCCGCTTCATCACCGAGTTTCTCCTCAAGCGGGCCATCGAGGGGGAGCCGCCCCCGGTGGTGAAGAGCCAGCTGGGCAAGTCCGACCAGACCCTGCGCTATCTCGAGGACCACCTTTCCCGCCATCCCTATTTTGGCGGTTCCGCGTTTTCCATCGCCGACATCATGATGCACTTCAACATCAATTTCATTTCCATGGTGGCCAAGCACGACATGACCCCCTACCCCAAGGTGATGGACTGGAAGGCCCGGGTGGAGGCGCGCCCCGCCTTCAAGCGCATGCGGGAGATATCACTGCCCAACGGCTTTATCGGCGTGCCTGGATGACGGGCGTGCGCCATTGGCAACACAGCAACTGGCCGGCGGCGGCGCGCCGCCGGCCACGGCACTCAACCTGAAGGAGTCAACAGCCATGAAGAGGATCTGCATCGTATCCGGGGACGGCCACGCCGGCACCCGTGTCGCCGACTACAGGGATTACATGCCCGCCCGCTACCACGGGGCACTCAAGGAAGTCGAGCAGGAAGAGCGTGACTTCCTGCTGGTGACCGCGGGGCAGAGCCGCTTTCCCGAGGAGGCGCTGGCGGTGATCGACGATCGCTCGGCGATCCGCTCCGGCGGCCAGTCCGGCGGCTGGGATCCGGCCCGCCGGGTTCGCGAGATGGACCAGGAAGGGGTCGTGGCGGAGATCATCCACCAGGGACACCAGCACGCCTCCATGCCGTTTTTCTCCATCACCAACCGGCCCCGCCCGCCGGAACTGCGCCAGGTGGGGGCCGAGGCCTACCACCGCTGGCTCGCCGAGCACATGGCCGCCACCGGCGGCCGGGCCTTTGGGGTTGCCGACCCCGGCCCCTGCCACGACATGAACGCCGCCGTGCGGGAGCTGCGCTGGGTGGCGGACCATGGCTTCGTGTCCGTGGGCGTCCCCGGCGTTGTCGCCGATTCCGCCCTGCCACCCCTGTACGATGCCCATTTCGACCCCTTCTGGGCCGCCTGCCAGGAGCTCGGCCTGGTGCCCTCCATCCACGCCGGCTGGGGGCTGGAGCAGGGGCTGTTCTTCCGTTTCGCCGACATGATGACCGGCGGCCAATCCATTGAGCAGGCCGCCCGGGACGGCAAGTTCCTGGCCATGGGCGAGGAGCTCAAGAAGAGCCGCCGCTCTCCCAACGCCCTCGGCATGCAGCCCCGCCGGGCCATGTGGCAATTGATGCTGGGGGGGGTGTTCGACCGCTTCCCGGGCCTCAAACTGGCGCTGACGGAGATCCGCGCCGAGTGGATACCGGCGACCCTCGCCTATCTGGACGCCAGCGTGGCCGAATCCGGGGTTCGCATCGCCCACAGCCCCGGGGAGTATTTCCGCCGCAACTGCTACGTCACCCCCTCCTCCCCGAAGATCGAGGAAATCGCCATGCGCCACGACATCGGCGTGGATCGCTTCATCTTCGGCACCGACTACCCCCATCCGGAGGGCACCTGGCCCAATACCCGTGAATGGCTGAAAACCATCTTCACTGGTGTGGAGGAAAGCGAGGCGCGGATGATCCTCGGCGAGAACGCCATTGACTGCTACAACCTGGATCGAGGCAAGTTGCTGGCGATAGCCGAGCGCATCGGACCGCTCCCCGACCAGATACTGATTCGCGATTACCAGCCCGACGCGGCCATGATCGCCGACTTCGATCGCAGGGCCAATTTCAAGGTGCCCCCCGAGGAGGTCGATCTGGCGGTTCTCGGCGAGCTGGTATCCGAGGACTGTCGACAACTCGCCGGTTGATCCCGGGCGCGGCCAACCCATCACTCAGGAGTAAACACATGTACGAACTCAACCGTCGCCGCCTGCTGGGACTTGCCGCCGGCGTGGGTGGCCTGTCGCTGCTCGGCTCCCCCTTGCTGCTCCACGGAGGCGCCCTGGGCAAGCCCCGCCACAGCCTGGTGGAGACCCGGGCGGGCAAGGTGCGGGGCATCGATATCGGCGGGGTGCACATCTTCAAGGGCATCCCCTACGGCGCGCCCACCGGCGGCGCCAATCGCTTCAAGCCCCCCATCAAGCCCGAGCCCTGGGCGGGGGTGAGGGATGCCCTGGCCTTTGGGCATAACGCGCCCCAGGCGTCCCACGCCGAGGCGGGGGCATGGCCGGCGTCACCGACCCGGAGGCCGCCAGGCGCATGAAGGCCTTCATGGCCTTTCTCCACGGCCTCAGCGGCGACGAGCCCGCCACCGGGGAGGATTGCCTGGTGCTCAACGTGTGGACCAGCGGCATCAACGATGGCGTCAAGCGCCCGGTGCTCTTCTACATCCATGGGGGCGCCTTTTCCACCGGCTCCGGCGCCTGGACCATGTACGACGGCACCGGCGCGGCCCATCGCGGCGATGCGGTAGTGGTGACCGTCAACCATCGCCTGGGGCCCCTGGGCTATCTGCACCTGGCGGATATCGGCGGTGACGAATACGCCCACTCCGGCAATGCCGGCATGCTCGATCTTGTCCTGGCTCTTGAGTGGGTGAGGGACAATATCGCGCAATTCGGCGGCGATCCCGATAGTGTGCTGGTGTTCGGCTCCTCCGGCGGCGCGTCAAAAACCTCCACGCTGCTGGCCATGCCCGCCGCCAAGGGGCTCATCCACCGGGCCAACCTGATGAGTGGCGCCATGATGCGGGCGACCACGGCGGAACGGGCTGGGCAAAACGCCGAGAAATTCCTCAAGCAGCTCGGCATCGACCGCAAGGACTTCCGCAAGCTTCTCGATATACCCGCTAAGACCCTGGTCGAGCAAGCGGAGAAACTCGCCATGTCCATCAGCGGCGGCCTCGCCGGGCAGGGCAATCCGGAGGACTTCATGCCCCTTCAGCCGGTGGTTGATGGGGATGTGCTGCCGGTCCATCCCATGGATCCGGTGGCGGCCCCCTCCGGCGCCGATGTGCCGGTACTGATCGGTTCCACCCGGGACGACATGACCATGCTGATGCTCGGCATGCCCTGGTTCGGAACCCTGGACGAGGCGGGCCTCAAGGGCATGGCCGGTCGTCTTTTCGGCGCCATGGGGCAGGAAGTCCACGGGGCCTACCGGGCGGAGATGCCCGATGCCAGCGCGACCGCGATCGCCTGCCAGATGGTCACCGATCGCACCATGTGGGCGGGCTCCCTCCAGTGGGCGGAGCGGCGTGTCGCCGCCCGGCGGGGGCCGGTGTACGTCTACCGCTTCGATCTCGAATCCCCGGCCCTGGGGGGGATCATGGGCGCAGCCCACGGCGGCGATATTCCCTTTGCCCTGAACAATTACTACATGTCCGTGATGGCGGGGGATCGCCCGGAAAATATCCTGATGGGCAAGATCATGAGCGACACCTGGGTCACCTTCGCCGCCACGGGGAACCCCAATAATCCCGCTATTCCTGAGTGGGCGCCTTACGATCTGGAGAAACGCATGGCGATACATTTCGATGTACCCACCCATACCACCAGCGATCATCGCGGGGCGATGCGGGCGCTGCTCACCAAGGCCCTGTACGGCTGACAGTGGCACTGGCGCAGCCTTTTGATGGGCACAACACAGACATGACCACAGGAGTCACCAACTTGAAGCGATTTGTCGCAACACTGGGAAGAAACGCCATCGCCGTCTCGATTTTCGCCGCGGCGTCCGCCGTGGCGGAAACGGGGCATCCGACGCCCCCCATGATCGACAGGGACGGTGCCGTCCGTGTCGCCGCCCAGGTCTACGCCATGCCGTCGAGCTTCAGCGACGAAGCCCGCAAGGCCTTCACGGATTACTTCGCCCGGGGCGGCGACCCCGCCATGACCGGGGATATCGACAATATCCGCCGCATTTACGACACCCAGTGGGCCGGCCCGATCCTCGCGGAGTGGCAAGCCCGCTATCCGGTGACCATGCAACGCACCTCCATGGCGGGCGTCGACGTGGATATCGTCCAACCCCGGGATGGGGTCGCGCCAGGCAAGAAGGACCGGGTTCTGATCAGCCTCCACGGCGGCGGCTTTGTGATCGGCAACGGCGGCGTCGGCGGGCGCATGGAGGCGATACCCATGGCGGGTATCGGCGGCTTCCGGGTCATCGCCGTGGATTACCGCCAGGCGCCGGAAGCCCGGTATCCCGCGGCCACGGACGATGTGGTCGCGGTCTACCGCGAACTGCTGAAAAGCTACGCCCCCGGGAATATCGGCATAGTGGGATCCTCCGCCGGCGGCATGCTGGCCGCCCAGACCGTGGCGCGCTTGCAGAACGAGGAGTTGCCTCGACCCGGCGCCATCGCCATCCAGGCGGCGGGCGCCTCCAGCCGCGGCGCCTCCGACAGCCAGTTCTGGATGCTCGGGCTCACCGGTGCCATGGTCAAGCTGCCGGAGGAAATGCCAAAATTGCCCAGCTATTTTGCCCCCGAGGACATGAAGGATCCCCTGGCGTTTCCCGCCGATCACCCCGGGATACTGGCGCAGTTTCCGCCGACCCTGATCCTGTCGTCCTCCCGGGACAGCCTGCTGGGCAACGCGCTCGACACCCATGCCCGCCTGCGGGAGGCGAATGTGGACAGCCAACTCTATGTGCGCCACGGCTTTGGCCACGGCTATTTCACCCAGGTGCCCCAGGTGCCGGAGGCCATTCACGCCTGGCAGGAAACCGTGGCGCATTTTGACAGGCACCTGGGCAAGACCGCCCCGGATTGACCGGGTGCTCGCCGGCCCCGGGATGGTTCCCGTAACGTCTGGACGATGTCGGCAACTCCGGTCGCGTGAACAGGCCCGAGGGAGGTAGCCCATGCTCGCCGTGCTCGCACCCCTCTGGCTTGGCCTCGCCATCCTGGCGGGGGCCTTTGCCCTGGGTTTTCTTGCGGCACGGGTGGTCCGCCCCCGGGAGGATGCGAGGCGGCTGCTGCAGTGGGTCGCCCTCGCCATACTGGTTCTTTTCGCGGTGGAGGCGGTGCTGCTTGCCAGCCTCGGCGCCGTTGCCTTGGACGGGTTGCTCGGCCCCGTTTTTCTTCCCCTGCACGCTGTTCTCGCCTGGTGCGCGGCCCCGGCCCTGGGGTCACTGGCGCTGGTCAGGAGCGGCGCAATGGCGCGCTGGTGGCCCCTGGTGGCGCTGGTGGCGGGGCTCATCACCATCGGCCTCTACCCTTACCGGGTCGGTGTTCGGGACATCGTCGAGGTGGCCGAGGGCAGGGCGCGGGCGCCCCTGTCGGCGACCATGGCGGACGGGCCATCCGCCCTGCTTTTCGCCCCCTCGTTTTCCAGCAATCTGCTCAGCGTCTTCGACCTGCGCACCAACGGCCTGGTGAAAACCATTCCCCTGGGATCCCGGGGCGCCTGCTGCGTGTATCCACTGCCCGGCGGCGGCAAGGTCTATGTGGTGTCAGGGCTCGCCCCCCATGTGGGTGTGCTCGACATGGACAGGCTCGAGATCGTCAAGCGCATCGAACTCGCCGATGTGATGGCGGAGGCGGGCAGCCCCATCCAGGGGGATGGCCGCATGTTCTGGGTGGGGGAAATTGGCGAGGCCTATGTGGAGGGCATCGATACCGCCACCGACGGGATCGTTCACAGCTACCCTGGTGGCGGCGGCGCCATGCACGTCAGCCCCGATGGCCGCTACCTGTTCAGCCTGATGGCGGACGGCGACGGTCACCGCTTCACGGTGCGGGAATCCCCCACCGGGCGCGAGGTGGGTGGCATCGCCCTGCCGATCCCGGCGGGGGAGGTGCCCTCCACCATTCTCGTGGATCCGCAAGGCGCCAAGGCCTATGTGACCCTGTTCTCCGCCCAGGGGGGCGTGCTGGTGCTCGATGTGCGGGATCCCCTCGCCCCCCGCCACATCACCCGTCTCAGAACCGGGGCAGTCACCCTGGTGGGGGCCTTCAGTCCCGATGGGGGAGAGTTGTGGCTGCCTAACGCCGGGGCGGGCACGGTGTCGATACTGGATGTGGCGACGGACCAGGTCGTCCATACCATCGCCCTCGGCCGCTATGTCAGCGCCGTGGCATTCGCCGGGGACCAGGCCTATATCGCCCAGAGCCCGTCCGTTCGCGAGCCGACCTATCTCCGCGCGGCCATTCAGGCGGCGCTGGGGGTGGTGCCCGGGGGCTTGCTGGCTCCCCCGGAAGGGGTTGGGCACTGGCGGCCCGGACTGGAGACCCCCGGGGAAATCATCACCCTCGATCGCCGCACCCGCCAACGGCTGCCCGTTGCCCCCATGGCGATCCCCTCCACCCCCTTCACCCTGGGGGTGGTGGAGCGGTGACCCTGGGTTGTAGCCTCAGGCCTTCCGGCCGAGGGCCTTGCGGGTCACGCTGATGAACGGCACCGTGCAGCTCATGCCGCCGTCGACGCGATACAGCACGCCGTTCACATAGCGGGATTCGTCCGACGCCAGGTAGACCGCCATGGCGGCGATGTCTTCCGGCTCCCCCAGCCGTGGGGCATTGAGCACATCCAGGAAGTCCGCGTCCATTTCCGGGGTGGACCAGGCGATCTTCGACGGGGTCTGGATCGGCCCCGGCAGGATGGCGTTGCTGCGCACCCCCTGCTTGCCGAAGGTGGCGGCGAAGGCCTGCACATACCAGTTGAGGGCCGCTTTGGAGGCGCCGTAGCTGTAGGCGGTGACATCGCCGCCGAGGGAGCTGCCGGAGGAGGTGAAGATGACGGAGCCGTTGCCGCGCTTGAGCATATGGGGAATGGCGAGCTTGGTGGCGATGACGCTGCCCACCACGTTCACCCGCATGTTGGCGTGGAACACCTCGGGGTCGAATTCGAGGATATCCATGTCCCGCATGGCGAACTCGGTGTTCACGAACAGGGCGTTGTTGTAGAGCACATCGATGCTGCCAAAGGTGCCCACGGTGGTATCCACCATCCGTTGCAGATCCGCTTCCTCCCCCACGTCCACCGCCAGGGCGATGGCGCGGCCGCCCTCGGCGACGATGCCGTGGGCGACTTCTTCGGCGGCGGGGGCGCGCAGGTCGGTGACCACCACGGTGGCCCCCTCGCGGGCGAACATTTGCGCCGTTGCCTTGCCGATGCCGCTGCCGGCGCCGGTGATCACACACACTTTGTTGTCGAGTCTGTTCAAACTACTGCCCTCTTTTGATTATGGACTGGATGATCATGGGGTCGGCGTTGCCCCCTGTGGCGCCATCGCGCCGCCGGAATGTGACCGGGGTTGATGCCGTTGCCAGGGTGCCGGGTTAGCCCCTTGAACCATGGCGATCCCGGGTCGGTCACCGGGAGTATAGGGCCAAGCCGTCCCCGAGGATAAGTCACTGTCTTCAAGAAGTTCAATGATGAGATTGGCGTTGGCGTCGCGACGGCGTCCTGGACCGGCCTTCGACACAATGCCGGGTAGCGCTGAATCACGGCTGATCATCGATACGGTGTGGCGGGTAAAAAGGGCAGGTCACCGCAATGAAATCCGTTGCCATTGACTCCGGGGTCGAGCATGACCTGTCCGTGGGTTTGCCGTGGCCAAACTTGACATCCCTCCCCGGGTTTGTGTCCCTGCAGAAGCAACAGTCGAGACAATCCGGATGGCGCAACGCAGTGTGATCAGCGCCGATAAAGGCGACAGATTCGATACCCTCCGGTGCCGGGAGGCGAGCCTCCGGTGGGATGACAGCGAAGTGATGGTGGGTCACTACAACTGGCCGGACGGGGTGGAAACCGAGCTGGTGCCCGACCGCCATCACCTGAGCTTCTCCCTGTCGCCGCGCCCCTGCCACACCCAGGGTTATCACGGTGGCGGCGATATCCACGATTTCCACGATGCGGGTAACATGACTTTCTACCTCGCCGGCCCGCTGCTCCGTAATCCTTGGTACCCAGTAACAGCCGTGGCATCATAGCCGCCGCATTAATACACGAGACTTACCATGCTCCCCACCGATAATGACACTTTGAAATCCCTCCTCGAGGATTGGTTGAAAGCGCGCATGGCCGCCCCTGATCTTCGGGTTACCGCCATGAAGGATCGCTCCGGCGCGGGGTTTTCCGCCGAGACTTTCTATATCGATGTGGCCCATGGCGAGGCTGGCAACGCAAGGGAGCTGAGCCTGGTGGTGCGCTGCCAGAACCAGTCCAGCGATTTTTTCGTCGCCGCCAGCATCGATTTTCCGTACCGGGTGATGGAGGCCGTCGCGGCCCACAGCCAGGTTCCGGTGCCCAACCTCATCGGCCTCGAAATGGATGACAGCGTGCTCGGCCTGCCGTTTCTGGTGATGGAGAAGATGGACGGCCGGGTGGTGCAGCAGAGCCCCAACTACAACCGCGCCGGCTGGCTGGCGGATATGACCCCCGGGCAGCGCCGCCAGGTGTGGCTGAACGGCATCGACCAGATGGCCGCCGTCAACCGCCTCGACTGGCAGGATGGCTTTACCTTTCTCGCCGACCCCAAGTACGGCCAGCCCGGCATCGAAGGCTATCTCGGTTGGGTCCGGGAGTGGTACGAGTGGGCCCGGGGAGAGCCCATTCCCCTGATGGAGCGGGCCTTCGAGCGGCTGATGAGCGAGCGCCCCGAGAACGCCCCGGTGAGTGTCCTGTGGGGTGATCCGAGCCCCAGCAACATCCTCTTCGCCAATGACAGCAGCGGCGCCGTCACGGTGGTGCTCGATTGGGAGCTTGCCAACTTAGGCCCCGCCGAGGTGGACCTGGCCTGGTGGCTGTTCTTCGACGATCTGTTCAGCCACGGCATGGGCGTGCCCCGTCTCGAAGGCCTGCCCAACCGGGAGGAGACCATCGCCCACTACGAGGCAAAGCTCGGCCGCAAGGTGGCACCGCTGGATTACTACGACCTGCTCGCCACCTTCCGCATGGCCATCGTCGGCATGCGCGCCGTGGACCGCCAGATCGAACGGGGCACCATCCCGCGCACCTCCAACGCCCGCAGCCACCAGCCTATCATGTGCCTGCTGGCCCAACGCATGGGGGAGCCGGTGCCGACCCCCGGCGAGGATTATGCGGCCTTTGCCAAGGTGATTGGGTTGGCGTGAGAAAGATGGTCTGACGCTTGACGTCGGACGCACAAGCCTTTCCACCCCCTCCAGCAAGGCCGGCGCCAGACCCATCTCCTGTGGGCCTCGTTGCCATCGGATTGTCTTCCGTGGCGCGGGGCCCGTACTCTCTCGGCGTCAGACGTCAGACGTCAGACGTCAGACGTCAGACGTCAGACCCAGCTCCTCCAACAGCGGCCCGCGCAGATCATCCTTGCGGATCTTGGTGGCGGACATGGGCCACTCGGTGACGAAGCGGACGTGGCGGGGCACCTTGAAGCCGGCGAGGTTGTCCTTGCAGAACTGGATGATCTCCGCCTCGGTGGCGCTGGCGCCGGGGCGCAGTTCGACGAAGGCGGCGGGGACTTCCTGAAGTTTCTTGTCGGGCACGCCCACCACCGCCGCCAGTTTCACCGCCGGGTGGGTGGTGAGGAAGGCTTCCACCTCCACCGCCGCCACGTTCTCGCCCCCCACCTTGAGGGTGTCCTTGAGGCGGCCGTGGAAGTAGATGTAGCCGTTCTCGTCCATGGAGCAAAGGTCGCCGGTGTTGAACCAGTGGTCGGCGTCGAAGGAGGCGGCGGTCTTCGCCGGGTCCTTCCAGTAGCCGCTGATCACATAGTCCCCCTGCATCCACAGCAGGCCCCGCTGGCGGGGCGGCAGGGGCGCGCCGGTCTCCGGGTCGCGGATCTCGGCCCTGAGGCCCTCCATGGGCAGGCCGCTGGTGCCGCAACGGATCGCCTGGTCGTCGCTGTAGAGCGGCATCACCGGCACGCCGGAGCACTCGGTGATGCCGTAGCAGGACAGGATCCGCGCGTTGGGCAGGGACTTTTCCATCAGCATCAGGGTTTCCGGCGGGCCCACGCAGAGCAGGGCGCGCAGCCCCTTGAACTGGCTGGCGTCGAAGTCCGGGTGGGTGAGGATCTGCTGCCAGATCAGGTCGTAGGCCGGCCAGGCCACGGTGATCTTCTCGTCCACCAGCTGGCGCAGGGTCTGGTCGGCGCTGAAATGCAGCTGGGAGACGAAGGTGGCGCTCTTGTGGAAGGCGGCGGTCATCGGCAGCAGGCTGCTGGCGTGGAACATGGGCAGGGCATTCCACAGGCGGTCGCCGGCGACGAGGCCGAGGCGGTCGGCGATGGCGAGGGAGATGCCGGCGATCTGCGCCTGGGTCAGGGGGCAGCCCTTGGGCATGGCGGTGGTGCCGGAGGTGTAGAGCATCAGCACCGGCTGGTCGCCCCGCACCGTGGCGGTGAAGCCGCTCAGCTGCTGCTCGCTGACGTCGCGGCCGTAGACCTCGAACTGCTCCTGGCTGAGCATGCCGCCCGCCTCGCTGGTGCCGAGCAGCACCACGTGGTCGAGGGCGGAGGATACCGCCGTCCCCGGGGTGGCGCCGGGGGCGGCGCCGGCGAGCTCGGGGAGGGCCTGGTGGAGGCGCTCGGCGTAGTTGACCTGCTCGGCGACGATGTCGTTGGTGACCAGCACCTTCATGCCGGAGTCGGCGATCACATGGGCCAGCTCCCGGGCGCGGAAGCGGTTGTTGATGGGCACGAACAGGGCGCCGATGCTGGCGGCGGCGAACAACAGGGTGACGTTCTCGGCGCAGTTGGGCATCAGCACGCCCACCACATCCCCGGGGCGCACACCCATGCCGATCAGCGACCGGGCGGAGGCACTGACCCGCCCCTGGAACTGGCGGTAGGTGAGTCGCACATTGGGGAAGATCAGCGCTTCGGTATCGGGGCTGCGATTAAGGGCGCCACCGAGCACTTCCGGCAGGGTCAGCTGTTGCATAGCCATCAGGCCTCCAGAATCAGGGTGTTGAATGCACAATGCACGAAATTCAAGTGCGACAAGGTAGCAATCCCGGCCCCGCGCCTTCACCTATCCAATGGTGGTTGCGGGGCCGGGGGGCTGCCCAATCTTTCGATAGGTGCCGCTTCACCGCCCGGGGGGCAAGATGCCAAAGCCGGATAAGGCCGGATTGGCGACAATCCCCATCACCGCCCCCGGGGCCCTGACCCAGGGCCATGCCCGCGGGCAATGCCCCCGCATTCAACCCCTTTGGAGGTCACCTTGGCACAAGCATTCATCTACGATCATGTTCGCACCCCCCGTGGTCGCGGTCGTCCCGACGGTTCCCTGCACGAGGTGTCCTCGGTGCAGCTGGCGGCGCAAACCCTGAAGGCGCTGCGTGCCCGCAACGGCCTCGACACCGCCCTGGTGGACGATGTGATCCTCGGCTGCGCCCAGCCGGTGGGGGAGCAGGGGGGCAACATCGCCCGCGCCGCCGTGCTCGAAGCGGGCTACGCCCAGACCGTGGCAGGCCAGCAGGTTCACCGCTTCTGCGCCTCCGCCCTCGAAGCCATGAACAATGCCGCCATGCAGGTGATGACCGGCGCCGCCGATGCCGCCATTGGCGGTGGCGTCGAGTCCATGTCCCGCACCCTGATGGGCTCCGACACCGGCGCCTGGGCCGCGGACCCCTGGGTCGCCTACCACAACTACTACGCCCCCCAGGGTATCGGCGCCGATCTCATCGCCACCCGCAAGGGCTTCACCCGCGGGGACGTGGACGCCTACGCCCTGGAATCCCAGCAGCGCGCCGCCAAGGCCTGGGACGAGGGCCGCTTCGCCCGCTCCGTGATCCCGGTGGTGGATGTGCTCGGCAAGGTGCTGCTCGACCACGACGAATACCGCCGCCCCGATACCACTGCCGAGTCCCTCGCCAGCCTCAAGCCCGCCTTCACCACCTTCGGCAAGGACTACGGCTTCGACGCCGTGGCCATGCAGCGCTACCCCGCCGTGCTGGAAGTGAACCACGTCCACACCGCCGGCAACTCCAGCGGCATCGTCGACGGCGCCGCCGTGGTGCTGGTGGGGGGCGAGGCCTTCGGCAAGGCGGCGGGCCTGAAACCCCGCGCCAAAATCCGCGCCTTCACTTCCATCGGCAGTGAGCAGACCATCATGCTCGACGGCCCCGTGGCCTGCGTCAACAAGCTGTTGAAGCGCGCCGGCATGACCATGGCCGACATCGACCTGGTGGAAATCAACGAGGCCTTCGCCTCGGTGGTGATGAACTTCATGGCCGAGATGAACCTCGACCACGGCAAGGTCAACGTCAACGGCGGCGCCATCGCCCTCGGCCACCCCCTCGGTGCCACCGGCGCCATGATCACCGGCATCCTCCTCGACGAGCTGGAGCGCCGCGATCTCAGCACCGGCCTCATCACCCTGTGCGCCGGCAACGGCCTCGCCACCGCCACCATCATCGAGCGGGTGTGAGGCCTCGCGCCTCCCACCCCAGACAGCTACGGGAATTCGCACCATGACCAACCAGATCAAGTACGACGTGCAGGACGGCATCGCCCTCATCACCCTCGACGACCCCGGTCGCCCCATGAATGTGGTCTCCCCGGAATGGCTCGCGGAGATGAACGACGCCATCGACAGGATCGCCGCCGATGACGCCGTCAAGGGCGCCATCATCACCTCCGGCAAGCCCGCCTTCATGGCCGGGGCCGACCTCAAGGGCATCCTCGAGCGCATGGAGCACGATATCTCCGTGGACGAGGCCCTGGCCTTCAGCCAGCTCGCCACCGGCATGCACAGGAAGCTCGAGACCTGCGGCAAGCCCTTCGTCGCCGCCATCAACGGCCTCGCCCTCGGCGGCGGCTACGAGCTGTGCCTCGCCTGCCATTACCAGATCGTCGCCGACGACCCGAAAATCAAGCTGGGCCTGCCGGAAGTCACCGTGGGCCTGCTCGCCGGCTCCGGCGGCACCCAGCGCCTGCCGCGCCTGATCGGCATCGACAAGGCGGTGCCCATCATCGTCGAGGGCAAGACCGTCGGCCCCGCCGAGGCCCTGAAGCTCGGCATGGTCAACGAGGTGGTGCCCGCCGACCAGCTCATCGCCGCCGCCCGCAAGGCCATCGACAACGGCATCGATCCGGTGCGCCCCTGGGACAAGAAAGGCTATCGGGTGAAGGAAGGCCAGGGCCTGCTCAACCCCATCCAGGGCTTCAGCTACTCGGTGCTGGCGGGCAAGATCGCCGCCAAGACCTGGCACAACTATCCAGCCCCCATCGTCAACCTGGACGCCATCTTCGAAGGCATGATCATGCCCTTCGACAAGGCCCTGGCGGTGGAGAGCAAGCTGTTCGCCAAGCTGATGACCAGCCCCGAGGCGCGCAATATCATCCGCACCAGCTTCGTCAACAAGGGCCTCGCCGACAAGCTGATCCGCCGGCCCGAGGGCTTCGCCAAGGTCAAGTACGGGAAGATCGGCGTGCTCGGCGCGGGTCTCATGGGTTCCGGCATCGCCCATGTGGCGGCCAAGGTGGGTATCCAGGTCGTGCTGCTCGACAGCAAGATCGAATTCGCCGAGAAGGGCAAGAACTACAGCGAGAAGATCGTCAAGAAGGCCGTGGAGCGCGGCACCATGACCCAGGACAAGGCCGACGCCCTGCTGGCCCTGATCACCCCCACCGTCGACTACAGCGACCTGGACGGTTGTGACATTGTCATCGAGGCGGTGTTCGAGGATATCGAGATCAAGGCCGACGTGACCCGCAAGGCCGAGGCGGTGCTCCCCGCCACCGCCATTTATGCCTCCAACACCTCCACCCTGCCCATCTCCGACCTGGCCCGCGCCTCGGTGCGCCCCGACCGCTTCATCGGCCTGCACTTCTTCTCCCCCGTGGAGCGCATGCCCCTGATCGAGGTGATCAGCGGCAAGCAGACCAGCCAGGAAACCCTGGCCCAGGCCCTCGACCTGGTGGGCCAGCTGCGCATGACCCCGGTGCTGGTCAACGACTCCCGGGGCTTCTACACCAGCCGGGTGTTCCAGACCTTCATCCACGAGGGCATGAAGATGCTGGAGGAGGGCGTCGACCCCGCCATCATCGAGAATGCCGGCAAGCTGGCGGGCATGCCCATCGGCCCCCTGGAGCTGACCGATGCCCTCACCATCGAACTGCCCTGGAAGATCGTCAAGCAGTCCATCGCCGCCGAGGGCGACCGCTACGTGCTGCCCTGCGCCTACAACGTGATGAAGGTGATGGTGGAGGACCAGAAGCGCATCGGCCGGCGCGGCGACGGCGGTTTCTACGACTACCCCGCCGAGGGCGGCAAGCACATCTGGCCGGGCCTCAAGGATCTGTTCCCGGTGGCCGCCGAGCAGCCGGACGCCGGGGAGCTGGTCAAGCGCTACCTGCATATCCAGGCCCTGGAAACCGCCCGCTGCCTGGAGGAAGGGGTGCTGACCCACGCCGCCGACGGCGACCTGGGGGCGCTGCTGGGCTGGGGCTTCCCCGCCTTCACCGGCGGCACCCTGTCCTACATCGACACAGTAGGCGCCGCCCGCTTCGTGGCGGAATGCGACGAGCTGGCCGCCAAGTACGGCCCGCGCTTCAAGCCCTCTCCCTGGCTGGTGGACCGCGCCCAGCGCGGTGTCACCTTCCATGGCCCCAACGCCGGTTAACGCGAGGTACCGACCATGTTCAAGCGCAACTTCACCGAAGAGCAGCAAATGTTCCGCGAGGCCTACCGCAAGTTCCTCGCCCAGGAGATCGTGCCCCACATGGAGGCCTGGCGGGAAGCGGGCATCGTCGACCGCTCGGCCTTCAAGGCCGCGGGCGACCAGGGCTTTCTGATGGTGTGGCCCGACGAGGAGTACGGCGCCATCGGCGACAAGGACTTCCGCTACGAGCAGATCATCCTCGAGGAGCTGGCCTACGCCCGCTGCAACGACTTCTACGCCCCCCTGCACAGCCGCCTGGTGGGCCCTTACCTGGGCCGCCTCGGCAACAAGGAGCAGCTCGACCGCTTCATGCCCGGCTGCGTGTCCGGGGACATCATCCTCGCCGTGGCCATGACCGAGCCGGATGCGGGCAGTGACCTGGCGGGCATGCGCGCCACCGCCAAAAAGGTGGGGGACAACTGGGTGCTGAACGGCGCCAAGACCTACATCTCCAACGGCATCAACGCCGACCTGGTGGTGGTGGCCGCCAAGACCGACCCGGAGAACAATCCCCACAGCCTCGGCCTGTTCCTGGTGGAGCGGGGCATGGAGGGCTTCGAGCGGGGCGCCCGCCTCCACAAGATGGGCATGAAGGCTCAGGACACCGCCGAACTGTTCTTCAATGACGTCAAGGTGCCCGCCGCCAATGTCCTCGGCGACCCCACCAAGGGTTTCTACTACCTGATGGAGGGCCTCGCCGAGGAGCGCTTGATCAGCGCCGTCATGGCCCTGGCCGCCGCCCAGCTGTCCTTCGACCTGACCCTGGAGTTCGTCCAGAACCGCCGGGTGTTCGGCAAGTCGGTGGCATCCTTCCAGAACACCCAGTTCAAGCTGGCGGAGCTGCGCACCGAGCTGGACATCCAGCAGACCTTCATCGACCGCTGCGTCGAGGCCTGCAACGCCGGGGAACTCACCGCGGTGATGGCCTCCAAGGCCAAGCTCGCCACCGCCGAGGTGCAGATGAAGGCGGCGGATCTCGGCGTGCAGCTGCACGGCGGCGCCGGCTACATGGATGAGTACCCCATCTCCCGGCAGTTCACCGACGCGCGGATCTCCTCCATCTACGCCGGCACCTCGGAGATCATGAAGATCATCATCAGCCGCGATCTGCTCTCCGCGGATTACGTACCCTTCAATACCCGCAACTTCTGATAACCCGTCCCCGGCCACCGCCGCCCTCCGGGGCGGCGGTGGACATCCCCTGCCTTAGCTTATATCGTTAGCCCTCCTCCAGCCGGGGCCTAGGTTCCCTAGCCCGTCCGGGTTGATGCCACCGTTCCGGACCGCGCCGCCGGTCATGCCTGTTGGGTTGCGATGTCCTACCAATTGCTGAAGACGAGACTCTCCCCCCCTTTCGAGGCGGGCAGCCTGTTTTCCCGCGCCCGCCTGCTGGACCTGGCGGACCAGGCGGCGGGCCACCGGCTCAGCATCGTCCAGGCCCCGGCGGGCTTCGGCAAGACCAGTCTGCTCTCCCAGTGGATCCAGACCCTGCGGGACAACGGTCGCCCGGTGGGCTGGGTGACCATCGACTCCACCGGGCTCGACCCCGTCGAGTTGCTGGCCTATATGGCCGGGGCCCTGGCCCGGGCCCTGCCGTCCCTGGCGGCGCCCATCAACGCCCTCATCGACAGCCGCCGCCACCAGACCCCCGACGCCCTGATGACCGCCCTCGTCAACCTGCTGGTGGACGCCCACACGCCGGTCATCCTCTTCCTCGACGACCTGCATTTTCTCGATGACGAGGCGGTGGCGGCCCTGGCCCGCTTCCTGGAAATGGCGCCCCGCCAGTTGAGTGTCATTACCGCCTCCCGCTCCCACCTCAACCTCGGCCAGGGGAGCCTCCGCGCCCGGGGCCAGTTGCTGGAGATCGGCATGGAGCAGCTGCGCTTTACCCGGGACGAGATCCGCGACTATCTGGCCGCCAGTGGCTGGCCGCTTCTCGAGGACGGTTCCCTCGACTGGCTCGCGACCCGCACCGATGGCTGGATCACCGGCATCAAGCTGGCGGGCCTTGCCCTGCGCAATCCCGGGGCCGCCGACAGCCTGCTGCGCACCTACTCCGGCAGCCATCGGGCGGTATCGGATTTCTTTGCCGAGCAGGTGCTCTCGGTGCAGTCCCCGGAGGTGCAGAATTTCCTGCTCAAGAGCGCGGTGCTCGACCGCTTCTGCGCCGGGCTCTGCGACCACGTGCTGGAGATCCGCCAGTCCCGGCGATTGCTGGAGGAAGTGGCGGGGGCGGGGCTGTTTCTGGTCGCCCTCGACGACGAGCGCCAGTGGTACCGCTACCATCCGCTGTTTCGGGATTTTTTGCTGCGGCGCCTGGAGGAGGGCGGGTTCGAGGGGCAGGCCGCCCTGCGCCTTCGCGCCGCCGATTGGTTCCGGGAGAAGGAGCAGCTGGTGGAGGCCATCGAGGCCGCCCTCGCCGCCGGCCACCCGGGGCGCGCCGCCGAGATCCTCGAAACCTGCTCCCAGGACTGGACCTACAAGGGGCGCATCCGCCTGGTGACCCAGTTCGTGGAGCGCATTCCCCTCCCCGAGCTGCAACAATATCCCACCATCCTGCTCACCTGGGCCTGGCACCTGATGCGCCACCTGCGTTTCGAGGAGGCCCAGGACCTGCTCAGCTCCGTGCGCCGCCGGGTGGAGGACTGGGAGAACATCAGCACCATCCCCGCCGTCGACCTCGACCAGCTGCGCCACCAGTTGCTGCACCGGGAGATGACCCTGGCCGCGGCCAGGGACGACGTGCTGGAGGTGGAGCGCAAGTGCCAGGAACTGCTGGCCTTGAGCAGCCAGGACCTGCACCCCTACCTCGCCGGCTCGGTCTACGCACAGCTGCTCCACGCCCAGCGGGAGCAGTTCGTCTTCGACGACGTGGACAGCCTCGCGGCCCGGGCGCGGGGCGTGCTGCAGCGCTCCGGCTACGACTTCGCCCTGATCGCCGCCCTGGCGGTGATCGGCACCAGTCTGTTCGCCATGGGCAAGGCCGACGCCGGGGTGCAGACCCTGGAGGAGAGCATCGCGGTGGCGGTGCGCTATGGCGGCGAGAGCTCTTCCCTCATCGCCCTGCCGGGCCTGCCCCTCGCCGTCATCCTCTACGAGCGCAACCAGACGGAGCGCGCGGCGGAGTTGTTGTCCCGCCATTCCGCCAATGCCACCGACTGGGGCATGGTGGACCAGTTCGTCGCCGTCACCCTTACCCAGGCGCGCCTTGCGGTGTTCCACGGGGAGCCGGACGAAGCGCTGTCGGTGCTCGACGACGCCATGGCCCTCGCCCTCGACCGCAATCTCGAGCGGCTTAGGCTGTCGGTCATCCACGAGCAGGTGCGCATTCTGTCCCGCGCCCCGGGGGGCACCACCGGCCGCATTCTCCAGCTGGCCCGGAACGCGGGTATCCCCGAGTCCCGGGACGAGGTGCTGCCCCGCATCACCCGCCTCGGCATCGACGAGCTGCGCGCCATGACCTGGACCCGGGTGGCGCTGCTCGACGACCGGGTGGCGGACGCCGCCCAGGTGGCGCGCAACTGGCGGGGTTTTTGCGAGGCGCGGGGTGCCCAGTACGCCTATGTCCGCTGGAGCATCCTGCTGGCAGAGGCGCTGCTGCTGGGGGAGGGTTCGCGGATCGCCCAGCGGGTGCTGCGGGAAGCCATGGCGGTGGCTGCCCCCATGGGAGCCATGCGCAGCTTCATCGACGAGGGCGCCCCCATTCGCACCCTGCTCGAGCAGTGCTGCCAGGCGGAGTCCGAGGCCTCGAACCCCACCGACCGCTTTGCCCGCAAGCTGCTGGAGGCCTTTGGCGGCCTGGTGCCCCAGACCCCGAGGACCGACACCGAGGAGGGCATCTACGGCGGGCTCACCGACCGGGAGCTGGAAGTCCTGCAGCAGGTGAGTATCGGCCTGCGCAACCGGGAAGTGGCGGAGCGCCTCGGCATGACCGAGGGCTCCATCAAATGGTACATGCAGCAGATCTTCGACAAGCTCGGCACCCGCAGCCGCCTCCAGGCGGTGGAGCGGGCGCGGCGGCTGGGGTTGATTCCTTGAAGAGCGCTGGCTTGACGTCGGACGTCGGACGTCGGACGCAAAAGCCAGCGGCCCTTACCTATGCTCGTGCTTTTCGATGAGCACGGGAAAGACCATGCAGCGGTCGTTACCGTGATCATCCCGGCGTCAGACGTCAGACGTCAGACGTCAGACGTCAGACGTCAGACGTCAGACGTCAGACGTCAGACGCCATACCTCAAACGTCAAACCCCCCCAAAAAATCAAACCGGCGGCCGCTCATCCCTGGGATAGGCGTTCATGAACGCCCGCGCCACCCGGAACATGGTCGCCTCGCTGCCGGGGCGGCCGATCACCTGCATGCCCACCGGCAGGCCGTCGACGAAGCCGGCGGGGATGTTGAAGGCCGGGAAGCCCAGCCAGTTGAACATCATCACGTGGCTCACGTAGCTGCCGGCGAAGGTGCCGTGGGGGAATTCGGCGCCGTCGCCGGTCCAGCGGGCGTTCCACTCCTCGACCTTGGGCGCCAGCAGCTGGGCGGTGGGGGCGAGGATGACGTCGTGGGTCTTGAAAACCTCCATGAAATGGTCGTAGTTGCGGCCCCGCACCGTCACCGAGGCCCAGTAATCCTCCTCGCTGGGCATCTCGCCCCGGCCCCGGCCGCCGCTGCCGAAGGCCTGGTTCATCATCATGAAGCCGGGGAAGAAGTCGTCCCACTGATCGGCGAGCACATCGACCCGGGCCCCCAGCTTGGTGAAGCCCATGGCGGCGGCGCGGATGGCGGCGATCACCCGGGGACTCTCCGCCATGGCGTACATGGCGGCATAGCCGAAGTCGTCGGACCAGGCGAGGCGCATGCCCTCCACCCCGGCGTCGAGGGTGGTGAGAAAATCCGGGTTCGGATCCTGGAGGCTGAAGAAGTCGCGGCCGTCCGGGCCCGACAGGGCCTGGGTGGCGATGGCGGCGTCCTTGAGGTCGCGGCACATGGGCCCGGTGCTGGCGGACAGCGCCAGGGTGGGGGAGGCGGCGTGGATCCAGGGGATGCGGCCCGGGGTGGCGGCGATGCCGACGATCCCCGAGTAGGCCGCCGGCAGGCGGGTGGAGCCGCCGCCGTCGGAGCCGATGGCGATGGGCACCAGCCGCGCCACCGCCGCGCTGGCGGAGCCGGAACTGGACCAGCCGGGCACCCGGGACTGGTCCCAGGCGCTGCGGGCCTCCACTTCCCAGTTGAACGCCCGGGGCATCTTGGTGACGTCGGAGCCGGAGCCCATCTCGGTGTTGGTGCCGATGAGGATGGCGCCGGCCCTGCGCAGCCGTTCCACCACCACGTCGTCCCGGGGGGCCTCGGGGATATGGCGCAGCAGGCCCATGTCGAACTTGGGCAGGCCCTTGATGGCGATATGGTCCTTCACCGACACCGGAATGCCGTGCAGGGGACCGAGGGTCTCCCCTGCCAGCACCGCCTTCTCCGCCGCCCGGGCCTGGGCGCGGGCGCCCTGGTGGTCGACGGTCATGAAGGACTTCAGCTTGCCGTCGACGGCCTCGATGCGGCCGAGAAAATGCTCGGTGACTTCCACCGGCGAGATGTCCTTGCGGGCGATCAGGTCGCGGATCCGCCAGGCGGGCATCCAGGTGAGGTCCTCGCCGCCGGCGGGGGAGGCGGCAAGTGCGTGGCCCGCGATACCGCCCGTGGCGGCCGCGAGGGCGCCGCCGGCCATGCCCTTCAGCAGGTTGCGGCGGGTCGGTTGTATCGGGGTGTCCGGGTGGAGGTCTTGGTCGCTCATGGGTGGCTCCTGGTTATTCGAGGTTATGGGCGGACGGGGCCGGCGGGCGGCGCCCCTGGGGGATTGTCAGCCGGCGCCGGATGGGCCTGGAAGCGAGCTTACGCTAATTTACATAACTGACAAAATAGTGCCGGCATGGCGTCCGCCGGGGTCTCGCCCGGTTTTGCCGCATTCCTTAACAAGGCAGGGCCGCGATGGTACATTGTGCGCCCCTGCCGCCGTTTCAGCCCGGAGTCGCCCCGCCGATGGAATCCGAACCCCAAGCCCCCGAGAATCCCCAGCAGCCCGACGACGGCCAGGGGGAGCAGCGCGGCCGCCGGCGGGGCATCTACTTGCTGCCCAACCTGCTCACCACCGGGGCCATGTTCGGCGGTTTCTACGCCATCCTCGCCGGGATGAACGGCAATTTCGAGCACGCCGCCATCGCCATCTTCGTCGCCATGTTCTTCGACGGCCTCGACGGCCAGGTGGCGCGGCTGACCAACACCCAGAGCGCCTTCGGTGTCCAGTACGACAGCCTGTCGGACATGGTGTCCTTTGGCGTCGCCCCCGCCGTGGTGGCCTTCAGCTGGATGCTGGAGGATCTCGGCAAGGTGGGCTGGGCGGCGGCCTTCATCTATGCCTCCTGCGCGGCCCTGCGCCTCGCCCGCTTCAACACCCAGGTGGATGTGGCGGACAAGCGCTTCTTCACCGGCCTCGCCAGCCCCTCGGCGGCGGCCCTGGTGGCGGGCATGGTGTGGAGCGGCTACGGCGAGGCACCCACCACCGCCCTCGCCGTGGTGGCCGCCATCGTCACCTCCCTGGCGGGGCTGCTGATGGTGTCCAACTTCCGCTACAAGAGCCTCAAGGGGCTGGACCTGAAGGGCAGGGTGCCCTTCGTGGTGATCCTCGCGGTGGTGATGATCTTCGTGGTCATCTCCATCGACCCCGCCCGGGTGCTGCTGGCCATGGCCCTGGCCTACGCCTGTTCGGCGCCCCTTTACTGGCTTTACAGCCGCTACCGCAAGCGCTCGGCGGCGCGAAGCTGAGCCCCGCGGGGCGGCACCTGGCGGCGACGTCCCCGTCGCCCGTGATCAAAAGAGACTGAGTAAACGCCCATGAGCAAAGATCGTCTGGTGATTTTCGACACCACCCTGCGGGACGGGGAGCAGAGCCCCGGCGCGTCCATGACCCGGGACGAGAAGGTGCGCATCGCCCGCGCCCTGGAAAAACTGCGGGTCGACGTCATCGAGGCGGGCTTCGCCATCTCGAGCCCCGGGGATTTCGAGGCGGTCAAGGCCATCGCCAACACCGTCAAGGACAGCACCGTGTGCAGCCTGGCCCGGGCCGTGCGGCCCGACATCGAGCGCGCCGCCGAGGCCCTGAAGGGCGCCAACAGCGCCCGCATCCACACCTTCATCGCCACCTCGCCGATCCACATGGCCTACAAGCTGCAGATGGCGCCGGAGCAGGTGCTGGAGCACGCGGTGGCGGCGGTCAGACTGGCCCGCAACTTCGTCGACGACGTGGAGTTCTCCCTGGAGGACGGCAGCCGCTCGGAGTTCGACTTCATGTGCCGCATCATCGAGGCGGTGATCGACGCCGGCGCCCGCACCATCAATATCCCCGACACCGTGGGCTACGGCGAGCCCGAGGAGTACGGGCGGATGATCCGCCGGGTGATGGACAACGTCCCCAACGCCGACCGGGCGATCTTCTCGGTGCACTGCCACAACGACCTGGGCCTCGCCGTGGCCAACTCCCTGGCGGCGGTGATCAACGGCGCCCGCCAGGTGGAGTGCACCATCAACGGCCTCGGGGAGCGGGCGGGCAACGCCGCCCTGGAGGAGATCGTGATGGCGATCCGCACCCGCAAGGACCGCTTCCCGGTGCAAACGGGCATCGACATCAGCCACATCGTGCCCACCTCCCGCCTGGTGTCCTCCATCACTGGCTTCCCGGTGCAGCCCAACAAGGCCATCGTCGGCGCCAACGCCTTTGCCCATGAATCCGGCATCCATCAGGACGGCGTGCTCAAGCACCGCGAGACCTACGAGATCATGCGCGCCCAGGACGTGGGCTGGGGCGCCAACCGCATCGTGCTCGGCAAGCTGTCGGGTCGCGCCGCCTTCGCCAGCCGCCTGGAGGAGCTGGGCATCAGCTTCGACTCCAAGGAGGCCCTCGCCGCCGCCTTCGCCCGCTTCAAGGAGCTGGCGGACAAGAAGCGGGAAATCTACGACGAGGACCTGCAGGCCCTGGTCTCGGAGGTGCAGACCGCCGAGATCACGGAAAAATACCGCCTGACCGCCATGGAGGTGATCTCCCGCACCGGACAGGCGCCCCACGCCGCCCTGACCATCGCCGTCGACGGCGCCGAGCAACAGGTCAGCGCCGCCGGGGACGGCCCGGTGGACGCCATCTTCAAGGCCATCGAGCAGCTGGCCCGGAGCGGCACCAACCTCCAGCTGTACTCGGTGAACGCCGTCACCGAGGGCACCGAGGCCCAGGGGGAGGTCACCGTGCGCCTCGAAAAGGCCGGGCGCATCGTCAACGGTCAGGGCGCCGATACCGACGTGCTGGTGGCGAGCGCCCGGGCCTACCTCAACGCCCTCAATCTGCTCACCAATCCGTCCCGGCTCCATCCCCAGATGGAAGGTGTGTGACGGCGATGGCCGCGGCCGGCCCGTCGAGGCGCGACTGGTACCTCGCGAATCTCGGGGTGGTGCGCTACCTGCCCCGGGACGCCCTCGGCGCCGCCCAGGGAGCGCCGGCGGACCCGGCGGCGGAGGCACCCGAAGCCCCACCGGCCGCGCCAGCCCCCGTGCAAGCCACCGATCACCTTCGCGCGGCCCTCGCCACGCCGCCCACCACACTGCCCGCCGCGCAGACCCACGCCGCCAAGGCCCCGCCCAGGGCGGAGGGCGCGCCGCCCTTCGAATGCCGCCTGGGCTTCTGGCAACCCCGCGCCGACCTGGTGGTGCTGTGCGCCATGCCCCCCGGGCAGCGCCCGGCGGGTGAGCAACTCACCATGCTGGCCAATCTGCTCAAGGCCATCGGCCGGCTCGGCGATGGCCTGCCCCCGGTGGATCTGATGGACTGGCCCCAGGCACCCCACCTGGGCCTGCAGGGGGTGCCGGTGGATATCGCCGGTGCCCGGGATTTCGTCGCGGTGTTTCTCGCCGCCAAGCGGCGCCTTAAGGCCTTCGACCATGTGCTGCTGATGGGCAAGGATGCCGCCCGGGTGGCGGGCGCCGGGGACGATCCGGCGGTGGGTGAGCAGCTCGATCTGCCCTGCGGCGCCCGGGGCATCGTCACCCACAGCCTCCACGGCATGGCGCAAAACCCGGCCCTCAAGGCCGAGACCTGGCAGGCCATCAGGTTCCTGGCGGGCTGAGGGGTGACGGTTTCCCTCCGCGCCGCAAGGGCCGCCGACGCCCCCGCCCTCGCGGCCCTCGATGCCGCGGCTTCCGGGTTTCCCTGGTCTGAGTCCCAGTTCGCCGAGAGCCTCGCCAGCCACCGGGTGGAGGTGGTGGAAGAGGGGGGCGAGGTGGTGGGGTTCGCGGTTCACCAGCGGGTGCTGGACGAGGCGGAGCTGCTCAATATCGCGGTGGCCCCCGGGGCCCAGGGACGCGGCCTCGGCGGGCGGCTCCTCCGGCACCTGATGGACGCCCACCGGGGGGTGGCGCGGCGTCTATTCCTCGAGGTGCGCGCCTCCAACGGGCGCGCCATCGACCTCTATCAGCGCCACGGCTTTGTCCGCCTCGGGGTGAGAAAGGGGTATTATCCCGGGACGCAAGGTCGCGAGGACGCCTGGATCATGGCCCATGACTACCCCTAGCAAGCCCGACAAGATACCCGTTGGCATCAGCAGCTGCCTGCTCGGCAACGAGGTACGCCACAATGGCGGCCACAAGCGCGACAGCTACATCACCGGCACCCTGGCGGAATACTTCGATCTGCGCCCCTTCTGCCCCGAGGTGGGCATCGGCCTCGGTGTGCCGCGCCCGGCCATTCGCCTGGTGGACAAGGATGGCGAGCTGCGGGTGGTGGGGGCCCGGGATCCGGACCTCGATGTCACCGAGGCATTGCGGGACTACACCGCCGCCCAGGCCCCGGCGGTGGCGCCGCTGTTCGGTTTCATCCTCAAGAAGGACTCCCCCAGCTGTGGCATGGAGCGGGTCAAGGTCTACAACGGCAAGGGCATGCCGGAGAAGAGCGGCGCCGGCGTCTTCGCCGCCGGGATCATGGCCCGCTTCCCCAACCTGCCCGTGGAGGAGGAGGGTCGCCTCGGTGATCCCCGCCTGCGGGAAAACTTCATCCAGCGGGTGTTCGTCTACCACCACTGGCACACCCGGGTGGCCCCGGATCTCGACGTCGCCGCCCTCACCGGCTTCCACGCCAGGCTCAAGCTCAGCCTGATGAGCCACGATCAGGACGCGGCCCGCGCCCTCGGCAAGCTGGCGGCCAGCGCCCGGGCCGACAATCTGGCGGCGGTGGCGGCGGACTATCTCGCCGGCGCCATGGCCTGCCTGCGCAAGGTGGCCAGCCGCAACAACCACGTCAACGTGCTCCAGCATATCCAGGGCTACCTGAAGAAGGATCTCGACGGGGACGACAAGGCAGAGCTGGTGGAAACCATCCAGCAGTACCACCGGGGCGAGGTGCCGCTGATCGTGCCGGTGACCTTGCTGCGCCACCACTTCCGCCGCAACCCCGATCCCTACATCCTCAACTCCTGGTACCTAGCCCCGTATCCCGGGGAACTCAAACTGCGTAATATGCTGTGAATTCCTGGCCGCCGGCCACGGCACCACCAAGGACAGACCATGACCCAACCCGCCCCCCGCAAGCTGACCCTGCCCTGGCATATCCTGGTGCTCGACATACTGGGGGCACTGCTTGCCGCCCGGGGGATTTACCTCTACGTGTCGGGGGAGGGCGGCGTACTGTTCATCGTCGCCGGCTTCCTGCTGATGGCGCCCCTCGCCATCCACCTCGTCAACCAGGCCCAGGGCAAGCGCGCCCCGGGTGATGCCAGCCGCAAGGAGTAGCCATGGATACCGCCACCTTCACCCTCGTTTACTGGCACTGGATCCTGCTCGGGGTCGGCCTTGTCATCGCCGAGATTTTCCTCGCCAGCTTCACCGTGCTCTGGTTCGGCCTCGGCGCCGTGCTGGTGGGCATCCTGCTGTGGCTGATACCCGCCATGCCCGCCACGGTGCAGATGCTGCTGTGGTTGCTGTTTTCCTGCGGATTCGCGCTGTTCTGGTTCAAGTACTTCAAGCCCCGCATGGTGGACAAGACCAAGGCGGGGATCTCCCGGGAGGCCGCCATCGGCGAGGCCGGCACCGTGGTTCGCGCCCCCGCCGAGGGTGGCCGCGGGCTGGTGCGCTTCACCCTGCCGGTGCTCGGGGATGACGAATGGGAGTTCATCTGCGAGCAGCCGGTGCAGGTGGGCGACCGGGTGCACGTCAAGGATTTTTCGGGCAATGCCCTGATCGTGGTCAAACTGTAAAAAACCCAAGGAGAACAACGAATGGACGGCATGATTGTATTACTGGCGCTTCTGGTGCTTGCGGTCATCACCCTGTTGAAGGGGGTGCGGGTGGTGCCCCAGGGCAGCAAATGGGTGGTGCAGCGCCTCGGCAAATACGACCGCACCCTGCCACCGGGGCTCAACTTCACCATTCCCTATATCGAGACCGTGGCCTACAAGGTGACCACCAAGGACATTGTCCTCGATATTCCCTCCCAGGAGGTGATCACCCGGGACAACGCGGTGATCATTGCCAACGCCGTGGCCTACATCAACATCCTCTTTCCCGAGAAGGCGGTGTACGGCATCGAGAGCTACGAGATCGCCATCCAGACCCTGGTGCAGACGACGCTCCGTTCCATCGTCGGCGAGATGGACCTGGACGACGCCCTGTCGTCCCGTGACCACATCAAGGCCAAGCTCAAGACGGCGATTTCCGACGACATCGCCGACTGGGGCATCACCCTGAAAACCGTGGAGATCCAGGACATCAACCCCTCCCAGACCATGCAGCGGGCGATGGAGGAGCAGGCCGCCGCCGAGCGCCAGCGCCGCGCCACCGTGACCCGCGCCGACGGCGAGAAGCAGGCGGCCATCCTCGAGGCCGAGGGCCGGCTCGAGGCCTCCCGCCGGGATGCCGAGGCCAAGGTGGTATTGGCGGAGGCCACCAAGGAGGCCATCGAGAAGGTCACCGAGGGCATCCAGGACAAGGAACTGCCCGCCGTCTACCTGCTGGGGGAGCGCTACGTGGAAGCGGTCAAGGACATGGCCAAGTCCCAGAACAGCAAGTTGATGGTGCTGCCCGCCGACATCCCCGCCGCGGTGCGGGGCCTCATGAACATCAGCAAGTAACCCCTGGCGGGGCGCCCTGGCCGGGCGTCCCGCTCCGGGACTTTTCTGCTAAGGGACTTTCCCCCTCCGGGACTTTCCCGCTACTGCCCAGCCCCCCCGCGGCGGGCCTCGATCCCGGCCTTGAGGGTCGCCATCTCCGCCGCGATATCCTCGGGGACGTGGGTGCCCCCGGAACCGCTGTAGAAAAACAGGATGTAGTTCTCGTACTCCCGGTAGCAGCGGGGCGCCATCGGGTCGTCGCCGTACTCGGTCATGCACTGCTTCAGGTACATGTCCGCCAGGGAGTAGTACAGGCGGTACTCCAGCACCCGGTCGCTCAAGGCCAGCCAGTACAGCCAGTCGGCGATCCGGGTGCGATCGCGCTCCGCCATCAACGCCCGGTAAAGCTCGCCCCTGAGCCAGATGATGCCCGGGCGCTGGGTTTCCGGCACCAGGATACGGCCGAAGTCGCCGTCCTCCCCCGCCCCCAGCCAGTCCCTGGCGAGGGCCTCGAGGGTGTCGGGGGCGGGGTGTTCGCGGATGTCGATGCGCTCCCTGAGGTCATCGATGCCCGTGATCCAGTCCCGGAGGTCCCGTGCGAGGCCGCGGTTGATGTTGTCGCGCCGGGCGAATTCCCCCAGCAATGCGCTGATGTCCCCGGGGGCCTTGCGCAGTTGCAGGGCGGTGAGCAGCAGGCGGCTGAAGGCTGTCAGGGTGCGGTCGTCGTAGGCGAGGGTCGGCTGCTGTTCGAGCCAGGTCCGGTAGGCGCCGAAGGCGCGGTCGTACTGGCGGGTCATGAAGAGGAATTCGCCGGCGACGAAGGGATCCTGCAGGCCCTCGCCGGTGGGTGTCAGCCAGCGGGCCGGGCGCTCGTCCTGGGTGTGACAGGTGGCGCACAGGCTGGTGGCGCTGCGCAGCAGGCCCATGCCCTGGGCATCGCGCCCGGCGGCAAAGGCCTGTTGCGACTGGCGCAACTGGCCGGCCATGGCATCGAGGGAGATCCGGTAGGTATCGGCCTTGGGTGCCACCGTGGCTGCCAGGCCCTCCATGTGGGCCAGCATGCTGCCGATGCGGTCGTTGATCAGTGCCCGCTCGTCCGCCGTCGGTGTCGTTTGTTGGTAGAGCAGCGGCATCAGGGCGCGGGTGTCCCGGGCCAGCTGGTGCATGGTTTCGCTCACAGGCTTGGTGGGGCGGGCTGTCTCCGCCTGGGTGGCCGGCCCGGCAACGAGCAGCAGCGCCGAGGCGAGGGCCGCCAGCCAGGGCGTCGGGGCGGTGCGGGGAATTTTTTGCGACAGTGTCATCGACGTTCTCCAGATCGGTAATGGTCGCAGGTCCATCCGTTCCCGCCATTCCCGGGGGGAGGACTGCTGGCCTGGTGGATCATCGGGCAAAGGCCCGGCGTTGTCATCCCAATCTCTCCGGCGGCGGCCGGAAACCCGGTTGACCCCCGTCCCCTGCAGCGCTTAAAGTGCTGTCTTAATGCGGTGTCCGTGCTTGCCCGTGACCCATACCCATAACAACGGTCCCACACCCATGCCCCCGCCCCCACCCCCGTCCTTTCAGAATCCCGGCCGCTACAAGATGCTCATCTGCATCCGCCGCAAGCCCGGTTTGACCCGGGGGGAGTTCCAGGACTACTGGCTGCGCCACCACGGCCCCCTGGCGGCAAGCGTCAATGCCCGGGGGCTGGCGCCGGGGATGCGCGGGTATGTGCAGAACCACACCATCGACACCGATCACATGCGCGCCTTCCGGGAGGTGCGGGGCATGGCGGTGGAGCCCTACGACGGGGTCACCGAGGTGTGGCTCGACGATCCGGCGGACCTGGACATGGGGGATTCCCTCAGCGACGAGATCATCGCCGCCAACCAGATGCTGATCGAGGACGAGGCGAGCTTCGTGGATCTGGAGGGCTCCTCGGTGTTCATCACCCGCGACCACAATGTGTTCATGACCGCGCCCCGGGGTCCGTTCTGCAAGATGATCATCTGCGATCGCCGCCTCGCGACCCTGTCCCGCCAGCAGTTTCAGGATTACTGGTTGCACCACCACGCGCCCCTGGCGTCGTCGGTGCGGGAGCGGGGCCTGGCCCCGCCGATGCTCGCCTATATCCAGAACCACACCGTCGACACGCCGCTGATCGGCGCGTTCCGGGTGGCGCGGGGCATGCTCGATCCCGGCTACGATGGCCTGGCGGAAGTCTGGCTGAAGGAGATGGCGGATATCGGCAGGGTCGATCGCGACGACCCTGCGCAGCGGGCGGCGGATGACAGGCTCCTTGAGGACGAGCTCAAGTTCGTGGATTTTGCCGGTTGCAGTGTGTTCATGGCTGCTCCTCACCGAATTTTCTAGCGGGCTCCGTGGTGGGGCCGCCATCCCGGCTCCACACCAAAGCCATCACCACAACCACCCTTACCCCGGAGGAGTTTCCCATGTCGGGTCGTTACCAGGATAAACCCGTTCTCGTCACCGCCGCGGCCGCCGGCATCGGCGCCGCCACCGCCGAGGCTTTCGCCCGTGAGGGCGCCCGGTTGATGCTCTCCGACATCAACGTGGCGGGCGGCGAAGCCATGGTGGAGAAGCTTCGCCAGCAGGGGACCGAAGCCCATTTCCTGCGGGCCGACTGCACCAGCGAGGAGGAGGTGAAGGGATTGGTGGCGAAGACTGTCGAAACCCTCGGCGGGCTCGCCGTTGCCACCAATATCGTCGGCGACGTGGTGGGGGACGCCCATGGGCCCGAGTTCCACACCCAGAGCACGGCGGGCTGGAACGGTACCCTCGCCGTCAGCCTCAACAGTGTCTACCTGTGCATGAAGCACGAGATCGCCCACATGATCGAGCACGGTGGCGGCGCCATCTGCAACGTCACGTCCCTCGCCGCGCTGCTTTATGTGCCGGAGTCCGGCGCGGCCTACGCGGCGGCCAAGGCGGGGGTGGTGCAGCTCACCAGGTTCGCGGCGGTGACCTATGCCGACCGGGGTGTCCGGGTCAATTGCATCGCCCCCGGGGTGACGCCCACCGCCGCCTACTTCAAGGGCGGCGAGGAGATGGGCAATAGGGTCATCAGCCGCCTGCTGGAGGGCCACGCCATCAAGCGGCTGATCGAGCCCGCCGAGCAGGCCGCCGCCATGCTCTGGCTGTGCTCCGATGATGCCGCCATGGTCACCGGCCATGTGCTGCCGGTGGACGGGGGCTGGACCGCCCGCTGAGGGCGAGACCGGGTCGGCGCTCCGGAAACAACAACGCCCGCGATCGCGGGCGTTGTCGGTGTGGCGCCTTGCCTCGGGCAAAGGGGCATCAGCCCTTCAGGAGCCGCGCCAGGGCCCGCATGTTGCCCTGGCGGTCGGCGTGGCCGGGCATGTTGGTGACAAAGGCGGAAACGCCGAGATTTTCCAGCCCGTCGAGCAGTGCCTTTACCTCCGCCTCGGTGCCCATCACGGTATCGAAGCCGGCGAGGTACTCGGTGAGATCCTCCCCCAGTTCATCCAGCAGGCGGGCATTCCTGCCGCCGGCCACCACGTGCTCCGAGGGGTCGTAGCGGCGCTGCAATTCGGCGAGGGCGGGGCGCAGGTGCTCCGGCACCCGGGCCAGCAGCTCGGGGGTGCGGATCGCCATGCCGTTCACCACGATAAAAGCCTTGAGGTCGTCGATGGCCTCGCGGCGGCTGGGGCGGATCGAGCAGAACGCGGTCACCTGGATATCCACCTCGTCGGGATTGCGGCCGGCGTCGATGGCCCCCTGGCGCACGGCGGCGATCTTGCGGGCGGTGAGGTCGAGGTCCATGTTGGTGAACATGATCACCCCGTCGGCCTTTTCGCCGGCCAGCTTCAGTGCCTTGGGGCCGAACGCCGAGTAGTAGATGGGCGTCTTGCAGGGCAGGTGCAGGGGGGCGACATGGGCGCCCTGGTAGGTGGCGGGTTTGCCGTCGAGCAGATCCTTCAGGGCATCCCAATACTCGCGGATCTCCACCTGGGTGGCGGGGTGCAGGCCCGCCGCCATCACGTTGCTGCCGCCGGTGGCAAGGCCCATGGCGATGCGGCCACCGCTCAGGGATTGCAGGGTGGCGAGGCTGCTGGCGGCCACCAGTGGGTGGCGCAGGAACGGCGAGGTCACCCAGGGGGTGATGGTGGCCCGGTCGGTTTCCAGGGCGGCGATGGTCATCGAGATGTACAGCTCCCGCCAGCCGGCCGGCGAGTCGCCGATGCCGATGATGTCGTAGCCCAGTTCGTTGGACAGGCGCAGTTCCTCGCGAAAGGTCTCGACACTCTCGCCCCACAGGTGGCATACCCCGAGTTTCATGCTGGTCTCCTTTGTGATCCGGTTATCTTGTGCTCGACGCTTTTTGGCAGGCGGTACTTTCCCGGCAATCCCCGCCGCCGTCAACCCGCTTGCCTGGGGCCCCTGGCGAGGCCCCGCGTTTTTATGCCGGGCTTGCGCGGGCCCGGCTTACATTCCCCGTCCGCTGTGGTTATGCTCGCACCATCGGCTTTGGGGGTGTGACGGCAGAGATGGGCAATTCCGCGACAGAGGATCTGGTCAATATCCGCAATGTCAGCTTCGCCTATGAAGAGCGGGCGATCCTCAGGGACATCAACCTGCGGGTGCCCCGGGGCAAGGTGGTGGCCATCATGGGCAGCAGCGGCTGTGGCAAGACCACCCTGTTGCGCCTGATCGGCGGCCAGTTGCGCCCCACCCGGGGCGATGTGGTGGTGGACGGCCAGTCGGTGCCGGCCCTCGCCACCCGGGAGCTGGTCCAGCTGCGCCGCAAGATGGGCATGCTGTTCCAGATGGGCGCCCTGTTCACCGACATGAACGTGTTCGACAACGTCGCCTTCCAGATGCGGGAGCACACCGATCTGCCGGAGGCGATGATCCGCGACCTGACCCTGATGAAGCTCCACGCCGTGGGCCTGCGGGGCGCCTGGAAGCTGATGCCCTCGGAACTCTCCGGCGGCATGGCCCGCCGCGTGGCCCTGGCCCGGGCCATCGCCCTCGACCCGATGCTGATCATGTACGACGAGCCCTTCGCGGGCCTCGACCCCATTTCCCTGGCGGTGATCGGGCGGCTGATCCGCACCCTCAACGACGCCCTCGGGGCCACCTCCATCGTGGTGACCCACGATGTGCAGGAATCCCTCAAGATCGTCGATTATGTCTACCTGGTGTCGGACGGCGCAGTGATCGCCGAGGGTTCGGTGGACGACATTCACCGCTCCGCCGACCCCTACGTGCGCCAGTTTGTCGACGCCCGGGCCGACGGCCCGGTGGCTTTCCATTACCCCGCCGAGGATTACCGCGCCATGCTGCTGGATGGCCGCGGATGACCGGCCCGGATCGCGAGGAGCATTCCATGGGACGATTTACCGACAGGGTGGTGCTGGTGGCCGGTGGCGCCAGTGGCATCGGCGCCGCCACCAGCGAGGCCTTTGCCCGGGAGGGCGCCCGGGTGGTGATCGCCGACATCCAGGATGAGCGTGGCGAGGCCCTGGCCGCGCGCATCGGCACCGGTGGCGGCCGCGCCCGCTACCTGCACTGCGACTGCACCGATGGCGCCCAGGTGGCCCGCACGGTGGCGCGGGTGGTGGCGGAGTTCGGCGGCCTTGACGTGGCCGCCAATGTGCTCGGCGGCGCCCACCGGGACGATGTGCCGGGCAACAGCGTGCACAACACCGGCGAGGAGGCCTTCGACGCCACCCTGGCCATTTCCCTGCGCAGCATCTTCCTGCTGATGAAGCACGAGATTGCCCAGATGATGGAGCACGGCGGCGGCGCCATCGTCAATGTCTCGTCCATGGCCTCCAAGGCGGCGGAACGGCACGCCACCCTGGCCTACGGCATCGCCAAGGCGGGGCTCAACCACCTCACCCAGTTCGCCGCCACCGATTACGCCCGCCACAATATCCGCGTCAACGCCATCCTCCCCGGCATCACCGCCACCCCCATGTTGCGCAACCTGTTCAGCGAGACGGAGATCGTCGAGATGTGCGCCGGCCAGCAGGCCATCGCCCGGGCGGTGGAGCCCCATGAGCAGGCCAACGCCATCCTCTGGCTGGCGTCCGACGAGGCGGCGATGATCACCGGGGTACTGTTGCCGGTGGACGGCGGGCGCGGGGCCTTTGGCCTGCAGGGGCCGCCGGCCTCGGCGGTGGCGAGGCAGTTGCGTCAATGACCTCGCCACTGACGCTTCCCGCACGGTTGATCAGGGCCCTGGGCCACCGGGTCACCGACAACCTGATCAGCCTCGGCATCGCCGCGCGGTTCTTCGTCGCCCTGCTGACGTCGTCCGCCATCTGCCTGCGCCGCCCCGGGCTGGTGGTGCGGGAGATGTACTTCATCGGGGTGATGTCCCTGGTGATCATCCTGGTGTCGGGGCTGTTCGTCGGCCTGGTGTTGGGCCTGCAGATGTACGACACCCTGGAGCGCTTCGGCTCCGGCGACATCGTCGGCATGGTAGTGGCCCTGTCCCTGGTGCGGGAGCTGGGGCCGGTGCTCTCGGCGCTGCTCATTTCGAGCCGCGCGGGCTCGGCGGTGACGGCGGAGATCGGCCTGATGAAAACCACCGAGCAACTGAGCGCCATGGAGATGATGGCCATCCAGCCGGTGGCCCGGGTGGTGGCGCCGCGCTTCTGGGCCGGGGTTTTCTCGGTGCCCCTGCTCACCTCGATTTTCAACGTCACCGGCATCTTTGGCGGCTACCTGGTGGCGGTGCACCTGCTCGGGGTGGATGCCGGCACCTTCTGGTCGCAGATGCAGTCGGCGGTGGATTTCCGTATCGACGTGGTCAACGGCATCATCAAGAGCGTCTTTTTTGCCGTGGCCATCATTTTCATCGCGGTCTATCAGGGCTACCACGCCACCCCCACCGCCGAGGGGGTCTCCCTCGCCACCACCCAGACGGTGGTGAAGTCGGCGCTGGTGGTGCTGGGGATGGATTTCGTCCTGACCGCCTTCATGTTCAGGGGCCTTTAGGCCGGGAGTAGCGCAATGAACCGCCAGGTGCTGGATTTCTGGGTTGGCCTTTTCGTCGCCGTGGGCATTGCCGCCACGGTGTTCATCGCCCTGCAGGTGGCGAACCTCACCACCCTGCAGCGGGGCGCGGTCTACACCGTGCAAGCGGAGTTCGACAATATCGGCGGCCTCAAGGTGCGGGCCCCGGTGAAGAGCGCCGGGGTCACCGTGGGTCGGGTGAGCGACATCCGCTACGACAGCGACCAGCACAAGGCGGTGGTGAGCCTCGCCATCGACAGCCAGTATCAATTCAGCGCCGATACCTCCCTCAGCATTCTCACCTCCGGGCTGCTCGGCGAGCAGTACATCGGCGTGCAGAGCGGCAGCGATGCCGAGCTGCTCCAGGACGGCGATGTGGTGTGGCTCACCTCCTCCGCCATCGTGCTGGAAAACCTCATCGGCGAGGTGCTGTTCAACCGCGCCCAGGACGGAGGGACCACGCAATGAAAACGCTGATCACCCAGCTGTGGCTGCTCGCCTGCCTGCTGTTGGCCGTCGCGGTTGAGGCCGAGCCCCTGGAGCCCCGGCGCCTGGTGGAGCTCACCGTCGATGAGGTGATGGCGGACATGAAGGCCAGCGCCGAGACCTATACCCGCGACCCCGCCGCCCTCCAGGCCATGGTGATCGAGCGGGTCGGCCCCCACTTCAACTTCCCGCGCATGGCGCAGCTGGCCATGGCACGCCACTGGGCCACCGCCACGCCGGCCCAGCGGCGCGCCATCGCGGGGGAGTTCCGCACCCTGCTGGCGCGCACTTACGCCAACGCCATGTTCGAATACCGCGACGCCCCCATCCGGGTGATGGGGGAGCAAAAAAGCAATCCCCGCAACCGGGTGGTCAAGCTCCGCCTCGACTCCCCCAGCGGCCAGCCGGTGGACCTGCTGGTGCGCCTCGAAAACCGCAACGAGCGCTGGCAGGTGATCGACGTGGTGGTGGGGGGCATCAGCCTGGTGATCACCTACAGGGGCGCCTTCAACGACCGCATCGGCAAATCCGGCATCGATGGGCTGATCGCCGACATGCGCGGCAACAACCTCGGGGTCAGCGTCCAGTGAGCGCCGCGAGCGTGCGCCGCGACGGGCGGGTGCTTTACCTCGAGGGGGCGGTCACCTTCGCCTCGGCGGCGTCCCTGTTGCCCGCCCTGGAACGCCTGATCGACGACTGTGCCGCCGATTCCGGCGAGCCCAAGGGGGATGGCCCCGCGCCAACCCTGATTCTCGACTGCGGCGCCTTGGTGAACAGCGACTCCGCCGCCCTGTCCGTGCTGATGGCCGCCACCCGCAGGGCGGTTGCCGCGGGTCTGTCCCCCGTCATCGCGGGGCTCGGCGGGCAGCTGGCGAGCCTTTCCCGCCTTTATGGCATCGACCCGATTCTAGGCCTCGGCGACGTCGTTCGGCAGGAAATCCCTAGTAATAATTTGGAGGTAGAGTGAGCGTGCTCGACATTGACAGCGGAATTCCATTCGGGAAGTAGCAACGCGAGGATTGCAGTTATGCCAGTTCCCATTATTGACCTATTTGCAGGCCCTGGAGGGCTCGGAGAGGGTTTTGCCTCTCTGAGGGGCTACAAGCGTAAACCATTCTTCGAAATTGCCCTGTCGATCGAGAAGGACGCTGTTGCACATAAAACTTTGATGCTCAGGGCAGTGTTCAGACGACTACGTGGCACAAGGGACGTCAAGCACTACTACAGCTACATAAGGGGAGATATCGACGAGCACACTTTCCGCCAAATCCCCGCTGTGGCCCGTGCCTTCAAGCATGCAACCGCAGAGGCGAGATGCCTGGAACTTGGAAAGTCCGATGAGACCAGTATTGACAGGGATATCCGCGCCGCGCTGCAAGGGCAGGAAACCTGGGTGCTGATAGGTGGCCCGCCCTGTCAAGCTTATTCCTTGGCGGGACGTTCGCGGCGTGCCAACGACAAGAATTTTCACAAGGATGAAAAACATTTTCTCTACAGGGAATACCTGCGAATCATCCAGGTACACAGACCGACTATCTTTGTAATGGAGAACGTCAAGGGGCTATTGTCGTCGAAACATTCCGGGAACCCGATGTTCGAGAAGATCATTGCAGACCTGTCGTCACCCTCTGATGGTCTGGAGTATGAAATTCGTTCCTTCACAAAGCGGGGCAGCAGCGACTCTCTTGAGCCTTTGGACTATCTCATTCGTTCCGAGCATTATGGCATACCGCAGAGCAGACATCGGGTGATCCTGCTCGGTGTGCGGAAGGGGTTCGGTATACCTCAGCATCAGTTGTTGGTGCCTTCATCAAAGCCGGTGAAGGTCGGCCAGGCCATAGGTGATCTGCCGAAGATTCGGAGCAAACTGTCGCGAGGGGACTCTCTGGAGGCATGGCGTAAAGCCGTTAAGTCTGCGCCGGACTATGTCAAGGGATGGCGTTCGGAGCTCGAATCCGACATGATCGATTCGATGCATGCCTTTGCCGCCGCAGCGACCAGTTCCACAACGGGAGGAGCTTTCATTCCATGGAATCCCAGAAAGTCAAGAGAGCCTTCCGAGTTGCAAAAATGGTTGTATGATCGAAGCTTGGGAGGCATATGCCAGCATGAAGCGCGTTCACACATGGCATCAGATCTGGCCCGATACCTCTTTTCCGCCACCTTTGCCTATTCGCAGGGATATTCCCCTCGACTGGATGTCTTTCCTCCCAAGCTGTTGCCAGATCACATAAACGTACAATCCTGGAACGTAGCCGAAACCATTCCGTTCAAGGACCGATTCCGCGTGCAATGCAGAAAAGATACCGCAACCACAGTGGTAGCTCACATAGCTAAGGATGGTCACTACTATATTCACTATGACCCTTCCCAGTGCAGAAGTCTTACCGTCAGGGAAGCGGCGCGACTGCAGACATTTCCCGACAACTACTTTTTTGCTGGTAATCGCACTGAACAATACACACAGGTCGGCAACGCTGTGCCGCCTCTCCTTGCGCACAAGTTGGCCAGAGTCGTGCGCGGCCTTCTGAGCGAAATGAGCAGAAGGAAGCGCAGATATACAGCCGATTTTATTCAGAGGAGCTCTGCAGGCAGCGTTACGGAAAGTGTTCTGGAGCCGATTGATGCCTCGTTGCTTGCCGAGGTGGATTAGCCAATGGATTGACCAATCTCGAGAGTACTCTGACTGCCGTGAAGCCACTCATCAACCACCTTCGCTGTTTCTTCGACGGAATGTTTCATTGCGCACTCCCAGACGATAGCTATACGCCAGCCGAGCGCCTTGAGTGCTTCGGCGTGTCGTTTGTCTCGGTCGACATTGCCTTGGAATTTCCGTATCCAGAAGTCCTCGTTCGTTCGAGGTGTGGTGGTGTAACGACAACCTTCATGTCGATGCCAGAAGCAGCCGTGGATGAACACCACAGCTCTGTACTTCGGAAACACAAGGTCGGGAGATCCGGGCAGGTTTCTGGCATGAAGCCGATATCTGAACCCTCTCGCGAACAGAAGGGAGCGAAGCGTCCGCTCGGGCCAGGTATTCTTTCCGCGAATGCTCGACATCATTCGACTTCGCTGAGGAGTGGTCGGGACGCGCATGGCTTTGGAGGCTTCCACCTGTATTTCTGCAGATAGTGATGCTTCGCCGGTCGACCAGCCAGCTCGATCGAATGGGGGCAAAGAGTGAAGTCATTTCGGAGAGGTTAGCATGCAGTTGATTCGAGAGAAAACACAAGGGGAACGTTGATGGCTCGGGAACATCTACATCCGCCAAGTGCAGCCTGCCTTTCGGCGTCCATGAGGGATCTCGGGTACTCCCTCGAAACGGCCATTGCAGATCTGATCGACAACAGTATTTCGGCCGGCGCAGATGTGATCGACATCGTGTGCGACGTGTCTGGCAAGCATCCAGTCGTGGTGATTATCGACAATGGCAGGGGAATGACCGGAGATGAACTGCTGGCTGCAATGCGTCATGGAACAGATAGTCCTAAACGGTGCCGGTTACCTCAGGATCTTGGGCGATTTGGACTTGGGCTGAAGACGGCTTCGTTCTCTCAGTGCCGATCACTGACAGTTGTGAGCGCAAGAGATGGTGTGACCTGTGGTGCCGAATGGAATCTGGACCGGATAGATGCCGCCGACGACTGGATTCTCAGCATCCTTGATGATGCCGATATCTGGGCACTACCCCATGTGGAGCGACTCGGGAACCGAGGTACTGCCGTCATCTGGCGAGAACTCGACCGACTGATGGAGGATGAAACAGGAGATCGCAGGCACGAGATCGTCAACGAAAAGCTTGAGGCGGTGGGCAGACATCTGTCACTTGTCTTCCACCGGTACCTTTCGGGTGAAGTCAAGGGGCACTCCAGGATATCTCTAACCATCAACGGTCACCCTATAACCGCATTCGATCCCTTCTGCAGAAAGAATCCAGCCACCCAGGTGCTTCCGGAAGAGATAGTCCGCATCGGAGAGGCCGAGGTGCGCCTGCAGCCCTACGTGCTTCCTCACCACAGCCGTCTGTCCGCGTCCGAGTATGACTACTACCAAGATCGAAGCGACTTCATTTCCAATCAGGGGGCCTATGTCTATCGAAACGGGCGCCTGATGGCCTGGGGCGACTGGTTCAGACTGGTGCCGAAGGGTGAAGCCACCAAGTTGGCGCGGGTACAGATCGACTTTCCAAACAGTCTGGATGAAGCCTGGACTATAGACATCAAGAAATCGCGTGCCCGCCCGCCCCATGCGGTACGTGAGCGATTGCGACAGATCATCAGCACGATCACTGCCCGCAGCGTGACAGTACATCGGGGGCGCGGGCAGAAGCTATTTCAGGAGAGCCAAGCCCCGTTCTGGGAGCGCTACGCCGATCACGGCGGCATCCGTTTCGCAATCAACGATCAGCACCCGCTCATCGCATCCCTGGGCACAAGACTTTCGTTCGAGGATGCGGATCTGCTCCGTGTCCTGCTGGATTCGATTTCCGCCTCCCTGCCGGTGGAGATGATCTATTCCGATTACTCGACCCATCCGCGCGAGATCAACCAGAGGGGGGTGGATGAAAGCCAGGCTCTGGAGCGCCTGAAGAGTCTCAGGAAGGTGCTCTACGGCGACGGGCCGGGCGATCCGAATGCCTTTCTGCAGATCGTGCGCTCGACGCACCTTTTCGATGGCCAGATCGAACTGGCGGAAAAATTCATCAGCGAGACCTTTGCATGAGCCTCACAGTCATGACGGAAGAACGAAATATCGCCAACGCACTCATCTCGGGCCTTGCCGACATGGCCGAGACGCCGACGCGCGAGCAAGTGGAGGAGAAGGCTAGACAGATCGCTGCGATCTTCAGCTATATGGGTGATCTCCGCAATATCATCACCGAGGCGATGATCTCGGTCGATACGCGTATGGGGGCGGGTGTTTCGCTGGTGGATGTCAATGCGACGCATGATGATCAATGGGTCCACAAGCGAGAGGATATCGCGTGGACCTATGCCGAATCGTATGGGAACTTTCTTCTAAAAGAAGGTTGGCCACCGCAGTTGGTCCAGTCGCTCAGCGATGTGACGACCCGCATTCTAGGCCACCTACAGGATCCATTGAGCGAGGGCACAACATGGAGCCGTCGCGGCCTTGTCATCGGTCACGTTCAATCGGGAAAGACAGCCAACTACACCGGCCTGATAGCGCGTGCAGCCGATGCAGGCTACAAGTTCATCATCGTCATCGCGGGTATTCACAACAACCTGCGCAAGCAAACACAGCAGCGCATCGACGAGGCCTTTATCGGCAGGTCGAGCGATCCCAGCGATCGTCGCAACATCGGTGTCGGCCTCGCGCCGGGCTATCCGCATCCCGCCACCCTCACCAACATCAACGAGGACTTCAACAAGAACACAGCGGAAAAGAGCGGCTGGAAGATCAACGACTTCAGCAAGCCGATCATTCTGGTCATCAAGAAGAACGTCTCGACGCTCACGGCTCTTCACAAGTGGCTGAAGGAGCTGAACGCCGAGGGCGATGGCCGGATTTCCGATGTGCCGATGCTGTTGATTGACGACGAGGCCGACAACGCGTCGATCAACACGAACAAGGAGGATCTGGATCCTACCCGGACGAATGCGATGATCCGGCGCATCCTCGGGCTGTTCGCGAAATCGTGCTGTGTCGGCTACACGGCGACACCGTTCGCCAACATCTTCATCAACCCCGACGCCTATGGCGATGATGTGCGTGAGGAGCTGTTCCCCCGCGACTTCATCTATTGCCTGGACGCGCCAACGACGTACTTCGGTGCCGAGAAGGTGTTCCTCGACGAGGCGACCAGTCAATCGATCGTGAGGCCGATCGACGATTGCGAGGATTTCATCCCTTACGCCCACAAGCGTGACGATCCCGTCCACGAATTGCCCCCCAGCCTCTATCGCGCGCTCGACGAATTCATCGTCGCCCGCGCCATTCGGAACCTGCGTGGTCAGACCAGCAAGCATTGCTCAATGATGGTCAATGTGTCGCGCTTCGTGCCCGTTCAGAAGGCCGTGCGTGACTTCCTGAGTCTCAGGGAGAAGAAGATCAGGGAAGCGGTTCTCGCCAACTACGCGATGCCGGAAGAGGTTTCCTCAAGAAACGCGTACATGCAGGGCCTTAAGCACGCATTCGATGCCGAGTATGCCGATGCTGGGTTTACCTGGGCGGAGGTGAAGGCTGCCCTTAGCGGCGTCTTCGAGCACCTCCACCTCTATGTCATCAACAGCAAGAGCGACGAGGTGCTCGACTACGCCCGCTACGCGAAGGAAGGAGTCGGGTTGACCGCGGTCGCGGTCGGTGGTCTGAGCCTCTCCCGAGGCCTGACCATCGAGGGGTTGACCGTCAGCTACATGTACCGCAACACGAAGATGTACGACACCCTCATGCAGATGGGCCGCTGGTTCGGTTACCGGCCGGGCTTCGAGGACCTCTGCCGCGTCCATCTCTCGCGCGATTCGATCAACTGGTACTCCCATATCGCCGATGCCGCCGAAGAGCTTGTACAGCAGGTCAAGCGCATGCGGCGCGATCGCCTTAGCCCGAAGGATTTTGGCCTGTACGTCCGCTCGCATCCGGACAGCCTGCTGATCACGGCGGTGAACAAGATGCGATCCGGCCAAGAGGTCACGGTCGAGCAGAGTTTCAGTGGGCGATTGCGGGAGAGCTACATTGTATCCACCGACCCTGACGTGAATGCCAGGAACCTTGCGCTGATTGCCGATCACTGGCGGAATGGATTCGGTGGGCGATCGGAGGAGTCTACCGAAAAGGGCGTCATCTTCAGGGACGTGCCCGTCGAGGTGATCGACGACTTCCTTACTCGGTTCGAATGCCATTCGACGTTTGCCGGACAGAAGTCGGACGTGGTGAGCTATCTCGAACGGATTGCGACGAAGCGCCCGCTGGCCGATGTCCTGCTGATTTCCCCTTCGGGTGGCTCAGGCGGTGAAAACCCGTTCACCCTGAGGGATCAGGAGCGTGTCGTCGGGAAGGGTCAGCCGAACGGCACTTCGTGGCGTCTGAACAAGGACAGGGTTGCCTCGCGTGGCGACGAGAAGCTTGGGCTTAGCGACGCACAACGCGATGAGGCTAAGACGCTGGCTGGCGGAGAAGATGGCTCAGTAGCGGTATCCGACACGCATTACCGCATGGTCCGGAACAAGCCGCTCCTCATGATTCACAGCTTGGAGCCCAAGGGCGAGGCCGTGACGGGACCGATCGCTGCCTTCGGCGTCAGTTTTCCCTACGGGGACTATTCGACGACCATCAATGTTGTCGTGAACAAGGTCTGGCTCCAGCAGATGCAGGGTTACGCCGACGATCCTGACGAGGAGGATGACTACGATGCCTGAGTCCTCTCCGTGGGATGACATCGCCGTTCCGGGAGCGGACTTCAATGTCCGCCAAGTTGCGGTGGGAACGGCCGTGCCCTGTTTCTGGGGACGCGATGCCGGTGGCGCCTGCCTGTTCATCGTAGAGCTTCAGGGCGACCACGCAGCCCAGTACCGGAAGAATGCGGTCACGGTGAACGGCATTGATGTCGATCTTCGTGCCGGAGATCAGGGGCAGCAGCACTTGGTCCTCGCTCTTGAAAGACAGGTCGATCGCGATCTTTTCCAGGGCCTGTGCCGCACGCTTGCATCCTCGCTGGAGCACGCGACTGACTCGGCCAGTTCCCTCGCAGTTTCGCTGGCGCATATTCGTCGGTGGAAGACCTTCCTCTCTGGGCGCAGTCATCATCTGTCGGCAGAGGAGGTTCGCGGTCTCTTCGCCGAGATAACATTCCTGCTGGAGCTGATCGATCGAAAGATGTCGAGCGGTGCGGCCGTCGAAGCTTGGCTTGGCCCGGAACGGGCACATCAGGATTTCATCTTCGGCAATACAGCCGTCGAGATCAAATCACTCTCGGGCGCAGAGCGTAGCAGCGTCCGTATATCATCGGAAGACCAGCTCGAATCCCTGAAGGATGCGCTGTTCCTGCGTGTTTACCGGCTGAGCGATCTGGCAGACGCGGCAGGAGCCTGCTCGCTCAACGAGATCGTCCGTACAGTCCAGGCACATCTCGGTGAGGCCGAGGCCGTCGAGGCCTTTGACCAGAAACTGGTGGCGTACGGCTATGCTCCGCTCCCTGACTACGATGAGCCTCGCTTTATCGTCAGCGACGTGAGCAGCTATAGAGTGACTGACGGCTTCCCGCGTCTCATGCGGTCGAAGTTGCCGTTAGGAGTTGCCAATGTTGGCTACGATATCAGGCTGGAAACGATTGCCGAGTACGAGTGCGACGGGGCCGCCATCTTTGGAGGAGAGTGATGGACCAGACCGACGAAGAGTTCTTCCACGACTTCCGGCAGGAATTATTGGCCGGATCCGAAGCTAATGGCAGGTTTCAGCTCGATGAGTTCATGGAAACTGTCGCAGTCGAGTTAGTCGATACAGGCTTCACCGAAGGCTTTGAGTTATGCCATTACCGCCCACCACAAGGTGGAATGCGCGTGGATGGCTATTGGTTGAATGACGAAGGTGTGCTCGACCTTTTCGTCGCAGATTTTGATTCACGGAATGAGTTGAAATCGCTGACCAAGACGGAGGTCAGTGCGGCATTCAAGCGTGTCATCAATTTTTTCGAAGCGAGTATCAACAGGGGGCTGGCCAACGAGCTGGAGATTACCTCGCCGGCCTATGGCCTTTCTAGGCTGATTTTCGATCGCAGAGATGCCATTCGCAGGCTCAATCTGGTGCTGCTTTCTGAGAGAACGCTGAGTGAGCGACTTCAGGAAATTCCTGATATTGAAGTCACAGGGGTTCCCGCCACCCACCAGATCTGGGACATTTCACGGCTTCATCGTCAGAGGAGCTCCCGCAGTCACAAGGAGCCATTGGATCTGGACTTCGAACAGATGTTCGGCAAGGGCATTGCCTGCCTTCCTGCACATCTTGGGACGGATGCCTATCAGTCCTATCTCATGGTCATGCCTGCCGAGGTGCTGGCAACTCTTTACGAAAAATTCGGCGCACGCCTGCTCGAACAGAACGTAAGGACGTTTCTGCAGGCCCGCGGGAATGTGAATCAGGGTATCAGGTTAACCATTCTGAACGAACCGGGAATGTTCTTTGCCTACAACAATGGAATCACGGCGACAGCCCAGGATGTCGAGACCGAGATTACGGATTCTGGTCTTGAGATCACAAGGGTTGTCGATCTTCAGATCGTCAACGGTGGCCAGACTACTGCATCACTGTTTCACACCCGGAAGCGGGACAAGGCTGACCTTTCGAAGATATTTGTCCAGATGAAGCTGTCCGTCATCGACAGCCAGCAAAGCGAGGTGGTTGTACCGAAGATATCGGAATACGCGAACACCCAGAATCGTGTGAATGCTGCTGACTTCTTCTCGAACCATCCGTTTCATGTGCGGATGGAGGGCTTTTCCAGACGAATCTGGGCGCCAGCGCAGAAAGGCGCCCAGCGTGAGACGCGGTGGTTCTACGAGCGTGCGCGGGGTCAGTATGCCGATGCTCAGTCGAAACTCACGCCGGCAGAACAACGACGCTTCAAGGCCGAGCATCCCAAGCCACAGATGTTCACGAAGACCGATCTTGCGAAGTTCGAGAATGTCTGGGATGACCACCCCAAGTGGGTGAATCTTGGATCCCAGAAGAACTTTGCGCGCTACGCCGCCCGAATCGGCAGCGAATGGGAGAAATCATCCGACGCGTTCAACGAGTTCTACTTCAAGAGGGCTGTCGCACGGGGATTGGTCTTCCGCGCCACAGAGCGCATCGTTTCTATGCAACCTTGGTACAACGGCGGATATCGAGCAAACATTGTGGCCTACACCTTGGCAGTGCTCGCTGAAATCACGAAGCACAGAAAGGAAAGCATCGATTTTCTGAGCATCTGGAATGCACAGAAGGTCGATTCAGTGCTCGAAAGTGCTATCGCTGTTGTGTCGGGGGTTGTGAACGAGGATATCGTCAGACCTCCGCAAGGCATTTCCAATATTTCCGAGTGGTGCAAGAAGGACGCGTGTTGGACAAGGATACAGGCCCGTAGCGACGAAATTGTCAGGCTGCTCCCAGCAGAGTTCTACGATCGGCTTGTTCCTCAGGATGAGCAGGCAGCCATCGTGAAGACTGGCAAGCAAACGCAGAGAATCGACAATGGCATAGAGGCCCAGCGAAAAGTGTTGGCTGTTTCCGCAGCGGACTGGGGTCAGATTCTCCAGTCAATGCTTGCAAAAGACCTGCTCACTCCGAAGGAAGTCGGCGTGCTCAAGGTCGCCATGCAGATTCCCGCCAAGTTGCCAACCGAAAAGCAGAGTGTCCTGTTGTTGGAGATTCTCGACAGGGCGCGTCTCGAAGGGGTGGTCGTGACGGAATCATGAACTCAAAGCTGGCGATCACAAGTACACTTCCTGTACGCAATTGACCGCGATACAGATTCCCAACGCACTACCGCGCTTTCCATCGTTCGCAACGGGTTCATTATCGGCGGCAGAGTCGACTAAGGTGCCCGTGCCTCTGCCACCCCCTCGCGCTCAGGGGCTCTCCAGCAGGGTGGCGAGAAAGGCGCGGCTCTCGGGGGAAAACGCCTCCTTGCGCCGCTCCGTGCGGCTGATCATCACCAGCAGGGTTTCCGCCGTGACGGCCAGTTGCCCGCGCTGCCAGGCCTCCTGATAAAACAGCACCGAGGTGGTGCCGATATGGCGCACGGCGGTGCGCACTTCCACGGCCTCCCCGGGCCACAATTCCCGCAGGTACTCGTAGCTGGCCTTGCGCACCAGGCCAAACAGGGCGTCGGGGCCGGTGCGGGTTTCCACCTCGTGGTAGAGGGGCAGGCGCGCCGCCTCGAACCAGCGGGGCGGCACGGTGTTGACCACATGGCCGGCGCCGATGTCGGCGTCGGCGGGCATGAACAGTTGGGTGGGCACGGGGTCTCCTGGGTGGGCCGGGGTCAGTCGGCGGTGGTGCCGCCGTCTGCGCAGAGAATGGCGCCGTGCACCGCGCGGGCGTCGTCGGAGGCCGCGTAGAGAAACATCGATGCCACGTCCTCGGGTTCGCTGGCGGGGCGGATACCGCTGTAGCGCATGAACAGGTTGGGGTCGAGCCCTTCGGGGAAGCTGGCGCCCTTGGTCATGTTGGTGTTGGCCATGGTGCCCGGGGATACGGCGTTGATGCGCACCGGCGAGTTCATGAATTCCATGGCCATGGAGCGGGTCATCATGTTGATGGCGGCCTTGGTCATGCTGTAGGGGACGATATAGGCGGAGCCCTTCAGGGAGGATTGGGAGGCGCAGTTGACGATATTGCCGTGGCTGGCGATGAGGTGGGGCATGGCCGCCTGGGACAGCCAGAAGGGCGCCGCCAGGTTGATGGTCATCAGGCTGTTCCAGTCGTTCTCGGTGATGTCCGCCAGGTGGTGCATGCGCACGATGCCGGCGATGTTGCACAGCACGTCGAGCTTGCCGAAGTGGGCGACGGCGTCGTCGATCACCCGGTGGCAGGTGGCGCGGCTGTCGAGGTTGATCGGGACGGCCAATACCCGGGCGCCGAGGCCCTCGGCCTCCCGGCGGGTGTCGTCGAGGGCGGCGGCGTCGATGTCGACGAGGCACAGGCTCGCGCCCTCGCGGGCAAAGCCGAGGGCGGTGGCGCGACCGAGGCCGTTGGCGGCGCCGGTGACCAGGGCGATCTTGTTGGCAAAACGTTGGCTCATGGGGAGTTCCTTATTGTGGTTGGCAAGTGGATGGCCGACGGTCAGGTGGCCACGGTGCGGGCGCCGTCGATGACCAGTTCGTGGCCGTTGAGAAAGGGGGTTTCGTCGGAAAGCAGGTACACCGCCGCCGCGCCGATCTCCTCCACGGTGCCGAGCCTGCCGGCGTAGTTGAGGCCGATGAGGTGCTCGCGAAGGCCGGGGTAGAGGGCGGTGTAGCGGTCGTACATGGGGGTGTCGATGGAGCCGGGGGATAGGGTGTTGCAGCGGATGCCGCGGCGGCCGAAATCCACGGCGATGGCCCGGGTCAGGCAGTTGAGGCCGCTTTTCGACACCACGTAGGGGAAGTGCCGGGGCCGCACGTGGGTGGCCTCGATGGTGGAGATATTGACGATGGCGCCGCCACCGGCCTTGAGCATCAGGGGGATGGCCGCCTGGCTCCACAGGTAGGGGGCGTCGAGGTTGAGGGCCATGGTTTCCCGCCACAGGTCGGCGCTGGTTTCGAGGATGTCCGCCTCGTCCACCCGGCCGGCGTTGTTCACCAGCCCGTCGAGCCTGCCGAAGTGGCGCAGGGCGGCGTCCATGGCTCGCTGGGCGCTGTCCGGCGCGGTGACGTCCGCCACCAGGGGGATGGCGCCGATGTCCCGGGCGGCGTCCTCGACCGCCGGATCCTTGTCCACCATCACCACCGCCGCGCCCTGGTGGCGGCAGGCGGCGGCGATGCCGAGGCCGATGCCGGCGGCGGCGCCGGTGACGATGATGGCCTTGTCGCTGAGTCGAGACATGGGATTCTCCGCTGGCTGCTCTGGGTTCAGGCCCTGGCGATCACCCGCCGCTCACGGGAGGACAGCATCAGCTCGTCGAGCAGCTGGTGCAGCGCCAGGGCGTCGTGGAAATCCGGCACCCGGTCGCCGTGGCGGATGGCACCCGCCAGGGCCTGGTAGCTTTTCGCGAGGTTCAGGGGCGGATTGGCGCCGATGCTCGCCGGCACATTGAAGTAGACATCGGGAATGGCGAGGGGCGCCAGTTGCCCGGATCCGGTGGTCTTGTGGACGCTGAGGTCGGTCATCTGGATGCCGCGGCCGCCGGTTTCGGCGCGGATCAGCAGGTCACCCCTGTCGCCGTTGATTTCGAGGGTGATGCCGGTGCCCTGGGGGGAGCCCCCCTGGATGCGCACCGAGGTCACCACCCCGTCGCCGACGATGCCGGACAGCAGCACCTGGTCGGGGGAGGTGCGGGGAAAGGTGTCGCCGGTATCCACCACGCTGATGGCGGGGATCTGGGTGCTGACGAAGGCCGACAGCTCGCGGAAGTCCCCCAGCAGCCAGCGCACCGTGTCGATGGAGTGGCCGCCGGGGATGCTGAGCATATGGGCGCCGCTGGCGTAATCCTGCAGGTAGGTGAGGGAGGCGGGCAGCGCCGGCATCCAGTCCACCGAATGGTTGAGGCTGCAGGCCAGCACCCGGCCGATCTCACCGGCGGCGATGAGATCCCGGGCGAAATGGAGTGCGGGGGCGTGGCGCGCCTGGAGGCCGACCATGGTCACCTGGTGGGGGTGGGCGTCGGCCATCCGGCACAGTTCCCGGGCCTCGGCGACATTGCGCGCCAGGGGCCACTCGCAGTAGACGTGCTTGCCTGCCTCGAGGGCCATCTTCACCAGCTCGAAATGGGCGGGTACCCGCACGCACACCGACACCACATCCACGTCGGGCAGGGCCACCAGCTGGCGCGGGTCGCCAAAGGCGAAGGGCGCGCCGAACTGGCGGGCGGTGGCCTCGGCGGTGTCCTGGTGGGAGGTGGCCACGGCGGTGATGGCGAAGTCATCGAGGGCGGCGAGGGCGGGCAGGTGGGCGCGGGTGCCCCAGCTGCCGTTGGGATTGGCGCCGATGATGCCGACGCGGATGGGATCTGTCATGGGGGGCTCCAGGGTGTGATGGGCCTACTTGACCTGGGATTCGTCCAGTTGCGGGCAGGCGGCGGCATAGCAGAAGGCGAGAAAATCCGGGGCCATGGCATCGGTGAGGCCGATGATGCCCTGGTTGACCCGCTCCTTCATGTCATTCAGGGCCTGTTCCGGATCGTCGGTTACCATGTTGTAGAACGCCACATACCGGTGGGCGGGGTTTGGCATGGCATCGTCGAGCTTGAAATCGGTGAGCTTGAAGCGGCGCGCGGAGACATAGCCCGGCTGTTGCAGCACGTCCCGCAGATGCTGGTTGTTGTACCAGTCGTTGTACTCAGCCTCGCGGCCGGGGGCGGGGTTACTGTAGACCACCAGTACATACTCGTTCATCGGAAATCTCCCTGTTATCGGGTTGTTATCGTGGCGCACCCGGGGTGGGTGACGGGGGATTCTAGCGGCTTGGCGCCCGGGTGCACAGGCTTGGGCCCCGCCCTCGTTTTAGAGATCGACAAACACCAGGCGGTTGATGGTGTCGAGGGTTTTTTGGGTTTCATCGTCGCTGAACAGGTCGTGGCCCGTCACCAGGGAAAACTCCGCCCCCTGGCCGGGAATGGCCGCCATCGCCACCAGGGCGTGGGATAGCCGCTCGGGTGCGACCTGCCGCACGCTGCCTTCCGCCTGGGCGGCGGCGATGATGGCGACGATGGTGGCGAAGTGACGGCGCACAAAACGCGCGCACAGCCATTCCAGGCGCTCGGTGTGGCGGTGGCTCTCCAGGGACATCAGGCGGTGGAATTCGGGCCGTTCGCGGTTTACCTGAACCAGCGCGACGATGATCTGGCGGAGTTTTTCCGTGGCGCTGAGACCCGCGTCCTGGCTGAGGTCGTCGAGGCGGGTTTCAAAGCGCCGCACCGCTTCCTCCACCGTGGCCTTCCACAGGTTTTCCTTCGACTGGAAGTGGTAGATCAACAGCGGCACGCTGGCCTGTGCCTGTCGGGCGATGCACTGGACGCTGGTGCCATCGAAGCCGCGGTCGGCGAAGCAGGCCATGGCGGCATCGAGGATCCGCGCCCGCACCTCCTCGGGCTGGCGCCTGCGTGGTGGGGTGGTCTTTGTCCGTTTCGATGGGGCGGCGCCTGCCATGGTGTCGATTCCCTGGAGTCGGTGGGGCCACAGGTTGACAGCTTTCCCGCGGGCGATCTAGACTCGCCGCTACTTACTTAATGATAAATAGCGCTGCGCGAACCGACCTGGCCGCCCGCCACAGGGCGCCATCTCGCCCGGCGCCCCGCGGGGGAATTCCCATGTCGGCAACGCAATCCCGGGCCGCTGCCTGGCAGCCCCTCTCCCTGTCGTCCCGCCTCGACGCCACCGCGCCGCGGGGGCGGATGGTGGCGGGGCGTCGCTACGCCCTGTTCCGCGACCTGGCGGGCGCTCCCCGGGTGCTGGAGGACCGTTGCGCCCACCGCAAGGCGCCGCTGTCCCTCGGTCGCATCACCCCGGAGGGCTGGCTCGAATGCCCCTACCACGGCTGGAGCTACAGTGGCGAGAACGGCGATTGCCTGAGGATTCCGAACCTCGCCAGCCACGAAACCATCCCCGGCAAATACTGCGTCGGGCACTTTGCCTGTGCCGAGCACGACGGCCTGATCTTCGTCTGGGATGGCCCCGCCGCCGGCGCCGATAGGAGTCGATTGCCCGACTGCCCAGTGCCCCCTGGCGCGGCCCGGGGCGAGGGGGAGAGCTTGATTACCCTTCCGTGGACGAACCTGGTGGCGACACTCCTCGACGCCCCCTCGCTGCTGCTCGACATTCCCCGGGTGACCCTTGTCGATGCCCATCCCCTGGGCGAGCCGGTGGAGGAGGGCGGGCGACTGGTGGTGGAGCGCGCCGCCGACTGGACATCGACCGCCCGCCGGCGCCGGCGCACGCCTGCGGAGTATCCCCTGGCCTTGCGGGTGGCCTTGACGCTGGACGGGCGTGCTGCGGTGATCGCCCTGCGGGAGCCCGGGGCAAATCGGGTACTGCTGTCGGCGGCGTTGCACATGGCGCCGGTCAGCGACTGTGTCAGCGCCCTTTATTGGCGTTGGAGCGCCACGCCGCCGGGGGGCAAGGCCGCGGCCGCCGCCGGGAAGCTGGCGTTTTCGCTCCGCCCCGGCGTTGATCCCGCCGCCATGGTGGCGGTGCATCCCTATGTTTCCAGCGTCTTTGCAGGGCGTATCCCCTGGGCGTTGACAAGGCCCGGTGTGGCGGCGAGGTAACGAGGATGATGACCATGGATTCCAGCGCGGGCGCTGCTGTCGACAAGGGCCGGGGGCAGGAGCGGCTGGGGCCCTGGGAGCCGGGCAAATATGTACTGCGCGACGCCTGGTTTCCGGTGGCCCACAGCCAGGCCATTCGCCGCGACCCCGCGCGCCGCTTTGTCCACGGCCAGCCCTTTTATCTGTGGCGCCAGGGCGAGCGCCTGCGCGCCGCCGAGTGCCATCCCGCCGAGCTCAAGGCCCGGCGCGGCGAAGCCAGCGCCTTCACCACGGGTGGGGAATACCCGGTGGTGGAACGCTACGGTTTTGCCTGGGTATGGTACGGCGACCCCGCCAACGCCGAAGCGGACCTGATCCCGGATATTCCCTTTCTCTCCCCCGCCCGGGGCGCGCCGGCCTACGCGCGACAGAGCAACTATTTCCACTGCGCCTACGAGCTGGTGCTGGAGAATATCCTCGATCTCACCCATATCGATTTCGTCCACGGCAATTTCGGCGGCACCCACGAGTCCGAGGAGGACAGCGTCCGGGTGGAATCCACCTCCGAGACGGTGACCATGGTGCGCACCACCAAACGGCGCCCCACGTCCGCCTATCAGAAAACCGTGCTCGGCATCCGCGCGCCGTTCCAGGATGTGGTGTTCTTCACCCATGTGTTCATCCGCAGCGGCGTTTGCTTCCTGCACGCCCACTACAGCGCTGCCCCGTCGATGCCGCTGATCCAGAACAATACGCCGGAGTCGCGCTTTCTGACCCGCGCCGACAGCACCTTTGGGGTGGAGCAGTGCCCGGATCCCTACTACCGGCGCAACTGGCCCGGAACCGGCCCGATGGTGGCGGCCCAGGACGAGCGCATGCTCAACCCGCAAAATCCCCACTACGTGCTGGCGCCGCCCGCCGCCGACAACAATACGCGCTTCGACACCGCCGGGCTGCTCTACCGCCGCCGCCACGGGGCCCTGGTGGCGCGCCAGGCGGCGGGGGACTACAGCTATCAGGCCGACATGGCGAAGGGGTCGGATATCGCGGAGATACTGCAGGTGAAGCGGGTCCGCTGAACGGGGGTGACGATGGAGCAGGGGGATCTCGCCTGGCTCGCCGGGCAGCGTATTGTCGACATCGATCTTGGCGGCGATCGGCTGCGGCAGCATTTTGCCCGCATACTGCCCGAATGGGCCACCTGGCCGCCGTTCTATGTCCTGCACAATGGCCATCCGCAGCTTGTCTGCTGCCGCTACACTGACGTGGTCGAGGTGCTGGAGGACAGCGCCCGGTTTTCCACCGTGCGGCCCGCCGACCCCGCCGCCGGGGGCTTCGTCCAGTTCAAGCCCGACAAGTTCGCCGCCGTCGAGACGCTGCCCAAGATGGAGGGCGAGCGCCATGGGCGCATTCGCCGCCTGATCGCCCCCGCGTTCAGCGCCCCGGCCGTCCAGCGCCTGGAGGATGGCATCGACCGGGCCCTGGATAACCTGATCGAGGCCATTCCCGTTGTTGATGGCCGTTTCGATCTGATGCCGGCCTTTGCCCGGGAGCTGATGGTGGTGGCGCTCCTCGACACGGTATTGCGCCTGGATGGCGACCAGAAGGCGGTATTCATCCGCATGAACCGGGCATTGCCGCTCACCGCCAAAGCCCGCCCCGGGGAGCCCTTCCCCGAGGAGTACCACGCCGCCTTCGCCGCCACCACCGAGACCATCGACCAGCTGATCGCCGCGCGCCGGGCGCGCCCCGGTGCGGATCTGCTCAGCCAGTTGATCCTCACCCGGGATGGCTCCGACCTGCTCAGTGACAAGGAGCTGTTCGATCTGATCTTCACCTTCAGCGCCGCGGCCCTGGAGAGCACCGCCGCCTCCATGGGGGCCATCGTGCTCACCCTGTGCCGCCACCCGGCGGTACTGGCTGAGGTGCGGGCGAGGCCCGCGCTGATCCCCTCGGCGGTGGAGGAAGCCCTGCGCCTGCACGGCCCCGGCTATTTCATCGTCACCCGCTATGCCCTGGTGGATACCGAGATTGGCGGCGTGCCGGTGCCCCGGGGAATGCCGGTGTATGTTTCCCCCCAGGCAGCATCCTACGACCCTGAACGGTATCCCGATCCCCTGGTGTTTGACCTCGACCGACCCAACCGCCGCATACTCACCTTCGGCGGCGGCATCCATTTCTGCGCCGGCAGCCGCCTCGCGCGCCTCGTCCTTCACCGCGCTCTGGATAAACTCCTGGCGCGGTTTCCGCGCCTGCGGCTCGCCGAGGAGGACTTCGCGCCGCGCTATTTCGGCGCCGCCAGCGAGGCGCAGCTGGTGTCGCTGCCCTTGGCGGTGGATTGAGCCTGGCAATCACTCCAGGGGGATGCGCAGGAGTTCGCAGATATCGCTGATGGTGGTTTTGACTTCGGCGGGGGTTTGCGGGTCGATGCCAGTGAGGTATTCGTACTCGGCGGCATTGGTGGAGATGCGCGCCATGCTGACCATCACGTAGCACAGGCGCTGCGCGGAAATCTGGCTTATCCCCGGATCGGCCTTCTGGGCGTTGATGATGATGTCCATCATCGATGCGTGGTGATGTTGGGCGCACTGTTTGCACAGAAAGATAAGTCGTTTAGACAGCTGGTAGCTCTCCATCGACATGATGCGGTGAAACTCGGGAAATTCCGCGCATACGTTGACCAGGTCGATCACCAGTTGACGGAGCTTGGCAATGGGGGAGATGTCACTGGCTTCGTTGAGCGCCCGTACCCGCTCGTCGAAAAGACCGGCGGCCTGGCGCATGGCGGTTTCCCAGAGCTTTTCCTTGGATTCGAAATGGTAGACCAGCAGTGGCAGGCTGATGTTGGCTTTGTCGGCGATGTCCTTGAGTTTGGCTCCCTCGAACCCGTGGAGGGCGAAGGCCTTCAGGGCGGCGCGGATGACACGCTTTTTGACGATCTCGGCCTTTTCCTGGCGCCCGGAGGTACTGGAGACGGCGGGTTTGGCGAGTTTTTCTGCCTTCATGGTTTGGTCCGAGTTTGAGAAAAAGTCCGGGAAACCAGGGCGGTCCTGTCGTCCCCGGAGGGGTGAAGTCATGCCTCGACAGCCGCCAGACACTAGCAGCCCGGCGATCGATAATCAACCAGGGTGGGACCGGAATAAAAACTGATTGACTGGTTAGTCAGTTGAAATGTAGCATCCATTCATCCCCGGTGATGCGGTTCCCCGCGCCATGGCAGGGGTCTTACCCGGCACCCTGTGTCGAGATAACCATAAGAGGGCTAGATCATGAACTCTGCAATGAAACATTCCACCCTGGCCTTGTGCGTGATGGCCGCGATTCCCGCCTTTGCCGCCGACACTGGACAACCCCGCGCCGCGATCGAGGAAATCACCGTTTCGGCACGGAAGATCGACGAGAGCGTGCAAACTGTGCCGATTTCCATGTCGGCCATGTCCGGGGATGAGATGGAAAACCAGTCGATTCGCAATATCAATGATATCCAGGCCCAGGTGCCGAACTTGTTTCTGCAAACCCATCCATCCGATCCCCAGGCTCTATCCCTGTCCATTCGCGGCCAGCGCCAGAACGATATCTTGCTGACGCTCGACCCCTCGGTGGGCATCTACATCGACAACCTCTATTATCCTCGCACCATGGGCTTGCGTAGTGCCTTGGTGGACGTTGAGCGGGTGGAAGTGTTGCGCGGCCCCCAGGGCACCCTCTACGGGCGCAACACTACCGGTGGTGCAATGTCGATTTACACCAAAAATCCCACCGATGCTCTCGGCGGGTCGCTCGCTCTGAGTGCGGGCAACTTCTCTGCCCGGGAGGTGAAGGGCATTGCAAACATTCCTCTTACCGACACTGCTGCTCTGCGGCTCGTGGCCCAGAAGGCGGACCGCGACGGTTACGGAGAAAATGCCTTTGGGGATGAGCTTGAGGACGAGGATAGCCAGTACCTGCGTGCCAAGCTACGGCTCGACATCACGCCGGAGATTCAGGCCATCCTATTCGGTTCTTATCATAAAAACGAGACTGGCGGGGATATTCGCAAACTCGCCTACGTGAATCCCAATGTGCCCTCACTCGCGACAAGAGTAACGGTGGCGCAGGGTGGGGCAGCATCCCATCCCGCCGCGTTGGCGTTGCTGCAAGGCTATGTCGGCGGTGATTTCTATGAAACCGACGGGACTTTTCCTATGTGGTCTGACTTCGAAGGCCATACCCTGGGCTTTGACCTCACGGCCGACTTGGGTAACGGCATCGAGTTCCGCGCCATCACCGGTTATGAAAAGTTTGAAAGGGATAATAGCCAGGATGGCGACGGGACCCCCTTTGCCATTGTCGAGGCTCTGCGTACCACCGAGGCCAGTTATCTGAGTCAAGAGTTCCAGCTGCTCGGGGGTGGTGACGACTTCAACTGGGTGACTGGTATTTATTATGGCCATGAGGACGGCGAGGAGTGGAATGCCAGTATCGTGGTGCCCAACATCAGTCCCACAAGCCCCACGATCTATGCTGCCGATGTGGATAATCGCTCATACGCGGTGTTTGGCCAGGCCAACTGGGAATTCATGCCCGATTGGCGCCTTACCCTAGGTGCCCGCTATTCTTGGGACGAACGGGAGATCGACGCCAACAACTCCAACAAGCGTGACGGCTGTATCGTGCCGGCTCCCGGGGTGCCCGTGACTGGCATACCCGCCAACCCGGCCAATGGGCCGTCCCAGTGTCCGCGCAACTTCTCCGACGACTTTTCCGACCCATCCTGGCTGGTATCCCTCGATCACCAGCTGAGTGAGGACGTCATGGTCTACGGCAAGGTGGCCTACGGCTATCGCACCGGTGGCCGCAACATGCGCGGGGTGAACTACATTGAAAACCTGGCAGCCTTCGATCCGGAGACTGTCACCGAATACGAGCTTGGCTTCAAATCCGAGTTTCTTGACCGCCGGGTGCGCCTCAATATGGCGTTTTTCTACGACGACTACGAGGATATCCAACGCTCCACGACAGTGCCGATTCCCGGTGTGGGAATCACCACCGCCGTGGCCAACGCGGCGGCGGCGACAGTGAAGGGTATCGAAGCGGAACTGCAGATGCTCCTCACCGAAGGCTGGTCCTTCAGGGCGGGTTATGGCTGGACTGACATGGAATACGACGAGTTCTTCGCCCTCGCCGATTCCACCACGATCCTGGATCGATCCGGTGAAACCTTTGGCGTTCCGGAAAAATCCGCCAACATCAGCACCCGCTATGCCCTGCCCATGCAATGGGGTGAGGTGGCCGCGCAGGTAGACTATCAATGGCAGGATGAATACATTACGGTGCCCGAAGTGCCCACCAAGGGGCCTCTTACCCAGCAGTCCTTCGGTCTTGTCAACGCTCGGCTAACCTTCGCGATCGACAGTATGGATGCCGATATTTCCCTGTTTGGCAAGAACCTGGCGGATGAGGAGTACATAGTCGGTGGCGGTAACGCCGAGACCTCGGTGGGCTACACCTTCGTGATTCCCGGCGAGCCCCGCACCTATGGCATCTCGTTCACCAAACGCCTCGGCGACTTTTAGGTGTTGTGTATCCCGGCGGGCAGCCAGATGGCGCCCGCCGGTCCCTTGCCCTGAGAGAGGAACACCGTGACTTCTCCACTCGACACCGCGACTTTGCAGCAGATGTTCAGCGAAGCCCGCACCCACAACGCCTGGCATGACCGCCCCGTCGGCGACGACCTGATCCGGCGCCTCTACGATCTGGTGAAGTGGGGGCCCACCACCGCCAACACCTGCCCGGGGCGCTTTGTGTTCGTCCGCACTCCCGAGGGCAAGGAGCGCCTGCGCCCCCACATCAACGAGGGCAACCTGGCCAAGACCATGGGGGCGCCCTGCACGGTGATCGTGGCCTACGACACAGAGTTTTACGAACTGATGCCGAAGTTGTTCCCGGCCCGGGATTACCGCGCCCTGTTCGCCGGCAAGGAGGCGCTGATCGCGGAAATCTGCATGCGCAGCTCGTCCCTGCAGGGCGGCTACCTGATCATGGCGGCCCGGGCCCTCGGCCTCGATTGCGGGCCCATGTCCGGGTTCAATGCCGAGACCCTCAATGCCGAGTTCTTCCCCGACGGGCGCTGGCGGGCCAATTTCCTCTGCAATCTGGGCTACGGCGCCGAGGCGGGCTTGTTTCCCCGCAATCCGCGCCTGGATTTCGACGAGGCCTGCCAGTTGCTGTGAGCTTTTGCCGACCCAGGAACTGTCCACTGACCTAGGAATAATAACGATGAATCCGACCGACTCCCCCGCCGCAACGGCGCAGACCGCGCTGCCCGCCTACCGGGGGCAAAGCCAGGTGAAAATCATCCTGGTACTGATGCTGGTGTACACCTTCAACTACATGGACAGGGTGATCTTCGCCTCGGTGGGGGAGGCGGTAAAGGAGGATCTCGCCCTCACCGACCTGCAGCTGGGGCTGCTGGGTGGCCTCGCCTTCGCGGCCTTCTACACCCTGTTCGGCCTGCCCCTGGCCCGCCTCGCGGAGCGTTTCAACCGGGTGGGGATCATCGCCGTCTGCGTGGCGGTGTGGTCCGCCATGACGGCGCTGTGCGGTACTGCCATGGCCTACTGGCAGCTGTTGCTGTTCCGCATGGGGGTGGGCATTGGCGAGGCGGGGTTCACCCCCACGGTGGTGTCGCTGATCTCCGATTATTTCAAACCCAACCGCCGCGCCACCGCCTATTCGGTGATTATCCTGGCGGTGCCCATCGGCTCGTTCCTGGCGGCCGCCCTGGGGGGCTGGATCGTCGAGAATTTCGGCTGGCGCACGGTGTTTTTCGTGATCGGCCCACCGGGCATGTTGCTCGGCCTGCTCACCTGGTTCGCCCTCCGCGAGCCGCCCCGGGGCCATTCCGATGGCAAGCTGGATCAGGATCCGGTGCCGCCCCTCAGGGAGGTGCTGCCCTATCTGTGGCGCAAGTCCGCCTTTGTCCACCTCACCCTGGGGGCGGCGATCATCGGTTTTGTCGCCTACGGCAACAATTTCTTTCTGATGCCCTTCCTGGTGCGCAATTTCGACCTGGATCACGCCCAGGCGGGGATGATCCTGGGGATTATCCTCGGCGTCTCCGCGGCGGTGGGCACCCTGTCCGGGGGGCTTCTGTCGGACTGGGCGGGGCGCCACAACCTTCGCTGGTACGCCTGGCTCCCGGCCATCGGGCTGGTGGGCTCCTGGCCGTTCTATGTGCTGGCGCTCTTTCAGCAGAGCCTGGTGCCGGCGGTGGTGCTGATGGTGATCGGCAGCATCACCTTCTACGCCTTCCTGCCCACCACCCAGACGGTGACCCAGGGGCTGGTGCGGCCCAAGATGCGGGCCTCCACCTCGGCCATTCACGGCCTGGCGTCAGCGATGCTGGGGCTTGGTGCCGGGCCGGTATTTCTCGGTTGGGCCAGCGATTTCTTCGCCGGCCGGGCGTTCGCGGGGCTTGTGTCCGGCGGGGATTTCGCGGTCACCTGCCAGGGCGAGGACATGGCGTCCCTCGCCGCCGAGGTTGCCGGTGCCTGCGGCGCCGCGTCCGCCGAGGGCATTCAGTTCGCCATGGTCACCGCGTCCCTCGGGCTGTTGTGGGCCGCTGCCCACTACCTGCGGGCGGCCAGGTCCCTGCGGGACGAGGTGGTCTCCCCTTATCTTGAGGGCAAGGCGACTTCGGTCGGGCCGGACTGAGGGGGCTGCCAGCCCCTGTGCCGCACGTCCGGCGCCCTGTGGGCGCCCCCTTTTTTCGGGGGTTTGGTTCGAATATAAAGTTACAATTCATAATATATTGAAACTTTTATGCTCCGGTGTTAGGGTTGAAATCATCGCAAATGGTGGCTATCTGGCCGCCTCTGTTCATCCAGGGTGGGCAGGGGCAGCCCCGGGGTTCGACGTCCCGCGGGGCGGCCCCGGTCGGCGCCCCTGGCGATGACAATGATCGGCCGGCTTCCCCTGATTCCCGAGAGGGCGGCGCTGGCCACCGATAACAGCCCGTCATGCATGGGAGGAAATTCCGATGACAGCTCCGACAGTGGATTCCGTCAAACACCTGGTGTTTGAAGACTTCGACCCTTTTTCAGCGGCGTTTCGCGCCGACCCCACCGCCTATCACAGCGACCTGCTGGCCAAATCCCCGGCCTTTATCGCCATGGAGGGGGATATCGCCTCCGCCTACGTGGCCAAGTTCGACCAGTGCCTGCAGGTGCTCGGCAACTGGGAGCAGTTTTCCAGCGTCAAGCCCAAGGGTTTGCCCGGGATGCAGCGGGTGGATTTCTTCAACAGCATGCCGGTGATGAACTATTCCGATCCGCCCCAGCACGATCGCCTGCGGCGGGTGGTAAACGTGGCCTTCTCCCCCGGCCGCGTCAGGCAGCTGGCGGAAGCCACCGACACCATCATCGACCAGCTGCTCGGCCGTATCGAGGCCGGGCAGGCGTTCGACGGCATGGCGGACATTGGCAAGCCCCTGGCGGTGAAGGTGCTGTTCGATGAGTTCCTGGGTATTCCCCCCAAGGATCAGCACATCTTCTTCGAGTTTGGCGCAACCTTCTTCCTGCTCGACAAGCTCAAGCTCGGCGATCCGAAGCCCAAGGAGTATCTGGACGCCTGGGCCCGGGGCGAGGCCTATCTGCGGGACGTGCTGGCGCAGGCGGGCAAGACTGGTGGCGACAACGTGCTCGCCATGATCGCCGCCGCCAGTGAAAGTGGCACCATGAGCGATGCCGAGATGATGGCCATGGTGTGCGTGCTGTTCACCGGTGGGGTGCCCACGGTGTCGGCGATGTCGGCGTCCGCCATCCACTACCTCGCCGCCCATCCGGAGATCGCCGAGCGCATCCGCCAGGATGAATCCCTGGCCAAGCCTTTCTGCGAGGAAGTGTTCCGGCTCGATGCGCCGGTGACCCTGGTGATGCGCTTTGCCACGGAGGATGTAGAGGTGGGCCCGCAAACCATTCTCAAGGGCATGCCGGTTTATACCATGATTTCCGTGGCCAACCGGGACCCGGAGGTCTATGACAATCCCCTTGAGTTCAGCGTCGATCGCAAGAATATGCGCCATCTGGCCTTTGGCAACGGCACCCACGTGTGCATCGGCAACGCCATCACCCGGATGATTCTGCCGAAGCTGGTGGTGGAGGCGGCGCGGCGCCTGCCGGGGCTGCGCCTTGATCCAAATGGTGAGGGGGTGTGGGAAACCAGCCCCCGGTCACGTCACCGCCTGAAGGTGCCGGTGATCGCCTGAGGGGCGATCCAGGGGCTGTATGACAGGCCAGGCCACCCCGAGGGATGGCCTGGCCTTTTTGTTACCATTTCATTTTTCCGGCGCGCGGGATGCCGGTTTCCGCAGCCTCGGTCAGAGGCTCGCCACCTTGGGCATGATTTCACTGGCCACCCAGCGCATGTGATCCTTGAGACCGTCGAGACCCTCCAGGGGCGGGCGCGGCACGATGGTGTCGGTGACGCCCAGTTCCGCCAGCCAGGCGCATTGATCGATGATCTTGGCGGCGTCCCAGGCGCCCTTGGCGCGGTCGTCGCCCTTGATCTCGTGGTGGGCGCCGACATTGAGCATCTCCAGGGCAAAGAAGATGTCGATGTGGCGGCCGTCGTACTCGGGCTGGGATTTGATCAGGTCGAGGGCTTCGGCGAATTTCTCCGGGGGCGTCTGGAACGGCGACCAGCCGTCGGCGTACTTGCCGACCCGCTTCAGCACCGCCGGCGCGTCGCCGCCGAGCATGATGGGCAGGCGCTTCTGGGCGGGCTTGGGGGCAAAGGCGGCATTGTCGAAGGAGACGAATTCTCCCTTGAAGCGGGGCGCGTCCTCGGTCCACAGGGTGCGCATCACTTCGAGATACTCGTCGCACATTTTGCCGCGCTTGTGGAAGTCCACATTGAGGATATCGAACTCTTCCTTGAGCCAGCCCACCCCGAAGATCGGCGCACAGCGCCCGCCGCTCAGCCAGTCGAGGGTGGACCAGGCCTTGGCCTGAACGACGGGGTTCTGCAGGGGCAGGATGTTGACGGAGGAGCGCAGGCGGATGCGGGAGGTGTGGCCGGCGATCACCCCGAGGGCCACGGTGCTGTGCAGGTAGTGATCCCCGGACAGGGGAATGTGCTCGTTGGGCACGATGAAATGCTCGCCGAGCATGGCGGCGTGAAAGCCGAGTTCATCGGCGAGCTTCACGGTGTCGAGCATCTGGGCGGTGGTCATCGCCGATTCCCAGGGCTGGGTCATGGCGGCGACTTTCATGCAGTTGGGTACGGCAAAGCTGATTTTCATGGTGACTCCTGGACAAGAATGGAGGGGCGGTGCCCGCCGGGGTTATTGGTGTTGTTGGGGAATCCTTGCTGCGGGCGTTTGATTATAGGTAGTGGGCCCCGGCAGGCAAGGATGACGCCCGCCGGGGTCGCGGGGCGAGGACATCAGCTGCCTATGCCAAACCCCATGTCCCGCATCATCCGCCGCTCGTCGGTGACCTGGCTGCCCTTGGCCTGGATGCCGCCGTCCACGCAGTAGGTCTGGCCGGTGATCCACTGGCTGCGGTCGGAGACCAGGAAGGCGACCATCTCGGCGATGTCCTCGGGCTTGCCGAGACGGGGAACCAGCTTGTGGCTGATGAACATCTCCTGCATGGGCAGGGGCATGGTTTCGGCGAGCCTTTCCGTCTTGATGAGGCCGAGGGAAATGGTGTTGCAGCGGATGCCGCGATCGCCGTACTGGGTGGCGATGTACTTGGTGAGTGTATTGATGGCGCCCTTGCTGCAGGCGTAGGCGGTCTGGTACAGGTGGCCGGCGAGGGCGGTGCCGGAGCTGATGTTGACGATGGCGCCACCGCCGGTCTTGAGCATGGCGGCGATGGCGTGCTTGCACATCAGCATGGTGCCCCGGGCGTTGACGGCGAACACGCTGTCCCAGACGTCGACATCCATGGTGAGGACATCCACGTCGTTCATCAGGCCCTGGCGGGCGGCGTTGTTGTCCAGGGCGTCGATACGCCCAAAGGTGTCGAGGGTGAACTCCATCAACGCCTTGACGCTGCTTTCATCGGCGATGTCCACGCTGCCGTGGGCCACCTCGCCGTACTGGGCCACCTGGGCGGCGGCGTCGGTCATGTCGAGGCCGGGCAGGTCGGCGATCACCACCCGGGCGCCGCCGGAGGCGAGGCGCTTGGCGGTGGCAAGGCCGACGCCGCGCTGGGCGCCGCTGATGATGACAACCTTGCCTTCCACGTCGCGCAGTGTATTTTGAGTCATGGGATTATTCCTTAGGGGTCGGTGCGGGGGCGGGCCCCGGCATGTATCCATGCCCTTGGCGCGCCGGCGGCGCGGGTCGGGTCGTTATGGGTCTGGCCCGCGCCGATACCATCGCCCGGCGGGCACTGCCGCGGCCAATAGTGGCGGAATTCCGGGTTGCGGTCCATATACAGAGCCCCGGGTCTGTCCGAATTCCCGCGCCGGTGGCGCGGCCTGTCGCTGGACAAAAACGGCGATTTGTCGATTGGCGGAGTTTGCGGTTATTCCCCACAATAAGCCGTCCCAGCGTCGCCCCGCGACCGCCCCAGGATGACCATAACGATCGACCACTCAGGTGAGGACAGCATGACCGATAAAGAACTCTGGTGGCCCGTCTGCCACGGCGAGGACGTGACCGCCACCAAACCCCTCGGCATTTATCTCGGCGGCGAGCGCTACGCCCTCTATCGCGATGGCCTCGGTGTGGTGCGCATCGTCGAGGATCGCTGCCCCCACCGCCGCGCGCCCCTGTCCCTCGGTCGCATCACGGCGCAGGGGGATATCCAGTGCGGCTACCACGGCTGGACCTTCAACGGCGAGAGCGGCGAGCTGTGCGGCTTTCCCAACCTCGCCCCTGGGGAGCGCCTGCCCCAATGCGGCATTCTCACCTACCGGGCAACCGAGCGCCGCGGGCTGGTGTACCTCTGGGCCGGCAAGGCCGAGGCCGCGAGCCCTGCGTCGCTGCCGGAGCAACCCTACCGGGTGCGCGGTCGCGAGTTCCGCGGTGCCCTCATCCACCCCATGGGCCACGGGGAGGTGGTGGCGGGCCTGCTCGACGCGCCGGGCCTGTTCCTCGATTACCTCGGGGTCTATTTCACCGACAAGCCCCAGGGGGATCCCCGCCTCGACAACGGCCTGGTGGTGGTCGAGCGGGCCGCCCGCTGGAACCTGGTGGGGGAGAAGGCGCTGCACATCGGCCCCCTGCGGCACCGCGCCGATTTCCCCCTGTTGCTGCGCTCCCACACCGCCCTGGTGACCGGCGAGACCACCGCCCAGTTGCTGGACGCCCGCAGCGAGCGGCTGATGGCGGAGATTCTCATCGCCGCCCACCCCCATGCCCGCGGCATGACCGCCCTTCACTGGCGCGCCGTGGTCGACCCCGAGGCCCACGGCAAGCTCTCCCCCCTCTACAAACTGTGGTTTGCCCGGGGCAAGAGTCCGCTGTCGCCCCGCGCCGAGGTCGACACCGAGGCGTTGACCCGGGTGTTGCCCGGCCCCGCCGAGGACTGGCGCGCCCTGTCCCGGGCCGCCACCGAGTCCCCCAACAGGAGCGCCACCCTGGTGGCAATCGGTTGAGCATCCGCTAGGCTTACTGCCAGGAGGTAATAGCCATGACCCAAGCACTGTCCAGCGCGCCGCAAGGCGCCGACCAATCCAGCGCCATCGTCCGCGAGGAATTCATTCCCGGTGCCTTCGCCCTCAGGGATGCCTGGTTTCCCATCGCCCACGCCCCCCACGTCGGCGCAACGCCCATTCGCCGCCTCATTCACTCCCAGCCCTACTACCTGTGGCGGGAGGGGGCAAAGGCGGTGGCGGCGGAGTTCCATCCCCTGCAATTCGAGGTCAGCAAGGGGCGCGCCAGCGAATTCACCGCCGGCAGTGGCCGCTACCCGGTGCTGGAGCGCTACGGCTATGTGTGGGTGTGGTACGGCAACCCGCAGAATGCCGACGAGGCGCTGATGCCCGACATCCCCTACCTGCCCCGCGCCGGCGCCAAGCTGTCCCCCAACAAGTGGGGGCAGATCTACTTTCATTGCAGCTACGAGCTGGCGTCGGAAAACCTCCTCGATCTGGTCCACGCCGACTACCTGCACTCGAATTTCGTCGGCAACGAGGAGAACGAGAGCGACGAGGTGAGTGTGGAATCCACCTCCGAGACGGTGACCATGATCCGCACCGTGACCGGCCGCACCGTCCCCCCGGCGTTGCGCCGCCTCGGTATCCCCAGCGACAAGGCCGACTACAAGGCGGTGGCCCACGTCCACGTGCGCAGCGGCGCCATCGTGCTCTACGGCAAGTTCACCCCCGGGTTCTCCCAGCCCCTGTTCCACCCGCTGATCCCGGAATCCAAGCACCTGTGCCGCAACAACTACACCTTCAACATCACCGACGCGCCCTTCATCGCCCGCAACCTGTTCCCGCTGTTCTCCTACGGCATCGGCCCCCAGGATGATTCGATGATGAGCGAGCAGAATCCCCTGTACCAGGCAGAGCGCGGTCGCCGCGACGTCAGCTCCCGTTTCGATGCCGCCGGCAGCCGCTACCGGATGATTCTCGCCAAGTTGATCCGCCGCCAGCAGGACGGGGATTTCAGCTACCTGGGGGACGCGGACCCGGGCGCCGACATTTCCGCCGTGCTCGGCTGCGAGCGGGCCGACTGAGGTTTTGTCCCGCCGGCAAACCCCGCCGACCGGCGGGGTTTTTTATGCAGCGGGATTGTCGGGGGCGAGGTGCAGCAGGCCCTGCAGTCCGGCGATGGCGAGCTGGTTGAAGTGGTTGCTGATGGCGTCGGCGGAGGAGGGGAAGTCGTTGGTCACCCACCAGGTGAGCAGCCCCTGGAGGGCGCTTGCCAGGTAGTGGACGGTGGGCTCCAGTTCCGCCTCCGGCACGTGGGTGTTGATGGAGTGCAGCCATTCCCGGGTCTTGATCACCAGCATGTTGCGCATGTGCAGAAACGCCGGGTTGTTGCTGCCGAGCTTGAGGATGGCCCGGGACACGTCCTTTTCCCGCTCGGTGCCGCGGAACAGCACGCCGGCAAAATCCGGGTAGTAGGGGTTGCTGGTGCTGGGGGCGAACAGGTCGTCGTAGGAATTGACGCCGATTTCCTCGAAGCCGCTGATGAGCAGATCGTCCTTGTCGCGGAAGTGCACGTAGAAGCTGGAACGGGACACCCCCGCGCGGGTGACGATATCCTGCACCGAGATGCTCTCGTAGGGCTGCTCGGTCAACAGGGCTATCAGGGCGCTTCGCAGGGCTTCGCGGGCTTTCGGGGTGCGCTGTTGATTGGGCATGGCGGCGGGGTGTCGGCAAAGGCCGAATATAGACGATGTGCCTCCCATTGACCAGTTTGGCCGATTGAATTTTGCCCACCGGGCGCTTAGGATCGAGCGGCATTTGGTGCTGTTATTTTCCCCGGTGCCGCCGTCCGGGCGGTCCATTTAGATAGGTTCCTTAGTAGCCTGCCAACACCATTGGATCCCAGGTTGCAGTTCCAGAAGCCCGCATCGACACCACCCGGCCGCCGCCCGGTTGCCGCGATCGCCCAACAACAATTCCACAGGAGTCACAGATGTCCACAAAACTCAATGCCAACGGTAAGGAACGGGAATTCTGGGGAGTGATCCCCGTCGCGTCCGCCCAGCAGACCATGGAGATGGGCAGGATCATGGAGGATGTGGGTTTCTCCACCGCCACCTGTCTGCAGATCTACGGCCCGCCCTTCGCCCCGCTGGTGCCGATCGCCTGTGCCTCGCAAAAGCTGAAGGTGGCCTCCGGTGTTGCCGTTGCCGCCTCCCGCAGCCCCTTTGAAACCGCCTTCGCCGCCATGGACATGGACCGCATCACCGACGGGCGCTTCATCCTCGGCCTTGGCAGCGCGGTCAAGTCCGCCACGGTGGGCCTCTACGGCGCCCCGGACTACAAGCTGATGACCCACCTGCGGGACACCGTGGCGGCGGTGCGCCACATCGTCGCCGGCGCCCACAAGGGGCTGCAACCCTACGATGGCGTCTACTACAAGGCCGACTACGCCGAGATGATCGTCACCGCGCCGCCGGTGCGGGAGCACATCCCCATCTGGATCGCGGCCTTGCGGGACAACATGACCCGCCTCGCCCTCGAGGTGGCCGACGGCCTGATGGCCCACGCCCTGTGGACCGTGAGCTGGACCAACGACCAGATGGCGCCCCTGATCGACCGCACCCTCAAGGAGTTCGGCCGCAGCCGCGCCGACATCGACATCAACTGCTGGCCCTGGGTGGCGGTCAACAACGACAAGCGCCAGGCCATCAATGATTCCCGGCCCACGGTGGCGGCCTACGCCGGCATCGATGTCTACGAGCATATCTTCGAGGCCCACGGCTTCCTCAAGGAGGCGCGCATTTGCCAGGAGGCCTCCAAGCGCCAGAGTGACGTGCTGTCGGTACTCGACAAGGTGCCGGACGAGATGGTCGAGGCCTTCGTCTCCTGCGGCCCGGTGGAGGAGGTGCTGGAGCGCATCGAGCCGTTCTGGAACGTGGCCGATTCCCTGTGCCCCATGTCCCCCTACCGTCACCTGAGCCCCGAGAAAATGGCCTTCTACGGCCAGGGTATCTACCAGCTGGTGGCGGCGGCCAAGGGCTGACACCGGGCGCCACCCGCCGCCACGGCGGTGGGTGGCGCCTGTCCGGCGCGTTAGGGCGGCCACCGGGCCCGGGGCACCATAAAGCGGTTGTCTTAAAACAGTGTCTGGCACTAACATGGCCAGCCTGTGGTGCGCGCCCTGGTTCGCGGCGCGAAGCCTGTTCCCCTATCACGACAACAAAAGACCAGACGCCATGAATCAACGCAAGAAAATCTGGGCCCAGGTGCCCCCGCTTCCCAGGGAGATGCTCGCCAAGGTGGTGGGCGACTACCAATCCGCCGGCCTTGAAGGCATCTGGACACCTCAGACCTACGGCGCGCCTTTCATCAACCTCGCCGCCGCCGCCATGGTCAGCGATACCCTGAAGCTCGGCACCGGCATCGCCCTCGCCTTCACCCGCAGCCCCCTCGAGACCGCCCTCAACATCATCGACCTGGATCGCATCAGCGACGGCAGGGCGGTGCTCGGCCTCGGTTCCAGTGCCAAGGGCCTGATCGATGCCTTCGGCATGGAATACGGCAAGCCCCTCGCCCATATGCGGGAGGTTCTCGGCCTGGTGCGCGCCATTGTCGAGAAGGGCCACACCGGGGAGCTCGGCATCCTCGAAGGGGAGTACCATCGCCTCGACCTCAGCCACTTCCGCACCATCCTGCCCCCGGTGCGCACCCGCATTCCCATCTACCTGCCGGCCATCTTCGAGAAGGCGGTGGAGCAGGCCGGGGAGCTGGCGGATGGCCTGCTCGCCCACCCCCTGCTGTGCGAGCAGTGGATCGACGACCAGCTGGACAACAACCTCAAGGCGGGCCTCGACAAGGCCGGTCGCCAGCGCGCCGACATCGATGTCAACCTGATGGTGTTCGTCGCCATCAACGACGATAAGCAGCAGGCCATCCAGGATACCCGCACCAATATCGCCTTCTACAGCCAGTCTCCCCAGTACCTGCGCTACTTCGAGGCCATCGGTTTTGGCAGCGAGGCGAGGGCCATCCAGGAGGCCTTTGCCCGCAACGACTTTGTCGCCATGAACGCCGCCTGCAGCGACGCCATGGTGGAGGCCATCGCCCTGGTGGGCCCGGCGGACCTGGTGAGAAAGCGCATGGCCGCCCGCGCCGCCCGCGCGGACTCCATCACGCCGGTGGTCCCGCAGTTCGGCCTCACCCCGGAACAGACCGCGTTCTACAGCCGCAATATCGCCGAGGCATTCTACGGCTGAGGCGGACGGTGCCCGGGCAAGGCCCGGGCCCTTCAACAACCCAAACCGATAAATACAGGGGAGCGAATCATGAACTGGTATGCGATTGTCGATGTGCTCTGCGTGGGCTCCGGGGCCGGCGGCCTCGCCGCCGCCATCACCGCCGCCGATGCCGGCGCCAACGTGCTGGTGGTGGAGAAGGACAGCAAGGTGGGCGGCGTCACCGGTATCTCCTCCGGGCAGTGCTGGATGGGGGGCACCAAACTCGCCGAGAAGGCCGGCATCGCCGACAGCCGGGCCGAAACCCTCGAGTACCTGGAGCACCTGTCCCAGGGGCTCGGCGATCCGACGCTTCGGGAAGTGTTCGTGGATCGCGGCAACGAGGTGATCGAATACCTCACGGATCGCATTGGAATACCCTTTGAGGTGGTTGAAAAATATCCAGATTACTACTATCCCGCCCTCAAGAGCGGCAAGGCCGGGGGCCGCTACCTGGAGGTGGCGCCGTTCACCGCCAGCAACCTGGGGGAATGGGCCGACCGCTGCATCGTCACCTCCTACGGCCACCACTACGCCTACAGCATGTCCGGGGAGTGGGTGCGCCACCAGGACGGCAGCGGCCCGCGCATCTGGGATGTGCTGGCGGAGCACGTCAGCAAGGACGAGCGCTGCGCCGGCGCCGGCCTCGCCGCCTGGCTGCTCAAGGCCGCCCTCGACCGGGGAGTCACCTTCTGGCTCGAAACCCCCGCCGTGCGCCTGATCGTCGAGGACGGCGAGGTGATCGGCGCCACGGTGCGCTCCGGGGGCGTCGATCGCCATGTCCGCGCCCGCCGCGGCGTGCTGCTCGCCACCAGCGGCTACGACTGGAACAAGGAGATGGTCACCCGCTACGAGGCCCTGCCGGAGGCCGGCACCATGTGCCCGCCCACCGTCACCGGCGACCACCTGGTGATGGCCGCCGAGGTGGGCGCCATCCCCTACGCGGCGAGGAGCCCCGCCCAGAACTCCGTGTTCGTCGGCTACCGGGTGCCGGGGGAGCTGGTCTACGGTCAGCCCTCCTACCGCATGCTGCTGCCCGGCACGCCCCACTCCATCATCGTCAACCGCCGCGGCGAGCGCTTTGCCAACGACAGCTTCTACCCCGATGTGGCCACCAAGGTGGCGCGCTTCGACGGCCAGGAAGAGGGCATGCCCAACTGGCCCGCCTGGCTGGTGTTCGACGACAACATGCGCGAACGCTACGGCCTGCTGCCGTTCTTCCCGGGCCAGGAGCTGGCGGAGGGCATGGCCCAGAGTGCCGCTACCCTGGAGGAGCTCGCCGCCCTCACCGGCATCGATGCCGCCGGGCTCAAGGCTGCGGTGCAGCGTTTCAACGGCCATTGCGAGACCGGCGTCGACCCGGATTTCGGGCGCGGCACCGTGCCCTGGGGGGCGCTGATGACCGGCGATCCCAGCCTTGAAAAGAACCCCAACATGGCCCCCCTGACCAAGGCCCCGTTCCATGCCGTGAAGCTGGAGCGGGTGGTGATGGGCACGCCGTCCACGGGCCTCAAGGTGGATGAGTTCGCCCAGGTGATCAATGCCCGGGGCGAGGCGGTCAGGGGGCTCTACGCCGCCGGCAACGCCGCCGCCTGGATCGACATCGGCGGCGGCTACAACAGCGGCATCTCCAATACCCGCGGTCTGTTGCAGGGCTTCGTCGCCGCCAGGGACATGCTGCGCAAGGGCGGCAGCCCGTCGCTGCCGCTGTAGGCCGGCAGGCCCCCCACCCCGACCACCACGAGGATCGTACCTATGCTGACACTGCGCTTCGATTTCCGCCTGGCGCCCCAGTCACCCGCCACCATGGGCGAGCAGTACGCCGCCGCCCTCGACATGGTGAAGTGGGGTGAATCCGTGGGGGCCATCAACGCCCTGTTCTGCCAGCACCATGCTTCCGCCGATGGCTACCTGCCGTCGCCCCTGCTGCTGGCCTCCGCCGCCGCGTCCCAGACCCGCACCCTGCCCATCACCGTGGGGGCGCTGTTGCTGCTGATGTACGATCCGGTCAAGCTCGCCGAGGACATCGCCGTGCTCGACCACTTGAGTGGCGGCCGCGTCAATTACATCGTCGGCCTCGGCTACCGCAACGCCGAGTACGCCATGTTCGGCGTCGATCCCGGCCAGCGGGGCAAGCAGATGGAAGAGTACCTCGACGTGCTCAGCCGCGCCCTCAAGGGCGAAGCCTTCGAGTGGCGCGGCCGCGCCATCGATGTCCGGCCCCGGCCCCGCACCGCCAACGCCGCCATGCTCGGTTACGGCGGCGGCACCCTGGCGGCGGCCCGGCGCGCCGGCAGCCGCGGTATGCCGTTCATGCCCCAGAGCGCCGATCCCGCGCTCCAGGCGGCCTACGACGAGGCCGCGGCGGCCGCGGGCAATCCCACCGGCAACTACCGGGTGGTGCCCAAGGGCTTTCCCACCTCCCTGTTCGTGGCGGAGGATGTGGACAGGGCCTGGGACGAGATCGGTCCGTACCTGCTCCACGATGCCATGGTGTACAGCGAGTGGCTCGATGCGGTGGGCGCCGGGGCCAGCACCTACTCGGGGGCGAAAAGTGTCGAGGCCCTGCGGGCGGAGAACGGCAGCTACCGCATCGTCACCCCGGAGCAGGCGGTGGCGCTCATTGGTCAGTACGGCTTTCTCGGCCTCCACCCCCAGTGCGGCGGCATCCCGCCGGCCCTGGCCTGGCGCTCCCTGAAGCTGATCGAGGAGCAGGTCCTCCCCGCCGTGCGGCGCTGAGGGGCTGTGTCCTCGCCACGGGTAAAATTGTGTAAACCGCGACGTGGGTCCCGGTGGGGCGGGTTATAAAACCGGCGATAACGAAAACGAACACCTGAATGAAGACACCGTCGTGAGCGAACACAAGTCCTTTTGCCGCATCTGCACCGGCCACTGCGGGGTGGTGGCCAGCGTCGACGCCGCCGGTCGCCTGCTGGCCATCAGGGGCGACCGGGACGACCCCCAGACCCTCGGCTTCATCTGCTCCAAGGGCACCGACGCGGTGGACAGCCACAACAGCGCCGAGCGTATCCCAAGGCCCCTGAAGCGCCAGCCGGACGGCTCATTCGCCCCCATCCCCCTGGAGCAGGCCCTGGCGGAGATCGCCGATCGCCTTCGCGCCATCGTCGAGCGGGACGGCCCCAACGCGGTGGCCGCCTACCGGGGGTCCGGGGGCTTCATGGCCTCGGCGTCCATTCCCATGGTGAACGGCTTCCTCGAGGCCCTCGGCTCCCACCAGATGTACTCCAATCTCACCATTGACCAGTCCGCCAAGTGGGTGGCCATCGGCCGGGTGGGCTGGTGGCCGCCGGGTACCCAGGCCTTCGGCGACAGCGATGTGTCGATGCTGGTGGGCAATAACCCCCTGGTTTCCATCGCGGGCAGTGGCATGGATACCCGCCACCCCCTGAAGCGCCTCCGGGACGCCAAGGCGCGGGGCATGAAACTGATCGTCATCGATCCCCGCCGCTCGGAGACCGCCGAGTACGCCGATCTCCATATCCAGCCGTTGCCGGGCAACGATGCGGCCATCCTCGCCGCCATCCTCAAGGTGATCCTCGCCGAGGGCTGGCACGACCGGGAATTCTGCGCCCAGCACGTCGCCGGCCTCGATCAGCTGCGGGCGGCGCTGGCCCCCTTCGACGGGGCGCGGGTGGCGCGCCTGGCGGATATCCCGGCGCGGAGCATCCGCGAGGCGGCCGAGCTGTTTGCCCGGGACGGCCGGCGCGGTACCGTTGCCACCGGCACCGGCCCCAGCATGAGCCCCCACTCCAACCTGATGGAGCACCTGGTCAGTTGTATCAACGCGGTGTGCGGCCGCTATATCCGCGCCGGCGAGCCGATCCCCAATCCCGGGCTGGTGCTCGGCTGGACCCCCAAGCGCGCCCAGGTGGTGGACGTGGGGCGCTCCTGGGAGCGCGGCCCGAAAAGCCGCAGCGGTGGCTTTGGCACCATCGGCGGCGAGATGCTCACCGCCCTGCTCGCCGACGAGATTCTCACCCCCGGCCCCGACCGCATTCGCTGCCTGTTCAGCGTCGGCGGCAATCCGGCGGCCGCGGTGCCGGACCAGGACAAGATGGTCGGAGCCCTCGAGGATCTGGAGCTGCTGGTGTGCCTGGAGCCCTTCATGACCGCCACCGCCGCCCTCGCCGATTACATCCTGCCCCCGTTCATGGCCTACGAGCGGGCGGATCTGCACCTGCCCCTGTTCGAAACCGCCATCTATCCCGAGCCCTACGGCCGCCACACCCACCCGGTGGCCGCGCCCCCGGCGGATGCCGAACTCTGTGCCGAGTGGTTCGTATTCTGGTCCCTGGCATCCCGGCTCGGGCTCCCCCTGGTGTACCACGGCGAGCCCCTCGACATGGCCAGTCCCCCCACCACCGACCAGCTGCTCGCCCTCTTTGCCCGGGGCGCGCCGGTGCCCTGGGAGACCCTGCGGGACGCCGAACTCGGCTACCGCCACCCCGAGACCCTGGTGGCGCTGCCCGCCGACCCGGCCACCGCCGGCCGTTTCACCCTCCTGCCGGATGATGTCGCCGGCGAGATCGCCGAGCTTGGGCGCGACGCCGAGGTGCTCGAAGCGGGGCAGGGGAGCGACGACGCCTTTCCCTTCCGCCTCTGTTCGCGGCGCAATCGCCACCGCTTCAATACCGTGGGCCATCACTCCCCGTACCTGCGCAAGCTGGTGCCCTACAATCCCGCCTACCTCAATCCCGCGGACATGGCGGCCCTCGGGCTCAGGGCGGGGGACTGGGTGGAAATCCGCTCCGACCAGGGGGCGATCCGCGCCAGGGTGGCGGAGGACGGCGCGGTGCGCACAGGGGTTGTCTCCATGTCCCACTGTTTCGGGTACCTGCCGGGCAACCAGGATTACGACACCCACGGCGCGTCCACCAACCGGCTGATCAGCACCGAGCGGGACCTGCAGACCATCAACGCCATGCCCCGCATGTCGGGCATTCCCGTATCCCTGCAACCCCTGGCGTCGTAGCATGTCCCGTCGCCAGATACCGAGAAGAGGCTTGTCATGAACACCCCGATGGAAACCAAGGTGCGGGAATTCCTCCGCCTGTTTCACCACAAGGATATCGATTTTGCCCGTATCGCCGGGTTTCTGAGCGCCGATGCCCGCTACCAGGCCCATGTGCCGGGGGTGGAGCCCCTGGTGGGGCGGGATACCATCCGCGCCGAGCTGGAGCGGCAGCTCAAGCTTTACGGGGAGTGCGACTTCCAGATCATCAATCTCGCCTGCAACGAGCACATGGTGTTCGCCGAGCGCCGCGACTATGTCACCCAGAACGGCAAGCGGGTGGAGGTGCGGGTCAACGCCATCTTCGAGTTCAACCCGCAGGGGGAGATCTGTTCCTGGCGGGAGTACTGGGACATGGGCGCTGTCCAGCAGCAGCTGGGAATTTCCGCCGGGGAGATGTCCGGCTACATGGAGCAAGCCGGCTGAACCGGCGGCCATCGACAATCGAGAGAGGGGAACCAAGGTGTCGCACCCAACGAATTCCATCGCCATCGACCTTGCCGAGTTCAAGCAGGGCTGGCGTTTCATCATCCTCGCCCTGGTGGGGGTGGCCACGTCCTCGGCGGTGATGCCGCTGTACGGCTTCGGCGCCATGGTGGTGCCATTGGAGGAGGCCCTCGGCTTTCGGCGCAGCGACCTGCTGGCCACCATCACGTTCTCGTCCTTCGGGGCGGTGTTCTCGTCCCAGCTGGCGGGGGTGCTCAATCGCCGCTACGGCATCAAGCCGGTGACGGTGGCCTCGCTGATCGGACTGCCCCTGATGTTCGTGGTGATGTCCCAGGTGGACCGCCTCGGCGGCTCCATCTGGATCCTCTACGGGCTCTTCTTCCTGGTCACCTTCGCCGGGGTCGGCACCCTGCAGGTGACCTGGACCCAGGTGGTCAACCTGTGGTTCGACAAGAACCGCGGCCTCGCCCTTGCCATGATCCTCTCCGGATCGGGGGTCGCCGGCCTCATCCTGCCCTCCCTGGTCACCAGCACCGTGGAGCTGTGGGGCTGGCGCGCGGGCTTTTTGGCGATGGCCCTGTTGCCGCTGCTCGTCACCCTGCCCCTGGCATTGATGTGGCTGTCGTCCTCGGAGCGCAGGCCCAGCAGCCACGGCCCCTCCGACGCCCCCGCGGCGCTGCCCGGCATCCTTTTTCCCGTGGCGGTGCGCAGCTGGAAATACTGGACCATCAACAGCTCCATGGTGCTGGTGTCCGCCGCCATCATCGTCATGGTGGTCAACACCGTGCCGCTGCTCCAGGGCAAGGGTTACTCCGCCATCGAGGCCAGCCAGATCTTCGGCGCCTTTGGCGTGTCCCTGGTGGCCGGGCGGGTGCTGGTGGGCTACCTGGTGGATCGCCTCTGGGCCCCCGGGGTTGCCTTCGTGGCCCTCGCCACGCCGGCGGTGGGCTGCTTCATCCTCGCCACCCTGTCGGATAACCCCCTCCTGGTGGTGGTGGGCGTGGCGATGATCGGCGTGGGTGCCGGCGCCGAGTTCGACCTCGCCGCCTTCCTGGTGGCGCGCTATTTCGGCATGCGCGACTACGCCCGCTTGTTCGGCCTGCAGATGGCGGTGATCTCCGGGGGCATTTGCCTCGCTCCGACCCTGGCGGCGTTCCTCTACGAGACCTTCGGCAACTACGACACGGTGCTCACCGTCAATATGGTGCTGTTCATGATCGGATCGACGATTCTGCTGAGCCTCGGCCGCTATCCGGTGCTCGAAACCCACCAGCCCTAGGCCGGCCCCCGCCCGGGCGTTTCGGCCCGGGCGGGGGCTGCCGCCCTCGGCGTCGCGATCCCCGTCCCGGTCCCGATCCGCGTCCGTCGCCCCCAGGTTGACAGCGGTTCCGAATCCAACATAATAAGTTGCCTGTTTTATTTTCCTTGAGGGGGAGGAGAGGCAGGTCGGTGGCATCGGGGGGGCTATCAACCCCGGTTTCTCGATAATTCCGCAAAAATTCCCGGGCGAAGCCCCTTGTTCCGCTTCGCCAGCAAAAACAAAAACGATCACAACAGGAGAGTACAATGCGCCGTAATCAAACACTCGCGTTATTTGGCATCAAGGCCCTGGCCGCCGCCGTGGCCATCGCCCCGGCCGCCCAGGCCCAGACCGAACAACCCGCCGCCCGCACACTCGAGGAAATCGTCGTCAGCGCGCGCCGCACCGAGGAGAGCCTGCAGTCGGTGCCGGTATCCGTCACCGCCTTTGACGACAAGGCCCTGCGGGAAATGACCATCACCTCCACCGAGGATCTCCAGTACAGTGTCCCCGGTGTTCACCTGGCCGGTTCCGGCGGGCGCCAGAACGTGGTCTACGTGATTCGCGGCCAGTCCAAGGCGCTGTCGGGCACCACCTCCCCCGCGGTGGTCAGCTACTTTGCCGAGGTGCCCGAGCCCGTGTGGGGCAGCTCCGTGCCCCAGTTCGACATGGCCAACGTGCAGGTGCTCAAGGGCCCCCAGGGCACCCTGTTCGGCCGCAACACCACCGGTGGCGCCATCCTCTACACCCCCCAGGCGCCGACCCATGAGTTCAACGGCTATGTGGGTGGCACCGTCGGCGATTACGACCAAAATCGCATCCAGGGCGCGGTCAATATCCCCCTGATCCAGGACAAGGTGGCGCTGCGGGTGGCGGCGGACTTCAACAACCGCGACGGCTACACCAAGAACATCGGCGTGGGCGGCGACCTCGACGCGGTCAACACCAACATCTTCCGCGCGTCCCTGCTGGTGGAGCCCACCGACTACCTCACCAACACCACCATCTTCGATCACTACAAGAGCGAGAACGACGGTGTCGGCGTGGTGCTGAAGGACGTATTCCCCGGCAATTCCTTCCCCGGTGGCACCCTGATTTCCCTGTTTGGCCTGCAGGCCGCCGCCGAGGAGCAGCTGGCGCTGACCAAGCAGCGCGGTCCCTTCGTCAACGATCCGTCCTTCGATCAGTACGAAAACAACGAGCGCAACAGCCTGATCAACCGCACCGAAGTGGACATGGGCGCGTTTCAGGTCATCAACATCTTCGGCTATCGCCACACCGACCTGAACTACGCCATCAACGTTGACGCCATGCCCACCGTCAAGGCCTTCGGCTTCCTGCCCGTCAATTTCATCAAGGCGGACAAGTACGACCAGTCGGAGCAGTACAGCAACGAGTTGCAATTCAAGGGCACCGCCCTGGATGACAAACTCGACTGGTTGGTGGGTGCGTTCTGGCTCAAGAACGAGCCCATCGGCTATCAGGGTAACTCCGTGGCCTTCGCGGTGGAGCTGATCGGCGCGTCCCCCGCGGCCTATACCTTCGTGACTGAGGAATCCCAGGCTGTCTTCGCCCACGTGCAGTACGATCTGAGCGATCTGGTGGTTGACGGCCTGCAGCTGGAACTCGGCACCCGCTACACCGAGGACGAGGTGGAGGTGTGCTCCGGTGTCGGCGCGACCCCCTTCAACAATGGTCGGAACGGCGCCAACGAGGCGGAACTGAGCGATTGCGAGAACAACAATACCGCCAAGATCCGCAATTCCTGGATCACCGACGTCAAGTCCGACAAGACCACCTGGTCCATGGGCCTCAACTGGCAGGTCAACGACGATCTGTTCCTGTACGCGGTCAAGCGCCACGGCTACCGCGCCGGCGGCGTCAACGGCCCCACCTTCTCCGGCCGCCTGATTCCCTTCCAGACCTTCGAGCCGGAAACCGTTACCGACCACGAGATCGGCATGCGCGCCGACTGGTACCTCGGCGACACCCTGGTGCGCACCAACGTCTCGGCATTCCGGGGCGAGTACAAGAGCGTGCAGGCGTTCCTGTCCGGTATCCAGCAGGGCGCCAACTGCTCCCCCACCAACAACGGCCCGGGTGTGACCCCCGACGGCGATTGCGATCCCAGCAACGACCCCGCCGGCGGTACCCTGCTGACCAACCTGGGCAACACCCAGGTGTCCGGTGTCGATCTCGAGCTGGTGGTGGCCCCCACCGACCGGCTGTCCTTCAGCGTGGCCTCCACCATCCAGGACTCGGACACCAAGAAGTTCAGCAAGCCGGCGGATCTCGCGCCCTATATCCCGGGCAACGAAATCGCCTTCAACTTCTTCTCCCCGAAGACGGTGCTGGCCGGCGTGCGCTATGAACTGCCCCTCGATCAGCTGGCCGAGAGCCTGGTGTTCAACGTCGATTACTACTGGACCGACGATGCCACCAAGGGCGACGGCCTGGTTCTCGATTCCTACGACCTCACCAACATGCGCGCCGATCTGAACGGCGTGGGTGGCAGCGCCGTCGACCTCGGCCTGTTCATCCGCAACCTGTTCGACGACGAGTACATGGTGGCCAGCGGCGCCAGCGGCGGCCGTCTCGGCTTCGAGACCGGCATCTACGGCGCGCCGAGGATGTGGGGCCTGGAAGCTCGCTATAGCTTCTGAGTCAGCGTTGCCATGAACCTGAAGCCGCCAACGGCAACGTTGGCGGCTTTTTCATTGGGGCTTGACTGTGTCCGGCGGCGGGGGAATGGGGGCGGTGAAGATGGCGAGGGTGAGCCCGAGGATGTCGTCCCAGAATTGCGCCTCCGCCCCGTAGGGATTGCGGCCCACCAGATTCAGTCGGCGCAGCTCGTTGACGCCGCTGATGAACATTTCCGCGGCCAGGCGATAGCGTATGTTGAAGATGTCGAGGGGCATGTCGGGGAGGAAGCTCTTCAGCAGGGCGTTGAGGGCCACCAGGTTGGGGGCCGCCGTTTCGTACACCGGGATGTCATCCTTCAGGGAGCCCCCCCGCCCGAGCTTGTTGCGGTGCAGGACCTGCATGGTGAAGTCGACGTAGAGGTGGCGGTCCCGCTCGTCCATGGCCTCGGCGATGGGCATCAGGATCGCGACGATCACGTCCCGGACGGCGAATTTTTTTCGGGCTGTCAGCGCCTCGAGCCGCTTGCCCCGTTCCTGGTCCAGCTCCGCCATGCGGACATTGAAAATGGCGTTGACCAGGCCTTCCTTGCTGCCGAAATGGTGCTGTACCGCGTAGTGGTTGCCCTGCCCGGCGCTGGACACGATCTGGCGCAGGGACACATTGTCGATGCCGTACTGGCCAAAGAGCCGCTCCGCGGTGAGGATAAGCTTGCGGGCGCCCTTGGGATAATCCTCCAGGCGACAGCGGGATTTGGCGGTGGCGGTCGTTGGCCTTGGCTCGGGAGTCACTGAATCTCATCTCTTGGGGGTGGAGCGGACCCATGTCGCCGCCCCGGCGGGACGTCATGGCCGTGCCGGATTTTGGTGCATTGTGGGGCATTTTGTCACGTTTTCGCCTTTTTAATACGATTGACTTAGAGAGCCAGCGGATTCTATGATCCCGGGGATTATCACCCTCGGCGCCCCCATCCCGCGGCGACCGGGGCCAATGTCATCCGCGCCGCCCCGACACCCGGCGCGGCGCCAACAGGGGATTGCCCATGAAACGTCTTGAAGGAAAGGTCGCCATCGTCACCGGCGGTGGTGGCGGCATCGGTTCGGCCACCGCCCTGCGCCTGGTGCAGGAGGGTGCCAGGGTGGTTTGTGCCGACATCAACCTCGCGGCCGCCGAGCGCGCCGTCGAAGCCCTCGCCGGCAATGGCCTTGCCATCGAATTCGACGCCGCGGATATCGGCAGCATCGAGGCCATGGTGGCCCGCACCGTGGCGCACTACGGCCGCCTCGACATTCTCCACAACAACACCGCGGTGACCGACCCGGAAACCCAGCAGTACGACCGCACCGCCGTGGATATCCCCATGGATGTGTGGCAGAAGACCCTGGATGTGAACCTCACCGGCTACCTGGCCTGCTGCCGCTTCGCCATCCCCCATATGATCGCCGGTGGCGGCGGCTCCATCATCAATACCGCCTCCGGCTCGGGGATGCGCGGCGACCTGGTGCGCATCGCCTACGGTTCCACCAAGGCCGGCGTGATCGCCATGAGCAAGTACATCGCCACCCAGCACGGCCGCCAGGGCATCCGCTGCAACGCCATCGCCCCCGGGGTGATCGTCACCCCGGCCCTGGAGCGCACCGCCCCGGAGATCAAGGCGGTGATCGGCAAGTACACCCTGACTCCCCGCCTCGGCACACCGGAGGACATCGCCGCCCTGGTGGCCTACCTCGCCGCCGACGAATCCGGCTACATCACCGGCCAGTGCATCGAGATCAACGGCGGCACCAGCGCCTGCCAGCCGCACTTCGCCGAGTTCTACGCCCAGAGCCAGCAACAGTGAATCAACCCCACCATAACGCCGATAAGACCTGAACGAGGCCAGTCATGACAGAACCCGCCACCTTCGGCCCCTACGGGCGCCGCGAGAAAATTCCCCGTCACCTCGACAGCATCACCGCCGGCTGGCTCGAAGGGATGCTGCGCAACCGCTACCCGGGCATCGCCGTGCGGGGCATGGAAACCCTCGATGTGCGCAACGGCCACACCACCAAGATGCGGGTCAGGCTCGACCTCAACGAGGTGGGCAAGGCGGCGGGCATCCCCGAGACCCTGTGTCTCAAGGCCAACTGGTCGGAAGGTTTCGACAGCGGTGATATCTGCGAACTGGAGGCGCGCTTTTATTTTTACGTGCGCGACGATCTGGGGGTGCCCGCGCCCCGCGCCTTCTACGCCGACTGGGACGGCGACGGCAGCGGCCAGGGCCTGGTGGTGATGGAGGATCTGGTGGGGGAGGGCGGCGTCTTCGGCCACAGTACCCACCACATCGGTATCGACGGCGTTGCCCACGGGCTCGAGAGCCTCGCCCGCCTCCACGGCGGCTGGTGGGACAGCCCCAAGCTGGATCAGCACAGCTGGCTCAAGCCCTCCATGGATACCCCTATCGACACCGGGCAGCTGGAGATGATGTGGCCCTGGGCCGAGAAGAACATCGTCAAGCCCGAGTACCAGGCCTTTTTGCCACGCTGGCTGCTGGACGAGCCGGCGCGCTTCTTCCGCGCCTTTGAAAAGCTCGGTGTTTACGAGCGTCAGCAGACCAGCCCCCGCTGTGTGGTCCACGGCGACTCCCACCTGGGCAACAGCTACCTGCGGCCCAATGGCGAGCGGGTCTGGCTCGACTGGCAACTGGTGCGCAAGGGCCGGCCCTGGCGGGATGTCACCTATTTCATGCTCGGCTCCCTCACCATCGAGGAGCGCCGCAGCGCCGAGCGGGACCTGCTGCGCCACTACCGCCAGGCCCTGGTGGCCCAGGGGGCGCAAAATGTGCCGAGCGACGATGAATTCTTCCTGCGCTATCGCCACTGGCCGATCTACGGCATGCAATCCTGGATCGCCAACATGGACGAGTGGGGCCAGATCGGTTTCCCCATGGTGCAGCGCTTCTTCACCGCCGCCGCCGATCACGACACCCTGAAACTCCTTGAAAGCGTCACCGGCTGAATTGGCCGCAAACCTTAACCAGAACCAGGCCAACCCGTTTGGCGGAGGGGAAATGCAATGAGTACTGATTTCGACGTGATCGTGGTGGGCGCCGGCCACAACGGCCTGGTGGCCGCCACCTACCTGGCCAAGGAGGGCAAGAAGGTCCTCGTGGTGGAGCGCAACGCCAAGGTGGGTGGCATGACCACCTCCGGCTACATGATTCCCGAGGCACCCCAGCACCTGGTGACCCCCTGCGCGGTGGAAATCATCTACCTGCGCCAGACCGGCATCATCGAGGATCTCGAACTCGCCAAGCACGGCCTGCGGATGATCGAGCCCGATCCCCCCTACGCCTACCTGCACCCGGATGGCACCTCCATCTGCCTGTTCCGGGATGCCAAGCGCACCGCCGACGACATCGCCCGCATTCACCCGGGCGACGGCAAGGCCTATCTGAAGTTCATGGAGGTGTTGAACGCCCTCTACGAGATCGGCTCCCCCATCATGGCCCTCGACCAGGGTCGCCCCCAGCCCAAGGTATTGATGAAGCTGATCGGCGCGCTGATCCGCAACCGCAAGCTGCGCACCGAGCTCGAAGCCATTGCCTGCGCCACCTCCGACCAGGTGGCCTGCGAGTGGTTCGAGCACCCCGCCACCATCGCCTACCTGACCGGCATCGCGGCGGGGGCCGGCCCCATCGACCAGGATGGCAACGCCGCCGCCTATACCATGATCAGCATGCTCCACAACCTCGGCACCGGTAAGCCCATCGGCAGCCTGCAGGCCCTGGCCAACGCCCTCGAATCCAGTTTCAAGACCGCGGGCGGCACGGTGATGGTGAATGCCCCGGTGGCGGAGATTCTCGTCGAGGGCGGCAAGACCCGCGGCGTGCGCCTGGAGGACGGCCGGGTGATCAGCGCCAGGGTGGTGGTGGCCACCTGCGACCCGCACCTGGCCTACCGCATGGTCACCCCCGGCGGCATCGAGCGGCGCCTCATGCAGCGCATGGAGCACGCCCCCATGGCCCGGGACAACGGCGCCCCCTTCCTCGCCAACGTGGCCATGTCCAAGCCCCTTACCCTGAAGCGCCACCAGGCCCTGCGCCACGACGACGCCGACCTCGGCAAGGCCGTGGGCATGATCGGCCTCGTCGAGGACGTGCGGGAAATGTTCTGGGCCGCGCGCCGTGGCGAGACCCCCAAGCGCCACGCCATCTCCGTCACGCCGTTGAGCAATATCGAGCCCAGCCAGGCGCCGGAGGGTCAGTCCATCGCCTACATCTACCTCGCCGCCAGCGCCGTCAAGCTGCGGGAGGGGGAGTGGACCCAGGCGCTCAAGGACGCCGAAATGAAATCCATCCTCGCCCAGTGTTCCGAGTTCTACGACGGCTTCGAGGCGGAGATCGGGCGCTTTGTGGAATCCCCCATCGATCGCCAGCAGCGGGTCAACATCACCAACGGCTGCGTCACCCACATCGACTTTGCGTCGAGCCGCTCGGGACTCAAGCGCCCGGCCTACGGCCTCGGTGGCCCGAAGCCCGTGGTGCCCGGGTTTTTCCTCGGCGGTGCCGGCATCCACCCGGGGGGCGGTGTCACCGGCCTGCCGGGGCGGATCACCTACGAGCGGGTTCGTCATTATCTGAAGAAAAACCCCTGAATCAGCGGGCGACGACAACGGCAGGCAACCCCTGCCGTTGTCATATCCGCCCGCGCGCCGCCGGCCTTTTTCAGCCCCGGGGATCGGCGCTACACTGGGGCGGTCCCGCGCCGCCGGCACCAAACCCTCCCGCGCCGTAGGCGCCAAACCCCAGGAACAACGCTGGAGAAATCCCCGATGCCCCTCGACCACTACGTTACCCTCGGCCGCTCCGGCCTGCGTGTCAGCCCCCTGTGCCTCGGCGCCATGACCTTCGGCGAGGACTGGGGCATCGGCGTTGGCCCCGGGGAATGCAATCGGGTGATGGACCGCTACCGGGAACTGGGCGGCAACTTCATCGACACCGCCAACGGCTACAGTTGGGGACACTCGGAGAAAATCATCGGCGACCATATCGGCCGCCACCCGGTAAAGCGCCACCAGATGGTGATCGCCACCAAGTTTTTCGCCAACATGCGCACCGGCGACCCCAACGCCGGCGGCGCGGGCCGCAAGAATATCCTCTGGGCCTGCGAGGAATCCCTGCGCCGCCTGCAAACGGACTACATCGACCTGTACTGGATGCACCTCTGGGATCGCCACACCCCCATCGAGGAAACCCTCCGCGCCCTCGATGACCTGGTGAGTGCCGGCAAGGTGCGCCATATCGGCTTCTCCGATACCCCGGCGTGGAAAACCGCCCAGGCCCAGGGCCTGGCGGCCCTGCACCACTGGGAGCCGGTGATTGCCCTGCAGCTGGAATACTCCCTGCTGGAGCGCACCATCGAGGGGGAGTACTTCCCCATGGCGCGGGAATTGGGGCTGGGGCTGACCCCCTGGAGCCCGCTGCGCTCGGGGCTGCTGTCCGGCAAATACCGGCGCGACGACCACGCCGACAAGAGCGCCCGCCAGAACCAGGGCATGAACCGCCTCGACGACCGCGCCTTCGACGTGATCGAGGCGGTGGTGGCCATCGCCGGACAGATCGGCGCCACCCCGGCCCAGGTGGCACTCCACTGGGTCTGCCGCCAGCCGGGGATCACCTCCCCCATCATCGGCGCCCGCACCCTGGCGCAGCTGGAGGACAACCTCGGTTGCCTCGCGATCCAGCTGGACGACACCCAGATGAAAACCCTCGCGGACCTCACCGCCCCGGCGCTCAGCTTCCCCCATCCGTTCCTCAGGAACGCCGCGGCCTTTCGCAACGGCGGCACCACCATCAACGGTGAGCAGGGCCAGCTGGGCCCTCTGTCACTGCCGTTGGGGAGGGAGGCGTATTGAGGGTGGAGCCGTTGGTCTGACGTCTGACGCCAAGAGCTGTTGGTCTGACGTCTGACGCTGGAAGTCTGACGCAAAAAGCCGTGGGTCGCAGCTTGACCTAATTTTGGACCGCGATGTCACCGGGCTGCTGTAGGGGGTGCGGAGCCGGTACCCTCTTGGCGTCAGACGTCAGACGTCAGACGTCAGACGTCAGACGTCAGACGTCAGACGCCAGACGCCAGACGCCAGACCTCACTCCGGCACGGGATAGAAATACCGCTCGTGGAGGGTGCCGTCGCCGATCTGGTACACCTCGATGGTGGTGGTGAAAAAGCCCGGCTGGCTGCGGCGGTGGTTCTTGATGTAGCAGGCCACCTCGTCGCCGTTGATGAGGGTGTCCACCACCTCCATCTCCACCTCGTTGCCGAACCGCTCCCACATATCCTCGAGGGCGACGTAGCCGTCGAGCACGGGGCCGCCGACGTATTCAAAGGTCATGGCATTGGGGGCGAAAGCCCGGTACAGGGCGGCAAGCTCCGGGCGCTTGCCGCTGTTCCACAGCTGGATCTTTTCGTCGATGAAGGCGCGGATGGCGTTGTTGTCGGGGCGTGGCATGGTAACTCCTGGGTTGTTGTGGTTTATGGGTTCGGTTGTGTGTTGCGGTAAAAGGTCGCGGAGAGAGCGCTTGAATCAGTCGAGGCCGGTCCACCAGGGCAGGTCCGCCGCGCGGGCGGCGATGCGCGCCCAGGCGCCATTGGCCGCCTCCCGGGCCCTGTCCGGCGGCATGCCCAGGCCCGTCATGCACAGGCAGGTCATTTCCAGGATGTAGTCGCGGTTGCGCTGCTCCCCGTGGGCGAGGCGCTCGATGGCCTGCACCGCCGCGCCCACCACCATGTCGGTGGCGGCGTCGCGGCTGGCAAAGCGCAGCACCCCGGCATCGCGGCCCGCCACCAGGGTAGCGGAGACGATGGCGCCGAGGGAATCCCGGCGGGCGAATTGGGCGACATAGTCCACGCTGGCGGTGAACAGCCCCCAGCGGGGCTCCATCGCCGCCCGCGCCAGGGTCAGCACGGTGCCCCCGGCGGCGCGCACGGCGGGGTCGCCGCCAGCGAAGAGGTCGGCGTAACTGGCGAGGGTCTGTTCGGCCAGTTGCTGGCCGAGTTCCGCCACCGCCTGCTCCAGGGTTTCAAAGTACTTGTAGAACGTGCCCCGGGAGACCTCGGCGCGGCGCACCACATCGTCGATCACCGCCCCCGGGCCCCGGTCCCCCGGCTCGTACACCGCGAGCACCGCGTCCAGCAGGCGGGCGCGCATGCGGTCGCGCTTGTGGCGCGCGGCGCGGGCGCGGAAATCCTCGGCGGGGGCGGGGAGGCTGTTCAAGCCCCTGTCCCCAAGGCCCCGTCGCCGATGTCGGCGAGCAGCATCAGGTTGGAGGGCTGGCCGAGCAGGCCGCGACCGTAAAGCTCCAGGGACAGGCGGCTGTTCAGGGCGTTGTGGCGGCTGGCGAAGCTGAGGTCGCGCCAGAAGCGCACCAGGGGGTTGCCATCGGCAAAGGCCGAGGGCCCGGCGATATCCATCAGGCGTTCGCCGGCGCGGCGCAGCAGCTGCATGGCGTGGCCGCAGTCCGCCTGGATGCGGGCCTTCTCGAAGCCGGTGAGCACCCGGGTGGGGGCGATGTCGTCCATGTAGCTGGCGGCGCGGCGGATGTGGAGCCAGGCGGAGTCGATCTCCATCGCCGCCTCCCCCAGCTGCTGGACCAGCACCTCGGAGCTTGCCTGGGTGGGGTAATGCCAGCCCACCACGGATTTGGTTTTCATGTTGTCGGTCACCTGCTCCAGCAGGGCGGTGGCGGCGCCGAGGGTGGGGCTCAACACCCCCAGGGGAAACAGCGGTTCCTGGGGCACCCGCTCCTTGTCCTCCAGGCCGGGGAGGGTGAGCAGCACCGCCTGGCTCGGGGTTTGCGAGCGCAGCATCATGAGGGGCGCCGGCACGAACACCTGGTCGGCGACGATGGTGTTGCTGCCGGAGCCCTTCACCCCAAGCACATGCCAGGTGTTGTTGATGGCGACCCGGTCGGTGTGGGTGAGGGGAATGATGGCAAAGGCGCTGTCCACCACCTCACCCCCGTCGTCCAGCACCTTCACCCCGTTCATGGCCCAGTCGGCGTGGAGGCAGCCGGAGCCATAGCCCCACTGGCCGCTGACCCGATAGCCGCCGTCCACCGGGGTGGCGGTACCGGTGGGGCTCGACACGCTGCAGAACAGCTCCTCGCCGGTCTTGAAGAGGATCTCCGTGGCCTCGGGCCCCATGCCCGCCGCCGTGCCGGTGCAGCCGGACAGCAGGCCGAAGGCCCAGGCGCTGCCCGCGCAGCCCTTGGCCAGCTCCGCCACCGTCCGCATGTGGGTGAGGATGTTGCAGCCAAAGCCCCCCGCCCGGCGCGGCGCCATCATCCGCAACAGGCCCGTTTCCCGGAGGGCCTTGAACACCGGCTCGGGGATGCGACCCTCGCGCTCGGCTTCATCGGCGTGGGCCATCAGCAGGGGCCGCAGGGAGGCGGCGATGGCCACCGGATCGAAGGCGGGTTCGTCGGCGTTGAACTGGAAGTTGAGGTGGGTGCGCAGGGTCATGGTGATCGACTCGGGTGTCGGGTGGCGGATTCGAGGTCATAATGACAGTTGCGTTCAGTCTGAGTCAACGGCCCCCTGGTGGCGAATTTCGGTCAATGACAGGATTTCTGTCCGCGAACCATGGCCGAGGTCCTTGGCGGGAAGGAGGTCTGCCTTGCGGGGCGAGCCGCGGTTTGACAGGGATGTGCCAACCTGAAACCATCGGCGTAAGACGCCCGCCGTAAACGGCGGGAGATAACAATAAACAGCGCCCCGGCGCGGGAGCCACCAGTGCCCACCATCGAAAAATCCACCTGCCGTTCCTGCGCGGCCTACTGCCCCGTCGACGTAACCCTCGAAGGGGGCAAGGTGCTCAGGGTCGAAGGCAACAAGGATGCGCCCCTCTACAAGGGTTTCATCTGCCCCAAGGGCCGCGCCCTGGCGGCGATGCACAACAACCCCGCGCGGCTCAGGGGCCATCTCAAGCGTCGTCCCGATGGCAGCTTCGCACCCATCTCCAGCGAGCAGCTGGTGGCGGAGGTCAGTGATCGCCTGGCGGACATCACCGCCCGGCGCGGGCCCCGGGCGGTGGCGGCCTACCTGGGCAGCCCCGGCCTCGAGCACCAGGCCCTCGGGCCCATGATGATCCGTTTCATGGGGGCAATCGGCTCCCCCAATCTGTTCAACAACGGCACCATCGACCAGCCGGGGCTGATGATGGCCCCGGCCCTGCACGGCGGCTGGGCCGGGGGTCGGATGCATCCCGACACCCTCGATGTATTCGTGCTGTTCGGCGGCAACCCGGTGATCTCCAAGCAGTACTTTCCCCAAAACCCCGGGGACCAGCTCAAGCGGCTCACCGCCCGGGGCATGAAGCTCATTGTCATCGATCCGCGCCGCACCGAAACCGCGCGCCGGGCGGCGGTCCACCTACAGTGCATTCCCGGGGAGGATCCCACCATCCTCGCCGGTCTCATTCACCTGATCATCGCCATGGGCGCGGTGGATACCCCCTTCGTGGCGCACAACGCCCAGGGGCTCGACGGGCTCGCCGAGGCGGTGAAGGACTTTACCCCCGCCTACGTGGCCGAGCGCGCCGGCGTCGACGAGGGCGACCTGCGGGAGGCGGCGCGCATCATCGCCACCGCCCGGCGCGGGGATTTCGGCGCCGGCACCGGCCCCAGCATGGCCACCCGGGGTACGCTGATGGCCTACCTGCTGTATTGCCTGCAGACCCTGCGGGGATTCTGGGCGAGGGAGGGGGATGCGGCGGTGATGCCCCGGGTGCTGTTTCCGCCCCAGGAATTCAGGGCCGAGCCCATTCCCCCCTATCCCGCCTGGGGGTTTGGCGAGCGGATGCGGGTGCGGGGCCTCGAACAGACGGCGGCGGGAATGCCCACCGGCGCCCTGCCGGAGGAGATCCTCACCCCCGGGGAGGGGCAGATCCGCGCCCTGTTCCTCCACGGCGGCGCGATGCGAACCTGGCCCGATGAGGCCCTGGTCAAGCGGGCCCTCACGGACCTGGAACTGCTGGTGGTCCATGACGTGGAACTCTCCGCCACCTCCGCCATGGCCCATTACATCATCGCCACCAAGCTGCCCTTCGAGGTGCCGGTGATGTCCCAGATCAATGAGCTGCTCAGCCTGTTCCACCCGGGCTACGGTTGGGTGGAGCCCTACGGGGCCTATCAGCCGGCGCTGCTCGATCCCCCGGCGGACTGCGACCTTCTGGAGCCCTGGCAAATCTACTACCGGGTGGCCCGGCGCCTTGGCCTGGCCCTGGAATACCCGAGTTTTCGCGATCTCCTCGGCATCGCCGCGAAGGACACGGCGGGCGCCGGCGCGCCACTGAAACGCACCCTCGACATGGACCGGGAGCCCAGCACCGATGAACTTTACGAGATGATGTGCGAGGGTTCGGCGGTGCCCCTGTCCCGGGTCAAGCAGTACCCCAGCGGGCATCTGTTCGACGAGGCGCGGCGGCGGGTCGGCCCCCGGGACGCGGATTGCGCCGCGCGCCTCGAACTGGCCAACCCGGCGATGCTGGCGGAGCTGGCGGAAGTGCGGGGCGAGAATGTGGCGGCGCGCCGCGGCACCGATGGCGAGTATCCCTTCCTGTTCATCTCGCGGCGCATCCAGAACAGCACCAACGCCGTGTCCAGCACCGACCGCTCGGTGCTCGCCAAGCCCTACAACCCCGCCTACATGAATCCTGGGGATCTGGCGGCCCTCGGGCTCGGCCCCGGGGACAGGGTGGAGATTCGCTCCCGGCACGGCGCCATCATCGGCCTGGTGGAGCCCGAGGCGGATCTGCGCCCCGGTGTGCTGTCGATGCCCCACGGCTTCGGGCCGCCCCCGGGGGAGGGGGAGGATCCCGCCCGCCACGGCGCCAACGTCAACCGCCTGATCAGCTGGCGCGACGATTTCGACCCCCACAACGGCATGCCGCGCATGAGCGCCATTCCCGTGTCGGTGAGGCCCGCCCCCTGAGGGGCGGGCACGGCCCTAGCTCAGCGCCGGCAGGCGATTGTCCGTATCCAGAAAGCCCATCAGCCAGCCGGACGCCATCCCCACGTAGAGGGCATTGCCCATCACCGCCCGCCGCGCCGCCTCGCCGTCGCGGTTGAGCAGCGCCACGAAGGCGGCGAGGCCGATGGCTTCGAGGCCAAAGGTGACCACGGTGCTCCAGTGCAGCACATCGTCGAAGTATTCCGTCGACCAGCCGTCGTTGGCGCCGCCGCCCCAGGTGGTGTTGGCGAACAGCACGGCGCGGCCCCAGAGGTCGCGGAGGGTTTCCTTGCCGGACTTCTCGGTGATGAGGGTCCCGTAGCCGTCGGGGTTGGCGCGCACCGCGCGCTCAAAGGCCGAGCGCCAGGCCCGCAGGTAGTGGGGGGAGGGGAGTTCGTAATCGATCCGCATGAAGTCCCGGGGATTGATCCGCACGAACGCCGGGTTGGGGGCGCGGTGGGGGCGGCGCTGGCCTACCGGGGCATCCTCGATCTTCACCACCTGGGCGCCGGCGTTGTAGGCCATGCCCCACACCGCCCCGTCCGGGGTGTCGTCCTGCATCAGGCTGGGCAGGAGGGCGAGGCAGGCGTCCTCCCCTTCTTCCAGGGCCTTGAGGCGCAGCGTCAGCTTGTCGGCAAGCTGCTGCTGGAGCGCCGCGAAGGGGGCCTTCATCTGGATCCCGAGGCGCTCCATGGCGGGGGGCATGCCCCAGTTTTCCCGCAGCTCCATGCCGCCCCAGTAGGCGGTGGCGGTGAGTGCCCAGGTCTGCTCCCCGAGGGGGTGGGCAAGGGGCTTGCCGTCCATGATGGGGCCGCTGAGGCGATCGGTGATCCAGCCGTTCAAGGCGATCCAGTAGGCCTTGGGGGTGGCGAGTTGCCGGGCGGTGGGGGCGAATTCGCCGGCGAGGGCGTCGAGCAGTCCGGGCGCGGCGGGCATCACCCGGGCGAGGGGCGGCAGCATCGGCATGGTGCCCTCGACCTTCAATGGGGCGGGGCGGGGTGCTGTCGGCGAGGCGGCGAGGCTCCGGCCCGCCCCCGTCAGGCCCAGGGCGGCGATGCCGCCGCCAAGCATCCTGAGGAGTGTGCGGCGATCCTGTGTCATGGTCGGGTGCTCCGGTTATTGTTGTCGGGTGTTGTGCTGCTCGGATGCGCGGTGCTGGCGCCAAGGCGCCGGGGAAGTAAACCCCATTATTTACGAATATGTCAAAAAAAAGCCCGGCATCGCCGGGCTTTTGGGTGTGTGGCAGGGGCTTCCCTGTCAGCTCGCGTCCCACACCACCGGCAGGGCCGTGGGGGAGCGGAACTGGATGCCGCGGATGCCCTCGTAGCCGCCTTCCGGGTCGAGGCGCAGGTTGGGCAGGTAGTCCAGCACCGCGTTCAGGGCGATCTCGATTTCCATCTTCGCCACCGGCATGCCCATGCACATATGGTGGCCAAAGCCGAAGGACATGGCCTGCTTGGTGCGCCGCACGGTGAAGTCGTAGACATCCGGGTTCTGGTGGACGCTGGGGTCGCGGTTGGCGGCGCCCACCAGCATGCTGACCCCGGAGCCGGCGGGGATTTTGACACCGGCCACCTCGGTGTCCCTGAGGGTGATGCGGGGAATGATGGACACCGCGCCTTCGTAGCGCATCGCCTCCTCCATGGCGGCCTTCACCAGGCTGCGATCGTTGCGCACCTGTTCGAGCAGGGCCGGGCGCTCCAGCAGCAGGGCGAGGACGTTGGCGAAGGCGCGGCTGGTGGTCTCCCCGGCGGCGGCCATGGTGGGGCGCAGCACCTGGGCAATTTCCTCGTCGCTGAGTTTTCGACCGTCGTCATCGATGCGGATGAGCTGGGCGATCAGATCCATGCCCTCGAAGTCGCCGGCGGCGCGGCGGGCCTTCACCACCGCGAGGATCTGGTCGTAGATCTCCCCGGAGGCCTTGAAGGCGTTGGCAATCCGCTGCTGGGCTTCCTCGGGCTTGGAGAAGTCGCACATGCCCCCCAGCACCATCAGCAGGGCGCGGGTGTTGAATTCCTCCATGGCCCTGGGGTCGTCGGTGGGCAGGCCGAAAATTTTGTAGACCACCCGCAGGGGGAAGTCGAGGATGAAATCCGCCATCAATTCCCCCCGGCCGCGGCCGGCGATGTCCGCCACCATGCCCCGGATGGTGGACTTGAAGTGCTCGTCGGACATCTGCTTGAGGGCGGCGGGGGAGAAGATCCGCGCCAGCAGGGCGCGGTGGGCGCGGTGCTCCTCGCCCTCCTGATAGAGGATCACCGGATCCCCCATCACGCCCCCGAAGGCCTCCTTGTAGATCACGCTGGAATAGGTCTCCGGGTCCAGCAGCGCCTTGCTGCACACCTCGTGGCCGAGGAAGGTGAAGACCTTGCGATCCCCCGTGCGGCCCGCCACCAGGGACGGCACCCCCAGTTCGGATACCAGGTCTCCCTCGTATACCACGCGCTGTTCACGCAGTTCCTTGTAGCGCGGGTACGGGTCGGCCATGGTGCCGGCGTAGGCCTTGCTCAAGGCAACGAATGCGTCGTTCATCTTGGTCATGGTGAATCCCCTGTGAAAGTAAGGTTTTTGTCCTGGCTGTCATCCTAGGAGCGCGCCCCCTGGCAGCCAACAGACAATCGGGTGCTTTTGTTCGAAACCGGACTTGCCGTGGGGACTGTGCATCGCCGCCGTTGGGCAGTGCCAGACCCGGGTGTTAAGCTTGCGCCGCGTCCAAGGCCAATCGCCGGATTCTGAACCGACAATAAGAGATGCCACCATGACCCTGCTCAAGCGAATCCTGTATTCCACACTCTTGCTGCTCCAAGCCTCGGCTTTTGCCAATGAACTCGGCGACAGGGAAAACCCCTTCGGCCGTCCGCCCATCGACATGGCCAGCATGCACGACATGAGCATCACCCTGTTTTTCGTGATGCTCGCGGTGTTTGGTCTTTGGAGTCTTTACAGGCGGCGGCTGAGCCTTGGCCTGCTGATCCTGATCGCCGCCATGTCCGCCTCCTGGCAGGAATTCTTTGGCGACTGGGGCAGCTACCTCTACTGGAACCCTGAGTTTCCCCAGCTGCCCTGGGGGGAGATGGCCTTCACCACCCCGGACAAGCCCCTGTTCATTCCGTTTTCCTGGGGCTGGTATTTCGCCTTGATCTACACCTCCCTGGCGGTGGTGTTGATGTGGCTGCAGCGCAAGCTGCCCGCCGTGCCCAACTGGCTGATCGTGCTGGTGGTGGCGGGGCCGCTGTTCTACGCCTACAACATCTACGGCGAGATGAACGCCGCCAACATGGCGTGGTGGGGCTACGCCCACTCCTTCGGCCCCGAGGCCCGGGGCACCTATGCCGCCTATCCCCTGGTCTGGCCCAACGTCGCCCTGGTGGCCTGGAGCGTTGTGCTGCTGTGCATGTTGACCGCCCGGGACAGTGCCGGCTACTGGTGGCACGAGCGCCTGATGGGTGTTCCCCGGGCCGCGCCCGGGGTGGGCCATGGCCTGGCGCGGATCGGGTCGTTCATCGTCGCGTTCAATGTCAGCTGCCTGCTGGTGGTCACTATCCCCTGCATCCTGGTGCGGCTGATCTGGGGCGTCGACAGCCCCATCGTGCCCTGACCGTCGTTTGATCCGCCGTCAAGTGGCGCCGGGTGCCAATCCCCTGGGCGTCGGGCTACAATGCGGCTGTCTTACGAAGTGCCGGCCCGCCCCTGGGCGGGCCTGTTGATAACAAATAAGCGGGAGTGACTTGTGGAAAAAGATATCGTGATCGTGGGCTCCGGCGGCGCAGGCCTGTCGGCGGCCATTACCGCGGCCAAATCCGGCCTCGACGTGCTGGTGGTGGAAAAGACCCGGTATTTCGGCGGCACCACGGCGCTGTCCGGCGGTGGCATCTGGATACCCGCCAACAGCATCGCCGAGAGGGAGGGGCTGCACGACACCCCCGAGGCCGCGGCCAAATACATCAGTGGTGTGGTGGGTGATATCGTTCGCGAGGACGTGCTCGACACCTTCGTCCACAGCGGCCGCGAGATGCTCGACTTCCTGCTCGCCAACAGCGAGGTGGAATTTTCCATCAACCATGCCGAGCCGGACTACTACCAGGATGTCGAGGGCGCGGTGATCAAGGGCCGCCTGCTCAACCCCGTCAACTACGACGGCCGCCTGCTGGAGCGGGACGATCTGCTGGCGATTCGCCCGCCGCTGCAGGAATTCAACGCCCCCATGGGCTTCATGGTGAGCTTCGACGACATCCCCCACCTGATGAGCGTGGGCAAGAATGTCGCCTCCACCGTGCATGTGCTGAAGATGGTGGGCCGCTACGCCATGGATCGCCTCAAGTACCCCCGGGGCACCCACCTCACCATGGGCAATGCCCTGATCGCCCGGATGCTGCGCTCCGCCCGCGCCGCCGGCGTCAACCTGCTCAACAACGCCCCCATGAAGCGGCTGGTGAGTGAGAACGGCCGGGTGGTGGGCATCGAGATCGAACACAACGGCAAGACCGAAGTGATCCGCGCCCGCAAGGGGGTGATCCTCGCCAGCGGCGGCTTCTCCGCCAGCCTCGACTGGCGCCGCAAGTACATTCCCTACCCCGAGCACCACGTCTCCTTCCTGCCCGAGGGCAACACCGGCGACGGCCTGCAAAGCGCCATCGACCTGGGGGCGGAGCTCGAGGACGGCGGCCAGCACGGCAATGCCGCCTTCACCATCATGTCGGTGTACCACAAGCCCGACGGCACCCTCGGCAAGTACCCCCACGTCTACCTCGACCGCACCAAGCCCGGCTGCATCGCTGTCAACAGCGAGGGCAAGCGCTTTGGCAACGAGGCCGCGGTGGACCTGTACAAGTCCATGCACGACACCGGCTCGGTGCCCGCGCACCTGGTGTGCGACCACAAGTTCATCAAGAAGTACGGCCTCGGCCTGGTGCTGCCGGGCGGCCTGCGCCTCGGCAAACTGCTCAAGGCCGGCTACATCATCAAGGGCGACACCCTGGAGGAACTGGCGAGGAACATCGGCGCCGACCCCGCCAACCTGGCGGAGACCGTGGCCAAGAACAACCAGTACGCGAAGGACGGCATCGACCCGGAATTCCACAAGGGCGAGACCCTGGTGGACAAGGCCCTCGGCGACCCCAGCCACGGCCCCAACCCCTGCCTCGGCCCCATCGAGACCGGCCCCTTCTACGCGGTCAAGATCTTCCCCGGCGACGGCTCCACCATGCTCGGCCTCAAGGTGGATGGCCGCACCCGGGTGGTCAACAGGGAAACGGGCCAGCCCATCCCCGGCCTCTACGCCTGCGGCCTCGACATGAACGTGCTGTGGCGCGGCCGCGAGCCGGCCCACGGCTCCTACAATGGCCTTGGCCTCACCTTCGGGTATGTGGCGGCCAGGACGGCGGCTGGGGATTAGCGGGGGCTCTGATGTCTGACGCTAGACGCTAGACGCTAGACGCTAGACGCTAGACGCTAGACGCTAGACGCTAGACGCTTGGGGCGCGTTGTGGGTTGCGGGCGCAATACCGGGCCGAAAGCCATAGGCCTGGGGTCAACAAAGAACGGGGGCAAAGCCCCCGTTCTTTTATCTTTTGAGCGTCAGACGTCAGACGTCAGACGTCCGACCCAAAACCCAAAACCCAAAAAATCAAACGGGTATACGGATTTAATGGTTGATGGGGCACCTTCACCCCATCAATCTGATACCACCCTCAGATGGTTGATAGATCGACTCCGTAGTTGAGTTCCTCTGCGAAGTCCGGCAGTCCGTAACCGATGG
>JAYELS010000059.1:0-1577 GCA_034717695.1 Pseudomonadota bacterium
TCAAGGGAGGGTCCGGTAAGTTGCGGATTAGGGTCTGGGTCGCTAGCTGTGGAGCGCGTCGGACCGGAGCCGGGGTCAAGGTGGAGCGCCCGCAGCGGAGCGAGGACGAACGACCTTGACGCCAGCGAGGACCGGCGCAGGCTTGGTCAGCGACCCAGCCCTGCTCAGCTCATGACCACCACCTCCCCGGAAGCGGCCTGGGTGGGCTATGAACACGATGCGCGGGGTCGCCCTGCCTTATCTGGGTGCACGGGCCGAAGGCCCGGCGACATGATGGCCGATGGGGTGAACCCGGCAATGGTGCGCGGTCGCTCATTCTTTTCGGGTCGTCCCCGACCAGGCGGGGCGACAGGGGGATTCGGGAGCCGGCCGCAAACATCAGTTGAACTGGGCGGGAGCGCGCATCGATGTTCAGCATCAGGCCGCCTCTTGCTCCAGCGCGGCGGGCCTGGTCCAGGCTTGGTCGCCCAGGTCGCGCAGGGTGTGGTAGCAGCGGCGGGCCAGCTTGCGGGCCACCGACAGAGTGGGGCGCTTGCCGCCCAAGCGGTCCCGCAGGGTCACGTAGTAGTCGTGGTCGGGCGCTGTTTGCCGGGCGGCGGACTTGGCCGCCTCGAACAGGGCCCATCGCAGTTCCGGCGGGCCCTGGCGGGCCAGACGTCCGGGGGAGCGTTTCCCATCCGAGGAATACACCGTCACGTCCAGCCCGGTGAAGCGCACCGCTTGGTCCGAGGTGCGGAACCGCCGGCAGTCGCCCAGTTCCGCCCAGATGATCACCGCGCACAGCGCCCCGATGCCGTAGTGGGCGGTGAGGGCCCGGGCGCCGGGCTGGCAGCGCCCGATGCGCTCCAGCTGGGCCCGCAGGGGCGCGATCCTCTCATTGAGGGCTTCGATGGCCGCCAGCGCGGTGTCCACCGCCTGCCGCCCTGCCGGGGAAAGCTCGGCGCCAGCCAGGGCGGCGCGGCCCTCCGCGGTGAGCAGCCCTCCCACGGCGGGCACCCCCTGGTGGAACAGTTGGGCGTGGATGCGTTGCTGCCAGGCCCGGCGCTGGTCCATCAGCGCCATATACAGCCGCCCCAGGATGCGTACCTCCAGCACCTGGTCCGGCGGGATCCACGACTCCGGCAACCGTCCCCCAGCCAGCAGCTCTCGCTGCAGCCGGGCGTCGGCGCGGTCGGTCTTGGCCCGCTTCTTGCGACCTCGCTGGGTAGCCGTGTCGGCGGGCTCGGCCAGATGGGGCTCCACTCCCGCCCGGATCATCTCCTCCACCACGAACCGCCACCCAGTGCACCCTTCCACCGCAAAGGCCACGTCGTCACGGCCCTGGAAGTGGCAAAGCCATTCCCGCAGCACCGGCCGGGTGGCCGGGCGGATCTGGCCGGTGGTTACCTCGCCGGAGGTAGTGTCCAGGTAGTCGAAGGTGATCTGGTTTCGGTGCACGTCAAATCCACCTATAATTGCCATGGGGGACCTCCTCGAGCTCCTATTTGCGCACCATTATGCGCTTGTGCCGAGGGGTCCCTTCACATGCCATCTTTTTTAAAGGGGGATTTCCCTGGACTCAGGCACGCTCGACCAAG
>JAYELS010000060.1:0-1498 GCA_034717695.1 Pseudomonadota bacterium
TGGTGCTCCAGTCCTTGGAGGGCCTGTCGGACCGGGACGCCATAGATGCGCTACGTACCGACTTGAAGTGGAAGGTGGCGGCTGGGGTGGCGTTGACCGACGAGGGGTTCCACCCCACGGTGTTGACGTTGTGGCGGAACCGGCTGCGGGTCTCTCAGGCCCCGGAGCGGATCTTCGACGCGGTGCGTGCCGTGGTGACCGACACGGGGGTGTTGACGGGCCGGACCCGCCGGGCGCTGGACTCCACGTTGCTCGATGATGCGGTGGCGACCCAGGACACCGTCACCCAATTGGTGTCGGTGATCCGCCGCACGCGACGTGCGTTTCCGGTGGCGGCGGCGGTTGAGGTGTCGGCCCATGACTACGAGGCGGGTAGCAAACCGTCCTGCGCCTGGGACGACCCGGTGGCCCGCGACGAGCTGGTGACCGGACTGGTCAACGACGCTGTCGCTATTTTGGGCGCGTTCGACGGTGTCGACCTCGACGATAAGCAGACCCGGCTGGTGGGGCTGCTGGGCTTAGTTGCGGGCCAGGACGTCGAACCCGGCGAAACGGGAGGCACCTGGCGGGTCGCTCGCCGTGTCTCTAAGGATCGGGTGATCTCAACGGTTGATCCCGAGACCCGTCACATGCACAAGTCCCCGTCCGCCTATCGGGACGGATACAAAGCGCATCTGGCGGTCGAGCCGGAGACCGGGATCATCACCGGATGTGATCTCACCCCCGCCAACACCGGCGACGGCCCGGTCGGTGTCGGACTCCTGGTCGACGAGGAACCCGGCCTTGAAGTGCTCGGCGACTCGGCCTACGGATCCGGGCCGGTGAGAGCCGACCTGCAGGCCGCTAACCACACCGCAGTGATCAAACCTTTGCCGTTGCATCGCAATCGGAGACTCGGTGACGACCAGTTCACCCGCGACGACTTCACCATTGACTACCAGGCCGGCACCGTCACCTGTCCCCAGGGCCACACCCTCACGATCGACGCCGCCGGGGTCGCCAGGTTCCGGAAACGCTGCGACGGCTGCCCGGTACGGTCCCGCTGCACCGCCGCTGCCGGCGGGAAAACCTTCAAGGTCACCGCACACGACCAGTTTCTCGCCGCAGCCCGCGCCGACTGGCGTAACAGAATCGATGCTTACCGGCAGCATCGCCCCATGGTGGAACGATCCATCGCCTGGCTCGTCGCCAACGGACACCGCCGCGTCCGCTACCGCGGTGTCGAACGCAACCGTATCGCCCTCTCCATCCGGGCCGCCACCATCAACCTACGGCGACTCATCAACTTGGGTCTCACCTGGAACTACTCGGGCTGGTCGATCGCTCCGCCGTAGCCTCCCGGACGGTCCCAAACCAGGCCACCGGCCCCCACCGACAGCAGCCCTGAAGCTCAACTCGGTGGCGAAAGAGGCCACTGGATGATCATCGGACGCCCGACACGGCAACGACGACCTGAACATCGGCCAGCACACCCCCAGCCCCCTTTGCTCAGCAGACT
>JAYELS010000061.1:0-1481 GCA_034717695.1 Pseudomonadota bacterium
TAGGGCATGCGCCGCTGAGCGGAGCGGGGCGTGGGGCGCCCGCGAGCGAAGCGCCTAAGGAGATACCACAAAATAACATTTACTTTTAGTGCCTGGAACGCGTACGCTCGTCTTCGTGGAAGAAGTGGATGTCCTCACGCTGCGCGTGCTGGAGGCGCTGAACGAAGCCCAAGCGCGCTGGTATGTGGCTCGCGAAGTGGTGGCCCGTGGCCGTGGCGGGCTCAAGGCCATGTCTGAGCTGACGGGCATGTCGCGGCCGACCATCCTGAAGGGCATCCGCGAGCTCCGAGCGGGCAGCCCGCTGCAGGCGGATCGGATCCGGGCAGCCGGGGCGGGACGCAAGCGGGTGGAGGACGCGGATGCTGGTTTCCTGCGTGCCCTCGAACAGATCATGGCGGAGAACACCGCCGGCGATCCGATGAGTCTGTTGCGCTGGACGAACAAGTCGACTGGCCGGATCGCCGAGCAACTGACTCGTCAGGGGCATCCAGCGAGTGCTGAAACGGTCCGTCGCAAGCTCCTCGAGCTGGGGTACTCGTTGCAGGCGAACCGGAAGTCGCTCGATCGGCGGTCGCCCGCGGAACGGGACGAACAGTTTCGGTATATCAACCGCCTGGTGAAGCGGTTTCGGCGCCGCGGCGCCCCCGTCCTGTCGGTGGACACCAAGAAGAAAGAACGGGTCGGAAACTTCAAGAATACCGGGCGAACCTGGCGGCCCCGGGGGGCACCCTCGGAGGTCAACATCTACGACTACCCGCATTTGGGCGAAGGCCCCGCCATTCCCTATGGCACGTACGACGTCGGCCGGAACCAAGGCTTTGTCAATGTCGGGGTCAGCCATGACACGGCCGAGTTCGCCGTCGAGAGCCTGCGCCGCTGGTGGCGACTGATCGGCCGCCGCCACTACCCGGCGACCTCGGCGGTGCTGCTCTGTGCCGACGGCGGCGGCAGCAATGGGTTTCGGAACCGGGCCTGGAAGTATCACCTCCAGCAGCTCGCTGATCACCTCGGGTGGATGGTCACCGTCTGCCACTATCCCCCCGGGACGAGCAAATGGAACAAGATCGAGCACCGCCTCTTTTCCTTCATCAGCTTGAATTGGAGGGGCCGCCCCCTCGTCAGCTACGAAACCGTGATCAATCTCATCGGGGCCACCCGCACCTCAGGTGGACTTCGCGTCAAGGCCGCGCTCGACGTTGGCTCATACGACTTGGGAGTCAAGATCCCCGATGCGGAAATGGATCGTCTGGACCTCCGCCCACACCGCACCCTTCCAGCATGGAACTACACGCTCGCGCCACGTGAAACATAAACGTTATTTTGTGGTGTATCCTAAGCCTTACTCAGAGGGGCCTCCCCGCTTCGCGGAGTCCCCCGTGACAGGCAACCATTGCCAGGTTGCCCCATCCCGCCTTCGCCGATCTTGGCGGTGACCTGATAGGGGCCGAGGGTGGTGCCGGGTTCAAGGGACATCAATCGGT
>JAYELS010000062.1:0-115004 GCA_034717695.1 Pseudomonadota bacterium
CCAAGGTTCCGCCCACCGCACCGCCCCCAACGTAGGGCGGAAGAGCCAAAGGCGTCATCCGCCAAGGTTCCGCCCACCGCACCGAGCCCCAACGTAGGGCGGAAGAGCCAAAGGCGTCATCCGCCAAGGTTCCACCCACCGCACCGCCCCCAACGTAGGGCGGAAAAGGCGCAGCCGTCATCCGCCAAGGTTCCGCCCACCGCACCTCCCCCAACGTAGGGCGGAAGAGCCAAAGGCGTCATCCGCCAAGGTTCCGCCCACCGCACCGAGCCCCAACGTAGGGCGGAAAAGGCGCAGCCGTCATCCGCCGCCGGGCTCTCCGCCCGTCACGCCTTCCTCGCCCCCGAGGGCATCGAGCAGGGCGGGAATAAACACCGCGAACTCCCCGGTCATGATGGTGAAGTCCACATCGAACTGCTCGGCGGCGCTCTCGGCGTTGACCTCCCCCAACTTGTCGTTGATCAGGTCGCCGAACTTCAGGCGCTTCACCGCCAGCTTGTCGTCCACCAGGAAGGCGATGTCCCCGGACCATTCCAGGGCCAGCTTGCTCACATACATGCCCGCGTCCAGGTGATTGCGGATTTCCTCGGAGCCGAGGTCCTGGTTCTTGCAGCGGATCACCGCCGAGTCGTCGGCGCTGTCCCGCAGCTCGCACTCCCCGCCCAGGGTGAACCCGGCGGGGGCCGCCCCGTCCCGCAGCCATTGGGTGAGGGTGGTGGGGATCGGGTCGCGGGTCTTCAGGGGCAGTACCGGCAGGCTGCCAAGGCTTTCCCGCAGCTGGCTGAGCAGATCCTCGGCGCGGTTGTGGGCGCCGCTGTTGACCACCAGAAGGCCCGCCCGGGGATCGATATAGGCGTACAGCCGACCGGTGCGGGTAAAGGCCCGGGGCAGCAGCTCGAAGGTGATCTCGTCCTTGAGGTCGGTGCGCTCCTTCTTGCCGGGGCGGCGGGCCTCCCGGGCCTCGATCTCGGCGACTCTTTCCGCCAGGGCATCGTTGACCACCGCCGCCGGCAACAACCGGCTCTGCCGTTGCAGGCAAACCATCAGGCAACCGTTGGCGGCGTGCACCAGGGGCGCATCCCCGTCACCCACCGGCGCCACCCAGCCAAGGGTGGACAGCTCCTGGCTGCCGCAGGGACGAAAGGGCTTGTCGTCGAGGTGTTGGTGGAGGGATTCGGGGTCGAGGGTGAAGGGCTGGGTGAAGCGATAGACGAGCAGGTTCTTGAACAGCATGTAATGTCAGCCTTGTGCCAGTGAGTAAACCGGCGGGCTATTGTAACCACTGTCCCAGCTGCTGAGGGCGGGCCTCCGTCACTTTTTGCGGTGCCGGGTCAGGCCCTTTGGCAACCGGTGAGGGTCAGCCGGGGCGGGCTGAAGGACATGCTGAAACTCTCCACCCGGCGCAGCACGTTCATACCGAGGATGTTGCGACCGCCGCCCGCCAGCACGGCGGCGTCCACCTGGTCGAGCACACAGCCACCTCCCAGGTCGAGGCGGCTGATGGTGTAAATGGGGACCCGGTCGACCCGTCCGCTGGCGAGGCGGGCATTGATGGTGCGCTTGTAGGTGGCCTGGCCGTCCGCCGCCAGTTTGTCCAGCAGCGTCCGGTTGATGGCGAGGTAGCCGGAGCCGGTGTCGAACAGCAATTCGGCGCTTTCGCCATTGCCAAGGAGGGCGGGCAGATAGAACGTGGCGGTGGTCTTTTCCGTCAGGGCGATAACCCTGGGCAGGGCCTGCGTTGCATCGCCCGCACCCCAGGCGTGCAGGGGGAGCAGGGTGTGCACCAAAATAATGCAAATAAGGCCGGTCAGGCGGTGCGATGGCCGGGGTTTTGCGATCGAGAGGCCCATGGGTGTCTCCGGGGAGGCATTCACCGGGGTTGACGCAATAAGGGTGCCAGCGCTTCGGTCAATTGGCCTGCCAGCCCCTGGTATGCCCTGTCCAATCCCGGTCGGTCAGGTTCAATCGGGCCGATAGCCAGTATCCATGGGTCATTCCCCGGCGCTCTACCTATACTGACCGGGCAACCCAAAAACGGAGGTAACCCCATGAAAAAGATGCTTGTCATCGCTGCTGTCGCCCTTGCCCCGGCGCTTTATGTCCAGGCTGAGCCCCGCTCCTTCGAGGACCTGTCCTTCCGCCAGGACCGCGCATCAGTGGAGCGCGGCGAAGTCACCCGGCTGGTGCACCCGGTGGGCCACGGCAAGTACCGCCCCAATCAGAGCGCCGCGCCGATCCGCGAGGCGGACACCGAGATCGCCGCATTCGAGGAGGTCTCGTCCGCCCCCGGGGTTGCCCGCCCCGACCGGGCCGATCGCATTCCGCGCTAGGGGTAATACCCACAAAAAAACCCGGCTGGGGGCCCCAGCCGGGTTTTTTTGTGGGGGCTGTTTGTCAGATGTAATCCCGATAGGTCTCGATGTAGTCTCCGTAGACCTCGCGGATATCATCCTCGGTGATGCCGAAGTCCGCCAGGCTGTAGCTGTGCTTGCCGTGCTTGCCGGCGGGATTCTCCGCCAGCCAGCGGCGCACGCCGTCCTGGGCGGCCTGGGTGTAGTCCATGTCGAAGCGCTCGTAGATGGTGCCCACCGCCTTCACCGGGTCGGCCACCAGATCCTTGTAGCGCATGTCGTGGAACGGGGCCTCGGGATGCTTGGCGCGGAAATCCATGCAGCGCACGATGCCGTCGTGCCAGAGGTGGAGGAACTCGCGGCCGAGGGCGTGGCGGTCCTGGTGGTCATAGGCCTGGCTGCGGATCACCCAGATCAACTGGGAGATGGAGGCGATCACCGTCACCGGGTCCCGGTGGGGCTGGACGAACACCGCGTCGGGGTAGACCTTGAGCAGCTCCGGCAGGGCGTACATATGCTCCTGGATCTTCAGCACCCACTGGCGCCCGGGCACCTTCCAGCTCAGCTGCTGCAGCCACATCTTGTGGACTTCGTAGCGGAAGCTGAGGTCGGCCTTGAGGAACCACTGATAGAAGCTCGGGATGTTGCTCATCATCACCGGGTTGGAGCTGTGGAAGGAGGTGGTCATGAACGAGCCGCACTCCTGGGGAATCTTCGCGCCGATGGGGTGTGCCTTCAGCAGCTCATCGATCTTGCCGCCGAATTCCCGTTCGATATAGGCGTCGAACTGGCCGATGCGCGGGTCGGTGTCGAAGGTGGCGGCCTCCGGGGGCGGGGAGGGATTGGCCACCTCCCACATCAGCGGGGTGCGCACCGCCGGGTCGCCGTCGATCAGGGCGTGGAGCAGGCTGGTGCCGCAGCGGGGCAGGCCGAGGATAAAGATGGGGCGCTTGATCTCCACCTCGGCGATTTCCGGGTAGCGGGCGCGATCGTCCACCAGGGCCTGGAGGCGGCGCAGGTCATCGTGGATATTCCCCAGGTTGCGGGCGCGGCCGTTGGCGTTCAGCCCGATGTCGGCGGCATAGGCGGCAAGCAGGGGTTCGAGGCCCTTGCGCACGTTCTCCCGCAGGTAGTCGGTGAGGGGGTATTGCTCGAACAGTTGGTCTGCCGTGGGCAGCCAGGACCCCTGGCTGGTCAGCGGTGTGGTCATGGAAACTCCTGATACATTTTTATGGTGGTTTGGTCCGTCAGCGATCATACATGGCGCGCACCGCCTTGTCCCCCATGCGCAGGAAGCGCTTGCGGGGCAGCAGCCTCAGCATCAGGCCCATCAGGACATTGGTGATGGGCCCCGCATTGGGGCGCACGTTGATCTCTCGGCCGAGCCCCCCGAGGGCGGCGTCCACCACCACGAAGGGGTCCACCGGCTGCATCAGCCGGGTCGGCGCCTGGCCGGGGGGCAGGGAGGCGCGGAATCCCGGGGTGTTCACCGCGCCCGGCATCACCGTGGTGACGTCGATGCCATGGCGTTCCAGTTCCGACCAGAGCCCCTCGGCGAAGACGCGATCAAATGCCTTGGTTGCGGCGTAGGTGGCGATATAGGAGGCCCCCATCTCGGCGGAGCCCGAGGCCATGATGATCACCCCGCCGCGGCCCCGCGCCACCATGCCGGGTGTCAGCCGGTGGGCGAGTATCACCGGCGAGGCGCAATTCACCGCAATCTGGTTGAGCTTCACCTCGAGGGGTACGTCGAGCCAGCGTCCCACGGCCCCGAGGCCGGCATTGGCCACCAACAGGCCGATCTCGATATCGTCAAGGCTGTCGATGGCGGCGTTGAGGGCGGTGGCGTCCCCCAGGTCCACCGGGATAGGGCGTATCTCCACCCCGGGGTGATCCCGGCGCAGCTGGCTTGCCGTTTGCTCCAGGGCAGCGGCATTGATGTCCAGCAGCACCAGGGACATACCCATGGCGGCAAGGCGCTCGCCATAGGCCGCACCGATGCCCTGGGCACCCCCGGAAATCAGTGCCCAGTTGCCGTATTTTTCGGGGAAATTGCCAAATGCTGCCATCGGTAGCCTCCGGGTGGTGGTTGGGTCGAGCTGGCACGGTGCAACAGAGCGGCTGGCCAGGCGAGCGCACAACGGTAGCGGAGCGCGGGGCAGGAAGCAATATATTGTCGAATTTGACAATATATTGGTGCGAGGTTCAGGGGCAGGGCCAGGCCTTTTCGAAGGCGAAGAACATCAGCGAGGCCTGGTCCAGGTTGAGCTGGTCGGGGTGGGCCTTCAGGTAGTCAACCACTACCCGCGCCGCCTCGGCATTGGTGATGACGGGTTCGCGGGGCACGCAGAACAGTGGCTGGCGCCCCGGCTCGGCCTGGTAGATGGTGTTGAGATTGAGCATACCGTTGACCATGCCGAGGCAGTAGGAACCACCCACGCTGAAATCGTTGCTCACCCCTGTTTCCACAAAGCTGACCACGTCCCCGCACTCCGCCAGCAGGGTGTGGCCATTGGCCGTTGAGGACGGGGGCGGGGACTGCGCGGCGACCTGGGAGACAAGGACACCGGCAAGAAGAGTGAGCAGTGGGTATCTGAAGGGCACGGGGTTGTCTCGGCGGCTGCGTCGCTGGGACGGAAAATGGCGGAGGGACAGGGATTTGAACCCTGGGTACCCGCGAAGGTACGCCGGTTTTCGAAACCGGTGCTTTCGACCGCTCAGCCATCCCTCCGGTGAAAACGTGGCAATTTTATATCAAAGGTTGGCGAGTGTCGGCCACCCCATAAAAATTCAAAAAAAAAGGGCTACATTTCTGTAGCCCTATTTCAATTTGGCTCCGCCTGCTGGACTCGAACCAGCGACCCAATGATTAACAGTCATTTGCTCTACCGACTGAGCTAAGGCGGAATGGTCTGTGCTGAGGCCGCGTATATTAGTGATGGGGTCCTGCCCCGTCAACCCTGGATTCGGGAAAATTTTGGGGTAACTGGCGCTTGGTGGTTTTTTGGCCAGCGGCCGCATCCCCGGGGTGAATTTCCCTATAATCTCCGTTGTTTTCGAACCCTCGGTGATCCATGAAGCCCTTTCGCATCGTCAGTGACTACCGGCCCGCCGGGGATCAACCCCAGGCCATCGACGCCCTGGTGGCGGGGCTGGAGGCGGGGCTTGCCGCCCAGACCCTCTTGGGTGTGACCGGGTCCGGCAAGACCTTCACCATCGCCAATGTGATCGAGCGCCTGCAGCGGCCGGCCATCGTCCTCGCCCACAACAAGACCCTGGCGGCGCAGCTGTACGGGGAGTTTCGCGAGTTTTTCCCGGATAACGCGGTGGAGTATTTCGTCTCCTACTACGACTATTACCAGCCCGAGGCCTATGTGCCGTCCTCCGATACCTATATCGAGAAGGACGCCTCCATCAACCAGCATATCGAGCAGATGCGGTTGTCCGCCACCAAGGCGCTGATGGAGCGGCGGGATGTGGTGGTGGTGGCCACGGTGTCGTCCATCTACGGTCTCGGCGATCCGGCGTCGTACCTGAAGATGGTGCTGCACCTGGTGAAGGGGGATCGGGTCGATCAGCGGGACATCCTGCGCCGCCTGGCGGAGTTGCAGTATGCCCGCAACGACCTCGACTTTCGCCGCGCCACCTACCGGGTGCGGGGGGATGTGATCGATGTGTTCCCCGCGGATGCCGAGGATCAGGCTCTGCGCATCGAACTGTTCGACGAGGAGATCGAGGTCCTCAGCCTGTTCGATCCTCTCACCGGGGAAGTGCTCGGCAAGGTGCCGCGCTTCACCGTCTACCCCAAAACCCACTACGTGACGCCGCGCCAGACCATCCTCGACGCCGTGGAGCGCATCGCCGACGAACTGCGGGAGCGCCTAGAGCAGCTGCGCGCCATGGATAAGCTGGTGGAGGCCCAGCGCCTCGGCGAGCGCACCCGCTACGACCTGGAAATGATGCGCGAACTGGGCTACTGCAACGGCATCGAGAATTACTCCCGCTACCTCTCCGGTCGCCCCCCGGGAGCGCCGCCGCCGACCCTGTTCGATTACCTGCCCCCCGACGCATTGATGGTGATCGACGAGTCCCACGTCACCATTCCCCAGCTGGGGGCCATGTACCGGGGCGACCGCTCCCGCAAGGAAACTCTGGTGGAATTCGGCTTTCGCCTGCCCTCGGCCCTCGACAACAGGCCCATGCGCTTCGACGAGTGGGAGCGCATCGCCCCCCAGGCCATCTATGTGTCCGCCACGCCGGGCAAGTACGAGGAGGCCCACGCCGGCCAGGTGGTGGAGCAGGTGGCGCGGCCCACGGGTCTGGTCGACCCGGAAATCGAGGTGCGCCCGGCCACCACCCAGGTGGACGACGTGCTCGGCGAGATCCGCCGCTGCGTGGCGGCGGGGGACAGGGTGTTGATCACCACCCTCACCAAGCGCATGGCGGAGGATCTCACCGAGTACCTGGACGAGCACGGGGTGAAGGTGCGTTACCTGCACTCGGATATCGAGACCGTGGAGCGGGTGGAGATCATCCGCGATCTGCGCCTCGGCGAGTTCGACGTGCTGGTGGGCATCAACCTGCTGCGGGAAGGGCTCGATATGCCCGAGGTGGCCCTGGTGGCGGTGCTGGATGCGGACAAGGAAGGCTTTTTGCGCTCCGAGCAATCACTGATCCAGACCATCGGCCGCGCCGCCCGCAACCTCAACGGCCGCGCCATCCTCTACGCCGATCGCGTGACCGGATCGATGCAGCGGGCCATGGATGAAACGGAACGGCGCCGCACCAAGCAGCTGGCCTTCAACGCCGAGCACGGCCTGACCCCCAAGGGGATTCACAAGTCCGTGGCGGATATCATGGAAGGTGCGGTGCTGTACGGGCCCGCCAAGGGCAAGAAGCGCAAGGCGGCGGAGGGCAGGAACCGCCACGACGACGGGGTGCCCGGCGTCGATACCCTGAAAAGCCTCGCCAGCCAGATCGCCGCCCTGGAGGAGCAGATGTACAAGCACGCCCGCAACCTGGAATTCGAGGAGGCCGCCGCCCTTCGGGATCGCATCCACGCCCTGCAGCAGCGGGAGCTAAAGGCAGTCTGATACTGCGCGCGGCAGCCTTGCCCGAACAGAGCGCCGCACCCAAGCTCTTGCGTCAGACGTCAGACGTCAGACGTCAGACGTCAGACGTCAGACGTGACGCGTGAGAACGCCCCTCAAATAAAATCCAGATCCGGATTGCCGTCGAGAATTTCCCGCAGCTCGTCCCTGTCATCGGTCTTCTGATCGAGGATTTCCTTCACGAACCTCAGGTAGACGGTGTACACCAGGGGCGGCTTGCCGGGCTCCTCCACCACAAAGAACGGCGCCCGGTCCACCCCCAGTTCCCCGGCCAGCAGCATGCCGGGGGAGGCGAGGTCGCGCTCGTCGGCGATGAGGATTTCGTCGATCCGGTCGAGTTGTCCGGCCTGCCGCATCTTGTGTTCCACCTCGCCGCATTTGTGGCAGGGGGAGCCGTCGGCGAGGATCTTCTTGACCATGGTGATCTTCATGGGGGTGTTCCCAGGCTATTTGCTGTCGCTCACATTGACGGCGTGGAGGCCGCATTCCTTCATGGTGGCTTCCTCCCACCACCAGCGGCCCTCTCGCTCGTGCTGGCCGGGGCCCACGGGGCGGGTGCAGGGCTCGCAGCCGATGCTGATGAAACCCCGGTCGTGGAGGGGGTTGTAGGGCACCTGGTTGGCGCGGATGTAGTGCCATACCTGGGCGGAGGTCCAGTTGGCGAGGGGGTTGTACTTGGTGAGGCCCGCGCCCTTGCGGGCAAAGGCGCGGTCCTCCTGGATCACCGGGATGGCGGCGCGGGTGCCGGGGCTCTGGTCGCGGCGCTGGCCGGTGATCCAGGCGTCCAGGGTCAGCAGCTTGGTGCGCAGGGGGCCGATCTTGCGGATGCCGCAGCATTCCTTGTGATCGTCCCGGTAGAAGCTGAACAGGCCCTTTTCCCGCACCAGGGTCTGAACCTGGGCGGCGTCGGGGAAGAGGGTTTCGATGGGGATACCGTAGTGGTCCCGCACCCGCTCGATGAACTGGTAGGTCTCCGGGTGCAGGCGGCCGGTGTCCAGGGAGAAGACCTGGATGTCCTGGCGGATGCGGAAGGCCATGTCCACCAATACCACGTCCTCCGCGCCGCTGAAGGAGATGGCGATATTGTCGTGGTGCGCCAGGGCGTGGGCGAGGATCTGTTGCGGGGATTGCGCCGATAGCCGGGCGTCCAGGTCCACCACGTTCAGGCGTTGGTCGTTCATCGGGGATTCTCGTGCGGTCATGGCTGGCTTCCTGCGAGGGGTGGCGACAGTGCCGGGCGTGGACTATAGCCCAGCTACCCGGTGCCCTAAAAATACCGGAGAGGCATAGGGTTATAACAGCTGGTTTGCTTGCGGTGTGGATCCACGGTAGAGTTGCCGCCCTGATTCCGGGGTCGCTGCGGCCCCTGTTTGCCACTCTTCAAAGCCCCGGGGACCGCTGTGGAAATTGCCTGTCTTGATCTCGAAGGTGTACTCATTCCTGAAATCTGGATTGCCTTTGCCGAAAAAACCGGCATCGAGGCGCTCAGGGCCACCACCCGGGACATTCCCGATTACGACGTGCTGATGAAGCAGCGCCTGCGCATCCTCGACGAGCACGGCCTCGGCCTCAACGAAATTCAGGAAGTGATCGCCACCCTGGAGCCCCTCCCGGGCGCCATCGAATTCACCGGCTGGCTGCGGGAGCGGTTCCAGCTGATCATCCTGTCGGACACCTTCTACGAATTCTCCCAGCCCCTGATGCGCCAGTTGGGCTTTCCCACCCTGCTGTGCCACAAGCTGGAGGTGGACGGCAACGGCCGGGTGGTGGATTACCGCCTGCGCCAGGCCAACCCCAAGCGCCAGGCGGTGGTGGCCCTGAAGAGCCTGTATTACCGGGTGATCGCCTGTGGCGATTCCTACAACGACACCACCATGCTGGCGGAGGCCGACGCCGGCATTCTCTTCCACGCCCCGGACAACGTGATCCGCGAATTCCCCCAGTTCCCCGCCGTGCACAGCTACGGGGATCTCAAAAAGGAATTCATCAAGGCCAGCAACCGGCCGCTGAGTCTTGGCTAATACGGGCTACCCGTAGCGCCCCCTGCATCACGGCAGTGATACCCGTCCCTGCACCCTGCACCCTGCACCCTGCAACGTATCACCCGTCACGTGAAACGTCCCCTTCCAGCGCCCGCATCAACACCGCTACCTTCTGCACCGACTCCTCGTACTCCCGCTCCGCCACCGAGTCGGCGACGATGCCGCCGCCGCCAAAGCAGTGGATGCGCCCGTCCCTGGCGGTGAGGGTGCGGATGGCGATGTTGGTGTCGAGGCGGCCATTGGCGCTCATGTAGCCGATGCTGCCGCAGTAGATGCCCCGGGGGCTGGGCTCCAGTTCGGCGATGATTTCCATGGCGCGCTTTTTCGGGGCCCCGGTGATGGAGCCGCCGGGAAAGGCGTCCCGCAGCAGGTCAAGCGGTGTGCTGTCCGGCGCCAAGGTGCCGGTGACGGTGCTCACCAGGTGGTGGACATTGGCGAAGCTCTCCAGGGCAAACAGCTTCGGCACCCGGATGGAGCCCGGCCGGCAGTGCTTGCCGAGATCGTTGCGCAACAGGTCGACGATCATCAGATTCTCCGCCCGGTCCTTGGTGCTGTTCATCAGGGCGATGGCGTTGTCCTCGTCCTCCGCCAGGGTGCGCCCCCGGGGGATGGTGCCCTTGATGGGCTTGGTCTCCACCTGGCCGAGGGAGACCTTGAGAAACCGCTCGGGGGAACAGCTGAGCAGCGCTTCCCCGTCCCAGTTCAGATAGGCGCCGTAGGGCGAGGGCAGGGCGCGGCGCAGCACCTGATAGGCGGCCCAGGGGTCCCCTTCGCAGGGCGCGGCAAAACCCTGGGCGAAATTCACCTGGTAGCAGTCGCCGGCGGCAATGTACTGCGCGATGGCGGCGATGGCGGCCAGGTACTGTGCCCGGGGAATCGTCGGGGAGAACGGCGCGGTGAGGCGAAAGGGTGCGGGTGGCGGAGATTCGGCGCCGTTGAGACAGGCGAGGATGCGCTCGCGGGCGGTTGGCTGGCAGGCCGGGTGAAACACCAGCCAGCCGCGCCGCGCCTGGTGATTGATGATCAGCCCCCAGCCATACCAGCCGAGCTTCATCCCGGGCAAGGGTGGTTCGCCACCGGGGGCGGGGGGCAGCCCGAGCAGCGACGATCCGAGGTCGTAACGCCAGTACCCCATAAGGCCACCCACGAAGGGCAGGTGGGCATGGCTTTCCCCCACGAGGCCCTGGGTGGCGAGCAGTTCGTCGGCGGCGCGGAAGGGGTCGGCGGCGCAGGGTTCGAGGGTGCCGTCGGCGCGGCTCAGCCGAGTGCCGTCGCGTCCGGCCTGCAGCCACCACTGGGGCAGGGCGGTGATGATATCGAAGCGCCCCTGCAGCGAGCGGGGCTTGCCGCTGTCGAGCCAGATTGCGCCATCCAGGTGGCGCAGGCGGGCGAACAGGGGCGCCACCTCGGCCTGGTAGGGGAAGTCGATGATCTCGGGCGCGGCTGCCATGGCGCGGGTTCTCTCGGGTGTCGGCGCGGGTTTGCGGACGGCTATACTGGCTGTGCCACCATCCGTCACGCACCGGGTTATTATGCCTTTCATTCCCCTCGAAAAGCGCGAACGCCTCGAAAATGGCTATTGCCGGCGATTCGCGGCGGGCAAGCACCGCGTCCTGTTGATCCACAGCGATGGCGAGAGCGTCGTCATCGACGAACGCTGCCCCCACGACGGCGCGTCCCTGGCCAAGGGGCGAATTGCAGCGGGCTGCATCCGCTGCCCCAAACACGGTATTCACTTCAGTCTCGCCAGTGGCGCGGCCCAGGGGGGCGAGGCGGTGGCGGCGGTGCCGCCCCTTCGTCGGCTGCCCGTGGTCGAGCAGGGCGGCTGGGTGGGGACGGTGGTCGATTAAGCGCCACGGGTGACGACCTGTCGTTGGATAGGTAGCTTCCATCGCCAAGATGCATAGAGTGGCGGCTTTTGACGCTGCCAGCCGGCATTGATACGAGGGTTTCACCATGACTGTACGATTCGACGGCCGCGTGGCAATTGTCACCGGTGCGGGCCAGGGACTTGGTCGCGCCCATGCCTTGGGCCTGGCTGCCCGCGGCGCCAGGGTGGTGGTCAACGATCTGGGTGTCGACGGTGCGCCGAGCGATGCCGCCCTCGATACCGTGGCCCAGATCATCGCCGCAGGGGGCGAGGCCCTCGCCCACGGCGCCAATGTTGCGGTGTACGAGCAGGTGGCGGCGATGGTGGCCGACACCCTGGCCCGCTGGGGGCGGGTGGACATTCTGGTGAACAACGCCGGCATTCTCCGTGATCAATCCTTCGCCAAGATGGACCCGGAAAATTTTTCCCTGGTGGTGGATGTGCACCTCAAGGGCGCCTTCAACTGCTCGCGGGCAGTGTGGAGTGCCATGCGGGAACAGGGTTATGGCCGTATCCTCATGACCACATCCTCCAGCGGCCTCTATGGCAATTTCGGCCAGGCCAACTATTCCGCCGCCAAGATGGGTCTGGTGGGGTTGATGAACACTCTGGTCATCGAAGGGGAGAGATACGGCATTCGCGTCAACTGGGTGACCCCCATCGCCAGAACGGCGATGACCGAGGGAATGATGGACGAGCGCGCCCTCGACCTGTTCGACCCCGCCGATGTCACGGTGGCGGTGCTGGCGCTATGTGCGGAGAATGCCCCCAACAAGACCATTTTGTCCGCCGGCGCCGGCTGCTTTGGCGCCAGTCTGATCCGCGAAACCCCCGGGATCTATCTGGACCCTGCGGAGCGCACGCCGGAGAGGGTACTCACAGCACTCGCCGACATCACCGATGCCGAGGCCGCCGAGGCGATAGCCACGAGCCCCGCCCATACGTTGAAATTTGTCCGCCAGGCGGCAGCGGCGCGGGGCATCGATCTGTCGGACGCGAGCTGGGGGCCCAAGGGATAATCGCCTTCTTTCTCGGACACCCACAAAAATGCCCCGCGATGCGGGGCATTTTGGTTAGTGCAGGGCGTGGGCCGCCCGCGGGTTGCTGTCAACGGGTGGGCAAGGCCATCAACCGAACTGGTTCATGGTGTTGTCCTTGCCCCCGGCCTTGAGGGCGGCTTCCCCGGAGAAGTACTCCTTGTGGTCGTCGCCGATATTGGAGCCGGACATGTCCTGGTGCTTGACGGTGGCGATGCCCTCGCGAATTTCCCGGCGCTGGACACCGGCCACGTAGGCGAGCATGCCCTCGTCGCCGAAGTAACCCTTGGCCAGGTTGTCGGTGGACAGGGCCACGGTGTGGTAGGTGGGCAGGGTGATGAGGTGGTGGAACACACCCGCCTCCCGTGCCGCATCCGCCTGGAAGGTGCGCACCCGCTCGTCCGCCTCGCGGGCCAGTTCGGAGTCGTCGTACTCGGCGCTCATCAGGCGGGCACGGTCGTAGCCGGCGAGGTCGCGGCCCGCCTCCTGCCAGGCATCGAACACCTGCTGGCGGAAATTCAGCGTCCAGTTGAAGGACGGACTGTTGTTGTAGACCAGCTTGGCGTCCGGCACCACGGCGCGGATGCGGTTGACCATGCGGGCGATCTGGCCGACGTGGGGCTTTTCGGTCTCGATCCACAGCAGGTCGGCGCCGTTTTGCAGTGAGGTGATGCAGTCGAGCACCACCCGGTCCTCGCCGCTGCCGGCGCGGAACTGGAACAGGCCGCTGGCCAGGCGCTTGGGGCGCAGCAGCTTGCCGTTGCGGTTGAGCACCACGTCGCCGTTGTTCATGGCTTCGGGGGTGATTTCCTCGCAATCCAGGAAGCTGTTGTACTGATCGCCGAGGTCCCCGGGGGCATGGGTGACGGCGATCTGCTTGGTGAGGCCGGCGCCCAGGGAGTCGGTGCGGGCGACGATCACGCCGTTATCCACGCCGAGTTCCAGAAAGGCGTAGCGCACCGCGCGGATCTTGGCGAGAAAATCCTCGTGGGGGACGGTGACCTTGCCGTCCTGGTGGCCGCACTGCTTCTCGTCGGATACCTGGTTTTCCAGCTGGATGCAGCAGGCGCCGGCCTCGATCATCTTCTTGGCCAGCAGGTAGGTGGCCTCGGCGTTGCCAAAACCGGCATCGATGTCGGCGATGATCGGCACCACGTGGGTCTCGAAGTTTTCGATCCTGTTGAGGGCGGCTTTCTCCGCAATCTGGTTGCCGGCGTCGCGGGCGGCGTCGAGCTCCCGGAAGAGGTGGTTCAATTCCCAGGCGTCCGCCTGACGCAGGAAAGTGTAGAGCTCCTCGATCAGTGCCGGCACGGCGGTTTTCTCGTGCATGGATTGATCCGGCAGGGGGCCGAACTCGGAGCGCAGGGCGGCGATCATCCAGCCGGAGAGGTACAGGTAGCGCTTGTCGGTGGTGCCGAAGTGCTTCTTGATGGAAATCAGCTTCTGCTGGCCGATGAACCCGTGCCAGCAACCCAGGGATTGGGTGTAGGCGCCGCAGTCGGCATCGTAGGCGGCCATGTCGCGGCGCATGATGTCGGCGGTGTAGCGGGCGATGTCGAGACCGGTGCGGAATTGGTTCTGTACCCGCATGCGGGCGGCGGATTCGGGATTGATGGCATCCCAGCCGCTGCCGCGCAGCTGTCGCAGCTTGGTGAGAATGGCGATTTCATTGGCATAGCTGGTCATGGTGGTGCTCCCCTGATGGTTGGTGATCGGTGACCCCGAAAGGTTGCGCGCAGTTTGCGAACCGTGACATGATTTACCTAGTTTATTTTTTTTATTTAAGGTATTCATGGTATGAATATAAACAGGATCGACCTCAATCTGCTGGTCTACCTCGACGTATTGCTGCGGGAGGGCAACGTGACCCGTGCCGCCGAGCAGCTGGGCCTCAGCCAGCCGGCCATGAGCAATGGCCTCAAGCGCCTCAGGGATTTGTTCAACGATCCGCTCCTGGTGCGCACCAGCGACGGCATGGCCCCCACCGATCGCGCCCGGGAATTGCAGCCCCTGGTGCGGGAGGCGCTGCTGTCCATCGAGAAGGCCATCGAACCGAAATCAGGGTTTGATGCCGCCAATGCCCAGCGGGTGTTCCGCCTGATGGTCAGTGATTACACCGAGTCCACATTGATCCCGGCCCTGCTCGATCGCCTGCAGGCGGAGGCCCCGGGCATCGTGCTCGATGTGCTCGCCCCGGGTGACATGAGCTATGACGATGTGGAAAAGGGCCGGGTGGACATGGCCATCAACCGCTTCGATACCCTGCCGCCGGCGTTTCACCAGGTGAGCCTTTGGAAGGACCACTACGTGTGCATGCTCAACGTCAACAATCCGGTGCTGGAGGACTTCACCCTCGACAATTACCTGGCGGCGCCCCACGTGTGGGTGAGCAAGACCGGCATGGGGGCATCGAAGGGCATCAATCTCGATGACTCCCGGCGCCTCGGCTGGGTCGACACGGCGCTTCGCCAGCTCGGCAAGCAGCGCCAGATCCGCATTTACACCCGCCACTACCTGGCGGCGATGCTGCTGGCCCAGCAGAAAAACGTCATCGTCACGCTGCCCAGCAAGGCGGCGCGTATTTTCAAGGGCTACGAGGCGGTGGCCATTCACAAGCCACCGTTTCGCGTGCCGCCCATTCACCTCACCATGGCCTGGTCGCCACTGCTGCAGCACAACCCTGCCCACCAGTGGATGCGCCGCCTGGTGACGGAGGTGGCCAAGGGGATCGACGACCTGGACCGCCGCGACCCCTTGTGGAAGTGAGGGCCAAGCCCTCGGCGAGGGTGCATTCACAAAACTTATAGTTGTTATCAACAAAATAACCTGGATCAATCGCTGACCCGCTACCTAGAATGCCGGCCAATTGCCGTGGGGCAATATCCGTCACGCCAGGGGAGCCAGCCGATGACCAGCCAATTCGCCAACACCGCCGCCATTTCGGACCATGTCGACATCGCGGGTCTGCGTGTCCACCGTGCACTGTTGAGCCTCGTGAACGACGAGGTGCTGCCGGGCACCGGTGTGGACGAAGCGCTGTTCTGGCGGGGATTTGCCGCACTGGTGGCGGAATTCTCCCCGGCCAATCGCCAGTTGCTGGCGCGCCGGGAGGTGCTTCAGGCGCAGCTCGATGCCTGGCACCGCGCCCGCCGCGAGCGACCGTTCGATGCCGGCGATTACCGGGAATTTCTCCTGCGCATCGGCTATCTGGCGGACGACGAGGCCCCCTGCGCCATTGCCACCACCGGAGTCGACGACGAGATCGCCCGCATGGCCGGCCCCCAGCTGGTGGTTCCGGTAAGCAATGCGCGCTTTGCCCTCAATGCCGCCAACGCCCGCTGGGGCAGCCTCTACGATGCGCTGTACGGCACCGACGCCATCCCCCGCGAGGGGGGCGCGGCGCAGGCGGCGGGGTTCGACCTCGCCCGCGGTCGCCAGGTAATCGCCCGGGGGCGGGATTTTCTCGATGCCCATTTTCCCCTCGCCGATGGCAGCCATCACCGTGCGTCCGGATTTTGCCTCATCAACGGCCAGTTGCGGGTCATCATCGAGGGCGGCCATGCGGTGGCGTTGCGGGATCCCGGGCAGTTCCGGGGTTTCCAGGGCAGTGCCGACAGGCCGACCGTGATTTTGCTGCGCAATCACGGCCTGCATGTGGAGATTCACCTCAATCCCCAGGGGGCCATCGGCGCCATCGATGCCGCCGGTATCCAGGATATCGTCCTCGAATCGGCGCTCACCACCATCATGGACTGCGAGGATTCCGTCGCCGCCGTGGATGCCGTCGACAAGGTGGGGGTCTACCGCAATTGGCTGGGGCTGATGACCGGCAAACTCACCGAAACCGTGCGCAAGGGCGGCGGCAGCTTCGAGCGGGCGCTCAATCCCGATCGCCACTACCAGACCCCGGAGGGGCAGACGTTGATTCTCCCCGGGCGCAGCCTGATGCTGGTGCGCAACGTGGGTCTTCTGATGACCAGCGACGCGGTTCTCGATCGCGAGGGCCGGGAGGTCCCGGAGGGCATTCTCGACGCGGCGATCACCAGCCTTGCCGCCCTCCACGATCTGCGCGGCGACGGGCCTTTGCGCAATTCCCGCGCGGGCAGCGTCTACATCGTCAAGCCCAAGCTCCACGGCCCCGAGGAAGTGGCCTTCACCTCGGCGTTGTTCGCGCGGGTTGAGAGCCTTCTGGGTCTGCCGGTCAACACCCTGAAACTCGGCATCATGGACGAGGAGCGGCGCACCAGTGTCAACCTGCTGGCCTGTATCCGCGCCGCCCGGGAGCGGGTGGTGTTCATCAACACCGGCTTTCTCGACCGCACCGGCGACGAGATTCACACCAGCATGGAGGCGGGCCCCTTTGCCCCTAAGAATTCACTGAAAAATCGCCCCTGGCTCGAAGCCTATGAGAAGGCCAACGTGGCGGCGGGGCTCGCCTGCGGGTTTCGCGGTCGCGCCCAGATCGGCAAGGGGATGTGGGCGATGCCCGACAACATGGCGGACATGCTGACGGCCAAGATCGCCCATCCCCGGGCGGGGGCCAACACCGCCTGGGTACCGTCGCCCACCGCGGCGACGCTCCATGCGCTCCATTACCACCAGGTGGATGTGGCGAGTGTCCAGGGCCCCTTAGGGGCGGTGTTGACCCGGGATCTTGATGCCATGCTCGATATCCCGCTGTTGCGGGAGCCGCCGACGGCGGCGGAAATCCAGCGGGAACTGGACAACAACATCCAGGGCATTCTCGGTTATGTGGTGCGCTGGGTGGATCAGGGTATCGGATGCTCCAAGGTGCCGGATATCGACGATGTGGCGCTGATGGAGGATCGCGCCACCCTGCGGATCTCGAGCCAGCACGTTGCCAACTGGCTGCGCCACGGCATCTGCGGCCAACAGCAGGTGCTCGACACCCTGGCGCGGATGGCGGCGGTGGTCGATGGCCAGAACGCCGGCGATCCCGCATACCGGCCGATGGCGCCGAACCTGGCGGACAGCCTCGCCTTCGCCGCTGCCCGGGACCTGGTGCTCAAGGGGCGGGAGCAGCCCAACGGCTACACCGAGCCGTTGCTCCACGCCTATCGCCGCCTCGCCAAGGCCAGGGGGTAAGACTCAGATGTGCAGGCGCCGGATCGCCGGATCCGGCGCGCTGCTGTCCCACAGGGAATCGAAATCCTGGCCGAGCCGCCGCGCCTCGAGGGGCGCGTAGCGGTAGTAATAACCCTGATAGCCCCCCGCCAGCTGGTTGTAGAGCACGCTTTCCTCGTCTCCCACCAGAAACTCCGTGTGCAGGGTTTCCCGCTCCGGGTTCAGCTTGCGCAACTGGATGCGGCTGGTGAGGCGCAAAAACAGCTCCACCAGGCGGTGGTGGCGGCTGACCAGATCCGCCGTGTCCCGCACCAGAATCATCACCTCGGCGTTGGGGTGGCGGGTGGCGAGGCGGAGCACCCCTTCGCAGAAGCCTTCCTGATCGTACAGGGCCCGGTCCAGCTGATCGCTGAACAGGCGGATGGCGCGATCGGAGCCCCGGGCGATGGCCTCGGCGTGGCGCGCGAAATCGTCGGCGGACTCCACCGCGATACGGCGGCGCAGTTCGTCGTCCACCGATGCGGGCTGGGGTTCGACGCGGCGGTGACTGAACCGGGGCAGGTCGAGGGCCATGGGGCGATGGGGGATGCCGGCGTCCATGAACTCGGGGCCGGTGGTTTCAAAACCGACACCCCGATAAAAGCGCAGGGCGTGGGTCTGGGCGTCGAGCACCAGGGTTTGCAGCCCGGTGCGCAGGGCGTGGTTGATGATGGCCCGCAGCAGCGCGGAACCGACGCCCTTGTCGCGATACTCCTCGAGCACCGCCATGCGACCGATCCTGTTGCCCACCAGCCGGGCGGTGCCCATGGGGACGTCCCCCTGGCCCCAGGCTATCCAGTGCAGAGCCTCCCCATCCTTGCCGTCAAGCTCCTCGCTTTCCGGCACGCCCTGCTCCTCCACGAATACCCTGTGCCGCAGGCGGGTGAGGAGGTCGCCGCTGCTCTGCCAATCGGTTTGCTCGACGGTGATGGGGAAAAAATCGATGGTGTCGGTCATGGCTGCTGGTCTTCCCGGGCGGTGACGGGGCTGGCGGCGGGTGCCGCGCTACGCATTATGGTCCAGCCGTTATACCATGGGGCCCCTGTTTGAAACAGTTTGACGGGAGTGTTGAGTTGACGAGGCAAGCGTGGTGGAGCGAGCGTTCCCTTTCCCGGGTTCGGCGCATTGTGGGGATGCTGGCGGTAAGCCTGCTGGCGGCGGCACCGGCGCTGGCGGAGGAAGTGCCCTTCATCCAGTACCAGGACCGTTTCCACCCCACCTGGGGGGAGGGCGGCATGGTGGTGTCCCAGGAGGCCATCGCCAGCCGGGTGGGGGCCGATATCCTCGCCCAGGGCGGCAATGCGGTGGATGCCGCCGTGGCCACCGGTTTCGCCCTGGCGGTGACGCTGCCCCAGGCGGGCAATATCGGCGGCGGCGGTTTCATGCTCGTCCACCTGGCGGATGGGGACAGAACCATCGCCATCGATTACCGGGAAATGGCTCCCGCCGCCGCCCACCGCGATCTGTTCCTCGATGACAGGGGCGATGCCGATCCGGAGAAATCCCGCTACAGCGCATTGGCATCCGGCGTACCGGGCACCGTCGCCGGGCTCGTCCACGCCCAACAACAGTACGGAACCCTGCCCCTTGCCCGGGTTCTTGCCCCCGCCATCGAGCTGGCGGAGAAGGGCTTTGTGAGGGATTACCCCCTTGTCTATTCCCTGCAACAGGCCCGCCAGCGGCTCGCCAGCCATCCCGCCGCCCGGGGCTATTTCCTCGATGCCGACGGCGCGGCGCCGGCGGCGGGCACCCGCTGGGTGCAAAGGGATCTCGCCCGCACCCTCAAGCGCATCGCCCGCCGGGGCGCCGATGGTTTCTACCGGGGGCGCACGGCGGATCTTATCGTCGCGGAGATGGCGAGAACCGGCGGGCTGATCAGCCACGCCGACCTCGCCAACTACCGGGTGGTGGAGCGGGAACCGGTAAAGGGGAGCTACCGTGGCTTCGAGATTGTGTCGATGCCGCCGCCCTCGTCGGGGGGCATCCACCTGGTGCAGATGCTCAATATCCTCGAAGGCTGGGACCTCGCCGGGGAGGGCCACAACAGCGCCGCCTACCTGCACCGCCTGATCGAGGCCATGCGCCGCGCCTACGCCGACCGCAGCAAATACCTGGGCGACCCGGATTTCGCCACGGTGCCGATGGCGGCCCTGGTGGACAAGGACTACGCCGCGCGGCTGCGCAAGGGCATCGATCTGGCCCGGGCGACGCCGTCCTCCGCGGTGGGCCCGGCCCTCCGGCTGGCGCCGGAAAGCCCGCAAACCACCCACTACTCCGTTTGGGATCAGGCGGGCAACGTGGTCAGCAATACCTACACCCTCAACTTTTCCTACGGCAACGGCATTGCCGTGAGCGGCGCCGGATTTCTGCTCAACAACGAGATGGACGACTTTTCCGCCAAGCCCGGGGTGCCCAATGCCTTCGGCCTGCTGGGGGATGAGGCCAACGCCATCGAGCCCGGCAAGCGCCCGTTGTCGTCCATGACCCCGACCCTGGTGTTCAAGGACGGCGAGCCGGTGATGGCCACCGGCGGCCCCGGCGGCAGCCGCATCATCACCTCGGTGCTCCAGGTGATCCTCAATCATGTGGAGTTCGGCATGAACGTCGCCGAGGCCACCGCCGCTCCCCGCATCCACCACCAGTGGTACCCGGACTCGGTGGACGCGGAGAAGGGCATCAGCCCCGATACCCTGGTGCTGCTTCGGGCCATGGGGCACGACATCAAGCTCGCCCCCTGGGCCATCGGTCGCACCCAGTCCATCACCCGGGAGGGTGGGCGGTTTCAGGGAATGACGGATTATCGCTGGCCGGGGGGCAGCGCCGAGGCGGCCCGCTGAGATTGAGCGACCCCCGATCAGGGTGACGGCTCCACGGCCAGGGTCGGCGGCATTGCCGAGGCGACCCCGGGCGCTTCCACCGGCAGCGCCTGAAAGGCGGGCGCCAGGGTTTTCAGCAGTTGCGCCGCCAGGCCACTGGTGAAATCGAAATCCCGGGCCCTCGGGCCGCCCACATGGGCGACGATGGCGCCAAAGTAGCGCTCGCCAATGAAGAAGGTGAAGATCGCGTTGCGGTTCACCACCTCCGTCTCCAGCAGGCGACCACCGCTGGCAAAGCGCTTGCTGCGGTGGTCCCCCGTGCCGGTCTTGCCCCCCACCAATAGCGGCTGGCCCTCGTGGTCGCGAAACACGCCATTCAGCCGTCGCGCAGTGCCCGACTCGACGATGCCCGCCAGGGCCCGCCGCACCGTGGCGGCGATGGTGGGGGACAGCACCTGTTCGCTGTGGCTCGGTGCGAAGCGCAGCGCCGTCTCGTAGGGGGTGCCGGCGGCGAATTCCAGGCTGTCGATCTGGGCCATGGGCAGTTTCAGGCCGTCGTTGACGATGATGCCCATCAGTTCCGCGAGGGCGGTGGGGCGGTCGGCGGAAACCCCGAGGGCGGTGGCGTAGGAGGGCACCAGGCTGGGAAAGGGGTAGCCGAGGCGCTGCCACTGGCGGTGGATGGCGAGGAAGGCGTCCTGCTCCAGGAGGATGCGCAGGCGATTCTGCTGGGCGTTCCAGCGCCGGGTCTTGAACAGCCAGCTGTAGGCGGTCTGGCGCTCGTCTTCGCTCGCCGCCAGGGTCTCGGCGAGGGAGGCGTCGGGGTGGTCCCGCAGGTAGGCCAGCAGCCACAGTTCCAGGGGATGGATGCCGGCCAGGTAGGCCTGGTCGTTGCTGTTGAAGCGGGCGGGGTCGTACTGGGCGTGGAGATCGGCGATTTCCGCCTCGGGGGGCATCGCCTCGGCGCCGAGGCGCCGCGCCAGGAAGTGGCGCAGATCCTCGACGCTGCCCGCCGGATGTACCGCCCGGAACGCCATGGCGAGGCGGTACGGCACGGGCTTGGTGCGCTGCGCCAGGATGGCGAGCCGGGCGTCGGCATCCTGGCCCCGGTAGAGGCGATGGAAGTCCCGCTGGTAGCTCTTGCCCTCCATGTCGGCAAAACGCCGCAGGTAGCTTTCCCGCAGGGGATGGTCTGGATTGTCGAGAAGTTCCCGGGCCTCGGGGATCGCGGCGATGTAGTGGCGCACGATGTCCCGCATCAGGCGAATGAACACCAGGTTCACCGAGCGGTTGAACGCCTCCGCCACGGTCATCGCCCGGTGATTGTCCTTGCGGTCGAAATTGTTGAAGTAGTGCACGCCCCCGGCGGTGAAGAAACGCTCGCCGGTGTGGGCGGAGTAGCGCCGCAGCATGGCGGCGTCGAGGGCCTCCGCCAGGGTCCCATCCGGGTGTTGCGCCAGCCAGCCCAACAGCCACTGGCGGATGGGGTCGGCACTGGTGTCGGCGGGCAGTTCCCCGGGGGCGAGATGGCGGTGGCGCAGGTAGAGCCCTTCGACGATCTCCAGGTAGGTGACCAGGGTACGGAGTTTCGCGGTGGAGCCGAGGTCGAGCTTCGAGCTGTCGTTCATGTCGAAGGGGCGATCGAGGTTGTCGGTCTGGACCCGCAGCAGATTCCCCCGGGGGGTGGCCTCGTAGAGCAGCACGCTGAAGTCGACGGCGCCGAGCTGGTCCTCCCGCAACAGTCGCTCGCCGACGAGGCCATTGGCCCGGGCGAATTCCGGGTCTTTCAGCCGTTGCAGGACCTCCGTGACCTCTTCCTGGATGCCACTGACAACGGTGGTCTTCACCGTCAGGTCGAGGCGGTCGAGGGTGTAGAGGTTGGCGACGCCGAGGGTGGCCAGCAGTTCTGTGCGCACGCTGTTGACCGCCTTTTGCTCGATGAACGCCGGCACCGGTGGCGCCGGCATGCGGTCGCGGAATTGCAGCGGCAGTGCCAGGGCGGCATCCCTGAGGGCATCGTCTATGACCCCGGCGCGGGCCAGGAGGCGCAGGTGGCTGTCGGTCAGGCGGGCGAGTTCCTCCCGTCCCGTCAAGAGCAGGTGGGAAGGGCGCCGCTGGGCCAGCAGCAGGGCGAGGGCAGGCTTGTAGACCCGGGCCCGCTCCCCGACGGACAGCTCGCCCGCCGTTGCCGAAAGTGCCCGGTTGGCCTCGGGGAAGTCGATGCCGAACCACACCCAAAGGCCATCCCCCACCCCCTGTATCTCGCCGTAGCCGGCGCGCCCCGCCAGGGGCGTGCCGTTGAGGTAATCCCGGACGATCAGCCGGATGGCGTCGCGGGTGTCGGGGCCGGTGCGATAGGCGCGGACGCTGGCGGACACCATCTGACGGAGTTTTTCCCGGGCATCCGCCGTCTGGCCGCCGGGGGAGTGGCGGAATTTCTCCAGCTGGGTGGCGAGGGTGCTGCCCCCGGGCGCCGGGCCCTCGGGCAGTATCAGGTGGCTTCCCCGGCGCAGGATCGCTTCCGCCAGGCGGTCCCACTCCACGGCGGGATTGTGGTGGTTGTGGCGCTCCCCCAGCAGTTCGCGGTTTTCGATGTAGAGCAGGGTATCCACCAGGAGGGGCGGGATGGTGTCGAAGTTGGGGTAGACCCGCTCGGGGTAACGGGCGCGGAACAGGGGGATGTCCTCGTCGTCGAGGAGGGTGAGCCCCGTCTGGAGCTTCTCGCCATAGGGCGGGTTGCCGCCGTGGCGGCTGTAGGTCAGAAGCTCATCGGAAAACCGCGCCTGGCGACTTACCACGAAGCCCCGCTGGGCGAGGGCGGCGCTGAAGCGGGGCAGATCGGCGTAGCCGTTGCGCAGATCCTGGGGGCCGCTGGTGGGGAAGAGGATGGCATCGGAGGGGCCGGGGGCGAGCTCGAAGGTCAGTTCACTGGCGAGGCGGGGAAAGAGTCGCGCCTGCAGCCACGAGGTTTGCACTTCGGCGGCGAGCACCGCCGTCAGGAGTCCCCCTGGCAGCAGCCACAGCAACCATGTCCTCATACCATTCCCTATACGTCACCGCGATGGTGGGGGAGGCAGTGGCGGTCATCGTGACACGCCGGGGCACACCACTCCCCCGGGGAAAGTATAGGCAAGATTTCCGACGGCGCTGGCGGCGCTGTCAGTCGTCGAGGCATTCCCCATCGCGGAAGCGGCGGGGCGGGCGCGGGGGCGTTGCCGGGAGGCTGGCGACGCGGGCGCAGGCGGGATCGTCCAGATCGAGATCGGGGTATTTGGGGCGGGTCATGAAGCGGGCGAACCAGTCTGCCAGCAGTTCCCTGTCATCGAGGGCGTCGAGCAGCAGGTGCCGCGCCTGGTCGATGAAGGGCGGGGCGATGACCTCGCTGGCCATGGCCGGGGTGAGGGGCGGGTCCCGGTAGAAATGACGGGGGCCCTGGCTGAGGACCTCGGTGGCGAGGTCGTCGAGCATCTCCCCGGCGGTGGGGGCCCGAAAGCCGAGGGAAAACGTCATGCATTCCCCGTCGGCGACGCCGAAGTGGGCGATGCGCGGGGGCAGGTAGAGGATGTCCCCCGGTTCCAGTACCCAGCTTTCAGTCGGGGCGAAATCGGCGAGAATCTTGAGGGGGGTGCCGGCGAGGCGCGGACTGGTTTCGTCGCAGGCCTCGCCGATGGACCAGGCGCGGCGCCCTTGCCCCTGGATGAGGAACACGTCGTAGTAGTCGAAGTGGGGGCCGACACCGCCGCCGTCGGTGGCATAGCTCACCATGATGTCGTCGATCCGCCAGCGGGGCAGGAACGGGAAGTGCTCCAGCACCGCCCGCACCTCCGGCACCCACAGATCCACCCCTTGCACCAGCAATGTCCAGGGGGTGGGGGGAAGGCGGGCGAAATCCGCTTCGCTGAAGGGGCCCTGGTGCAATTCCCAGGGGCCGCTGTCGCCGTCGCGGATCACGATGCGGGATTCCACCTCGTCCTCGAGGGCCAGGCCCGCCAGTTCATCGCCGTCGAGGGGAGAGCGAAATCCCGGCAGCGCGCCGCGCATCAACAACGGCCGTTGCTGCCAGTAATCCCGCAGGAAGATCGCCGCGTCGATACCCACCGGAAAGTTGATCACCCCTTGTCGGCCCCGTTGACGGCGAGGGCCTGGGCCACGGCGTTGCCGATGTAGCCAGCGGGGGTGAGGGCGCGCAGTTCGGCCTTGGCGCTGTCGGGAATGGCAAGGGCTTCGATGAAAGCCGCCATCCGCTCCCGGGTGATGCCCTGGCCGCGGGTGAGTTCCTTGAGCTTTTCGTAGGGCTTGTCGATGTTGTAGCGGCGCATCACCGTTTGCACCGGCTCGGCAAGGACTTCCCAGGCGTCGTCCAGGTCCGCCGCCAGGCGCGCCCCGTTGAGCTCCAGTTTGCCGAGACCTTTTTGCATGGCCTCGAAGGCGATCTGGCAGTAGCCAAAGCCGACGCCCATGTTGCGCAGCACCGTGGAGTCGGTGAGATCCCGCTGCCAGCGGGAGATGGGCAGCTTCTGCGCGAGGTGGGTGAACACCGCGTTGGCAAGGCCGAGGTTGCCCTCGGCGTTTTCGAAGTCGATGGGGTTGACCTTGTGGGGCATGGTGGAGGAGCCCACCTCGCCCGCCACGGTTTTCTGCTTGAAATAGCCGAGGGAGATGTAGCCCCACACATCGCGGTTGAAGTCGATGAGGATGGTGTTGAGGCGCACGATGGCGTCGAACAGCTCGGCGATGCAGTCGTGGGGCTCGATCTGGGTGGTGTAGGGGTTCCAGGCGAGGCCCAGGGATTCCACGAACCCGCGGGCATTGCCCTGCCAGTCCACATCCGGGTAGGCGGAGAGGTGGGCGTTGTAGTTGCCCACCGCGCCGTTGAACTTGGCGAGCAGTTCCACGGCGCGGATCTGGCGAAGCTGGCGCCGCAGGCGGTAGGCGACGTTGGCCAGTTCCTTGCCGACGGTGGTGGGGGAGGCGGTCTGGCCGTGGGTGCGGGACATCATCGGCACCGCCGCGAAGGCGATGGCCATGTCCGCCAGGGTGTCGGCGATCCTTTCGGCGGCGGGGAGCAGGATCTGGTCGCGGCCGGCCTTCAGCATCAGCCCGTGGGAGGTGTTGTTGATGTCCTCGGAGGTGCAGGCGAAGTGGACGAACTCGGTGACGGCGTTGAGCTCGGCATTGGCGGCGATGCGTTCCTTGATGAAGTACTCCACCGCCTTGACGTCGTGGTTGGTGGTTTTCTCGATGTCCTTGATGCGCTGGGCGTCCGCTTCGCTGAAGCCGGCGGCGATGTCGTCGAGCAGGGCGTTGGCCGCGGCGCTGAAGGGCGGCACCTCGGCGACGCCGGGATGGGCGGCGAGACACTGCAGCCAGCGGATCTCGACGATCACCCGGTATTTGATCAGGCCAAACTCACTGAAAATCTCCCGAAGCGGCGCGGTCTTGGCGCCGTAGCGGCCGTCGATGGGGGAAATGGCGGTGAGGGGGGAGAGATTCATGGCTCGGTTCCGATTGGGCGGTTGGCGGGAAATGAAAGGGCGGCATTTTAGCACAGCGCCTGCGCGACCCCGGCGCTCAGGACTGGCGGCGCAGATCCCGGGCCAGTTCCAGGAGCCGCTGGCGCTGAAACACCAGCTGGTGGCGCCGTCCCCCCACCTGTTGCCAGAGGGTGGCGGCGCGGATGGCGGCGAACAGCAGGCAGCGGATGCGGTTGGCGATATCCGGCTGGCGCAGGTGCTGGGGCATGCCGCCCACCTGGATGCGGAAGTTGAAGGTGCTGAGGGTGTTGAGGTAGAGATCCGCCAGATTGGCGATCACATTGGGGTGGGTGCGGCTGAAATGCTCCGCCTGGCGCCGCGCCCTGTCGATGCCTTCCCCCACCTTGGCCAGCATGGCGGGGTTGCGGGCGAGTTTGCGTTGCAGGTAGAACACCCCGAGTACGTAGCGCAGCAGGGGGGCATTCGCCTCCGCGCGGGTGGCGCCGAGCACCCGGTTGAGGGTGTCGAGGCCGGTCCAGAGGGCGTCGATGTCGCCGAACACCGCGAGGGTGGACGGCGGGTTCTGTTCGAACAGGCTGTGGATGCAGGTCTCGAAATCCCGCGGCAGGCAGCTGCCGGTGGTGGCCAGGGATTCCACCAGCTGGCAGGCCTGGAACACCCCGGCGAGGGCGATCGCCTGGTCGCGGCTGGGGGGCGAGAACCACATGTCAGCGTCCCCCCCGGTTGAAGCTGTGGTCAATGACGCCGCCGCCGAGGCACACCTCGCCCTGGTAGAACACCACCGACTGGCCGGGGGTGATGGCCCGCTGGGGCTGGTGGAATTCCACCCGCCAGCCATCGTCCTGGCGAACCACTGTGCAGTCCTGGTCCGCCTGTCGATAGCGGGTCTTGGCCTTGCAGACAAAGGGGCTGGTTTGGGGGGCGCCGTTGATCCAGTGCACCTCGGCGCTCACCAGTGTGTCGGTAAACAGCAGTGGGTGGTTGGCACCCTGCACCGCCACCAGCACGTTGCGGGTCAGGTCCTTGGCGGCCACGTACCAGGGGGCCTCACTGCCGCCCTTGACGCCGCCGATGCCGAGGCCCTGGCGCTGTCCGAGGGTGTGGTACATGAGGCCCATGTGGGTGCCGATCTTGCGGCCCCTGTCGTCCTCGATATCCCCGGGCTGGGCGGGGAGGTACTGTTCGAGAAAATCCTTGAACCGCCGCTCGCCGATGAAGCAGATGCCGGTGCTGTCCTTCTTGGCATGGGTGGCGAGGCCATGGGCCGCGGCGATCCGCCGCACCTCGGGCTTTTGCAGCTCGCCCACGGGGAACAGGGAGCGGGCGAGGGCGCTCTCCTCCACGGCGTGGAGAAAATAGCTCTGGTCCTTGTTGGCATCGACGCCCTTGAGCAGGCGGCTGTGGCCGTCCCGGTCCTGGCGGCGCACGTAGTGGCCGGTGGCGATCAGGTCGGCGCCGAGGATTTCGGCGTATTCGAGGAACACCTTGAACTTGATTTCCCGGTTGCAGAGGATGTCCGGGTTGGGGGTGCGACCCGCCCGGTACTCGGCGAGGAAGTGGGCGAACACGTTGTCCCAGTAATCGGCGGCGAAATTCGCGGTGTGAAGCGGAATGCCGATGCGGTCGCACACCGCCTGGGCGTCGGCGAGGTCCGCCATGGCGGTGCAGTACTCGGTGCCGTCGTCCTCGTCCCAGTTCTTCATGAACAGGCCCTGCACCCGGTAGCCCTGTTCCAGCAACAGCAGGGCGGCGACCGAGGAATCGACCCCGCCGGACATGCCCACCATCACCAGCGGCTTGCTCATGGCGCCGCTCCGTCCCCGCCATCCTGGTCGATGAGGTTGCTCACCACCGACAGCGGGTAGAGGGGGCCTGACAGGAAGTTGTCGATCACGCTCATCACCAGGGGGCTGCGCAGGCGGTGGGCCTCGGCCCGCAGCGCCGCCAGGTCGAACCACTCGACGGCGATGATGTCGCCATCGAGGGTGGCCCCGGGGACTTGCTCGACGGGCTCGGCGACGAAGCTGACCCGGTAGTAGGTGGCCCCGTTGCGGGCCGATCGGTAGGTGCTGATGCCGAGGAAGCCGGTGAGCTTCACCCGCCAGCCGGTTTCCTCCAGGGTCTCCCGCAGGGCCGCCTGTTGCAGGGTTTCCCCGGGTTCCACATGGCCGGCGGGCTGGTTGATCACGTCCTCGCCGGCGTCGCGCTCCCGCACCATCAGGAACTTGCCGTCGCGGTGGATGATGGTGGCCACGGTGAGGTGAATCTGGTCTGGCATCAGCGGTGTCTACCTGGTGGTCGTCGGGGGTTGGCGCGGTGGGCGCCGGGTGGCCTGCGGGCAGGGGCGCCATTGTCCTTGGACGGGGCGATCTCTTCAACGGCAAATTCGCCGGGGGCGAGGTCGTCCAGGGACCAGTCGCCGATGCGGACCCGCACCAGGCGCAGGGTGGGCAGGCCCACCGCGGCGGTCATGCGCCGCACCTGGCGATTGCGGCCTTCGCGGATGGTCAGCTCCAGCCAGGCGGTGGGTACGGTCTTGCGAAAGCGCACCGGGGGATCACGGGGCCAGAGGGGCGGCTCGGGGATTTCCCGCGCCTCGGCGGGCAGGGTGAGGCCGTCCCTGAGTTCGACGCCGGCCCGCAGGCGGGCGAGTTGCGCGTCGTTGACCGCGCCTTCCACCTGCACCCAGTAGGTTTTTGCCAGCTTGAAGCGGGGGCTGCTGATGCGTGCCTGCAGGGGGCCGTCGTCGGTGAGCAGCAGCAGTCCCTCGGAATCGTGGTCGAGTCGCCCGGCGGGGTAGACTCCGGCAATGGGGATGTGATGGCCGAACCCGGGGTGGCCATCGCCATCCGTGAACTGGCTGAGCACACCGTAGGGTTTGTTGAAGCGCACGAGTTTCGACATGGCGCGAATGATAGCGCTTTCCGGACATCCTGACCCGCCGCGCCCGGGGGATCGGGGCACAAGCGCCTGACAGAAGGGAGCCGCTGTGCTAGGATCGGCGCGCTTTTTGCTGCTGTCCTAGGGGCTTCGCCGGGGTGATCACCCGGCTTGCGCGGGCCTTCCTGGCATCAGCCGATACCTCGCGGTAGCGCCGACACCGGGCCCTGTCCCCGGCGGCGTCCCGGACCAACCAGTCCCGGGACCGCGCCGGTAGCGATCCCCGGGTCGTCGCAGTATCCCCGCGACGGCGTCCTTGTCCCATAAAGCTCAGGAAGAATCATGACATCCAAAATCATCTATACCCTGACAGATGAAGCCCCGGCGCTGGCCACCTATTCCCTGTTGCCGATCGTTCAGGCATTTACCCGCCCCGCCGGCATCGCCATCGAAACCCGCGACATTTCCCTGTCCGGCCGCATCATTGCCCAGTTCCCCGAACGCCTCACCGACCAGCAACGCATGGGCGATCACCTGGCTGAACTCGGCCAGCTGGCCACCACCCCCGAGGCCAACATCATCAAGCTGCCCAATATCAGCGCCTCGCTTCCCCAGCTGGTGGCGGCCATCAAGGAGCTGCAACAGCAGGGCTACGACCTGCCCGATTATCCGGAAGATCCCCGCGACGATGTCGAGAAGGACATCAAGGCCCGCTACGACAGGGTCAAGGGCAGCGCCGTCAACCCCGTGCTCCGGGAGGGCAACTCCGACCGCCGCGCGCCGGCCTCGGTAAAGGCCTATGCCCGCAAGAATCCCCACAAGATGGGCGCCTGGTCGACGGAGTCGAAAACCCACGTGGCACATATGGGGGAGGGCGACTTCTACGGCAGCGAACGGTCTGTCACCGTGCCCGCCGCGGGGGCGGTGAAAATTCAGCTGGTGGGCGCCGACGGCACCACCCGGGTGCTCAAAGAGAAGACCGCACTGCTCCCTGGCGAAATCATCGACGCGGCGGTGATGAGCCGCCGCGCGCTGCGCGCCTTTTTCGCCGAACAGATCGAGGATGCCAAAAAAACCGGCGTGCTGCTGTCCCTGCACCTGAAGGCCACCATGATGAAGGTGTCCGACCCCATCATGTTCGGCCATGCGGTGACCGTGTTCTTCAGCGACCTGTTCGCCAGGCACGGCGAGACCCTGAAGGCCCTGGGTGTCGATACCAACAACGGCCTTGGCGATCTGTTCGCCAAGATCCGCGGCCTGCCGGATGACCAGCGCGCCGCCATCGAGGCGGATGTCGCCGCCGCCTACCAGCGGGGGCCCGCTCTCGCCATGGTCAACTCCGATAAGGGCATCACCAACCTCCATGTGCCGAGCGATATCATTGTCGATGCCTCCATGCCCGCCATGATCCGGGATTCCGGCAAGATGTGGGGCCCCGACGGCAAGCTCCACGACACCAAGGCGCTGATCCCCGATCGCTGCTACGCCGGTGTCTACCAGGAGGTGATCGACGACTGCCGCAGGCACGGTGCCTTCGATCCGACCACCATGGGCTCTGTCCCCAATGTGGGGCTGATGGCCCAGAAGGCGGAGGAGTACGGCTCCCACGACAAGACCTTTGAAATCCCCGCCGACGGCGTTGTCCAGGTGCTGGACGGCAGTGGCGCGGTGCTGATGGAGCACCGGGTCGAGGCCGGCGATATCTGGCGCATGTGCCAGACCAAGGACGCGCCGATCCAGGATTGGGTCAAGCTCGCCGTCAACCGCGCCCGGGCCACCGGCGCCCCCGCGGTGTTCTGGCTCGATGCCAACCGCGCCCACGACGCCCAGGTGATCGCCAAGGTGGAGGGCTACCTCAAGGATCACGATACCCAGGGCCTCGATATCCGCATCCTGGCGCCGGAGCAGGCCTGCCGCCTGTCCCTGGAGCGGATTCGCGCGGGCCTCGACACCATTTCGGTGACCGGCAACGTGCTCAGGGACTATCTCACCGACCTGTTCCCCATCATGGAGCTGGGCACCAGTGCCAAGATGCTGTCCATCGTTCCGCTGATGAATGGCGGTGGTCTGTTCGAGACCGGCGCCGGCGGCTCGGCCCCCAAGCACGTGCAGCAGTTCCTGGAGGAGAACCACCTGCGCTGGGATTCCCTCGGGGAATTCCTCGCCCTCGCCGAATCCCTCGACCATTTTGGCAACGTCACCCACAACCCCAGGGCCAAGGTGTTTGCCAAGGCGCTGGACGTGGCCAACGGCAAGTTCCTCGACAGCAACAAGTCACCGTCCCGCAAGGTGGGCGAACTGGACAACAGGGGAAGCCACTTCTACCTGGCGCTGTACTGGGCCGAGGCCCTCGCCGCCCAGGACGACGACGCCGAACTCAAGGCCCGCTTCGCGCCGGTGGCGGCGAGCATGGCGGCGAGCGAGGCGACCATCGTGGCGGAACTGAACCAGGTGCAGGGCAAGGCGGTGGACATCGGCGGCTACTATCGCCCCGACGTCGCGCTCGCCACCCAGGCGATGCGCCCCAGCAAGACCCTGAATGCCATCCTCGACGGTATCCGCTGAGAAGGCGCCTGGCGGTCCGGGAGGGCCGCCAGGTTGTTCGAAGCAAAGACCAAAACCCGGGCCATGCCCGGGTTTTTCATGTCCCTTTGGATTCGCTTACTTCTTAGTCTTCGACCTGGGGGGCCGTTTCCGGGCTGAAGGCGCGCGCGAGGGGGGTGATGTTGGTGGCGTGGAGCCCCTTTTCACCCTGGATGATATCGAAGGTGACTTCCTGGCCTGCCTTGAGGGTTTTGTATCCCTCCATGGTGATGGCCGAGAAATGGGCAAAGATATCGTTGGCGCCGTCCTCGGGCAGAATGAAGCCGTAGCCCTTGGCGTTGTTAAACCACTTGACGGTTCCCTTTGGCATACTGATTTCTCCCGCCTCACAAGCTGATTAATGATAATTATTGGTATGGGTTGCACGAGGCGAATGTGACCCAATCAACCCTTGTACAGGTCGACGCGACACTATTAACGGGAATTTTCCGGCAAGTCAAGATGAAGACCCCGGGCGGGCGCGGGCGGGGGACCGGTGGTTGGCGTCCTTGGCAGCGGTCATCGACGCCCCGGGCGGCGCAAATTCCTTCCCCTCGAGCGGCCCTCTGGGGCTAGAATAATCACCAATCCCCAGCCCACCGCGCGAGGTCGATACCGCACCGTGACCATTCAGGCCGCCATCAAATCCCGCCCCAACGGGGGGCAACCTTCCCATGACCTGGTGGTGGAGGAAGCCAAGCCCAAGCTGCGCAAGCCGCCCATGTACCAGGTGGTGATGCTCAACGACGATTACACCCCCATGGAGTTCGTGGTGGATGTCCTGGAATCGTTTTTTGGCATGGATCGTGAGTTGGCGGTTCGTGTTATGCTCAAAGTGCATACCGAGGGCCGGGCGGTGTGCGGCGTGTTTACCCGTGATATCGCCGAATCCAAGGCCATCAAGGTCAACCGTTACGCCAGGGAGAATGAGCACCCCCTGATCTGCGAGATAGAACCGGCCGACGACCCTGAGTAGGAGTAAAGGCAATGCTGAGTAAAGAGCTTGAGGTCACCCTTAACGGCGCCTTCCGGGTGGCGCGCGACAAGCGCCATGAGTTCATGACCGTCGAACATCTCCTCCTCGCCCTGCTCGACAACGAGTCCGCTTCCCAGGTGCTCAGGGCCTGCGGCGTCGATTTCGACCTGTTGCGCCGGGATCTGAACGAATTCATCGACTCCACCACCCCGGTGATCGCCCCCGATGACCTGGATACCGAGACCCAGCCGACCCTCGGCTTCCAGCGGGTGTTGCAGCGGGCGATCTTTCACGTCCAGTCCTCCGGCAAGAAGGAAGTGCAGGGCGCCAATGTGCTGGTGGCGATATTCAGCGAACAGGAGAGCCAGGCGGTGTACTTCCTGCGGATGCAGAATGTCGCCCGCATCGACGTGGTCAACTTCATCTCCCACGGCATTTCCAAGTACGCCGACCAGTCCGAGCAGGGGCGCGATGCCTCGGGCCCCCAGCCCGCCGGCGACGGTGGTGGCGGCGAGGCGGCCGAGAAGAGCCTGCTCGAACAGTTCTCCTCCAACCTCAATGTTCAGGCCCGCATGGGTTACATCGATCCCCTGGTGGGACGCGCCCAGGAACTGGAGCGGGTCTGCCAGGTATTGTCCCGGCGGCGCAAGAACAACCCCTTGCTGGTGGGCGAATCCGGCGTCGGCAAAACCGCCATCGCCGAGGGCCTTGCCAAGCGCATCGTCGACGGGGACGTGCCCGAGATCATCCAGGACAGCGTGGTGTACTCCCTCGACCTCGGCGCGCTGTTGGCGGGCACCAAGTACCGGGGCGATTTCGAGAAGCGCTTCAAGGGGCTGCTGGCCGAGCTCGAGGAACAACAGCACGCCATCCTCTTCATCGACGAAATCCACACCATCATCGGCGCCGGCGCCGCCTCGGGCGGGGTGATGGATGCCTCCAATCTGCTCAAGCCCCTGCTGACCTCCGGCAAGATCCGCTGCATTGGCTCGACCACCTACCAGGAGTACCGGGGAATCTTCGAAAAGGATCGGGCCCTGTCCCGCCGCTTCCAGAAGATCGACGTGACCGAGCCGTCCATCGAGGAGACCATCGAGATTCTGAAGGGGCTCAAATCCCGCTTCGAGGACCACCACAACCTGCGCTTCACCGCCGGCGCCCTGCGCGCCGCCGCCGAACTGTCGGCGCGGCATATTCCCGATCGCTTCCTGCCGGACAAGGCCATCGACGTGATCGACGAGGCGGGCGCCTACCAGCAGTTGCAACCGCCATCGCGCCGCAAGAAGACCATCAGCGTCGCCGACGTGGAGCAGGTGGTGGCGAAGATTGCCCGCATTCCGCCCAAGAGCGTGTCCGCCTCCGACAAGGAGCAGCTGCGCAACCTGGCGCCCCGCCTCAAGATGGTGGTGTTCGGTCAGGACGAGGGCATCGAAGCCCTGGCCACCGCCATCAAGCTGGCCCGGGCAGGCCTGCGGGAGGGCCAGAAGCCCATCGGTTCGTTCCTCTTTGCCGGCCCCACCGGGGTGGGCAAGACCGAGGTGTCACGCCAGCTGGCGGAGATTCTCGGCATCGAGTTGCTGCGCTTCGACATGTCGGAGTACATGGAGCGCCACACGGTTTCGCGCCTGATCGGCGCACCCCCCGGCTATGTGGGGTTCGATCAGGGCGGGCTATTGACCGATGCGGTTACCAAGCATCCCCACTCCGTGGTGCTGCTGGATGAAATCGAGAAGGCCCACCCGGATGTGTTCAACCTGCTGTTGCAGGTGATGGACCACGGCACCCTCACCGACAACAACGGCCGCAAGGCGGATTTCCGCAATGTCATCCTGATCATGACCACCAACGCCGGTGCGGAGCTGACCAGCCGCGCCTCCATCGGCTTCACCACCCAGGATCACAGCACCGATGCCATGGAAGCCATCAAGAAGATGTTTTCCCCTGAATTTCGCAACCGCCTGGATGGCATCATCCAGTTCAAGCCCCTGGGGCCGGATGTCATCAAGACGGTGGTGGACAAGTTCATCACCGAACTGCAGGCCCAGCTGGAGGACAAGAAGGTGGTCATCGCCGCCGACGACGATGCTCTCGAGTGGTTTGCCCTGCACGGTTACGACGCCAAGATGGGCGCCCGGCCCATGGCGCGGCTGATTCAGGACAAGCTGAAAAAGCCCCTGGCGGAGGAGATCCTGTTTGGCAAGCTGGCGGCGGCTGGCGGCACCGTGCACGTCACGGCGAAGGATGATGAGATCGAGCTGGAGATCGAGGCTACCTGAATCCCGGGGCAGGCAGCCTGTGGTGGGGCAGGCTTACCTGGCCCGGTAGGTGATGCGGCCCTTGCTCAGGTCGTAGGGAGTGAGTTCGACCTTGACCTTGTCGCCGGTGAGAATGCGGATGTAATTTTTGCGCATCTTGCCGGAGATATGCGCGGTGACGATATGGCCATTTTCCAGCTTGACGCGGAAGGTGGTGTTGGGAAGGGTATCGATGACCTCGCCTTCCATTTCAATATGGTCTTCTTTTGCCATATTTTTCGTCTGCTCCTGGGGATTTCGCAAAAAGTGGCCGGCATTCTGCACTAATTCCCCAGGGAAGGCAAAGACTGTCGCGCGCCCTCCCGCAATCACGGGCAAAGGCCGGGAGGAGCCCGTCTAGCGCCCGGAACCACTCCGTACCCAGCGCCCCCCGATCAGCAGCTCCAGGGGCTGAAAGCGGATCTTGTAGGCCATCTTGGCGCAATTCTTTATCCAGAATCCCAGGTATACGTAGGGCAGGCCCCGGGCGCGGGCCTCGTTGACCTGGGTCAGCACCGCCAGGGTGCCGAGGCTGCGCTTGCCGGCGTCGGGGCGGTAGTAGGTGTAGATGGCGGAGAAGCCGTCCTCCAGTTCGTCGAGCACCGCGCAGCCCAGGAGCTCCCCCCGATGGCGAAACTCCACGAAGCGGGTGATGCCGATGCCGTTGCCGAGGAAGTCGAGATATTGCTCCCGGGAGGGGGGGAACATGTCGCCGTCCTCGTGGCGCTCGTTGATGTACTGCTCGTAGAGGGGGTAGTGCTCGTCGGTGTCGATCCGGGTCTTGACGATCACGGTGAGGTCGGCGTTCCGTTGCAGGCAGCGCCGTTGCTGGCGGTTGGGGTGGAATTCCGCAACCGGTATGCGCGCCGACACACAGGCGGTGCAGAACTGGCAGCGGGGTTGGTAGTAATAGCGACCGCTGCGGCGAAATCCCATGCGGGTCAGTTGGCTATAAAGCTCCTGTCCAATATCGCTGGCGGGGTCGACGAAGGCGGTGGTGGCTTCCTTCCCGGGCAGATAGCTGCAACCGTGAGGCTGGGTGAAAAACAGGCGAATGCGTTGCAGGTCCGGGGTGAAGTCGCGGGTCATGGCGAGGCGCCCAAGGTGGTCGTCATGGTTTCGAGCCTAGCATAGCGGCGGTCGCCGCGAAATCGTCGCTGGCGGGCCAGGGGATCATTTTGTCGCGGCTGGCCTCAAGTCGCAGGATGAACTGTCCCCGGGACAGCGCAACGACGCCGAGGGATTGCAGGTGGGGGTTTGGCACCTGGCAATCGATCAGGTCGAACCCGGCCCGGGCAAGGGTGCGGGACAGCGCGACAAAAGCCGCCTTGGAGGCGTTCGCCATGGAGGAAAACATCGACTCCCCGCAAAATATTCCCCCCACCTGGATGCCGTAGAGCCCGCCCACCAGCTCCCCCTGATGCCAGCATTCGAGGGAATGGGCATGGCCGAGACGGTGCAAGCGCAGGTAGGCGGCGCGCATCTGGGGCGTGATCCAGGTGCCCCGCGCGCCGGCCCGGGGGGCCGCGCAGGCGCTTATCACCCTGTCGAATGCCCGGTTGGTGGTGAGGTCGAAACGCTTGCGGGCGAAGACCTTGGCGAGGGTGCGACCCAGGTGTTCGCGGCCCGGCACCAGCACCGCGCGGGTGGCGGGAGACCACCACAGGATTGGCTGGCCCTGCTCATACCAGGGGAAGATTCCCCGCCGGTAGGCGTCGAGCAGGGTGGGCACGGCAAGGTTGCCACCGACAGCCAGCAGGCCATCGGGATCGGCGAGGGCCGTGGCCGGATCCGGGAATTCCGGGCGGAAGGGATCCAGCCAGGGCAGGGGTGCCGGGTTGTCCGTCAGGGCGGGCTGTCCTCAGTGCTGGTCGTCCAGGAACTTCTCCGCATCGAGGGCGGCCATGCAGCCGGAGCCGGCGGAGGTGATGGCCTGGCGGTAGACATGGTCGGCCACATCCCCGGCCGCGAACACGCCGGGAACGGAGGTGGCGGTGGCATTGCCCTCGGTGCCACTTTTTACCGAGATGTAGCCGTTCTTCATGGCCAGTTGCCCGGCGAAGATATCGGTGTTGGGTTTGTGGCCGATGGCGACGAACACACCGGCGAGGTCGATTTGCTGGACGCTGCCGTCGACGGTGCTCTTGATTTTCATGCCGGTGACACCGCTGTCGTCCCCGAGGACTTCCTCCAGGGTGTGGTTCCACATCAGGGTGACATTGCCCTTCTCGGCCTTGTCGAAAAGCTTTTGCTGGAGGATCTTTTCCGACCTGAGGCTGTCCCTGCGGTGCACGAGCACCACTTCGCTGCAGATGTTGGACAGGTAGAGGGCCTCTTCCACGGCGGTGTTGCCGCCGCCGATGACCGCCACCTTCTGGTTGCGGTAGAAGAAGCCGTCGCAGGTGGCGCAGCCGCTGACCCCCTTGCCCATGAAGGCCTGTTCGGACTCGAGCCCCAGGTACTGGGCGGAGGCGCCGGTGGCGATGATCAGGGCGTCGCAGCTGTAGCTCTCCATGCCCTGCAGCAGGAAGGGGCGCTGGCTCAGGTCGACTTTTTCGATATGGTCAAAAACCACTTTGGTATCAAAGCGTTCGGCATGCTTTTGCATCCGCTCCATAAGATCGGGACCCTGCAGGCCCTCCACGTCGCCGGGCCAGTTGTCCACCTCGGTAGTGGTGGTGAGCTGGCCACCCTGCTGCATGCCGGTGATTACCACCGGATCGAGGTTGGCGCGGGCGGCGTAGACGGCGGCGCTCCAGCCGGCGGGACCGGAGCCGAGAATGATGAGGCGGTGGTGCTGGGGTGTCGACATGGGGCTTCCTTGGGCGGGTTTACAACGAGAATGGCGGCAATGATAAGGTAGCCGGGGCTCGGGTCAAACCCGCAATTTCAATGTCGGCGATAGGCTGGGCTTATCACTGGCTATTCGGATCACAGGCATTACAATAGCGCTCGCACGGGCTTTGGAGTGGAAACTTGTTATGGGACGGGACCTTGGCTAAGAAGCAGGTGAGGGAGAAATCCACGGCCCGCCCGCCCATGGGGGAACGGGGCCGGTTGATCCTGCGGGAAGGCGCCCTGATCGGCTGGCTGCTGGTGTGCCTGTGCCTGCTCATCGCCTTCGCCACCTACTCCCCCGACGATCCCGGCTGGTCCCACACCGCGGGCCGCGAGAACATCCACAACGCGGCGGGCGCCGCCGGCGCCTGGCTCGCCGATGTGTTCTTTTCCCTGTTCGGTTACATGGCATTCCTTTTTCCCGCCTTGCTGGCCCTGAGGGCCTGGAACGTATTCCGGGCCCGTCGCGATCAGGCGGAGCCCTTCGACTGGATCATCTTCACCCTGCGCTTTGTCGGCATTGCCCTGGTGATGGCGAGCGCCACCGCGTTGACCGCCATGCACCACGGCACCCTCGGCGAGGCCTTGCCCTTTGGCGCCGGCGGCCTGATGGGGGATTCCTTCGGCGACGCGGTCACCGCCGGGTTCAGCCATGTGGGCGGCACCCTCATTCTTGTCGCGGTATTCCTGTTCGGGGTGACGATTTTCACTGACCTCTCCTGGTTCGCGGTGATCGATACCCTCGGTCGCTGGACGTTGGTGGCCTGGGACCTGGTGGCGGCCCGGGTCGCCGACTACCGGCGCGCCGAGCTCGAGCGCAAGGCCTCGGAGGAGGCGCTGCGGACACGCCAGGAAACCGTCGAGCGCAAGCAAAAACGCAGTGCCGAGCGCAAGGAGCCCACCATCCAGGCGCCGGCCGCGCCCCCCGAGCCGAGCATCCGGGTGGTGAAGGAAAAGCAGGTCACCCTGTTCAAGCAGGAACCGGTGAGCGGCGAGCTGCCGCCCCTCGGGCTGCTGGACGAGGCTGTCAAGCAGCCTGGCAAGGGCTTTTCCCGGGAGTCCCTGGAAGCCATGTCGCGGCTGCTGGAGCTGAAACTCCAGGATTTCGGCATCAGCGTCGAAGTGGTGGAGGTGATGCCGGGCCCGGTGATCACCCGCTTCGAGATCCAGCCGGCGCCGGGGATCAAGGCCAGCCGCATTTCGAGCCTCGCCCGTGACCTGGCCCGCTCCCTGGCGGTGGTGAGTGTGCGGGTGGTGGAGGTCATCCCCGGCAAGTCGGTGGTGGGCATCGAGATTCCCAACGAATACCGGGAGACGGTGCGCCTTCGGGAGGTGTTGTCATCGTCGGTCTACGAGCAGGCCAAGTCGCCCCTGACCCTGGCCCTCGGCCACGACATCTCCGGTCAACCGATGATCGCCGACCTGGCGCGGATGCCCCACCTGCTGGTGGCGGGTACCACCGGCTCCGGCAAGTCGGTGGGGGTCAACGCCATGCTGCTCAGCATTCTCTACAAGGCGACGCCGGAGGATGTGCGGCTGATCCTGGTGGACCCGAAGATGCTCGAACTGTCGGTGTACGACGACATTCCCCACCTGCTGACCCCGGTGATCACCGACATGAAGGATGCCGCCAGCGGCCTGCGCTGGTGCGTCGGGGAGATGGAGCGCCGCTACCAGCTGATGGCGGCCCTCGGGGTGCGCAACCTGGCGGGTTACAACCGCAAGGTGGAGGACGCCATCCGCGACGGCGATCCCATCGTCGACCCCCTGTGGCGGCCCGACCCCATGGCCAGCGTGTTCGCCGACGAGGAGCCGCCCCAGCCGCCCACCCTCGGCAAGCTGCCCTATATCGTGGTGGTGATCGACGAATTCGCCGACATGATGATGATCGTCGGCAAGAAGGTTGAGCAGCTCATCGCCCGCATCGCCCAGAAGGCACGGGCCGCCGGTATCCACCTGATTCTCGCCACCCAGCGGCCCTCGGTGGATGTGATCACCGGCCTCATCAAGGCCAACGTGCCGAGCCGCATCGCCTTCCAGGTGTCCTCCAAGATCGATTCCCGCACCATCCTTGACCAGGGTGGCGCCGAGCAGCTGCTGGGGCACGGCGACATGCTCTACATGCCGGTGGGTACCAGTGTCCCGGTGCGGGTCCACGGCGCCTTCGTGGACGACCACGAGGTCCACGCCGTGGTGGCGGACTGGAAGACCCGGGGCGCGCCCCAGTACCTGGAGGACATCACCGACGAGGGGTCCACTTCGTCGATCCCGGTACCCGGCTACAGCGATGGCGACGGCGGCGGTGACGAGGACCCGGAGAACGATCCCCTCTACGATGAAGCGGTGGCCTTTGTGCTCGACAGCCGCAAGGCGTCGATCTCCTCGGTGCAGCGCAAGCTGCGCATCGGTTACAACCGCGCCGCGCGGCTGATCGAGGCCATGGAGATTGCCGGCGTGGTGACCCCCATGAATTCCAACGGCAGCCGCGAAGTGCTGTCCCCCAACCATCGAGGCTGAACCGTGACCCTGTGGCGCACCCTAGTTCCGTTAGTCCTTTTTTCCCTCGCCAGCCTGCCCACCTGGGCGGGCGGTGGGGACGGCGCCGTCGCCGCCCTCGGCAAGCGTCTCGCGCCGCTCGAAACCCTGAGTGCCCGGTTCAACCAGACGGTCACCTCCGCCGACGGCTACATCGCCCAGGAGACCACCGGCAAGCTCACCGTCGCCCGCCCCGGCAAGGTGCGCTGGCACAGTGATCCCCCCTACGAGCAGCTGGTGGTCTCCGATGCCAAGACCCTGTGGCTCCACGATCCGGACCTGGAGCAGGTCACGGTGCGGCCCTTCAGCAACGACATCAGCCGCACCCCGGCGGTACTGTTCATCGGCGCGGTGGACGACCTCGCCCGGGACTACGCCGTGACAGCAGAGGAGGAGGGCAACCGCAGCCTCTACTGGTTGGCCCCGAAGGGCAGCGACGCCCTCTACGAGCGGATCTCCATCGAGTTCGTGGATGATCAGCCCACCGCCATGGCCCTGTGGGACAGCTTGGGGCAGGTGACCCGCATCGGCTTCAGCGAGGTGGTCGTCAACGGCCCCGTCAACGACGCCGACTTCCGCTTCACGCCACCGCCCGGGGTCGACATCCTCCACGATGACTGACCTCCTCACCCGGGAGCCCTATCAGCCCCTGGCGGCACGGATGCGGCCCCGCAACCTCGATGAATTCGTCGGCCAGGCCCACGTGCTTGGCCCCGGCAAGCCCCTTAGGGAGGCGATCCAGCGGGGGCAGCTCCACTCCATGGTGTTCTGGGGGCCGCCCGGCGTGGGCAAGACCACCCTGGCACGGATGATCGCCGCCTACGGCAAGGCCCACTTCGAGAGCCTTTCCGCAGTGCTTGCCGGGGTCAAGGAGATCCGCGCCGCCGTCGCCCGGGCAGAAGAGGAGCGCAACCTCCGGGGCCGCAGGACCGTGCTGTTCGTCGACGAAGTCCACCGCTTCAACAAATCCCAGCAGGATGCGTTCTTGCCCTACGTGGAGGACGGCACCCTGATCCTGGTGGGCGCCACCACCGAGAACCCGTCCTTCGAGCTCAACAACGCCCTGCTGTCCCGCTGCCGGGTCTACGTGTTTCGCTCCCTCGGCGGCGACGCCATCAAGGGGTTGCTGGAGCGCGCCCTGGGGGATCGGGAGCGGGGCCTGCCCGAGCCCCTGGCGGTGAGCGCCGCCGTGCTCGATACCATCGCCACCGCCGCCGATGGGGATGCCCGCCGGGCCCTTAATCTGCTGGAGATTGCCAGCGATCTGGCGGTGGACGGGGCCGTCACCGCCGAAGTGCTGGCGGAGGTGCTGGTGAGCGATACCCGCCGCTTCGACAAGGGTGGCGACTATTTCTACGACCAGATCTCGGCACTGCACAAGGCGGTGCGGGGCTCCTCCCCGGATGCGGCCCTGTACTGGCTGGCGCGGATGCTCGACGGTGGCTGTGATCCGCTGTACGTTGCCCGGCGGGTGGTGCGCATGGCCACCGAGGATGTCGGCAATGCCGATCCGCGGGCCCTGCAGTTGGCCCTCAACGCCTGGGATGTACAGGAGCGCCTCGGCTCCCCGGAGGGGGAGCTGGCCATCGCCCAGGCGGTGGTCTATATGGCGGTGGCCCCGAAGAGCAATGCCGTGTACAAGGCCTTTGGCCAGGCCCGCCGGGATGTGGCCAGCCAGCCCAGTTACGACGTGCCGCTGCATATTCGCAACGCCCCCACCCAGCTGATGAAGTCCCTCGACCACGGCAAGGACTACCGCTACGCCCACGACGAACCCGACGCCTTTGCCGCCGGGGAAAACTACTTCCCCGAGGAGATCGCCGATACCCGCTACTACTTTCCGGTGGAGCAGGGGCTCGAAAAGCAGATCCGCGAGAAGCTTGAACGCTTCCGCGCGCTGAACAGTGCCAGCGGGCGGAAGCGCTATGGCAAAGGGGAGAAAACCCGATGATCCACTGGCTGGCGGTGGCCGCGGGCGGCGCCCTCGGGGCGCTGGCCCGCTATGGGGTCAACGGGTTGCTGTTTCCCCTGTTCGGCCACAAGTTCCCCCTCGGCACCCTGGTCATCAACGTGGCGGGCTCCCTGGCAATGGGCGTTTGCTATGTGCTGATCATCGAGCGCGGGCTGCTCGATCCGGAGTGGCGAAACTTCCTCATGGTGGGGGTCCTTGGTGCCTTCACCACCTTTTCCGCCTTCTCCCTCGACGCCGCCGCTTTGTGGCAAAATGGCCACCTTTTGCTGGCCTGCGGCTATGTGCTTGCCAGCGTGGCCCTGTCCCTGGGCGCGCTGGTGCTGGCCATTCACCTGACCCGACTGCTCTGACCCGCGGTCACCACCTGGATGTTGTGACACCCATGCTCGATCCCAGACTCGTCCGTTCCGACCCGGAAACCGTTGCCATCGCTCTCGCCAAGCGGGGTTTCAGCCTCGACGTGGCCTGGCTTCGGGATCTCGAAGACCAGCGCCGCGCCGCCCAGGAGAGAACCCAGGCTCTCCAGGCGGAGCGCAACGCCTACGCCAAGGCCATGGGCAAGGAGATGGCCGCCGCCAAGGCCGAGGGCCGGGATCTGGAGCCCCTCAAGGCGAAGGGCGAGGCACTGAAGAATGCTGTTCACGATGCCGAGGCGGAGTTGGAGGCCATTCAGGCCCGGCTCGAAGCCTACTTGCTGGAAGTCCCCAATACCCCGGATGTCGAGGTGCCGGAGGGCAAGAGCGAGGACGACAATGTCGAGATCCGCCGCTGGGGCGAGCCCCGCGCCTTCGCTTTCGAGCCTAGGGATCACGTCGATCTCGGCGCCCCCGCCGACCTCCTGGATTTCGAGGCGGCGACCAAGGTGGCCGGCTCGCGCTTTTCGGTGATGCGGGGGGAGTTCGCCCGCCTGCACCGCGCCCTGATCCAGTTCATGCTCGATACCCATATCGATGGGCACGGCTACCGGGAAGTGTATGTGCCCTATATCGTCAACCGGGAGTCGCTGCTGGGCACCGGTCAACTCCCCAAGTTCGCGGCGGACCTGTTCAAGCTCGACGACGAGCGGGAGTTCTACCTGATCCCCACCGCCGAGGTGCCGGTCACCAATATCCACCGGGACGACATCCTCGTCCCCGAGCAACTGCCGGTGAAGTACGTGTGCCACAGCCCCTGCTTCCGCAGCGAGGCGGGCAGCTACGGCAAGGACACCCGGGGCCTGATCCGCCAGCACCAGTTCGAGAAGGTGGAACTGGTGCAGTTTGTGCGCCCCGAAGAATCCGACGCCGCCCTCGAAGCCCTCACCGGTCACGCCGAGGCGATCCTCAAGAAACTGGGGCTACCCTTTCGCACCATCATCCTCTGCGGCGGCGACATCGGCTTTTCCGCCGCCCGCACCTACGACATCGAGGTATGGGTGCCGTCCCAGGGCAAGTACCGGGAGATTTCCTCGTGCAGTAACTTCCGCGACTTCCAGGCCCGCCGCCTCAAGGCCCGCTGGCGCAACCCCGACACCGGCAAGCCGGAGCTGCTCCACACCCTGAACGGCTCCGGCCTCGCCGTGGGCCGCACCCTGCTGGCCATCGTCGAGAACTTCCAGGAGGCTGATGGCAGCGTGGTGGTGCCGGAGGTGCTGCGCCCCTATATGGGTGGTGTGGAGCGGATCGCCGTTAGCCGTTGAGTTTCACGTTACACGTTGCACGTTTCACGTAAGAGCTGGGGGAGTCACGGGCCAAGCCATCCACCCCATCAAGTCTGGCCTCTGTACTCCCCGACTACGGGTGGCACCCGTGTGCAACGTGTAACCTGCAACGTGAAACTCAACCTGAAACTCCGCAAAGGCTGAAAAGCAAGGCAACCCCATGGACTACCTCCCGCTGTTCCACAACATCCAGGGCCGCAAGTGCCTGATCGTCGGTGGCGGCGAGACGGCGCTGCGCAAGGTGCGCCCGCTGCTGGAGGCCGGCGCCCGGGTGCAGGTGGTGGCGCCGGAGATTCGCCAGGGTCTCCGTGAGCTGGCCGACCGGGGCAAGATCCAGGTCAGCCACAAACGCTTTCATCCCAACGACCTCGCCGGCGCCGTGCTGGTGATCGCCGCCACCGATGAGGGGGCCGTCAACGAACAGGTTTCCCGCTGGGCCCGGGAGCGCAACATTCCGGTCAACGTGGTGGATAACCCGGCGCTGTGTTCGGTGATTTTCCCCTCCATCGTCGACCGCTCCCCGGTGCAGATCGCCATTTCCACCGGCGGCAGCGGGCCGGTGCTGGCGCGGATGCTGCGGGGCAGGCTCGAATCCCTGCTCCCCGCCAACCTCGGCAGGTTGGCGCGGCTGGCGGAGCGCTTCCGCCCCCGGGTCAAGGAGAAAATCCCCGCTGAAAATGGCCGTCGCGCCTTCTGGGAAGGGATCTTCGAAGGCCCGGTGGCGGAGCTGGTGTACAGCGGTCGGGACGGGGAGGCGGAAGCCGCCCTGGCGAAGGCCCTGGAGGCCCCCGATCCCCAGCCCCTTGGCGAGGTCTACCTGGTGGGCGGCGGCCCGGGCGACCCGGACCTGCTCACCTTCCGCGCCCTGCGTCTGATGCAGCAGGCGGATATCGTCCTTTACGACCGGCTGGTGTCGAAGGCGGTCCTCGACCTGGTGCGCCGCGACGCCGAGCGGATCTACGTGGGCAAGACCGCCGGCGATCACCCCGTCACCCAGGACAATATCAACCGCAAGTTGGTGGAATACGCCCGGGAGGGCAAACGGGTGCTGCGCCTCAAGGGCGGCGATCCGTTTATCTTCGGCCGTGGCGGCGAGGAGATCGAACACCTGGCGGAGCACGGCATCCCCTTTCAGGTGGTGCCCGGTATCACCGCCGCGTCCGGCTGCGCCAGCTACGCCGGTATTCCCCTCACTCACCGCGATCATGCCCAGTCGGTGCGCTTTATCGCCGGCCACCGCCGGGACGACGAACTCAACCTCCCCTGGCGGGAACTGGCCGCCCCCGGCCAGACCCTGGTGTTCTACATGGGGCTCAACGGCCTCGAAACCATCTGCCGGGAGCTGGCCGCCGCGGGGATGGGCGCCACCATGCCCGCGGCGCTGATCGAAAAGGGTACCAGCCCGCGGCAGCGGGTGTTCGTGGGCACCCTGGCGGATCTGCCCGAAAAGGTGCGGGAAGGCCAGGCGAAGGCGCCGACCCTGATCATCGTCGGCACGGTGGTCAGTCTGCACCACCGGCTGCGCTGGTTCGGCGGCGCTGATGAAGGAAAGCAAAGCGATGACTGAGCGATTTGACTACGACCTTTTTGTGATCGGCGCCGGTTCCGGCGGTGTGCGCGCCGCCCGCATGGCGGCGGGGCAGGGGGCCCGGGTGGCCATCGCCGAGGAGCGCTATCTCGGCGGCACCTGCGTCAACGTGGGCTGCGTGCCCAAGAAGTTGTTCGTCTACGCCGCCGAGTTTGCCCACGCATTTCGCGACGCCGGCGGATTCGGCTGGCGGGTTGGCGAGCCGGCGTTCGACTGGCCCACTTTGCGGGACAACAAGACCCGGGAAATCGAGCGTCTCAACGGCGTCTATGCCCGGCTGCTGGACAACGCCGGGGTGGAGCGTATCGAAGGTACCGCCACCCTCGCCGGTCCCCAGGAAGTCAGGGTGGGTGATCGGCAACTGAGTGCCCGCGCCATCCTGATCGCCACCGGCGGCTGGCCGTATATTCCCGACTTTCCCGGCCGCGAGTACGTCATTTCCTCCAACGAGGTGTTTTACCTGGAGCGTTTCCCCCGGCGGGTGCTGGTGGTGGGGGGCGGCTATATCGCGGTGGAGTTCGCCGGTATTTTCCACGGCCTCGGCGCCGAGACCCACCTGGCCTACAGGGGCCCGCTGTTTCTGCGGGGCTTTGATCGGGATCTGCGGGAGAGCCTCGCCCGGCAGATGGGGGAGCAGAGGGTCAGTCTGCATTTCGACGCCGATGTGGCGGCCATCAGTCGCCAGGGGGACGGGGCGCTCGCGGTCCGCTTTGCCGACGGCCAGACCCTGGTGGTGGACACTGTGATGTACGCCACCGGGCGCCGTCCCAACACCGCCGGGCTCGGCCTTGAAAATACCCGCGTCGAAGTGGCGGACAACGGCGCCATCCGGGTGGACGACCAGTTCCGCACGGCGGAGCCGTCGATCTTTGCCCTGGGGGATGTGATCGACCGATTCCAGCTCACCCCCGTGGCCATCGGCGAGGCCATGGTGCTGGTGGACAACCTTTTCAACGGCGCCGACAGGACCATGGATTACGACGCCATCCCCACCGCCGTGTTCAGCCAGCCCGCCATTGGCACGGTGGGGTTGAGCGAGGAGGCGGCCCGGGAGCGGTATGGAGACATCCGCGTCTACCGCACCGAATTCCGCCCCATGAAGCAGACCCTCGCGGGGGGCAGCGACAGGGTGCTGATGAAGCTGGTGGTGGACAACGCCAGTGATCGGGTGCTCGGCTGCCATATGCTGGGGGAGGGGGCCGGGGAGATCATCCAGGGCCTCGCCGTGGCCATGAAGGCCGGCGCCACCAAGGCCGACTTCGACCGCACCCTGGGCATCCACCCGACAGCGGCGGAAGAGTTTGTTACCATGCGAACCCCGATTTGAGTTGCAGGTGACAGGTTCCGGGTAAAAGCCGTCGCACCTGCGCCCTGCAACCTGTTGTTTGCAACCCAGCCAATCCCGTATCCAACCCCGAGAACCACCATGAATTTCACCGGAACAGAACGCTACGTGGCCACCGACGACCTGCGGATGGCCGTGGATGCCACCGTGGCCTTGAAGCGCCCCCTGCTGATCAAGGGCGAGCCGGGCACCGGCAAGACCATGCTGGCGGAGGAGGTGGCCGCTGCCCTCGGCCTGCCATTGATCGCCTGGCACATCAAGTCCACCACCAAGGCCCAGCAGGGCCTGTATGAATACGACGCGGTGTCGCGCCTTCGGGACTCCCAGCTCGGCGACGAGAAGGTCCACGATATCCGCAATTACATCCGCAAGGGCAAGCTGTGGGAGGCGTTCGAATCCGACGGCCAGTGCGTGCTGCTGATCGACGAAGTGGACAAGGCGGATATCGAATTCCCCAACGACCTGCTGCTGGAGCTCGACCGCATGGAGTTTCACGTCTACGAGACGGGGGAGACCATCCGCGCCAAAAAGCGCCCCATCGTGATCATCACCAGCAACAACGAGAAGGAGCTGCCGGACGCCTTCCTGCGCCGCTGCTTCTTCCACTTCATCAAGTTCCCGGGCCGGGACACCATGGAGGAGATCGTCCGGGTGCACTTCCCGGAGATCAAGAAAACCCTGGTGAGCGAGGCCCTGGACATGTTCTTCGACCTCCGTGACATCCCGGGCCTCAAGAAAAAGCCCTCCACCTCGGAGCTCATCGACTGGCTCAAGCTGCTGCTGTCCGACGATATCCCCGACGATATCCTCAAGAACCGCGACCCCACCAAGGCCATCCCGCCCCTCTACGGGGCGCTGCTCAAGAACGAGCAGGATGTCCACCTGCTGGAAAGGCTGGCGTTCATGGCCCGCCGGGAAGGCCGTTGATGCTCCTCAACTTCTTCGACGGGCTGCGCAAGGCCGGGGTGCCGGTCTCGATCCAGGAGTTGCTGACCCTGTTCAGCGCCCTGGAGCAGCGCCTGGCCTTTGCCAGTGTCGACGATTTCTATCTGCTGGCCCGCACCTGCATGGTCAAGGACGAGAAGTACTACGACCGCTTCGACCGCGCCTTTGCGCTCTATTTCAAGGAGCTGGAGAGCCTCGACCAGGTGCTGGAATTCCTCATTCCCGAGCACTGGCTCCGGGAGGAGTTCCGCAAGCAGCTCAGCGACGAGGAAAAGGCCCAGATCGAGACCCTGGGCGGTCTTGAAAAGCTCATCGAAACCTTCAAGGAGCGCCTCGCCGAGCAGCAGGCCAAGCACAAGGGCGGCAACAAATGGGTGGGCACCGGCGGCACCTCGCCGTTCGGCAATGCCGGCTATCACCCCGAGGGCATCCGCGTCGGTGGCGAGAGCGAGCAGAAGCGCGCCGCCAAGGTGTGGGAGCAGCGGGAATACCGCAACCTCGACGACTCGGTGGAACTCGGCACCCGTAACATCAAGGTGGCCCTGCGCCGGCTGCGCCAGTTTGCCCGCTCCGGCGCCAACGAGGAGCTGGACCTCGACGACACCATCAACGCCACCGCCAGGAACGCCGGGCTCCTGGATATCAAGATGGTGCCGGAGCGCCACAATGCGGTGAAGGTGCTGGTGTTCTTCGATGTGGGCGGCTCCATGGACAGCCACGTGCGCATCTGCGAGGAGCTGTTCTCGGCGGTGCGCACCGAGTTCAAGCACCTGGAGTACTACCACTTCCACAACATGCTCTACGACTATGTGTGGCGCGACAGCAAGTTGCGCCACCAGGAGCGCATCAACACCTGGGATCTGCTGCACACCTACGGCGCCGACTACAAGGTCATCGTGGTGGGGGATGCCTCCATGTCCCCCTTCGAGATCACCACCCCCGGCGGCAGTGTGGATTATTTCAACGAGGAGCCGGGGGCGGTGTGGATGCAGCGCCTCACCAACACCTACGAAAAGCTGGTGTGGCTCAATCCGGTGAAGCAGAACTTCTGGGAGTACACCGCATCGATCCGGCTGGTGAACCAACTGGTGGACAATCGCATGTATCCCCTCACCCTGGCGGGGCTGGAGGATGCGGTGCGGTATCTGGCGCGGTAGAGCGTCACAACCACCAGGTGGTTGTCCTAGCCGCATTACCTCGGGGGGCGTTCGAGCCTACAGGGACGTATTCACGGCCTGTCTCGAAAGCCTCCCGGGGTGATGGCCGGGGCGACCCAGGGTCTCGCCCGTGAATCTCCAGCCCCAGTATCGACTTTTGATGGTATTTGCTTGAATCCACCACAGCCCCCAAACCCCTCCGGCAGCGAGCCGTCCCGCTGGGAGGACTGCCTGATCGCCGATCGCCACGGCTTCGAACGCCAGTGGCGGTCGATCCAGGAGCGCCAGCGCCAGGGCAAGCCGGTGGACAAGGCCCAGGCGCGCCTCGACGCCGCCGTCGCCCGCTCCCGGGAGCAGGTGGCGCGGCGCCGCGCCGGGGTGCCGGTGATCACCTACCCCGATGATCTGCCCATCGCCCAGAAGCGGGACGCCATCATCGCCGCGCTGCAACAGTCCCAGGTGGTGGTGGTGGCCGGCGAGACGGGCTCCGGCAAGACCACCCAGCTCCCCAAGATCTGCCTGGAACTCGGCCGCGGCGTCACCGGCATGATCGGCCACACCCAGCCCCGGCGCATCGCCGCCCGCACCGTGGCGCAGCGCATCGCCGAGGAGCTCAACAGTCCCCTCGGCGACATGGTGGGCTACCAGGTGCGCTTCACCGAACAGGTGGGGGAGGGCAGCCACATCAAGCTGATGACCGACGGCATACTGCTCGCGGAAATCCAGCACGACAGGTACCTGACCCGCTACGACACCCTGATCATCGACGAGGCCCACGAGCGCAGCCTCAACATCGACTTTCTGCTCGGCTACATCAAGCAACTGCTGCCCAAGCGCCCCGACCTGAAAGTCATCATCACCTCCGCCACCATCGACGTGGCGCGCTTTTCCCGCCATTTCGACGACGCGCCCATGGTGGAGGTGTCGGGCCGCACCTATCCTGTGGAGGTGCTGTACAGGCCCCCGGCGGAAGCCGACGAGGATCTGTACGGCGCCATCGTCGAGGCGGTCCACGAGGTGATGGCCCTGCCCAAGCGGGGGGATATCCTGGTGTTCCTCAGCGGCGAGCGGGAGATCCGCGAAACCGCCAACCAGTTGCGCCGCGCCGAGCTGCGGGATGTGGAGGTGGTGCCCCTTTATGCGCGCCTGAGCCTCAAGGACCAGACCCGGGTATTCCAGCCCCACCGGGGCACCCGCATCATTCTCGCCACCAATGTGGCGGAAACCTCCATCACCGTGCCGGGCATTCGCTATGTGATCGACACCGGCCTGGCTCGCATCAGCCGCTACAGCTATCGCACCAAGGTGCAGCGCCTGCCGGTGGAGGCCATCTCCCAGGCCAGTGCCAACCAGCGGGCCGGGCGCTGCGGCCGGGTGTCCGACGGGGTCTGTGTGCGTCTCTACGCCGAGGAGGATTTCGCCGGCCGCCCGGCCTTTACCGACCCGGAGATCGTGCGCACCAACCTGGCGTCGGTGATCCTGCGCATGCTGCACCTGCGCATCGGCGACGTGCGCCACTTCCCCTTCGTGGATGCCCCGGATTCCCGCCTCATCAACGACGGCTTCCAGCTGCTCTCGGAGCTGGGGGCGGTGGATGCCAGGGGCGAACTGACACCCCTCGGTGTGCAGCTGAGCACCCTGCCGGTGGACCCGCGCCTCGGCCGCATGCTGCTGGCGGCCAGCCGCGAGGGGTCCCTGCGGGAAGTGCTGGTGATCGTCTCCGCCCTGAGCCTCCAGGACCCCCGGGAGCGCCCGGCGGACAAGCGCCAGGCGGCGGACGAGAAGCACCGCCAGTGGCACCACAGGGAATCGGACTTCCTCGCCCTGGTGAACCTCTGGAATCATTTCGAGGAAAAGCGCCAGGAGCTCTCCGGCAACCAGTTCAGCCGCTACTGCCACGGCCAGTTTGTCTCCTACCTGCGGATGCGGGAGTGGCGGGATCTGGAGCACCAGTTGCGCCTTGCCTGCCGCCAGCTGGGCCTTAAGGAAAACCGCGAGCCCGCCGGTTATGACGGGGTGCACCGGGCCCTGCTGGCGGGTTTGCTCGGCCATATCGGCTTTCGCCACGAGGAGCGGGAATTTCTCGGCGCCCGCAACCGCAAGTTCCACATCTTCCCCGGCTCCGGTCTTGCCAGGAAACCGCCGAAATGGCTGATGGCAGCGGAGCTGATCGAAACCAGCAGGCTCTACGCCCACCAGGTGGCCCGCATCGAGCCGGAATGGCTGGTGGACCTCGCCGCCCATCTGGTGCGCAGAAGCCACAGCGAGCCCTATTACGACCCCCGCCGGGGCCAGGTAATGGCCTTCGAGAAGCAGACCCTGTTCGGCCTCACCATCGTCGATCGCCAGCGGGTGGCGTACGCCGCCATCGATCCGGCCATGGCCCGGGAAGTCTTCATCCGCGGCGCCCTGGTGGCGGATCAGTACCGGGGCAAGGGGGCCTTCGCGGGCCACAACCGCCAGCTGTTGAAGGAACTGGCGGAGCTGGAGGATCGCCTGCGGCGGGGGGACCTGGTGGTGGACGAAGGGGTGTTGTACAACTTCTACGACGAGCGGATACCGGGGGACATCGTCGGCCTCACCGCCTTCGAAGCCTGGCGCAAGCAGGCGGAGCGGGACAATCCCCGCCTGCTGTGGCTGGACCGGGCGACCCTGGTGAGCGCCGCCGACATCCAGCAGGCGGAGAGCCAGTTCCCCAAGAGCCTCTCCTGGCAGGAGCGGGAGTACCGGCTGAGCTATCGCTTCGAGCCGGGTCACCCCAACGACGGCCTCACCGTCCATATTCCCGCGCCGCTCATTCACGAAGTGCCGGCCCACCGCTTCGAGTGGCTGGTGCCGGGGATGCTCAGGGACAAGTGCATCGCCCTGGTCAAGGGCCTGCCCAAGGCCCTGCGCAAGCAGTTCGTGCCGGTGCCCGATTACGTCGACAAGGCCCTCGCCACCCTGGTGGCGGACAACAGGCCCCTCGGCCCCGCCCTCGGTGAGCAGCTCAGACGCCACACCGCCATCGCCGTTCCCCCTGACGCCTGGGACGAGGCCGGCCTCGACCCCTTCTACCGCATTACCTATCGCCTCGACGACGAGCGCGGCCAGTTGGTGGAACAGGGCAAGGACCTCGCCGTACTCAAGGACGCCCACCGGGAGACGGTGCGAACCGCCATCCGCGAGGGCACCGGCAGTGTCGAGGAGCAGCGGGGGCTGTCCCGCTGGAGCTTCGGGAAGCTGCCACAAAAGGCGCGGGTCAGGCGCGGCAAGCTCGACATCGAAGTCTACCCGGCGCTGGTGGACGAGGGGGACAGCGTGGCCCTGCGGCTCTGGGACAACGCCGCCGAGGCCGCCACCGCCAGCCTCCACGGCATGGTGCGTCTGCTGGTGCTCAACCACCCCGAACCGGCCCGCTATCTGCGCAAGCAGTTGCTCAAGGGCCAGGAGCTGGCCATCGTCGCCGCGGGGATCGCCGATCATGCCGCCCTGCGGGAGGACATCATCCAGAGCGCATATCGGGCCGCCTGCCTCGACGGCCGGCCGCTGCCCGCCAGCGAGGCGGAGTTCAACGCCGCCCTCGCCGCGGGCAAGGCCCGCATCGTCGGGGAGGCGCAGCAGCGGGAGGCGGTGATCGTCGGCCTGTTGGAGCCCTTAAAGGCGGTGCGGGCGCTGCTCAAGCGTCACGGCGAGCGCTTCCCGGCGGGCTGCGACGATGTCCGCCGCCAGCTTGCGGATCTGCTGCGCCCCGGCTTTCTGTTCGAGACCAGCGGCGACTGGCTGCGCCAGTACCCCCGGTATCTGAAGGCGGCGGCGGCCCGCCTCGAAAAACTGCCGGGCTACCCCGACCGGGATGCGGAGATCACCGCCGAGACCCGCCTGCTGCTGGAGGCCTGGGACAGGCTCGCGACAGCCCGCGCCGCCATGACCGCCGAGGGGCGGGCGGAGCTGGAGAAATGCCGCTTCATGGTGGAGGAGTACCGGGTGTCGAGTTTTGCCCAGGTGCTGAAAACCCTGATGCCGGTGTCGGTGAAGCGCATCGAGGCTCAGCTGGCACGGGTCAAATCCCTGTTGCCATGACACGCGACCCCCTCTAAAGTCCCCAGGCACCGGGTTGCCGCGGGCCTGCCAACCGCCCCGCGACCAACCCCACGCCAACCACCCATACGAGGATCGATCCATGGCTACCAAAACCTCCAAGTCCCTGAGCGCCGCCGGCGCGGCCCTGCTGGCCTGCGCTGCCCTGTCCCCCGCGGCCTTTGCCGCCGACAACCCCTTCCAGATGACCGAGCTGCCCGCCGGCTATCAGCTCGCCGATGCCCACGGCGGCAAGGATGGCGAGGGCAAATGCGGTGAAGGCAAGTGTGGCGAGGGCAAATGCGGTGAGGGCAAGCCCGCCGAAGGTAAATGCGGTGAGGGCAAGTGTGGCGAAGGCAAGTGTGGCGAGGAAGGTGACCCCGGCGCCAAGGCCGACAGCGAGGGCAAATGCGGCGAGGGCAAGTGCGGCGCCATGGATGACGCCGAGTAATCGGGCCTGACGCCACCGTGCCTTTTCACCAGACGCCTCCTGTGGCGGGCGCGGGGCTCGGTCTGCGGCGGTCCCTGTTGGGGCCGCTGCGGGATCTCCCCCCCGGCGCGGTGGATTTTCTCGAGGTGGCGCCGGAAAACTGGATCGGCCTCGGCGGCCGCCTGGGGCGTGCCTTTAGGGCCTACACGGAACGCTATCCCTTCGTCTGCCACGGCCTGTCCCTTTCCATCGGCTCGTCCGACGCGCTCGACTGGCGATTGCTGGCGGCGATTCGCGACTTCCTCGCCACCCACGGTATCCGCTGCTACTCCGAGCATCTGAGCTACTGCAGCGACCAGGGGCACCTCTACGACCTGCTGCCCATCCCCTTCACCGAGGAGGCATTGCGCCATACCGCCGAACGGGTGCGCCAGGTGCAGGATTTTCTCGGTCAGCGCATCGCCCTGGAAAACGTCTCCTACTACGGGGCGCCATCCGCGGAGCTCCGCGAGATCGAATTTATCACCGGGGTGCTGGAGGAGGCGGACTGCCTGCTGCTGCTCGATGTCAACAATATCCATGTCAACGCCATCAACCACGGCTACGACGCCGAGGCCTTTCTCGACGCCCTCCCGGGGGAACGGATCGCCTACATCCACGTGGCGGGCCATCGCGTCGAGGCGGCGGATCTGCTGGTGGATACCCACGGCAGTCCCGTCGTCGATCCGGTCTGGCGTCTGCTGGCCCGGGCCCACGCCCGCTTCGGCCCGCTGCCCACCCTGCTGGAGCGGGATTTCAACATTCCACCGGTGCCGGAGCTGCTCGGGGAAGTGGCGCGTATCCGCGCCTCCCAGGCCCCCGCCGGCGCCAATGGGGGCAGCCCATGAGCGGGGAATTTCGCCAGATTCAACGGCGCTTCGCCGCCCATCTGCGCAATCCGGACGGCGCCCCGGCGCCGGCGGGTATCGAACCGCGGCGCCTCGCCATCTACCGCGAGCTGATCTACAACAACGTCGAGTCCTTTCTCGCCAACGGTTTTCCCGTGCTCCGGGCCATCAGCCCGGACGACCACTGGCACGGCATGGTCGGGGATTTCCTCCGCGTTCACCGCTGCGAGAGCCCCTATTTCCTCGACATTGGCCGGGAATTCCTCGCCTACCTGGACGGGGAGCGGGGGGACGTGGCAGCGGATCCGCCCTTTCTTCGCGAGCTGGCCCACTACGAGTGGGTGGAGCTCGAGCTCGACATCGCCAGCGCCGAAGTGGCCGAGCCCGGGGAATTCGATCCCCTGACAACCCGCCTGCGCCTGTCGCCCCTGGCCCGCAACCTGGTCTACCGCTACCCCGTCCACCGCATCGGTCCCGCTTACCAGCCGCCATCGGCGCCGCCGAGACCCACCTGCCTGCTGGTCCACCGCGACCGGTCGGATCGGGTCAGGTTCATGGAGGTCAATGCCCCAACCGCCCGGCTGGTGGAACTGCTGGACGGTGGGGAGCGCAGCGGCGGGCAGGCGCTGGCGGCACTCGCCGCTGAACTGGGCGAGCCTACCGGGGCGTCGTTGGCGACATTTGGCACCACGCTCCTTGCGGATCTGGTGGCCCGCGCTATCCTCCTGCCGGCCTGAGGCGAGGTTTTTTCACCCTGTCAGTCGCCTGTCATTTAACTGACATATTTATTTCATCTAATGGTCACCGTTCCAACACAAAACCGTCACCCAGGGCCTGGGGGACGTCGACCATTACCCGAGGAGAATGCCCCATGAAGCAAACCGCCATTGCCCTTGCAATCGCTTCCCTGTCCACCCTGACGGCCACCGCCGGCACCGTCACCAGCGACGGCGCAGACATCGTGATCAAGACCAACGGCGGCTTCGAGGCCAAGACCACCGACGGGCTCTATTCCTTCAAGGTCGGCGGTCGCATCCAGGCGGATTACAACGACTACGACGGCGTGATCAACGCCGTGCCGGGAGAGAGCGGCAGCGATGCGTTCTTCCGCCGCGCGCGCCTCGAGGTGAAGGGCCACGCCAAGGACTGGGGCTACCTGATGTCCTACAACCTCACCAGCGGCGGCTCCATCGACCAGTTGCACACCACCTACACCGGCTGGGGAAAGCTGGCGAATCTCACCGTTGGCCAGCAGAAGGAAAACTTTGGCCTCGATGATACCGGCAGCTCCAACTGGACCACTGCCATCGAACGGGCACTGCCCGCCAATGCCTTCGATGCCGGCAATAACCTCGGCATCAAGCTCCACGGCGCCAACGATCTGCTGAGCTACAGCGTCGGCGCCTTCAAGACCGGTATCGATTCCGACAACGACCTCGACTCCGCCCTCACCGGCCGCTTCGTGGTGCGCCCATACCTGGACGGCGGCAATGTGGTGCATCTGGGTATCGGTGCCACCCGCCGCGACGGCGTCGCCGCCGATTACAATTCCCGGCTCGGTGCCCGGGGCGGCGAGGATGGTACCGGCGCGGGCCGCGTCCGGGCGCGCATCGCCAACACCCTCGGGGACCGCGAGGACTACAACCTGGAGGCCGCCGCCAACCTCGGGCCTTTCCATGTGATGGCGGAATACTTCGACGGCGAGATCGATGTGGATGGCGTCGGCGCCACCATCGAGGCGGACGGCTATTACCTCCAGGCCGGCTGGGTACTTACCGGGGAGAGCCGCGGCTACAAGACCGATATCGCCGCGTTCGACGGCGTCAAGCCCGCCAGCGCCGGCGGCGCCTGGGAGTTGTTCGCCCGGTTCGATGCACTCGACGTCGCCAACCCCGCGCCCATCAGCGTGGCGGGGGAGAAGGCCGACAGCATCACCCTCGGCGTGAACTGGTACCTCAACTCCCTGGTCAAGGTGTCCTTGAACTATGTGGATGTGGGCACCGACCGGGCCATCGGTGGCGAGGACGAGGGCGACGCCCTGCTGGCGCGCCTGCAGGTCGCCTTCTGACCAACACCCCGGCGCCACACCTGGACCCCGCCTGATGGCGGGGTTTTTCGTTGTGGCACCGGCCCCGAGGGGTCGCTGTTCGCCCCCGGAGGGATTCACGGGGTATACTCCCTTGACGTCGAACGCCACGGGGTTTTGAAGGGTTGTTTGGAGTGCGCCAGCGGTCCCTGATCCGGGCCTGGCACTATATCTTCCCGGTGCGTGGTTCGTTAGAATGGCCGCCGTTGCAGGGGACCGGGCTGGACATGATGAAATCACTGACATCGTTGCGCAAGGCCGCGGCCGTGATGGCGGTTCTCGCCTGCCCGCTGCTGGCGGAGGCCGAGGGCTCCGATGAGGATCCCCTCGAAGGGTTCAACCGCGCGGTATTCGCCTTCAACGATGTCGCCGACAGCTACCTGATCAGCCCCGTGGCCCGCGGCTACCGGGCGGTGACCCCGGATCCGGTGGAGCAGTCCGTGTACCGTATCTTCGTCAATGCCAGCGAGGTCAACAGCGCCTTCAACAGCCTGCTGCAGGCGAAGCTCGGCAAGGCGGCGCGCCACTCGGGCCGCTTCCTGATCAACACCACCCTGGGGATTGGCGGGCTCATCGACGTGGCCGACCCCATGGGCATTCCCCGGGGCGAGCCCGAGGATTTCGGCCAGACCCTCGGGGTCTGGGGCGTGGGCTCCGGGCCCTATCTGGTACTGCCGCTGCTCGGCCCGAGCACCCTGCGGGACACGCCGACCCGCTATGTCGACAGTTTTCTCGAACCCGTCAATTACATCGAGCACGTGCCCACCCGCAATACCGTCCACGGCGTCGACCTGCTGTCGACCCGCGCCGAACTGCTCAAGGCCGACAAGCTCATCAGTGGCGACAAGTATGTGTTCACCCGCGAGGTCTACCTCCAGCGCCGCGCCTACCTGATCAGCGACGGCGTCTTCGAGGATGACTTTGGCGATGACGACTACGGGGATTTCGACGGGCAGGATTTCGACAGTGAGTATGCCGACTGATGATCCTCCCCGCCCGGTTCTCGCCTCCCCCAGAACGCGCACCCCGCCGGGAAGCCGCTGCCGCCGGATGACGCCGTGACCACGCCCGCCAAGCGCATTCTGCTGATCCTTCCGGAGGTTGCCCTGGCACATCGCCTGCGAGGATTGCTGGTGGCCGAGGGCTGGGAAGTGGATGAACGCTCGGTCATGGAGGCGTTTCCCCTGCCCACTTGCGCCAGCTACCAGGTGGTGGTGATCGCCTCGGGGCTCGGGGGAGTGGGGGAGGTCGGCGCACTATTGGCCCAGTGCCCGGAATACAACGCGGCCCTGATCCTGCCCATCCTCCGGGCCACCTCCGCCTCCGCCGCGGATGTGGTCGGCCTGATCCGCAGCGGCGTGGTGGACGTGTTGCTCGATCCGTTCAGCGACCACGAGTTCGTCGAGACCGTGAACCGGGTGGCCGGCCACAAGAATCTCTATCTCGAGAACCTCGCCTACAGCGAGGAGCTGGAAAAGACCAACCGGGAACTCAAGGAAAGTCTCAACATCCTCAAGATGGACCAGATCGCCGGTCGCCAGGTGCAGAAGAGCCTGCTGCCGGTGTCCCCCCTGGTGCACGGTGAGTACCGGGTGGCCCACCGCATCAATCCCTCCCTGTACCTGAGTGGGGATTTCGTCGGCTACAACGTGGTGCTCGATCGCTTCCTGATTTTCTACCTGGCGGATGTGTCCGGCCACGGCGCCTCGTCGGCGTTTGTCACCATCCTGCTGCGCTTCATTCTCAAGCGGATTCTGCGCAAGCACACCTACGAAAACGACGTCACCGCGCTGCTGCGGGCCCCCGAGGGCTTCATGGAGCATCTCAACCGGCAGATCATCGCCGCCGGGCTCGAAAAGCACCTCACCATGTTCGCCGGGTCCATCAACCTCGATACCCATATCCTGCGCTATTCCGTCGCCGCCCAGATGCCCATGCCGGTGTTCGTGGCGGATGGCGACGCCCGCTTCCTGCCCGGCAAGGGCAAGCCCATCGGCCTGTTCGAGCACGCCCAGTGGGAGGTGGAGGAGATCGCCCTGCCGGACAACTTTGCCCTCTACATGGCATCGGACGGTCTTCTCGAGACCTTGCCGGGCAAAACCCTGGAGGCCCGGGAGGACTATCTGCTCAAGGCCGCCGCCGAGGCGGGGGATGATCACGAGGTCCTCTGCGAACGGCTGGGTTTCAATGACAATGCCGAAACCGCCGACGACATGTCGCTGCTCAGCGTGCTGCGCCGCCGAACTCGGGGAGGAGGGCCCCGTGAGTAGCGGCAAGATTCTGGTGGCCCAGCAGGAGGGCGTCTACCTGCTCAAACTGACCGGGGATGTGCGGGTGACCCTGTGCGCCTCCATCAACGACTACATCGAAAAGATCTTCAGCGGCCCCCCGGCAACGGCTGTCTACGTCGACCTGCTGGAAGCCGAAGGCGTGGACAGCACCACCCTGGGGTTGCTGGCCAAACTGGCCGTACATTGCATCGATGTGCTCGGCATCAAGGCCGGGCTGCTGTGCGTCAACCGCAATATCCTCAGGATCCTCGAATCCATGGAGCTCGACGAGCTCTTCGTTCTGCTGGGCATGCCCGCCAGCCCGGAACTGCCGCTGCGGGACATTACCCCGAATACCGGGGATGAGCCCGATCATGAACTGGTGCGCCGCCAGGTGCTGGAAGCCCACAAGCTGCTGGTCACCCTCAATCCTCGGCTGCTCGGGGATTTTGTCGACCTCATCAACTGCCTGGAAGGTGACGGCGCCGAGCGCTGAGCCTCAGGCGACCCTCGACCGGGCCTCGTCCACGATTGCCATGGCCTCCCACAGCACGTTCACGTCGTGGGCGCGGCGGTGGGCGTTTTCACTGATGAATCGCCGGAATTTCCGCGCCCCCGGCTCGCCGTTGTAAAGGCCGAGAATATGGCGGGTGATATTGCCGAGGCGAACCCCCCGGTCGATCTGTCCCTGGACGAAGGGGATGAAGGCCTCCAGCACCGCCTCGCGGGTGATGGGCCCGGTAGCCGCGCCATAAATCCGCCGGTCGACGTCCGCCAGAAGCCAGGGATTGTGGTAGGCCTCGCGGCCGATCATCACCCCGTCCACCGCGGCCAGCTGGACCTCCGCGTCGTCGAGGGTGGTGATGCCGCCGTTGATGATGATTTCCAGGTGGGGGAAGTCCCGTTTCAGGCGATGCACCAGTGGATATTGGAGGGGCGGAATCTCGCGGTTCTGCTTGGGGCTCAGGCCCTTCAGCCAGGCCTTGCGGGCGTGGACGATGAAGGTGTCGCAGCCCCGTTCGGCGATCACGCCGACAAAGTCCCGCAGGTAATCGTAGGAGTCGAGTTCGTCGACGCCGATGCGGTTCTTCACCGTGACGGGAATTCCCACCGCATCCACCATGGCCGCCACCCCGTCCGCCACCCGTCGCGGCTCCTTCATCAGGCAGGCGCCGAAGTTGCCGTTCTGGACCCGGTCACTCGGGCAGCCGCAGTTGAGGTTCACCTCGTCAAAGCCGGCCCGCTCGGCCATGCGCGCGCACGCCGCCAGATCCGCGCCGTCGCTGCCCCCCAGCTGCAGCGCCACCGGGTGTTCACTGTGATCGTGGGCGAGAAAGCGCGCGCTGTCGCCAAACAGCAGGGCGCCGGTGGTCACCATCTCCGTGTACAGCAGGGTGTGGCGGCTGATGAGGCGGAGAAAATACCGGCAGAAGTGGTCGGTGTAATCCATCATGGGCGCAACGGACAGGCGCCGATCGGGGTGTCTGGCGGGGTCTTGGGGGGATGGCAGGGTCACGGGGGTCAACGGTTGTTCAGGTGGCGGCATTATACCGGCTGTGGGCCCCGAGGCGACCTGGCGCCGGTTCATTAAGGTTGTGGTGGACTCTATAATGGCCGCCCACCGTACACTACTACCGGAAGTTCCGATGACCGTTCGCACCCGTATCGCGCCCTCGCCCACGGGCGACCCCCATGTGGGCACCGCCTATATCGCGTTGTTCAACCTCTGCTTCGCTCGCCAGCACGGCGGCCAGTTCATCCTCCGCATCGAGGATACCGACCAGGTGCGCAGCACGGTGGAATCGGAGCGGATGATCCTCGATTCGCTGCGCTGGCTGGGGCTGGAGTGGGACGAGGGTCCGGATGTGGGCGGCCCCCACGGCCCCTACCGGCAGAGCGAGCGCATGCATATCTACGGCGACTATGCCCGCCAGCTGGTGGAGCAGGGTGACGCCTTCTACTGCTTCGCCACCGCCGACGAGCTCGACGGGATGCGCCGCGAGCAGATGGCCCGGGGCGAGACGCCGAAATATGACGGCCGCGGTCTCGCTCTCACGGAGGAGGAGGTAAGCGCCCGGCTGGCCGCCGGCATGCCCCACGTGATCCGCATGAAAGTCCCGGAGGAGGGCGTCTGTACCTTCAATGATCGCCTGCGGGGCGTCATCGAGATTCCCTGGGCCCAGGTGGACATGCAGGTGCTGATCAAGGCCGACGGCATGCCCACCTACCACCTCGCCAACGTGGTGGATGATCACCTGATGGGCATCACCCACGTGATCCGCGGCGAGGAGTGGATCAACTCCGCTCCCAAGCACCAGCTGCTCTACCGGTATTTCGGCTGGGAGATGCCGGAGTTGTGCCACATGCCGCTGCTGCGCAATCCCGACAAGAGCAAGCTCAGCAAGCGCAAGAACCCCACCAGCATCACCTTCTACCGGGCCATGGGTTACCTGCCGGAGGCCGTGCTCAATTACCTCGGGCGGATGGGCTGGTCGATGCCCGACGAGGAGGAGAAATTCAGCCTCGACGAGATGATTCGCCAGTTCAACCTCGACAATGTCCACCTGGGGGGGCCGGTGTTCGACCGGGAGAAGCTCGACTGGCTCAACGGCCGCTGGATTCGCGAGGACCTCGACATCGATCAGTTCGCCGACCGGGTGGCAGAGTGGGCCCTCAACCGCGACAACCTCCAGCGGGTGATACCGCTGATCAAGGAGCGGGTCGAGAAGTTCTCCGACATCGCACCCCTGACCGGCTTCCTGTTCAGCGGCTTTCCCGCCATCTCGCCGGAGAGCTTCAATCACGCCAAGCTCGATACCGAGACGGTGCGCACAATTCTCCAGTTCAGCAGCTGGCGCCTCGACGGCCTGCGCCATTGGGAGCGGGACGCCCTCTACACCGAACTCAGCCAACTGGCGGGATATCTGGGCCTGAAACTCAAGGATTTTCTCTCCCCCCTGTTCGTCGCCATCGCCGGCACCACCTCCGCGCCGCCGCTGTTTGACGCCATGGTTATCCTCGGCCCCGACATGGTCCGCGCCCGGGTCCGCCACGGCCTGGACGTGGTGGGCGCGCCCTCCAAAAAACAGCTTAAAACCCTGGAAAAAGCCTATCAGCAGGCCAGTGAGGAAAGATCGCCACATCCGGAAGAAAACCCTTGACGAAGGAGTCGAGAGTGCTAAAATGCGCGCCTCGGTAACACGGGGCTATAGCTCAGCTGGGAGAGCGCAACACTGGCAGTGTTGAGGTCAGCGGTTCGATCCCGCTTAGCTCCACCAAATAAAACCCTCCGCATGAAAATGCGGAGGGTTTTTCTTTGCGGCAAAGAAAAGATCCGGGGCGGATTTCCGGGGCGCTTTCAGGGATTCCCGACCTGCACAATTGTGCAGTTTTTCTCCTCCGCCTGTTCCAGCTTCAGGCCTGCAATCGGGGTTGCGGCGGGGGGCTCGGGGCAAGCAAACGAGGCGCCGGCGGGCCTTTCGGAAGCGTTTTCGCGCAGCCATCGACATAAAAAAAGCAGCCCGGAGGCTGCTTTTTTTATGTTCCCGCCGGTTACCGGGCGGGATAATCCCGGGCGGTGTGGCCGCGATAAAGCTGACGCGGACGACCGATGCGGTAGGGCTTGCTCAGCATCTCGTTCCACTGGGCAATCCAGCCGACGGTGCGGCCGGTGGCAAAGATCACGGTGAACATCTCGGTGGGAATGCCGATGGCCTTCATGATGATGCCGGAATAAAAATCGACATTGGGGTAGAGTTTCTTCTGCACGAAATACTCGTCCTCGAGGGCGATTTCCTCGAGGCGTTTGGCGATCTTCAGCAGGGGATCATTCTCCAGACCAAGCACGCCGAGGACCTCGTCGCAGGTTTGCTTCATCACCTTGGCGCGGGGATCGAAATTCTTGTACACCCGGTGTCCAAAGCCCATCAGCCGGAAGGGGTCGTCCTTGTCCTTGGCGCGCTTGATGAATTCATCGATATTCTTCACGTCGCCGATCTGATGCAGCATCTCCAGCACCGCCTGGTTGGCGCCGCCGTGGGCGGGGCCCCAGAGGGCGGCGATGCCGGCGGCGATGCAGGAAAACGGGTTGGCGCCGGAGGAGCCGGCAAGGCGCACGGTGGACGTGGAGGCATTCTGCTCGTGGTCGGCGTGGAGCAGGAAGATCAAATCCATGGCCTTGGCCAGCACGGGATTGATTTCCTTGCCGTGGTCGCAGGGCGTGCCGAACATCATGTGCAGGAAATTCTCGGAATAGCTGAGGCTGTTGTCCGGATACATATAGGGCTGGCCGACAAAGTGCTTATGGCACATGGCCGCCAGGGTGGGCATCTTGGCGATCAGGCGGTGCGCGGTGATCATCCGGTGGTGCGGGTCGTTGATGTCCATGGAGTCGTGGTAGAACGACGACAGGGCGCCGACCACGCCACAGAGCATGGCCATGGGGTGTGCGTCGTAGCGGAAACCGGAAAAGAAGTTCTCGATGGACCGGTTGACCATGGTGTGCATGCGGATGATCTCCTCGAACTCCGCCTTCTGGGGAGCATTCGGCAGTTCGCCGTTGAGGAGCAGGTAGCAGGTTTCGAGGTAATCGGACTTTTCCGCCAGCTGTTCGATGGGGTAGCCGCGGTGGAGCAGGATGCCCTTGGCGCCGTCGATGTAGGTGATCTCGCTTTCAAAGGCGGAGGTGGTGCCGTAGCCGGGGTCGAAGGTGAAGTAATCGCGGTCGAGCAGGGGAGATACATCGATGACATTCTGGCCCAGGGTGCTCTCCAGAATATTCAGTTCCAGCGGGGTACTATCCCCATCAATGGTGAGGATGGCTTTCTTGGTGCTCATGCGTATCTCCAGCAAGTCCAGCAGGGAGGGCGGCCGTTGGCCCCCGATGGGATGGGAAGTGAGGGGACCAACTATATCCAGAATACTTTTAATGTCAATTTGGCGCGCCGACGCCTGGGGCCAATGCCCGCAAAATCCCCTCGTCGCCGCACTGTTCTATACTGAATGCCGCCCGGGCGTTTTGACGGTGGGCGCGGCTTTGGCCCGGCGTCCGGCGGCGGTCCCGCGGGCGCCCTCATTCGGTGCGTTGCCCTTGCCTCGTAGGCCCTTCCCGCGAATTGTAATTGGGGGGCGACGCCCCTATAATCCGTGCCGTTCTGATGAGGGGAGACCAGCTTTTATGGCTGGTTCTTTTGTTTTAGTCAGTCGCACATTCCGTTCGGGCCAAGAGGACCTCCAATCGTGACCACAAAAAGACCTGTCAACCTGGACATAGGAACCATCAAGCTTCCTATTACCGCCATTGTCTCCATCCTTCACCGCATCTCTGGCGTCGTGCTGTTCGGCGTCGTCGCTGTGCTGCTGTGGATGCTGGATCTCAGTCTGTCCGGCGAGGATGGCTTTGCCGCCATTCGCGACTGCCTGACCAGCCCCGTCGCCCGCGTGGTGCTGTGGGCCTGTCTCGCCGCGCTGGCCTATCACATGGTGGCCGGCATCCGCCACCTGATCATGGACCTGGGTGTGGGCGAAAGCCTCGAAGGCGGTCGGCTGGGGGCCAAGCTGGCCCTGGTGGTCGCGGTTGTTCTGATTCTTCTCGCGGGGGTTTGGGTATGGTAATCAACGTCACTAGTTTTGGCCGCAGCGGTCTGTCCGACTGGCTGGTGCAGCGCGTCAGCGCCGTCGTCATGGCCGCCTATACGGTATTCACCGTTGTCTATCTGTTGTGCAACCCGGATCTTACCCACGGGCAGTGGGTGGGGCTGCACCAGCACATCCTGATGAAGTTGTTCAGCCTGGCCACCGTGCTGTCCGTGGCGGCCCACGCCTGGATCGGCCTCTGGGCGGTGCTGACCGACTATGTCACCGTGCGCCTGATGGGCCCCAAGGCCACCGGGCTGCGCATCGTTCTGCAACTGGGCATGATCACCATCACCCTGGCCTATGTGGTCTGGGCAATCGACATTCTCTGGGGAATCTGAATCCATGGCTATTAGAACCATTTCCTTTGATGGCGTAATCGTGGGCGGCGGCGGCGCGGGCATGCGCGCGGCGCTGCAACTGGCACAGTCCGGCTACAAGACCGCGGTGATCACCAAGGTGTTTCCCACCCGTTCCCACACCGTTTCGGCCCAGGGCGGCATCACCTGCGCCATCGCCAGCGCCGATCCCAACGATCAGTGGCAGTGGCACATGTACGACACCGTCAAGGGCTCCGACTACATCGGTGACCAGGACGCCATCGAGTACATGTGTTCCGTGGGCCCCGAGGCCGTGTTCGAGCTGGAGCACATGGGCCTGCCGTTCTCCCGAACCGAGGAGGGCCGCATCTACCAGCGCCCCTTCGGCGGCCAGTCCAAGAACTTCGGCGAGGGTGGCCAGGCCGCCCGCACCTGCGCGGCCGCCGACCGCACCGGCCACGCCCTGCTGCACACCCTCTACCAGACCAACCTGAAGAACAACACCGTGTTCCTCAACGAATGGTTCGCCGTGGACTTGGTGAAGAACCAGGACGGCGCGGTGGTGGGCGTCATCGCCATCAACATGGAGAGCGGCGAGACCGTCTACGTCAAGTCCAAGGCCACCGTATTCGCCACCGGCGGCGCCGGTCGCATCTACGCGTCCACCACCAATGCCCACATCAACACCGGCGACGGCGTCGGCATGGCCCTGCGGGCCGGCTTCCCGGTGCAGGACATCGAGATGTGGCAGTTCCACCCCACCGGCATTGCCGGTGCCGGGGTGCTGGTGACCGAGGGCTGTCGCGGCGAGGGCGGCTATCTGGTCAACAAGGACGGCGAGCGCTTCATGGAACGCTATGCGCCCAATGCCAAGGATCTCGCCGGCCGCGATGTGGTGGCCCGCTCCATGATCCTCGAAATCCTCGAAGGCCGTGGCTGCGGCCCCGACGGCGATCATGTTCACCTGAAACTCGACCACCTGGGCGAGGAGGTGCTCCACAGCCGCCTGCCGGGCATCTGCGAACTGTCCATCACCTTCGCCCACGCCGACCCCGTCAAGGAGCCGATCCCGGTGGTGCCCACCTGTCACTACATGATGGGCGGTATCCCGACCAATATCCACGGCCAGGCCTTGACCCTCGACGCCAATGGCAACGACAAGGTCATCGAGGGCCTGTTCGCCTGTGGCGAAGTGGCCTGCGTATCGGTGCACGGCGCCAACCGCCTGGGGGGCAACTCCCTCCTCGACCTGGTGGTGTTCGGCCGCGCCTCGGGCCTGTTCATCGAGAAGTCCCTGCGGGAGGGCATCGAGCAGCGGGAGGCCACCGCCACCGATATCGATGCCGCCATGGCCCGTCTCAACCGGGTCAACGGCTCCAGCCAGGGGGAGAGTGCCGCGGTGCTGCGCAAGGAACTGCAGAGCATCATGCAGAACTATTTCGGGGTGTTCCGTCGCGGCGACTACATGCAGCAGGGCATCGCCAAGCTGGCGGAGCTGCGTCCGCGCATCGAGAACGTCCACCTGCAGGACAAGAGCAACGCCTACAACACCGCCCGTATCGAGGCACTGGAGCTGCAGAATCTGCTGGAAGTGGCCGAGGCGACCGCCATCGCCGCGGAGGAGCGCAAGGAGAGCCGCGGCGCCCACGCCCGCGAGGATTTCACCGAGCGGGACGACGCCAACTGGCTGTGCCATTCCCTGTACTTCCCGACCGACAAGACGGTCGGCAAGCGCCAGGTGAATTTCACGCCCAAGACCCGTCCCGCTTTCGAACCGAAAGCCCGTACCTACTGATTGGCAGGGGAACAAACCATGTTGAAAGTAAGCGTTTACCGTTACAACCCCGAGACCGATTCCGCCCCCAGCATGCGCGACTACGAGCTGGACACCGGCGGCAAGGACCTGATGGTCCTCGACGTGCTGGAACTGCTCAAGGCCCAGGATTCGACCCTGGCCTTCCGCCGCTCCTGCCGCGAGGGTGTATGCGGCTCCGATGGGGTCAACATCTCCGGCAAGAACGGCCTGGCCTGCATCACGCCGCTCTCCGCCTGCGTCAAGGACAACCGCCTGGTGCTGCGCCCCCTCCCGGGCCTGCCGGTGATCCGCGACCTGGTGGTGGACATGAGCCAGTTCTACGCCCAGTACGAGAAGATCCAGCCTTACCTGCTCAACAACACCCCGGCACCGGCCATCGAGCGGCTCCAGTCGCCGGAGGAGCGGGCCAAGCTGGACGGTCTGTACGAGTGCATCCTCTGCGCCTGCTGCTCCACCAGCTGCCCGTCCTTTTGGTGGAACCCCGACAAGTTCATCGGTCCCGCGGGCCTGCTCCAGGCCTACCGCTTTCTGGCGGATAGCCGCGATACCGCCACCGAGGAGCGCCTGGCGAAACTGGACGATCCCTTCAGCGTGTTTCGCTGCCACGGCATCCAGAACTGCGTGGCGGTATGCCCCAAGGGCCTCAACCCCACCCGCGCCATCGGCCATATCCGCAACATGCTGCTCAGAAGCGGGACCTGATCACGGCATCGGTGGAAGCCTCTTGGGAGGGCAGTGCAATTAACGTCAATTCAAACGACATCGGGATGTGACGATGCACGACAGCATCATGGAGCATTTTTACCGGACCTCGCTGTTTTCCGGTGCGAATGCCGGGTATATCGAGGATCTGTACGAGATCTACCTGCACGATGCCAATGCCCTGCCGGAGCAGTGGCGAACCTTCTTCGATTCCCTGCCGAGGGTCGACGGGGTCGCCACTGACACTTCCCACCAGACGATCCGCAACCACTTCGAACTGCTCGGCCGGCGCCGGGCCCGGCCCATACCGGCGCCCGGCTCCGGGGGCGTCAACATCGAGCACGAGCGCAAGCAGGTCAAGGTCCAGCAGCTGATCAGCGCCTACCGCAGCCGCGGCCACAAGCTGGCCAGTCTCGATCCCCTGGGCTTGATGGTGCGGGACGAGGTGCCCGACCTTCAGTTGCCATTCCACGGCCTCACCGAGGCCGATCTCGACACCACCTTCCAGGCCGGCACCCTCTATATCGGCAAGGAGGAGGCGACCCTCCGGGAAATCATCGATGCCTTGAGGGCCACCTACTGCGGCCATGTGGGCGTCGAATTCATGCACATCACCTCGTTCGACGAAACGGAGTGGCTGCAGCAGCGCTGCGAGAGTGTGCGCTCCAACCCCGTCTACAGCGGCGGCGATCGCCTCGAAGTGCTGCAGCGCCTCACCGCCGCGGAGGGGCTTGAAAAGCACCTGGATTCCAAGTTCCCGGGCACCAAGCGCTTTGGCCTCGAAGGGGGCGAAAGCCTGATCCCCATGCTCGACGGCCTGATCGACCGCGCCGGCAGCTACGGGGCCAAGGAGATCGTGCTCGGCATGGCCCACCGGGGCCGCCTCAATGTGCTGGTCAATATCATGGGCAAGAACCCGGCGGAGCTGTTCGACGAATTCGCCGGCAAGCGGCTCATCAACACCTCCGGGGACGTGAAGTATCACCAGGGTTTCTCGTCCAACCGCCTCACCAGCGGTGGGGAAGTGCACCTGGCCCTCGGTTTCAACCCCTCCCACCTGGAGATCGTCTCGCCGGTGGTGATCGGTTCCGCCCGCGCCCGCCAGGATCGCCGCGAGGACGAGCAGCGCAACCAGGTGGTCCCCATCAACATCCACGGCGACGCTGCCTTTGCCGGCCAGGGCGTGGTGATGGAGACCTTCCAGCTGTCCCAGACCCGCGCCTACGGTACCGGCGGCACCATTCATATCGTGCTCAACAACCAGGTGGGCTTCACCACCAGCCGCCAGGACGATGCCCGCTCCACCGAGTACTGCACCGATGTGGCGAAGATGGTTCAGGCGCCGATCTTCCACGTCAATGGCGACGATCCCGACGCGGTGATGTTCGTCACCCTGCTGGCCATGGACTACCGCTACCAGTTCAAGAAGGACGTGGTGATCGACCTGGTGTGCTACCGCCGCCGGGGTCACAACGAGACCGACGAGCCGTCCGCCACCCAGCCGCTGATGTACCAGCGCATTCGCCAGCACAAGTCCACCCGGGCCCTCTACGCCGACAAGCTGATCGCCGAGGGGGTGATCACCGTGGACCAGTCCAACGCCCTGCTGGACAGTTACCGGGACAGCCTGGATCGCGGCGAGTATGTGGTCAACAAGCTGGTCTTCGAACCGGACAAGAAACTCTTCGTGGACTGGACCCCCTACCTGGGCCACGACTGGAACATCCCCGCCGACACCGGCTGCGACCTGCAAAAGCTCCAGGACGTGGCCTATCGCCTGGTGAAGATCCCGGAAGGGCTCGTGCTCCAGAAGCAGGTGGAAAAAATCTACGACGACCGCCGCAAGATGGCGGGCGGCGCACTGCCCATCAACTGGGGCATGGCCGAATTGCTCGCCTATGGCACGCTGCTGGAGGATGGCTACCCGATCCGCATGACCGGCCAGGACAGCGGCCGAGGCACCTTCTCCCACCGCCACGCCGTGCTCTACAACCAGAAGGATGGCAGCGCCTACACCCCGCTCCAGCACCTGTCCGAGGGCCAGCCGCGCTTCGATCTCTACGATTCACTGCTCTCCGAGGAGGCGGTGCTCGCGTTTGAATACGGCTACGCCACCACCGCCCCCAATGGGCTGGTGATCTGGGAAGCCCAGTTCGGCGATTTTGCCAACGTCGCCCAGGTGGTGATCGACCAGTTCATCACCAGCGGCGAGCACAAGTGGGGGCGCCTGTGCGGCCTCACCATGCTGCTGCCCCACGGCTACGAGGGGCAGGGCCCCGAGCACTCCTCGGCGCGCCTCGAACGCTTCCTCCAGCTGTGCGCCGAGCACAATATCCAGGTCTGCATTCCGACGACACCGGCGCAGATGTTCCACCTCATGCGCCGTCAGGCCATTCGCCCCATGCGCCGCCCCCTGGTGGTGATGAGCCCCAAGTGGATCCTGCGCCACAAACTGGCCACCTCCACCCTGGAGGACCTCGCCAACGGCCGTTTCCAGACCGTGCTGGAGGACAGCCACGCCGATCCCGCCAAGGTCCGCCGCTTGGTCCTCTGCACCGGCAAGGTCTACTACCACCTCCACGAGGAGCGCCTCGCCCGGGGTGTCGACGATGTGGCCATCGTCCGTATCGAACAGCTCTATCCATTCGATGACGCGGGCCTCTCCCGGGTGATCGCCCCCTATAAAAAGCTCAAGGACGTGGTCTGGTGCCAAGAAGAGCCCATCAACCAGGGGGTCTGGTACAGCAGTCAACACCACATGCGCAAGGTTCTGGCGGCCCACGATGCCAAGTTGACCCTCAACTATGTGGGACGGGAGGCGTCCGCCGCACCCGCCGCCGGCTACATGTCGGTGCATCTCGAGGAACAGAACCGGTTTATCAACGAAGCGCTAACCCCAGGTAACTAGGAACAGGACCAGCCGATGACCATTGATATCAAAGCGCCGACATTTCCAGAGTCCGTCCAGGAAGGCTCCATCGCCGCCTGGCACAAGCAGCCCGGCGAGTCGGTGTCCCGCGATGAATTGCTGGTGGATATCGAAACCGACAAGGTGGTTCTCGAAGTCGTCGCCCCCGCCGACGGTGTCCTGAGCCAGGTGCTCAAGGCCGCCGGCGACGTGGTGCTGAGCAACGAAGTGATCGCCCAGCTGGCGCCCGCCGGGGCCGCCGTGGCGACCGCCAGCGAGGCCCCCGCGGAGCCCCGCCCCGCGCCGGAAGCCGCCGCCATCGCCAGTCCTTCCGCCCGCAAGGTGGCGGAGGAGCAGGGTATTGCCCTCGCCGCCGTGACGGGTACCGGGCGGGACGGCCGCATCACCAAGGAGGACGTCCTGGCCCACCGGACCGAACCCAAGGCCGCACCCGAAACCCCTGCCCCGGCGAGCGCCCCCACCCCGATTGCCGTGCCGATGGCGGGCGGGGATCGAATCGAGAAGCGGGTGCCCATGACCCGCATGCGCGCCCGCATCGCCGAGCGCCTCACCCAGGTGGTGCAGAACACCGCCATGCTGACCACCTTCAACGAGGTGGACATGCACCGGGTGATGAACCTGCGCAACGAATTCAAGGACCAGTTCGCCAAGGTCCACGGCGGCACTCGCCTCGGCTTCATGGGCTTCTTCGTCAAGGCGTCGGTGGAGGCCCTGAAGCGCTTCCCCTCCGTCAATGCCTCCATCGATGGCAAGGACATTGTCTACCACGGCTACCAGGACATCGGCGTCGCGGTGTCCACCGACAAGGGGCTGGTGGTACCCGTGCTGCGCAACGCCGACCAGATGAGCATCGCCGAGATCGAGAGCGGCATCGTCGAGTTCGGCAGCCGCGCCCGGGATGGCAAGCTCAGCATCGAGGACATGACCGGCGGCACCTTCACCATCACCAACGGCGGCGTGTTTGGCTCGCTGCTCTCCACCCCCATTCTCAATCCGCCGCAAACCGCCATCCTCGGCATGCACAAGATCCAGGAGCGCCCAGTGGCCGAGAACGGCCAGGTGGTGATCCGCCCCATGATGTATCTGGCCCTGTCCTATGACCATCGCCTGATCGACGGCAAGGAAGCGGTGCAGTTCCTCGTGGCGATCAAGGAAATGATCGAGAATCCGGCCAAGATACTGCTTGAGATTTAAGCGGCAACCTATTGAAAAGGAATGGTTAAATGTCAGAACGCTACGATGTGATCGTGATTGGAGCCGGCCCCGCCGGCTATGTCTGCGCCATCCGCGCCGCCCAGCTGGGCCTTAAGACCGTCTGTATCGAGAAGATGACCAACGCCGAGGGCAAGGGCGTCAACGGCGGGACCTGCCTCAATGTCGGCTGTATCCCCTCCAAGGCGCTGCTCGACAGCTCCCACAAATACTGGGAAGTGGCCCACGGCCTCGACAAGCACGGCATCAGCCTCAAGGATGCCAGGGTCGACGTGCCGACGATGATCGAGCGCAAGAACGGCATCGTCAGGCAGCTCACCCAGGGCATCGGGGGCCTGTTCAAGGCCAATGGCGTGAACTCCCTGTTCGGCACCGCCCGCCTGCTGGCGGAGCGCAAGGTGGAGTACACCGCCCACGACGGCCAGGTGAGCATCCTCGAGGCCGACAACGTTGTGATCGCCTGCGGCTCACAGCCCATCGACATCCCTGTTGCGCCGGTGGACGGCGAGGTCATCATCAATTCCACCGGGGCCCTGGAGCTGCAGGCGGTGCCGGAGCGCCTCGGGGTGATCGGCGCCGGGGTGATCGGCCTCGAGCTTGGCAGCGTATGGAAGCGCCTCGGTGCGGAGGTGGTGTTGCTGGAGGCCATGGAGGATTTCCTGGCCATCATGGATCAGCAGATCGCCAAGGAGACCCAGAAGATCCTGAAGAAGCAGGGGCTCGACATCCGCCTCGGCTGCCGCGTCACCGGCACCGCCATCAAGGGCCGGGGCAAGAGCCGCAAGGTGGAGGTCACCTACCTCGCGCCGGATGGCAAGGAATCCACAGAAGTATTTGATAAATTGATTGTTTGTGTTGGGCGTCGCCCCAATACCGAGGGGCTCCTGGCCGCCGATTCCGGCGTCGCCCTGGACGAGCGCGGGTTTATCTTCGTCAACGACCACTGCGCCACCAATGCCCCGGGCATCTGGGCCGTGGGGGACGTGGTGCGCGGCCCGATGCTGGCCCACAAGGGCTCGGAGGAGGGGGTCATGGTGGCGGAGCGCATCGCCGGCCACAAGACCCAGGTCAACTACGACATCATCCCCAATGTGATCTACATCCACCCGGAGGTGGCGTCGGTGGGTCGCAACGAGGAACAGCTCAAGCAGTCCGGCGAACCCTACAAGGTCGGTATCTTCCCATTCGCCGCGTCGGGCAGGGCCCTGGCGGCGGATGAAAGTGATGGCATGGTCAAGCTGCTTGCCCATGCCGAGACGGATCGCGTCCTCGGGTGCCACATCGTGGGACCCTCGGCCGCGGATCTGGTGCAACAGGTGGCGATCGCCATGGAATTTGGCTCAACCGCCGAAGACCTGGCGTTGATGGTCTTCGGTCATCCAACCCTGTCCGAGGCTGTCCATGAAGCCGCCCTCGCGGCCAATGGGCACGCCATCCATATCCCGAACAAGCGCAAGCGCTAACGGGAGTTTCTTCAACCTCTGTCAGTTATAGGTTCCGCTATGAATTTACATGAGTATCAGGGCAAGCAGCTTTTCGCTGAATATGGCCTGCCGGTATCCAAGGGCTTCGCCTGCGAGACCGCCGAGGACGCGGTGCTGGCCGCCGACAAGATCGGTGGCGGCGAGTGGGTGATCAAGGCCCAGGTGCACGCCGGTGGCCGCGGCAAGGCCGGTGGCGTCAAGCTGGTGAAATCCAAGGACGAGATCCGCGATTTCGCCCACAAGTGGCTGGGCCAGCGTCTGGTGACCTACCAGACGGATGCCAACGGCCAGCCCGTCAACAAGATTCTGGTGGAATCCTGCACTGACATCGCCCGCGAACTGTACCTGGGGGCCGTCCTCGACCGCTCCAGCCAGCGCATCGTGTTCATGGCCTCCACCGAGGGTGGCGTCGAGATCGAAAAGGTGGCCCACGAGACCCCCGAGAAGATCCTCAAGGCCAGCATCGACCCGCTGGTGGGCCCGATGCCCTACCAGGGCCGCGATCTGGCCTTCAAACTGGGCCTCGAAGGCCCCCAGATCAAGCAGTTCGTCGATATCTTCGTGGGCCTTGGCAAGCTCTTCAAGGACTACGACCTGGCGCTGCTCGAGGTGAACCCCCTGGTTATCAAGACCGACGGCAATCTCCACTGCCTCGACGCCAAGATCAATATCGATTCCAATGCCCTGTATCGCCAGCCCAAGCTGCAGGAGATGCACGACCCCTCCCAGGACGATCCCCGGGAAGCCCACGCCGCCCGCTGGGAGCTTAACTACGTGGCCCTCGACGGCAACATCGGCTGCATGGTCAACGGCGCCGGCCTTGCCATGGGCACCATGGACATCGTCAACCTGCACGGCGGCAAGCCCGCCAACTTCCTCGACGTGGGCGGTGGCGCCACCAAGGAGCGGGTCACCGAAGCGTTCAAGATCATCCTCTCCGATGACAACGTCAAGGCCGTGCTGGTGAACATCTTCGGCGGCATCGTCCGCTGCGACATGATCGCCGAGGGCATCGTCGGCGCCGTCAAGGAAGTGGGCGTGAAGGTGCCGGTAGTCGTGCGCCTCGAGGGCAACAACGCCGACCTGGGTGCGAAAGTGCTGGCCGATTCCGGCCTCAACATCATCGCCGCGACCAGCCTGACGGACGCTGCGCAGCAAGTCGTCAAGGCAGCGGGCTAAGCCGGAGGAATTGAGACAATGAGCATTCTGATCAACAAAGACACCAAAGTGATCTGCCAGGGCTTCACCGGCAAGCAGGGCACCTTCCACTCCGAACAGGCCATCGCCTACGGCACCAACATGGTGGGCGGCATCGCCCCCGGCAAGGGTGGCACCACCCACCTCGGCCTGCCGGTGTTCAACACCGTCAAGGAAGCCGTGGCCGCCACCGGCGCCGACGCCTCGGTGATCTACGTCCCGGCCCCCGGCTGCAAGGACGCGATCCTCGAAGCCGCCGAAGCGGGCATCAAGCTGATCGTGTGCATCACCGAGGGCATCCCCGCCCTCGACATGCTCGACGTCAAGGTGCGCATCGACCAGCTCGGCGTGCGCATGATCGGCCCCAACTGCCCCGGCGTGATCACCCCCGGCGAGTGCAAGATCGGCATCATGCCCGGTCACATTCACCTGCCCGGCAAGGTGGGCATCGTGTCCCGCTCCGGCACCCTCACCTACGAAGCGGTCAAGCAGACCACCGACGCGGGCTTCGGCCAGTCCACCTGTGTCGGCATCGGCGGCGATCCCATTCCCGGTTCCAACTTCATCGATGTGCTGAAGATGTTCCAGGAAGACCCGGCCACCGAGGCCATCGTGATGATCGGTGAGATCGGCGGCAGCGCCGAGGACGAGGCCGCGGCCTACATCAAGGAGCACGTCACCAAGCCGGTGGTGTCCTACATCGCCGGCGTGACCGCCCCGGCCGGCAAGCGCATGGGCCATGCGGGCGCCATCATTTCCGGTGGCAAGGGCACCGCGGACGAGAAGTTCGCCGCCCTGGAAGCCGCCGGCGTGAAAACCGTGCGCAGCCTCGCCGACATCGGCAAGGCCCTCAAGGAAGTGACCGGCTGGTAAGCCCTCGCACCCTGAGACAGGAAAGGCGACCTTCGGGTCGCCTTTTTTGTTTCCGCCAAGGGGCCAGATGACCCCCAACCACTGCTGTCGGTCAGGCCCCATAACTCACCTCGGCACTCCGCTCCGAATCCCGTTCCGGGTCCACCTCGGCGCGCCGGTGGGCGCGGGCCAGCAGCAGGTAGAGGCAGGGCAGCACGAACAGGGTGAACAGGGTGCCGATCAGCATGCCCGCCACCAGGATGATGCCGATGCTGTTGCGGGCCTCGGCGCCGGGACCGGTCACCAGCACCAGGGGGAAGTGTCCGAGCACCGTGGCGGCGGTGGTCATCAGCACCGGGCGCAGGCGGGTCTCGGCGGCGCCCTTGATGGCCGCCAGCTTGTCGAACCCCTCGGATTGCAGATGGTTGGCGAACTCGACAATGAGGATGCCGTTCTTGGCCACCAGCCCCACCAGGGTGATGAGGCCGATCTGGGAGTAGATATTGATGGTGGTGAGCCCGGTGAACGGCAGCATCAGCGCCCCGGCGAGGGCGAGGGGCACCGACCCCACCAGCACCACCAGGGGGTCGCGGAAGCTGTTGAACTGGATGGCGAGCACCAGGTAGACGAACACCAGGGCGATGGCGAGCACGCCCACCAGGGTGTTGCCCTCCTGGCGCAACTGGCGGGACTCCCCGGCATGGTCGATGGTGTAGCCCTTCGGCAGAATGTCCCGGGCCGCCGCCTCCAGGGTGGCGAGCCCCTGTTCCTTGGTGGTGCCGGGCATCACCCCGCCGAGGATCCGGAAGGCGTTTTTCTGCTGAAACTTGCCGAGCATCCGCGGCGCAACCGGGTAGTCGAGGGTGGCGATGGCGGACACCGGCACCAACGCCCCGGCAGGGGTGCGCAACAGCAGATCCATCAACCCGGCGGGGCTCGCCCGGCCCCCGGCGCCCACCATGGGAATCACCTGATAGGCCTTGCCGTTGAGGTCGAAGCGGTTGACGTAGTTGCCGGACAGCAACATGCCGAGCTGGTGGTTCACGGTGTCCAGGTCCATGCCCAGCTCGGCGATGCGCTCGCGATCGAGGTTGAAGCTGGCCTCCGCCATGTCGATCTTGAGGTCGGTGTCGACGAACAGGAATTGCCCGCTGGCATTGGCGGCGGCAAGGAGCTTGTCGGCGTAGGGTTTCATGGCGGTGACGGGCTCGGCGGACTGCACCACCAGCTCCACGTCGAACTGCCCGGCGGAGGGCAGGGGTGGGAACAGGATGGGGAACACCCGCAGGCCGGTGACTTCCGACAGGGTGCCATAGACCTCCGGGAGAATATCCTGGACGCGGAAATCCCGCTGGTCGGTGTCGACGAAGATGATCCCACCAAAGCCGGCGTTGGGGCCCACCACTTGCCAGACATACTTCACCCCGGGCAGGGCGAGGATCTTTTCCACGGTGTCGTGCATGAAGCCGTTGCTGTAGTGGAGGGAGGCATTGGACGGGGCATCGACGATGATGTTGATGGCGCTCTGATCCTCGATGGGGGCCAGTTCCTTCTGGGAGAGCAGGTAGAAGGGCGCCGCCAGCAGGGAAAAGAACAACCCCGCCGCGAGAATCTGCGGACGCCAGTGAAATACCCGGTCGAGCAGTATCCCGTAGCGCCGGTGAAGCCGATCGAAGCGCTCGTTGACCCAGCGGGTCATGCCGGCCTCGGCGCCCCCCTCGGGGTTTGCGTAGGCGCTCATGATGGGTGACAGGGTGAGGGCCACCACCCCGGAGATCAGCACCGCCACCGACAGGGTGAAGGCGAACTCCTTGAACAGGACCCCGGTGAGCCCCGACAGGAAGCCGATGGGGGCGTACACCGCCGCCAGGGTGATGGTCATGCCGGTGATGGGGGAGAGCAGCTGGCGGGAACTGGCGAGGGCCGCCTGGATGCGGGTCTTGCCCTCCCGCATGTAGCGGGACACGTTCTCCACCACCACGATGGCGTCATCCACCACCAGGCCCACCGACAACACGATGGCGAGGATGGTGAGCAGGTTGAGGGAAAAGCCCACCAGGGTGATGGCGGCCACCGCCCCCAGCAGGGAGATGGGGATGGTGATCAGGGGCACCAGGGCGGTGCGCAGCGAGCCCATCAGCGCCAGCACCACGATGCCCACCAGGATGATGGTCTCCACCAGGGTGATGAAGATCTCGCGGATCGCATCCCGCATGTACAGGGTGCCGTCGTAGGCGGTGATGATCTCCATGCCCGCCGGCAGGGTGGCGTTGACCTCGGCGAGGACGTCGTACAGGGCATCGCCAATGGCGATCTCGTTGGCCCCCGGCACCGGCCACACCGAGAGATAGACCGATGCGTTCTGGCTGTAGCGGGCGTTCATCTCGCCCTCTTCCTCCCCAAGCTCGATCCGGCCGATATCCCCAAGCCGCACCAGGGCCCCGTCCGCCTCGCGGATCACCAGACGCTCGTAGTCCTCCACGGTTCGCAGGGTGGTGTTGGCCAGCAGATTGATGCGCTGGGTGGGATTCTCGGTGCGGCCGAGGGTGGCGATGACGTTGTTGGCGACGAGCGCCCGGCGCACGTCCTCGGCGGCGAGGTGCAGGGCCGCCATGCGCTCGGGATCGAGCCACAGGCGCATGGCGGGGTTGCGGCCACCCTCGATTCCCACCCGCTGGACACCTTCGATGGCGCCGATCACCGGGACTACATGGCGGCTGAGGTAGTCGGTGGTGGTGGCGCGATCGATACTGTCGGTGTTGATATTGAGGTAGAAGAGGGCGCCGGAGCGATCGGCCCGCTGCACCCGCACCGCCGGATCCTCGGCGCCGGCGGGCAACTCATAGCGTATCTGGCCGAGGCGGGACGACAGCTCCGCCAGGGCATCCGTGCTGTCCTCATTCAGTTTGAGCCACAAAGTCACGGTGCTGAGCCCCGACACCGTCACCGAATCCACGTAATCGGCGCCGGGGACCGTGGCCGCCACCCGCTCGATGGGATCGGTGACAAAGCCCTGCACCCGGGCCGCCGAGGCGCCCACATAGGCGGTGGTGATCACCAGTGAGGAGCTCTCGATGCGGGGATATTCCAGCACGGGGATGTCCAGCGCCGCCTTCAGGCCCGCCAGCACCAGCACCAGTGACACCACGATGGCCAGCACCGGGCGGGTGACGAACACATCCATCACATTGGGTGTTGCCGAGCTGCCCGCCATGACTCAGCCCTCCGCGGCATCGGCGCCGGCATCGTCGAGAGAGGGCCGATCGCGGACCACGGCGCGCATGCCCTGGCCCAGCTTGAAGGCGCCGTGGGTGGCGATGCGCTCCCCCGGGGCAAGGCCCGCCTCCACAGTGACGGTGTCGCCGTTGATCCCCCCCAGCTCCACCCCCCGGCGCCGTGCCCGGTAGGCATCCCCATCGGGATCGAGGAGGTAGACATAGCTGCCGATCTCGTCCCTGAGCACCGCCTGGGCCGGCACCTGGATCCGCGCCTCGGCGGCGACGGGTACCCTGACGGTGACCACGGCACGGACCGGCAGCAGCGGCGTGGCGGCCAGTTGCGCCCGGTAGCGGAGATTGCGGGACTGGTCCGACAGCGCGGGATCCCGGGCGATCACCGTGCCGGCGAGCTGTTCGCCCCCGGCATCGGGCGCCACCACCCGCACCGCATCGCCGATGTCGAGACGACCCTGGGCGGGGGACAGGCTGAAATCCACCCACAGGCTGTCGCTCAACCCCTGCAGCAGCACCAGGGGCGTGTTGGCCTCGAGGTAGTCCCCCGCTTCCAGGTCGTGGAGTCCGGCGATGCCGTCGAAGGGGGCGGTCAGGGTCTTCTTGGCGATCAGCGCCGCCAGCTGGCGGGCGTTGGCCTCGGCGATGTCGCGCTCTGCCCGGGCCTGATCGAGCTGTGCCTGGCTGGCACTACCGCGCTTGACCAGGGCTTGCTGGCGTTCCAGGGCGAGGCGGGCGAGGGCCGCGCTGGCCAGGGCGGACTGGTGGCGGGCGCTTTCCTCGCTGACGTCCAGCTGGATCAGCACGTCCCCCTTGGCGAAGCGACCGCCCGGGGTGAGATTGACGGCGCTGACCTTGCCCGCCAGCTCGTTGCGCAATTCCACCGAGCGCGGGGCGATGATTTCCCCGAGGGTCGACACCTCCAGCGCCGCGGGGGTCGGCGCCACCACCAGTGCCTGCACGGACTCGGTGGGCTCGGGGAAGGATTCGCCAAAGGCGATGGCCGCCCGGATCTGAAGAAACTTGATGCTCGCCAACACCAGCAGCACCAGCAGGCAGGCGAGAAAGGTGTACAACCAGCGGCGAGGCGTCATCGGCACAGGCATCCATGGCGGGTGGTGGGGGCCGTTCCGGAGAGCCGGCGGCCTGTCAGGGGCTGGCGATGGCGCGAACGTCGCGCCGGCGCCCATCATAGACAGGGCCGCGGGGCGGGACAACCGTGGGCAGGGGTTGGACGGCACCGGGCACCGACCCTTGAAATGACGGCCCGGACCCCCATCTAGACAGCTGCCACGACCATTTCCCGTCGTTTCCAAGTAACCCGAGGGAGGTAAGAAAACCGATGACCGCCGCCGCCAAGACCGAGACACTGGGTTTTCAGACCGAGGCCCGCCAGATCCTCCACCTGATGATCCATTCCATCTACAGCAACAAGGAGATATTTCTCCGCGAGCTGATTTCCAACGCGTCCGACGCCTGCGACAAGCTGCGCTTCGAGGCGCTGAACGCGCCGGAACTGTACGAGGGGGACGGCGAGCCGCGGATTCGCGTCAGCATCGACGAAACCAACGGGGTGATTACCATCGCCGACAACGGTATCGGCATGTCCCGGGAGGAGGTGATCGACAACCTCGGCACCATCGCCCGCTCCGGGACCGCCAAGTTTCTCGAAACCCTGAGTGGCGACCAGCGCAAGGACGCCCAGTTGATCGGCCAGTTCGGTGTCGGCTTCTATTCGTCCTTCATCGTCGCCGACAAGGTGGTGGTGGAAACCCGCCGCGCCGGTCTCGCCGCCGATCAGGCGGTGCGCTGGAGCTGCCACGGTGAGGCGGAATACACCCTGGAAGCCATCGACAAGGCCGACCGGGGCACCACCATCCACCTTCACCTCAAGGCCGACGAAAAGGAATTCGCCAACAGCTGGCGGCTGCGATCCATCATCAAGAAGTACTCCGACCACCTCGCGGTGCCCATTGCCCTCGCCAAGCCGGCGACGGAGGAGGCCGCCGAGGTGGAGTGGGAGACCATCAACGATGCCACCGCCCTGTGGATGCGCCCCCGCAACGAGATCAGCGAGGAGGACTACCAGGGCTTTTACCAGCATATTTCCCACGATTTCCGCAAGGCCCTCGCCTGGAGCCACAACCGGGTGGAGGGCAAGTACGACTACACCAGCCTGCTCTACATTCCCTCCGAGCCACCCTTCGATCTCTACCAGCGGGACAGCCCCCGTGGCGTCAAGCTCTATGTGCAGCGCACCTTCATCATGGATGACGCCGAGCAGTTCCTGCCCTTGTACCTGCGCTTCGTGAAGGGCATCGTCGACTCCAGCGACCTGCCCCTCAACGTCTCCCGGGAGCTGCTGCAAAGCAGCCCGGCGGTGACCGCCATCCGCGGTGCCCTCACCAAGCGGGTGCTGGACATGCTCGACGGCCTTGCCAGGGACAAGCCCGAGGATTACCGCGCCTTCTGGGATGCCTTCGGCGCGGTGCTCAAGGAGGGCATGGCGGAGGATTTCGCCAACCGGGAGAGAATCGCCGAGCTGCTGCGCTTTGGCTCCACCGCCCTGGAAGCGGGGCAGCTGTCGTCCCTCGCCGACTACGTCGAGCGGATGAAAACCGGCCAGGAGAAGATCTACTACCTCGTCGCCGACAGCCGCGAGGCGGCCCTCGCCAGCCCCTATCTGGAGGTATTCCGCAAGCACGGCATCGAGGTGCTGCTGCTCACCGACCGTATCGACGAGTGGCTCACCAGCCACCTCCACGAATTCCGGGAAAAATCCCTGGTGAATATCGCCAAGGGAGAGCTGGATCTGGGCGAACTGGCGGGGGATGACGCGTCCCCGCCGCAGCCGGAAGCCGACAACTCGCCCCTCGCCGCGAGGATCGCGGCGCTGCTGGGGGACAGGGTGAGCGCGGTGCGCACCAGCCGTCGCCTCACCGACTCCGCCGCCTGCCTGGTGGTGGGGGAGCACGACCTGGGCGTGCAGATGCGCCGCATCCTCGAGGCCGCGGGCCAGAAGGTGCCGGATACCCGGCCAACCCTGGAGATCAACCCGGAGCACCCCCTGATCAAGCGCCTGGAATCCGCCGACGGCGAACGGGCTCGGGATCTCGCCTTCCTGATCTACCGCCAGGCCCTGCTGTTGTCCGGGGACGAGCTCGACAATCCCGGCGAGTTCATCCAGCAGATCAACCGCCTGCTGCTCGATACGCCCACCGCCCAGTGACCTGCCCCGGGGGCCGGCGTGGCATTGCCGGCCCCCTTGCCCCTATAATCGCGCCCTCACGGCCACAAGCGGTAAGGCATGACTAGAACAACACGCATCGCGGTGCTGGGTGGCGGCAGTTTCGGGACTGCCATCGCCAATATGATCGCCCACAACGGTTACCCCGTGACCCTGTGGATGCGCAGCGCGGAAAACGCCGCCCGCTGCCGGGACACCCGGGAAAACACCCCCTACCTGCCCGGCTACCGACTCCACGACAGCCTCGTCATCACCAGCGACATGCCCGGGGCCCTGGCGGGCGCCGAGGTGGTATTTTTCTCCATCCCCAGTAAATCCTTCCGCGAGGTGGCCCGCGCCGCCGCGCCGCTGTTGCCCCCCGGCGTCATCGCCATCAGCACCGCCAAGGGCATCGAGGAGGAGGGTTTCAAGCTGATGAGCCAGGTGCTGGAAGAGGAGCTTCGCGAGCCCCGGGTGGGGGTCATCAGCGGCCCCAACCTGGCGCGGGAAATCGCCGCCCAGCAGATCACCGCCACGGTCATCGCCAGCGAGGACGAGGGCCTGTGCCAGCAGATCCAGGCCATGCTGGCGAGTGGTTATTTTCGCGTCTACGCCAACCACGACCGCTACGGGGTGGAACTGGCGGGCGCCCTCAAGAACATCTACGCCATTGTCGCCGGCATCGCCTCCGCCATCGGGGTCGGCCAGAACACCCTGAGCGTGCTCATCACCCGCAGCCTCGCGGAGATGACCCGCTTTGCCGCGCGGCTCGGCGCCAATCCCATGACCTTCCTCGGCCTCAGCGGCGTCGGCGACTTGATCGTCACCTGCACCTCGCCCCTGAGCCGCAACTTTCGCATCGGCGAGGCCATCGGCCAGGGCAAGACCATGGACGAGGCGGCCCGCCTGGTGGGCCAGGTGGCGGAAGGGGTCAAGACCACCCGCATCGTCAAGCACAAGGCCGATGATCTCGGGGTCTACATGCCCCTGGCTTCGGCGCTTTATGCCATTTTGTTCGAGGCCCGGCCGTTGCGCTCGGTACTGCGCAACATGATGACATCCGAGCAGAGCGAGGATGTGGAATTCAGAGTGAGGAACGACCCCCATGAGCAATGAATCGCAATCCCGCTTCTCCGATCCGGATCTGTGGATCCGCCTGCTGTACATGATCCTGTTCGCGCTGCTGACGGGCCTGTCCCGGCTGGTGATCTGCGTGCTGGCGCTGTTGCAGTTTCTCGCCGTGCTGTTCACTGGCGAGGATAACCGCAGCCTCAGGGACTTTTCCGCAAGCCTCGCCGAGTGGACCCTGCGGGCCTTCAATTTCGTCACCTTCAACAGTGACGAAAAGCCCTTTCCCTTCGCGGATTGGCCCGGGCCGAAGGTGGAGGAGACGCCGGAGGGGGAGGGTAGCCACGGGGTTGGCAGCGATATCCCCGTGTTGACCCCGGAGCCCGGGGATCAGGGCGACAGCAAGTCCTGATGCCCGGCGAGCTGCGACTCTACCTGATGCGCCACGGCGAGGCCGGCAGCGCGCCCCGGGATGAAGTCCGCGAACTCACCCAGAGGGGCCGGGAGCATTGCCGTCACAACCTCCTCAAGGCACTGCCGAGGCTCGCCAGTGCCCCGGCCACGGTGGTGTCGAGCCCCTACAGCCGCGCCCTGCAAACCGCCGCCATCGCCCACGCCATCCTCGGCGATGGCACCAACCCCCCGCCACTGCTGGTGGATGACTGCCTGGTGCCGGACGCATCGCCCCGTGCCATCGCCGACTTCATCGAGGGCCTGGGGGAGGATGCCTGGCCCCTGGTGCTGGTGGGCCATCAACCCCTCTTGGGGGCCCTGCTCGCCTGGCTGACGGACCGGGATGACCTCGCCGCCAGCGTCCCCACCGCCAGTATCAGCGCCCTGGATATGGTGGCATTCGCCCGGGGCGGCGCCAGCCTGGACTGGCAGATCCATTGATGCCCCCGGAGGAGCTGCACTTCGAGGTTTTTGGCAAGCACTTTGCCGCCCGGCGCTGGGGGCGGGGGAGGCCCATCCGGGTACTCGCCCTTCACGGCTGGCGGGACAACTGCGCGAGCTTTGATTTCCTCGCGCCCCTGCTCGCGGACTGCGACCTGGTGGCGCCGGACCTCGCCGGCCACGGGCACAGCGACTGGCGCTCCGCCGATGCGCCCTACACCGTATGGCAGGATGTGGGGGAGCTGCTCGCCATCGTCGACGAGCTTGGCTGGGAGCGCTTCTGCCTGCTCGGCCACTCCCGGGGCGCGGCCATCGCCACTCTGCTGGCGGGGTCCCACCCCGCCCGGGTCGAGCGCTTGGTGCTGCTGGACAACCTGTTTCCGGCCCCCGTGCTGGCCGCCGACGCCCCCGCCCAGCTGGCCGCCGCCATTGCCGACCGGCGCGCCCTGGCCGGCTGGAAACCCCGCTACCATCCCGGTTTTGACGACGCCCTGGCGGCCCGCACCCGGGGCCCCCTGGCATTGCCCCTGGACGCGGCCCGGGCATTGGCCCTGAGGGGCGTGGAGAAGTCCCCGGAGGGCTACTACTGGCGCGGCGACCCGCGCCTTGGGGCCGCCTCCGAAGTGAAGTTCAGCGAAGAGCATGCCCTGGCCTTTGTGAAGGCGCTGACCTTTCCGGTGCTGTTGCTGCTGGGGGCGGACAGCCCCATTCGCCGCGACGACGACATGACCCGCTGGGCGGGCTCCAACGAACAGATCGCAGTGCGGGAGGTGTCCGGCGGACACCACATGCACATGGACGGCGGGCTGGGGGAAACGGCGGGACGGGTGGCGGCGTTTTTCGGCGGCGGGGGAGGGCCCGCCACCTGAATCCGGCCCTCAGATCAGTGCCAGGAACTCGTTGCGGGTGGCCTGGTTGGTGCGGAAGGAGCCGAGCATGGCGGAGGACTTCATCACCGAATTCTGCTTCTCGACACCGCGCATCATCATGCACAGGTGGCGCGCCTCGATGATCACCGCAACGCCCAAGGCGCCGGTGACCTGCTCCACGGTGTTGGCGATCTGCATCACCAAATTCTCCTGGATCTGCAGGCGGCGGGCGTACATGTCGACGATGCGCGCCACCTTGGACAGGCCGAGCACCTTGCCGTTGGGGATGTAGGCCACATGGCACTTGCCGATAAAGGGCAGCAGGTGGTGCTCGCACATGGAGTACAGCTCGATGTCCTTGACGATCACCATCTCGCTGGAATCGCTGGGAAAGAGTGCGTTGTTGATCACCTCGTCGAGGTCCTGGTGGTAGCCCCGGGTGAGAAATTCAAATGCCTTGGCGGCGCGCTTGGGGGTGTCGACAAGGCCAGGGCGCTCCAGATCCTCGCCAACGCTTTTGATGATTGTCGCAAATGCCTCGATCATGGGTAATTCCTGTGTGCCATACCAGTCAGCCGCAACCCTAAGGCAGGGGGAAATAAAGGTAAAGCGGTTTTTCCGGTCGGCGGTTACAATGCCGTTTTTTCGAGAAAAGCCCATGGATCAGCGTGCCGATGTTCTTCAAAACCTGTACAGCGTGAGGGATTTCCTGCGCTGGGCGTGCAGTCGTTTTCATGAGAAGTCGCTGTTCTTTGGCCACGGCACCGACAATGCCTGGGACGAGGCGGTTCAGCTGGTGATGCACGCCCTGCACCTGCCGGCCCAGGGTGACCAGCGGTTTCTCGATGCCCGCCTCACCGAGGCGGAGAAGCACGCCGTGCTGGACGTGCTCGACCGGCGCATCAGCGAGCGCGTGCCCGCTCCCTATATCACCGGCGAGGCCTGGTTCGCCGGCCTGCCGTTTCGCGTCGACGAGCGTGTATTGATTCCCCGTTCTCCCCTCGGGGAGCTGATCGAAAACGGCTTCGAGCCCTGGCTGCCGTTCGTCCCCGAACGGATTCTCGATCTGTGCACCGGCAGCGGCTGCATCGGCATCGCCTGTGCCCATCTGTTCGAGGATGCGACGGTTGTGCTGAGCGACGTCTCCACCGACGCCCTCGCCGTGGCGCGGGATAACATCGCCCGCCACGACCTGGGGAATCGGGTGGCGGCGGTGGCGTCGGACCTGTTCGACGGGCTGCCCGGGGAGCGCTTCGACCTGATCATCAGCAACCCGCCCTACGTGGACGCCGGTGATTTCAACACGCTCCCCGAGGAGTTTCGCCACGAACCGGCACTGGCCCTGGCCTCCGGCGACGATGGCCTCGATTTCACCCGCCGCTTGCTGGCGGAGGCGGCGGACCACCTGACGCCGGAGGGGATTCTGATCGTCGAGGTGGGCAACTCCTGGCCCGCCCTGGAGGAGGCCTTTCCCCAGCTGCCGTTCACCTGGCTCGAGTTCGAGCGGGGCGGCCACGGGGTTTTCCTGCTCCACCGTCGGGACTTGCCCGGCGGCGGCTGAAGTCCGCTAAAATACTGCTCTTTTTGCGAGGATCCTCTCTTGTCCGGCAACACCTTTGGAAAACTCTTCACGGTGACCACCTTTGGCGAGAGCCATGGCCTTGCCCTCGGTTGCATCGTCGACGGCTGCCCCCCTGGCCTCGAATTGAGTGAGGCGGATTTGCAGCTGGACCTCGATCGCCGCAAGCCCGGGCAGTCCCGCTACACCACCCAGCGCCGGGAGGCGGACGAGGTGAAGATCCTCTCCGGGGTGTTCGAGGGCAGGACCACCGGCACGCCCATTGGCATGGTCATCGAGAATACCGACCAGCGCTCCAAGGACTACTCCAAGATCAAGGATCAGTTTCGCCCCGCCCACGCCGATTACAGCTACCAGCACAAGTACGGCATCCGCGACTATCGCGGTGGCGGCCGCTCCTCGGCCCGGGAGACCGCCATGCGGGTGGCGGCCGGGGGCATCGCCCGCAAGTATCTGAAGCACCGCTACGGAGTCGAGATATTTGGCTACCTGAGCCAGCTCGGGCCGATTCCCCTCGACTTTGTCGACCGCGACGCCATCGAGCAGAACGCCTTTTTCTGCGCCGACCCCAACCGGGTGGCGGAACTGGAAGCCTACATGCAGGCGCTGATCAAGGACGGTGACTCCATCGGCGCACGGGTCACGGTGGTGGCCCGGGGCGCGCCGGTGGGTTGGGGCGAGCCGGTGTTCGACCGCCTCGACGCGGACATCGCCCACGCCATGATGGGCATCAATGCGGTGAAGGGGGTGGAGATCGGCGCCGGATTTGCCTCCGTTGCCCAGAAGGGTACCGAGCACCGGGATGAAATCACCGCGGAAGGTTTTTTATCCAACAACGCCGGCGGGATTCTCGGCGGCATTTCCAGCGGCCAGGACATCGTCGCCCACCTGGCGTTGAAACCCACGTCGAGCCTCAGGATTCCCGGCCGCTCCATCGATATCCACGGCAACCCCATCGAGGTGGTCACCACCGGCCGCCACGACCCCTGTGTCGGCATTCGCGCGGTGCCCATCGCCGAGGCCATGCTGGCGCTGGTATTGATGGATCACGCCCTCCGGCACCGGGGGCAGAACGGGGACCACCTCAAGGATTGATGGCGGCGGTAGTCAGCCGGCCTTGGCGATGCTGGCGGCAAACCCCCGGGCGGCGGCGACAGCCTTGTCGATCTCCCGCTCCGGCATGCCGAGGCCCCGCAGGGTGAGAAACACCAGCTCTTCCACATTGTTCCAACCGATCCGCCCACCCAGCAGATGGCAGAGGATATTGTTGGACATGCCTTCGAGGTAGGTGCGGGCGCTGGTGAAGCTGACCCTGTTGCCGCACAGGGCCTCGACCGCGGCATCGATTCGGGAGAAGCCCTCGCGCATCGATTGATCCTCCGCGTCCACCCAGGGGCTGAACCCCCCGATGCGGATCATCACCGCGCCGATACGGCACTCGTCCTGACAGAATTGCAGATAGCCGTTGAGCATGCAGGCGACCACCTGCGCCGGGGGAAGGTCGGCGGGGATATGGCTCACCACCTTGGAGATCAGTTGATCCTGGATTTCCCGGATCACCGAGAACAGCACTTCTTCCCGGCACTGGAAATAGTTGTAGAAGGTTCCCCGCGCCATGCCGGCGGTGGCCATCAGATCGTCGATGCTGCTGGACTCCAGGCCCTTCTCGGCAATGAGGGCGATGGCCGCATTGACGATGGCGGCGCGGGTGCGCTCCCGCTTGCCCGGCAACGCGGTGGTGGGGGGCTGCATGATGGTCTCTTTCTTGCCTCGCTTGACAGTGCTGCAGGCAGTGTATTGCTTTTGACATTATTGTCAATATTGACGGCATCGTCATATATGACAATAATGTCAGCCCTAACCCCCGCGGCCCCCAGGTCGCACCCCCCGTTTCCGGATCAGGTACCAGGACGTCACCATGCACCTCAGCACAAATCGCAACAGCCGGATTCTCCTGCTGGCCATAAGCCTCGCCCTGGCCGCCTGCGGCGGCGAGCCGCAACAGCAGGAGCAGGGGGTTCCCACCGTCGGCGTGATCACCGCCGTGCCGGAGCTGGTGGTGGTCACCACGGAAATGTCAGGGCGCCTCGAACCCTGGCGCATCGCCGAGGTGCGCGCCCAGGTGTCGGGTATCGTCGAGTCCCGGGATTTTGCCGAGGGCTCCGACGTCAAGGCGGGGCAGAAGCTGTTCCAGATCGACCCCGCGCCCTATCAGGCGTCGGTGAACGAGGCCGAATCCAATCTGGCGGTGGCCCGCGCCAAGCTGTTGAAGGCGAAGGCCCAGTACGACCGCATCGCCGCCCTTGGCAAGGTGAAGGCAGTCAGCGAGCTGGACGAGATCACCGCCCAGGCCACCTTCAGGCAGGCGGAGGCCGGTGTCGCGGCGGCCCAGGCGGCGGTGGAGTCGGCGCGCATCGACCTGGCCCACGCCACCGTGCGGGCACCCATCGATGGCCGCGCGGGCCGCTCCCTGGTCACCGAGGGGGCGCTGGTGCGCCAGGAGGACGCCACCCATCTCACCACCATCCAGCAGATTCAGCCGATCTATGCCAGTTTCGACCAGAGCGCGGCGGATGCCCTGAAGCTCCGCAACTCCTTCGCCAACAAGACCCTCGACCTCACCGGCGACAACGCCATCCCCGTGCGGCTGATCCTCGAGGACGGCAGCCGCTATCCCCACGAGGGTCGCCTGCTGTTTGGCGAGGTGAATGTGGATCCCGCCACCGGCCAGATCGATTTCCGCGCCCAGATCCCCAACCCGGATCGCATCCTCCTGCCCGGCATGTATGTGCGGGTGGTGGTGGAGCAGGCCCGCTTCCCCGAGGGTTTCCTGATCCCCCAGAAGGCGGTGACCCGCAACGAACACGGCGACACCGTGCTGGTGGTGGGGGAAGGTGATGTGGTCGAAGTGCGCCCGGTGACCATCGCCGGCGCCCAGAACAACCAGTGGATCATCACCGAGGGCCTCGAAGGCAACGAGCGGGTGATGGTGGACGGCTTCTTCAAGGCGCCCCCGGGCACCCGGGTAAAGCCGCTGGATGGCGGCGCGCAAAACGCCGTGGCGGGGGAGTAACCCCATGGCACGGTTTTTCATCGACAGGCCGATCTTTGCCTGGGTTATTGCCCTGTTCATCAGCGTCGCGGGCATCATCGCCATCCTGCAACTGCCGGTGGCCTACTATCCCCAGGTGGCGCCCCCCGCCATCAGCATCACCACCAACTACCCGGGCGCGACCCCGGCCATGGTGGAGGAATCGGTGATCAGCATCATCGAGAACGAGCTCAATGGCGTCGACAACCTGATGTACATGGAATCCGCCAGCGAATCCTATGGTCGCGGCCAGATCACCCTGACCTTCGAGCCCGGCACCGATCCCGACCTGGCCCAGGTGGAAGTGCAGAACCAGCTGGCCCGGGCCGAACCCCGCCTGCCCCAGTCGGTGAACCAGCAGGGCATCATCGTCGACAAGACCAATGCCAACATCCTGATGATCGCCATTTTCACCTCCCAGGACCCGGAGTTCGGCGAAACCAAGATGGGCGACTATGTCAGCCGCTACATCCTCCCCGAAGTCCAGCGGGTCAAGGGGGTTGGCTCCGCGGGCCTCTACGGCACCGAGCACGCCATGCGCATCTGGCTCGACATGGACAAGCTGGTGGGCCTCGATCTGACCCCGGAGGATGTCAACCAGGCCATCGCCGAGCAGAATGCCCAGGTGTCCCCCGGCAGTATCGGCGATCGACCCAACCTGTCGGACCAGCAGGTCACAGCCATGGTGGTGGTCGACGGTCAGCTGGCGGATGAAGCGGCGTTCGGCAATATCGTGCTCCGCGCCAATCGGGATGGTTCCACCGTGCGCCTCCGGGACGTGGCCCGCATCGAACTCGGCGCCAAGCAGTACACCCGCATCGCCCGCAGCGATGGCGCCGGCGCCGCCGTGGGTATCGCCGTGCAGACCGCCCCCGGGAGCAACGCCGTGGACACCGCCCTCGCGGTGCGGGCCAAGCTCGACGAACTGGCGCAGTTCATGCCCGACGGGGTGAAATACCACGTTCCCCTCGATACCTCCCTGTTCATCAGCATCTCCATCGAGAAAGTGGTGGTCACCCTGTTCGAGGCCATCATCCTGGTGTTCGTGGTGATGCTGCTGTTCCTGCAGAACATCCGCTACACCCTGATTCCCACCCTGGTGGTGCCGGTCGCGCTGCTCGGCACCTTCGCCCTGCTGTACGGGTTCGGGTTTTCCATCAACGTGCTGACCATGTTCGCCATGGTGCTGGTGATCGGCATCCTGGTGGACGACGCCATCGTGGTGGTGGAGAACGTCGAGCGCCTCATGGCCCAGGAAGGACTCACCCCCCGGGAAGCCACCATCAAGGCGATGCGCCAGATCACCGGTGCCATCGTCGGCATCACCGTGGTGCTGGTGTCGGTGTTCGTGCCCATGGCGTTCTTCAGCGGCTCGGTGGGCAATATCTACCGGCAGTTCTCGGTGACCATGGCGGTGTCGATCCTGTTCTCGGCCTTCCTTGCCCTGTCGTTGACCCCGGCGCTCTGCGCCACCCTGTTGAAGCCCCTCGCCGAGGATCACCACGACACCAAGAACGGCCTGTTCCGCTGGTTCAATCTGCTGTTCAACCGCAGCGCCATGGGCTACCAGAACCTGGTCGGCCGGGTGGTGACCCGCACCGGCCGTTTCATGCTCCTCTATCTGGTGATCGTGGCGGTGGTGGCGGTGCTGTTCATCCGGCTACCCACCTCGTTCCTGCCGGACGAGGACCAGGGGCAGCTGTTTGCGGTGATGCAGATGCCCGCCGGCGCCACCTCCAACCGCTCCCTGGAGGTGGTCAGGCAGGTGGAGGAGTACTTCCTCGCCCAGCCGGAGGTGGACAACATCACCACGGTGGTGGGCATCAACTTCTTCACCACCGGCCAGAACACCGCCAATTCCTTCATCAAGCTCAAGCCCTGGGACGAGCGCCCCGGCGAGGAGCATAGCGCCGCCGCGGTGGCCGCCCGCGCCCAGCAGGCGCTCGCCGGCATCCGCGATGCCATGATCATTCCCCTGACGCCGCCATCCATCCCCGAGCTGGGCACCGGGGCCGGCTTCACATTCCGCCTTCAGGACCGCGGCGACCTCGGCCAGGGGGCCATGGCCGCGGCGGCCAACAAGCTGATGGCCCTCGCCCTCGAGGAGCCCTCCATCGCCACCATGCGCATCGAGGGGGCACCCCCCGCGCCCCAGTTGAGGCTCGACATCGACAGGGACAAGGCCTACGCCCTCGGGGTCGATTTCTCGCGGATCAACAGCACCCTCTCGGCGGCCCTGGGCTCCCGCTACGTCAACGACTTCCCCAACCAGGGGCGGATGCAGCGGGTCATCGTACAGGCGGATATTCCCCACCGCATGCAGCCGGAGCAACTGCTCGCCATGCGGGTGCGCAACGGCGACGGGGATCTGGTGCCCCTCTCGGCGTTCACCACCACCCGCTGGGAAACCGGCGCGGTACTCTTGCCGCGCTACAACGGCTACCCGGCGGTGCGCCTTGCGGGCACCGCCGCCGCGGGCTACAGCACCGGCGATGCCATGGCGGCCCTGGAGGGCCTGATGGCGCAGCTGCCGCGCCAGGTGGGCCTCGAATGGCACGCCGCGAGCCGGGAGGAAAAGTCCTCCCAGGGGCAGATGCCGCTCTTGCTGGGCCTGTCCATGCTGGCGGTGTTCCTCAGCCTCGCGGCACTCTACGAGAGCTGGTCGATCCCCTTCTCGGTGATGCTGGTGGTGCCCCTCGGTGTACTGGGTTCGCTGCTTGGCGCCACCCTTGCCGGGATGCCCAACGATGTCTACTTCAAGGTGGGGCTCATCGCCATCATCGGCCTGTCCGCCAAGAACGCCATCCTCATCATCGAATTTGCCCGCAGCCTCCAGCAGCAGGGCAAGGGATTGATCGAGGCGACCCTCACCGCCTGCCGGTTGCGCTATCGCCCGATCCTGATGACATCCCTGGCCTTCACCATGGGGGTTCTGCCCCTGGTGGTGGCGAGCGGTGCCGGCTCCGCTGGCCAGCGGGCGGTGGGCACGGGGGTGATGGGGGGGATGATTTCCGCCACGGTGCTGGCGATTTTCCTGGTGCCGGTATTCTTCATCGCCGTGCGGCGCATGATCGGCCAGCGCAAGGCGGGTGAGGCCCGGGACTGACGGCGGGGGGCACGGCCGAGTCCCTCCCGTCGGATGGCTGAGCGCCCCTCAGGCAAAGACCTGGTAGAGGGCGTCGCTCTTTGCCGCCATGACGAAGTCGTTGTGGTGCAGGCCCCGGATGGAGTGGGTCCACCACTGCACGGTGACCTTGCGCCACTCGATGATGAGGGTGGGGTGGTGGTCCTCCTGGTCGGCCAGGTTGCCGAGTCGCTGGGCGAAGGCGAGGCCATCCCCGTAGCTGTGAAAGGCGTAGGCCCTCACCAGATGGTCGATCCCGGCCACCTCGACCCGGGACCACCCGGGGAGTTCGGCAAGGTATGCGACCTGTTCCGCCGGGGAGGCGGGCAGGGAATCCCCGCGGCAGGGCTGGCAGTGCTGGCTGGCGAGGGACATGTGGCTTCCTCCTAGCGGTTACAGGCAGTTCTTGGGCTTGTGGAGGCCGGCGAGGCGACTCAAGACCCGCGCCGGGCTCGGCGGAAACAGCTTCATCAGATACACACTCCGGCCCCGCTCCGGCCCCAGGTGGATCCCCACGAACTGCACCAGCGGCCGCATCGACGGCGAAAAGCCGTACTCAAGGAAAAACGCCCGGGTGGCGTGGATCAATTCCCAGTGGGCGTCCTCCAGGGTCAGCCGCTCCGCCATCGCCACCTGGCGGGCGAAGTCCTCGTCCCAGTCGGCGGGATTGTCGAGGAACCCTTCCTCGTCGACCGCGTAGGTTTTCATTGGCTGCTGTACCCCCACTGCATCCGCCATCCAAGGAAGCGGGCAACAAAAAAGGGCGGCCTTGGCCGCCCTCCCTTGGCGTCGCCGCCGTCAGTCCTCGCTGAGACCCAGCAGGTGCAGCAGGCTGCTGAACACATTGTAGATCATCACATAGAGGGTCACGGTGGCGGAGATGTAGTTGCGCTCGCCGCCGTGGATGATGGCGCTGGTCTGCCACATTATGAGGCCCGAGGAGATCACCAGGAACAGGCAGGAGATCACCAGGGACAGCCCCTGAATCTGCAGGAAGACATTGGCGATGGCGCCGACGAAGGCCACGATCACCCCGGTCATCAGGAAGCCGGCCATGAAGCTCAGATCCTTGCGGGTGGTGAGCACGTAGGCGGAGCAGGCAAAGAAGATCAGCGCCGTGCCCCCGAGGGCTGTCATCACCGGCTCGGCGCCGGAGGTACTGAGGTAGTGGCTGATGATGGGCCCGATGGTGAAGCCGAGCCAGCCGGTGAGGGCGAAGACCCACAGGAGGCCCGTTGCGCTGTTCTTGTTTTTCTCCGTCATCCACAGGAACAGGAAGTAGGGCAGCAGGGTCCAGAGCCCGAGGTAGGGCACATCGAGGGCCATGGCGATGCCCGCCGTGACGGCACTGAACAGCACGGTCATCGCCAGCAGCGCGTAGGTGTTGCGCAACACCTTGCTGGACTCCGCCGACAGGGCCGTTGAACTGATACCTTTTACTTGCTCGATCATGATGTTGGCACTCCCTGGTGAGATATCTCCGGGCAATGGTACGCGAAGCCGCCGGCAAATCAAGACAAACCGGCGCGGGTGTACCTGGCCGCCGGCGGACGCTACACTTTGCGCCCCGAGCACTCCGCGAGAACCGCCATAATGACAAACACCGCCGCCAAGCCCCGGATCGACATGGGCCAGTTCCTCACCATCTCGGTCAACACCCTGGACAATTACTTCTTCAAGGTACCCCGGGAAAAGTCCCGCCGCCTGTTCAAGGAAATCGCCGCCGGTGATGCGGTGGGGGTCGCCACCCTGACCCTCAACGAGGACAAGACCAAGAGCATCAAGCTGAAACTCGCCCTCGACCACTCCGAGTACAAGGGCCACCTCACCTTCCACCTGTTCCGGCGGGCGCTGGAACTGATGCTGCGCAATATCGCCGATCGTCTCCAGCGCCGGGCTGACCTCAACATCTTCACCAGCCAGGAGACCGGGGAGATTCTCATCCACCTGCCGGGCCTGATCGAGGATCGCGGCCATCTCAATGTGCTGGTGATGGGCATTGCACCGAGCAAGAGTGGGGCGCTGATCAAGTTGCAGTTTCTCGATTCCGACCAGTTCCGCAAGGACAACCCCGAAGCCCGGGGCGAAGCCGTCGCGCCCGGCGGGGAAGGGGACGAGGACGAAGCCCGCGCCGCCGATTGAGCCTCCCCGCGAGACAAAAAAGCCGCGCCCGGATGCGCGGCTTTTTTGTGGGCCTGATTGGTAGGCCGGGCCCTCAGGCCACCAGCGGCCAGCCGATCAGCAGCACGGCGATGGTGGTTGCGCCAATCAGCACATTCATCGGCAACCCGACCTTGAGGAAGTCCCCGAAGCTGTAGCCCCCGGGGCCGTAAACCATCAGGTTGGTCTGGTAGCCGAGGGGGGTGGCGAAGCTCGCGGAGGCCGCCATCATGATGGCGAACACGAAGGGCTCATTGCTGAGGCCCGCCTTTTCGGTCATTTCCAGGGTGATGGGCAGCATCAGGATGGCGGCGGCGTTGTTGGTGATGAACTCGGTCATCAGCGACACCGTGACATAGGTCAGCACCAGCATCAGCCAGGGGGTGCCGCCGCTCAGATCGATGATGTTGGCGGCGAGAAAGGTGGCCACCCCGGTTTTCTGCAGGGCCGCGCCGAGGGCGAAGGAAGCGCCGATGGTGATCAGCACCCCGAGATCGAGGCTCTTCTCCCCCTGGCTCACCGAGCAGCAACCGGTGGCCAGCATCAGCCCCGCGCCGATCAGCGAAGCGTTGAGCATGTCGATGACGCCGAGGGTGGCGGCGCCCACCACCCCCAAGAGAATCACCCAGGCGAGGAGGGCCTTCTCGTGGCGGGGCTGCTCGGTGTCGAGGTCGTTGACCAGCAGAAAGTCCTTGTTGTAGCGCTGACGGCTGACGAAGGCGGGGCGCGCTTCCAGCAGCAGGGTATCACCCGCCTCCAGCTCGATGGTGCCGAGGTTGCCCTTGACCCGCTCGCCGTTGCGGGCCACCGCCAGCACCACGGCGCCGTACTGATCGCGAAAGCGCGCGTCGCGGATGGCCTGACCGATGGCGGCGCAGTGGGGGGAGACCACCGCTTCCACCAGGCGGCGCTCGGCGCGATCCCGGGCGAGGGCATCGGAATGGCCGTTTTCCGCCGAGGGCTCGAGGCCGTTGATGCGCAGCAGATCGGAAATCGCCTCGGTGTCGCCGGCGAACACCAGGCGGTCGCCCCCTTTCAGGATCTCCTCCGAAGGTACAGCGGTGACGATGGTGCCATCCCGCTCGATTTCCACCAGATAGACCCGCTGCAGGTGACGCAGGCCCGCCTCCTGGATGGACTTGCCCACCAGGGGGCCGTTGGCGGCCACGCACACTTCGAGGGTGAATTCCCGCAGGTTGGCGAAGGCGCGGTTCTGCTTGCGATCCGGCAGCAGGCGCGGGAAGAACAGCCAGATGAACAACAACCCGACGATGGCCACCGGCAGGCCCACGGCGGTGATGTCGAACAGGTGAAAGCCCTTTTCCCCGGTGATCGCCTGATACTGGCCATTGACCACCAGGTTGGTGCTGGTGCCGATGAGGGTCAGGGTACCGCCGAGAATGGCGGTGTAGCTCAGGGGGATCATCAACTTCGACGGGGCGATATTGATCTTCCGCGACCAGGCGTGGATGGCGGGAATCATCGTCGCCACCACCGGCGTATTGTTGAGAAAGGCGCTGAGCACCACCACCGGGGTGAAGATCCGCGTCAACGCCGACCGCTCGTGGCGGGGCGTGCCGAGGGCCTTGTGGACCATCAGGTCGATGCCGCCGGAGGCGTGCAGGCCCGCCGCCACCACGAACATCGCCGCCACGGTGACGAGGCCCGGATTGGCGAACCCCGACAGCGCCTCGGCGCCGCTCAGCACGCCGCTGACGGTCAGCACGGTGAGCACCGCCATCATCACCAGGTGGGGCCCTAGACGGGTGAGCGAGAGCGTCAGCAGCGCGCCGACGGTGAGCGCCAGGGAAAGCCAGCCTTGCCAGTCCACGTTATGGTTATCCTCGTGTCAAAACGGCGCAAAGGATACAGGGGCGGGGCGAGGTGCGTTAAGACTATCTCCGCATAACCCGCGAAACTCCAGTTATATCAGCCCTCGTCATCGGCGCCGTTGACCAGCTGCTCGCGGACCACGGACTCCACCAGCCGCGGCGCGCACAGCTCGATGAAGCGATAGGCAAACCGCCGCAGCAGGTGGCCGCGGCGCACCGCGATACGGGTGAGGTTCTCGGCGAACAGATGGCCGCAATCGAGTTTGACGAGGCCCCGGTCCCGGTCGCCATCGAAGGCCAGGGCGGCGATGATGCCCACCCCGAGCCCCAGTTCCACGTAGGACTTGATGACATCGGCATCCAGGGCGGACATGACGATATCCGCCACCAGTCCGGCGTCGTTGAAGGCCTGCTCCACCCGCGCCCGCCCGGTGAACCCCTCGTGGTAGGTGATGATGGGGTACTCGGCGATGGCAGCGAGGCTCGTCGGTGTCACCTCCGCGAGGGGATGGCCCACCGGCACCACCACATCGTGGTGCCAGTGGTAGTAAGGGAAGGAGGCAAGTTCGGGAATTTCCCCGAGACTTTCGGTGGCGATGCCGATATCCGCCTCGCCGTCGATCAACAGCTGGGCGATCTCCGTGGGGCTGCCCTGGTGGAGTTTCAGGTGCACCCTGGGGTAGATCTTCTTGAACGCCGTCACCACCGTCGGCAGGGCGTAACGGGCCTGGGTATGGGTGGTGGCGATGGTGAGCCGGCCGCTGTCCTCGTGGCTGAACTGTTCCGCCAGATTCTTGATGTTGTTGGCGTCCACCAGCATGCGCTCGACGATTTTCACCATTGCCTTGCCCGGCTCGGTGAGTCCGAGCAAGCGCTTGCCCTTGCGCACATAGAGCTCGACGCCGAGCTCATCCTCCAGATCCTTGATGTGCTTGGACACGCCGGACTGGGAGGTGTAGAGAGCGTTGGCCACCTCGGTGAGGTTGAAATTGCGCCGTACCGTTTCCCGCACGATGCGCAGTTGCTGGAAGTTCATTTTGCGAGTTTCTCCTCGGTCATTTTTTGTGTTGCACGTTACACGTTGCACCTGATTGCAGCGATGCTTCACTTCAGCGCGGGAAAGCTTGTCGGGCGCAGCAGATCTGAGCTGGCACGACCACCTGCAACCTGTAACCTGCAACCTGTCACTCAGCACCCAAAAACCCGCAGTCGCGAAGGCAGCAGGCGCACCCGCTGGCCACTGACCAGGGCAAGCTCCGCCACTTTCTCCCGGCTGATCTCCACCTCGAAATGCTGTCCGGTGGCGCCGTTGTCGCCGTCCAGTTCCACCCGGGCGCTGAGCCCGAAGGACAGCACCCGGTTGACCCGCGCGGCGATCCCCTCGCTGACGGCGGGATCGGTGACGATCTCCAGCTCGTGGGGACGGGCGAAGGCATAGACCTCGGACCCCTGGGGGAGCTCCTCATCGAGATGGGGCACGGCTTCACCACCGACCCGCAGGCCGCCATCCTCAACGCGGCCGTGAAACAGGTTCACCGAGCCGAGAAACCCGTACACGAAAGGCGTCGCCGGATGGCTGTAGACCTCCTCCGGGGTGCCCACCTGCTCCACGTGGCCGTGGTCCATCAGCACCACCCGGTCTGCCACTTCCAGGGCTTCCTCCTGGTCGTGGGTGACGAAGATGGAGGTGATGTGGAGCTCATCGTGGAGTTTGCGCAGCCAGCGCCGCAATTCCTTGCGCACCTTGGCGTCGAGGGCGCCGAAGGGGTCGTCGAGGAGCAGCACCCGGGGCTCCACCGCCAGCGCCCGTGCCAGGGCGATCCGCTGGCGCTGGCCCCCGGAGAGCTGGGCGGGGAAGCGGTCCGCCAGCCAGTCGAGCTGCACCAGGCCGAGCAGCTGGTGGACTTTCTCGGCGATCTGCTTCTCCGAAGGCCGCTCCCGGCGGGGTTTCATCCGCATCCCAAAGGCCACGTTGTCGAACACCGTCATGTGCTTGAACAATGCGTAGTGCTGGAACACGAAGCCCACCTGGCGTTCCCGCACATGGGTCCTGGAAGCGTCCTCGCCGTCGAGGATCACCGCGCCGCCATCCGCCTGTTCGAGCCCGGCGATGATGCGCAGCAGGGTGGTCTTGCCGCAACCGGAGGGGCCGAGCAGGGCCACCAGCTCGCCGCCGGGGAAGTCGAGGTTGATGTCGTCGAGGGCGACGAAATCGCCGAAACGCTTGCTGATATTGTGGACTTGGATGCTCATGGTTTGGTTGTCGGTTGTCGGTTGTCGGTTGTCGGTTGGTGGGTTTGAAAGGTGGTCTGACGTCTGACGCTTGACGTCTGACGCTAAAGCAGACCGGCGCTGGACTCATTTTCATTTCCCCCTTGCTTGAAACTTTGCTCCGATCTATAACCCGTCCGCGATCTTCCCAGCGTCAGACGTCAGACCATCAAGCGCAGACCCAGTACTCACCCATGCACCCTGCTCTCGACAAAGGTCTTCACCACCAGCGTCACCAGGGCCAGCAGGGCGAGCAGGGAGGCCGCCGCAAAGGCCGCCGCGAAGTTGTACTCGTTGTAGAGAATCTCCACATGCAGGGGCAGGGTGTTGGTCAGGCCGCGGATGTGGCCGGACACCACCGACACCGCGCCGAACTCCCCCATGGCTCGGGCGTTACAGAGGATCACGCCGTACAGCAGGCCCCATTTGATGTTGGGCAGGGTGACGTACCAGAAGGTCTGCCACCCCCGGGCGCCGAGCACCACGGCGGCTTCCTCCTCCTCCTTGCCCTGGGCCTGCATCAGCGGGATCAGCTCCCGGGCGACGAAGGGAAAGGTCACGAAGATCGTCGCCAGCACGATGCCGGGTACCGCAAAGATGATCTTGATGTCGTGCTCGATCAGCCATGCCCCGAACCAGCCGTTGGCGCCGAACACCAGCACATAGATCAGCCCCACGATCACCGGCGAGATGGAGAACGGCAGATCGATGAGAGTGGTGAGCAGCTGCTTGCCGCGAAACTCGAACTTGGCGATGGTCCAGGCCGCGGCAACCCCGAACACCAGGTTCAGCGGCACCGAGATGGCGGCGGCGATGAGGGTGAGCTTGACCGCCGCCAGGGCGTCCGGCTCAACCAGTGCCTTCCAGTACACCTCCAGCCCTTTGCGCAGGGCCTCGACGAACACGGCCACCAGGGGCAGGAAGATGAACACCGTGAAAAACGTCAGGGCAGCGCCGAGGATCGCCCACTTGACCCAGGTGGCTTCCCGGGTGGCGATATTGCGCTCGAAGCGGGTTCCCCGCACCCGGGCATGTGGCCCGAGGTCACGGGCGCCGCGAAGCAAAGCCGTTGCCGCGCCGGCCATCAGCGGTTCCTCCCGGTGCGCTTGCCGGCCCAGGCCTGCAGGCCGTTTATCACCAACAGCAGGGCGAAGGACACCACCAGCATCACCACGGCGATGGCGGTGGCACCGGTGTAGTCGTATTGCTCCAGCTGGGTGATGATCATCAACGGGGTGATCTCCGAGACAAAGGGAATATTGCCGGCGATGAAGATCACCGAGCCGTACTCCCCCACCGCCCGGGCGAAGGCCAGGGCAAAGCCGGTGAGCAGGGCGGGGAGCAGGATCGGCAATACCACATGGCGGAAGGTCTGCCAGCGCCGGGCGCCGAGGCTCGCCGCCGCTTCCTCCAGTTCGGTTTCCATGTCTTCCAGAATCGGCTGCACGGTGCGCACCACGAAGGGCAGGCCGATAAATACCAGCGCCACCAGCACCCCGAGGGGCCCGAACGCCACCTTGATGCCGAACACCCCCTGGATGTACTGGCCGAGCCAGCCATTGGGGGCATAGAGGGCGGTGAGAGAGATCCCGGCCACCGCCGTGGGCAGGGCGAAGGGCAGGTCCACCAGGGCGTCCACGATGCGCTTGCCGGGGAAGGAGTAGCGCACCAGGGCCCAGGCGAGCATCAGCCCGAACACGGCGTTGATCGCCGCCGCCCCCAGGGAAGCGCCGAAGGAGAGCCTGTAGGACGCCACCACCCGGGGAGCGGTCACCACCGCCCAGAATTCCGCGAACGACAGCTCCGCAGTGCGGATGAAAACCGCCGAAAGGGGAATCAGCACAATCACTGAGAGATACACCAGGGTGTAGCCGAGGGACAGGCCAAACCCCGGCAGTACACTGAACGAGGCCCGGGTACTCATGGGAGCCTCCCGGCGGGGGCCGAGGCCCCCAGGCGGGCACTGGATGGAACGGCGGATATCATGGACTCTCCTCTCGACGGCGCCTGGCGGCAATCTGGTGTGCCGACTTGCTGGTGTGCGGACTTGGGGCGCAGTCTAGGGAGGGTTTTTAATAATCAAAAATAATTAATTGTGGAATGCTTATTCCGAATTGTGTTTTAAGCCCAGCCCGCCAGGGTCAATCCCAGGCCCGCCGCCGCGCACCAGAGAATCACCTCGATCACCCCGCGCCTGAACCGCAGGAGGGCCAGGGCGGCGGCGCAGGCAATCAACGCCGAGGCCAACTCGAAGGGCCCGTCAAAGCCCGCCGGCCACAGCACGTGGTACCCGAAGAACAGCGCCAGGTTGAGGATCACCCCCACCACTGCGGCGGTGATGGCGGTGAGGGGCGCTGTGAACTTGAGATCCCCGTGGGTGGACTCCACCAGGGGCCCCCCCGCCAGGATGAACAGGAAGGAAGGTAGAAAGGTGAACCAGGTCACCAGGGTGGCCGCCAGGGCACCGGCAGCAAGGCGCAGCTCGGGTCCGAAAAACCCTTCGACGTAGGCGCCGACAAAGGCGACGAACGCCACCACCATGATCAGCGGCCCCGGCGTGGTTTCGCCGAGAGCCAGGCCGTCGATCATCTGGCTTCCGGAGACCCAGCCAAAATTGCTCACCGCCCCCTGATAGACGTAAGGCAGCACCGCATAGGCGCCGCCGAAGGTGAGCAGCGCGGCACTGGTAAAGAACCAGCCCATGTGGGTCAGGATGTGATCCGCGCCGAAAATGCCGTACAGCAGCCCCATGGGCACCAGCCACAGCACGGCACCGGCGGCGATCACGAGCAACAGGTGCTGCCAGCGGAACCGGGTGTGGGGCAGGCGACGGTCGTCATCGATCACCGCGGGGCCGTAATCCCTGTCCGCCGCGGCGTGGCCACCTCCTGCGCGGAATTTGTCCGGCCACCACTTGCCCCCCGCAGCGCCCAGCAAGCCGGCACAGGCGACGATCCAGGGGAAAGGGACATTGAGCGCAAAGATGGCGAGAAAGGCCGCGGCGGCAATGGCGACCAGCGCACTGTTTTTCAATGTGCGCCCGCCGATGCGCCAGGCCGCCTGGACGACGATGGCGGTGACCGCCGGCTTGATGCCGTAAAAGATTCCCGCCACCAGAGGCACGTCGCCGAAGGCGAGGTAGATCCAGGAGAAAGCAATCAACAGGAACAGGGAGGGCAGCACGAACAGCACCCCGGCGACGATGCCGCCCCAGGTGCGGTGCAGCAGCCAGCCGATGTAGATGGCCAGCTGTTGTGCCTCCGGCCCCGGCAGCAACATGCAGTAGTTGAGGGCGTGGAGGAAACGCCGCTCGCTGAGCCAGCGGCGTCGCTCCACCAGCTCCTCGTGCATGATGGCGATCTGCCCGGCGGGGCCGCCGAAACTGATGAATCCCAGCTTGAGCCAGAAGCGCAGCGCCTGCCAGAAGGGCACGGGGGGCGGTGTCTCGGTGGAGCGGGTTGAATCCCTCATGGAAGGTCCTTGGTGTGTCGGGTCGAGGTGGGGCAGGGTAGCGGATTTTGGTGGCCAGGGAACCGCTGGAAACTACTGCGCGACAGGATCTGCACTCTCAGATGCTCGCTCACCCCGCGCCTATCTCTCGGATAGGTCTCGGCCTGTTCTTTTCAGGCGAGGGGCTGCGGGGCGCCTCGCGCTGCATCCCGCCACCACACTTTTTCAGAGATTCTCCAGTGTGGTGTCCCATTGATAACTTTGCCGTTTGCGAGCCGGGTTTGCTGGACGGGACAGTCTGTGAACACATCCTTATATGCTCGTCCCGTCCAGTAAACCCGGTCCGTCCACCCAACCCTGGGTATTTATTTTTGCGACACCACTCCAGGCCATGGCGCTGCAATAGACAGCGACAGACAAACCACTACAGATACGCCAGCCGCTGACCAACCGCCGTCACTCCCTGGCCTGACCGGCTTACGCTGCCGACTTTTCGCGGGGGTTTTCGGGGGCTTCTGCCTTCCGTTTCAAAGCGCAAGGCAGCGAGCAGGCTGAGCAGGGACGGCCAGGGCCCGAAACCGGATTCGGTGTTGATATGGCCGACGCGCCCGGCGTTGAGCAGTGGCAGTCGCCAGCGCTGGGCCAGTTGCCGGGCCCCGTCGAGGCTGAGCCATGGATCGTTTTCGCTGGCCACCAGTAAACCGTTGATGGCAAGAGACTCCCGGGGCAGCAGATCGGCGATCGAGGGTAGGGCCTTGGGGCCTGCGCGATCGCGGATGCCGCGGAGGGAGAACCGCTCGGGATCGGCGGGGGCCACCAGCAGGGCACCGGCGATCTTGCCGGGCTGGTGGGCAATCGCTGCCGCGCTCGCCAGGCTGCCGAAGCTGTGGGCGATGATCCACACCGGCGCGGGGGCGGCTTCGAGGGTCCGCCCCATCCGCTCCGACCAGCGGGGCAGTATCGGGTCGTGCCAGTCGATGCCGGTCACCCGCTCACTGTCGGGGAGGCGGTTCTGCAGCCAGCTCTGCCAGTGGGCCGGGCCGCTGCCGGCGTAGCCGGGCACGATAAGGATCTTGCTGTTCATGGTGTTGCCTTATGCCTTCGCTGTTCGCGGTCATTCCAGGGGTGAAAAGGTGGCGAGGGCCACTTCGGTGGACTTGAACAGGGCAACCACCTCGCTGCCGGGTTTCAAGTCCAGGGTGTCGATGGAGCTGGTGGTGACGATCGAGGTGATGATGCCGTGGCCGGTATCGACCTCGACCTCGGAGACCACGTCGCCGCGCTTGATGCGCTTGACCTGGCCGTGGAACTGATTGCGGGCATTGATGGCCTTGATGCTCATGGGGCTTGCTCCTGGGGTGATCCCCGCGCGCCAGGTGCATGGCGCGCGGGGTTGGGTTGGTTAGCGGGCACTGTAGATCTGGTCGAACAGGCCGCCGTCGCTGAAGTGGGTGGTCTGGGCCTTGGTCCAGCCGCCGAACAGTTCGTCGATGGTGAACAGCTTGACGTCGGGGAAGCGGGCGATGTCCGCCGGGTCGGCGTGCTCGGGGCTCACCGGCCGGTAGTAGTGCTTGGCGGCCAGTTTTTGCCCTTCCGGTGAGTAGAGGTATTCGAGGTAAGCCTTACTGACCGCCTCGGTACCGCGTTTTTTGGCCACGCCATCCACCAGGGTGACAGGGGGTTCGGCGAGGATCGACAGGGAGGGCACCACGATCTCGAAGTTCTCCGGGCCGAGTTCGTTCACCGCCAGGAAGGCTTCGTTCTCCCAGGAGATGAACACGTCGCCAATACCCCGCTGCACGAAGGTGTTGGTGGCACCCCGGGCGCCGGAGTCGAGCACCGACACGTTTCTGAACAGCTTGGTGACGAAGTCCCGTGCCTTGGCGTCGTCGCCACCGGGCTGCTTGAGGGCGTAGCCCCAGGCCGCCAGGTAGTTCCAGCGGGCGCCCCCGGAGGTTTTCGGGTTGGGTGTGATGACTTCAACCCCGGGCTTCACCAGATCGTTCCAGTCGGTGATGCCCTTGGGATTGCCCTTGCGCACCAGGAAGACGATGGTGGAGGTGTAGGGCGAGCTGTTGTGGGGCAGCCGCGCCTGCCAGTCGGCGGGAATCTTGCCGGTGATGCGGCTGATTTCGTCGATGTCGAAGGCGAGGGCCAGGGTCACCACATCCGCTTCGAGGCCGTCGATCACCGCCCGCGCCTGCTTGCCGGCGCCGCCGTGGGATTGCTGGACGCTGATATCCCCGCCGGTTTTTTCCTTCCAGTATTGGGCGAAAAGGGTGTTGTACTCCGAGTAGAACTCCCGGGTGGGGTCGTAGGAGACGTTGAGGATTTGCTGGCTGTCGGCTGAGGCGGGATTGCCAACCGCCAGAAGGGGTGCCAGGGCCGCGAGGGCGGCGAGTTTTTTGACGAGTTTCATGGTATTTCTCCAGATTGATGGGTGTCTTAAAAGTCCACTTGGGCGCGGAACAGCAGGGTGTCGAGGTCCTGTCCGTCATAGCGGTTGCCGGGACGGTCGACGTCGAGCACGTGGATGTAGTTGGCGGCAAAACGCAGGTTCTTGGTGGCGTACCAGTTGAGGCCGAGGGTCAGGTTGTCCTGTTCGCCGCCCACCAGGGCGCCGTCATTGAGGTCGGCGTTGCTGTAGCGCAGCGCCACTTCCCAGGCGCCGCCGAGGCCATCCCCCTTGCCCACGGGGGCGAGGGGCGTGATGCGATCGAATACCGCTTCCTTGGTGCGGTAGGGCCGTGATTCGCCGGTGAGGAACCAGCTGCCATAGACGTACCAGGCATTGAGATCCACATCGTCCAGGGCGTCGTCCCGCTGGACGCGGGTGCTGATGTACTCCCCCTGCACTGAGAAAGGCCCGCTCACCACTGCGCCTTCGAGACCGATGCCGAGGGTGTTGTCCACCCCGGCGAGCACATTGGTATCGATCAGGCGAACATCGGTGACGTTGGATTCCGGCCGGGCGCGAAAGCGCAGCTCGGTGGTGGAGTCGTTGGGCTGGTGGTAGCGGGCGGCGACACCCAGGTGCACCGCCTTGCCAGCCAACGCCACCGGGGCGTAGGTGTAGCGACCGGTCAGATCCCAGCCTTCGTCCCCCTCGTTGGCGGCGTCCCCCTCGGCGCGTTCCCCGAACAGGCCGATATTGGCGGTCCAGTTGGGCCTGTGTGTGCCGATGCCGACGCCGAGGTGGCGGTCCGGGGTGAACAGGTCGTCGGTCACACCGCGCTCGATGAAGGTGGTGTAGAGGCCGCTGGTCAGGTGTTCGAGGCCAAAGTATTCCTTGAAGTTGCCGACGGTGATCTGGTTGAGCCCCCAGCCGGTGTATTGCAGCCAGGCGTCGCGGATACCCCGGGCACCGGAATCGCCGCCGGCGGGGCGGGCAAAGTCGTACTGGACGCGGTAGTTCCAGTCCCTGTCGATGACGCCGCGCACATCGAGGAAGAGACGGCGAATCTTGGTGCCATCGCCAAATTCGTTGTTGAAGCCGTTGTCATCGCCATCGTAGAAGGCGGCATCGGCCTGCAGGCGTCCCCCCACCTGGAACTGGAATTTCTCGTCCACTGACACGAACTTGAGGCTCTTGCCGTCGCCCTTGTTGAGGATGTGGTCGTTGGCGGGAAAGGCGAGGCTCTGGATCTCCTTGCCCTGATTGCCGACGACCCGGGATTGCACCTCAAGCTGTTGCTTAAGGGCTTGCAGTTCACGCTCGAGGGCCTGGATGCGGGCGTCGGTGCTGGCGTCGGCCTCGGCATAAAGGGGCAGCAGGGCGGCCACTGCGAGGGCGAGGGTGGTTTTTGTGGGGTGTTTGATCGTGGTGGACACGGTGTTCTCCTCTCCGTTGTTGTCGCGGGAGGGCACTGTAGTCGCCAGCTTTTATAATAAAAACCAAGAAAAAATGGATTATTTATAACTCAAAAAGGAATAACCCCGGCGAATGTGCCCCGCCGGGGTGTCTGTCAGTGGAGTTTCAGCCGTGGCCGCACCAGCCGGTTGAAACGGCCGGCGGCGAGCAGCAGCAGGGTGCGGGGCCAACCGTAGAGTGCCGCCTGGTGGAGGCGGTAGAGGCTGATGTACATGCTCCGGGCGAGCCAGCCCTCGATGAACCACTGCCCGCCCTTGAGGTTGCCCATCAGGGTGCCGATGGAACTGAACTTCGACAGGGACACCAGGGAGCCCCGATCCTGATAGACGAAGGGTTGTGGGGCTTCTCCCTTCAACACCCGGGCGATGTTGATGGCGGTCTGGCTGGCCATCTGCTGGGCGGACTGGGCGCGGGGCGGTATCGGCCGCCCGCCGGGTTCGGGGGTGTAGCTGGCGCAGTCCCCGATCACCCAGATCCGCCCATCCGTGGTGGTTTGCAGGGAGGGGGTCACCACCAGCTGGTTGATGCGGTTGGTTTCAAGGCCGAGGGTGGCGAGCAGGGCAGGGGCCTTGATGCCCGCCGCCCACACCAGCAGGTCGGCGCCGATCTCGCGGCCATCGCCGGTGACGAAGGCATTGGCCCTGGCCTCGGTGACCTGGGTGGCGGTGTGGACGCTGACCCCCATTTCCTCCAGGCGGCCGTGGGCCGCCACCGAGACCCGCTCGTTCAACGCCGGCAGGATGCGGGGGCCAGCCTCGATCAAATGCACGTTGAGCCGCTTGCGGCTCAACTGGCGGTGGCCGTAGCGGTGCAACATGGCCACCGCGTGGTGGAGCTCGGCGGCCAGTTCGACGCCGGTGGCGCCAGCGCCGACGATGGCGATGCTCACCGGGCGATCGGCGTGGTTGGCGGCGAGGCAGACGTTGAGAAAGCGGTCGTGGAAGCGGTCCGCCTGTTCCCGGGTGTCGAGGAACAGGCAGTGCTGGCGCACGCCGGGAATATTGAAATCGTTGCCCTGGCTGCCGATGGCGAGCACCAGCTGGTCGTAGGCCAGGCGCCGCTCCGGGAGGATCTCGCGGCCTTCCCCGTCCAGGAGCGGGGCGAGGAGGATTTCCCGCCGCTCCCGGTCGACGCCGGCGAGGGTGCCCGGCTCGAAATCGTAGTGGTTGGCGCGGGCGTGGCCGCGGTAATCCAGGGCGTCGAGATCGGAGTCGATGGAACCGGTGGCCACCTCGTGGAAGCGGGGTTTCCACACGTGGATGTTGTTGCTGTCCACCAGGGTGATCTCGGCGCGGCCGGTCTTGCCGAGGCGTTTGCCGAGACGGGTGGCGAGGGGCAGACCGCCGGCGCCGCCGCCGACAATCAGGATACGTGGCAGGGCAGGGGCGTTCATGGGAGCGTCCGGTTGGGGGTCAGGGCGCACAGTTTAGCGCCCGGGCAAGGCACCCGCCATCGCCATCCCCGGATGCAACGGGCCAATCAATGATCCAGCGCAAGGCTCCCCTGGCTTTCGGAACGGGCGGTGCCGTGGTCCCGGGCGATGAGCAGGTACGCCATGGGCAGCACGTAGAGGGTGAACAGGGTGCCGATGGTCATGCCGAAGGCGATCACGAAGCCGAGGGAGAAGCGCGCCACCGCTCCGGCGCCGGTGGCGATGAGCAGCGGCACCATGGCCATCACCAGGGCGGCGGTGGTCATCAGCACCGGACGCAGGCGCATGGCGGCGGCGTGCTCGATGGCCTCGCGCTTGCCGTAGCCTTGCTCCTGGAGGCGATTGGCGAACTCGACGATAAGGATTCCGTGCTTGGAGATCACCCCGATCAGGGTGACGAGGCCCACCTGGGTGTAGATGTTGATGGTGGCGCCGGGCACCTGGAAGAGGGCGAGCACATTGAGCCCGAGGAGCGCGCCGCTGATGGCCATGGGGACGGTGATCAGCATGATGACCGGATCCCGCCAGGACTCGAACTGGGCAGCAAGCACCAGGTAGATCAGCAACAGCGAGAAAAAGAAGATACCGACCAGATCCGAGGTTTCGTTCTTGTACTGCCGCGACTGGCCGCCGTAATCCACGCTGTACCCGGTGGGGAGGATATCGGCGGCGGCGTCCTCCAGTACCCCGAGTACTTCCCCGAGGGACACCCCGGGCCGCGGCACGCCGCTGATGGTGACGCTGTTGACCTGCTGAAAATGGTGCAGGCGCTGGGGCTCCACGGAATCCCTGAGGGTCACCACCGTGCCGATGGGCACCAGTTCGCCGCTGGCGGCGCGGGTGTAGTAGTTGTTGAGCTGATCGGCGGACAGGCGATCGACCCGCTGGATTTGCGGAATCACCTTGTAGGAGCGGTTGTCGATGGAAAAGCGGTTGACCTGGCCGCCGGCGAGCAGGCCCGACAGGTCGGCGGACAGCTGGGCCATGTCGATGCCGATCTGCGAGGCTTTCTCCCTGTCGATGAGAATGTCGGTGATGGGTTTGTTGATCTGCATGTCGGAGTTCACAAAGATGAACTGCCGGCTCTCCCGGGCGCGGACCAGGATCTGGTCCGCCAGTTCCTTGAGAATCTCCGGGGGCGCGGTGCCGCCGATGACGAATTCCACGGGCATCCCCATGCCGCCGGTGGGCAGGGGTGGGCGCGGCACCACGGCGATCTGCAGGCCGGCGACCTTGCCCACCTGGGGAATGATGTCCTCGTTGATGATCTCCACGGTGCTGCGGCTGCGCTCGCCCCAGGGGGCGAGGATGAAGGGGCCAAAGGCGCCGTTGGTGGCGGTGGGGGCGGCCAGTCTCGCGCCGTTGAACTGGAAATTGGCGACGATGTCGTCGCTGGCCTGGTCGATCTTGTCGAGCTGGGAGGTGAACAGTTCGATGTATTCCCGGGTCACGCTCGGGTCGCTCTCGGCGATCATGAAGGCAAACCCGGTATCCTCCTGGGGTGCCAGTTCACTGGGCGCGGTGACGAACAGCATGAAACAGGATGCGATCACAACCAGGCCGAACAGGGCGATGCCCGCACGCTGGTCCATGACCCGGTGGAGGTCGGCCTGGTAGCGATCCCGGAGGCGGTTGAAGAGGGCGTCGAGACGGCTTTCGAGGCGGCTGCCATCGCCGTTTCGGTTGGGGTCGTGGGGCTTGAGCATGTAGGCGCACATCATCGGCGACAGGGTGAGGGCGATCACCCCGGACAGCAGCACCGACGACGCCAGGGTGAAGGCGAATTCGGTGAACAGGGTGCCGGTCATGCCGCCGAGAAAGCCGATGGGCAGGTACACCGCCACCAGGGTGGTGGTCATCGCCACCACCGGCCAGGCCAGTTCCCGGGCGCCCCGCAGCGCCGCGGCCTTGGGCTCCATGCCGTCCTCGATGTGGCGGTGGATGTTCTCCAGCACAATGATGGCATCGTCCACCACGATGCCGATGGCGAGCACCATGGCCAGCAGGGTGAGCAGATTGAGGGAGTAGCCCATCACCAGCATCAAGGCCATGGCGCCGATCAGCGACAGGGGCACGGCGATGGCCGGGATCACCACCGAGCGCATCGACCCGAGAAAGAGAAAGATCACCACCACCACGATGAACACCGCCTCGGCGATGGTGGCCTGCACATCGGCGATGGCATCGCGGATATAGTCGGTGGCGTCGTAGAGAAGCTCCCCTCCGAGGCCCTCCGGAAACTGGGGTGCCACCTGCTCGTTCCAGACCTTGCGCACCGCCTGCATCACCTCGATGGAATTGGCGTCCGGCGCCAGTTCCACCGCCACGAATACCGCGGGCTTGCCCTTGTAGCGGGCGGTGGGGGCGTACGTCTCCGAGCCCAGCTCCACATCCGCCACATCCGCCAGACGAATGATCGAGCCGTTTTCCGCCTTGACGATCATGGCGCGAAAATCCTCGATGGAGCGCATATCGGTGTCGGCCTTGAGGTTGATGGTGATCATCGCCGAGCGGGTGCTGCCGAGGGATGTGAGCACATTGTTGCGACGCAGGGCGCTGGTGATGTCCGACGCTGTGAGGTTGAAGGCGGCCATGCGCTCGGGTATCAGCCAGATGCGGGCGGCGAATTCCTGCCCGCCGGCGAGATTGACCCCCTGCACGCCGGGGATGGTGGCGAGTTCGGGCTCCACCACCCGCACCAGGTAATCGGTGATCTGGTTGATGCGCAGGAAATCGCTGTAAAACACCATGTAGCCGGCGGGGTTGGCGGCGCCTACGCTCATCGACACCACCGGGCTTTCCGAGGCCTCCGGCAATTCGCCGCGCACCTTGTTGATGTTGGCGATCACCTGGGTCAGGGTTTCGTCCGGATCCTTGCCGAGCCGCACGTGGGCGTGGATCAGGCTCATGTTGGCATCGCTGGTGGCGGTCACGTAGTCGATGCCCTCGGCGGCGGCGATTTCCCGTTCAAGTGGCGTGGTGATGAAATCCTGCACCAGCTGGGCATCGGCGCCGGGGTAGGGGGTCGACACGGTGATGGTGGCGTTCTCGAGCTCCGGGTATTCCCGCACCTTGAGCTCCAGTGCCGCCCGCAGCCCGACGATCAGGATGAACAGGCTGACCACGGTGGCCAGCACGGGCTTGTTGATGAACAGATCGGTGAATTTCACGCTGTCGTCCCGGGGTTGATGACTTGTGGTGGTCGGCTCAGTTGTTGATTGGCGTGGGGTTGGTGCTCGCTTCCGGCACCACGGTATTGTTGATGGTCACCAGGCTGCCGTTGCGCAGTTTGAGAAGGCCGCTGCTCGCCACCGTCTCCCCCGGCGCCAGGCCTTCGCTGACCGCCACCACATCGCCGCGGATGTCCCCTGTCTGGACGAAGCGCTGCTGGGCACGGGTCTTGCCGTCCTTGCCCTTGGCGAGGATGAACACCGAGTTGCCGTAGGGATTGAAGTTGATGGCGCTGCGGGGAATCACCACCAGGGTATCCGGTTCGCCGAGATCAATGCTCAATCGGGCAAACATCCCCGGGCGCAACAGCTTTTGCGGATTGGCGATGGTGGCCTGCACCGCGAAATTGCGGGTGTTCTTGTCGATGGTGGGCTCGATGGCGGTGAGGCTGCCGGCAAATTCGCCGCCGCCGAGGGCGTCCACCTGGACGCTGGCGGACTGGCCCGCCGTCACCGCTGCGTACCACTGCTCGGGGAGGGTGAAATTGAGGTGGATCGGATCGAGGGACTGGAGCGCGATCATCGGGTCGCCCGCCGCGATGAACTGGCCGATATTGACCCGGCGGATGCCGAGTCGGCCGTCGTAGGGCGCCCGCAGGGCCTTTTGCGCGAGGCGCGCCTGCTGGGCCCGGGCGTTGGCCTGCGCCTGGGCGAGTTCCGTCTCGCGCTTGTCCAGCTCCGCCTTGGAGACACTCTTGCGCTGCCACAGGGAACGCACCCGATCACGCTCGATTTCCGCCAGCCGCGCGGCGGCGTCAAGGGCAGCCAGCTCGGCGCGGTCCGTATCACTGACCAGGGTGATGATCAGATCCCCGGCCTTGACCTCGCTGCCGCTGTCGAAATGGATCGCCTCGACGATGCCACCCACCTCGGTGGTGAGATCCGCGCCCTGGATGGCGGCGAGGGTTCCGACCGCCGTCACCCGCCGCGTCCACTCAACCTCCCTCGCCTCGGCGGAGGACACCGTGGCGGGCACCTCCGGCATGGCGTTGAGGTACTCGTTCATCATGCGGTTGGCGACCCATTTGGCCCCCAGGGTGCCGCCGAATACCAGCACCGTGGCGGACAGAATCACGATCATGCGTTTGTTCATGGAGAGTCCTGGTCAAAATCCGTGAAAAGGGTGTCGGTCACCGAGGGGGGAATATCGCTGAACAGTTCCGTCACGACGCGGGTCAGCAGGGCGCGGACCGCCCGCCCATCGGTGATATCGCAAAGGGGTTGCCAGCCCAGCCCGTTCAGCAGGGCGTGAAAATGGTGGAAGAGGAGGGCGTAGGGCCTGCCCAGCTGGTAGGCGTCCATCAGGCCCTCGGCATGGGCCAGGGTGTGGATGCCCTCGCCAAGGGCCCAGAGGCCCGAGCCAATCTGGATTGGCGTCATCCCCGAGGCGGACAGATCTCCCCGCGCCAGAGCCTCGACGATGACCCCCTGGAACAGGTCGGCGAGGGGCTTGTGGGCCGCCATGGCCTGCTCGCGCCGGGCTTCGGAGATGGCGGCGGAAATCACCTGGGTAGACAGATACTGCTGGAGATGGAAGAAGAGCGGCTGCTGGCGGGCAAAGATGACATCCGCCACCACCAGCCCGACCAGTTGCTCGCGGCTGCCGGCATCCCAGTCGGCCACCCTGGCAAACAGACCCAGGCGATCGCCGATCCGCTCGGTCAGCAGGGCGAGCAGCATGTCCTCCTTGCTGCTGAAATGCTGGTAGAGGGTGCCCACGGAGTAGTCGCAATGCTGGGCGACGCGGTGCATCTGGAGATTGAGCAAGCCCTCCCGGCTGATCAGGTAATGGGCGCCATCCAGTAAGATCTGCTCCCGCTCCGCGAAGGCTTTCTGGCGTCGATCCGTGGTGCTCATGGCAAGGGCCGGTTGTTATCTGGAGCGATAATGAATCTGATTCAAAAAATGATCAATCTTCGTTACACAACCTTACACAGCCCCCGCGGGGTTGGACCATGGCCCGGTCCAACGCTGCTCGGCGATGGATCGCCGGCCTCGATACCCTGGGACAGGGGGCTGAACCCCATTGATCACTGTCGATCCGGTTATTGGATTTGTCTTAAATAGGCTACTGATCGACCTTGTATTTTTCAGTTCCCCGGGGCGACAGTCGGTGCAAGCACAAATTATTCAAGTGGGTAAACGTTTTCCTAGGGAGTATGACCATGGCCGAATTACATGCCGTTGACCCGGCATCCAGTCTCGACAATCAGGAGGCCATTGCGGTTTTCATGGCCGATGCCTTCGAGACGGGGGACGCAACTTATATCGCCAAGGCCCTTGGCGTAGTCGTCAAACTTCGCGGTATCGCTGATATCGCCCGCGAAACAGGTTTATCCCCGAAACAGATCCATCGCTCATTCAGCGGCACCGGCAGCCCGACCCTAAGGACAACCCTGGCGGTAATGGGCGCCATTGGCGTGACTGTCACCACAAAATTGCATCGGAGGATTTCTCCTAAGAAAACCAGGCTTAGACCTGGTGGCAGTGGGAAAACCGCATGACCTCATCAAACACAGCTGCGCATAATCTATAGTATGAGCAACCAAAAACACCATATAAGCCATTGAATACTCGGCGCTTTCTCTGAAAATAAGGGCTGTCAAAATTGCTGCCGCAGCAGTTCCCGCTGCTACCCACCGACCCCAGAATTCTCTATTTTCCGGCTTCTTGGCTATGTCGCATGCTGCCAACACTTCAACTGGATTTATATCCAGTATCTTTGCCAGTTCAACCGCGTTGCCACTGTCCATGCTGCCCGATTTTCTTGCATGGCTGATTCCTGACCTTGTCATCTTCAGTCGTTGAGCTGTCTTGTAATCGCTCCCGGTGATCTCTTTCGCCCTGTCTAAAAATTCGCCTAGTGTTTTCATGGGTACGCCCTCCGTTTGGTTGAGTATTGATCAACGTTGATCCGGCTTCAACCGTTGAGTTTGTCTTGCCACGTTGAGCTGTACTTGACTACCTTTGCCCCCGTCACCCACGGACAAGGGCAACCACCATGACAACCGCCACGCAGCTTCCCCTAACCCTCCCCCGGGGCGAGTATCAGCCCCCGCTGTTTCCGTCACTCCCTGCCCGCGCCCCCGTTCCCCCTGTCCGTGGTTTGGGGGTAGGGCAGGGCAGTGGCGGTCCTTTTGCGGTCATGGTCTGGCAGGGTGCCGAAACCCATACGGGGCACTCTAATGCCCCGTATCACTGTCATAATGACAGTAGACATGCCCCGTATTACTCCCTTGAGGGGAGTAACTAGGATGTGGGACAAGCTCGATCTTCGTATCCCATTCGATGACCTTGTGGTCAACGAAACGGGTTTGATCAACGGCCAACGGTCCGGTTTCGTCCCTATCCACCAGTACGATTACCCTGCCGACTGCCCCGTCATGTTCGTTGACGGGCAGCGCGTCTATGCCGACCCTAAGGCCCGCAAGTGGGGGAGTATCGAGTCCTCCATCTCTTCCGTCGCGGTGGGCTTCTTCCCTGAGGGCAATGGCTTCTACCCCTGGCCTCATGTCTCCATCAAAGCCAGCCCCTCTAAGATTCTCCAAGGTCACAATGTGTTCGGCTCCGAGAACATCCGCCCGGGTCTCTTTCAGATGCTCGCCTCCCTGCAGTTGGCCTTCCCGAAGATCTATCGGCACCTCGCCCTCCAGGACGCCGAAGTCCGTTACCTGGATTCGACTTATAGCGCCTTTGTGGCCTCCGACTACCAGCGCAATGCAATCATCCGGGTCATCGAGTCTGTGTTCCCCAACAAGGCCGACATCTCCCGCCATGTTGGCTATCTCCAGGCCAATCGATCCAGTGAGTACCACCGCCAGAAGGTCTACTACAAGCACCAAGAATTGATGGCCGACTTGGACACTGCGAGGCGTTCCAGGGATCACGACCGCGTTGCGGTTCTCTCTGATAAGCGCCTCCAGGATTTCGCCTATGGCCGCATCCGCTTCGAGGCGACCACCGGGCACTGCGCACTAGAAAACCTTGGTATCCCCACTCGGCTTCCCGAGTTTCTCCGGTTCCACGACTGGTTCTACACCACCCATGACCAACCACTTTCTCAGCACCTATGGCACAAAGCCTTTCATAAGGTCTTTTCCCAGATCGAGGGACACACCATGAAAAACGTTGATGACGACCATATCCGCCTCCAGATCGACGCTCACTTTATCACCGTGTCAGAGACGGGTCGGGTGTCCAAGCGTCTTGCCAATGCGGTATTCAAAACGTATCGCGATATTAAGTGCGAAGGTTATGATCAGCTTGCCAGGGAGAATAACAAGACCTTTTTCCGCAACGTCAAACACTTGGAATCTATCGGTCTCTCACGCGCCTTCCTCAAATCCCTGGACCCCCACAAGCCCAATGAAAACGTGGTGCCCTTGGTGCAGTTGATCAATGTAGATTTTTCCAACCAGCGCCCCGACTGGTATCAGGAGCCGTCCGAAGGCTTCGAAGATAAGCGCCGCCATCTGAGGCTTGTAGCATGACAACTTTAGACGTTGTTCTATTCGTCCTGGCCTTTTTCGGACTGTCAGTCGGGATATTTGTCCTGCTTAATTCCATGCTTGTTGTCCGTGTCCGCGAAAAGGTTTCGCCCCAGAACATGGATATTTATTTCCTTGCCCTGGCCGGGGTTTCAACGGCCATCACCTCGGCCTTAACCGGCCCTCTACTCTCAACCCTGTGAGGTTAAAACCATGCGCTTTCAATTGACCGGAAAAATAGAATCCTGTGACTTCCACAACGGTGTCCATACAACGATTCTTGTTACGCCCGCCCCCGATGCCTATAGCCAGCCCTCAAGCTATAAGCTGAAATCCGACAACATGCTTGGCCAGCCAGGGCAGGAAATTACGGCTGATATTGCCATGCGCGGCTTTATTCGTCGCAAGCCCTACAAGGACAAGAACACCGGCCAGCCCAAGATGTTCTTTGAAGACAACGTGATCCTCTCCGTTGTCAGCTCCCAGATTAAACCCGTTTCCGCGCCCGTCGCGGCGGTGAGTAAAGCCTAAGGAAGGTCTGATCAATTGATGCATACAGCGATGCAATCATTCAATTCGTCAGGACCTTCTCCGTTTTCGTTGATTTTCGGCTCCTGTCGAAGCCCTTTTCTCCATCAGGCCGGTCATTCCGGC
>JAYELS010000063.1:0-1425 GCA_034717695.1 Pseudomonadota bacterium
TTCCTCGGCGCCCTCCAGTCCAATGGGCTCACAGATAAAACCCGGTACCCATCGGCCATCCGCCAGTTCCACCTTGCCAATGCCGAGCGGTGCCGGAATGCCGGCCACAAAGCTGCCGAACTGGTCAGCCGGTACCCGCCAGATCTCCACGGGCAGACGGGTTCCCTCGCTGCCACGAATCATGCCTGGACGCAGTGGCGGTCCTCCGGCCAGAAGGTACATGCGATAGCAGTCGGCGGTCTCGGTGGTCTCCGCCAGTACCGCGTGGCGGCTGGTGAGCTGATGATTCAGGGGCAGGCCGGTCAGGTGGGCGCCGCAGACCAGTACCTCGATGGTGCCCGCCGAGGCCTCCAGGGCGGGACTGCCGAGCGGGTCCTCCAGGGCGCCCACGGTGGTGGTGGCCAGGGGATGGAGGCGACTGGCGAGGGCCAGCAGCGCTTCATCCTGAAAGGCCGGGGCAAACAGCGTGGCGCCCAGGGGCAGTCCGTTCGCCAGGAAGCCGGAGGGTACCGCCACCGCGCTGTAGTCGAGCAGGTTCATGAAGTTGGTGTAGGTGCCCAGGCGGGTGTTGCGCGCCACCGGTTCGGCCTCCAGCTCAGCGAGGGTGTAGATCGTCGGAGTGGTGGGTGTGACCATCACATCCACCCGGTCCCAGATCCGGTCCGCTTCCCGTTTCAGGGCCTGCAGGCGGTAGCGGGCAGTGAAGGCACCGGCAGCGGTACCGTTGGCGCCCTGGCTGATGATGCCCCGGGTAACATCCAGCAACGCCTCGGGCTCTTGCTGGATCAGCGGGCTGGTGGCCAGGTAACGCTCGGCCACCCAGGGGCCTTCATACAGCAGCCTGGCGGCATCGAGGAAGGGCTGGAAATCCACGGCCACGGCCTCCCCACCCAGGGCTTCCAGGTCGCGGAGGGTCTTTTCAAACAGCTCCCTGGCGCCCGGATTACCATCGAAATCCAACTGGTCCGTTTGTGGCACGCCAAAGCGGAATGCCCCGGGTATCGGGCGCCGGCCGGTCGGGGCCGTGCGCTGCCAGGGATCTTGCTCATCGCGAATGGACGCCACGTCAAGCACCGCCTGTGCCTGGTCCGACGAACGGGCAAAGATGGAGACACAATCCAGGCTCTGGCAGGCCGGCACCACGCCGCGTACGCTCAGGCGCCCCAGGGTTGGTTTTAGCCCAATCAGGTTGTTGAACGCGGCGGGCACCCGACCGGAGCCGGCCGTATCCGTGCCTAGCGCAAAGCTGACCAGACCCAGCGCGGTGGCCACGGCAGAGCCAGAGGAAGAACCACCGGAAATGTAGTCCGGATTGATGCTGTTGCGACAGGCGCCCCAGGGCTCCGGGGATCGTGTGCCCACCAGACCGGTGGCGAACTGATCCAGGTTGGTCTTGCCCAGAGGGATGGCGCCGGCCTCGACCAG
>JAYELS010000064.1:0-1383 GCA_034717695.1 Pseudomonadota bacterium
GTGGAGTGCGGGTTCACTCGCCGAGCAGGGCCCGGATCGGCTCGCCCTCGACCAGGGCGGAGCGCGCCCCCCACTCCCCGACATCTCGGCTGCTGCCGAGATGCAGGCCGATCTGTGGTCGACCGGCATCTCGACGACACACCCGGTCGCCTTTGTCCGCGAGATGCTGGATGGGATGGATTGCATTCCGATCGCCGACGTCCTGTCCTCGCCCCGCCACAACACGAGGATCAAGGCCGGTGGCATCATCACCCACCGTCAGCGTCCATCAACCGCGCGGGGTGTTCGCTTCATCAATTTGGAGGACGAGACCGGCCTGCTCAACGTCGTGATTCTCCCCCAAGTGTGGGAGGCGAACTACGAGGTGGCCCGAAAGGCCGTGGGCGTTGTCATAGAAGGGATTCTGGAGCACGAAGACGGGGTCACCAACCTGGTCGCCCACCGCTTCACCGAATGGCCCGTTGAAGGGATTCGATCGCGTGATTTTCGCTAATTCCCTTGCTCAGGTGGAGTGCCCAGCCTGCCGATGGAGGACGTTAACCCACCAAATGGAGACGGGATGACGACGACGTTCACCGGGGAGGTCAGGATCCCCGGTTCAATCGAGAATGGGCTGCCCTCGACGATCACCCTCGATGCGCAGACGCTGGTACTCACCGCGGGTGGCACCGAGCTTGGCCGCTGGAACCGCGATGACCTGAAGCTGCGGCGCGAGCCAGACGGGTCGTTTCATCTCACCCTTGGACGCGAGGTCGTGCTGTTCAACCCCGATTCTCCACTTGAATTCGCCATCCTCTCCGGGATGCCAGGCGCCGGCACCGCCCCCGCTCCGGCGGCGGCAGAGCCCGTTGTTCCGACCCAGCCCGCCCCGACACCGCCGCCACTCGCGTCCGCCGAACCGGCGGTCCCGCAGCCGACACCACCAGCCCCGGTTCTGCCCAATGCGGCTGTTCCGCCGCCGGCCCCCGCCCCTCCGGTCGCCCCCACTCCGGCGGCACCCCAGCCTTTACCGTCGACTCCGCCGCCTGAGCAAGCATCGCCCTTGCCAACGACGCCCCCGCCCGCTGCCCCGGAGTCGGCGGCCGCCCCACCGGTCCCGATCGTGACGCCGGCCGCACCGGCGGCTCCTCCGGCGGCGATCCCTGAGACTCCTGTGGTACCGCCGCCGCGGGTTCAGCCTGCTGCCACGGCACCGCCGCAGACTGCTCCACAGCCTTCGGCACCAACCCCGGCGGCCGCCGCGCCGCTCGTCTCCGCACCGGCGCCGGTCGAGATCCACCTCGAGGAGAACACCCAGGCTGCACCAAGCGCCGAGCACGCTGCGTCACCCATGTCGTCTTCCCCACCTACAGACCCGGGCCCGGGGGCGCCTCCAGGGGAGGC
>JAYELS010000065.1:0-1367 GCA_034717695.1 Pseudomonadota bacterium
AGCTGCTGGGTGGCCTTGGCGCTGGGCTGTACGGCCCTGTGGTCCAACTTCCACCCCGGGGTGCTCACGGTGCCGGTGTTGGCGGGACTGCTGTGGGCAGCTCCCTACCTCCTGCGCTGGGGCGAGGGCCTGCTGCGGCGGGATCCTGAGCTGCTGCGCTGGGAGCAGGGGCCACTCACGGGGGGCTTGCCGTGGGAGGCTCCCCTGTTGCTCGCGGGAGCCACCCTGCTGAATCCCTACGGCTGGGAGCTCTACGTCTACGCGGCCGAGGCGGGCAGCCACGGCAAGTTCGTCTCCGAGTGGTACCCGGCCTGGATCAACTTCGCCTCGCCGCCGCGCTGGGGCATGGCTTTGGCGCCCTTCGTGGCCTTGCTGGGGGTGGGGCACCAGCTGATCTGGGGCGAGCGCGAGGCCTCCAGCCGCGCCTGGCTGCTCCCGGCCTTGGCTTGCATTGGTCTCGCCTTCCTGCGGGTTCGGCTGCTCTACCTGCTCTTCGTTCCCTTCGCGACCTGTTTGCCGCTGGCGTGGCGCCAGCCGCGCCGCAGCTTGCGACTGGGGGCTTGCGGCTTGCTCTTGGCCTGCGTCCAACTGCTGGCGGTGCACCACCACGGGATTCGCTATGTGCTCAGCCACCCCACGGTGTCGGTGCGACCCGACCAGCCGCACGCCGCCCAGAGTCTCTTCCGCGCTTTGGAACTGCCGCTGCGCCTGTGGCACCCCGCCTCTTGGGGCAGCTACCTCAGCTTTCGCCTGGGCCTCGAGCCCGCCGTGAAGATCTTCGCGGATGGGCGCTTGGGCCTCTACAGCGACGCCTTGTTGGAGGATCAGCTTTGGCTGGAAGGGCCCTTCGCTCCCGGCGAGACCGCCAAGCTGGCCCAGCGGGACGCCCTGCTGGGGCGCTACGGGGTGGAGGCCGTCCTCGATCGGCGGGGGCACTTCGCCGCCAGCTCCGAGTGGTTCTGGACCTACGCCTCTCCCCAGGCGGAGATCTTTCTGCACCACGAGCGGGGGGCAGCCGCCGTTGAGCGGGCGCTGGAGCTCCACCGGCGCCTCGGGGTCGACTTGCCGCCCGAGCTCCCGGCCGCGGAGGCCTCGGCACGGATCCGCGCGTTCTTGGAACAGGCCACACCTGGGGGCTGAGCGCGGGGCCTGGTCGTTCCACGCCCCGGCGGCGGGTTACGGAGCGGAGCCTGCGGGTGGAGGGGCTGGGGGACCGACCCGGGTGAACTTCGCCGCGGGATCGCTCCCGATATCGTGAGTTTCGTCCTCCTTACGTCCTTTATTCTATGCGCGAGGGAGCAGGAACACTCCAAATCGGGTCGTTACGATCTTCCCGATGCAGTCTGTTCGAGTTGCCGGTAGCGTGC
>JAYELS010000066.1:0-108162 GCA_034717695.1 Pseudomonadota bacterium
TTGCGGGTCTTCTTTCGGAATTTCTCAAAGCCATCGGTCAGGGATTGCTGCTTCATGTTTGGAAAACTCAGCTGTGGTCAACGTGATACCGTATTATCGCCGAGATCGTGAATAAATCAGAGATGCCTTAATTTACAGGCTCCGAAACTCCGGATTCACCTTCTGCTAAATAGGCTCCGGCCGCGGAAGGAGTGTCTCCTGGCCGATTCCATGTCTCGCAATTCCATATTGTGGAGCTTGATGATGGGTTTACGATTTTTTCTCCCTTTGATGGTCAGAACTTTATTGTTGATGCCCGTCCTGGCGGTAGCAGATTTCCTCGAAGATGGCGGTATGGCGTCGCTTGAGGAAAAGCCCAATATTCTGGTGATTCTCATCGATGACCTTGGTTACACTGATCTTGGGAGTTATGGCGGTAATATAGCCACGCCCGCCATCGATTCGTTGGCTGACCAAGGTGTTGTCTTCGCCAATGCCCATGTTTATTCCTCCTGCGCGCCAACAAGAGCCTCATTGCTGACAGGTAAGGACCCCCATCGCGTTGGGCTTGGCTCGCAAAATGGTGTCGCTCCCCCTGGGATTTCAACCAAGACCCCCGGGTACAAGGGCTCTTTGGAGGGCGACTACATTGGTATTGCAAAACTGCTGAAGCAGCAGGGTTACGATACCTTTCAGGTGGGAAAATGGCATCTGGGCAGAGAATCCGCGCAGCTGCCTGGTGCGCTGGGATTTGATCGATATTTTACCCTCCTCGATGGCGCGGCATCCCATTACGACGATGGCTATGGTGTCGGTGTGGCGGTTAGCCCCTCCGGACTTGCAGCGTATATTGAAGATGGGCGGGAAGTGTCAAAGCTGCCGGATAACTTCTATTCAACACATTATTACACCCAGTGGCTCATTGATTCCCTTGGTGATCGAGAAGGTAATGGCAAGCCATTTTTTGCTTATCTGGCTTATACCGCCGTTCACGATCCACTGCACGCGCCAGATGAGTTGGTGCACAAGTATGTCGGTGAATTTGCACAGGGATTTGAGAGTATCAAGAACGACCGGATTCGCGGGCTGGCTGAAAGCGGTCTGATTGCCCGAGCATCGTTCCCCACGCGGTGGTTGGCGAATACCCCATCCTGGGCTGAGCTGACCCAGAGCGAAAAGGCAGACACAGTACAAAGGATGGCTGTTCACGCCGCGATGCTGGATTATCTCGACAAGGAGGTAGGCCGATTGGTCCAGTTCTTGAAGGATAGGGGACAGTACGAAAACACCCTGATCGTGGTGATGAGTGACAACGGCGCGGCCACCGTTCCCAAAACATTCTACGCCAGGAATCTCGAGGAGCAGCAGTGGCAGGATCGGGCTTATCCACTTGATGGGGTCGTCGATTACGGTAGAAAGGGTAGCTTTGCAACGCTGGGAACCTACAACGCGCAGGCGGTTTCTGGCCCCTATTTCGGGTTCAAGACCAATCTGCATGAAGGCGGCACTCGGGTACCCATGATCGTCAAAGTTCCTGGTCGGCACGAGAGGGCCGTCAGTGGCCAGTTCGTTCATGTTTCTGATCTTTATCCTACGTTTTCACAGTATGCCGGCGCTGATTTATCGGCTCAGCGCAATCTGCTGGGATGCTCCTTGGTGGCGATTCTCGCCGGTAATTCCGAGGCGGGGTGTCGCGAGGAATTTGGCATGGCCTACATGGGTTGGCGATCCTACCGGGACGGTGACTGGAAGTTGGTGTTTGTTTCAAAATCATTTGGTGGCGCCGGACGTTATGCGCTTTTTAACCTTGCTGACGATCCCGGAGAGGTCAACGATATTTCAGCAGAGTATCCCGGCAAGGTTCGCGAGCTTTCCAAAAAGTGGAAGGGGTACGCTCGGGATAATGGCGTGGCAGTTGTTCCGATGGATGATGTAAACACATTTTTTGACAGAGCCGCTGATAAGTTCTTGGGTTTGTACTGGGGGAAATGACCTTTTTCCAGAGGTCGAAAAGTCTGTGATGGCAGCGGTTTTTGTGAGCTATCTTTGCTCTTTCTTGTGATTCTTATTCTAATGCGCAGAGGATCTTATGAAAAAAATTGAAGTACCGGTTCTGATCATTGGCGGCGGTGGCAGTGGTCTTTCTTCGACAATCTTTCTGGCCAGGCATGGGATAAAGTCACTGGTTATCGAAAAATACCCTTCCGTGACACCGCTGCCAAAAGCTCATTACCTGAACCCGCGCACCATGGAGATTTTCAGGGAGGTTGGCATCAGTGACGAGATTTATGCGAGGGGAACTCCTCCCGAGAACATGTCGACTGTTGGGTGGTACACCTCCCTTGCCGGCGAGGGGCACCTTGATGCACGCACCATTCATACCATGGATGCCTTTGGCGGCGGAGCGCTGAAGGACAAGTATCTCGAAAGCACTCCGTGCTGGTGCGCGAATTTTGCCCAGATGTATCTCGAACCGTTGTTGTACGAAACGGCGAGCAAGAACGATCTCTCGACCCTGAATTTTGGCCATGAAATGGTCGAGTTCGAGCAAGTCGATGGCGGTGTATTGGCCACCATTGAGGAGCGTTCCAGCGGCGAGCGTTATCAGGTGTCAGCTCGCTATATGCTTGCCTGTGATGGCGGCCGTCATATCGGCCCAAGTCTCGGTGTCAAGATGGAAGGCATTGAGCGCATCATCGATATGGTCACGGTTCATTTCGAAGCCGATCTCTCGGCTTTCATCCATGATGATAAGCCCATGATCCGCTGGTTTTCCAATCCCGAGGGGGGTGGTTCCTGGCGAAGTGGCGTGATGGTGGCCATGGGCCCGAAGCGTTACGATCGTCATTCCGAAAGCTGGTTGATGCATTTTGCGTTTGATCCCGGCAAGGCCCAGACACACAATTACGAGTTGTTGACCGAAAAGATAATAGCGCTTCTGAAAGTGCCATCCAGAACGCCGATCACCATCAAGCGGACTAACGAGTGGAAGATTCAGGGCGTCTTGGCGGAGACCTTTCGGAAGGGTAGCGTGTTCTTGGTGGGTGATGCCGCTCACCGGCATCCACCAACGACGGGGCTCGGCCTCAATTCGGCAATTCAGGATGCCCATAATCTGGCCTGGAAGCTGGCATCCGTGCTCAAGGGAACGGCGTCGGATAAGCTGCTTGACTCCTATGAGCAGGAGCGGCGGGCGGTAACCGGGCGAAATGTCGAGTGGGCGCTGTTGACGTTCCAGAATCAACTTGTCGTGGATGCCGCAATTGGCTTGATTCACGGTGCGCCAACAGAGGTCAATATTCTGGCGTACGAAAAGCTCTTCTCTGACACTCCCCACGGCCGTGCGCGGAGAAAGCTGGTTGAGGAAATTGTCGGTACCCAGAAGATCGAATTTCAGGCGCTGAACATGGAGATTGGCTTTAGCTACGAGTCGACGGCGATTCTCCCGGATGGCACCCCAAAGCCCGATATGTCACCGATGGAAGACGAGTATGTTGCCACTACTCGCCCGGGGCATAGGTTGGCACATGCATGGCTGGAAAGAAGTGGTTCCAGGCTGTCGACCCTTGATCTCGTCGACGGTACGCATTTCACCCTGATTGTCGATGAGGATGGCGATCACTGGCGAGGGATGCTGGACGGTACCGAAGGGCTGGTCAATGTAGTCCAGATTTCCGCCGCCGGTACGCTGGTGGATGCAGAGGGTCGATGGTCCGAGGTCAAGGGTATCGGGCCCAGGGGAGCGATTCTGGTCCGTCCCGATGGTCATGTGGCCTGGCGGTCCATCGAAGGTGAGTCCCCGGCGGGCCTTGGGATTGGCGGTGTGATTGGCAAGATTCTGGGCCATGTTGCTGTCTGATCGCTGACCTGATCCCTGTTGGTGGCTGATGTCATGTTTATTCAGAATATCTGGTATGTCGCTGCTTGGGCGGATGAGGTTGGAAGCACGCCATGGCCGACAAGGATCATTGGCAAACCGCTGGTAATTTTTCGTCAAGCCAATGGTGATCCAGTCGCGCTGGAGGATATCTGCCCCCATCGGTTCGCTCCGCTTTCCCGTGGGAAGTTGGTTGGCGATACCATCGAGTGCGGATACCACGGCCTTCGATTTGGCGCTGGGGGGCATTGTGTATACAACCCCCATATCGGGACGGGGGAGCCACATAAAGGGGTTCGCGCCTACCCCTTGGTTGAACGGGATCGGCTTCTCTGGATCTGGATGGGACAGAGTGAGGCCGCCGACGAATCATTGATTCCGCGGTTTCCATGGCTCAATGAGTTCGATCGGTTTGAGATGACGAAGCCCCATAGCATGGAGCAGGCCATCGGTTATGAATTGATTACCGACAACCTGCTGGATCTGTCCCACGGTGCCTATCTTCATCCCACCACCCTTGGGTCTGAGGAGATGGCCAATGGTACTTCGCAGGTGCGGCAGGAAGGCGATCGCATCCACTATCAGCGGTTCAATCCCCGCTGCAAGGTGCCGAAGCTTTTCTGGATGGCGGGGGTCATTGGCGAGGGTGAGTCGGTGGATTTCTGGAATGATATGCGTTGGGATCCACCGGGGGCCTTCTATCTCGAAGTGGGTGTGACCGAGCCCGGCCAGACAAGGGACCGGGGTTATCGTATGGGCAGTGTCCATATCTTGACTCCCCATGACGAGACATCTACCACCTATCGCTGGCTGGTGTTCCGCAATTTTGCACGGGATGACAGCGCTCTCACCGAGTCCATCGAGGCGCTGGTTGAGTATGCGTTTCGCAGGGAAGATGAGCCAATGCTTCTCGCAGTGCAGGAGCGGATGGCGAGACGGGATTTCTGGGATATGCATCCATTGATGTTTCCCGGTGACAAGGCCGCCATTTTCGCGCGGAGAACCATTCGCCGCTTGGCGGCTTTGTGAGTGTTCGGAGGCTAGGGCTTCGGGGCTTTAGGCGTCAGCGACGTTTTCTTTTGGCAGTTGGGAGCCAAGTATGATTACATTGTATTATTTTCATCCAGGGTGCTCCATGGCGGCGCATATTGCCCTGGAGGAGTCCGGAATCCCCTATGAATCCGTCTCTGTCGACTTGAAGAACGACGCGGAGAGAAGTCGTTTGCTGGCCTTGAATCCCAAAGGTCAGGTTCCTACCCTGGTTGTCGACGGGGAGCCGCTCAGTGAGAGTATTGCCATTCTGTCCCTGGTGGCGGATCTGGCTCCGAAGGGTCGTCTGATCTCCGAGGAGGCATTCGAGCGGGCCAGGTGCCTGTCGCTGTTGGCATGGTTTTCCAGCACCGTGCATATTGCATTTCGCCAGTCGTGGCGTCCCGAACGCTTTACCGGCGAGGCGGTGGGCCATCCCGGTATCCGCGCCCATGGCCGGGATACCTACTGGAAAGCCATGTGTGCGATTGACGAGCGCTTGGCGGACAGGGATTACCTGATGGGCGATACATTCACCATTGCCGATACCTACCCGGTGGTGTTTTATAACTGGGGACTGATAGCAGACCATCCAATGGCGAGCCTGCCGCACTATTCGGCGTTTATCGAGCGTATGATCGCCCGACCCGCGGTGAGAACGATATTGGCGAGAGAGGGTTGTCAGCTGCTCAAGCCGTGACGGGCAACGCCGGTTGATATTGGCGACCGCGGTGCCCAGGGATTGGGGTGGGCCTTGTCATCCTTTCCCAGGCCTATAGATTCTTCGTCTTCTCCTCCAACACCGCCACATCCCGCAGGCGCTGTTCCAGCATGGCGTTTTCCCGGTAGTTGTCCTTGACCAGCCGCTGGGCGAACCCCAGTTGCTGGCGGGCCTTGTCGAACACCCCTATCAGCACGAAGTACTCCGCCCGTGCCTTGTGCACCGCGACGATATCCCCCGCCAGGCCGCTCACCTCCGCCAGTTGAAACCACACCTCCGGGTCCGCGGGGCGCTTGCGGCTCAGGGCTTCCAGCACCTGCTGGGAGGCGGTGAAGTCGGCCTTCTTCATGAAGGTTTCGGCCTTGGCCCGTTGCAGGGCATAGTGGTTGCGGTGGAGCTTTTCCAGGCTGGCGATGCGTTCCAGGGCCGCGTCGAAATCTTCCCGGGCCGTGGCCAGCTCCACGGCGGCCAGTTGCAGGCTGAGGTCGCGGGGTTGGGCGGCGATCAGTGGTGCCAGGGTTTTCTCCGCGCGCTCGTGTTGCCCTGCCCGGGCGAGGGCGAGGGCAAGGCCGTAGGCGGACGCGGTGTCCGAGAGGGTTTCCCCTTCCAGCTCGTTGGTGAAGCGGTTGATGGATCTTTGCGGGTTGGCGTCGATATGGATCAGTGCCCGGGCGCGCATGTAGAGGTATTGGGCCGATGCCGGATAGTGGCGGGCCGGGTAGTTGTTGATCCGGCCCCGGGCATCGGCCACGCGGCTTTCGGTGAGGGGGTGGGTGAGGAGAAATTCCGGGGGGCGTTGGCCGGTGTAGCGGGTGGCGGCGAGCATCCGCTCGAACATCTCCGAGACCGCCCTGGGGTCGCGCCCTGAGCGGTACAGGGTCTCGATGCCGATGCGGTCCGCCTCCTGCTCGTTCTGGCGGCTGTAGCGCAGGGCGCTGTCGTGGGGGGGGGCGTGGGTGGTGGCGTTGGCGGCCTGGCGGGCGTCGCCACCCACGGTGGCGGCGAGGATGATGCCGGCGAGCAGCCCCGCCATGGTGCCCACCGAGCTGGCCCGCTGGTTCTCTACCCGCCGGGCGAAATGGCGCTGGCTGAGGTGGGCCAGCTCGTGGGCCATCACCGAGGCCAGCTGGTCCTCGCTCTCTGCGAAGCGGAACAGGCCCGTATGGGCGCCCACCACACCGCCGGGGACGGCGAAGGCGTTCATGGTGGGGTTGTTGATGACGACGAGTTCGAGGCGCGGGTTCTCAAGGCTGCTGTAGGCGGCGAGATCCTGGAGCAACTGCTCCAGGTAGAACTGCAGCTGCGGGTCGTCGAGGGTTTGCACCCGGGCGCGGAAGGCCCGGAGCCAGGCGCGGCCGAGGTCGTACTCCTGCTGCAGGGAGATTACCCCGGAGGTGGCGTCCCCCAGCACCGGCAGGTCGAACTCGTTGGCCGCGCCCCGGGGGGAGGCGATGGCGAAAACCGCCAGCAACAGAAGCGCCACCCAGGGAGCTCTGGCCGTTGGCGAACGAAGGCGGGGCGAAATGGTGATGGTCGATACTCCGTGGGCGGCGAGGGGTGGTGCGGCCCGGGTGATGGTAACCCAAGGGCCCCGGGTACCGCCACGCCGTGCCCTGACTGGTCGGTGCTGGCGAGGGGTTGGACAGGCGGGGTGCCGGGGCGTTCCCATACCGAGGGCGCCGACCCCGTCGGTTGAAGGCGGGGCCGCCTTTGCGTAATCTCCCCTTTCCCCAAGGCGGGCGCGGTTGCCCAAGTCCGACGCCTCAGTCACGCAACTCGGTGGCGGGACCGTTGTCCCAGCTCCCCCGTCTCCCCAACAAGGAATCCCTCGAAGCGATGCGCCTGCCCACCCTTCTTCCCCTCGTCCTGTTGAATCTGTTGCTGCTCGCCGCCTGCGCCCCGGAGGGGGACGGCGCCAAGGGGGAGGCGGCATCCCCCGCCGCCACCGCCGAAATCCAGGCGGCGCCTCCCTGGTTCAGCGCCGGGACGGCGGCGGAGCAGGGCGCCGGCCCGGTGTACCGCAGCCCCAACGACGATCGCCAGTACCGCCACCTGACCCTCGCCAACGGCCTCGACGTGCTGCTGATCTCCGATCCGGCCAGCGACAAGGCCGCCGCCTCCCTGAGCGTCAATGTCGGCAGTTTCGACAACCCGCCGGATCGGGAGGGCCTTGCCCATTTCCTCGAACACATGCTCTTCCTCGGCACCGACAGGTACCCCGAGCCCGACGAATACCAGGCCTTCATCAGCGAGCACGGCGGCGGCCACAACGCCTACACGAGCCTTGAGGAAACCAACTATTTCTTCGACGTGGACGCCCCCCACCTGATGGCGGCACTCGATCGCTTCTCGCGGTTTTTCGTTGCGCCGCTGTTCAACCCGGAGTACGTGGACCGGGAGCGCCACGCGGTGGAGTCCGAGTACCGCCTGAAGATCCAGGACGACTCCCGCCGGGAGTGGGACGTGTTGCGGGAACTCGCCAACCCCGAGCACCCCTTCGCCAAGTTCTCGGTGGGCAACCTCGAGACCCTCGCCGACCGGGAGGGCAGGCCGGTGCGGGAGGATCTGCTGGCCTTCTACCAGCGCCACTACTCCGCCAACCAGATGAACCTGGTGGTGCTCGGCACCGAGGACCTCGATACCCTTGAGCAGGCGGTGAGCGAGCGCTTCGGGGAGGTGCCCAACCGCAATCTGGCCCCGGTGGAGAGCGCCGCGCCGCTGTTTGCCCGGGAGCTGCCGTTCAGGGTCGCCATCGCCCCGGAGAAGGATCTGCGCCAGCTGAGCATTGGCTTTCCGCTGCCGACGGTCGCCGCCCTGTGGCCCACCAAGCCGGTGGACTATCTCGGCCATCTGCTCGGCCACGAGGGGGAGGGCACCCTGCTCGCCGAACTCAAGCGGCTCGGCCTCGCCGAGGCCCTGAGCGCGGGACTCGTCTACGATAGCCGCGCGGGGGCGCTGTTCTCCGTCACCATCGCTCTCACCGAGGAGGGCGTCCGCCAGGAGGCCGCCGTCACCCGGGCGTTCTTCGCCTGGCTGTCCCTGGTGCGCAACCGGGGCTTCGAACCCTGGCGCTACGGCGAGCTGGCGGATCTGAGCGAGATCGCCTTCCGCTTTGCCGAGAAGCAGTCCCCGAGCAATTACGTGCGCGCCCTCGGCACCCTGATGCACACCTACCCCGCCGGCGAGGCGGTGCGCGGGCCTTTCCTGTTCGAGGCCTACGACGAGGGGGTGATTCGCCAGATCGCCGACCGCCTGCGCCCCGACAACGCCTTCGTCACCCTCATGGCCCAGGGGGTCGAGACCGATACCCGCTCCGCCTACTACCAGGCGCCCTACCGGGTGGAGGACCTCGACGTGGGCGACCTCGACGCCGGCGGTGTCGAGCCGGTCCTGCCGGGCCTCGCCCTGGCCCTGCCCGCCCCCAATATCTATATCCCCGAGCAGTTGACGGTGCTGCGCGCCGACAATCCCCAGGCGCTCCCCGAGCGGGTCAGCGCCGAGGGGGGCAGGGTGGATCTGTGGCACTACCCGGATAGCCAGTTCAACACCCCCCGGGCGCTGTTCGAGGCACGCATCGCCATCCCCGACCTCGACGATCGCCGCCGCGAGACCCTGCTCGACCTCTACCGCGCCCTGGTGGTGGATCAGCTGTCGTCCCGCACCTATCCGGCGTCCCAGGCGGGCCTTGGCTTCGACCTGTCCCGCTGGGACAACGGCCTCAGCCTGTCGGTGCAGGGCTACAGCGAGAAGCAGGCGCTGCTGGTCAAGGACATCGTCGCGGTGATGGCGGCCCCGGAGTGGGACTCGGCGCGCTTCGAGCGGGTCAAGAGCCAGTTGCTGCGCCAGTGGCGCAACACCACCAAGGACTGGCCCATCAGCCAGGTGTTCAGCCGCGTCGGCCCCCTGTTACGGGATACCTGGCTGCCCCTCGAAAAGGCCGAGACCCTGGAAGGCCTCGCTCTCGCCGATGTCCAGGCCTTTGCCGCCGAGCTTTTCCCCCGGGGCCACGCCCGTTTCTATGCCGGCGGCAACCTCGACCGGGCGCAGGCCCTGGCCATGGCCGCCTCGGTCACCGACAAGCTGCGCCTTAAGACCCCCGGGGAGGGCGCCATCCCGGTGGAGTACCGGGTCCACAACCTGGCCCACCGGGATCCGCTGCCGGCGTTCGATGTCCACGTCGACCACAGCGACAGCGTCGCGGTGCTGTTCCTCCAGGGCCGCGAGGACACCCTGGCGGAGCGGGCGCTGTTCGCCCTGCTGCAGAAGCTCACCGAGGCGCCGTTCTACTCGGAGCTGCGCACCGAGCGACAGCTCGGCTACGTGGTGGGCAGTAGCATCTCCCCTATGCACCGGGTGCCGGGGGCGATGTTCTATGTCCAGTCCCCGAGCCGGGACAGCGCCGCCCTCAGGGATGAAATCGATGGCTTCCTGGCCCGCCACGAGGCGCGGATGGCGGCCCTCACCGACGCCGACCTGGAACGGATCCGCGCCGCGGTCCTGGCGGACATCGAGGAAAAGCCCAAGAACCTGATGGAACTCGGCGCTCGCCACCTCGAAGCCCTGCACCTGGGTTACAATGCCTTCGATTTTCGCCAGCGGCTGGCGGAGGCCATCCGCGGGGTGAGTCTCGACCAACTGCGGGACGCCTACCGGCGCATCCTGCTGGAGGGCCGCGAGGGCCTGTGGTTGCTGTCCTCCCGGGACCCGGGCCGCCAGGCCCTCGACCGCGCTCCCCGGGATGCCGCAGCCGAAGGCGAATTCGTGTATCCCCAGTAAGGCGCGCCAACGTCCGGCGCGCAAGCCACGGCGGTTCCGCCGGAGCCACCCGACAGCCGGGGTCGCCAACGACGGCGGCCCCGGCACCGATCCCCGCCCCTCCATCCCCGCGCACCTGGCGACGATGGCGCTTGGGCGATGGTTCGGGCTGCCGGCGACATCGTGCCCAACGGCAAAACTTTGTAGAATCCGCCGGCGTTTCACCAAATCTTGCGGGGAAAACTCTGTAGAATGAACCCCATACCGAGCAGTGAGGATGAGAGAGAGCATGCACCAGGATATTGATCCGATGGAAACCCGGGAGTGGCTCCAGGCACTGGAGTCCGTCATCAAGTTTCAGGGCGAGGAGCGGGCCGGTTACCTGGTCAAGCAACTCCTCGACAAGGCCGCCGCCTCCGGCATCCCCACCCCCGACGCCATCACCACCCCCTTCCGCAACACCATCCCCACCCATCAGGAAAAACGCATGCCCGGCGATCTCTTCATGGAGCGCCGCATCCGCTCCCTGGTGCGCTGGAATGCCCTGGCCATGGTGATGCGCGCCAACAAGAACAACGAGGGGCTGGGCGGTCACATCTCCACCTTCTCCTCCGCCGCGACCCTCTACGATGTGGGCTTCAACTATTTCTTCCGGGGCCGCAACGGCGATAACCTGGGGGATCTCATCTACTTCCAGGGCCACAGTTCCCCCGGGATCTACGCCCGCTCCTTCCTCGAGGGCCGCTTCGACGAGGAGCAGCTCGACAATTTCCGCCGCGAGGTGGACGGCAAGGGGCTGTCCTCCTACCCGCACCCCTGGCTGATGCCGGATTACTGGCAGTTCCCCACCGTGTCCATGGGCCTTGGCCCCATCCAGGCCATCTACCAGGCCCACGTGATGCGCTATCTGTCGGCCCGCGGACTGGTGCCCCGGGGAGACCGCAAGGTGTGGGCCTTCCTCGGCGACGGTGAGTGCGACGAGCCGGAAAGCCTCGGCGCCATCTCCCTCGCCGGCCGCGAGGGCCTCGAGAATCTGGTGTTCGTGGTCAACTGCAACCTGCAACGCCTCGACGGCCCGGTGCGGGGCAACGGCAAGATCATCCAGGAACTGGAGGGCGTGTTCCGCGGCGCCGGCTGGAACGTCATCAAGGTGGTTTGGGGCCGGCTCTGGGACCCGCTCCTCGAGAGGGACAAGCAGGGCCTGCTGCAGAAGGTGATGAACGAGGTCTGCGACGGCGAGCTGCAGAACTGCAAGAACAACGGCGGGGCCTACACCCGCAAGAACTTCTTCGGCCGGTATCCCGAGCTGGAGGAGATGGTCAAGGACATGACCGACCAGGAAATCCAGTACCTCAACCGCGGCGGCCACGACCCCTACAAGGTCTACGCCGCCTACGCCCAGGCCATGGAGAGCAGCGGCAAGCCCACGGTGATCCTCGCCATGACGGTGAAGGGTTACGGCATGGGCGCCGCCGGCGAAGCCGCCAACGACACCCACTCGGTGAAGAAGCTCGACCTCGAGAGCCTCAAGAACTTTCGCGACCGCTTCGGCATCCCCATCCCCGACGACCAGCTGGAGAAGGTGCCCTACTACCGCCCGCCGGCGGACAGCCCGGAAATCACCTACATGAAGCGCCGCCGCGAGGCCCTGGGTGGCCCGGTGCCATCCCGCCAGGCGGATTTCGCCGCCCTCAAGGTGCCGGATCTCTCCGCCTTCCAGAAGCAGCTGGAAAGCAGCGGCGAGCGGGAAATCTCCACCACCATGGCCTTCGTGCGCATCATCACCGCCCTGGTGAAGGACAAGGAGATCGGCGCCCGGGTGGTGCCCATCGTCCCCGACGAGGCGCGCACCTTTGGCATGGAGGGCATGTTCCGCCAGCTGGGGATCTACTCCTCCCAGGGCCAGAAGTACACGCCCCACGATTCCGACCAGATCATGTACTACAAGGAGGACAAGAAAGGCCAGATCCTCGAGGAGGGCATCAACGAGAGCGGCGCCATGTCGGCGTGGATCGCCCTGGCCACCGCCTACAGCAACTACGATTGCCCGATGATCCCCTTCTACATCTACTACTCGATGTTCGGCTTCCAGCGCATCGGCGACCTGGCCTGGGCCGCCGGGGACAGCCAGGCCCGGGGCTTTTTGATCGGCGCCACCGCCGGGCGCACCACCCTGAACGGCGAGGGCCTCCAGCACCAGGACGGCCACAGCCACCTGCTGGCGAGCACCATCCCCAACTGCCGCTCCTACGATCCCACCTTCGGCTACGAGCTGGCGGTGATCATCCAGGATGGCCTTAAGCGCATGTACGGGGACAAGGAAAACTGCTACTACTACATCACCACCATGAACGAGAACTACGTCCAGCCGGCCATGCCGGAAGGCGTGGAAGAGGGCATCATCAAGGGCATCTACCGCCTGCGCCAGGGGGCCAAGTCCGCCAAGGGCAAGCCCCGGGTGCAATTGATGGGGGCCGGCACCATCCTCAACGAGGTGATCGCCGCCGCCGACATGCTCAAGGAGCTGTACAAGGTGGAATCCGATATATGGAGCGTCACCAGCGTCAACGAACTGGCCCGGGACGGCCAGGCGGCGCTGCGCTGGAACCGCCTGCACCCGGACGCCAAGGAGCAGGTGCCCTACATCACCAGCACCCTGTCCGGCCAGGATGGCCCCTTCGTGATCGCCACCGATTACATGAAGAGCTACAGCGAGCAGCTGCGCCCCTTCATTCCCGGCGACTACCACGTGCTCGGCACCGACGGCTACGGCCGCAGTGACACCCGCGCCAAGCTGCGGGACTTCTTCGAGGTGGACCGCCGCTACATCGTCGTCACCGCCCTCCACGGCCTCGCCCGGCAGGGCAAGATCGACAAGGCCGTGGTGAAGAAGGCCATCGTCGATCTGGGCATCGATGCCGACAAATCCAACCCGCTTTTCGTGTAAGGGGCACTCCATGGCGATTGAAACCATCAAAGTACCGGACCTGGGTGGCGCCGGCGAAGTCGATGTGATCGAGATCAGCGTCAAGCCCGGCGACGAGATCGGCGAGGAGGACACCCTCCTGGTGCTCGAATCCGACAAGGCCTCCATGGACGTGCCGTCCCCCAGGGCCGGCGTGGTGAAGAAGGTGCTGGTGAAGGTGGGGGACAAGGTGGCCCAGGGCAGCGCCATCGTCGAGGTGGAAGTGGCAGGCGCCGGCGCCGCGCCGGAATCCGGGGGCGAGCCCGAACCTGAAGCCGCACCCGAACCCGAACCCGAACCCGCAGGCGAGACCAAACCAGCCGGAGGCAAGCCGGCGCAAGCCCCATCCGTCGCTCCGACATCAGCGGCCCCCTCCGCCGGCAAACAGACCGTCAAGCTGCCGGACCTCGGCACCGGCGACGCGGTGGATGTCATCGAGATCACCGTGGCGGTGGGGGACGAGGTCGCCGAGGGGGACACCCTGATGACCCTCGAAGGTGACAAGGCCACCATGGACGTGCCGAGCCCCTTCAGCGGCAAGATCACCGCCCTGCTGGTGAAGGAGGGAGCCAAGGTCAAGTCCGGCGATGGGGTGGCGGAGATGGCCGCCGAGGCCCCCGCCCCTGAAGCGGAGCCGGATCCCCAGCCCGCGCCGGCGAAGGCCGCCGCGCCCGATCCCCGGCCCGCCCCGGCGCCCGAGGCTCCGGCACCCGTGCCAGCCAGGGCAGCGGAGCCCGGCAAGCTGAGGGAGGAGGAAGCGCCGGCGGCGGCGGTCTATGCCGGCCCCATGGTGCGCCAGTTCGCCCGGGAGCTCGGCGTCGACCTGCGCAACGTCAAGGGCAGCGGCGACAAGGGCCGCGTCACCCGGGAGGACGTGCAGGGCTACGTCAAGCTGGCCCTCACTACCCTGGAATCCGGCGCGCCGGCGGGGGCTGCCACCGCCCCGGGGGCGGGCATCCCCGCCGTGCCCGACGTGGATTACAGCCAGTTCGGCGAGGTGGAGGACATTCCCCTCACCCGCATCGGCAAACTCACCGCCGCCAATATGACCCGCACCTGGCTCAACGTCCCGGCGGTCACCCAGTTCGACGACGCCGATATCACCGACCTGGAGGAATTCCGCAAGGGCCTCAAGGTGGAGTCCGAGAAACGCGGCGTCAAGCTCACCCCGGTGGTGTTCCTGCTGCTGGCCTGCGCCCGGGCCCTCAGGGCCCACCCGGTGATCAACCGCTCCTGGCACGGCAGTGGCGAGAAACTCATCCAGAAGCACTTCATCCACATCGGCATGGCGGTGGACACCCCCCGGGGCCTTCTGGTGCCGGTGCTCCGGGACGTGGACAAGAAGGGGCTCTGGGAGCTGGCGGAGGAGTCCGCCGCCCTCGCCCAGAAGGCCCGGGACGGCAAGCTCTCCGCCAACGACATGCAGGGCGGCGGCTTCACCATCTCCAGCCTCGGCGCCATCGGCGGGCGGGGGTTCACCCCCATCGTCAACAGCCCCGAGGCGGCGATTCTCGGCGTCTCCAAGGCGTCCATCCAGCCGGTGTGGAACGGCAAGGAGTTCGTGCCCCGCCAGCTGCTGCCCTTGAGCCTCAGCTACGACCACCGTCTGATCAACGGCGCCGATGCCGGCAAGTTCATGACGGATCTGGTGGCGATGATCGGCGATATCCGCCGCTTGCTGCTCTGAACGGCGCGCCCCTGGCGACCCCGCGAAAACCCCCGGCCCAGGCCGGGGGTTTTCGTTTTCGCTGCCGGTACCGCGTCGCTCAGATCATCCTGAGCACCAGCTTGCCCCGCACCTGGCCGGTTTTGCTGAGCGCCATGGCCCGTTGTGCCTCGGCGAGGGGCAGCACCTCGCTGATGACCGGCCGCACCTGGCCGCCGGCCAGCAGGGGGCTGATTTCCGCCAGGCGCTGGGGGTAAAAGCCGCCGTGCACCACAAGGGCGCGGATATCGTCCCGCAGGGGCGGGCTGCCCCACTGTTCCCCCACCAGGGAGGCCAGCACCCCGCCGGGGCGCAGGGCGCGAACCGCCTGCAACTGGGTGTCGCCCCCCACCGCCTCCAGCACCACGTCGAGGGGCGGCAGCCCCGCAAGCCCCCCTGCGCGGTAATCGACGAACTCGTCGGCGCCGAGGCCCAGGAGGAAATCCCGGTTATGGGCGGAACCGGTGGCGATCACCCGGGCCCCGACCCATTTGGCGAACTGCACGGCGAAGGTGCCGACGCCGCCCGCGGCGGCGGTGATCAAGACCGTCTGGCCGGCGTGCAGCCCGGCGCTGCCCTCCCCGAACAACCCTGTCCAGGCGGCGAGGGCCGCCACTGGCACGGCGGCGGCCTCGACGAAATCCAGGTTCGCGGGCTTTGCCACCAGTCTGTCCTCGGTGCACAGCATGTATTCGGCGAAGGCGCCGTCGAGACGAAAATCCACGTGTCCGTAGACCGCCTCCCCCAGGGCGAAATGCCGGGCGCCGCTGCCGAGGGCATCGACCACGCCGGCGACTTCAAAGCCCGGTATCGTCGGCAGGGTGCGGTTCAGGAACTCCTGGTTGATCCCCTGGGTGAGCTGCCAGTCCACCGGATTGACCCCGGCGGCATGGATCCGCACCCGCACCTCCCCGGGGCCGGGGGAGGGCAGGGGGATATCCTCGTGGCGCACCCCGTCGATGCCGCTGAAATCGTGGATGCGGATCGCCTTTATCGTTGTCATGGGTCGCTCCCGGCTTGGTCCCTGAGCGGGCAAGATATAGAGCCCCGTGCGACGGGGCAATCCCGCGCCCTGGGATTGCGCCGGGCCGGGTTGCCGTGCCGGCACCGCTGCCCCGCTGGCGAATCCCGCTCCTTCGTGGGGACAGGGATGCCATCGTCGGGGCCGGGGACGCGGTCGCCGCCCTTGGTCCCCGCCCCCCCCTTTGTGCTTTAATTCACCCCCCGGCTGGTGCCCGCACCGCTCCCCATCACCCGTCAACCGAGGTAATCACCATGAACGAAGTCTGGATCATCGACGCCTGCCGCACCCCCCGTGGCATCGGCAAGCGGGGCAAGGGCTCCCTCTCCACCTTCCATCCCCAGCAGCTGGGCTCCGCCGTGCTCAAGGCCATCGCCGAGCGCAACAGCATCAACACCGCCGAGATCGACGACATCGTCTGGGGCACCAGCTCCCAGCGCGGCCAGCAGAGCGCCTGCCTCGGCCGCATGGCGGCCCTCGGCGCCGGCTACGACGTCAAGGCGAGCGCCGTGACCCTCGACCGCTTCTGCGGCTCCGGCATCACTGCCGTGAACCTGGCGGCGGGCTCCATCGCCTCCGGCATGGAGGATCTGGTGATCGCCGGCGGCACCGAGCAGATGTCCAACTACGGCATCGAGGGCAACGGCCAGGCCACTTTCATGGACAACGGCAACCTGGAGCTGCGCAAGCTCCACGGCCAGCCCCACCAGGGTATCTGCGCCGACGCCATCGCCACCCTGGAGAAGATTGACCGCCGCGCCCTCGATGAACTGGCGGCCCTGAGCCAGGCCAATGCCGCCAACGCCATCGCCAAGGGGCATTTCAGCAAGAGCCTGATCCCCGTTTACCACCCCGATGGCACCCTGGCCCTCGACCGGGAAGAATTTCCCCGCCCCGGCACCACCGCCGAGACCCTCGCCCAGTTGAAGCCGGCCTTCGTGGACTTCGCCGATATGCCCCTCGACGAGCAGGGCACCACCAACCGCATGTTGCTCGGCCAGAAGTATCCCAACCTGGAGATCAACCATGTCCACCACGCCGGCAATTCCTCCGGGGTGGTGGACGGCGCCGTGGCGCTCTTGATGTGCTCCCCCGCCTACGCCAAAAAGCAGGGCTGGAAGCCCCGCGCCCGTATCGTCGCCATGGCCAACATGGGGGACTGCCCCACCCTGATGCTCAACGCCCCGGTCCCCGCCGCAAGGAAGGTGCTGGCCAAGGCGGGCCTGTCCGTCAATGACATCGACCTGTGGGAGATCAACGAGGCGTTCGCCGTGGTGGCGGAGAAGTTCATCCGCGATCTCGACCTCGACCGCGCCAAGGTCAACGTCAACGGCGGCGCCATGGCCCTCGGCCATCCCATCGGCGCCACCGGCTCCATTCTCATCAACACCGTGATCGACGAACTGGAGCGCCGCGACCAGCGCTACGGCCTCGTCACCATGTGTGCCGCCGGCGGCATGGCCCCGGCGGTGATCGTGGAGCGTATCAGCGCCTGATAGCCGGGCACGGCGCAACGACACGGGCGGCCTTGGCCGCCCGTTTGCGTTCCGGTTCCCGCTTTTCCCTACTGAATCACCGCCACGGACTTGATCTGGGCCCACACCGCCTTGCCCGGCGCCAGCTCCAGCAGGTGTGCCGAGCGCCGGGTGAGCCGCGCCACCAGGGCGGTGTCCCCCACCGCGAGGCGCACCAGGGCGAGGCCCTCCGCGGCATCCTCGGCGATCTCCAGCACCCGGGCCGGCAGCACATTGACGATGCTGCTGTCGTCGTGGCGGCTGAGGGCCAGGCTGATATCCCGGGCCAGCACCCGCACCCGCACCCGCTCGCCCAGGGCGTGGCCGGTGTCCCGCAGCCACAGGGCGCCGCCGGCGAAGCTGGCCTCCGCCAGGTGCCAGGTGGCGTCCCGGGCTGTGATGGTGGCCTCCACCACCACGCCGGTGTCCTCCCCCAATTTGATGGGGAAGTCGAGGCGCGAAAGCGTTTCCCCGAGGGGGCCGCTCGCCAGTACCTGGCCCTCCGCCATGGCCACCAGATGATCCCCGAGGCGGGCCACTTCCTCGGCGGAGTGGCTGACGTAGAGAATGGGCAGGGCCAGCTCCCGGCGCAGGTTTTCCAGGTAGGGCAGGATCTCCCCCTTGCGGGCCTGGTCGAGGGCGGCGAGGGGTTCGTCCATCAGCAGCAGGCGCGGGTTGATGAGCAGCGCCCGGGCGATGGCCACCCGCTGCCGCTCGCCGCCGGAGAGTTGCGCCGGCAGGCGGTCCAGCAGGTGCCTGATACCGAGCAGATCGACCGCCTGATCCAGGTCGATGGCGGGCCGGCCGCGATCGGCCCTGCGGCGGGCGAAGTCGAGGTTGCCCCGGGCGCTCAGGTGAGGAAAGAGGCTCGCCTCCTGGAACACATAGCCGATGGGGCGGCGATGGGTGGGCACGAAGTGGTTGCCCTCCTGCCAGCTCTCCCCCTGGAAGCGCACCAGGCCCCCGGGTGCCCGGGCAAGGCCGGCGATGCAGCGCAACAGGCTGGTTTTGCCGGAGCCGGAGTGGCCGAAGATCGCGGTGACCCCGGTGGCCGGCAGATCGAGGTCCACCGCGAGGCGAAACCCCGGCCAGGCCAGCTGCAGTCGGGCATGGATTCCCTCAGTCATGGCCCGCGCCCCCTGTCCCCACCCCGATGCGCGCGCCCCGCTGGTTGAAGGCGTAAAGGGCCAGCAATACCAGGAACGAGAACACCACCATGCCCCCGGCAAGCCAGTGGGCCTCGATGTATTCCATCGCCTCCACGTGGTTGAAGATCGCCACCGACAGCACCTGGGTGGCGCCCGGGATATTGCCGCCGATCATCAGTACCACGCCGAACTCGCCGATGGTGTGGGCGAAGGCCAGCACCGCCGCGCTGAGGATGCCGTTGCGGGCGAGGGGCAGCACCACGTGAACGGCCCTGTCCCAGGGGCCGGCCCGCAGGGTGGCGGCCACCTCCAGGGGGCGCTCGCCTAGGCCTTCGAAGGCGGTCTGGAGGGGTTGCAGGGCAAAGGGCAGGGAGTAGATCGTGGACGCCACCACCAGACCCGCGAAGGTGAAGGGCAGGGTGCCGATGCCGAGCCACTGGGTGAACTGCCCCACCGGCCCCTGGGGGCCCATCAGCACCAGCAGGTAGAAGCCGAGCACCGTGGGCGGCAGCACCAGGGGCAGGGCGCAGAGGGCGGCCACGGGCTGCTTCAGCCGGGAGGAGGTGCGGGCCAGCCACCAGGCGAGGGGGGTGGCCAGTACCAGCAGCACGGCGGTGGTCACGGCGGCGAGTTTCAGGGTCAGCCAGATGGCCTGCCAGTGGAGCAGGGCGCCGCTCATGGCAGGGCCGGGGTTTCGTAGCCGAGACCCTGGATGATCAGGGCCGCGTCGGGGGAGGTCAGAAAATCGAGCAAGGCCTGGCCCGCCCGGGGGTTTTTGGCTCGGCGCAGCACTACGGCGGCCTGGTCGATGGGCCGGTGCAGATCGGCGGGAACCAGCCAGTGGCTGCCCCTCCCGGCGGGGGGCAGGGTCATCACCTGTCCGAGGGCGACAAAACCGAGGGCCGCGTTGCCGCTTGCCGCGAATTGAAAGGTCTGGGCGATGCTCTCCCCCTGGACGAAGCGCGGGCGCAGCTGGTCGACGAGACCCAGGGCGTCGAGGGTGTCGATGGCCGCCCGGCCGTAGGGGGCGGTCTTGGGGTTGGCGATGGCCAGTCTGGCGAAATCGCCGTGGCGGAGCACTGCGCCCCGGTCGTCCACCATCCCCGCCGTGGCACTCCACAGCACGAGGCGACCGCGGGCGTAGACCACGGGGGGATTGGCGAGGGCGTCACCGCTCTCCAGCAGTTTTCCCGGGGCCTGGTCATCGGCGGCGAGGAACACATCGAAGGGGGCCCCGTGGCGGATCTGGGCGTACAGCTGCCCGGTGGCGCCGAAGCTCGGTATCAGCCGGTGCCCGGTCTGCTGCTCGAACAGCGGAGCGAGCTGCTTGAAGGCGGCGGTGAAATTGGCGGCCACGGCCACCTGGAGACTGTCGGCCCGGGCGATGCCGCCACTGGCGAGGAGGAGCATGGCGGCCAGCAGGGCGAAGGGCGGGCATTTTTTCATGTCGGCAGGTCGGTCATCATCAATGCCCCGGGGGGACGCAGCGCCCGAACCTGGCTGGCCTCGGGCATCTGGCGGCGAATGTAGAGGGTTTTGCCGGGCCCGGCAAGGCGCGCCCGGTTTCGGTGGGGGACACCCGCTAGCCACGATAACCGGGGAGGCGTTCGGACCGGGTTCCGGTCAGCGGGTCAGCGCCCAGCTGGCCCTCGCCATCGCCTCGATGCTCGCGGTTTCCTCGGGGGATACCTGGTCGGGATGGCCGGGTTCCAGGGGGTCGAAGTGAAACAGGTACAGGCGCGAGGCGAACTGCGGGAAGGGTAGCGAGGCTTCCCCGAAGCGCTCGCCGTTGCCGCCGGTGGAGACCACCACCCCGTCCCCCCAGTTCTGGCCGCTGTCGTTGTTGGGATTGAAGAAGTACACCCGCATCACCCCGTCCTGGTCCAGGGCCACCCGCAGCAGGGTGATGGCGTGCCAGCCCACGAAGCGCGCCGCCGAATCGGTGACGGCGACCCCCGCGGGCTGGGGGTGGATGACCGGCTGGTTGCCGTTGTGGAAGGGGTGATAGCAGGCGTGGAAATCCCGCAGGAATCCCTGGTAATCGCTGAGCTTCCCGGTGGGGATATCCACCGCCAGGCGGCAGCCACGCCCCACCCACCAACCGTGGAACTCGGGGTTGATCCAGCGGTGGGGGTCGTCGCCGCGATCGGCGCACAGTCGCCCCATGGCGATGTAGATGCGGTCGAGGTGGGGCACCAGTACCCGGGATACCGGGTCCACATCCAGCAGCGGGCCCTTGGCCAGTCCCTCCCCTGCGTTTTTCGAGGAAATGGGCTGGCCCTCGAAATGCATTACCACCTCGTCGTCCCGGGCCGCCCAGGCCACCATCTGCAGCAGGTAGTCGGGGTCGTTGCAGGACCACATGGACAGGGCCCGGGCCGCCTGACAGGTGGGATTGTTGCCCTGGCCGATGCCCAGGGGTTGGCCCAGGGTGTTCAGTACTCCGGCCAGCAGGTACACCTCCGCCGGCTGGGCGGTGCCGAAGGCGAGGGTCAGCACCTCCCGGGTGGCGGGGGACAGGGGCAGGGCAATCTGCCGCCACAGGGCCGGCGCCATGGGGGGCTGATAGAGGATGCCCCGCTCCAGCAGCATGGCCAGGCCGTAGATCGCCTGGGCGGTTTCCGGGTGAATCGCCTTGTCGATCAGCGCCTGCACCAGGGGCAGGTAGCAGAACAGTACCTCGCGACCGGTGCTGCTGAGGCCGAGGGCGCTGGCCAGCAATTCGCCCCGGTGATGGCTGTTGAGGTGCCGCAGGCAGGTGGCGTGGTAAGCGGATACGAGGCCGGTGTCGTGCATGGCCCGGGCAAAGCCCCCCGCTTCCTGTTGCAGGGCCGTTTCGTCCATGGCGTCGAGACGTTCCCGGTAGACGGCCAGCCCCGGGTCCTCCCGGCATCCCTGGGTCGGGGAAAACAGCGCGCTCACCAGGCGGTCGCCACCGCGGCCACCGCCCATGTCGGGATTGGCCATGCACAGGGCCACCTGGCTCACCACGGTCTTGACGGTGTCCACCTGGATGGGGCGCTGGGAGAGAATGCGCCAGACCTCGTCGATGACCTGGTCGAGGATATTTCCATAGCCCACCCGTTCCACCAGAAAGTGGTACAGGGTGCTGACCACGGCGTTGATGGCCGGGTCCCGTTCCCGGTCCGCCTCGCCGCCGCCCGCCACCAGCAGGTTGAGGTTGAGGGCCAGGACCTGGGCGAGAAAATGCCGGGCGTGGTCGATGGAGATCGCCGGATGGCGGTAGTGGCCCTCCGCCACCGCCAGGAAACGCAGTTGGCTCAGGGCTTCGAGCACCACCGTGGCGCGATCCCCGAGGCGCAGGGTGTTGGCCGCCAGCATGGGCTGAAGGATTTCCGGGGTGGCCCAGTCGGAGCCGGCAAAGACACCGCTCTGATCCAGCTCGGCGATGCGCTGGTAGACCAGCTCGATGGAATCGGGGCTCGCCAGGAGGCGCCGGGCCTGGTCCAGCACCCGGCCGCTCTGGGCCTGTTTGGCGAAGGCGCGGCTCTGGGCGAGGCGGGCGATGGCGTTGTCCAGGTGCGCGGTTTGCCTGCCGGTCTCCGGGGCGGTGCTGGCGAGGGTGACGGCGGCGGGTATGTTGCTGGCATTGTCCATGGGGTGGGTCCATTTCGGGCCGGGGGCGGGCGCGCGGCCTTACAGATAGAAATCGAGTTCTTCCTGGTGCTTGAGCAGGTCCTTCATGGCGTGGGGGTCGTCGCCATGGAAGTACACCAGCCCCCAGTGGGTGCCGAAGGCGGTGCGCTTGGTGACCTTCTGCTCCAGGGGCGCCTGCAGCTCGTGGAAGTCGAAGTAGGGGTGCTGCTCCGTCTCGGCGGGAATCGCCAGGTCGCTCACCACCCGGCGCCGGGGGTAGACCCCGAAGGTGCCGGCATAGCCGTCGGCGTCGTCGATGGGCCGGGGGAAGAAGGCCGCGATCTCCTCTTCCGATGTCTTGGGATCGAAGGCCAGCACCAGCCCCTGGTAACCGCTGAAGCCGTAGACCCGCTCGAGCAGTTCGAACACATTGAACCCCGGCGGGCGATAGGCCACCTCGCCGAAGTACATCTCGCCGTCGCTGGTGACGAAGTACTCCGGGTGCACGAAGCCGAAGTCGATGTCGAAGGTCTTGATCAGCTTTTCGATCTGGGCGGTGATGGCCGGCCGGTATTTTTCCAGCTCCGGGGTGGCGGGGACGAACACCGAGTAGCCGAGGGTGACGTACTCGGAAATATTGAGAAAGCGGATCTTGCCGTTGTGAATCCAGGCCTCCACGGCGAATTCCAAGCCGTCCAGGTGGCTTTCCAGCAGGGCGGGAAATTCCGTGTCGGGGATGTTGTAGACATCCTCGGGGGTGCGGATCACCCGATGCCCCAGGCAGCCGGCCTTGTCGAAGGCCTTCATGTGGATCGGGTCGTTGGGGTCCCCCTCCAGCTTCAGGAGGGTCTGGTTGACCCGCTTCAAAAAGCGGATCACGTCGTCCTTGTCCCTCGCTTCCTCGAAGATCCCGACCCGTATGCCCCCCAGCTGGGCGCGGCGTTTCATCAGCGCCTTGTCGCGAAACAGCAGGGCCTGGCCGTAGAGGCGGGGCTGATCCCTGAGTACCGAGTTGATGGCGCCGGCCCATTCCACAGTTTCCTCGAACAGGGGGATGGCGATGTCGACGCCCTGGTCCTTGAGGGTCTGGGCGATTTCCATGGAGCGGTCGTTGAGCCGCTCGAAATTCCAGGGGATGTAGGGGATGTCGTTTTTCCGGGCGTAGTCCTCGGCCCAGTAGGGCGCGACGATCACTTAGCGGCGGTCGAAGCGATCGATGGCGTCGATGGCCCTGAGACTCCACCCGAGAATGGCGACGAAGCCTTTTTCGGGGTTTTTATCGCGGTTGCGGGGGTGCTCGTTGAGCTGTTCCGTGGTGGTCATGGGGGCTCCTCGTGGTGAATTCCCGTTGGAGTTTGCCGACCGGACCCGCTGCCAGGCCCTGCCCGCGCGATCCACCATTGTAACGTCTCGACCCCCGATGTACAGGAAGAGGGGTGGTGCGGGCCCGTCCCGCCACTATCCCCACCGGCCCCCCGTGACTACAATGGGGCCCCTCGGGGATTCCTTCCCGCTTTGTACTGGCCAACCTGGAGTTCGTTCATGATGCTTGCCGCCGCCGCCATTGTGGTGGGTCTGATAGTTCTGGTGTGGAGTGCCGACCGCTTTGTCGACGGCGCCGCCGCCACCGCCAATTACCTCGGCATGTCGCCCCTGTTGATCGGTATGGTGATCGTGGGCTTTGGTACCTCGGCGCCGGAGATGGTGGTGTCCGCCATCGCCGCCAGCGAGGGCAATCCGGGCCTTGCCCTCGGCAATGCCTACGGCTCCAACATCACCAACATCGCCCTGATCCTGGGGTTGGTGGCGGTCATCAAGCCCATCTCGGTGGACTCCGGCGTGCTGCGCAAGGAGCTGCCGATCCTCGCCCTGGTGACCCTGCTGGCGGGCTGGCAGATGCTGGATGGCAACCTCACCCGGCTGGATGCCCTGGTGCTGGGGGCGGTGTTCGCGGTGGTGATGGGCTGGTCGATCCGCCAGGGCATGACGGGCGGGGGAGATCCCCTTGCCACGGAGATGGTCCAGGAGCTCGCCAGCCACCCCATGCCCCTGCGGACGGCGGTGATGTGGCTGGTCATCGGCCTCGCCCTGCTGATCGGCAGCTCGCGCCTGCTGGTGTGGGGTTCGGTGGAGGTGGCCCACTTCTTCGGCATCAGCGACCTGATCATCGGCCTTACCATCGTCGCCATCGGCACCTCCCTGCCGGAACTGGCCTCCTCCCTGATCGCCATCCGCAAGGGGGAACATGACATCGCCCTCGGCAATGTGATCGGCTCCAACCTGTTCAATACCCTGGCGGTGGTGGGCATCGCCGCCGGTATCCATCCCCTCGCGGTGGAGCCCATCGTGCTCTACCGGGACTGGATGGTGATGGCGGGACTGACCCTGGCGCTGTTCGTGTTCGGTTACGGTTTCTGGGCCCGGGGCCGTATCAACCGGGTCGAGGGCGGGCTCTTGCTGCTCGCCTTCGCCGCCTACACCCTGGTGCTGATCCAGTCGGTGATCGCCGGGCGGTGACGTGGAGTCGAGGGTGCCTTCGGGTTATCATCCCGCCCCTGTGATTCAAGCCCCAACATAGCCGAAAACGGAGTTGCAATGATCATCAAGCCCAGAGTGCGCGGTTTCATGTGTATCACCACCCACCCGGTGGGCTGCGAGCGGAACGTCCGCGACCAGATCGCCTACGTGAAATCCAAGCCCCCGGTGGTCGATGGCCCCAAGCGGGTGCTGGTGATCGGCGCCTCCACCGGCTACGGCCTCGCCGCCCGCATCACCTCCGCCTTTGGCGCCGGGGCCTCCACCCTCGGCATTTTCTTCGAGAAGGAAGGGGCCGAGGGCAAGCCCGGCACCGCCGGCTGGTACAACTCCGCCGCCTTCCATAAATGCGCCGAGGAGGCTGGCCTCTACGCCAAAAGTATCAATGGCGACGCCTTTTCCGACGAGATCAAGCACAAGACCATCGACCTCATCAAACAGGACCTGGGCCAGGTGGACCTGGTGATCTACAGCCTTGCCGCCCCCCGCCGCCAGCATCCCAAAACCGGCGAGGTGTTCAACTCCACCCTGAAGCCCATCGGCAAGGCGGTGACCCAGCGGGGCATCAACACCGACAAGGAACAGATCCAGGAGGTGACCCTGGACGCCGCCAGCGAGCAGGACATCGCCAACACCGTGGCGGTGATGGGGGGCGAGGACTGGCAGATGTGGATCGACGCCCTGGACGGGGCCGGGGTGCTGGCGGAGGGCGCCAAGACCACCGCCTTCACCTACATCGGCGAGAAGATCACCTGGGACATCTACTGGGATGGCACCATCGGCCAGGCCAAGAAGGATCTCGACAAGCGCGTGGTCGACATCCGCCAGAAGCTCGCCAGCCACGGCGGCGACGCCCGGGTGTCGGTGTTGAAGGCGGTGGTGACCCAGGCGAGTTCCGCGATCCCCATCATGCCCCTTTACCTGTCCCTGCTGTTCAAGGTGATGAAGGCGGACGGCAGCCACGAGGGTTGCATCGAGCAGCTCTACCGGCTGTTCAGCGAGTGCCTCTACAGTGCCGAGCCCCGGGTGGATGCCGAGGGGCGCCTGCGGGTGGACGAGCTGGAACTGCGCCCCGAGATTCAGGACGCCGTCGCCGACGCCTGGGGCAAGGTGACCAGCGAGAACCTCTACGAGCTCACCGATTTCGTCGGCTACAAGAAGGACTTCCTGCGGCTGTTCGGCTTCGAGGTGGAGGGCGTCGACTACGAGGCGGACGTCGACCCGGTGGTGCCGATCCCCCAGCTGGTGTAGGGCGGATGGCGCTCCCCGAGGCCGGTATCGTCCCGGGGCAGGTCTACCGCCTGTCCCCCCTGGTGCGCCGCATCACCGCCCCCAACGGCGGGCGCATGACCGGGGCCGGCACCAACAGCTACCTGGTGGGCAACAGCGAGATCGCGGTGATCGACCCCGGCCCCGCCATCGACAGCCATGTGGACGCCATCCTCGCCGAGGGCGCGGGCCGCATCCGCTGGGTGCTGGTGACCCACACCCACGCCGACCATTCCCCCGCTGCCCGGGCCATCATCGCCGCCACCGGCGCCAGGCCCCTGGGCTGCCTGCTCCACCCCGACGACGGCCACCAGGACAACAGCTTCCAGGTGGAGCGGGATCTGGTCCACGGCGAGGTGCTCGGCGGCGACGGCTTCCACCTCGAGGCGATCTTCACCCCCGGCCATATCGGCAACCACTTCTGCTTTCTGCTGCGGGAGGAGGGGCTGCTGTTCGCCGGCGACCACATCATGGAGGGGGTGAGCGTGGTGATCGTGCCCCCGTCCGGGGATCTCAAGGATTTTCTCGACTCCCTCGAGCGGCTCAAGGGCTACCCCATCAGCGCCATCGCCCCGGCCCACGGGGAGATCATCGGCGAGCCCTGGCGGGAGCTCGACAAGCTGGTCAAGCACCGCCACTACCGGGAGCAAAAAGTCATCACCGCCATGACCCGGCTGGGGGAGGCAAGCCTCGATGAGCTGTTGCCCGTCGCCTACGACGATGTCGACCCGGCCCTCCACAAGGTGGCCCGCTGGTCCCTCTGGGCCCACCTGCTCAAGCTGGAGCGGGAAGGCCGCGCCCTGAAGACCATCGCCAGCCACTGGGCCTTCGGCGAGGAGCGCTGGCGCCTCGACGACGCCCGCCCCTGATCGCCGGCCCATGGAAGCCCCCCGTTTCACCCCCGCGCTGCTCCATCCCCGCTTCTGGCCCACCTGGCTCGCCATGGGGCTCTGGTGGCTGCTGGCGCAGCTGCCCTTCGGCCTGTTGCTGGCCTTGGGTCGCGGCCTCGGGGCGCTGTTCTACCGCCTGGGGGGCGAGCGCCGGCGGATCGTGGAGCGCAATATCGAGCTGTGTTTCCCCGAGCTGTCCCTCGAGCAGCGCAACGCCCTGGTGAAGCGCAACTTCGCCAGTTACGGCATCGCCCTGTTCGAGGTGCCCTTCGCCTGGTGGGCGCCGGCGGCCCGCTTCGACCGCCTGGTGCGGGTGGAGGGGCTCGAACACATCGCCAGCCTGGCGGGGCAGGGGGCCCTGCTGATGGCCATTCACTACACCACCCTGGAGGTGGGCGCCCAGGCGGTGGGGCGCTTTCACCCCATCGACGGCATGTACCGCCCCCACGGCAATCCGGTGTACGACTACGTGCAGCGCCGCGGGCGCCTCGCCCGCAGCAAGGCCTCGGAGGTCTACACCCGCAAGGATGTGCGGGGCGTCGCCCGGGCGCTGCGCAATGGCCGGGTGATCTGGTATGCGCCGGACCAGGACTACGGCCCTCGCCAGAGCCTCTTCGCGCCGTTTTTCGGCATTCCCGCCGCGTCGGTCACCGCCACCGCCCGCTTCGCCCAGATGGGCCAGGCCCGGGTGCTGCCCTTTACCCATGTGCGCCTGCCGGGCAGCGCCGGCTACCGCGTCACCATTCATCCGCCCCTCGACGGCTTCCCGAGCGGCGACGACCTCGCCGACGCCACCCGCATCAATGCCCTGGTGGAGGCCTTCATCCGCCAGCAGCCGGACCAGTACCTCTGGGCGCACCGCCGCTTCAAGACCCGGCCCGAGGGCGAGAGCCCCCTCTACCCCTGGCAGAAGCCGCGCCGCCGGCGGGCCGTCGATGCCGAGGACGAATGACAGGCCGCGCTTGTGCCGCCCGGGACGGCCCCTGTACCATTACGCTTTTTCGCCCGGAGCCCTGAATGATCGCCGGTAGTATCGTCGCAATGATTACCCCCATGGTGCCCGGCACCCTCGCCGTGGACTGGGATGCGCTGAAAAAACTGGTGGAATGGCATATCGCCGAGGGCACGGACGGCATCGTCGCGGTGGGCACCACCGGCGAGTCCGCCACCCTCGATGTGGACGAGCACCTGGAGGTGATCCGCGTCTGCCTGGAGACCGCCCGGGGCCGCATTCCCATCATTGCCGGCACCGGCGCCAACAGCACCAGCGAGGCCATCGAGCTGACCCGGGGTGCCCGCGACCTCAATGCGGACGCCTGCCTGCTGGTGGTGCCCTACTACAACAAGCCCACCCAGGAGGGAATGTACCTCCATTTCAAGGCCATTGCCGAGGCGGTGGACATTCCCCAGCTGCTCTACAACGTCCCCGGCCGCACCGCCTGCGACATGCAGGCCGAGACGGTGATCCGCCTCGCCGCCATCGACAACATCGTCGGCATCAAGGAGGCCACCGGGGATCTGACCCGGGCGCGCCAGCTGATCGACGGCTGTCCCGCCGACTTCGCCATCTACTCCGGGGACGACCTCACCGCCATCGATCTGATGCTGATGGGTGGCAAGGGCAATATCTCGGTGACCGCCAATGTGGCCCCGGCCCTCATGCACCGCCTGTGCGTGGCCGCCATGGCGGGCGACGAAGGGACTGCCCGGCGCCTTCAGGGGCAACTCCTGCCCTTGCACAGGGCGCTGTTTCTGGAGTCCAATCCGATTCCGGCGAAGTGGGCGGCCGCCCAGCTTGGGCTTTGCGCCGACGCCATTCGCCTGCCCTTGACGCCCCTCTCGGCCCAGTACCGCGCCCCCGTCTGGGACGCCCTGGCGGCCGCCGGGGTGCTGGCCAGTTAACCCGGGGCAGGCCGCCGCCCATTGCCCGATATCCTTCTCAGGAGTGAACAGATCCATGAAAATCAAGCTTATCGCGGCACTGACGATGACGTCCCTGGCATTGTCGGGGTGCGGCATGTTCGGCGACGACGGGATGTTCAGGAACCGGGGCAAGGATTACCTGCTGTCCGAGGAGATGCCCCCCCTGGTGGTGCCGGAGGGCCTCGACAGCGAGGGCCTCGGCCAGCTCTACCCCATCCCCCCCATCGCCGAGACCGCGGTCCTCGACGAGTCCGGTGAAGTGCCGAGGCCCCAGACCGTCGCCGCCAACAGCTTCGAGGAAGTGGTCAAGATCCAGACCCTGGGAGAGGAGCGCTGGATCCTCAGCAACCGCGGCCCCAGCGAAGTCTGGCCCCGGGTGCGTAACATCCTCAACCGCAGCGGCATCCACACCGCCCGGGCCGATGCCGCCAAGGGCGAGCTCGATACCGTGTGGCTCGAATTCCAGGGCGATACCAGCCATCACCACCGCTACCGCTTCTTCATCCAGCCCGGGGTCCAGCTCAACAGCACCGAGATCAAGCTGCTCCACGACCAGATGCCCCAGGGCGGCAAGGCCCCCAGCGAGTGGCCCGCCACCTCGGCGGACGTGAAGCGCGAGCAGGACATGCTGCAGATCCTCGCCGAGTCCATGGCCGGCGACGCCAGCAGCGGCACCGTGTCCCTGCTGGCCCAGAACATCGGCGGCGCCGAGAAGGTGGAGATCATTACCCCCAAGGTGGCCGATCCCTACCTGCTGATGAAGCTCGACATGGATCGCGCCTGGGCCTCGGTGGCCTATTCCCTCCAGCGGGGCGGCTTCACCACCATCGATCAGGACCAGTCCGGGGGGATCTTCTACATCAACTACACCCCGGAAGAGGACGACGAGCCCGGCTTCTTCGGCCGCCTCCTGGGGCGGGATGAAAAAATCATCGAGATCAACTACGTGGTGGTGCTGACCGCGGTGGACGACGGCGTGCAGATCCGGGTGATGAACAAGGATCGGGCCGGTCTCGACCGCGCCGACGCCATCCGCCTGCTCAAGAACGTGCGCGCCAATCTGTCCTAGGTTCAGCTGACAGGCTGTCCCCGAATGACCATTCGCCTTGCCTCACTCGGCAGCGGCAGCAAGGGCAACGGCACCCTGGTGGAGAGTGGCTCCACCTGCGTGCTGGTGGATTGCGGCTTCTCGGTGCGAGAGACCGAGGCGCGCCTGGCGCGGTTGGGGCGCGCCCCCGCCGACCTCGCCGCCATTCTGGTCACCCACGAGCACAGCGACCATGGCCGCGGAGTCGTTCCCCTGGCCCGCAAGTACGGCATCCCCGTGGTGCTCACCGCCGGCACGGCCCGGGCTCTCGACCCGGCGGGGCTTGGCGAGGTGCGGGTGATCGGCGCCCAGGGGCCCTTTGCCCTGGGGGATTTCACGGTGACCCCGGTGGCGGTGCCCCACGATGCCCGGGAGCCCGTCCAGTTCCTGTTCGCCCGGGGCCGGCGGCGGCTCGGGGTGCTCACCGATCTGGGCTGCATCACCCCCCATGTGGCGGCGTCCTTCGGGGACTGTGACGGCTTGCTGCTGGAGGCCAACCACGATCTCGACATGCTCGCCCGCGGCCCCTATCCGCCGGCCTTGAAGCGCCGCGTCGGGGGTGACTGGGGTCATCTCAACAACGGCCAGTGCGCCGAGCTGCTGGCGCGGATCGAGCGGCGGCGTCTCCAGGTGCTGGTGCTTGGCCATATCAGCCAGCACAACAACACCGTGGAGCTGGTGGCGGAGGCGGTCTCGCCCTGGCGGGACGAGCTCCATAATGTGCATTATGCTTGCCAGTCGGAAGGGTTCGACTGGCAGGTGATCGATTAAACCGACGAGGGTTCAACCACCAATGGAAAAGCGCAACCAGCTGTATGCCGGCAAGGCCAAATCGGTCTTTGCCACCGATGATCCCGACCGCCTGGTGATTGTCTTCCGCAACGACACCTCGGCCTTCGACGGCCAGAAGGTCGAGCAGCTGGAGCGCAAGGGCATGGTCAACAACAAGTTCAATGCCTTCATCATGGGCAAGCTCCAGGCGGCGGGCATTCCCACCCACTTCGAGGCCCTGCTGGGGGATCAGGAAGCCCTGGTCAAGCGCCTCGACATGATTCCCCTGGAGTGCGTGGTGCGCAACGTGGCCGCCGGCAGTCTCTGCCGCCGCCTGGGGGTGAAGGAGGGGCTTGAGCTCGACCCGCCCACCTTCGAGCTGTTCCTCAAGAACGACGCCCTCCACGATCCCATGGTCAACGAGTACCACGCCCGGGCCTTCGGCTGGGCCAGCGACGAGCAGCTGGAAACCATGAAGGCGCTGACCTTCAGGGTCAACGGTGTGCTCAAGGGGCTGTTTGCCGAGGCCGGCATGATCCTGGTGGACTACAAGCTGGAGTTCGGCCTGTTCAAGGGCGAGGTGGTGCTGGGGGACGAGTTCAGTCCCGACGGCTGCCGTATCTGGGATGCCGATACCCGGGAGAAGCTCGACAAGGACCGTTTCCGCCAGGATCTGGGCAACGTCATCGAATCCTACGAGCTGGTGGGCCACCGCCTTGGCATCAACTTTGACTGAAACCCCGGTCAGTTTTGCGCCGTTGAAAAGGGGGCTTGTCAAGCCCCTTTTTTGTGCGATGGCTGGGTGAAATTTGACCGTTTGTCGGCTTATTCGCCAAAACTTTTCCACTGCAGGCCATGGGGCGCACCAAGTTAGAACTTCATGCTTAGAGTGATTTTCAAAGTAGCCCATAACCCCTTGATTTTTGTTTTTCCTTGTTTTAAATGCTTGATTTCTATAGATTTATTTTTTTGGTTAAAATTTGATCAATCTGTCTCGGAGCCCCGCCGCGCCGTTGCCAGGGGATGTTTTTCGAAAGTAATTCACAAAGTTATCCACAGATTTTGTGGGTAACTTGGCGCCCTTGTCGATGCCGTGTAGACGGGAAACAGAGAAGGCTGATCGTGTACTTTTGTAACGGAAAAGCTGTGAATTTGTCAGCCCCGGAGGCTCATCCATCACCCCCGAGGCGCGCTTCCGCCGGCGGCGTTACCGGCAGTGCCCGGGCAGCCGGATCTCGCCGCCCACCTGCTTGGCCAGGGTCGCCGCCTGGGCGCAGTCGAGCCGGGGGTTGCCCTCCAGATTGACGGCATCGAGGCGGGGCAGGGCGAGCAGGGGCTCCACCGCGGTCAGCTGGTTGTTGGCGAGGTTGAGGGTGACCAGCTGGGCGAAAAGGCCGATGCCCTCCAGGTTCTGGATGGCGCCGTCCTTGCAGTTGAGGGCCTTCAATTGGCCCGGCTGGGTGACGTTGCCGTCGCTGATGGTCTGTTCGACGCAGGCCTGAAGGCCGGCGTCCGGCAGGCTGAAATCGCTGAACAGCACCGGTGGAGTGTGGATGGTGCGTTCGTTGAGGGTGATCTGGTAGCGGTTGCAGGCGGACAGCAGCAAGGGCAGGGCAAGGATGCCCAGGAGGACGGGACTTTTGGGGATTTTCATGGTCTGACTTCCAGGTTTTTGGCATTCTAGCCAGCTGGCCCTGCGAGGCCAAGCTGGATTTTCCCCGCTGTCACAGAGGTAATGCAATGAAGAAGACACTGGCAACCCTGGCCATCCTTTCCCTGGTGGGCTGCGCGTCCACCGATCCCTACACCGGCCAGCAGAAAACCAGCAACACCGCCAAGGGCGCCGGCATCGGCGCCGTCTCCGGGGCGGTCATCGGCGCCGCCACCGCCAGCAGCAAGGACCGCAAGAAGGGTGCCCTCACCGGCGCCCTGGCCGGGGGCGCCATCGGCGGCGGTGTCGGCTACTACATGGATCGCCAGGAGGCGGCGCTGCGGGCCAAGCTCCAGGGCAGCGGCGTGAGTGTGACCCGCAATGGCGACAACATCAGCCTCAATATGCCCAGCAGCATCACCTTTGGCGTCGACCGCCACGAGGTGCGCCCGGAGTTCTACCAGACCCTCGAGTCCGTGGCGGTGGTGCTCAAGGAATACGACAAGACCAATGTGAAAGTGGTGGGCCACACCGATTCCACCGGCAGTGACAGCCACAACCAGACCCTCTCCGAGCGCCGCGCCGCCAGCGTCGGCCAGCTGCTCATCTCCCAGGGCGTCGCCGCCGGCCGGGTATGGACCAGCGGCTACGGGGAGCGCTACCCCATCGCCAGCAACGACAGCGAACAGGGCCGCCAGGCCAACCGCCGGGTGGAGATCGAACTGGTGCCCATTGCCAACTGAGCCCCGCCCCCTGTCGTCCTCGACCGCCTCCCTCATCCCCATCGCCTGGGCGCCGGCCTTCGCCGCTGATGCGAAGGCCCTGGCGTCGCGCCGTGGTTTCCCCCTCTTGGGGGAGCGGGAAAACCTGCGCGCCGAGGCGGAACCCCTGGTGCTGTGGCTCGATGACGCCGGTCTCAGCCTGCGCCAGACCGGCCCCAGGGCCATGGGCCCGGTGCGCTGCGACTTTGTGGCGGGGGAAGTGCGCCACCGGCGCCTGTACGGCGGCGGCAAGTCCCAGTCCATCGCCAAGGCGGTGGGCATCAAGGACGGGTTGCGTCCCCGGGTGGCGGACCTGACGGCGGGGATGGGGGGCGACGCCCTGGCCCTCGCCGGGCTCGGTTGCCGGGTCGTCCTGGTGGAACGTCACCCGGTGGTGGCGGCCCTGCTGGCGGACGGCCTGCGCCGCGCAAGGGAAGCCGCCGCCATCGACGCCGACCTGGCGGAGCTGGTGGTGCGGATAAGCCTGGTGTGCCGGGACAGCCGGGAGTGGCTGGCGGATTGCGGGCCGGATGAGCGCCCCGACGTGATCTATCTGGACCCGATGTTCCCCGAGCGACGCAAATCCGCCCAGGTGAACAAGTCCATGCAGATCTTCCACCAGCTGGTGGGCGCCGACAGCGATGCCGACGACCTGCTGCCCCTCGCCCTCGACACCGCCCGCCACCGGGTGGTGGTCAAGCGCCCGTCCCACGCCCCCTGGCTCGGCGGGGTGAAGCCGGGGCTGTGCTTCGAGGGCAAGTCGGTGCGGTTTGATGTCTATCCGCTGAGGGCGATGGCTGGACGTCTGACGTCGGACGTCTGACGCAAGGGCCCGTGATACAGCCACCTACGCCGTCCTGACCGCGTCCAAAACGTCGACAGTGCCCGGGCTGAAAGCAGGTCCGAGGCGAAGCGTCAGACGTCCGACGTCAGACCTCAACCCAAAAGCCTCTCCATCACCCCCCGATACATCAACGCCAGCTCGTCGAGCTCCGCCACCCGGGTGTTCTCGTCCACCTTGTGGATGCTGGCGTTGACCGGCCCCAGTTCCACCACCTGGGTGCCGAGGGGGGCGATGAAGCGGCCATCGGAGGTGCCGCCGGCGGTGGACAGCTCGGTGTCCATGCCCGTCACGGCGCGGATGCTGTCCCGTACCGCCGCCACCAGCTCGCCCCGGGGGGTGAGGAAGGGATCCCCGCTCAGCTGCCAATCGATGCGATGGCGTAGGCCGTGGCGGTCGAGGATGGCGCCGGTGCGGGCCTTCAGTTCATCGGCGCTGACCTCGGTGGAGTAGCGGAAGTTGCACACCACCTTGAGCTCCCCGGGGATTACGTTGGTGGCGCCGGTGCCGCCGTGGATATTGGAGACCTGGAAACTGGTGGCGGGGAAGAACTCATTGCCTTCGTCCCAGTGCTCGGCGGCGAGTTCCGCCAGGGCTGGGGCAAAGCGGTGGATGGGATTGTCCGCCAGGTGGGGGTAGGCCACGTGGCCCTGGATACCTTGGATGGTGATGATCGCCCCCAGGGAGCCGCGCCGGCCGTTCTTCACCACATCCCCACAGCGGGCGGTGCTGGAGGGCTCCCCCACCAGGCACCAGTCGGGAATGGTGCCGTGCTCCGCCAGCCACTCCACCACCTTCACCGTGCCGTTGATGGCGATGCCCTCCTCGTCGCTGGTGATCAGGTAGGCGATGCGCCCCCGGTGATCGGGATGGGCGGCGACGAAATCCTCGGTGGCGGTGATCATCGCCGCCAGGGAGCCCTTCATGTCCGCCGCGCCGCGGCCGTAGAGCACCCCGTCGCGGATCACCGGCTCGAAGGGGGGCGTCGCCCAGCTCGCCGGGTCGCCGCTCGGCACCACATCGGTGTGGCCGGCGAAGCACAGGATGGGACCGCCCTGGCCCCGCACCGCCCAGAAGTTGTGGACATCGCCAAAGGGCAGCTCGGTCACGGTAAAGCCGAGGGCCTTGAGGCGGGCGATCATGATCTCCTGGCAGCCGGCGTCCTCCGGCGTCACCGAACGGCGCCGGATCAGCTCCATGGCCAGGGAGAGGGTGGGGGATGTCATTGCTCGCCTCCGCAGCGAGGGGTCTGACGTCTGACGCCTGACGTCTGACGCAAAAGCGCCGTAAGACCAACTTCCTCAAAACCAGCTGTACCCCGGTGGAAGGCCGGAGACAGTTGTTCAAGAAATGGCACCCCAAAAGCGTCAGACGTCAGACGTCCAGCGTCAGACGAAAATTCAGTTATTTGCATGCAACGCCTCATTCAGCGCAACCGCCGAGCGGTTGGTCAGGCACTCCACCGCGCCGGTGATGGAATTGCGGCGGAACAGCAGGTCGGACTTGCCCGCCAGTTCCCGGGCGGCGATCTCCCCCACCGGCAGGCGTTTGTCGTCGAGGATCAGCACCTTGGTGCCGGCGGTGACGTAGAGGCCCGCCTCCACGGTGCAGCGGTCCCCGAGGGGGATGCCGATGCCGGCGTTGGCGCCGATCAGGCATTCCTTGCCCACCGAGATGATGATATTGCCGCCCCCGGAGAGGGTGCCCATGGTGGAACAGCCGCCGCCGAGGTCGGAGCCGCTGCCCACGAACACGCCGGCGGAGATGCGGCCCTCCACCATGTTGGGGCCGTCGGTGCCGGCGTTAAAGTTGACGAAGCCCTCGTGCATGATGGTGGTGCCTTCCCCCAGGTAGGCGCCGAGGCGCACCCGGGCGGTGTCGGCGATGCGCACCCCGGCGGGCACCACGTAGTCGGTCATCTTGGGGAACTTGTCGACGCAGTCCACGGACAGGGCGCGCCCGGCGACACGGGCCGCCAGCTGGCGGGCGGGCAGTTCCCGCAGGTCGACGGCGCCCTCGCTGGTCCAGGCGACGTTGGGAAGCACGCCGAACATGCCGTCCAGCACCAGGCCGTGGGGTTTCACCAGGCGGTGGGACAGCAGGTGCAGTTTCAGGTACACCTCCGGCACCGTCTGGGGCTTGGCGTCCTCGGCGATCACCGTCAGCACCGGATGGCGGGCGCTGGCGGCGAGGCTCCGGGCCAGTTGCGCCAGGGCGTCCTCGCCGATGGTGGCAAAGCCCTCCGCCAGGTAGCGCAGCGCCTCGTCGCTCAGTTCGTAGTGGACATTGCCGCCGGCAAAGCCGAGGACGTCGGTCACCACCCGGGTAATGGCCTCGCCGGGGGCGAGCAGTGGGGCGGGGTAGAACACTTCAAGCCACTGGCCCAGTTCGTTGCGGGTGCCGATGCCAAGTCCGAGGCTGTGCGCGCTGGCCATGGGATTCTCCTCTCAGTTGAATAGTTGCTGCCAGGTCTTGTCGTCAAAACCGCAGGTCAGGTGGGCGCCGGTGTCCAGCACCGGGCGCTTGATCAGGGTGGGGTTGGCCACCAGCAGGTCGGGGATGCGGGCCTCGCTCAACTGGTTGCGGGTCTCGTCGTCGAGCTGCCGCCAGGTGGTGCCGCGGCGGTTGAGCAGCTGGTCGCTCGGCAGGCGCTCCAGCCAGCCGCTGACGGTGGCGAGATCGAGCCCCTGCTCGCGGAAATCGTGGTACTCATAGGCGATGCCCCGGCTGTCGAGCCAGCGGCGGGCCTTGCGCACGGTGTCGCAATTCTTGATGCCGTAGAGGATGATGGCGGAACCGGTCATGGAATGGGGTGCCCTGTCTGGTGGCGCTGGGTGATGGTGGCGCTGTCGGTTGACGCCAAAGGGCCGGTCACAGGCCTGTCATCAACCCCCTGTTTCATGGGCGGGCAAGCATAGCAAAATAGCCCCCAGTGTTCACCGGAGACGTGGATGAAAACCCTGCTGTTGATTCGCCATGCCAAATCGTCGTGGAAGGATCCCTCCCTTACCGACCTGCAACGGCCCCTGAAAAAGCGCGGGATCCGCAACGCCGGCGACATGGCCGGGCGCCTCGCCAGCCTCGATCACGGCGTCGAGCGGGTGTTCACCAGCCCCGCCCGGCGGGCCATCGAAACCCTCGAACTGATGACCGAGGCCAGCGGTTTCGGCCGCGACGCCGCCGAGGTGCTGGCCGATCTCTACAGCTTCGACTACGACGACGTGATGCTCACCCTGCGCAAGATCGACGACCGCTGGCAATCCGTGGCGGTGGTGGGCCACAACCCGGCGATCACCGACCTGGTGAATTTTCTGGCCCTGGAGCACATCGCCAACATCCCCACCTGCGGCATTGCCCTGCTGCACCTCGACATCGATCAGTGGGGCGAGATGCGGGCCGGCTGCGGCAAGCTGAGCCACTATGACTTTCCCAAGAATGAGCCGGGTGAGGAGTGAGTTTCACGTAGCACGTAACACATGGGTGCGGAGTGGGACAACCGCGCATTGAAGAGGCGTAGCGGCGCGGAGGGATCGCGGCCAGGAACTCCCCGGTCTTTTACGTGTAACGTTTTACGTGTTACGTGAAACTCAACCCCAACATTGCCAGCCCCCCAGTCAGCCCCCGATAATCCCGCCCCCTCTCCGGCTCTTAAGGCCCACCCATGGCTCCCCCCTCCAACAACAAGGTGATCGTCGGCAACCAGGAATGGTGCCGCTTGACCGCCCTCGGCATTCCCGCCATCAAGGCGCGGGTGGACTCGGGGGCCAAGACGTCCTCCCTCCACGCCTTCAATATCAAGCCCTTCACCCGGGATGGCGAGCTGTGGGTGACCTTCGAGGTCCACCCGTTGCAGAAGAATCGCAAGGTGCTGGTGCGCTGCGAGGCGCCGGTGGTGGATCGCCGCAGCGTGCGCAGTTCCACCGGCGAAACGGAAAAACGCTACGTGATCCGCACGCCCCTGACCCTTGGCCAGGACAGCTGGGAGGTGGAGGTCACCCTCACCAACCGGGATTCCATGGGCTACCGTATGCTGCTCGGTCGCGAGGCCATGAGCGGGCGCCTGCTGGTGGACCCGGACGTGAGCTTTCGCCTCGGCGAGGTCACGGGCGCCACCCTGCGGGAGCACTACGACAAGGCGGAGTTCATCCAGGGCGGCCTCAAGATCGCCGTGCTCGCCAACAACCCGGAGCTGTACAGCAACGAGCGCATCATGGAAGCGGGCCGGGAGCGGGGCCACGACATGATGTTCCTCAATATTCGCCACTGCTACATGAAGCTCGACGCCGAGCGCCCGGAGGTCCACTACCGGGGCGGCACCGTGATCAGCGACCTCGACGCGGTGATCCCCCGCATCCGCCCCAGCATGACCCACTACGGCTGCTCCCTGTTGCGCCAGTTCAACACCATGGGGGTGTACTGCCTCAACGACGACGCCTCCATCGCCCGCTCCCGGGACAAGCTCTTCTCCCTCCAGGCGCTGCTGGATTGCGGCCTCAACATCCCCATCACCGGCTTTGCCAACTCGCCCCTGGATACCCAGGACCTGATCAGCATGGTGGGCGGCGCGCCCCTGATCGTGAAGCTGCTGGAGGGCACCCAGGGCCGCGGCGTGGTGCTGGCGGAGACCAACAAGGCGGCGGAGAGCGTGATCAACGCCTTCAAGAGCCTCAACGCCAATATCCTGGTGCAGGAGTTCGTCAAGGAGGCCAAGGGCAAGGATATCCGCTGCTTCGTCATCGACGGCCGGGTGGTGGCCGCCATCGAGCGGGAGGCGGCCCCGGGGGAATTTCGCGCCAACCTCCACCAGGGCGGCCGCGCCTCCCTGGTGAAGGTCACCGCCCAGGAGCGGCGCATCGCCGTCAAGGCCGCCAAGGCCATGGACCTGCGGGTCGCCGGCATCGACCTGATCCGCTCCTCCAAGGGGCCGCTGTTGCTGGAGGTGAATTCCTCCCCCGGCCTCGAGGGGATCGAGTCCGCCACCGGCATCGACATTGCCGCCATGATCATCGGCGCCATCGAGAAAAAGCTGGGGTGGAAGCGGGGTTGATACCTGCATCCCGCGGGCACCGTAGGCGAGCTGTCGCGACCCACAGCCGCGCAGTACACTAGCCCCGCGGTCAGACGAATCGGTGACAAGGGACGACGATGAGAGCATGGCGGATCGGAGTGGTGGCGGTGCTGGTGTTGGCGGGCATCGGGTACTGGGTGTCGCGCCCGGAGCGGGTGGCGGTCACCCTGTTGGCGGTGGAGCGGGGCGCGGTGGAGCGCACCGTCGCCAATACCCGCGCCGGGACCGTGGAGGCCTGCCAGCGGGCCAAGCTGTCGATGCCCATCGGCGGCCAGATCGAGCGCCTGCTGGTGACCGAGGGGGACCACGTTGAGGAGGGTCAGCTGATGATGGCCCTGTGGAACCACGACCGCGCCGCGCGCCTCGGGGAGGCGAAGGCGGCGCTGGTATCCGCTACCCGGGAGAGCGAGAGCCTTTGCATCGCCAGCCGCTCCGACCAGCGGGAAGCCCGCCGCATCGCCGGCCTCGCCGAGCGCAAGCTGGTGGCCCAGGAGTCCGCCGACCTCGCCAGGGCCAGGGCCGATGCCAGTGCCGCCGGCTGCGAGGCGGGCAAGGCCCGGCAAATGCAGGCCGAGGCGGCGGTCAACACCGCAGAGGCGCTGCTCGCCCAGACGGAGCTGAAGGCCCCCTTCGCCGGTATCGTCGCCGATGTCACCGGCGAACTCGGTGAATACGTCACCCCCTCGCCCCCCGGCATCCCGACGCCTCCCGCCATCGACCTGATCACCGACGATTGCCACTACGTCTCCGCACCCATCGACGAGGTGGACGCCTCCGAGGTTGCCGTGGGGATGCCGGTGCGGGTGAGCCTCGATGCCTTCCGCGACCGCAGTTTTCCCGCCCGGGTGACCCGCATCGCCCCCTACGTGGTGGACTACGAGAAGCAGGCCCGCACCGTGGAAGTGGAAGCGGAGATCGACGATCTGCCGGACGATATCCAGTTGCTCACCGGTTACAGCGCCGACATGGAGATCATCCTCGACCGGGGCGATAACGCCCTGCGGATTCCCTCCGAGGTGATCCTCGACGGCCGCTTCGTGCTGGTGGTGGGCAGCGACGGCCGCCTCGAAAAACGCGAGATCACCACCGGCCTTGCCAACTGGCGCCACACCGAGGTGACGGCGGGCCTCGCCCCCGGGGAGCAGGTGGTGGCCAACGTGGGCAGCGCCGGGGTGGTGGAGGGCGCCCGTGCCGACATCGGCGACGGGGCGCCGGCCGGCGATGGCTGACGCCATGATCGCCCTCAGGGGCCTTGAGAAAACCTACCTGATGGGGGGGCAGCCCCTGCGCGCCCTCGCCGGCCTCGACCTGGATATCAGCCCCGGCGAGTACATCTCGGTGATGGGGCCGTCCGGCTCCGGCAAGTCGACGCTGCTCAACATGCTGGGGTTGCTCGACCGCCCCGATGCCGGCAGCTACCGGCTCAACGGCGTCGCCACCGAGCAGCTTCCCGAGGAGGCGCGGGCGGCCCTGCGCCGGGACAATATCGGCTTTATCTTCCAGGCCTTTCATCTCATCGGCCGGCTCTCCGCCTTCGAGAACGTGGAGCTGCCCATGGTTCTTGCGGGGTTGGCGCCGAAGGTGCGCCGCGAGGCGGTGGAGGGGGTGCTCGACCTGGTGGGCCTGTTGGACCGCCAGCACCACCGCCCCGGGCAGCTGTCCGGTGGCCAGTTGCAGCGGGTTGCCATCGCCCGGGCCATTGTCATGAAACCCCGCATCCTGCTGGCGGATGAGCCCACCGGCAACCTGGATCAGGCCTCCGGGCGGGATATCGTCAACGTTCTGGAGGACCTCAACCGCGAGGGCATCACCCTGGTGGTGGTGACCCACGACGGCAACCTGGGGCAGCGCGCCGGGCGCCGCATCCGCATGGTGGACGGCACTGTCGTCGAGGACGCTCGCGGTGCGCCTGGCTGACCAGCTGCGCTTCAACTGGCAGGTTTTCAGCGGCAATGTGCTGCGCACCTTTCTGCTGTTGCTGGCGGTGGCCATCGGCGTTGCGGCGGTGGTGATGCTCACCAGTGTGGGGGAGGGGGCGCGGCGCTATATCGACCAGGAGTTTTCCAGCCTCGGCAATCGCCTTATCGTGGTTTTCCCCGGGCGCAACGAGACCACCGGCGGCGCGCCGCCGCTGTTTGGCAACTCCCCCCGGGACCTCACCCTCGCCGATGCCGAGGCCCTGGCGCGGATACCCTCGATAAGGGATTTCGCCCCCATCATCGCCGGTACCACGACGCTTTCCCGCGGTGCCCGGGCCCGGGAGGTGCTCACCATGGGCACCACCCGGGGGTTTTTCGCGGTGCGCCAGCTGGGGGTCAGCCAGGGCAGCATCTTCCCTGAGCGGGCCGGCGAGGAGGCCCTTGCCATCTGCGTGCTGGGGGCGAAGCTCAAGGGCGAGCTGTTCGGCAACGACCGCGCCGTGGGGGAGTGGGTGCGCATCGGCGACCGCCGCATGCGGGTGGTGGGGGTGCTCGCCGACAGCGGCGAATCCTTCGGCATGGACATGGGGGACCTGGCGCTGATCCCGGTCAAAACCGCCGAACAGCTGTTCAATTCCCCGGGGCTGTTCCGGGTGATTCTCGAACTCCGCGAGGGGGCCGACGAGGAACTGGCCAAGGAACGCATCTACCGGGTGATCCGCGAGCGCCACGAGGGGGAGGACGACGTCACCATCGTCACCCAGGATTCCATGCTCAAGTCATTCAACAATATCCTCACCGCCCTGACCCTCGCCATCGGCGCCATCGGTGCCATCAGCCTGCTGGTGGCGGGTATCCTCATCATGAACATCAGCCTGATTTCCGTCAGCCAGCGGCGCGCCGAGATCGGCCTGATGAAGGCCATCGGCGCCAGCCGTATCCAGGTGCGCCAGCTGTTTCTCGGCGAATCCCTGTTGTTGGTGTGCCTGGGGATCGTGCTCGGGGTGATCTTTGCCTACGGGGTGGTGTTCGTCTTTCGCGGCCTGTTCCCGGGATTTCCCCTGATGCCCCCCTGGTGGGCGGTGCCGGCGGCGGCGGTGACGGCCCTGGCCGCGGGGCTGGTGTTCTCCTGGCTGCCCGCCAAGCGCGCCGCCGCCCTCGACCCGGTGCAGGCCATGCGGGGTGTGGTGCGATGAGGGGCATTTCGTGAAGGCGGTGGACGGGGTGCACTGGGTGGTGCGGGCCCTCTGGGAGCAGCGGGTGCGCTCGCTGCTCACCATCGTCGGCTTTGCCATCGGCGTCGCCGCCATGGTGTTGCTCAGCTCCCTGGGGGAGGGGTTGCGGCTCTTCGTGCTCAAGGAATTCACCCAGTTCGGCAGCCATATCGTCGCCGTGACCCCGGGCAAGACGGAGACCTTCGGCATGGGCGGGATTCTCAACACCACCAGGCCCCTGACCCTGGCGGACGCCCAGAGCCTCGCCCAGCTGCCCGGGGTCGAGGAGGTGGTGCCCATGGTGATGGGCAACGCCCAGGTGAAGGGCGGCGGGCGCAGCCGTTACAGCAACATCGCCGGCGTCGGCCCCCGGGCGGACAAGGCCTGGGGTATCCGGGTGGCGAGCGGCGTGTTCCTGCCGGTGGAGGATTTCAGCCGCGCCCGGGCCTTTGCGGTACTGGGCAGCGAGCTCAAGGAAGAGCTGTTCGGCGACGCCAATCCCCTCGGGGAATTCGTCCATATCGGCGGCATGCGCTTTCGGGTGGTGGGGGTGATGGAGCCCAAGGGGGACTTTCTCGGCACCGACCTCGACGACATCATCTACATCCCGGCGGTGAAGGCCCTGCAGATGTTCAACCGCGAAAGCCTCATGGAAATCGACCTGTTCTACAGCCCCTCGGCGACTTCCGAGGCCATCGCCGCCCAGGTGAAGGAGCTGCTCATCCGCCGTCACGGCTTCGAGGATTTCACCATCGTCACCCAGGACCAGATGCTGGAGACCATGGACAATATCCTGCGCATCCTCAAGTTCGCCGGGGCTGGCCTCGGCGCCATTTCCCTGCTGGTGGGGGCGGTGGGCATCACCACCATCCTGATGATCACCGTCACCGAGCGGGTCAGCGAGGTGGGCCTCCTGCGGGCCCTGGGGGGGACCCGCAACCAGGTGCGCAACCTGTTTCTCGGGGAGGCGATTTTCCTCGGCCTCGCCGGCGGGCTGTCGGGGATTGCCGCCATTGTGGTATTTCTCATCATCGCCGCGCTGTTCGTGCCGGCCCTGCCCATCGCCATCGAACCCGGCATCGTCGCCGGGGCCTTGATCCTGTCGATGGTGATCGGCCTCGCCGCCGGCCTGCGCCCGGCCATGAACGCCACCCGCATGAGCCCCATCGACGCCCTCAGGGCCGAGTAATCCAGGGGCGCGGCCCTGTTGGCTGGGTTGCGGCCGATGACGCTTCGCTCTTCGGCCCTACGGGATCGGTGTAGGGCGGAATAGGCGCAGCCGTCATCCGCCGAGGATGTCTCCCCGTGGCAGGTTGTGCGGCCGATGACGCTGCGCTCCATGTCCCCGGAGGGGGCTTCGGCCCTACGGGATCGGTGTAGGGCGGAATAGGCGAAGCCGTCATCCGCCGAGGATGTCGCCCCGTGGCAGGTTGCGCGGCCGATGATGCTGCGCTCCATGTCCCCGGAGAGGGCTTCGGCCCTACGGGATCGGTGTAGGGCGGAATAGGCGAAGCCGTCATCCGCCGAGGATGTCTCCCCGTGGCAGGGTGCGCGGCCGATGACGCTGCGCTCCATCTCCCCGGAGAGGGCTTCGGCCCTACGGGATCGGTGTAGGGCGGAATAGGCGCAGCCGTCATCCGCCGAGGATGTCGCCCCGTGGCAGGTTGCGCGGCCGATCACGCTGCGCTCCATGTTACCGGAGAGGGCTTCGGCCCTACGGGATCGGTGTAGGGCGGAATAGGCGAAGCCGTCATCCGCCGAGGATGTCGCCCCGTGGCAGGTTGCGCGGCCGATGATGCTGCGCTCCATGTCCCCGGAGAGGGCTTCGGCCCTACGGGCGGCGCCACAGAATGTTCACCAGGGCCCCGCACAGAATCAGCGCCCCGCCGGCGAGGGTCCAGGGGCCCGGCACCTCGCCGAAGATCACCGTGCCGATCACCGCGGCGAAAATCACCTGGGAGTAGGAAAAACTGCTGGCGCGGGCGGCGGTGTCCTCCCGCATGGCGAGGGTCAGGGTCACCTGCCCGAGGTGAGTGAAAACCCCCACCAGCAACAGGCTGAGCCAGGCCCAGCCGCTGGGCATGACGAAGTCGTCCCCCAGCAGCACCAGGGCGGCGGGCAGGGTCACCAACGGGAAATAGAACACGATGACGGACGGGTCCTCCACCGCGCTCAGGCGCCGCACGATGGTATAGGCGAGCCCGCTGCCGAAGGCCCCGGCGATGGCGATGCCCACGGCGAGGCTGTCGTAGTTCGCCGCCGCGCCGCCAAACAGGACAGCGGGGCGCACCATGATCACCAGGCCCGCGAAGCTCAGGGCGATACAGGCCAGGGTGGCGGCGCTGGGGCGCTCCTTGAGCCACAGCAGGGCGATCAGGGCGGTGAACATGGGGTGCAGATACTGGAGCACAGACGCTTCGGCAATGGGCAGGTGCACCAGGGCGTAGTACACCCCGGTCAGGGAGACGAAGCCCACCAACCCCCGGGAAAACAGCAACAGCCGGTGGGTGCCGAACAGCGGGATATTGCGGCGCCGCACGTCCCCGTAACTCAGCACCAGGGAGACGACGGCGCGGGCGGCGATGATCTCCAGCACCGGTATGCCGTGCCCGCCGGCGAACTTGACGCACATACCCATCAGCGCGAAGGCCAGGGCGCTGCCCAGCATGTAGCGGGCGCCGAGGGGGATGGCGCTGATCAGGGCGGGAGCGGGCATGGGTTGGCGGATCCCTTGGGTGGGCGGCGATTATAGCCCCTTGCCGGGGGCTTCCCGGGGCGGCAGGATAAGGGCACCCCTTTTCATCGCCCGGACAACGGGAGGCCCGAGCATGGCGACGTGGCTCATTGCCGTCGGCGCGGCGCTGGTGATCGCCGGCGCGCTGCTGGAGCTGTTTCCGACCCAGTTCGGCTGGTTTGGCCGGCCCCCCGGTGACATCCGCATCGAGAGCGAACGGGGCAGGCTTTTCGTCCCCATCACCGCCATGCTGATCGTCAGCCTGGCGCTCGGTATGCTGTTATCCCTGTGGAGGCGTTGAATGCCATGACCGAATCCAGCGATTACCGCGAGATCCTCCACTTCTGGTTCGAGGAGACCAGCCCCGCCCAGTGGTGGAAGAAGGACGCCGCCTTCGACGGGCTGATCGCCGCGCGCTTCGGTGCCCTGCACCGCCGTGCCTGCCAATGCGAGCTGCACCGCTGGCGGGCGATCCCCGAGGGCCGGCTGGCGGAGATCATCGTCCTCGATCAGTTCTCCCGCAATATCCACCGGGATACCCCCGGCGCCTTTGCCGCCGATCCCCAGGCCCTCGCCCTTGCCCAGGAAGCGGTGGCGGCGGGGGCCGACCGGGCCCTGACGCCCGGGCAGCGGGTGTTTCTCTACATGCCGTACATGCACAGCGAGTCCCTCGCCATTCACGACATCGCCGTCGAGTTGTTCCGCGCCAACGGCATCCCGGACAACCTCGATTTCGAGATTCGCCACCGGGACATCATCGCCCGCTTTGGCCGCTACCCCCACCGCAACGCCATCCTCGGGCGGCAATCCACGGCGGAGGAAATCGCGTTCCTGGGCCAGCCTGGCTCCAGCTTCTAGGTAGTCTCCACCGGAAGCCCGACACCGATCCCGTAGGGCCGAAGCCCCCTCCGGGGACATGGAGCGCAGCGTTATCGGCCGCACAACCTGCCAAGGCGACGCACCCACGGCGGATGACGGCTGCGCCTATTCCGCCCTACACCGATCCCGTAGGGCCGAAAAGCGTAGCGTCATCGGCCAAGCAACAGCCCAAGGCGAGACATCCACGGCGGATGACGGCTTCGCCTTCGTGTCCCCCGGAGGGGGATTCCGCCCTACACCGATCCCGTAGGGCCGAAGCCCCCTCCGGGGACATCGAGCGCAGTGTCATCGGCCGGGAACCCACAGGGCTTGGTGGCCACGACGATGGCGTTGAAGCTCTCTCCCGCCCAGGGGGCCATCACCCGGTAATCGTGCTCCAGCAGGGTGGCGAGGAAGCCGGTATCCGCCAGCATGGCCAGCAGGTGTGGAAAGGTGATGGCGGTCATGGTGTGGTGGTCGCGCCAGTACCGTGCCCCCTCGGGGGATTCCTGGCTGATCGCCAGGTTCAGGTCGAGCACGTCCCCTTCCCCCCGGTAGTGCCAGCGGGACTGAAAGCGCAATTCCCCCGCCGTGGTCGCGACCCGGGTGATCACCCCGCTGTCGTTGCGGATGCCGCGGCAATCCACGGCGTTGAAAATCAGCACTCCGCCGGGCTTCAGGGCGCGATGGGCGCGTCGCAGGGTTTCCGCCAGGGCGGCGGTGGGGTGGCTGTAGTGGATCGAATAGAGAAAGCAGCTGATCAGGTCGAAGGCGGCCACCTGCTCGAACGCCGCGAGGTCGCACAACAGGAGCGTTGCCGAGGGGCAGCGGGCCGCCGCCAGGGCCAGCATCTCGGCGCTGTTGTCGAGGCCATGGGGGGCAAAGCCGCGGGCCGCCATGTCCCGCAGATGCTGGCCGGTACCGCAGGCGAGGTCGAGGTAATCCCTGCCCCCGGAGCTGGCAAAGCAGGCAAAGGCCCGCGCCGCGAAATCGCACTGCTCGGCGTAGTCCACCTCGGCGCAGAATTGGTCGTAGAAGGCGGATAGATCGGCGTAGAGATTTCCGGCGATGTGCATGGCGGGCCTTGGGGCGGAACAACCCGCCGGGGATGGTGGGGGCGCATTCTGACCGCGGCGAGGGTCGTGGGCAAGCGGAGCGGGCCCCATGGCGGCTGTGCGGCCGATGACGCTGCGCTCCATGTCCCCGGAGGGGGCTTCGGCCCTACGGGCGTAGGAGGCGCAGCCGTCATCCGCCGTGAATCCCGCGCCGTGACAGGTTGTGTGGCCGATGACGCTGCGCTTTTCGGCCCTACGGGTGTAGGGCGGAGGAGGCGCAGCGTTATCCCCCGTGGGGGCTCGCGCTCAGCGCCAGCCGCCCAGGTCCTTCCAGCGGTTGACGATCTGGCAGAACAGCTCGGCGGTTTTCTCGGCGTCGTAGGCGGCGCTGTGGGCTTCGCGGTTGCTGAAGGGGATCCCGGCGGCGGCGCAGGCCCGGGCCAGTACCGTCTGGCCGAAGGCGAGGCCGGCGAGGGTGGCGGTGTCGAAGCAGGAGAAGGGGTGGAAGGGGTTGCGCTTGATGCCGGCCCGCTCGCTGGCGGCGTTGACGAAGCCGAGGTCGAAGTGGGCGTTGTGGGCGACGATCACCGCGCGGGTGCAGTCGTTTTCCCGCACGCATTCCCGCACCTTGTGGAAGATATGGTTGAGGGCTTCCTTCTCCGGCAGGGCCTGGCGGTTGGGGTCGGCGGGGTTGATGCCGGTGAAGTCGAGGGCGGCCTGCTCGATGGCCAGGTCGGGGTGGGGGATCACTGCGGCGGCGATGGTTTCGCGGCGCACCAGTTGACCGTCCTCGGTCATGTCGAGGGTCACGGCGGCGATCTCCAGCAGGGCGTGTTCCCGGGCGTTGAAGCCGCCGGTCTCCACATCCACCACCACCGGCAAAAAGCCGCGAAAGCGGTTGCCGAGGGTGGTGAGGGTGTCGAGCCCTTCGCCAAAACTCAACTCGCTCATTCCACCACCCGCCAGTTGAGGGTCTCGCCCGCCATCAGCGGCACCATGGTATCGCCGCCGAGGGGAACGGTGTGGGGCAGGGTCCAGGGCTCCCGCGCCAGGGTGAGGGTGTCGCCGTTGCGGGGCAGGCCGTAGAAGTCGGGGCCGTGGAAGCTGGCAAAGGCCTCGAGGCGATCCAGGGCGCCGTGGCGATGGAAGAACTCGGTGTACAGTTCCACCGCGGCGTGGTGGCTGTAGCAGCCGGCACAGCCGCAGGCGGATTCCTTGCGGTGGCGGGCGTGGGGGGCGGAGTCGGTGCCGAGGAAGAAGCGCGGGCTGCCACTGAGGGCGGCGGCGATCAGCGCCTCCTGGTGGACGTTGCGCTTTAGGATCGGCAGGCAGTAGAAGTGGGGGCGGATGCCCCCCACCAGCATGTGGTTGCGGTTGAACAGCAGGTGCTGGGGGGTGATGGTGGCGGCCACGCCGTCCCGGGCGGCGGCCACGAACTGGGCCCCCTCCCGGGTGGTGATGTGCTCCAGCACCACCCTGAGGGCGGGGAAATCCTCGACGATACGGGTCAGGTAGCGGTCGATGAACACCGCCTCCCGGTCGAAGACATCCACGGCATCGTCGGTGACCTCGCCGTGGAGCAGCAGCGGCAGGCCGACCTTTTCCAGGGTCTCGAGCACCGCGTCGATGCGGTTGAGGTCGGTGACCCCGGCGTCGGAATTGGTGGTGGCGCCGGCGGGGTAGACCTTGGCGGCGTAAACGATACCGCTGTCCCTCGCCCGCTCGATCTCCTCGGGGCGGGTGTTGTCGGTGAGGTAGAGCACCATCAGGGGTTGCCAGGGGTTGCCGGCGGGGCGGGCGGCGAGAATGCGCTCCCGGTAGGCGGCGGCCTCGGCGGTGGTGGTGACCGGAGGTGTCAGGTTGGGCATGACGATGCCGCGGGCGAAATGGCGGGCGGCGGCGGGCACGGTGGTGGCGAGGGCGTCGCCGTCCCGCAGGTGGAGGTGCCAGTCGTCGGGACGGGTGATGGTGAGGGTATCCATGGCGTGTCGGGTGGTGGGTCAGGGCGTGCAGTGTACCGGTTCAGGGGGCGCGTTTCACGCCCGGAGCCCGCCCCCGGATCGCCGGCCCCGCTCTCGCCAGGGCGGCGGGCAAGACGGGGGCCCTCAATCCGTGCCGAGTTTTTCGGCGAGAAAGGCGGTGAAGCGCTGCCAGGATTTGCGGTCGGCGTCCTCCCGGTAGTTGTCGATGCCGAATACGGTGAAGGCGTGGGGCGCGCCGCCGTAGCTGATCATCTCGTGGGGCACGCCGGCCTTTTCCAGGGTTTCGGCGAGGGCGGCGAAGTCCGCCATGGGCACCGGCTCGTCGGCGCTGCCGTGGAGCACCAGAATCTCGCCCCGGGTGTCGCCGTAGTCCTGGCCCTCCGGGGTCGCGAGGGTGCCGTGGAAGCTGACGAAGCCCGCCAGATCGGCGCCGGAGCGGGCCAGTTCCAGGGCCGCGCCGCCGCCGAGGCAGTAGCCGGCGGCCACCGCCCGGGAGCGGTCCGCCCCGGCCTTTTGCGCCGCGTCGAGGGCCGCCAGCATCAGGCCCCGCATCCTGGCCCGGTCCGCCATCAGGGCGCCGGTGTGGCGCATCTTTTCATCGCTGGTGGTGGGCCGTACATCGGCGCCGAACATGTCCGCGGCGAGGGCGGCGTAGCCCAGTTCCGCCAGCATGTCGGCGCGGCGCTTCTCGTAGTCGGTGAGGCCATCCCAGTCGTGGAGCACCAGCACCAGGGGCGCGCCGGGGCCGGGGCTTGCGTAGTAGCCCTGGTAGTCGGCGCCGTCGTACTGGTAGCGCAGGGGTTCGCCCCCCGCGGCGAAGGGAGCGGCGAGGATGGCGGCGATGAGGGGGATGGCGCGGGCGTCGAACATGGCGGGTCTCCTGGCGTTATCGGCGGCGGGTTGGCCTCGGGCCGTTTCACTATAGTGGATTTTGTCGCCCGGGGTTCGACCCTTGCCGCGAAGTAAAGCAACTGTCTTATAAATGCCGCCGGGGCTATTCCCCGGGTCGGAAGGGCTGGGGTATGATCCCGCCACCATGCGGGGCGCGATCGTGCCGCCACAGGCTTTGGAGGCAGAATAATGACAAAACGGATGGCCCTGATGCTGGCCGCGCTGACCCTGGTGTTCGGCGGCATCTTTGGCTACAAGTGGCTGGAGCGCAAACTCACCGCCGACTATCTCGCCAGCTACCAGCCGCCGCCGGTGGCGGTTTCCGCCGTCACCGTCCGCGACGAGACCTGGGAGCGGGACTTGAGGGCCACGGGTTCCACCGTCGCCATCGACGAGATCGCCGTCAGCAGCGAGGCGGACGGGGTCATCACCGCCATCCATTTCGATTCCGGCGACCGGGTGGCGCAGGGCGAGCTGCTGATCGAGCTGGACGACCAGGTCGAGGCGGCCAACCTGCGCAGCTATCAGGCGCGCCTGAACCTGGCGCGGCTCAATTTCGAGCGGGACAGCAAGATGCTGTCCCGCAAGCTGATCTCCGCCGACCAGTTCGACCGCAGCAAGGCGGAGCTGGACGAGGTGCTCGCCCTGGTGGACCAGACCGAGGCGGTGATCGCCCAGAAGCAGGTGCGGGCGCCCTTTGCCGGCCGGGTGGGCCTGCGCCGGGTGTCGGTGGGCAGCTACCTGGCGGCGGGCGATCCGGTGGTGACCCTGCAGTCCCTCGACCCCCTGTTCGTGGATTTCAGCCTGCCGGAGCAGCACCTGCCCGAGGTGCGGGTCGGCCAGCCCCTGACCTTCGCCATCAAGGCCTATCCCGATACCCTGTTCAGCGCCCGGGTGACCGCCATCGACGCCCGGGTGGACACCGCCACCCGCAACATAGCCGTGCGCGCCGAGGCCCCCAATGGGGAGGGCAAACTGCTGCCCGGCATGTTCGCCGATGTGCGCCTCGGGCTCGGCGCCGGAGAGCCGGCCCTGGTGGTGCCGGAGTCGGCGGTGAGCTACTCCCTCTACGGCCAGGCGGTTTTCGAGGTGGTGGAGCGCAGGGGCGGGGACGGCAAGCCGGCGCTGGTGGTGGAGCGCCGGCCGGTCACCACCGGCGCGGTGCGGGACGGTTTCGTCCAGCTTCGCGGCGAGCTCGCCCCCGGCGCCCGGGTGGTGGTCAACGGCCAGAACAAGCTGCAGAGCGGCGTGCGGGTGAAGATCGTCAACCGCCCCGAGCACGATGCCCCGCTCCCGCTCCCGCCGGTGATGGACGCGGCTCCCACAGGCGCCGATCCCGCGCCGGGAGAGCCCCCGTCGGCAGAGCCCGCCCCGAACGCCGCCGCGCCGTCCCTCGATGGGGCGGACGCCCCGCCCAGCAACCCATAGCGGGGCCCGCGCCATGGCATTCACCGATCTGTTCATTCGCCGCCCCGTCCTCGCCATCGTCGTCAACCTGTTCCTGCTGCTGCTCGGCGCCATCGCCTTTGGGCAGCTGGAGGAGCGGGAGTACCCGAAGGTGGAGGACACCTCCCTCACGGTGTCGACCCTCTACCCGGGGGCCGAGGCGGACCAGGTGTTGAGCTACGTCACCACCCCCCTGCAGGAGGTGTTCGCAGCGGTGGAGGGGGTGGATTACCTCACCTCCTCGAGCGCCGACGGCATCTCCGTGATCACCGTGCACCTGGAGCCCGGCTACGACGCCAACGAGGCCATGGCGGAGATGACCTCGGTGATCGCCCCGGTGAAGAACCTCTTTCCCGAGGCGGTGGAGTACCCCGAGATCACCAAGGACACCGCCGGCATCGGCGCCGGCATGTTCCTCCAGGCGTTCAGCGACAGCTACGACCTGCAGCAGCTCACCGATTACATGGACAGGGTCATCAAGCCGGAGATCCTCACCCTGCCCGGGGTGGGGGGTGTCGCCACCTACGGCGCACGGGAGTACGCCATGCGCCTGTGGCTCGACCCGGTGCAGCTGGCGGCCTTCGATATCTCGGTGGAGGAATTTCACCGGGCGGTGACCCGGGGCAGTTTCCAGACCCCGGCGGGGGAGGTGGAGAGCGGGCGGGTGTTCACCAAGGTGAAGGCCGACACCGAGCTCGCCAGCGTCGAGGAGTTCGAGAACATCGTGATCCGCCAGGACGGCAATGGCCGGGTGCAGGTCAAGGACGTGGCCCGGGTCGAGCTGGGGGCCGCCGACACCTCCTCGTCGGTGTTCTTCAAGGGGGAGCGGGGGCTGTCCCTCGGGGTCAGCGCCGCCCCGGGGGTGAGCCCCCTGGAGATGTCCCGCCAGGTGCGGGCCAAGCTCGACGAGCTCGCGGCGGTGATCCCCGACGGGGTGTTCGTGGGGGTGAGCTTCGATGCCGCCGAGTCCATCGAATCCTCCATGACCGAGGTCAACAAGACCATCCTCGAGGCCTCCATCATCGTCCTGATCGTGGTGTTCCTGTTCCTCGGCGACGTGCGCTCGGTGATGATCCCGGTGGTGGCGATCCCTCTGTCCCTGTTCGGCAACATCTTCGTGATGTACGCCCTCGGTTACTCCATCAACCTGTTCACCCTGCTGTCCATGGTGCTCGCCATCGGCCTGGTGGTGGACGACGCCATCGTGGTGGTGGAGAACATCCACCGCCATATCGACGAGGGCATGAAGCCCTTCGATGCCGCCCTGAAGGGCGCCCGGGAGATCGCCATGCCGGTGGTGTCCATGACCCTCACCCTGGCGGCGGTGTACGCGCCCATGGGCTTTCTCCAGGGCATGTCCGGGGAGATCATCCGCGAGTTCGTCTTCACCCTCACCGGGGCGGTGATCCTGTCGGGGTTCGTCGCCCTCACCCTGTCGCCGATGATGAGCGCCAAGCTGCTCCGGGCCAACAACGCCAGCCGCTTTTCCCACTGGCTCGACGCCCGGTTCGCCGGCCTCCAGCAGCGCTACAAGGGGTTGTTGCAGCGCGCCATGACGGAGCGCCCGGTGATCCTGGTGATGCTGGTGGTGATGCTCGCGGCGATCCCGCCCCTGGCGCTGTTGAGCAAATCCGAGCTGGTGCCCATCGAGGATATCGGCTGGATCAACGCCATGTTCCACGTGCCCGCCACCGCCACCCTGGATTACATGGAGGAGGAATCGGCGGTGCTCGACGACATCATGTTCGCGGTGCCGGAGTACGGCGGCTATTCGTTCCGCTACCTCAACGTGTTCAACGACCGCTCGTCGATGATCGCCCTGCGCATCGTGCCCTGGAGCGAACGGGAGCGCAGCGCCCACGAGATATTCCCGGAGTTCTCCGCGGCCCTCGCCGATGTGCCGGGGCTGTTGCTGACGCCCTTCATCGTCAACCGGGTGCCCGGCTCCATGGGCGGGCTGCCGGTGCAGCTGGTGATCAAGACCACCCAGGACTACCCGCTCCTCGCCGAGCAGGCCGACCAACTGCTGGCGGAGGCCCTCGCCAGCGGTCTGTTCCTGGTGGGCATGACCGACCTGCGCTACGAAAAGCCCGAGCTGGAAGTCCGCATCGACCGGGACAAGGCCGCCCAGCTCGGGGTATCCATGGCGGATATCGGCACGGCCCTCACCACCCTTCTCGGGGAAAACGAGATCGGCCGCTTCAGCCTCCACGGCAGCAATTACAAGATCATTCCCCAGGCGGAGGATGCCGCCCGCGCCGACAAAAGCTGGCTCGATCACTACCACGTGCGCACCGGCGCCGGGGGCCAGGTGCCCCTGGGGACGCTGATCGATACCCAGCTGGTGACCAAGCCGAGCTTCCTCAACCAGTTCCAGCAGCAGAACGCCGCCACCCTGTCGTTCCTCCAGGCCCCCAACGTGAGCATGGGGGAGGCGGTGGACTTCCTCGACCGCAAGGCGGCGGAATTGCTGCCGGAGGGTTTCGTCGCCGATTACCACGGGGATTCCCGCAAGTTCAAGGAGGAGGGCGGCGCGCTGTACCTGGTGTTTGGCCTCGCCATCCTGTCCATCTACCTGGTGCTCGCCGCCCAGTTCGAGAGTTTTCGCGATCCCCTGGTGATCCTCACCTCGGTGCCCATGTCGGTGTGCGGGGCCCTGGTGTTCCTGGTGCTCGGTTTCGCCACCATGAACCTCTACACCCAGGTGGCGCTGATCACCCTGATCGGGCTTATCACCAAGCACGGGATTCTCATCGTCGAGTTCGCCAACAAGGTGCAGGCCCGGGGGCTGTCCCGCACCGAGGCCGCCATCGAGGCGGCCGCGGTGCGCCTGCGGCCGATCCTGATGACCACCGCCGCCATGGTGCTCGGGGTGGTGCCGCTGCTGCTCGCCTCCGGGGCCGGGGCCATCAGCCGCTTTCAGATCGGCCTGGTGATTGCCACCGGGGTGCTGGTGGGCACCGCCTGCACCCTGTTCGTGGTGCCGGTGATGTACAGCTACCTTGCCCGGGAGCACCGCGCCCCGGACAGTGCGGCGGAGCTCGCCAACGCCTGAGGGGCATGCCCCGGGGCGTCACCATCCATCATCGACAGCGGAGGACGGCACAGTGGAGACAGGGGTGCTCAACCTCTTTGATCCGGCGTTGAAACAGGCTCCCCTGGTGGCGTTCCACCGGCTGGCGACGACGCCCCCCTTCGTGCAGCCGGTGTTTGGGGTGGACTCGCTGGTCATGGGGCGCTTCCGGGATGTGGAAACCGGCTATGTGGATTACCAGCGGTTCTCGAGCGCAAAGCCCCGGATCCCCGGCCAGGAGGGCATCGACTATTTCAAGGGCAAGCCCATCATCAGCTTTGTCGACCCGCCGGAACACACCCGGCTGCGGCGCAACCTGGCGGCGAGCATGTCCCCGGCGGCGATCCGCGCCCTGGGGGACGATCTGGCCCGGCGCCTGGACGACGCCCTCGACGGTCTCTACGGGGACCGGGAGGCCATGGGGACATTCGCCCATCCCCTGGCGGTGGACGTGGTGCTCGGCGATCTGCTCGGCCTGCCGGCGGAGGACTTCTCCCTCTTCGAGGATCTCACCCGGGAGATGTGCGACCTGGGCAAGCTCGGCCCCGGGGAGTCCCATCCCGCCAGCTACGACGCCGCCTGGGAAAGGGCCCAGGGCTATCTCGAAAACATCATCGCCGGCGCCCACGGCGGCATCGCCGGCAACAGGATCATCGCCACCCTGGTGGCCATGAACCGAGCGGACGCGGCCCTCGACAGCGAGGAGCTGCTGCTCCAGCTGATGCCCCTGTGCGTCGCGGGCATTTCCCCCATCGCCTCCATGCTCGGCTCCGTGCTCCACATGTTGGCCCGCCACCCCGACCAGTTCGCGGTGCTGAAGGCGCGCCCCGAGCTGGTGGACAACGCCCTGGAGGAAATCCTCCGCTTCGATCCCCCCAGTGTGTTCAGCCCCCGCTACGCCCGGGGCGATTTCCACTACGGGGGGGTGGACGTCCGGGACGGCATGCCGGTGTACCTGATGGTGGGGGCCATCGGCTTCGATCCAACGGTGTACAGCGAACCGCTGCGCTTTGATGTGAGCCGCCCGATCCCACCCCACGTGATATTCGCCAAGGGCCCCCACAGCTGCCTCGGCATGCACCTGGTGCGGCTGCTCGGCCGCCTCTTGCTCAAGCGTCTGGCGACCCGCTACCACAGCCTCGAACTGTGCAACCCCGGCGGCATCGTGCGCCACGGCGGCAGCCCCCAGGCCCGCGACCCGGAGGCGATCTTCCTGCGCCTTGCGCGCCGGTAGCCGAGAGCCCTCAGCCAGCGACGGCGGCCTTCATCGCCACCAACCCCTGGATATGGTCGTCGACACTGGAAAAGCCCTCGTTCATCGCCACCAGGGACAGGTGGGTGGCCCCCGCGGCGCGGAACAGCGCGGCCTGGCGATGCCAGTCGTCCGGGGTCTGGCGGAAATGGCTGATGCGGCACTCGATGCCGATGGCGTCGGGGTCGCGCCCGGCGGCGCGGGCCAGTTCCCGCATCCGCGCGAACAGCTCGGCCGGCTCCTCCTCGGTGCTGAGGGTGCGGGACATGCCGGGCTCGAGGTGCTTGAACAGGGGCATCCAGCCATCGCCGGTTTCCGCCACCCGGCGCAGCACCTGCTTGTTGGTGCCGCCGAACCAGAGGGGAATGGGGCGCCGCACGGGGAGGGGGTTCAGGCCCGCGTGGGGCACCCGGTGGAACTCGCCGTCAAAATCCACCAGCGACTGCGTCCACAGGGCCCGCAGCAGGCGCACCTGCTCGTCGAGGCGCCTGCCGCGGCCGGCGAAGGGCACGCCGAGGGCGCTGTATTCCACATCGTTCCAGCCGGTGCCGACCCCGAGGCGCAGCCGCCCGCCGCTCAGCACATCCACCTGGGCCGCCTGCTTGGCCACCAGCACTGTCTGGCGCTGGGGCAGCACCAGCACGCTGGTGACAAATTCGAGGCGCCGGGTGAGGCCCGCCAGGTAGCCGAACAGCACCAGGGGCTCGTGGAACATGTGCTGCTCCCGGTAGGGGCCCTTGAGGCGCTCGCGGTCGTAGTGGGCGCTGCTGGCGCCCACCACATGGTCGTAGGCCAGCAGGTGGTCGAAGCCGAGCTCCTCCACCGCCTGGGCAAAGGCGGCGATGGCGCCGGGGTCGCTGCCGATTTCGTTCTGGGGAAACACCACGCCGAGTTTCATGTTCGCTCCTGTGTCGGATTGTCGGCGCCGATTATCCCGGATTGCGGCGCCCTCCGGTCTCCTATCCTTTGACGGCCGCGCCCCCGCCCCGGGGCTGCTGGCATTATCCCGGTCGTTCTGCTAGGTTCGACCAAGGGCTTGTGTGTTGCCCCGGGGCCTCGCCGTTGCGACGGGGCCGGAACACACCATCGCCTGTGTTGCGGAGATATGGGCATGAACGATAACGACAGCCAGGGCCGCCCCGACGCCAGGCATCTGCTCGACAACCTCGCCGACATCCAGGGGCGGCTGCGCCGCCAGCTGGCGGACCCGGGGCTCGACGGGGGCCTCCGGGCCGATATCCTCGCCGCCCTAGGAGGCCCCTCGGCGGCGGTGCTGGACGCACTTCCCGCCCACGTGACCCTGCTCGATCACCGGGGTGCGATCGTCCAAGTCAACGCTGCGTGGCGGCGCTTTGCCGACCACAACGACGGACAGCTTTCCTGCTGCGGTCGGGGGACCGATTACCTGGCGGAATGCGACCGCGCCAGCGCCGAGGGCAGCCGGGAAGCGGCCGAGGCAGGGGAGGGCATCCGCGCCGTGCTGGCGGGGCGGCTTGGGCATTTCGAAATGGAATACCCCTACCATGGGCCCAACCAGCGCCGCTGGTTTACGATGCGGGTGAGCCCGCTGGTCACGGCGGATGGCACCGGCGCCCTGGTGATGCACATGGACGCCAGCGCCCGCATGTTGGCGGAGCAACAGGCCGAGCGCAACGCCCGCTACCTGGCGGCCATCGTCGATTTCGAGCGGCAACTGATCCATGTCGAGCAGGGTGTCGACGACCTGCTCGCCCGGGTGCCGGCCATCGCCGAGCGTCTGCTCGACGGCGACGGGGCTGCGATGTTCTCCCTCAAGGGGGATGAATTTGCCTGCTGCGCCGCCTCCGGCATCGCCGCCGCCATGGTGGGCCGGCGCCTGTCCCTCGACCTCAGCCTCTGCGGCAAGGCCGCCCGCACCCGTGCCGTGCAGCTCTCCCTCGACGCCGGCCGCGACCAGCGGGTGAGCCGGGAGGTGTTCGAGTCCATCCACGCCAGCTCCCTGCTCGCCGCCCCCATCGTCATCGGCGACCAGGTGGTGGGGGTGATCAAGGTGATGGCCCGGGAGCGCAACCGCTTCGGGGAGGCGGATGTCAGCACCCTCGAACTGATGGCCTCGTCCCTCGCCAATATCCTCCTCAGGGAATACAACGCCGACCGGTTGCGGGCCTCGGAGCAGCAGTACCGCCTGCTGTTCGACAACAATCCCCAGCCCCTCTGGGTCTACGATCTGGAGACCCTGGCCTTTCTCGCCGTCAACGATGCCGCCATCGAGCACTACGGCTACAGCCGCGAGGAATTCCTGGGGATGACCATCGCCGATATCCGCCCGGCGGAAGACGTGCCCCGCCTGCTGGCCAATATCGCCGAGGTGGAGGACGGAGTGGACGACGCCGGTGTCTGGCGCCACCGCAAGAAGGACGGCACCCTGATCGAGGTGGAGATCGTCTCCCACGCCATGGCCCTCGATGGCCGCCCGGCGGAGATGGTGATGGCCACCGATGTGTCCGCCCGGCGCCAGGCGGAGCGGGACCTGCACCGGGTCCACCGCGCCCAGCAGATGCTGAGCCAGTGCAACGGGGTGCTGGTGCGCGCCAGCGACGAGGCGACCCTGCTCCGGGACATCACCGCCATCGCCATCGGTACCGGCGGCTATCACTCCGCCTGGGTGGGCTACGCCGAGGACGGCCCCGACAAGCCGATCCGGGTGGCCATCCATTCCGCCGCCGACGACAGCCAGGTATTCCTGCGGGACATGCCCCTCAGCTGGGACGAGAACCGCCCCGAGGGCCAGGGCATGTCCGGACGCACCATCCGCGAGGGGGTGGCCCAGGTGTGCGAGGACCTCGCCCAGGCGCCCGGGTCTCCCGCCGGGGTGAGCCGGGCGGCGACCCTCGGGGTGCGCAGCCTGCTCAGCCTGCCCCTGCGCAACCGCGAGCGCACCTTCGGGGTGCTGGCGCTGTATTCCGCCATCCCGGGGGAATTCCCCGCCGAGGAGATCAGCCTCTGCCAGGAATTGGCGGACAACCTGGCCTTCGGCATCGAGCACCTGCGGGAGATCCAGGAGCGGGCGCAGCTTGAGGCCGCGGTGTTCAAGGTGGCATCGAGCGTATCCACCGCCACCGGGCCCGCGTTTTTCCAGGAACTCACCGCCAGTATCGCCGATACCCTCGGCGCCGATGCCTGTGTCATTTCCCGCCTGCTCCCGGGGGGCGAGGGGGAGCTGCGGACCCTCGCCGGTATCTACCGGGGCAACCCCCTGCCCCCCCTCGAGTACCGCCTGGGTGGCACCCCCTGCGAGCACCTGGTGGATCACCCGGAGTGGGTGATTCCCTCCCGGGTGAGGGATCTGTATCCCGATTACCCGGCCCTGGCGCGGATGAACGCCGAGGCCTACGTGGGGTTGCGTCTCGAGGACAACGCCGGGCAGCTGATCGGGGTCATATTCGTGGCCTACTGTCAGGCCCTCGGCAACCGGGATTTCGTGGTGTCGGTGTTGCGCATCTTCGCCGCCCGGGCGATGGCGGAGCTGGCGCGCATGGATGCCGACACCCATATCCGCGAGCAGGCCTCGCTGCTGGACAAGGCCCGCGACGCCATCCTGGTGCGGGATCTCGACTACCGTATCAGCTACTGGAACAAGGGTGCCGAGGCCCTCCACGGCTGGCGCGCCGACGAGGTGCTCGGCAACCTCTACGGCGCCGGCATCGAGGGCGAGGCCCGGCGTGAGCTGGAGGCGGCCAACGCCCGGGTGCTGGCGCAAGGGGAATGGCGCGGCCAGCTGCACCAGAAGCGCAACGATGGCCGCGCCATCACCGTTGAGGCCCACTGGACCCTGGTGCGGGACGACGCTGGCGAGCCCCGCTCGGTGCTGTGCATCCACTCCGATATCAGCGAGCGGCTGGCCCTGGAGGAGCAGCTGCGCCAGTCCCAGCGCCTCGAATCCCTCGGCCAGCTCACCGGCGGGGTTGCCCACGATTTCAACAACCTGCTGACGGTGATCCTCGGCAATGCCGAATTGCTGGCGGAGGAGCTGGCGGACGACCGCCGCCTCGGCAAGCTGGCGGAGATGATCCGCAACGCCTCGGAGCGGGGCGCCGACCTCACCCAGCGCCTGCTGGCGGTGGCCCGGCGTCAGGCCCTTGAGCCCAGCGACGTGGCCATGGGTGAGCTGCTGGCGGATATGGGTGGGCTGTTGCGCCGCACCCTCCACGAGAATATCGAGATCGACCTGCGGGTCGCCCCCGACACCTGGAAGGCCATCGCCGACCCCGGCCAGCTCGAAGGGGCCGTGCTCAACCTCTGCATCAATGCCCGCGACGCCATGCCGGCGGGCGGCCTGTTGACCCTCGAAACCGCCAATCGGGTGCTCGATGCCGACTACTGCGCGCGCCACGGGGATCTCGCCCCGGGGCCCTATGTGATGATCGCGGTATCCGATACCGGTGTGGGGGTCCCGGCGGAGAACCTGGCGCGGATCTTCGATCCGTTCTTCACCACCAAGGAAAAGGGCAAGGGGACGGGCCTCGGCCTCAGCATGGTGTACGGGTTCGTCAAGCAAAGCCGCGGCCACGTCAGTGTCTACTCCGAGGTGGGGGTGGGCACCACGGTGAAGATCTACCTGCCCCGTGCCGGCGGCCCCGGGTCCGTCGCGGTGGAGGCCGAGCCCCGCGCCATACCACAGGTGGACCCGGCGGAGATCAGCATCCTGCTGGTGGAGGACGATGAGATGGTGCGGGCCTTCGCCAGCCAGATGTTGCTGGCCAGCGGCTACCGGGTGCTGGTGGCGGACAATGGTCCGGCGGCCCTGGAGGTGCTGCGCAGCGATGCCAGGGTGGACCTGCTGTTCACCGACGTGATCATGCCCGGGGGGCTCAACGGCCCGCAGCTGGCGGAGCAGGCCCTCGCCCTGCGGCCCGGGCTTCGGGTATTGTTCACCTCCGGCTACACCGAGAACGCCATCGCCCGCCAGGGCCAGCTCGATCCCGGTATCCCCCTCCTCAACAAGCCCTATCGCCAGGGAGAACTGATGGCCAAGATCCACCTCGCCCTCGGCCGGGATCGCCACTGACATGGCGCCCTCCAGCACCGCCGCCATCCGTCCCCGCCTCGCCGGCACCCTGGGCATCGTTCTCCTGTGGCTCTTGATGGTGGTGATCCTCGTCACCGACAGCCTGACCCAGCTGGGGTTCGCCCACGGCATTCTCTACCCGCCGGTGGTGCTCCTCGCCCTGCGCACCCGGCGACTCGGGGTGGTACTGGCCATCGCCGGCGCCGCCACGGTCTTCACGGTTATCGGGTTCTTTCTCTCGCCCCCCGCGCCCCCGGGGTTTGACATGGGCTTCGTGGTGATGAACCGCCTGCTGTCCATCGTCGGCATCCTGGTGAGCGCGTCCCTCGGGGTGGGCGTGCTGCGCCACGGCGAGCGGCTCGAAGCCGTCAACCAGCGCCTGCGGGATGCCCAGGCGGACCTTGAACGCAACACCGAGCTGCTCGCCATCGCCGGAGAGGTGGCCCATCTCGGGGGCTGGAGCCTCGACGTGCCCCGCAACCTCGCCACCTGGACGGAAGAAACCCGCCGCATCCACGGCCTCGACCTCGGCGTGGACTTCGACCCGGCGCAGGCCTTCGATCTCTATTGCCCCGAGGACAGGCCCCGTATCGAGGGCTGCCTGCGGCGCTGTATCGACGGGGGGGAGCCCTTCGATGATGAATTCCGCATCCATCGCCCGGACGGCCAGGTGGTCTGGCTGCGGGTGATCGGCCGCCCGGTGCGGGGCGCGGGGGGCGCCGTGGTGGGGGTCCAGGGGGCGGCCCAGGACATTTCCGCCCGCAAGGCGGCGGAGCACAGCCTCGCCCACAGCGAGGCGCGCTTCCGCCAGCTGGCGGAGGCCATGCCCATGATCGTGTGGACGGCGGAGCCGGACGGCCGGGTGGATTTCTCCAGCCAGCGAATGTTCGACTACACCGGCGTGCCCCGGGACCAGGAGGCCGCCGGCCAGCAGCGCTCCAGTTTTCCCCACCCGGACGACCGGGCCACCGCCCAGGCCGCCTGGCGCCGCGCCATCGATACCGGAGGGCCGTTCAGCGTGGAGATTCGCCTGCGCCGCCACGACGGCGAGTACCGCTGGCACCTGTTGCGGGCGAGCCTCGCCCGGGATGCCGACGGCAAGCCCCTCAAGTGGTTCGGCACCACCATCGACATCCACGACGAGCGGCGCCGGGGCATGGAATTCGAGGCCCTTGCCCAGCGCCTCAATACCACCCTCGAAAGCATCACCGACGGCTTCATCACCCTCGACCGGGAGTGGCGCTTCACCTACCTCAACAGCCAGGCGGAGCGCATCATCCGGGTGCGCCGCGACCAGGTGCTGGGGCGGAGCCTCTGGGATGTGCTCCCCGAGGCGGTGGGCACGGTGTTCGAGGAGCGCTACCGGGAGGCGATGGGAACCCAGCAGGCCACCACCTTCGAGGCCTACTACGAACCCCTGGATCTCTGGGCCGACATCAAGGCCTACCCCTCCAGGGAGGGCCTCGCCATCTACTTCCAGGACACCACCCTGCGCCGCAAGCTCGAACACCAGTTGCGGGAATCACAGCGCCTGGAGGCGGTGGGCCAGCTCACCGGCGGCATGGCCCACGATTTCAACAATCTGCTCACGGTGATCCTCGGCAACGCCGAGATCCTCAGCGAGGAATTGCCTCCGGAATCGCCCCTCCGGGGCCTCGCCGCCATGGTGGCGAGCGCCGCCCAGCGGGGGGCCGACCTCACCCAGCGGCTGCTGGCCTTTGCCCGCCGCCAGGCCCTGGAGCCCCAGGTGCTCGACATCAACCAGCTGGTGAGCGGCCTCGACGGCCTGCTGCGCCGCACCCTCGGCGGCCATATCGAGATCGAATGGGTGCGCGCCCCGGGGCTCTGGCCCGCCCTGGTGGACCCGGTGCAGCTGGAGAGCGCCCTGCTCAACCTGGCCATCAACGCCCGGGACGCCATGGCGGCGGGGGGCCGGCTCACCATCGAGACCGCCAACACCCGCCTCGACAGCGACTACGCCCGCACCCACAGCGAGGTGATCCCCGGGCAGTACGTGCTGGTGGCGGTGTCCGACACCGGCTGCGGCATTCCCGCCGACCGGCTGTCCCGGGTGTTCGAGCCGTTCTTCACCACCAAGGAGGTGGGCAAGGGCACCGGGCTTGGCCTCAGCATGGTGTTTGGCTTCGTCAAGCAGTCCGGCGGGCACATCAGCATCTACTCCGAGCCGGAGGAGGGCACCACGGTGAAGATGTACCTGCCCCGGGCCCACCGCCCCGGGGACGCCCCGGCGAGCCCCGACAGCGAGGACGCCGCCAGCCCCGGGAGCGGTCAGCTGATCCTCCTCGTGGAGGACGACGATCTGGTGCGGGATTACGCCGCCGAGCAGCTGTCGTCCGCCGGCTACCGGGTGCTTCAGGCGGCCAACGGCCCGGAGGCTCTCGCCGTGCTCCGGGGCCGGGATGACATCGATCTGCTGTTCACCGACGTGGTGATGCCGGGGGGCATGAGCGGGCGGGTGCTGGCGGACCAGGCACTGGCCCTGCGCCCGGGGCTCAAGGTGCTCTACACCTCGGGCTACACCGAGAACGCCATCGTCCACCAGGGCCGCCTCGACCCGGGGGTGCGGCTGCTCAACAAGCCCTACCGGCGGGGCGCGCTGCTGGAGAAGGTGCGCCAGGTGCTGGCGGAGGGGTAGGGGGCGGTTCAGCCGATCCTGGGGATCCTGTCCACCCAGGGGATCACGTCCTCGGCCCACAGCGGCCGGGCGATGTGATAGCCCTGGGCCAGATCGCAGCCCTCGCCCTTGAGAAACTCCAGGGTGGCGGCATCCTCCACCCCTTCGGCGGTGACGGTGAGCCCGAGGCTCTGGCCGAGGTCGATGATGGAGCTCACCACGGTGCGGGACTCGGTGGATTCCATGGCGTTCATCACGAACGACTTGTCCACCTTGATCTCGGAAAACGGCATCCGCACCAGCTGGATCATCGACGAAAAGCCGGTGCCGAAGTCGTCGATGGAGAGGCTGAAGCCCTTCATCCGCAGTCGGGTGAGCAGATCGAGGGAGGCCACCGGGTCCTCCATGGCGCTGGTTTCGGTGATCTCGAAGATGACCCGGCGGGTGTCCACCCCGTGGTCGCCGCACAGCGCCGCGACCCGGTCGGCGAATTCCGGGGCCCGCAGGCTTTTCGCCGAGAGGTTCACCGACAGGGTGCAGTCCGCCACGCCGGCGCGGGGGCCGAACAGGGCGAACCACCCCAGGGACTGGGCCAGCACCACCTCGGTGAGATCGCCGATCATGCCCCGTTCCTCCGCCAGGGGGATGAAACGGTCGGGCATGATCAGCCCGTGGCGCGGGTGCTTCCAGCGCACCAGGGCCTCGAAGCCCGCCAGGGCGCCGCTGGCGCAGGCGATCTTGGGTTGGTAGGCGAGCACCAGCTGGTCGCCGTGGATGGCCCGCGCCAGATCGCCGGCATTGATCTCGTAGGCCTCCCGGGGAGCGGCGGCGGGGCCGGGGGTGCTCCGCTCGGTATCGCCGCTGTGGAGCAGGGCGCGCAGCGCCGAGGGGGAGAAGGGTTTCGACAGTACCCCGACGATATTGAGCCCGTGGGCAGCGGCGGAGCGGCCGGCGGCATCGAGCACCCGGCTGCCCACCCCGCTGGTGATGATGATCTGTGCCCGGCAGCCGCGCCGCGCCAGCTCGGCGATCACCTCCACCCCGTCCATGCGGGGCATGATCAGGTCGAGGGCGATATGGCTCGGCGCCCAGGCCGCCACCTGCTGGAAAAAGGCTTCCGGGCTATCCGTGGCAATGGACTCGAACTGGGCGCCCTCGGCGATGAACTGGATGGTCTGGCCGATCTCCGGGTCGTCGTCGAGAATCAGCAGGCGTCGCGGATTCATGGTGTCACTCCTTATCCCCTCAGCGGGGGCGCCACGGGGGCTGCCCCCTTGCAACCCTCTCCTGCCATGGCCCTGTTATCGCCGTTGTCGCGGCGGATGGTCCCACGGCATGGGCTGAGTATGGCCCCCGGGCGGGGCGCTGTAAATCGCCGCGCCGGTCACCCCGCGGCAGGCTGTTTCAGTGGCGGCAGGCGACGAACAGGGTGGCGCGAAACGTCATCACCGGCTCGCCGTGCTGGTTGCGGGCTTCCACCCCGGCGATCACCACGCCGCGATCCGGCTTCGAGCGGGAGCGCCTGGCCTCCTCCACGGCGACGCGGACCCTCAGGCGATCCCCGGGGCGCACCGGCCGGGGCCAGCGCACCTCGTCGAGCCCCGGGGATCCCATGCCCGCCACGGCGGACAGGAAGTGATCCACCAGGAGGCGCATCACCATGGCGCCGGTGTGAAAGCCGCTGGCAATCAGGCCGCCAAAGGGGCCGGCGGCGGCCGCCGCGGGATCGGTGTGGAATGGCTGCGGGTCGTAGGCGCGGGCGAAGCGGAGCACTTCCGCCTCGTCCACCAGGATCTCGCCGGTTGCGTGGACACTGCCGGGGACATAGTCCTCGAAGTAGCGGTTGCCGGCATCGGTGGCAAAGCGGGAAAGAGGGGGCGACACGGGGGCTGGTCTCCGTTGGTACAAGTTGGCTGGCGGGGCGACGGCGCCTGTCCGCCGTCCCGCCCGGGGCTGGTTATCCGTTGCGGCTAGCTGTTGTTCATGGCGCGGCGCACATCGGCCATCTGCGGCTGGTGGGCCAGGTGGCCGCCGTCGCAGGCAATGGCCTGGCCGGTGATGTACACGGATTCGTCGGAGGCGAGGAACGTCGCCAGGGCGGCGATATCCTCCGGCACGCCAAAGTTGGGGGTGAGGATATGGGGGCGGATGAATTCCACCAGGGCCGGATCTTCCTTCATGGCGCCGGTGAGAATCACCCCGGGGGTGATGGCGTTGCAGCGGACGCCCTGCAGGCCGTACTGCACGGCGATGTGCTGGGTCAGGGAAATGACCGCTGCCTTGGAGGCGCCGTAGGCGGTGCGCACCACATCGCCCACCCGGCCGGAATCCGACGAGGTGTTGATGATGGAGCCGCCCCCCGCCGCAATCATGTGGGGGATGGCGTACTTGCTGCCGAGCAGGAAGGAGGTGACGTTGATGTTGAGGGTGGCGTTCCAGATCTCCAGGGGAATGTCCACCACGGTGGTGTCCTGGGACTGGATCGCCAGGGAGGTGATGGCCACGTTGTTGTGGAGCACGTTGAGGGTGCCGAAGGTCTCCACGGCGCTGTCGATCAGCGCCTTGATGGAGTCGGCGTCGGCGGCGTCGTAGCGCACCGCGATGGCGTTGGGGCCGATGCTTTCGGCGAGTTCGCGGGCGGTGTCGATATTGAAATCGCCGATCACCACCTTGGCGCCCTCGGCGGCATAGCGGATGGCGCAGGCGGCGCCGATACCGGTGGCGCCTCCGGCAACGACGGCGACTTTGTTGGCAAGACGGGACATGGGGAGGTACTCCTTTGTGGTTGAGTTGTTATTGATCGTTGTCGGGCGAGTATACAAAGATTGCCGCCCCGGGCCACATATTCCCTGGGTGTCGCTGGGTATCGGGGCGGGGCGCCGGCGGTGGCCCCGGCGGGGGCTTATACTGAGGGGAGCCGGCGCGCCGCCGTGGGAGGGCTCGAACCGCCCCCCGGGCCCTGTCCCGCAGCCGACAATCCACCCACCCGCGAGGAATCCCCATGAATCCGCAACCGCTGTTGATCGCACTGCTGGCCGCCGCACTGCTGGTGGCCACTCCCCTGGTCGCCGACAACCCCGGCAAGGGCCGCGACAAGGCCTCTGGCGAGCACCACCCGGGCGCCCACCGGGGCGGCGACGGGGCCGATGCCGTGGAGACCTTGATCACAGCTGGCATCACCCTGGCCCTCGCCCGGGAGCTGGCCCAGAGCCACCAATACACCGGCTACAAGCCCCTGCCCCCCGGCATCCGCAAGAACCTGGCGCGGGGCAAGCCCCTCCCCCCGGGTATCGCCAAGCGCGGCCTGCCGGGCCCCCTGCTGGCGGAGCTGCCCCATTACGACGGCTACGAGTGGCGCCGGGCGGGCACCGACCTGGTGCTGGTGGCGGTGGCCTCGGCGCTGATCGCCGATGTGCTGGTGGACGTCTTTCGCTGAGCCGGACGCGCCCCTCAGCGGGTGCGCAACTGGCCCATGAAGTCGCTCTTGCCGAGGGGGACGCCCTGGGCCCGGAGGATGTCGTAGGCGGTGGTGGCGTGGAAGTAGAAATTCGGCTGGGAAAATGACAGCAAAAAGGCCTCCGCCACGAAATCGATCCTGAAATCCCCGTATTCGAAGCGCATCGCCCGGCCCGCGAGGCCGTTGACATCCGCCTCGGAGAGGGCCCCGAGGCTGTCCCGGGCCGCCGCCAGGCGGGCCTTAAGGCTGGCGAAATCCCCCGGGGGCGTCGAGGTGTCCGGCGAAAACACGCCGGCGATCACGCCCTCGATGGCGCCCATGGAATGCTTGGCCACGGAGGTGATCTGGTAGGCGAAGGGCAGCATGTCCGGGGCTAGCCGCGCCTGGATCAGTGTCTCCGGGGGGAGTCCGCTGGCGGTGCACTGTGCCTCGGCCTTGTCGAGCAGGCCGGCGACGGCGCCGATGATTTGCAGGTAGTTGGGAACGATGGCCTGGTAGAGGTTCATGGGGTTTCCTTGTGGGAGTTGGATTATTGTCGGCGGAGAACGAGGCCGGGAGGCCATGGTCGGACGCCCCAGCCGACCCGTCAAGCGGGCAGCCTGCCGGATAGGGTAGGGCGGCGCAATATCCATAGTGCCGCCCCGCGGTATCTGCTATTACTGAATCGACCCACCCTTGGCGGCAAGGACCGCGGCCCTTTTACCGCGGAGCACGCGATGACACAGTTGTTGATGGATATGACCGAAGTATCGTGGCTGGCCCTGGAGAGCCGCGATCGGCCGATGCACGTCGCCACCCTGCTGATCTACTCCCTGCCGGAGAACGCCCCGGCGACCTTCCTCGGCGACATGGTGGCGCGCTTTCGCGAATCCACCGAGTTTGCCGACCCCTTCAACCGCCGCATCGCCCACCCGCTGCTGCGGGCCATGTTGCCCCTGTGGACCCGGGATTACGACCTGGACATGGAATACCACGTGCGCCACCTGGCCCTGCCGGCCCCCGGTGGCGAGCGGGAGCTGGGCATTCTCATCTCCCGGTTGCACAGCAATCCCATGGACCTCGCCCGCCCCCTGTGGGAATACCACGTCATCGAGGGCCTGGAGAACAACCGCTTCGCGGTGTACTTCAAGATGCACCACGCCCTGGTGGACGGCATCGCCGGGGTGCACATGCTGCAGCGCTCCATGTCCCCTGACCCGAACGACCTCAACACCCCGCCCCTGTGGAGCGCGGAGGGCCCGTCCGCGCCCGCCAAGTCCATCAAGAAGATGCTCAAGACCGCCTCCGGCAACCTCAGCGCCATGGCCCCCGTGGCGAAAAAGCTGGTGGAAGTGGCGCGCTCCGCCCTCGACAGCGACGACCCCCTGGTGCGTCCCTTCCAGACTCCGGTGTCGATCCTCAACCACCGTATCCACGGCCAGCGCCGTTTTGCCACCCAGCTGTACGAATTTGCCCGCATCCGCCGCCTCGCCAAGCTGGCGGACTGCACCGTCAACGACATCGTGCTGGCCCTGTGCAGCGGCGCCCTGCGCCGCTTCCTCCAGGAGCTGAGCGTGCTCCCCGGGCAATCCCTCACCGCCGGCATTCCCATCTCCCTCAGGGCCAGGGACGACCAGAGTTCCGCGCCCGCGGTGTCGTTTATCGTCGCCACCCTCGGCACCAACATTGCCGACCCCATCCGCCGCCTCAAGGCGATCCGCGCCTCCACCCGCCGCGCCAAGCAGATGATGGAGGGCATGAGCCGCGAATCCATCGAGGGCCTGACCATGACCCTGCTCTCGCCCCAGACCCTGCAGGCCATGACCGGGTTGGAAGGCCGCACCCGTCCGGTGTTCAACCTCACCGTCTCCAATGTGCCGGGGCCCACCGAACACCTCTACCTCCGGGGCGCGCGCCTCGAGGCCATGTACCCGGTGTCCGCCATCACCCACGGCCAGGCCCTCAACATCACCTGCTACAGCTACGCCGGCACCCTGTCCTTCGGCTTTGCCGGCTGCCGCGACACACTGCCCCGCATGCAGCGCATCGCGGTGTACACCGGCGAGGCCCTGGAGGAACTGGAAGCGGCCCTGGCAAGCCGTGCCGGGGAAATGCACGGCAGCGCCGCCGAGCCCGAGCCCGCCGAGGGGGCGCCGCCCCCCAAGCCCCGGTCGAAGCCAAAGCCCCGGGCAACCGCAAAATCGAGCCCCCGGGCGGCGCCCAAACCCCGGCGCAAGCCATGAACGCCCTGTTGCGGCAAGGCCCCATTCGCCCCCCCAGCCTGTTCCTCACCCTGAGCGATGGTCCCCGGGCCTTCGCCGAGCAGGCGAGCCTGCTGGCCCACCTGCCCTGGCTGTACCGGGCGCCCCGGGGGGATGGCCACCCGGTGATGATCATCCCCGGCTTTGTCGGCGACGACGCCTACAACAAGCCCCTGTGCCGCTACCTGACAAAACTCGGCTACCACGCCACCGGCTGGAACATGGGGCGCAACATCGGCCACGGCCTGCTCGACCCGGATGTGCTGATCACCCGCATCAACAATCTGTTCAACCGGGAGGGCCAGCCGGTCACCCTCATCGGCCACAGCCTCGGCGGCGTCTACGCCCGGGAGATCGCCCGCCTCTGGCCCCACGAGGTGCGCCAGGTGATCACCCTCGCCAGTCCCTTCGGGGATCACCGCCAGCGGGGCTCCCACGCCAATTTGCTCTATCGCCTGCTCAGCCCCCACGGCGGCGAGGACGACGATGCCGACTGGTCCCTCGCCCCGCCGGTGCCCACCACCGCGGTCTACACCCGCTCCGACGGCATTCTCGATTGGCGCATTTCCCTCCAGTGCGGCGGCCATGAACGCACCGAGAACATCGAGGTCCACGGCAGCCACACCGGCCTTACCCTCAACCCCGCCGTCTGGTACCTGCTGGCGGATCGCCTCGCCCAGGCCCCCGGGGAGTGGCGGCCCTTCGCCCGGGCGAGCTGGCGCGGGCTGGTGTACCCGCGCCCCGCCTGGCAGCCGGGGGAGCGCCTTCGCAACGATTGATGGGGTAAGCTAGGGCGGTCAGCCTCGCCGAGCCCCGCCCCATGATCGTCAACAGCATCGCCTACCGCCACGGCAAGCCCCTGGCGGACATTCCCCTCGACGACATCAGCGATGCCATCGCCGATCCCAATACCTTCGTGTGGCTCGGCCTCCACGAGGTGGATCACGGGGTGCTGCTGAAGATTCAGCAGGAATTCGGGCTCCACGACCTGGCGGTGGAGGATGCCAGCAAGGCCCACCAGCGCTCCAAGATCGAAACCTACGGGGACACCCTGTTCATCGTCATCAAGACCGCCGAACTGTTCACCCCCGGTGGCGGCCAGCCCCTCGACGATCCCTGGGCCCAGGCCGACCTCGACGACGGCGGCACCCTCATCCGCTACGGCGAAACCCACTTCTTCGTGGGCAACAATTTTCTGATCTCGGTGCGCCACGGCAACGCCCAGGGGTATGCGTCGGTGCGGCGCCGCTGCGAGGAAAAGAATCACATGCTGGAAAAGGGCCCGGCCTATGCGCTCTACGCCCTGATGGATTTCATCGTCGACAACTACCACCCCATCGTCGCGGCCCTCGCCGACGATTTCGGCGAACTGGAAGGGCGCATATTCACCCGCCAGTTCGACCACTCCGCCATCGAGAACCTCTACGCCCAGAAGCGCAAGCTGATGGAACTGCGCAACGCGGTGCAGCCGGTGGAGGATATCTGCCTGCAACTCACCCGCCTCCATCCGGAGCTGATCCACAAGGATCTGCGGGCCTATTTCCGCGACATCCACGACCACGCGGCGCGCACCGTGGAGGCCCTCGACAACCAGCGGGAAATGCTCACCACCGCCATGTCGGTGAATCTCGCCCTGGTGACGGTGCGCCAGAACGAGATCGTCAAGCGCCTGGCGGGCTGGGGTGCCATCCTCGCGGTGCCCACGGTGGTGTTCAGCCTCTACGGCATGAATTTCCGCCATATGCCGGAGCTGGACTGGCCCCTCGGCTATCCGCTGCTTCTCGGCGGCACTGTGGCGGTGTGCGTGCTGTTCCATCGGCGCCTGAAAAAGGCCGGCTGGCTGTAATTCAGGGGTTGCCGTCCCCTGCCACCGGGGCGAAGCGCTTGACGGCTTTGCCGTCCCGCTCCAGGGTTTCGTCGAACAGGGCGAGGGGGCGCACCCACAGGCCGCGCTCCCCGTAGAGGGCGCGGTAGACCACCATCTCCTCCCCGGTTTCGCTGTGGCGGGCGATATCCACCACCTGGTAGAAATTGCCCTTGAAGTGGCGGTAAAGCCCGGGTGTCACCGGCATGGGTCGGTCCTGTGGTTGGTCTGTGCTGTCTTGGTGGTCAGCGGGGCAGTGCCACCGGCGCCGCCGCGCCGTCGTCGAGCACCAGATCCCGCAGGGTCAGGGTCTGCAACTGCTGGTCGAGGCCTTTCTCCATGCGCGCCATCACCCCGTCGACGGCGGGGTGGGAGCGCAGCCGGTGGGCCATCATCGCCTGCTCGTCGTCCGGGCGGCGCAGGATGCGCAGCAGCTCGCTCACCGCGAGCCCCGCCGGGTCCTGGTGGAGCAGGTATTCCGGAGGCTCGCCGGCGCTTTCCACCACAAGGCCCTGGGCGGCGAGCCATTCGAGGGTTTCCCCCACCCGGTCGTTGGGCAGCTTGAGCAGCTGGCCGAGGGCCTCCAGGGTGAGGGGCGGGCCGTCGTGGACGAAGCGGTGGGCGATCCAGTACATCACCAGTAGACCCAGGTGTTCCCGCACCCGGCCCGCCAGGGGCGCGCGCTGGCTGCTCAGGCGGATCTGCTCCGGGTACTGGTGGTAGTAGCCCACCTGGGCGCCGAGCAGCAGGATCAGCCAGTTCAGGTACAGCCAGATCATGAACAGCACCAGGATGGCAAAGCCGGAATAGATGGCGTCGTAGTTGGTGGACGAGGCGGCGAACTCGGCGAAGGCGAGCCCGGTGAGCTGCCACAGGATGCCGCCGGTGGCGGCCCCCACCAGGGCCGAGGAAAACTTCACCCGGGTGTTGGGCACGAACATGTAGACGAAGGTGAACGCCATCAGGATCAGGGCGAAGGGCAACAGGGCGGCGATCCCCGCCAGCAGGCTGCCGAACGGCTCGATCCCCATGATGCGCTGCATCAGGCTGCTGCTCATCAGCGAGGCGGTCATGCCGATGGCGGAGAACACCAGTACCGGCCCCACCAGGATCACGCTGAGATAATCGCTGAAGCGCCGCGACAGGGTGCGGGACGATTTGGCGCGCCACACGTAGTTGAAGGCGTTCTCGATCTTCTGCACCAGGGAGATCACCGTGTACAGCAAAAGGGCGAGGCCCACCGAGCCGAGCACCCCCACCTTCATGTTCTCCACGAAGCCGAGGACGTTCATCACCAGCTCGTTGCCCTTCTCGCCGAGGGGCTCGACGAGGTTGAGCAACAGCGGCTCGATCTGGTTGTGGACGCCGAAGGCCTTCAACACGGAGAAACTCACCGCCAGCAGGGGCACCATCGACAACAGGGTGGTGTACACCAGGCTCATGGCCCTGAGGTTCAGCTGGCCGTTGGCGAACTCCCGCACCAGCACGAACAGCAGCCGGGCGAGGCGATAGCCCTGGCGCCGCGCCCGGCCGAGGTCGCGCACATCGGCGCGCCACAGGTCGTCGACGACAAACCCTTTGATCCTGCGGTAATAGCCGGTGGGGCCCTGCATCCGTCCGCGCCTTGTTGTGATGATGGGGGTTAGGGTATGCGCCGGGGTGGATGGGGGCAAGTGCCGCCGCCCCGCGGTGGGATTGTCGGCCCTGTTGGGCTACCCTTGCCGGGCCCACGCCGCTTATCGAGAGGAATCCCCATGCGCCACCCGTTCAGCGTTTTTGCCCTGCTCTGCGCCCTGCTGCTGACGGCGTGCGAATCCGCCTACTACGGCACCCTGGAAAAGGTCGGCGTCCACAAGCGGGAAATCCTCGTCGACCGCATCGAGGCGGTGAAGGACGCCCAGGTGGATGGCCAGGAGCAGTTCAAGAGCGCCCTGGCGCAATTCCAGCAGACGGTGAATTTCGACGGCGGCAAGCTCGAGGTGGCCTACCAGCGCCTCGATAGCGAGTACCAGGCCAGCGAGCAGGCCGCTGCCACCATCCGCGAACGCATCGCCGCCGTCGAATCCGTGGCCGAGGCCCTGTTCGACGAGTGGGAGGACGAACTCGCCCTCTACACCAGCCCCGGCCTGCGCCAGCAGAGCCAGACCCAGCTGGCGGATACCCGGCGGCGCTACCGGTCCCTGCTCGCCACCATGAAAACCGCCGAGAAATCCCTGGCCCCGGTGCTCAACACCCTCAGGGACAACAGCCTCTACCTCAAGCACAACCTCAATGCCCGGGCCATCGCCTCCCTGAAGCGCGAGGCCGCCACCATCCAGGCCGACGTCGATCGGCTGATCCGCGACATGGATGCGGCCATCGCCGCCTCCGACCGCTTTATCGCCGAGTTTGCCAGGCAGGGGCAGTGATCCGGGGCGCAGCTAGGGCCGTCGCGCAAGACGCAGCAGGCGCACCTCCACCGTCAACGACAGGGTGTCGAGGGCCTCGGCCCGGGCGCGGCCCTCGGCGCTTGCCCGGTGGAGGTGGGGGGTCATGGCGAGCAGGTCGGCGATGTCCGCCCGGTCGTCCAGGTGGATGGGGTAGCGCAGGGTCTCGGCGGCCTCAACGAGAAATCCCGCCGGCGCCTCCCGCTCACCCTCCCGGGGCGGGCGCAGGCGCGGGTAGAGAATTTCCCGCAGTTCCCGCAGATGATCCGGTCCCGGGTCCACCATCAACAGTTGGCCGCCCGGTTTCAGCACCCGGGCAAACTCGCCATACACGGGAAACCCGAACAGGCACAGCAGCCAGTCGAGGCTGGCGGCCTGCACCGGCAGGCCGGCGTTGCTGCCCACCAGCCAGGTGATGGGCCGCGCCTGCTTCGCGGCGGCCTGCACCGCCCACTTCGAAATATCGAGCCCGGCGAGGGCCAGGGCCCGATGCTCCCCCGCCGCCGTGGCCAGAGCCCGCAGGTAGTGGCCCTCGCCACAGCCGGCATCGAGGCAACTGACGGCGCCGTCCGGGACCGGCCCGGCCAGCACCGCGCGACACACCGCCTCGGCGATGGGCTGGTAGAAGCCCCGCCCCAGAAACCGCCGCCGCGCCGCCACCATGGCCTTGCTGTCCCCCGGGTCCCGGGAGCGCTTGCGCTGCACCGGCAGCAGATTGATATACCCCTCCCGGGCGATATCGAAGTTGTGGCCATTGGCGCAACGCCAGCTGGCGCCGCCGGCGTGGAGCGGGCCGCCATCCAGGGGGCAGGCGAGGGCGGTGAAGGGGGTGGTGGGCATGGGTTCTGTCCAGTTGCGGATGGAGTATCGGCGTTATGGGATCAAGCCACCGGCCGCTCCCCGTCGATGAGGATATTGCGGGGGGTCAGGGGCTTGGAACAGAAGGTGCCAAGGCGCACCCGGGCGCCATGGGCCTCCAGAAACAGCACCCGGTCGAGGGCCAGCCAGAGCTCCAGCGGGCGGCGAAAGGGCTGGCCCGGCAGCTCCATCCGCCGGGTCAGGCGCAGCCGGTGCTCGCCGCGCCGCAACCACCGTGGCTCGTCGACGATGGCGGGTACCGGCAGCCCCTTGGCGGCGGCAGCCCAGCGGCAGAAGTCGCCAAAGGTGGTGGACAGCAGTTGCTTGGGGAAGGTGGGCAGGGGCAGGTAGCTGTCCTCGCCGCGGATTTCCCGCTGCCATTCGTCGAAGGCGAGGCGCCACAGCCTTTCGATGCGGCGTTTGCGACGGACGGTCTGGCCGGCGGTGACGGTTTCCCGCAGGGGCAACTGCAGGTCGAGTTTTTCCAGATGCAGCGACGACCGGGTGGCCGGGGCGGACAGGGGCTGGTAGTGGTCTGCGCCAATCAGGTGGTAGCAGCAGGGCGACAGGGTCAGGCGCTGGCAATTCCCGGCCACCCAGTGGCGCATCAGCGCCACGTGCAGATCGCCACAGGCGTGGAGGGCGATGGCCTGGCCCTCCGCCGGCAGCCAGCGACCGCTGTCCGGGGCCAGGGCGTCGGCTTCGGCAAAGCGCACCGGGACCTTGGCCTCTGCCGCTTCCCGTTCCCCGGCGCGGCACAGGGCGGGCTGCCATTCGAGGCTGGTGACCCGGCGCCCGTCCGCCGCCGCCAGCAGGCGCCCGAGGTGCCCCTTGCCGGCGCACCACTCCAGCACCTCGCGCCCGTCCCCGGGGAGAATGGCGGCAAAGGCCTGGATCTGTGCCCATTTGCGGCCCGGTATGCCGGTGTCGAGGCGCGGCGGGGGCTTGAGGGGGCGGGTGGGCAGGGCGGGCAGCCGGGCGAGGGCGATGAGGTCCGCGCCGTCGTCCCCGATCCAGGGCCGCAGCCAGCGGGCGAGGGCGGCATCGTCCGTCTCGAGCCGCTCCAGGGCTGAGTCGTCGAGGTCCAGCAGGGCGGCGCACAGGTCGGGCTCCGCAGCCTCCCAGCACAGGGCGCGGTGGTGAAAGGGGCGGGTCCGCCACAGCCCTTCGTGGCGGGTCAGCAGGCGGTCGAGGGCTGCGAAGTGGGCTTCATGGCGGGTGGAGGCGGGCATGGTGGGGATCAGGCCCGCGCCCCGTCCCCCGCGCCCGATCCCGCAAACCTCGGGATCGCCGCCAGCAGGGTTCGGGTGTAGTCCGCCTGGGGCGCGGCCCAGATATCGGCGGTGATGCCCTGTTCCACCACTTCGCCGCGGTGCATCACCAGCACCCGGTCGGCGATGTAGCGCACCACCGCCAGGTCGTGGGAGATGAACATCATGGTGAGGTTGTGCTTGTCCACCAGATCGAGGATCAGGTCGAGGATCTGCGCCTGGATGGTGACGTCGAGGGCCGATACCGGCTCGTCGGCGACGATGAATTCCGGCTTGGTGGCGATGGCGCGGCCGATGGCGATGCGCTGGCGCTGGCCGCCGGAGAATTCGTGGGGGTACTTGCGGATATGGGCGCGGGCGAGGCCCACATCGTCCATCAGTTCGAGCACCTGGGCGGTCACGGTCCTGCGGTTGGCGAGGCCGTGGACCTGCAGGGGTTCGGCCAGGGTTTCGAAGATGGTCATGCGCGGGTTGAGGGAGGCGTAGGGGTCCTGGAAGATCATCTGCATGCGGCGCCGCAGGGGCTTCATCTGGCGCGGGCGGTGGCCGCTGATGTCGATGCCGCCATAGCGCACCGTGCCGGCGGTCACCGGCGCGAGGCCGAGGATGGCGCGGCCGAGGGTGGACTTGCCGGAGCCGGATTCCCCCACCACGCCGAGGATCTCGTGGCGGTTGATGTGCAGGGACACGCCGTCCACCGCCTTGACGTGGCGCTCCGCCTTGCGGGCGGCGCTGGCGAACAGGCCCACCGAGTAATCCCGGAACCAGGTGCGCAGGTCGTTCACCTCCACCAGCGGCGCTTCCCCGCCGGCGGGCCGGCCATCGGCCTTGGCGCCCTTGGGAATGGCGGCGATGAGCTTTCGGGTGTAGACCTCCCGGGGGTTGGCGAAGATCTCGGCGGTGTTGCCCTGTTCCACCATCCGGCCGTTGTTCATCACCAGCACCTGGTCGGCCACCTCCGACACCACGGCCAGGTCGTGGGTGACGAAGATCACCGCCACCTGGCGCTTGTGCTGGAGGGCCTTGATCAGCTTCAGGATCTGCGCCTGGATGGTGACATCGAGGGCGGTGGTGGGCTCGTCGCAGATGATCAGCTTCGGCTCGGCGATCAGCGCCATGGCGATCATCACCCGCTGGCGCATGCCCCCGGACAGCTCGTGGGGGTAGCTGTCGTAGCGCCGCTCGGGATGGCGGATGCCCACCTCGTCGAGCATGGCGATGCCCTGCTTTTTTGCCTCGGCGCGGCTCGCGCCCCGGTGGTAGAGCAGCGGTTCGATCAGTTGCTCGCCCACGGTGAGGTAGGGGTTCAGGCAGGTCATCGGGTCCTGGAAGATCACCGCGATCTCGTTGCCGCGAATCTGCGCCATGCGCGCCGGGGTGCAGGTCAACAGGTCCTCGCCGTTGAACAGGGCAGTACCGCCCTCGATGCGCCCCGGGGGCCGCGGGATCAGGTCCAGGAGGCTGTAGCAGGTGACGGACTTGCCGGAGCCGGACTCCCCCACGATACCGAGGGTCTGCCCCGCCGCCACGGAAAAACTCACATCGTCCACCGCCTTGACCACCCCGTTGCGGGTGTGGAAGTGGACTTTGAGGTTGGTGACGGTCAAGAGCAGGTCTGACGTCTGACGCTGGACGTCTGACGCTTTTGGAGCGGTGCTTCCTGGTGAAGATGTGGCCGTGATCAAAATCCGATTCCTCTTGTAATGACCGACTGGCGGATAACCGCGGGCCGCTTCAGCGTCAGACGTCCAGCGTCAGACGTCAGACCAAAAAATCAATCCTTAGAGCTGCGTGGATCCAGCGCATCCCTGAGCCCGTCCCCAAGGAAATTCAGGGAAAAAAGCGTGATGGATAGGGCGAGCCCCGGGAAGATCAACAGCCAGGGGTATTCCTCCATGGTCTCCACACCGTTGTTGATCAAAAGGCCCCAGGAGCTTTCCGGGGGCTGCACGCCGAGGCCGAGGAAGCTGAGGAACGCCTCCAGCAGCATTACGCTGGGGATGGTCAGGGTGGTGTAGACGATCACCGGCCCCAGGGTGTTGGGGATCAGGTGCTTGCGGATGATGCGCCAGCGGGACAGGCCCAGGGATTGCGCCGCCTCGATGAATTCCTGGCGCCGCAGGTTCTGCACCTGGCCCCGCACGATGCGGGCCATGGTGAGCCATTCCACCGCGCCGATGGCGAGAAACAGCAGGATGATGTTGCGGCCGAACACCACCATCAACAGGATGATGAAGATCATGAAGGGCAGGGCGTAGAGGATATCCACCAGGCGCATCATCACCGCGTCGAGCTTGCCCCCGGCGTAGCCCGCCACCGTGCCCCACAGCACGCCGATGACGAGGGCCACGCCGGTGGCGACGAAACCCACCATCAGTGACATGCGCCCGCCCCACATCACCCGGGTGAGCAGGTCGCGGCCGAAGATGTCGGTGCCCATCCAGTGCTGCCAGGAGGGCGGCGAGGCGCCGAGGGCGAGGTTCTGCTCCTCGTAGCCGTAGGGGGCGATCCAGGGGGTGAGCAGGGACACCACCGCGAGCACCAGGATAATGCCGAGGCCGAGCAGGGCCAGGTGGTTCTTGCGCAGCCGCACCCAGGCGTCGGCCCACAGGGAGGTGCCCTGTTCGGCATTGGCGAGCACCGGGTCGAGGGGTTTGCCGATGGCCATCTCAGCGCCCTCCCTGGGCCGGGTGGCGCAGGCGCGGATTGATCCACACCGCCACCAGGTCGGAGAGCAGGTTGAACACCACGATCAGGAAGGCGAAGAACACCACGCTGCCCATGATCATGGTGTAGTCCCGGTTGAAGGCGGCCTGCACGAAAAAGCGCCCGAGCCCCGGGATCTGGAAGATGGTCTCCACCACGAAGGAGCCGCTCAGCAGCCCCGCGAAGGCGGGCCCGAGAAAGGCGATCACCGGGATCAGCCCGCCCCGCAGGGCGTGCTTGACGATGATCACCCGCTCCGGCAGGCCCTTGGCCCGGGCGGTGCGGATATAGTCCTGACTGAGGACTTCGAGCATCCCGCCCCGGGACAGCCGGGCGATATAGGCGGCGTAGCCGGCGCCCATGGTGATGGACGGGAGAATCTTGTCCCCCGGCATATCCCCCCAGCCGGAGATGGGCAGCCAGTCGAGCCAGATGCCGAACACCAGCACCAGCAGCGGCCCGAGCAGGAAGGAGGGCATGCAGATGCCGATCATGGCGGTGGACATGGGGATGTAGTCCTGGGCCGTGTTGGGCCTAAGGGCGGCGATCACCCCCGCCAGGGTGCCGATCACCAGGGCCACCAGCAGGGCGTAGAAGCCGAGCTCCGCCGAGGCCGGCAGGCCCGCCATGATCAGCTCGTTGACGCTGCGCCCGGGGTAGCGGAAGGAGGGGCCGAATTCCCCCTGGGCGAGGTCGCCGAGGTAGCGGGTGTACTGTTGCCACACCGGCAGGTCGAGGCGGTAGTTGGCTTCCAGGGCCTTGAGCACCTCCGGGGGCACGGCCTTTTCGGCGTCGAAGGGGCCGCCCGGGGCGGCCCGCACCAGAAAGAAGGTGGCGGTCACCACCACCAGGAGCACGGGAACGGCCTGCAACAGCCGGGACAGGAAGAATTTCAGCATGGTTTGCTCAAGGGTTTGCTCAAGGGTTTGCTCAGATCTGGGAAGGGGTTTCGCCTGACTGGGCGAGGGTGCCGGGAAGTGCCTTGTCGAACGACGCCTTGGCCAGAGGCCCCAGTCAGGAGCGAGGTGACAACGGCGGAAATCCAAAGGGCCGCGCCGACCCTCCCGGCGTCGGATGTCAGACGTACCCAGGGCACTCGCTCCGCTCCCGGGGCCGGCCCTCCGACCGCGGACCCGACCCCGTCCAGGCGCGCCATGGCTAAGGGGAATCCCGCCGAGCCCACTAGCGTCCACCCTCCAGCCAGACGTTCTTGTAGAGGATATGGTCCATCAGGTTGCCGTGGACGCCCCGCACGCTGGGCTGGATCAGGCTCTTGCTGGTGTAGACGTAGAGGGGGATCACCGGCAGCTCCTCCAGCAGGAGTGCCTCCGCCTCCCGCATCAGCCTGTGGCGTTCCTCCTGGCTCCCGGCGGCGGGGGCCAGCCGCTGGATGATTGCGTCGTAGCGGGGGTTGCTCCAGCCGGTCTGGTTGTTGCCGCCGTCGGTGATCCACATGTCGAGGAAGGTGTTGGGGTCGACGTAGTCGCCGATCCAGCCGGCCCGGGAGATGGCGTAGTCGCCGAGGTTCACGGAGCTGAGAAACACTTTCCAGTCCTGGTTGTTGAGGCGGATGTTCACCCCCAGGTGCTGGTTCCACATCTGCTGGATGGCCACGGCGATTTTCTGGTGGCCCTCGGAGGTGTTGTAGAGCAGCTCGGTGACGGGGAAACCCTCGCCCCCGGGGTAGCCCGCCGCCGCCATCAGGCGCCGCGCCTCGTCCGGGTCGAAGCGCAGGTCCGAGGTGGCGGTGTAGCCCATGGTGTCCGGCGGGGTGAAGGCGGTGGCGGGGATCTCCCCCCCCTTGGTGATGCGCTCGACGATGGCCTCCCGGTCGATGGCGAGGTTGAGGGCGCGGCGCACCCGGGGGTCCTTGAGGTGCGGCACCCGCACGTTCAGGCGGTAGTAGTAGATGCCGAGGTAGGGGGCCACCTGCAGCAACTCGGGGTGGTCGCGGCGGTAGACGGCGATCTTGTCGATGGGGATGGTGCCGGTGATGTGCAGTTGCCCGGCCCGGAACATGCGCTCCTCGGTGGCGATATTCTCGATGGGGTGGAAGTGGATGCCGTTGAGGCGCACCCTGTCCGCGTCCCAGTAGTGGGGATTGCGGGTCACGGTGATGATCTTGTTGAGCTTCCAGCTCTCCAGCACGAAGGGGCCGTTGCCGACGAAATTGCCGGCCCGGGTCCAGCGGGTGCCGCGCTCGTCGGGCTGGCCGAATTTCTCGATGGTGGGGCGGTGCACCGGGTAGGTGCTGTAGTGGTCGAGCAGCTGCAAAAAATACGGTGTGGGGTTGTTGAGGCGCACCTCCAGGGTGAGCCTGTCGAGGGCCTTCACCCCCACCTGGCTGAAGTCCTTGAGCTTGCCGCTGGCGTAGGCCTCGGCGTTCACCACCGGGAACAGCATGTAGGCGTACTGGTTGCCGAGGGCCGGTTGCAGCGCCCGCCACCAGGACCAGACGAAATCCTCCGCCGTGAGCGCATCGCCGTTGGACCAGCGGGCGTTGTCCCGGAGGTGGAAGGTATAGGTCTTGCCGTCGTCGCTGATGTCCCAGGACGCGGCCACGGCGGGGATCGGTTCGAGGGTCTTGGGGTGCTTGGCCACCAGCCCTTCGAGCAGGGCGGCGATGATGTTGTGCTCCGGCACCCCGGTGACGATGTGGGGGTCGAGTTCCTGGGGTTCGGTGCCGTTGCCGAAGTGGAGGATCTGCTCCCGGTCGCCGGCCTCGACATTGCTCTCGCCGCCGCCACAGCCGGCGAGCAGCACGCACGCCAGGGCCACAATGCCCAGTTTTCGCAAGCCCATGGGGTTCCTTGTCATGCCGGGGAAACCAAACGTGGTTCACACACAAAGGGGCCATGATACCCGTTATGGCTTGATTCACAATCGCAAGGTCAGGGCGTAACATCCCTGCCCCACCGACCCCCTCTGCAAGGAAGGCTCCATGATTACCCTCTACCACCTCGGCGTGTCCCAATCCGATCGCATCGTCTGGCTGATGGAAGAACTCGGCCTGCCCTACCGCCTGGAATGGTTCGACCGCGCCGAGAGCGGCCTGGCCCCGCCGGAGTACAAGGCCCTGCATCCCGCCGGCACCGCGCCGGTGATCCGCGACGGGGATCGGGTGCTGGGGGAGTCTAGGGCCATCATCGAGTACATCATCAACCGCCACGGTGGCGGTCGCCTGCAGGTGACGCCCGAGGCGCCCAATTACCCGGACTACCTGTACTGGATGAGCTTTCGCGACAGCCTCTCGGCCAATCTGATGTTGCGCCTGTTCCTGCGCAACGCCAACCCGGCGGATCCCGCCGTGCAGCGTGCCGATGGGTTTTCCGCGGAGCGCCAGGGGCGGCAGTTCGCCGAGGTGGAGGCCCGCCTTGCCGGGAGCGCTTACCTGGCGGGCCCGGAGTTCACCGCCGCCGACCTGATCAACTTCTTTACCTTCACCACCCTGCCGCGCTTCGGCGGCCCCACTTTCGAGGCGTACCCCCACATCGGCGCCTACATCCACCGGGTTGGCGAGCGCCCCGCCTACCAAAGGGCCATGGCCATTGCCGGGCCCGACGCCACCCGGCCCGCCTGACGGGGACACCGCGCCGAACCATGAAAAAACCCGCCCAGGGTCGGCCCCGGGCGGGTTGTTGGTGGCCGGTCCCTGTCAGGCGACTTTCTGGTCCCGGGGCGCCTCCGTCGGGGCGGAAGTGCGGATCAGGTGGTCGAAGGCGGCGAGGCTGGCCTTGGCCCCTTCCCCCATGGCGATGATGATCTGCTTGTAGGGAGCCGTGGTGACATCCCCGGCGGCGAACACCCCGGGCAGGGAGGTCTGGCCCCGGGCGTCCACTTCGATCTCGCCCCGGGGTGTCAGGTCGAGGGTGCCCTTCAGCCAGTCGGTGTTGGGCAACAGGCCGATCTGCACGAATATGCCCTCCAGTGCGATGGACTTCACCTCGTCGCTGTTGCGATCCCGGTACAGAAGGCCGGTGACCTTCTCGCCGTCGCCGCGCACCTCGGTGGTCAGGGCGCTGGTGATCACCGTCACGTTGGGCAGGCTGTTGAGCTTGTCCTGCAGTACGGCGTCGGCCCGCAACTGGTGGTCGAATTCGATCAGGGTCACCTCGGACACCACCCCCGCCAGGTCGATGGCCGCTTCCACCCCGGAGTTGCCGCCGCCGATCACCGCCACCCGCTTGCCCTTGAACAGCGGGCCGTCGCAGTGGGGGCAGTAGGCCACGCCCCGGTTGCGGTACTCCGCCTCACCCGGGATGTTCATCTCCCGCCAGCGGGCGCCGGTGGCGATCACCAGGCCGCGGGTCTTGAGGGTGGCGCCGCTCTCGGTGTTGATGCGGATCAGGCCGTCCACTCCGGCGGGGATCAGGGTCTTGGCCCGCTGCAGGTTCATGATGTCCACGTCGTATTCCCGCACGTGCTGCTCCAGGGCGGTGGCGAGGCGCGGGCCTTCGGTGTGGGGCACCGATACCAGGTTCTCGATGGACAGGGTATCCAGCACCTGGCCGCCGAAGCGCTCCGCCAGCACGCCGGTGCGAATGCCCTTGCGGGCGGCGTAGATGGCCGCCGCCGCGCCGGCTGGGCCGCCCCCCACCACCAGTACGTCGAAGGGTTCCCGGGCGTCGAGCTTTTCCGCCTCCCGGGCGGCGGCGCCGCTATCGATCCTGGCGATGATCTCCTCCAGGCTCATGCGTCCCTGGCCGAAGGGCTCGCCGTTGACGAACACCGAGGGCACCGCCATCACCTTGCGGGCCGCCACCTCGTCCTGGAACAGGGCGCCGTCGATCATCAGGCTCTCGATGCCGGGATTGATCACCGCCATCAGGTTGAGGGCCTGCACCACGTCCGGGCAGTTGTGGCACGAGAGGGAGATGAAACTCTCGAAGCGGAAAGGCCCGGGGATGGCGCGAATCTGGTGGAGGACGGCATCGTCCACCTTGGGGGGATGCCCCCCCACCTGGAGCAGCGCCAGCACCAGGGAGCTGAACTCGTGGCCGAGGGGAATACCGGCGAAGTGAACCCGGGCACGCTCCCCGGGAACGCCGATGGCAAAGGAGGGCCGGCGCTGGGCGGTGCCGTCCTCGCGAACAGTCACCAGGGGCGAGAGGGCGGCGATCTCGCTGAGCAGTTGGCCCATTTCCCGGGATTTATCCCCGTCGTCGAGGGACGCCACCAGTTCGATGGGGTGGCGCAGGCGCTCCAGGTAGGCCTTGAGCTGGGTCTTGATGGCGTCGTCGAGCATGGTGTTCTCCTTGGCTAACCGCACTGCCAAACCGCCGGGGGCGGCTTGGCGCTGGGGTCGGGGTGGGTGTGGGAGTGGGGGGCCGGGGCCGCGGGCGCGGCCCCGGCAGGGGTTTCAGATCTTGCCCACCAGGTCGAGTGAGGGGGCGAGGGTGGCTTCCCCTTCCTGCCACTTGGCGGGGCACACTTCGCCCGGGTGGGCGGCCACGTATTGTGCGGCCTTGACCTTGCGCAGCAGCTCGCTGGCGTCGCGGCCGATGCCGCCGGCGTTGATCTCGATGATCTGGATCTTGCCGCTCGGGTCGATCACGAAGGTGCCCCGCTCGGCGAGGCCCGCTTCCTCGATCATCACCCCGAAGTTGCGGGTGATGGTGCCGGTGGGGTCGCCGATCATCGGGTACTGGATCTTGCCGATGGTGTCGGAGGTGTCGTGCCAGGCCTTGTGGGTGAAGTGGGTGTCGGTGGAGACGCTGTAGATCTCGACGCCCAGCTTTTCGAATTCGGCGTAGTTGTCGGCGAGATCGCCGAGCTCGGTGGGGCACACGAAGGTGAAATCAGCGGGGTAGAAGAACACCACGGACCACTTGCCCTTGAGGTCGGCATCGCTCACCGGCACGAACTTGCCGTTGTGGAAGGCGGTGGCGTTGAAGGGCTTGATTTCGGTGTTGATCAGGCTTTGCATCGGGTTTCTCCATGGGGGTTAGTAGCTGATGGGCCCATGGTACGGGGGCTAGCGTGTTTGATCTAATCAATTGACTCAATTCTGGCCATAGGGTGTGGCTATATTGCTTGGCGCCCTCAGCTGTCCGCCCAGTGGCGCACCAGGTTGTGGTAGACCCCGGCCAGGCGCCGCACCTCGCCATCGGCGCCGCCCCGCTCGAGGGTCAGGGCCTGGATGCTCTGGTCCAGGTCGAACAGCATCTCCCGCCGCTGGCCATCCCGCACCAGGCTTTCGATCCAGAAGAACCCGCAGATCCGGCTGCCGGCGGTGACGGGCCGGACCTCGTGGAGGCTGGTGGCGGGGTAGAGGATCAGGTCCCCGGCGCCGAGCTTGACCTGCTGGGCGCCGTAGCGGGTTTCGATCACCAGCTCGCCCCCCTCGTAGTCGTCGGGCTCCGATAGAAACAGGGTGGCGGAGAGGTCGGTGCGCAGCACCTCGCCGCCCGGCAGGTGGAGGATGGCGTTGTCCACGTGGGGGCCGTAGTGGCCGCCCTCCCGGTGGCGGTTGAATTTGGGCGGAAAGATTTTTTTCGGCAGCGCCGCGGACAGAAACAGCGGATGCGCCCCGAGGGCGCGGAGGATTCCATTGCCGAGGGCGGTCGCCAGGTCGCTGCCGTCGGCGATCTGCTGGTTGGCCTTGACGTGGATGGCCTGGCTGCCGGCGGTGAGGCGGCCGTCCTGCCAGTGGGCGGCGGCGAGGCGCGCCTCCCAATCCCGGGCGGTGGCCTTGTCCAGCAGGTTGTCGATGGGGATCAGCATGGTGTCTCGGCTCCTTGGCGGGGGCAATTTATGGGCGGAACAGGCAGTCCGGGGTGATGTCGGCGAGGGAGGGGGTGCCGGCGAGGGCCATGGTCACCTCCAGTTCTTCCTTCATCAGGCGCAGCAGGTGGGCGACCCCGAGGGCGCCGGCCACCGCCAGGGCATGGAGCTGCAATTGCCCGAGCAGCACGGCGTTGGCGCCGAGGGCTAGGGCCTTGAACACATCGCCGCCAGAGCGGATGCCACTGTCCAGCAGCAGCGGGTAATCCGGCCCCACCGCGCGGCGCACCGCGGGCAGCGCGGCGATGCTGGCGGGCACCCCGTCGAGGGCGCGACCGCCGTGGTTGGAGACCACCACCCCGGCCACCCCCAGCTGCCGCGCCATCAGTGCGTCACGGGGGTCGAGAATGCCCTTGAGCAGCACCGGCAGCCGGGTGTTTGCCATCAGCCACTGGATATCGGGCCAGCGGGGGGCGTCCGTCATCAGGCCGTCGAACACCGGGCTCTGGTGGGGGTCGAGGATCCTGGGGGGCGGCCGCGGGGCGTCCAGCAGATTTGCCTCCCGCACCTCGGCGGGCATCTGAAAGCCCGCGCGCCTGGCGCGGTGGCGCAGGGCGTTGATGGGGGCGTCCACCGTCACCACCAGGGCGCCGTAGCCGGCGTCCTCGGCGCGGCGGGCGAGGGCGAGGGTCTGTTCCCGGCTGGCCTGAAAGTACAGCTGGAACCAGCACGGGCCTGTGGCCCGGGCGGCGATGTCCTCGAGGCTGACGGAGGACAGGGTGCTGGCGACAAAGCCCGCGTCCAGGGCGCCGGCGCCGGCGACGGTGGCCTTTTCGCCCTCCGGATGCACCAGCCGCTGGTGGGCCACGGGGGCGAGCAGAATGGGGTGCCGGAACGCCTGGCCGAGCAGGGCCAGGGCGGTCGAGGCGGCGCGGAAATCCCGCAGCATGCGCGGCAGTATCTGGAGGTCGTTGAAGGCGGCGCGGTTGCGGCAGGCGGTGATTTCGCCCCCCGCGCCCCCGGCGATGTATTCGTAGGCGGGATGGTCGACGAAATCCCGCGCCAGCCGTCCGTAATCCGCCGGGGTCAGCAGTTCGCTGGGGATATGGTCGAGGGGTTGGCGTTTCATGCATTCTCCAGGTTGTGGGTTGCACGTTGCGGGTTTCCGATGGTGCGCGGCTCCCGCAACGTGCGGCTCGGTCTCCCTCAGAAATCGTACGAGAGGGTCAGGTGCGCGTTGCGGGCATCACCGATGTAGGTGAAGGCGCCACTGCGGTACGAGGCCAGGTAGTAGTCCTTGTCGGTGACGTTGCCGATGTTCAGGCGCAGGCTCAGCTGCTCGCTGAAATCGTAACTGGCGAACAGGTCGTACACCGTATAGGAGGGCACCCGGATATTGGTGCCCGCCGCGGAGTCCGGCTGGCCGGCGTACATGTCGCTGGAGTAGGTGGCGGTGGTGCCCAGGGCGATGGCGGGGGTGACCTGGTAGCGCAGCTGCAGGAACAGGCTGTCGTCGGCGAAGTTCGCCAGGCGCTCGCCGATGGCGGCCGGGTCGATGGAATCCAGCACCTCCGACTCCATCAGGGTGGCGCCGAACAGCAGGCTGAACTGGTCGGTGACGTTGCCCGCCAGGGATACCTCAATGCCCTCGACGCGGTTCTCCCCGGTGTTGAGGGTGCCGAGGGATTCGTAGGCGTCCCCCACGCTTTCCATCACGTCGTCCTTGGTGATGCGGAAGATGGCGGCGGTGGCGAGCAGCTTGTCGTCGAACAGGTTCCACTTGGTGCCCAGTTCGATGTTCTCGGTCTGCTCCGGTTCGCTGGCGGTGACCTGGCGGGGATCGGCGCCGCAAATGCCGCCGTAGCCGCAGTTGGCGCCCAGATCCGATTCGCCGCCGTTGATCTCGCTGGCGCTGCTGAAGCTGGCGTAGACGTTGCCGTTGTCCGTGATGGTGTAAACCAGCCCCGCGTGGCCGTTCCACAGCTTGTCGGAATAATCGTAATCGGTAATGGTGCCGCCGCTGGAGACGGTGTTGCTGTAGTCGAAGTCGTCGAGGCGCAAGCCCGCGAACAGCGACCACCGCTCGCTGAGATCGATGGTATCCATCAGGTACACCGACAGGGTATCCACCCGCCAGTCGGAATCCCAGGCGCCCTTGCTGATTTCCCGGCCGAGCAGGTTGTCGATGTTGGCCAGGGTGTTGCCGTTGCCATCGGTGAAGCAATAACCCGCCGAGACGCCGCCGCGACCGGGCACCCTGCAGTTGGTGGCACCGCTGTTGACCACATCGTAGACACCGTTGAGCACCTCGTGCTCGGAATATTCGGCGCCGATCACGAACTGGTGCTTCGTGCCGGCGATCTCCGCGTCCAGGTACAGGTTGGTCTGGTTGACGAAGTAGTCCACTTCCTGCCAGCCCTGGTGGGTGCTGGCGGAGAGGGTGGCGGCGCCAGGGGCGACGGGGTCGGAGGCATCGCGGGTGGCGCCCCGGGTGCCGGTCACCACGTAGCCGTTGTCGGTGGTGCCGAGGCGGGTGGCGTTTTCCAGGCGAATATTGTCGGCAAGGTCGTAGCCGGCGCGAAAGGTGAACACCTCGACGTCGGATTCCATGAAGTCCTGCTTTTGGAGGTAGACGGGAGTGTCCTTCACGGGCCTGCCGTTGGACAGGATGTAGGTGCCGAGGTCAGGTTTGTCGGCGGCATCCATGTAGTAGTAATCCGCCACCAGATCGAGGTGGTCGCTGACCTGCCAGAAGGCGGAGAGTGCCGCCCCCTTGCGCTCCTCGGCGGCGGGGCCGCGGTCGGGGACATCCTTGTCGGAGTACAGCAGGTTGGCGCGCACCGCGAGGTTGTCGGTGATGCGCTGGTTGCTGTCGAGGCTGTAGCGCTGGTAGCTGTCGGTGCCGAGGCCGATTTGCGCCTTGTTGAAGTCGTACTCGGTGCTGGCTCGCTTGGTGATGCTGTTCACCCCGCCGCCGGTGGAACCGCGCCCGGCGAAGGTGGCGCTGGGGCCCTTGGTGATTTCGATCTGTTCCACCGCGAAGCTTTCCCGGGTGGTCATGCCCGGGTCCCGCAGGCCGTCGACGAATACGTCGCTGCGGGCCTCGTGGCCGCGGATGATGTAGCGGTCGCCGAAGGCGTTGCCGTTCTCGCCGGTGCCGAGGGTGATGCCGGGCTGGGCGGCGAGGATGTCCTTCAGGTCGGTCTTGCCGGATTCCTGCACCAGGGTCTGGGTCAGCACGCTGATGGTTTGCGGGGTTTCCGCCAGGTCCTTGACGCGGCGCCTGTCGCCGGATTTTTTCGCCTTGTAGGGGGCGCCCTTTTCGGCGTAGGGGTTGGTGTCGGCGGTGCGCTCCTCGATCTGCAGGGTATCCAGCACGATGGCGTCATCCTGGGCGAGGAGCGGCTGGCCGGCGAGCAGCCCGGGTATGCCGAGGGCGAGGGCGGTGCGGGTGGCGGCAAGGCCCTTGGTGCGCAGGCTCAGGGGTTTTTGCGGTTTCTGGCTGGATGTCACGATTTACTCCTTAATCGGTGAGTTGGTGATGAGGGAATATTCCACGGGGATGACCAGGGTGAGGCTGTCCCGGTCGAGGGAATCGGGGATTGCCGGCATCGGCGTGGCGTTCGCCAGCATGGCGAGGGCAGCCTCGTCGAGGCGCGGGTTGCCGGAGGTTTTGGCGATGCCGGATGCCAGCAGGGCGCCGTCCCGGGCGATGGTGAATTTGACGGTGACGATGCCCTGCTGCTTTTTGCGCTTGAGCTCCGCCGGGTAGTGCTTGTGGCGGCCGAGCCAGCCCATCAGTTTGCCGAGGTAGTGGCGGGCGGCGTCGGCATCCCCGGGCCTGCCCCGCCGGGGGGCGGAGCTCGTGGCACTCCCCGGTGCGCCGCGGCTATCGCTTGCCAGCGGGGGCGCGCTGGCGACCCGCGCCGCCCGCGCTTGGGGGCGGGGAGGGGGTGTCGCTTCCGCCACGGCGACGGCGGTGTCTGGCTGCAGTGGCGCGGCGACAGTCTCCAGGGGTGCCTGCGCTGGCGGCTCGGGGACGGGTTGCGGTGCTGGTTCCGGTTGGGGCGCCGGCTGGGGCTCCGGGGGGGGGGCGGGTTGGGGCGCTGGCGCCGAGTCGGGCTGCGGTGTCGGGGGCTCTGGTTCGGGGGATGGCGCCGCCGCACCGGCCGTGGCCGGGCCGCTGTCGGCGACGAGACCCACCTCGATGCCCTCGCCATCGCCGGGCAGGGGGAGGGCAGGGGCGGGCCGTGCCTGGCCCAGGTAGAGCCCGGCCAATGCCAGGTGCACGGCGAGGGAGAAGCAGCCGGCGGCGATCCACTGCAGGGGGCGCATTCAGGGGCTCTCCAGGCCGGTGGTGAGCAGGGAGACCCGGGGGACCCCCCGGGCGCGGATCACCGCCAGCACCGGGTCGAGGTCGGCGGCGCGCAGGGATCTGTCCGCCAAGAGTGCGATGCGGTCGCTGTCGGCGAGCAGGGGGGCCAGGGCGGCGTCCAGGTCGGCGAGGGGGACGGGGGCGCCGTTCAGGCTTAGCCGGTTGTGGCTGTCCATGGCCAGGGTGATGGCCTCGGGTCTGGCCCTGGCACCCAGGTCGCCGTCCGGAAGCTCCACGCCGGCGCTGTCCATGGCCTTGATCTGCCCGGCCACCATGAAAAAGATCAGCAGCAGGAAGACGATATTGATCATCGGGATGATGTTGTCGTCCCCGCCGGTGCGCCGGGGGGGCTTCAGGTCCACCCTCATGGCCGCGGCTCCGGCGGGGCGAGGGGGTTGCCGAGGGAGAGCCGGTCAAATCCCAGGGCCTTGAGGCGGGCGAGGGCGGATACCAGGGTCTGGACGCTGGCATCCGGGGCGGGGCGCAGGATCAGCGGTTCGTCGGCGGCGAGGTTCGCCCTGATGGCGGCATCGTCGGGGAAGATCTCGCCGTCGACCGGCTGGAGGGCGCCGTCGGCGCCGAGCAGCAGTTGCCGGGGCGCCGTCGCGGGCGCGGCGGCGCTGGCTACGGGGGCCGACAGGTCGAACTGCCTTTCCCGGGTGAAGGACGAGGTCAGCATGAAGAACATCAGCAGGATGAAGACCACGTCGATCAGGGCGGTGAGGCCAAGGGTGCGGCGCCGGGGTTTGGCAGCGAGGGTTGCGGGCATGGTCAGGCCTTCTGGGCGAGGCCGTGCCTGCGGGCCTCGATACCCCGGCGCTCGGCCTGGGCGGTGAGGATGCGGCCAATGTCATCCGTCATGCGGGCGGCGATGTTTTCCACGTGGCGATCGAAAGCGCTGTTGAAGAGGCTGGTGGGCATCGCCACCGCAAGGCCCACGGCGGTGGTGAGCAGGGCCACCCAGATGCCCTCCGACAGGGTGGCGGGATTGACCTGGTTGCCGGCGGCGGCCATGGCCTTGAAGGCGTCGATCATGCCGAGCACGGTGCCGAACAGGCCGAGCAGCGGGGCGAGCACCGCGATCACCTCGAGGATCCGCAGCAGGCTGCCGAGGCCGTTGAGGTGGCCCCGGGCGACGCGGGTGATCTCATCGCGGATGTCGTCCACCGTCAGCCAGGGCTTGTCCAAAAGGCGCAGGCCCCGGGCCACCACGTCGGCCCTGGGGTTGCGGTGATCGCCGGCGAGCAGCAGGGCCTGGGCCCGGTCCCCCTGTTCGAGGTGGCGCAGGGCCTCCTCGATGTACTTGCCGCCGTTGTCCCCGAGGCTCCAGAACTGCCACAGCTTGAGGGCGATGACGGTGAGCGCCACCATCGAGAAGCCCAGCAGGATGACGACCACGGGACCGCCGGCGGTGATAAGGGACTGGATGGATGCCATGGAAGTCTTCCTTGGGTATCTGTTTGCTTGTAAGAGCGCTAATACTAATAATAATGATTATCAAACACAAACAATATTTGTCTTTCTCGATGTATTGCTCCGCACCCAGGGTTGGGGGCCTGGTGGTGGGCAACGGGTGGCCGGATTGGGCCTGGAGGGGGGCTGCCGAAGGACTCGGTGGGATGCCGCGGAGCGGGGGCTGGGAGTGGGGCTTGGCGTGGGAAGCGTCCGGACGGGCCTCGCGGCCCGCCCGGTCATTGCCGGCGGGAGATCAGCCGGCGGGGCTGTCCAGCAGGTTCTTGCCGTACACCGGGGCGATCATGCCGGGGTCGTTGCCGGGGTGGGCGCGGGCGGCGCAGAAATCGAGCCACACCCGGGTGAGGGGTGAATCGAGGCGAATGCCCCGGCCGCCGAGCAGTTGCATCATCTCGTCCACCAGGGCTGCGAGGCGGCGCACCACCGAGGTGAGCTGGGTGCGCTGCATCAGGCCGTCCGCCAGGGGCATGTCCTCGCCCCGGTTGATATGGCCCATCATGCGCTCGATGTGGCGCTTGTACATGGTGTCCACGGCGTCGATCTCGGCGCCGAGGCGGGCGATGGCGCCGTGCACCGCCGGGTCGTCCTTGCCGGCCTTGCCGGTGAGGGAGGACACCCGCACCCGCTCGATGTCGAGGAAGGCGGCGAGGGCGGCCCGGGCCATGCCGATGGACAGGTTCGATACCGTGCTGGTGAACACGTACAGCCAGGGCAGGCGGTAGAGGGGCGAAAGCTGGGTGGCGGTCACCGTGGGCAGGATGCCGGGGGTCGGTGCGTGGGTGCGGTAGGCGGGGACGAAGGCGTCCTCCACCTCGATGTCGTTGCTGCCGGTGCCCTTGAGGCCGATGGTGTGCCAGGTGTCGATTATGCGGTAGTCGGCGCGGGGCACCAGGAACAGGCGCATATGGGGTGGCTGGCCCTCCTGGGTGGGGGGCACCAGGGCGCCGAGCAGCGCCCACTGGGCGTGGCTGCTGCCGCTGGAGAAGGTCCAGCGCCCGGAGAGGCGATAGCCGCCGTCGACGGCCCGCACCTTGCCCACCGGCTGGAACGAGGAGGACATCAGGGTGTCGGGGTCGTCGCCCCAGACGTCGGCCTGGGCCTGGCGGTCCATGGTGGAGAGCAGGAACGCCTGCACGCTGTGCACGCCGAACACCCAGCCGGTGGAGGCGCAGGCCTCGGCGATCAGATTCTGCACCTCGTAGAAGGTGCGCGGGTCCGCCTCGTAGCCACCCCAGGCGGCGGACTGGAAGAGTTTGTAAAGGCCGGCGTCCTTGAGGGCGGCGATCACCTCCGGGGCGACGTCGCGGCGCGCGTCGTTGCCATCGGCGTGGGCGCGGATAAGGGGCAGCAGGGCGCGGGTGCGATCGAGCAGCGCGACGGCGTCGGGCGCGGCGGCGGGTTGGGTCCTTGGCTGGATTGTCATGGCTTGAAGTTATCCATTGGTATGTTTGATGGGCAGCGGGGTCGGCGACCGGAGCGCCGTGGCAAGGTACGGGTTTTGCCGGTCGAACTCAAGACGTGGCGGCGGGGCGGACTTTCCGGCCGCGCCCGGAACCGTGCTGCGGAGCGGTTGCATCGGCCCGGTAAAGTCACCATAATCGCGCCCCTCAATGGTGGCCCTCACCGGTCCCCCCGCAATGATCAGCTGTAAACCCCGCCAGGCCCGGAAGGGAGCAACGGTAGCAGTGACATCATGTGCCGGGGTGTGGCTGGTGCAGGGCCATCTCCATTTTCAGCCCAGCCCCAGCGTCAGACATCCAGCGTCCGACGTCGGACTCTCAACCCCTCTCAATCCACCCGCATCGGCAAGCTCACCAGGGACAGCTCCCCCGGAAACCCGCCATACACCGGCTTGAAGGCGGGGTCGGCGAGGCGCAGCCCGGGAAAGCGCTGGAGCAGCCCGAGGATCGCCTTCTTCATCACCAGCCGCCCCAGGCGATTGCCGATGCAGTGGTGGGGCCCGCTGCCGAAGGCGACGATGCCCCGGGGGTTGCGGCGGATATCGAAGGTCATGGGGTCGGGGAACTCGGTGGGGTCCAGGTCGGCCGCCTGGATGGACGCCATCACCGGCATGTCCTTGAATACCGGCACCCCGTCGATCTCGGTGTCCTCCGTGGCAAAGCGCACGAAGGTGAGGATGCCGGGGCCGTGGCGGCGCAGGCATTCCTCCACGGCGCTGTCGATAAGGTCGGGCTGCGCGCGCAGCAGGTCCATCTGGTCCGGGTGCTTGCCTAGCATCAGCAGGGCGCCGCCGATGGTGGCGGCGGTGGTGCCGATGCCGGCGGAACAGATGGCGTTGATCTGGCCGAGGAGCTCCCCTTCGGTGAGGGCGTCCCCCTGGTCCCGGGCGGTGACCAGCAGGCTGATCATGTCGCTGCCGGGCCTTTCCCGGCGCTCGGCGACGATCTCCTCCGTAATGCGGATCACCTCCCCCACGGCGGCGAGGAATTCATCGGGGAAGGGCTCCCCCGGCACGAACTGGGTGGCGAGGGCGATGCTGTCGTGCATCCGCGCGAACACCGCCTGCTGGTCGGGCTTGAGCTTGAGGGCGGCATCCAGCAGCACCGCCATGACGATGGGGCGGGCGAAATCGTCCATGGCATCGAAGCGGGCGCCCCGGCTCGCCACCTGATCGATCTGCCCGGCGATGATGCGGTCGATGTCCGCCTCGAGGCGCATCACCGCCTGGGGGGTGAAGGCAGGGGTCATCAGGCGGCGGATCCGCCCGTGGCGCTCGCCGTCCATCTGCAGCACGTTCTCCAGCCCGCCGAAAATGTCGAACACCCGGTAACCGGGCCAGGGGGGAATTTCCACGGTAAAGCGGTCGGGATGGTTGTAGATCTCCTTCACGTCCCGCAGGCGGGTGCAGACCATCACCGGCAGGCGGTTGCGCAGGGCGTAGAAGGGCGCGCGGGTGGCCCAGTCGGCGAGCAGGTCGGGGAGGGCGTTCTGGCGGAAATTCTCGTCCACCAGGTCGACGTCGACGAAGCGGGCCGGGTCGATGCGGGCGAGGAAGTCCGGGCTGGTGAGGGCGGGGGCGTTGGTCATGGCAATCCTGGCTGTTGCTTGGCGTTGTGGTAAGGGCAGCCTCAGCGGCCCAGGGGTTCGACCCGCACCGGAATGGCGGTCATGCGCGGCATGGCGTTGATGGCCTGGCGCTCCCGGTCGCAGCTGGTGAGTTGGTTGATGCAGATGGCGCCGTTCTCGTCCGGGCCCGCGTCCGGCAGCCCGCCAAAGCCGTGGGACATGGACACCACCCCGGGGCGCACCGCCCCGTCCGCTTCGGCGATGGCGGGGATGGCGCCGTCCGCGGAAACCACCCGCACGGTGTCGCCGTCCCTGATGCCGAGACGCGCCATGTCATCGGGGTTCATATAGGCGGGATTGTAGGACGCAAGACGCTGGATGCGGGGCTGGGTAAAGCCCATGGAGTTGAAGCGGTGGCGATTGCGGCGGCTGGCGAGACGCAAGGGGTAGCTGTCCTGCGCCACCAGGCTGTCCCCCTCCGCCCAGAGGCCCTCGATCTCGGCGCGGACATCGGCGGGCATCAGGCTGAACTTGCCGGCGGTGGCGGGATCGGCCGGCAGGGCGAGCTGGGGCTCGCCGCCGAGGAAATAGCCGAGGGGCTCGGCGGCGATCTCGTCGAAGCCCACCGGCGCATGCTTGGTGGTGAGGCGCATCAGCTGTTCCTCGGTGGGGGGACAGGTCATGTCCAGGGGCTCCCCCATGTAGGTGAGGGGCTTGCCGAGGGCCCGGGCCAAGGCCCACAGCACCCGCCATTCGTCGCACACCTCGGACCCCGCCGGTGGGCTGGCGATGGCCGGGGTGTAGCGGGTATAGGGCACGGGGGACAGATTGGGTTCGAAGATGTAAATCGGGAAGTCGGCCCGCTCGTACTGGAGCTTGGGGGGCAGAATGTAGTGGGACAGCGCGGCGCTCGGGGTCATGTGGGGCTCGATGCTCACCATCAATTCGAGGCTCTCGAGGGCGCGGGTCATCTTGCGCTGGTCGGGCACCGCCTGGGCGGGGTTGCCGCCGTGGTTGAGCAGAAAGCGGATCTGCCCGGGGCCGGGGGTGAGGATCTCGTCCGCCAGCACCCCGGTGACCATCTCCCCGGCGATCAGGCCGTAGTCGCCGATGCGGCTCCGGGGCCCCTGCTCCCAGGGGCGCGGGGCGGGTATCACCTGGGCGCGGCGGGGGCCCCGACCCATCAGGAACCCCGGGTTGGGGATCACCTCGCCCTCCTTGATCAGGCGGCCGCAGAGGATGTCGAGGCACTGGGCGAGGTGCTCGCTGAGGTTCGACCAGGGGCCCATGTCCGGCCCGGTGCCGGTGCGCACCGTGCCCCGGGTGCCGTCCCGGGCGAAGGCCTCGGCGGCGCGCACGATATGGGCGGCGGGTACGTCGGCAATCCGGGCGGCGACCTCGGGGGTGAAAGGGTCCACCGCCGCCCTCAGGGCGTCCAGGTCCCCCACGTGTTGCGCGCAGAACTCCCGGTCATGCCACTGCTTGGCGAGCACCAGCCGCACCAGGGCGGCGAGGATGAAGCCATCGGTGCCCGGCAGGGGCTGGAGAAAGATGTCGGCGAACTGGGCGGTCTCGGTGCGGCGGGGGTCGATGACGATCAGGGTCATGCCCCGGGCCTTGGCGTCCTTGAGGCGCTTCAGGGGATTGCGCATGTCGAGGTTGGCGATGGACACCAGGGGGTTGCTGCCCACCAGCAGGGTCACGTCGCTGTCGTGGAAATTCTGCGGTCCCGGGGGCCAGTAGCCGATGCGCCCCGGGGCCACCACCTTGGCGGACTGGTCGATGGTGAGGGTGGAGAACAGCTTGGGTGTGCCGACGGCGGCCATCCACTCCGGCAGCAACGACAGGCAGATGGAGGAGAAAAAGCAGCCGGAACCCCGGTAGGCGGCGATGGCCTCGGGGCCGTGCTCGCGGTGGATGGCGGCGAGTTTCTCGCCGATTTCCGTCAGCGCCTGATCGAGGGAAATCCGCTGGAAGCTGCCGTCCGCCATGCGCTTAAGGGGGTGGAGGATGCGCCCTTCGTGGTTGTGGGCCTCCGGCGCATTGGCGCCCTTGGAGCAGATGAATCCCTGGCTTTGCGGGTCCTCCCTGTCGCCGTGCACCGCCACCAGGCGCTGGTCCCCGTCGAGGGACACCACCGTGCCGCACATGCCGGTGCAGATGCGGCAGAAGGATTTGTGCTGGAGGATGCCGGGGTCTGTGAATTGCTCGTTCATGATTGTTATCCGTGCGGGGTTTCCGGTGGCCAAGTCTGGACTTCCCCGCCCAGCGGCGCAAGCCGGTTCGCGGCCCGGCCCCTGCCGCCCCGGGGGTAGGCGCGCCGAAGGCTGTGCGGGTATGATTGCCGCCTTTCACACCCGACCTCCGGAACACGACGATGAGCATCAAGTCCGACAAATGGATTACCCGCATGGCCGAGGGCCACGGCATGATCGAGCCCTTCGAGGGTCGCCAGGTGCGCCAGCCCGATCCCAACGGCCCCCGGGTGATTTCCTACGGGGTGTCGAGCTACGGCTACGATGTGCGCTGCTCCGATGAATTCAAGATCTTCACCAATATCCATTCCAAAACCGTCGACCCGAAGAATTTCGACAACGATGCCTTCGTCGACGTCAAGGGCGAGTACTGCATCATTCCCCCCAACTCCTTCGCCCTCGCCCGCACCGTGGAGTACTTCCGCATCCCCCGCAACGTGCTGGTGATCTGCCTCGGCAAGTCCACCTACGCCCGCTGCGGCATCATCGTCAACGTCACCCCCCTGGAGCCGGAGTGGGAGGGCCACGTGACATTGGAGTTCTCCAACACCACCAACCTGCCCGCCAAGATCTACGCCAACGAGGGGGTGGCGCAGATGCTGTTCTTCGAATCCGACGAGGTCTGCGAGGTGTCCTACAGGGACCGGGGCGGCAAGTACCAGGGCCAGCGCGGCGTCACCCTGCCGAAAGCCTGAGGCGGAGCGGCCTCTCCGGCGTCACCGACTCGCCGCTGTCATACCTTGGCCCTAGCCTTGCGCCCCATTCGGCCCCGGGCCTTTGGCCCCGGCGCGGGGAGGCGTAGACTTGCCCCAGCGCCCCCAGCGGGCGGCCTTCACCCAAGCGCGGTGCCGACGGGAGCGGCAGCACCATGACAGCCAAGGAACCATCCGAGATCGCCACCGGGCCAGTGTCGCCACGCCCCTCGCCAAGCGGCACCGATGCCTGGGGGCGGCTCGCGGCCCTCGCCCGGGACGGCGGGGAGCGGGCCATGGCGGACCTCTTCGCCGCCGATCCCGGCCGGGCCGAGCGCTATTCCCTGCACTGCGGCGACCTGTTCCTGGACTATGCCAAGAACCGCGTCGACGACGCCGTGCTGGCGGCCCTGGTGCAATTGGCCGAGGAAATGGACCTGCCCGCCGGCATCCGTGCCCTGTTCGCCGGCGAGCCCCTCAACGTCAGCGAGGGCCGGCCGGCCCTGCATGTGGCGCTGCGGGGTTCCGACCGGGTGGCGGGGGCGGCGGGGGAGAGCCTCCGGACGGCGGTGGCGGCGGAACTGGCCAGGGCCCGGGATCTCGCCGCGCGGGTGCGCGCCGGCACCTGGCGGGGCGTCACCGGGCGGGCGGTCAGCGACGTCATCAACATCGGCATCGGCGGCTCCGACATGGGCCCGCGCATGCTCTACCACGCCCTGCGGCAATACGCCGACCCGGGCATCCGCTGCCACTTCATCGCCAATGTGGACGGCGCCGAGATTCGCAGCCTGCTGGCGGGCCTCGACCCCGAGACCACTCTGGTGATCGTCGCCAGCAAATCCTTTACCACCCACGAAACCCGCTTGAACGCCGGCACCACCCGGGACTGGTTCGAGCGCACCCTGGGCCTTCCCCGGGCCGAGGTGATGGGCCATTTCGTCGCCATTACCGAGAATTTCGCCGAGGCCCGGGCCTTTGGCATTGCCGACCAGCAGCTGTTCCGCATGTGGGACTGGGTCGGCGGACGCTACTCCCTGTGGTCCAGCATCGGCCTCGCGGCGATGATCAGCATCGGCCCGGAGGCCTTCGGCGAATTGCTCGCCGGCGCGGCGGAAATGGACGCGCATTTCCTCTCCGCTCCCCTCGCGCGCAACATGCCGGTGATCCTCGCCCTGCTCGGGATCTGGTATCGCAACTTCCTCGGCGCCGAAGCCCAGGCGGTGGTGCCCTACTGCGAACGGCTCGGGTACTTCATCGGCCACCTGCAGCAACTCGATATGGAGAGCAGCGGCAAGTCGGTGTCGGTGGATGGCGAGCCGCTGGATTACCCCACCGGCACCCTGGTCTTCGGCCAGACCGGCACCAACGGCCAGCACTCGTTCTTTCAGTTGATTCACCAGGGCACCCACCTGATCCCGGTGGATTTCATCGGCGTGGTGGACGACCCCCTGAGCGACCCCGTCCACCACCAGGCCCTGCTGTCCCACATGCTCGCCCAGGGGGCGGCGCTGATGCGGGGGGGCGATGATCCGACTCTCCCCCCGGAGCGCCGCCACCCCGGCAACCGGCCCTCCAATGTGCTGTTGCTCAAGGGCCTGACCCCCCGCAACCTGGGGGCGTTGATTGCCCTTTACGAGCACAAGGTGTTTGCCCAGGGCTGGCTGTGGAACATCAACTCCTTCGACCAGTGGGGGGTCGAGCTGGGCAAGGCCATCGCCGGCCAGCTGCTGGCCCCGGGGGGCGATGGCCTTGCGAGTATCGACCCCTCGACCCGGCGCTTGCTGGACATCATTCAGGGATCGGCGTGAGGGTTTGACCCTCGCCCACAACGACAAAGCCGGAGGTCTCCCCCCGGCTTTGTGGGTCTTGGGCCGGGAGAACCCGTCAGCCGGGCATCCGGCACGACCAGTTGGCGGCGTTGTAGACGGCCTTGGGATCGCTGGCCTTGCTGGCGTCGAAGCGCGCCACTTGCGGGTGGGGGCAGAGCAGGAAGTCCCGGGATTCCCCCGCCGGCGGTGGCACCATCACCCCGGAAACCTGTCCCGTCGCGGGGTCGGCGAACAGCAGCTTGGCCCGGTCGGCGCCCCGGTGGGCGACGATGGGCCCCGGCTTCTTGCCGTTTTCCACCCAGTCGATCATGGCGTTGAGGAACTGGTCGGTGGCGTCCTGGGGGCCGGTGCCGCCGCCGCAGTGGGCCATGCCGGGCACCCGGTAGAAGGTGGCGAACTCCGTCAGCTTGTCCATGCCGCCGACCATCTCGCCCGCCTCCAGGTAGTACTCCTCCAGCTCGGTATCGATGCAGCAGGGGTCGCTCACGCCGTTCCACATCAGCACCTTGCCGCCGGCCTTTTGCAGCCCCCGGAGATCGGCGGAGTAGGGGGTGCCGAAGCCGATCTCCCGGGACCGGGCCCGCCACCTGGCGATATGCTCGGGATTGCTGAAATCCAAGTCCTCGAGGGCGTTGAAGTCAGGACCGAACAGCACCTTGGCCATGGAGCTGCCGATCACGTAGCCGGCGGATGACCTGGCCATGTTTTCGGCGCTGGCCTCGTCCGACCAGGGGGGCGGCACGGCGCCGAGAAACCCGGACCAGACGCTGATGTTGGACAGGGGATAGCCCGGCTTCAGGGGCTTGCCGTCGGGGCCGATGGGGCCCGCCGCCACCGCCTTGACGCTTTTCAGCTCCGGCTCGGTAAGGCACTCGGGGCCATCCCCCGCGGTGCACTTCAGGGTATCGAAGTCGAACCGGCACTGGCGGTGGTCGGCGATGATGTCGTCCTTCGCCCCGTCCAGTTCGTCGCAGGCGGCGGTGACTTTCTTGTCGAGCATGGCGAGCTTGGCGGGGGACAGCCAGGCCCCCGGCTCCCGGTTCATCTGCTGGGCGTTGTAGACGAAGGCGGCCATGGTCATGTTGCTGCGCCCGCCGGGGGCCCCCAGCAGCACGCCGTCGAAGTCCTCCGGGTGGCGGGTGATGGACTCGGTGGCCATGCGCCCGCCGCCGGAGCAGCCGGACATGTAGCGGTAGAGGGTGTCGCTGTCGTAGTAGGCGCGGGTGAGGGCCTGGGTCGCCACGGCGGTGACGTGCATGGCGCGGTGAATGTGATCCTCGGCCTTGGCCGGGTCGGTGAGAAAGCCCCAGTCGAGCATATGGCCCTGGCGCCCGGTGTCGGTACCCGCCACGGCAAAGCCGCCGTGGAGGGGGTTGCCCGCCGGGATCTGGGAATCGGAGGGCACGTAGCCCGCCGAGCCGCCCATGCCGATGAAGTAGTAGCGTTTGTTCCAGTTCTTGTCCGGCAGCTGGAGGCGGAAGTTGACCCTGTTGGGGCCGGGGTCGGTGGTGATGATATGGCCGTCGATGCGGCAGTGGGGCACCGGCGCCGCGGTCGGGGTGGCGCTGTCGATCACCGTGCCCTCCGGGGCGATGGCCTGGATGCTCGCCGTGGCGCACTCGGCGCTGGCCAGGGTCTGTCCGGCGGACAGGGCGAGGGCGGCGATGAGGCCCCCCGCCAGCAGTCCCGTGTTGAGGGGTGTTTTCATGGATTTACCTCTTGTGTCCTGGGTTGTCGGATGAAGGTCAGGGTGTCGGCGTCCGGCACTGCCAGTGGGCCGCGTCGTATACCGCGCGGCGATCCGCCGGGTCGGCGCCGGTGAAGGTGGCCACCTGGGGAAAGGGGCAGAGCAGGAAATCCCGAGGCTCCCCCGCCGAGGGCACCACCTGGCCCACGGGGAGCGCGCCGGTGGCGGGGTCGGCAAAGATCAGCTGGCGCCGCGACTCACCCCGGTGGCTGACCAGGGGGCCGGGGGCGGTGCCGCCCTCCACCCAGGCGATCATGGCGTCGAGGAAGCGGTCCACCGCGTCCTCGGGGCCCGCGCCACCGACGCAGTGACCGAGGCCCGGCACCCGGTAGAAACGGGCGAATTGTGCCAGGGCGTCCAGGCCGCCGACGATCCCGCCGGCCTCCAGGTAGTACTCTTCCAGCTCCAGGTCGCTGCAACAGGGGTCGCTGACCCCATTCCACATCAATACCTTGCCGCCGCTTTGTTGCAGGCCCCGGAGGTCGGCGGAGTTGCGCTTGCCGTAGCCGATGCGGTCCACCTCCCGCCACCAGCGATCGATATGGGCCTGGTTGGCGAAGTCGAAATCCGTGAGGACGTCAAAATCCGGGCCGAACAGGACCTTGGCCATGGAACTGCCGATCACATAGCCGGTGGAGGTCCTGGGGAGGTTTTCCGCCGTCGCCGCGTCGGACCAGGGCGGGGGCACGTGCCCCAGGTAGTCGGACCAGAAGCTGATATTGGCCAAGGGATACCCGGGGCCCACCGGACCCGCCGGGCCCCTGGGCCCGGCGACAACCGCCCTGAGGCTGGTGAGTTCCGGCCCGGTGAGGCACCCGGGGGCGTCCCCCGAGGGGCAGGCCAGGCTGCCGAAATCGAACTGACAGCGGCGGTGGTCGGCGATGATGCCGTCCAGGGCGCCGTCCAGGCCGTCGCAGGCGGCGGTCACCTTGCCCTCCACCCTGCGCAGTTTGTCCGGCGACAGCCAGGCCCCCGGCTCCCGGTTCATCTGCTGGGCGTTGTGGATGAAGGTCATCATGGTGGCGGAGCTGCGGCCGCCGGGGGCGCCGAGCAGCACGCCGTCGAAGTCCTCGGGATGGCGGGTGATGGACTCGGTGGCCATGCGCCCGCCCCCGGAGCAGCCGGACATGTAGCGGTACAGGGTATCGCTGTCGTACCAGCGGCGGGGGATGGCCTGGGTGGCCCGGGCGCTGACGTGCATGGCGCGGTGCACGTGGTCCTCCACCTGGGCCGGGTTGTCCCGGAGGAAGCTCCAGTCGAGCATGTGGCCCTGGCGCCCGGTGTCGGTGCCGGCCACGGCGAAGCCCTTCAGCATCGGGCTGCCGGCGGGTACCCCGGAGTGGGTGGGGACGGACCCGGCGGCGCCCCCCATGCCGATGAAGAAGTAGCGCTTTTGCCAACCCTCGTCGGGGAGCTGAAGGCGAAAGTTGACCCGATTCGGCCCCGGGTTGTCGGTGATGATATGGCCGTCCACCTTGCAGTGGGGGACCGGTGCGGGGAGCGCCTCGGCACTGTCGATCACCGTGCCTTCGGGGGCGATGGCCTGCACCGATGCCACCGTGCAGGGTGGCGCGGCGAGGGTGGTTGCCGGCAGCAGGGCGGCCACCAGGGCCGCCAGGCGCAGCGTGTCGCGGGGTGGGCTGGCGCTGAGCATCATGGGCGATCCTCGATGTGGGGATTGCCCGGGGCGGGGTTGCCGGCAATGGGGATGCCGGCGGCCCCGTCCCGGGGCCTCGGGGTGCCGGTCAGGGTGCCCGGCACAGCCAGTTCCGGGCGTCGTACACCGCCCCCTTGTCGTGCCCGGCGGCGGGATTGAACACCGCGATCCGCGGGTAGGGGCAGAGCAGGAAGTCCCGGGGTTCACCCACCGGCGGCGGGATCACCACCCCGGATACCTGGCCGGTCTTGGGGTCGGCGAAGATCAGCCGGGCCCGCTCGTCCCCCCGGTGGGCCACCACCGGCCCCGGGGGCACATCCTTCTCGACCCAGTCCACCATGGCGCGGATGAACTGGTCGGGGGCGTCCAGGGGGCCGGTGCCGGAGCCGCAGTGGCCCATCCCGGGTATCTGGTAGAGGCGGGCGAATTCGTCGAGCTTTGCCGCGTCCCCCACACTCCTGCCCGCATCCAGGTAGTACTGCTCCAGCTCCAGGTCGCCACAGCAGGAGTCGCTGCGGCCATTCCACAGGATTACCTTGCCGCCGGCCTCATAAAAGCCCTTCAGATCCGCCGAGTAGGGCATGCCGAAGCCGGTGCGCCTGGCCGCCGCCCACCAGTCGTCGATATGCCGCTGGTTGTTGAAGTCGAACTTGAGCACGTCGTAGTCCTTGCCGAAAAAGGCGTGGGCGAGGGAGGTGGACATGGTGAAACCGGCGGAGGCGCGCATGGCGTTCTCGCGGCTGGGTTCGGTGGACCAGGGGGGCGGGGTCTGGCCGAGGAACTGGGACCACATCGTCATGTTGGTGATCTGCATGGGCTGGGCCAGCAGCTTGCCGTCGGGGCCGCGGGGGCCGTCGAGGATCGCCTTGATGCTGGTTATCTCCGGCTGGGTGAGGCAGTCGGTCCCGTCGCCGGCGGGGCACTTGAGGCTCGCCACGTCGAAGTCGCAGAGGCGGTGATCCGCCACCACGCCGTCGATCACGCCATCGCTGCCGTCGCAGGCGGCGGTGACCTTGCCATCCACCATGGCCAGCTTGGCGGGGGACAGCCAGGCCCCGGGCTCCCGGTACATCTGCTGGGCGGCGTGGATGAACTTGAGCATGGAGCCGCTGCTGCGCCCGCCGGGGGCGCCGAGGATGACGCCGTCGTAGTCCCCGGGGTAGTTCTCGATGGCCTGGGTGGCCATGCGCCCGCCGCCGGAGCATCCCGAGGTGTAGCGGTACAGCTCGTCGCTGCCGTAGTAGGCCCTGGTGATGGCCTGGGCGGCGACGGTGGTGACGTGGGCGCCCCGGTGGTTGTGGTCGAGGGCCTTGGCGGGGCTTTCGCTGAGGAAATTCCAGTCGCCGGCGGAGCCCTGGCGACCGGTGTCGGTGCCCGCCACCGCAAAGCCCGCCCGCAGGGGGTTGCCGGCGGGAATCTGGGAATCGGTGGGCACATAGCCCGCCGAGCCGCCGAGGCCGATGAAGTAGAAGCGCTTGGTCCAGTTGTCGTCCGGCAGCTGGAGGCGGAAGTTGACCTGGTTGGGACCGGGATTGGTGGTGATGATATGGCCGTCGATCTTGCAGTGGGGGACGGGGCTTGGCAGTGCCTCGACGCTGTCGATGACGGTGTCGCCGGGGGCGATGGCCCTGATGGCGTCGAGGGTGCACTCGCCCCGGGCCAGGGCGCCGCTGGCGCCCAGGGCGGCGAGCAGGGCGACCGCGAGCCGGCTGTGGGTGTGGGCGTGGGTATTGTTCATTGGCTTGGTCCTTTGGGTCGGAGTACCGGTGGCGGAGGGGCGGCGTGGGCCCGGGGCCCGGCGTTGCCGCCGGGGCCCCCGGGCCCGGGGCTCATCCCGGTGCCTTGCACTGCCAGTTCTCCGCCTCATGCACCGCGCCCTCGACATCGGCCTTGGCCTGGTCGAAGGTGGGCACCTGGGGGTAGGGGCAGAGGGTGAAGTCGTGGGGCACGCCCTGGGGCGGGGGAATCAGCACCCCGGAGACCTGGCCGGTCTTGGGGTCGGCGAACATCAGCTCGGCCCGCTCGGCGCCCCGGTGGGCGACGATCTTGCCGGGGGCCTTGCCGTTTTCCACCCAGTCGATCATGGCGCGGATCATCTGGTCGGGGGCGTCCTGGGGTCCGGTGCCGCCGCCGCAGTGGGCCATGCCGGGGATGCGGTAGTACTTGGCGAAGTCATCGACCTGGGTGACGCCGCCCACCTTCTCGGCGACCAGGTCGTAGTACTCCTTCATTTTGGTGTCGAGGCAGCAGGGATCGCTGACACCGTTCCAGAGGATCACCTTGCCGCCGCTGGCCTTGTAGCGGTTGAGATCGCCGCTGAAGGGCAGGCCGAACTGGACTTTCTTCTGGCCGGCGACCCAGGCGTCGAGATGGGTCTGATTGGTGAGGTCTATCTCCTTCAGCACGTCGATGCCCGGGCGCATGTAGACATTGGCCATGGTGCTGGCGATGACGTAGCCCCCGGAGCTCTTGCGCAGGTTCTCCATGGAGGCCTCCGGCGACCAGGGGGGCGGCACCGGGCCCAGGAACCCGGACCAGGCGGTCATGTTGGAGATGGGCCAGCCGGGGCGGAGGGGCTTGCCATCGGGGCCGATGGGGCCTTCGAGCACCGCCTTGACGCTTTTCAGCTCGGGGGCGGTGAGGCACTCGGGGCCGTCGCCGGCCTCGCAGCGGAGCTGGTCGAAGTCGTAGCTGCAGGCCCGCTCGTCCCAGATCAGCCCGTCCCGGGCGCCATCGAGGGCGTCGCAGTGGGCGGTGACCTTCGCCTCCAGCATGGCCAGCTTGGCGGGGGACAGCCAGGCCCCGGGCTCGCGGGTCATCTGCTGGGCGTTGTAGATGAACGACAGGATGGTGGTCCAGTCCCCGGGGGCGCCGAGCACCACCCCATCGAAGTCCTCCGGGTGGCGCTCGATGGCCTCGGTGCTCATGCGGCCGCCGCCGGAGCAACCGGACATGTAGCGGTACATGCTGTCGACGCCGTAGTAGTCCTTGGTGATCTTCTGGGCCGCCACGTTGGTGACGTGGGCGCCCCGGTCCCGGTGGTCGAGGGCCTTGGCCTCGCTCTCGCCGACGAAGTCCCAGTCGAGCATATGGCCCTGGCGCCCGGTGTCGGTGCCCGCCACGGCGAAGCCGCCCAGCAGGGGGTTGCCCGCCGGCACCTGGGAGTCCGAGGGCACGTAGCCCGCCGAGCCGCCCATGCCGATGAAGAAGTAGCGCCCTGTCCAGCCCTCGTCCGGCAGCTGCAGGCGGAAGTTCACCGCGTTGGGCCCCGGGTTGGTGGTGGTGATGGTGCCCTCGATCCGGCAGTGGGGCACCGGCTCGGCGGTGGGGGCGGCGAGGGTGATGCGGGTGTCCGCCGGGGCGAAGCCCTGGATGGTATCGACGCTGCATTTGTCGCTGCCGAGGGCCGGGCCCGCCAGGCCGAGGGCGCCGACCAGTGCGGCGACGAGGGTGCGCGGGACCGGGGGCCCGGGGAGTCGGGATGGGTTGCCGGGATGGGTGACTGTCATGGTGAAACCCCTGTGTGGTTGTTATGGGTGTCTTGTCGCGGGTACTTCCCGTCAGCTCACCACCACCCGGGCGGAGGCGACGTTCTCCACCAGGCGATTGCTGGCATCCAGGTCCCCGTCCCGGTGGGAGGTGACCCGTGCCGTGGCGAAATACAGCCCCGGCTTGTGGTAGCGCTGGCGGGTGGTGAGTTGCACCCGGGCTGGCTTGTCGCCGGGCCGGTGCTTCTCCGGGTAGGTGCCGAGGCCGTCGAAATCCCATTCCACCCGGATGATGCTCCCCGCCCCGGGTGGCACCTCGGCGTCCACCGCGAGGGTCACTTCGTCCCCGGCCTTGATGTCGACGCGGACGGCGCCGTTGGCGGTCACCTTCACCACCGGCTGGATACCGCCCCGCTCGGCGGCGTCGTCCGGCAACGTCACCTTGCCGTCGGCGAAGGTGAAGCGGGTGGGGGAGGGCGCGATGCCCTTTTCCACCCAGTCCACCAGGTCGTAGAGGCACTGCTCGATGGTTTGATGGTAGTTCACCAGCCAGGTATTGGCATTGCGGCCAGGCTGCTGGGGGGCCATGGCGGGGGGAATGTGCTCGGCGTTCTCGGTCCAGCGCAGGCAGAAGTTCCGGGCCGCGGCCTCGGGGCCCTGGGCCTGTTCCACCGCCTGCTTGTAGAACAGCCCCTGGGGCGGCCACAGGGAGGCGTCGTGGGTGTGGTGTACCCACATCAGCTTGCCCTCGTACTGGCCGGAGTAGGGCACCCCCATCAGCGGCGACTGCAGGGGGACGCCGTGCTGGGGGTGGATGGGCTGGCCGTCCACCCGCAGGAAGTCGTAGAGGCTGTCGTCGGAAATGTGGTGGCGGTAGTAGTAGCAGAAGGCGAGGAAGGCGCGGTTGTCGATCCGCACCCTGTCCCCCACCTTCACGCCGGTGAAGCGCTTGAGGTTGGCCTCGCCGTGGCCCTCGCAGAAGAAGAAGTCGCCGCCGTGGTTGAGGGTATAGAGTTGGCGGCCCGCCGCGTCGCCGTCGAGCACCCTGACGCCGCTGCCGAGGCGATAGCCCTCGGGGATGCCCTTGACCTCGATGCCGATGGGCAGGTCGAGATGGCCCATAAGGGAGGCCAGGAGGATCACGAACGGCTTGGCGCTGGCGAACTCAGGGCCGGCGAAATCCGGGCTGTCGCGGAATTCCCTGGCGGTGACGATGCGGCTCACGGTGCCGGTGGCGTTGATGAGGTGGCGGCTGACGTGCTCCGGGTGGTCGTGGCCCACGTAGCCGGGCCGGGTCCAGAAGGCCTCGAAGTAGTCGGCGTCCTCCTCCTGGAGCATGTCGGCGATGGAGGTCCACAGCCACATCTGGCCCATGGGCTGGCTGATCATGAACTCGTCCCCCCGGGGGAAGCCGAGGCGGTAGAGGGCTGCCAGTTCCTCCCGCTGATGGTCGTCGAGCCCCTCGTAGGGGTTGCCGCCGCCGGGCTGCATGGCGTCGATCACACCCGCCAGCCTGTCCCCCAGAAGGCGCTGGACGTTGAACATGGCGCCAAAGCCGATGGGTTGGTCGCTGCGCACCCGCGCCTTGGTGCCGTGCCGGTCGATATTGCCGCCGCCCATGTAGGGCAGGGCACCGTGGTACACCCCGGGCCCGTACTCCAGGCACAGGGGCGAGCGCCGGCCGCCGCCGCTGCCACCCCACACGTAGCCGTGGTGGGGCTCCGCGCCGTAGATCTGCGCCGCCAGGTGCTTCGAGAAGCGCGCGCTCTCGATGCTGGCCCGGTGGCCGTAGAGGGTGGGATCGTCGCCGGCCCGGGGGTCCACATCGTCGCCGATATGGCCGGAGTTGGATTCCACCATGTAGCCGCCGAGGCCCGTCACCATCTGCATCACGCCGCTGATCTGGCCGGCATAGCCGCCGAAGAAATCCTCGTGGCCGGCATGGCCCCCCTCGATGGGGTGGAACAGGCGCCCCTGCCACTGCTCGGCGGGAGGAAAGTAGAAGGTGAAGCGGGTATCGGTGTTGGCGAAGCCGCCGTGGACATGGCGGTGGGGAATGGGGCTGTCGCGCCATTCGTCGCGGTCGATCCAGGGGGCGCCGAAGTAGGGGTCGTGCACCTGGTAGCCCCCGGTGTCGAGGGCGGGCAGCGGGGTCTGGGTGTCGGTCATGGGTCAACTTCCTGATTTTATTATGGTGTGGTGAATACCCTGGGTAGCCGCGATGTCCGGGGTTTGCCCCCGCTTCAGCGGCTCTGGGCTAACACTACAGTCAACGTCTTAAATTTACAACGTTGTATATTTATAGCCGGCGACCGGCGTTAGGCAAGGAGAACCGGTCGCGGCGCCAAAAAAGGGCCCCGGGAGGGGCCAAGAACGGAGGGGGTATGCGCCGGCCGCGGGCGGTCAGGTCGGGGGTCTGGGTCCCAGGAACAGCAGCGCGACGCCGAGCAGGAAGCCGCCCAGGGACAGGGCGACGGCCAGGCCGAAGGGAATCGCCATGACGCCGCTGAAACCGAGCCAGGCCACCAGGATGGCGGCGCTGAGCAGGACTGCGGACCAGTTGGCCATGGGTTGGGTGCTCCGGGAACAGGGCTCAGCAGTCCTGGCCGTCCTTGTCGACGCAGTTCTGAATCTGCTCGCCGGCCTCCTCGATCTGTTCCACGGCGCCCCGCGCGGCGTCGTCGATGGCCTCGCCGGTCTTCTCGGCGGGACCCTGCTTGTCGCAGCCGGCGAGCAGGGCGAGGGCGAACAGGGCGGCGATACCGGCGCGGCGGGTGAAAGGGGTGGTGGAAAGGGTCATGTCAGGCTCCTTGTGGGTTGGGCCGCGCCCGCCGGCGGGTGCCGGGGGGCGGGGGGTTTTA
>JAYELS010000067.1:0-1294 GCA_034717695.1 Pseudomonadota bacterium
CCGAGGGAGTTCCAGGCGTTGCTCAGGTACGGACGCTGTAGAATGTCCCCCGATGCCTCCTCCCTGCTTAGCCGCCTTCCGGGGACTCTACCCAGGGTCCTGGCAAAGTTCGACCTATCTCTTGAATAGAGTTGGACAAAGTTTTTGTTCTGGCTTTCTTCACACGATTCGGGTATAACTCCTCCGTGCCCGACTCTGGCGTGCCTCCCGGTCCCAGCCCTCGCCCCGTCGCCACGAGGAGCCTCGATTCACTCGTGGTGCGTCCCATTCTCAGCACCGAGCGGGCCGAGTGGGAACGCCTCATGGCGCAGCACCACTACTTGGGCTTCCGCACCCTTGTCGGCGAGGCGATGCAGTACGTGGCCCTCCTCGATGGGCACTGGGTGGCGCTCCTGGGCTGGGGCGCCGCCGCCTTCAAGAACCGCCATCGGGATGCGTGGATTGGCTGGCATCCCGCCCTGCAATGGCAACGCTTGCCTTGGGTCGCCAACAATGGGCGCTTTCTGATGTTGCCGGACTGCCACCGGCCCAATCTCGCCTCCAAGGTCTTGGCCGTGAATCTCCACCGCCTCTCGGCAGACTGGCAGGCCGCCTGGGGGCATCCGATTCTCCTCGCGGAAACGTTCGTCGACCCGACCCGCTTTCGGGGCACCTGCTACCGCGCAGCCGGCTGGATTCCCTTGGGCGAGACGCGCGGGTTTGGGCGCAACGGGGGCCGCTACTATCCGCATGGCCAGCCCAAGCGGATCTTCGTGCGCCCGCTGTGTCCCCAGGCCGCGCGGGTGCTGGCGGATCCGTGCCCCCATCCCTCATTGCAGCAACCGGAGGTGCGCATGAAGGTCCACGCGTTGAAGCTGGAGCAGCCGGGCGGCCTGCTCGACTCTCTGCACGCCGTCCCCGACCCGCGCCGGCGCCGCGGCATCCGCCATCGCCCCCGTGCGCTGCTCGCGGTGGCCATCTGCGCGGTGCTGAGCGGCGCGAAGAGCTTTGCCGCCATGGGCGAGTGGGCGGCCCGGGCCTCGCAACCCATGCTCCGGCGCCTCGGGTGTCGCCGCGATCCGCGGACGCAACGCTACCGGGCGCCCAGTGAACCGACGCTCCGTCGCCTCCTGCAAGCCATCGATGCGCAGGCGGTGGACCAGGCGGTCAGTGCCTGGCTGCAGACCCAGGTGCGCGCCCGTGATCCCCACGCGACACCGGCGGTGGCCCTCGACGGCAAGACGCTGCGGGGCTCTGGCGGCGCGGCAGGGAAGCCGGTGCACGTGTTGTCCGCCTTTCTGCAGCACCAGGGCGT
>JAYELS010000068.1:0-93947 GCA_034717695.1 Pseudomonadota bacterium
TCTTGCTGGAATTAGCGAAGGAAACATGCACCAGCAGTAGGTGAAGCATCAACCAGATAATCCGATGAGATGCCGGTCTGTCTCACTCTCATGCAAAGGTAAGATCAACCATTTAATCCGCTTACCCTCTTTTTTCTTTGAACAGCTTGCCAACCCTGGGGAGGAATGCCGGAACCTCTTGCGCATAGCGCCGATACGCGTCACCAAACTCCGCCTCGACCTCGCGTTCCTCCCGCTTGGCGAGACGCCAGTACATGACGAGCAGCACCGGCAGCATCAGGCCGGTGACCAGCGTCGGCCATTGAAAGAAGAAGCCGATCATGATGAGTGCGAATCCCAGGTACTGCGGATGCCGCACCTGGGCGTAAGGCCCCGTTGTTGCCAGCGAGCCAGCGCGCTGCGCCTCATGGAGTACCCGCCAGCCGCTGGCGATAAGAAAAAATCCGCCGCCGATCAGCACATAGCTCAACACATGAAAAGGACTCCAGTGTGGGTCCATCGTCCAACCGAACAGCAAGGGCCAGAGATGGCCTGCATCGTGGGATAGCAGGTCGAGTTCCGGGAACCGGCTGCCTATCCAACCCGCCAGCAGATAGAGGGTCAGAGGGAAGCCATACATTTCCACGAACAGGGCGACGATGAAGGCGGAGAACGCCCCCAACGAACGCCAATCCTGGGCCGTCTTGGGCTTGAAGAAGCTGAAGGCAAACAGGATGAAGATACCCGCGTTCACGATGACCAGGAACCACAGGCCGTAGGCTGGAGCGTCACCGTGCATCGTGATCATTCCGATGGTCGTGGTTGCTGTGATTGCCATGTCCACCATGGCCTCGGTGCAGGAAGAAGTGCAGGCCGACACAGATCAGCAGGGGCAGAAAGAGCGGCAACGCTCCGAGGATATGCACCCGGTGTTCAAGCCAGAGAAACAGGCCAGCAATAAACAGGAAAGCGCACAGGACATAGCCCGCGGGGCTGCGCCAGAAGCCACGTTTTTGGTCTGGTTGGCTGCTCATAGGAAAGCTCCATGGTCGCGGCGTCCGGAAGGGGAGGTCACGCCGATTAGCAGTCATCCTATGGCGCCGTGGCTGTCGCTCTGGTGACACGATCATTACATTTTTGTAATCTTGGTGTCATCATCCTGGCAGGTCTGCCTAGATAGATTGTCACTGAAGTCACCCGCCCCGATTCGTCTTTCACTAGGGGCCGACGCCCCAGGGTGGGGCACCGCATGAGTAAACAACGATGAAACTGCTGGTCGTCGAAGACGAGAACAAGACGGCGGACTATGTTCGCCAGGGCCTCATGGAAGCGGGATTTGTAGTCGATCTGGCGCGCACCGGGCTCGATGGTCACCACATGGCCATGACGGAAGCCTACGACCTGATCATTCTCGATGTCATGCTTCCTGATATAGACGGCTGGCGCATCCTGCAGGCGGTCAGGACTGCAGGCAACCAGGCTCCGGTGCTGTTTCTGACCGCACGCAACAATGTGGATGATCGCGTTCAGGGGCTGGAGCTGGGCGCCGATGATTACCTGGTCAAGCCGTTCGTCTTTGCCGAGTTGCTCGCTCGCGTGCGTACTCTGCTGCGCCGCGGCGCCATGCCTCCTCATCACGACCGCATACAGATTATGGATCTGGAACTGGATCTGGCACGGCGGCGTGCGATCCGCGGCGGACGGCGCATCAATCTGACCAACAAGGAGTTCGCGCTGCTTGAGCTGTTGGCGCGTCGGCAGGGTGAAGTGTTGCCGCGTTCGCTGATCGCGTCCCAGGTCTGGGATATGAATTTCGACAGCGACACCAATGTGATCGATGTCGCGATTCGTCGGCTGCGGGCAAAAATCGACGACGACTTTGAACCCAAGCTCATTCATACCGTTCGGGGCATGGGCTATACGCTGGATGTCCCGGATGACGATTAAAAAACCCGCCATCTTCGGCCGTCCAATATCACTCGCAGCGCGGGTGACCTGGCTGGTTGCCATCGCCATGACGCTGGTCTTCCTGGTATTCAACTGGATCAGTATCGGCTCTTTGGATCGGCATTTCGCCGAGATGGATGAAGAAGAGCTGGGAGTGATAGCCAGATCGGTCATCCGGGCGCTGGGCGAAGTGCATGATGATGGCGATGCGCAGGCCCTGCAGCGTGCGGTCCGGGGACACCATGGTGTTTACTACTATGTGGCCGACGCTGCTGGAGAAACACTCTATGAGCCCATGGAGGGTCCCGATCTAGCGCGATTTGTTGTGAACGAGCGTCCTGTCGATCTCACAGATGCGTCGGACATGACGATTTGGGAGGAAAACGGGATGCACTATCGCGGCGCCGTCATACAGGTCGGCGGCGACGACAGCCTTAGCGAAAGGCACATGATCGCCGTTGCGATGGACATCGGCGGTCATCTCGCATTCATCGAGAGTTTTAAGCGTATCCAGTGGTGGACGATCTGTGTCGTTATGTGCATTGCGATCCTCATGGCCTGGATTGCGGTTCATTGGGGACACAGGCCGATTCGTAGGGCCAACGAAAAGATTCGAGCGATCACCTCTTCCAAGTTGTACATGCGATTGGACCCGAAGGAAGTACCGATCGAACTGGAAGAGACCATCGCCTCGTTCAACGCTATGCTCGGGCGCATCGAGGAGGGATACGCCCAGCTCGCCAATGTCTCCGCCGACATCGCCCATGAACTGCGCACGCCAGTCACCAACCTGACCACTCAGACGGAAGTGGCGGTGGGTCAGACCCGTTCCGCTGATGAGTACCGGGAAATTCTTTACTCGAACCTAGAGGAATTCGGGCGCCTGAATCGGATGATCAACGACATGCTGTTTCTGGCACAGACCGAGAACGCCCCGGACGATCTCTATCTGGAGACCGTGGATCTCACCGAAGCGACCCAGGGATTGTTCGAGTATTTCGAGGCATGGGTGGAAGATCGGGGTGTCTCGTTGCAGCTCAAGGGGCGCGCAGCACCGATACAGGCCGATCGAGAAATGCTTCGCCGCGCACTCAGCAATCTCCTTTCCAATGCGATCCGTTACACGCCGCGCGGCGCAAGCATTACTGTTCGACTGCATCAAGATGTGGGAGCTACCACGATCAGTGTCGAAAACCCCGGACCAAAGATTCCGCGACAAGCATTATCTCGAGTCTTCGATCGCTTCTACCGCGTTGATCCTTCACGTCAGAGGAAAGGTGAAGGCGCGGGGTTGGGCCTGGTGATTGTCAAGACTATCGTCGAGGCGCACAAGGGTAGAATCCATGCGGAGTCGGATGACAGCCTTACGCGCTTTGTCATCAGGCTACCGCATACTTTTTGTAACCCTTTGTTTGCGACCAAAGCTAGGCTAAACGATGGGTAACCCGAAAAATATTGTATTCATCGCGACGCGCGGATGGGTTCGTGCTCGCACATTAAGTCGCGAAGTATCGCTTATTCCTGAAGAGGTCTTATAGTCATGGCGGAGAACAATGAACGGTCCCATAATCAGGCCGTAAAAAAACAGGACTTCGGGTCGCAGCTTACCGATCCTGTGTGCGGGATGAATGTAACAGAAGAGTCTCCCTATCACGTTGCACATGAAGAAAAGTCTTTTTATTTTTGTAGTGCAAAGTGTATGCACACGTTCGAAAGCGAGCCTGAGAAATTCACTGCACCGCGAAATAAAGAAGAACCTGTCGGACAAGTAGAGCCTGGCACAATCTACACTTGCCCGATGCATCCTGAAATTCAACAGGACCACCCCGGAAGCTGTCCGAAGTGCGGCATGGCACTTGAGCCGCTCATGCCCAGCCTCGATGACGACAATCCAGAACTAAAAGATTTTTCTCGACGATTTTGGTGGACGCTGCCTTTCACCATCGTGGTCACCGTGTTGGCGATGTTCGGTCCTCAGCTTGGCTGGTTCAACATGGGCATGCAGACATGGATTGAGCTCGTACTGTCATTACCGGTGGTGCTATGGGCAGGGCAGCCATTTTTCGTACGCGGCTGGCAGTCTGTTATCAACCGCAGTCCCAACATGTGGACGCTCATTGGTTTGGGTACGGGAGCGGCATTCATCTACAGCACGATCGCAACGGTGGCTCCGGGTATTTTCCCCGAAACCTTCCAGTCGATGGGGCGCGTTGGCGTTTACTTCGAAGCTGCGGTGGTCATCATCTCACTAACCCTTTTTGGCCAGGTTCTCGAACTCCGCGCCCGATCGCAGACCTCCGCTGCTATCAGGTCATTGCTGGGTTTGGCACCCAAAACTGCCCGTCGTATCAATGCAGACGGAACTGAAGAGGATGTACCGCTGACGCATGTTCACGAAGGTGATCGCCTGCGAGTGCGACCCGGGGAAAAAGTACCCGTTGATGGGGTCGTCGAAGAAGGCAACAGCTCACTCGATGAATCCATGCTTACCGGAGAACCTATTCCAGTCAGCAAACGCCCCGGTGACAAAGTTATTGGCGCGACCATGAATACGTCCGGCGCGTTAGTGATACGAGCAGAAAAAGTAGGTTCAGCCACGGTACTGTCGCAAATTGTCCAACTTGTTGCACAAGCCCAGCGCTCTCGGGCGCCAATGCAGCGGATGGCTGACCTCGTGGCCGGCTACTTCGTGATGGCTGTGGTCGTGATCGCAATCACGACATTCTTTGTCTGGGGAGTTTTCGGCCCGCAGCCAAGTTGGGTCTATGGACTGATTAACGCAGTGGCTGTATTGATCATCGCCTGCCCTTGTGCGCTGGGGCTCGCTACGCCGATGTCTGTAATGGTGGCAACGGGCCGGGGAGCCACCCAGGGCGTGCTGTTCCGCGACGCCGCAGCAATAGAGAATTTGCGGAAAGTCGATACGCTCATCGTTGATAAGACGGGCACCTTGACTGAAGGCCGTCCAGTCTTCGATCAAGCCGTTTCCGCTGGCAACATGGACGCCGATGAAGTCCTACGAATTGCAGCCAGCTTGGATCAAGGTAGCGAACACCCCCTCGCCGATGCCATCGTCAGCGCCGCTCGCGAGCGCGGGCTGAATCTAAGCCCGGTGGAAGAATTTGAATCCGGCAGCGGTATCGGCGTGAGCGGTCGGGTGGATGGCAAACCGCTCGCGCTGGGTAACACCGCGCTCATGGAGCAGGAGAACGTCGACGTGGCCGAGCTGAGCGATACTGCCGAAAGTTTCCGAACCAGGGGTGCGAGCGTTATGTATCTGGCAGTGGACGGCAAACTCGCTGGCTTGTTGGCGGTTTCTGACCCCATCAAAGAAACCACCCCTGAGGCCGTGGACGCCCTGAAGGCAGCGGGGATCCGCATCATCATGGCCACTGGAGATGGCGTCTCTACAGCGAGGGCTGTTGCTGAACGGTTGGGCATCGACGAGATTTTTGGTGAAGTGACCCCTAGCGACAAGCTCGATTTGGTAAATAAGCTTCAATCCGAAGGACGGATCGTTGCGATGGCGGGCGACGGCATCAATGATGCGCCGGCTCTTGCCAAGGCCAATGTCGGCATTGCCATGGGGACCGGAACTGATGTGGCCATGAACAGCGCGCAAGTCACATTGGTTAGGGGGGACCTGCGCGGTATTTCCACGGCTCGCTTCCTGTCGGAGAAGACCGTCCGCAATATGAAGCAGAACCTCGGCTTCGCATTTGTTTACAACGCGCTGGGCGTACCGCTTGCAGCAGGCGTCTTGTACCCATTTGCCGGCCTTCTTCTTTCGCCTATGTTTGCCGCATTGGCGATGAGCTTGAGTTCGGCGTCAGTGGTGTTCAATGCCCTCCGGCTTCGCAGATCAACCTAAATCAAGCATACCTTGAAGCTAGCTAGGCAAATTAGGAATCTCCACTAGCACCAGGCTTTCAGCTATGTGACAACTTTGCTCGCCCGGCGAATGAAGCTGCTCAACTGCTCGGACGGTTCGTTGTCAGGCCTCAACAAGTAAGTGGTGAGCATGAAGGAGCGCCCGGCCAGAGGGCGAGCGACGACATCCGTGGTCTTGCAGGCTGCTATATGGGCGGCGCTGGAAAAGCCGACGCCATAGCCTGCTCCCACCAGTGCCAGCATCAAATCGTGCGTGGCCACGTGCTCGGCCACGGTGGGCTGGGCATTCCCCGAGCGCAGCAGTCGTTCCAGCTGTTGGTTACAACCTTCGCAGACTTCGGGATGGCAAAGCACCAACGGGTAGTTCAATACCTCGTCCAGTGGGACACGCTTGTGTGCCAGCAGGGGATGCCTCGCGGGCACGGCCACCACCAGCGGATCACGCCAGACCGGCTCGGCGATCAGCCCTGCCTGGATTTCATTGGCAAGCGTGAAGCCGACGTCGTACAGATCATGATGCAAGCCCTTGAGTTGCTGCGAGAGCGGCATTTCCGATAGCCGAATTTCGACTTCCGGTTCTTCTTCTCTGCACAGGGCGAGCAGTGAGCTGAGGCGGATTCGGGCGATACCGTCGGAGAGGGCAATGCGTAACGCTCCTCGGTAGCCGTTGGCAGCGGCCTTGGCATTCGCTTTGGCATGCTCCACGGAGAGCAGGACACGACGGGCGTCTTCCAGAAAGACTTGGCCGGCCCATGTCAGGCGAGTACCACGTGATGTGCGTTCGAACAGGGCTGCGCCCAAGTTGGACTCAAGCTGTTTGATCGTGCGTGACAGGGGAGATTGTTCAACGTGCAAGCGTGCGGCGGCTCGGCTGAAATGCAACTCTTCGGCCACGGCGATAAAGCATCTGAGATGGCGTAGCTCCATGGAGTGCCTCCTATATTATTGTGCATGACTCATACTGCTCGCATCGCCGATGTATCTCTCCTTACAGCCAATCGGCCCGATTCATTGAGTATAGCTGCTACTGCAGAGCATTTATGCTACATGGTTATATGGACTGGCGGCTCTGCTGCGCTCCGTGTGATCTCCTCCAAACCCATGCGGCTGTGGCTCGTTCGTGCTGCAGGGCGGCAGGAAACAGGCTAATCAGTGGAAACAACAGTATGGTATTCATCGTGTACTGGATCTATCAGGACAGTACATTCACTCACCCGCAGCGTGACATGAGATGCGGTGATGAAGTATCGATAACCTGCCTTCCAGGCATAGTTCGCAACAACCTCAAACGGCACGAACCAAGAATCAATTGTTATAGTTCGAAGCTCGCTCATCTGGTTACGATAGCCATAAGCTCACAATTTCACGCAAAGTCTAAACAGAGAGGGCCGTTTCGGTTCCCTGGTCACAGATTCATGTCTATCACACGATCAAGTGTCGATGCGGCGATGGCCCGGAGAATTCTTTGGTCGGCACAAGGGGCTTGAGGCGCTGCTGGAGAGGCTTTTGGGGGACATAAGGGCGCAAGATTTCTGGATCACCGGTTACTGGGTGTCCCTGCTAGAGTATTCATTGGCGGCGGTTCGATCAGCTGGTGAAGCCCAAGCCGGGCGGCGCCGTATGTTGGCGAGGGTTTGGGCAAAGTCGCTGGCGTATGGGGACGTCTCGGAGAACGACAGCCACGCTTTGCGTACGGTGATCAGGATCCGTGTCACGATCTTCAACAGCTTCAGTGGGATAGTGGTGCACTGCGCCTTCGCGTGCTGCATCTCTCGAGGTCCAACCGTCGTAAGCCGTGCATCAAAACATAGGCGAATGAGGCAAAGTGTAGCCGCAACCGATTGGCACAATGAAGCATCGAAGATCACGTGGCTCCATGCAGCACTTCTTATTTGTGCGTGACTCCTGCAGCACGCATCGCCGATTTATCTCTCCCGATAGGCAAGCAGCCTGAGCGCATTGAACACAACCACCAGCGTTGATCCTTCATGTGCCGCAACCGCTGGACCGATCCCGAGTCCCAGGATTGTCGCAGGCACCAGCAGTACCACGACGCCAAGACTGATGAACAGGTTCTGCCGAATGATCGTGCGTGCTTGCCGGCTGAGTCCGACGGCGAACGGCAGATGGGAGAGGTCGTCGGCCATCAGGGCAACGTCGGCCGTTTCCAGCGCTACGTCCGATCCTGCCGCGCCCATGGCGATTCCCACGGTTGCATTGGCCATGGCTGGAGCATCGTTGACGCCATCGCCAACCATCGCGACCTCACCGGCTTCTCGAAGCTTCTCGATCGCCTCCACTTTGTCTTCCGGCATCAGGTCGCCCCACGCTTCATCCAGGCCGACTTGCCTGGCGACAGCATCAGCGACGCGCTGGTTGTCGCCGGAGAGCATGACCATGCGGGTGATGCCGATCTTGCGCAGTCGCTCAAGCGCGGACCGTGCCGACGCGCGTGGTGTATCCATGAGGCCGATCACGCCAAGGTCGCGCCCATTCCGGCGGACCACCATGGTGGTCCGCCCCTCATTGCGGAGCTGTTCGACAGCGAAGGCAACAGACTCCGACAAGGGCGGCAGGCCATCAGCGCCGAACATCTCGGCCTTGCCGATCTGCACTGTATCGTCTTCGATCCGAGCGACCACACCCTGTCCGGTCAGGCTGCGAAGCCCGGACGCAGTAGGCAGAGGCGCACCACCAAGACGTTGCGTGCCGTCGCGCACAATCGCGCGGGCCAGGGGATGATCGCTTAATGCTTCGACCGCAACCGCCGTTGCCAGTAACTCGGCCTCGTCAATGTCGGGTGCCGGTGATACGTCAGTGATGCGCGGTCGTCCTTCTGTGAGCGTGCCGGTCTTGTCAAACGCGAGCGCATTGAGCGATCCGAGCTTTTCGAGTGGAGCACCACCTTTGATCAGAACACCGCCCCGTGCAGCGCGGGCGATACCAGAAAGCACGGCGCTCGGCGTGGCGATGGCGAGTGCGCAAGGGCTGGCCGCGACGAGAACGGCCATCGCGCGATAGAAGCTATCCCGGAATGGCTCGTCCACGACGACCCACGCGAACAGCAGCAGCACGGCCAGCGCCAGCACTGCCGGAACGAAAACACGCTCGAACCGATCGGTGAACCGCTGGGTCGGCGATTTTCGCGTCTCGGCTTCGCTGACCATTTTCACGATGCGCGCCAGCGCGCTCTCCGAGGAATGCTTGGTCACCACGATATCGATCGCGCCAGAGCCATTGATGGTGCCTGCGAACACGCGATGCGCCGCATCCAGCAGGTCGGGCCGTGCGGCGGCTTCCACGCGGTCGGGGACTGGACGTTTATCGACTGGCACACTCTCTCCGGTGACGGGAGCCTGGTCGACGCTGCTTTCCCCTGACACCACGAACCCGTCTGCCGGCAGGCGCTCATTGGGGAGGACGATCACGACATCGCCCAGCGCCAGTGTTTCCACTGCGACCTCCATGATCGTGTCGCCACGACGGACCTTTGCGGTCGCCGGAGCAAGTTCGGCGAGCGCTTCGATCGCGCGCTTGGCGCGAACCATGGCGTAGTGTTCGAGTGAATGACCGAGGCTGAACAGGAACAACAGCAGCGCACCTTCGGCCCACGCCCCGAGCGCCGCCGCGCCGGCTGCGGCGACCAGCATCAGCGTGTCGATCTCGAAACGTTTGAGCTTCAGGTTCTGTACCGCTTCTCCGACGGTGTAGAAGCCGCCGAAGAAGTAGGCGCCGAAATAGCAGGCGAGCGGCAACCAACCTGGCACAGGCGTCAGTTTTTCGATTGCGAACCCCGTGGAGAGGAGTGCACCGCAGATCAGGGAGAAGATCAGCTCGCTATTGGCGCCGAAGATGCCGCCATGGCGGTGGTCGGTATCCTCGCCGCTCTTGCGTCGGTCGCCGTCCGCCTCGTGCCGATGTGTTTCGGGCTTGCGGTCCACCCCGGCTTCTGCCAGCGCTGCACGAATGTCATCCTCTGACGTCTGCTTGCGGTCAAATTCCAGCCGTACCACGCCGCCGACGCTGATCTCGGCTTCGAGCACACCGGTTAGCGCCAGTAGCTGTTCGGTTACCGTTCGCGCCCGCCGCTGGTGGGTAATGCCCTCGACGTCCCAGACGAGATGGCCGAACTGTTCGGTGATGCGCGCACCTGCAACCTCGACCAATTCGCGGATACGCACGAGCGATAATGTGTCAGGGTCATAGTGGATACAGAGTTGATGCGTTGCTTGGGCGCTATCGCTTTGGACATGGACATCCTCTACTCCAGTCTGGCCCCGCAGCTCGGCCAAGAGGCGTCCCACGCAGGCATCGGCGTCGTGCAAAATGTTCGGCAGCAGGATGGGGAGATCGAGACGCAGCTTGCTCGTCATGTGCGTGCCCCCCCTTTACGGGTCTTTGGCTTCGCAGCTCGTGCGGCGAAGGTAGGCAACACCAGCAGGGTCAATACAGTGGCCGTGATCAGGCCGCCGATGACGACGGTGGCCAGCGGCTTCTGCACTTCGGCCCCGGAGCCGGTCGCGATCGCCATCGGAATGAAACCGACGATGGCCACTAGCGCCGTGGTCAGCACCGCACGCAGGCGACTGGCCGCGCCGCCAGCGGCGGCCTCCAGCGGCGAATCGCCTGCGGTCAAGCGTTCGCGGATCGCCTGCATCAGCACCAGACCGTTGAGCGTCGCCACGCCCGACACGGCAATGAAACCCACGGCTGCCGATACCGAGAAGGGCATGCCGCGCAGCATCAGCGCCAATGCACCTCCCACCAACGCCAATGGCACGCAGACGAACACCAGCGCTGCTTCACGGATCGTGCCCAGTGCCATGTACAGCAGGCTTCCGATCAGCAGGAACACGACCGGGATCACCAACGCCAACCGTGCCTCGGCGCGCTGCAGGTTCTCGAACTGCCCGCCCCACGTCAGGTACACGCCCGCCGGAAGCAATACATCTGCCACCGCGGCCTGGGCTTCCTGGACGAACCCGCCCAAGTCGCGACCGCGGACGTTCGCCTGAACCACGATCCGCCGGCTGCCGTTGTTGCGGCTGATCTGGCTGGGACCTTCGCTGACGTCGATACGCGCAACGGAGGCCAACGGCACCACCATGCCGTCAGGCGCGACGATGGGCAGCGCAGCGAGCTGCGCCGGATCGTTGCGCGTGTCTTCGTCAAACCGGATCACCACATCGAAGCGGCGGTCGCCCTCAAAGATTTTGCCAGCCGAGGTGCCGCCGATGCCGGTCGCGACCGCTTCGCTGACATCGGCAGCCGTCAAGCCGTACTGCGCGGCGGCGGCGTGATCGACCCGCACCGTGAGCGTCGGCAATCCCGAAACCTGTTCCACACGGACGTCGGCGGCACCCTCTACGCCACGCAGCTTGAGCGCGACCTGATCCGCGGTTCTCTGCAAGATGTCGAAGTCGTCGCCGAAGACCATTACGGCCAAGTCGGTACGCACGCCGGAAATCAGCTCGTTGAAACGCAGTTCGATGGGTTGGCTGAACTCGAACGCATTGCCGATCTGGTTGCCGACGATGGACTCAAGCCGGCTGATCAGCTCTTCCTTGTCCAATGATCGGTCGGGCCATTCCGAGCGAGGCTTGAGCACGATCACGCTGTCGGAGATGTTGATCGGCATCGGATCGATGGCCGCTTCCGCCGTACCCGTGCGTGAGAAGATGGTCCTCACTTCCGGCTCACTCGTCAGTGCCTTCTCCAGGGCGAGCTGCATCGACAGCGATTGCTCAAGCGAAGCAGAAGGAACCCGCAGGGCCTGCATCGCGAGGTTGCCTTCGTCGAGCGTGGGCATGAACTCGCGACCCAGCGAGATGAAAGCTACCGAGCCGATCGCGAGCATGAGAACAGCGCCTGCAAGTACGGCACGTGGCCGCGCTACCGCGATGCGGATGACCGGTTCGACCTTGCCCCGCACGTATCGGATGAGGCGAGTTTCGTGCTCGCCATCATGTTCATGTTCATGTTCTTGCTCTGGAATATGTTGGGACTTGGTTTTGGGTTCGCGCACGAACAGCGCCGCCATCGCCGGCACAAAGGTGAACGACAATATGAATGCACCGACCAAGGCAAGCATGAGGGTCGCCGCCATGGGCTGGAAGGTCTTACCCTCGACGCCTTCCAACGTGAGGATCGGTGCGAATACCAGCAGGATGATGGTCTGGCCGAAGGCAGCGGGCCGCACCATCTTGCGCGCCGCCTGGATCGCCACGCCCAGCCGCTCGCCTGCGGATAATGCACGACCCAACTCGGCCCGCTTCTGGCCAAGCATGAGCAGCGTCGCCTCGATTACGATCACCGCACCATCGACGAGGATGCCGAAATCGAGCGCGCCCAGGCTCATCAGGTTGCCGCTGATCTCGAAGCGATTCATGCCGATCACTGCGAATAGGAATGACAACGGGATCACCAGTGCAGTGATAGCTGCCGCGCGGAAGTTGCCCAGCAACAGAAACAACACGGCGATGACCAGTAGCGCACCTTCGGTCAGGTTCTTGGCGACCGTCTTGATCGTGGAATTCACCAGTTCGCTGCGATCAAGTACGGGTTCGGCCACGATGTTCGGTGGCAGGGAGCGATTGACTTCGGCAAGGCGTTCGGCCGCGGCCTGCGCCACGGTGCGGCTGTTGCCGTCGGCGATCATCAATGCAGTGCCGAGCACGGCTTCGTGCCCATCGCGCGTGGCGGCGCCCAGACGCGGCGCCTGCCCCAGACCGACGCTCGCCACGTCCGAGACGCGGATGACGAAGCCGTTGCGATTGGCGACAGGCGCCTGCGCCAGATCGTCGACGGTCTGCGCAAGGGCATCGGTCCGAACGATCAGACCCTCGCCAGCACGCTGGATGAATCCGGCACCTGCTTGGACATTGGAACGTTCAAGCGCCTGCACGAGATCACCCAGGCCGAGGCCGTAGGCTGCCAGCTGTTCGGCATTCGGGCGGATGGCATATTCCTTGACATAGCCACCGATCGTGTCGACGCCCGCAAGCCCCGGAGCCGAGCGCATCTGCGGCGCAATGATCCAGTCCTGCACAGTGCGCAGGTAGGTGGCACGCTCCTCTGGCGTCGTGAGGCGGTCGCCTTCCGGCGTCAGATAGACCTCGTTGGCCTGCCAACCCGGTTCGTTCGGTTGACCGACGTTCGCCGGATCGAACGGCGTGAAATCCACCGTCCACATCAGTACTTCGCCCAGACCCGTGGTCACCGGCGACATCATCGGCGTCACCCCTTCGGGCAACTCCTCCTCCACTTCGCGCATGCGTTCGGCCACTTGCTGGCGTGCGAAGTAGATGTCGGTCTGGTCGGTGAAAATGGCGGTGACCTGGGAGAATCCGTTACGTGAGATCGAGCGGGTGCTAGTCAGTCCCGGGATGCCGGCCAAGGCTGTTTCAAGTGGATAGGTTACCTGACGCTCGATCTGACCGGGCGCGAGCGCGGGCGCTATGGTGTTGATCTGCACCTGGCGGTTGGTGATGTCTGGCACGGCATCAATGGGGAGCTTGCTGAGCTGGAACAGGCCATAAACCACGAGGAGCGTCGCGACGAAGACCACGGCCCAGCGGAAGCGGACCGCTGTTTCAATAATAAACTTGAACATATGAGGAGTCCTTAGTGGCCGTGTTCGGCTTCGCCCTTGGCGAGTTCGGCCTTCAACAGGAAGGCATTCATTCCGGCAATGCGTTCATCCCCAGACAGTCCATTGAGAATCTCGATGGACTCGCCTGCGCGCCGACCCGCGAGCACCGGTGTAACGCGGAAGCCATTGTCATCAGCCACGAACACCACTGATCGTCCCTCCACGGTTTGAACGGCATCGGCGGGGACGGTCAGACCACCTTCCTGGCTGTTTGTGACGACGGTCCCTGTCACGGGGGACCCAGCAGGCGGTAAGGCACTTGAAGTAGATCGCGCGCGAATAACGGCTGCACCGCTTTGCTCGCGCGCATTGGCGGCTACGCCAACGACCACAGCTTCGAAGCTGCCAGACGGACCTGTGACTTGGAGACGAGCCCCAGAGGTCACCTCGGATGCCAATGCGGGAGGAGCGTTGAAGACGAGTTCCACTTGCGCCGGATCGGAGATTTCCACGACGGCTCCACCAGATGCGACGAAGCCACCCACAGTGGTACTGACCGCTCCGACTACACCCGCGATTGGGCTGACGACGCTGAAGCGCCCCGAGGTATTCGGTGAACCGCTTGCCGCGACCTGCGCTTGTGCCGCTCTTGCCGCCGCATCAGCGGCGAGTGAGCGGGCGCGAGACGCTTCCATGTCCTGACGAGCGACAATCCCCTGTTCGACGAGGTTCAAGTCGCGCTGATAAGCGAGGCGCGCAGCTTCGGCCTCGGCAACTGCAGCATCGGCGTTTGCACGCAAAGTAGCTGCATCGCCACTGACTATGACAGCCAGGAGCTGACCGGCTTCAACCGATGAGCCCGGAGCGACGTGTATCTGCTCGACCCTTCCGCCCGTGATCGCCGCTACGACTGCCCGAGCGCCCACTGCAGACTCGACCCGGCCTGACAGCCGATACTCGTTACCGCCGCCGCGGCCCACGTCTACGATGCTGATACCCGAGGCTTCGATTTGCCTCGCGGTTAATGCGACGACACCTTCCTCGGATGGCGCATCCTCGTGCTCGTCCTGCTGGTCAGGATCATTGTGAGCGGCGTGCTCATCATCCTCGACGTGAGCGGCGTGCTCCGAGTGCGGGATGAGCTGGGCAAGGCCGAAGCCAGTACCAAGGGCAACAAGTAGGACTGCTCCACAGAGGAGCCGGATATTTGTGGTTGTCATCTATGCTTCCTCAAAATGGGGTGCGGCCGTCAAGGCGCGCGAGTTCGACTTCTGCACGGACGCGCGCTATGCGTGCGTCCACAGCGGTATTGCGTGCGGTAATCAAGGCAGACCGTATGCTGCGCAGCTCCAACTGCGAGATGCGCCCGGCATCGAAGCCAGCGCGTGCAAGGCGGTAGGCTTCTTCGGCAGAAGCGACGCCGTTATCGGCAGCACGTGTCCGGGTGATCGATGCAGTGAGGCGGGCTTGTGCAGCACTGCGATCTGCCTGGACCTCCAACTTCATACCGGTCAGCCGCGCCTCGGCAGCTCGCTGCTCGGCACGCGCTGCACTGATAGCGCCCTTATTCCTATCGAACAGCGGAACGGATACGCTGATGCCGAACATAAGTGCTTGGGAGTCGTATTCTTGGAATCGTCGGACACCGAGCGACGCGGTCACGTCGGGACGAGCACGCAGTCGCTCCACGGTTACGGATTGACCAGCCGCATCCAGTTCGGCTTCGGCAATCTGAACAGCCAAGGGATTGCGTACATCCTGTGCAAAGGGGCTGGGTGCGCGATCTAGCAGGCTGGTTCCGATGGATGTGACCGGCTCGGTCAGCATCGCTGCTGCTGCGAGACGCGCGAAAGCCGCATCTCGGTTTGCCTGTGTTTCGTCCACGACGGCACGAGCAGCCTCCACCTCGCTTTCGGCCTGGATGCCACGAAGCGTAGGCTCACGACCTTCTTCTATAAGGACCATCACCGCGCTTGCATCCGCCTGCGTCAGCGACAGTGCCTCGACAGCCAGCTCATACTGCAAGGAAGCGGCTTCCGCCTCGGCATAGATCAGCGCCAGGCGGCCGGCCACTGCCCATCGCGATTGGTCGCGGCGCAGAGCAGCCGCGTCAGCTTCCGCTCGGGCGGCACCAATACGTGCACCCCGCTGTCCCCACAGTTCCAGGGGTTGGCTGACGGAAAACGTGGTCTCTGCGGCTTCATAGCCAGTGAACGGCGCGCGGCCGTAAGCGTTCTCGGCCTCCAGGGTGACGGAAGGATTAGGTAATGCACGGGCCTGTTGCGCGCGCGCATTGGCGGCGTCGAGCAACGCTTCGGCTTCAAGTGTCGCCGGGGTTCGATCGAGATACTCGATCAGTGTTTCATAGGGCGGAGCTGGCTCGGCCCTGGCTGGCGATACCAGCGTGATCGTTGTTGCGACCACAGCAAAGCCAACCGCATATAGCGGTCGGTCAAACGACATGAACATAAGAAGACTCCCAAAGCTAAACGAATTGACGAAACGACCGTGCAGGCAGCACGGCGGGGATTCGTCAGGCTTTGGGGGGGCGCCTCAATCCATCAGGCGTGTGTGATGCGATAGCATCACTGTCTGGCCGTTGGTGCGCCAGGGGCAGGGAAACGGCGTGGGCCGCTGAGTGTGGGGGAACGTGAGCGTGTGTATGGTGACAATGCCCGTGGCTGCAGGCGCCATGATCGAAGTCGGAACCCTTGTCCCTACTATCGTCACTATGGGTTTCAACGTATGAATACGTATCCCCACCCTCAGATGCGCACAAGACCGCATCAGCAATAGGGATGACAACGAACGTTGCAAGAAGCAACGCCATCACTGCCAGCCTATGTCTGAACAAAATACGCATCATTACATCAGGCTACCAAGAAATGAGCCAAGTTCGCAATCAATTTCGACGGCCAATAGGGTCAACGCCCACCTTGATCGGATGCTCGAAGCCTTGCTAGGAAAGCGACTCCTTGCAGGCTCAACTGTTAGACGGCAAAGAGAGGTGCATGTTACAATGCCTCGGATATGAAGCTGCTGTGGGGTGATTCGCTTCCTACGCATCTTCCCCGGTTTAACTCGGTCTGCCATGACCCGTACTGCATCGATCAACATTGCTCAGTGGTGGCGCTTCCGGTAGAAGCGGCACGTCGTTGCGGCTTTGATCCGCACCTTGCCGCCCCACCGGCGGGCAAGGTTCAGTAGATGGCTCTCCGGCACGGCGGCTCCAAGACTCAGGAGATTGCCCGATGCCATTAAATCCCCCAGCCATAGGTAGCGCCTCGCGCACCACGTCCTCGTGGTGCGCGGTTGTGCGCGTCGCTCACCGGCAGTCTTGCAAGGAGTCTCATCAAGGAGCCTTGCAGAGACGCACCGTGAGGCCAGCCTCCATGCTCGCTGCCGCCCCACAAGGGCACTATCCGGCGCTTGTGCTGCCGAAATCCGGTGTATATGTGTATATATCTGTGTATATGGCCCCAAGAATGAGTAAAAAAAATACAGAAAAAACAAGAGGTTGTCATGCCTAGAATTCTGATGATCGACAACTACGATTCCTTCACCTACAACGTGGTGCAATACCTGGGGGAGCTGGGTGCGGATGTGCGGGTGTACCGCAACGACGAACTGACCCTCGACCAGATCGAAACCCTGGCGCCGGAGAAGATCGTCATCTCCCCCGGCCCCTGCACCCCGAGCGAGGCGGGCATCTCGGTGGCGGCCATCCAGCACTTTGCCGGGCGCATCCCCCTGCTGGGCATCTGCCTCGGCCACCAGAGCATCGGCCAGGCCTTTGGTGGCAAGGTGGTCCGCGCCCGCCAGGTGATGCACGGCAAGACCTCGGCGATCTTCCACGCCAATAGGGGCGTCTTCCGGGGGCTTGCCAATCCCTTTGAAGCGACCCGCTACCACTCCCTCATCATCGAGAGGGAGAGCCTCCCGGACTGCCTTGAAGTCACCGCCTGGACCCAGACCCAGGACGGCGCGGTGGACGAGATCATGGGGGTGCGCCACCGCGAGTTTGCGGTGGAGGGTGTTCAGTTCCATCCCGAATCCATACTCACCCAGCAGGGGCACGACCTGTTGGCCAATTTCCTGAACGGTTGAGGAGCGCCATGGACATTCAACAGGCCATCGCCAGGGTGGTGGAGCGGGGGGATCTCGGCCAGGACGAGATGGTTGGGGTGGTGCGGCAGATCATGACCGGTGGCGCAACGCCGGCGCAGATCGCCGGCTTTCTGGTGGCGTTGCGGATGAAGGGCGAGACCGTCGACGAGATCGCCGGGGCGGTGATCGTGATGCGCGAGCTGGCCGCCGGGGTGAAGGTCGAGGGCAGCCACCTGGTGGATATCGTCGGCACCGGTGGCGACGGCGCCAATATCTTCAATGTCTCCACCGCCAGCAGCCTGGTGGTGGCGGTGACCGGGGCGAAAGTGGTCAAGCACGGCAACCGCTCCCTGAGCAGCAAAAGCGGCAGTGCCGACCTGCTGGAGGCGGCGGGTGTGCGCCTTGGGATCACCCCCGAGCAGGTTGCCCGCTGTGTGCGCGACGTCAATGTCGGGTTCATGTTCGCTCCCGCCCACCACAGCGCCATGAAGTACGCCGGCCCGCCCCGCAAGGAGCTGGGCATCCGCACCCTGTTCAACATCCTCGGGCCGATGACCAATCCGGCGGGAGTCAAGCGCCAGCTGTCCGGCGTCTATGACCGCGCCCTGTGCCGCCCGGTGGCGGAAGTGCTCAAGCGTCTTGGCAGCGAGCACGTGATGGTGGTGCACAGCGACGACGGCCTCGACGAGATCAGCATAGCGGTCCCCACCTGGGTGGTGGAGCTGAAGAATGGCGCCATCGCCGAGTACCGCATTCAGCCGGAGGACTTCGGCATGGAACGGCAATCCCTCGACGGCCTGCGGGTGGAGGGCGCGGCGGATTCACTCGCCCTCGTCAAGGATGCCCTCGGCAAGCGCAAGACCCCCGAAGGGCGCAAGGCGGCCGACATGGTGGCCCTCAATGCCGGTGCCGCGATCCATGTCTCCGGCGTGGCGAGCGATCTGGCCGAGGGGGTCGCCATGGCCCAGGACGCCATCGCCAGTGGCATGGCCCTGGAAAAACTCCACGAACTGGCCATGTTCACCGATTGTTTGGGAGACCTGGAATGAGCGACACCCCCACCATCCTGCGCCGCATCCTCGACCGCAAGGCCGAAGAGGTGGTGGAAGCCAGCGCTCGCTGCCCCATCGCCAAGCTCGAGGAACGCATTGCCCGCCAGTCGGCCCCCCGGGGGTTTGCCGCCGCGTTGCGGCGCCGGGTGGCGGCGGGGGAGCCCGCTGTGATCGCGGAGGTCAAGAAGGCTTCCCCAAGCCAGGGAGTGATCCGTGCTGACTTCGATCCCGCCGCCATTGCCGCCAGTTACGAGGCCGGCGGCGCCGCCTGCCTGTCGGTGCTTACCGATGTGGATTTCTTCCAGGGCTGCAACGATTATCTGGAGACGGCGCGCAATGCCTGCTCGCTGCCGGTGTTGCGCAAGGATTTCACCATCGATCCCTACCAGATCCACGAGGCCCGCGCCATTGGCGCGGACTGCATTCTGCTGATCGTCGCCGCCCTGGATCAGGGCCGGCTGGTGGCGCTCCACGACCTGGCGCGCTCCCTGGGGCTCGATGTGCTGGTGGAGGTCCACGATGCCGAGGAGCTCAAGCGCGCCCTCGTGCTTGAAACGCCGCTGATCGGTATCAACAATCGGGATCTCCACAGCTTTCAAACGACCCTCGATACCACCTTCGGCCTGCTCGACCGGATTCCCGACGACCGCCTGGTGATCACCGAAAGCGGCATCCATACCGTGGACGACGTCAAGGCCATGGCGGCCCATGGGGTATACGGATTCCTGGTGGGAGAGGCGTTCATGCGCGCCCCCGACCCTGGCGCCAGGCTGGCGGAGCTGTTTTTCCAGCGCTGAGTCTTTCCCCTAGCGGGTGCCGAAAACCACCATGGTCTTGCCGTGGACGGAGACGAGGCCCTGGTCCTCGAGGGTCTTGAGAACGCGCCCCACCATCTCCCGGGAGCAACCGACGATGCGGCCGATCTCCTGGCGGGTCACCTTGATCTGCATGCCGTCCGGGTGGGTCATGGCGTCGGGCTCGTTGCATAGGTCCAGCAGGGTGCGGGCCACCCGGCCGGTGACATCGAGAAAGGCCAGATCGCCCACCTTGCGGGTCGTATCCCGCAGGCGATCGGCCAGTTGCTTGGTCAGGGCAAACAGCACCCTGGGGTGGCTGTGGGTAAGTTCCAGAAACTTGCCATAGCTGATTTCACCGACTTCGCACTCGGTCTTGGTGCGCACCCAGGCGCTCCGGTCCTGGTGGCCGAAGAGACCCATTTCGCCGAAGAAATCCCCGGGGTTGAGGTAGGCGACGATCATTTCGCGGCCATCATCGTCCTCGATGATCACGGTGACGGCGCCCTTGATGATGTAATACAGGGTGTCGCTGCTGTCCCCGGCGTGAATGATGGTGGTTTTTGTCGGGTACCGGCGCCGGTGGCAATGACTGAGAAACTCGTCGACATCGGGGATGTGGGGTGTTATCGGTGCCAGTGCCAAGCGGATTCTCCTGTTTCACCCCGTCAGGGGTTCCCTGTAAGATACGACATTCCCAAAAGAGACGGTAGCGGTGGCGAGCGCCACCGCGGCGGCGGTGGTCGTGCCTCCCTTGGCGGGCAAACTTTATTGGCGGACGGTATATGAAAGCAAGAGTGAAGTGGGTAGGTGATGCCATGTTCGTGGGGGAATCCGGTAGCGGCCACGCGGTGGTGATGGATGGTCCGCCGGACCACGGTGGTCGCAACCTCGGGGTGCGCCCGATGGAGATGCTGTTGCTCGGCGTGGGTGGCTGTTCCAGTTTCGACGTGGTGGATATTCTCAAGAAGAGTCGCCAGGACGTGGCCAGCTGCGAGACCTTGCTGGAAGCTGAGCGGGCCGACGAGGTGCCGGCGGTGTTCACCAGGCTTCACCTGCACTTTCGCGTATCGGGGCGGGCGCTCAAGGATTCCATCGTCAAGCGGGCCGTTGCCCTGTCCGCCGAAAAGTACTGCTCCGCCTCCATCATGCTTGGCCGCGGCGGCGTGGAAATCACCCACAGCTATGAAATCGTTGAGTCCACGGACGGCGCCTGATCCCCTACCGGTTGTTGCGGACAAAAAAAGGGAGCCATGAGGCTCCCAAATGTTTTCAGGGGTTAGGAAATTCGTGGGTCAGGACTGCTTGGCAGCCGGCTTGCGGGTCGCCTTGCGGAGATCTTCCCAGGCGATGGCCGAGCCGATGAGGCCGGAAAAGGCCAGTACAGCATAGGTAATTGCAGTGGCGATCATGGTGTCTCTCCTGTGGTGTTGCCGCGCTTCGATGGACACATAATAGGAAACATGCAGCAATAAATGAAATGCATTGTTTTTATGATCGGCATAACTTGAATTCATGATTTTTTTGGGAAGGTATTGCCCATGTCCCATAAAAAAGGGAGCCGTAAGGCTCCCAAATGTTTTCAGGGGTTAGGAAATTCGTGGGTCAGGACTGCTTGGCAGCCGGCTTGCGGGTCGCCTTGCGGAGATCTTCCCAGGCGATGGCCGACCCGATCAGGCCGGAGAAGGCCAGTACAGCATAAGTAATTGCAGTGGCGATCATGGTGTCTCTCCTGTGGTGTAGTCGCGCTTCGATGAACACATAGTAGAAAATCTGTCCCAATAAATGAAATGCATTGTTATTATTTTCAACATAACTTGAAGTTATTGTTTGGCGAGTGTTGAAGGCCAGCAGCCTGGGGGCTGAATGTTGGGCAAAAAAATGTTGGGCAAAAAAAAGGAGCCAACGAGGGCTCCATAAAATCTTTACAGGGGGTAAGAAAGGGTTGGATGCTTTCGCGTCCGGAAGGCCGAGGGATGGCTCAGCAGGGCCTTCGATGTGTGTGATTCTAGGGGGCGCCGATGAATAACAATAATGTATTATTCTTATACCTATCATGAATTCAGGTTATGCCATGCCCACCTCTGCACTGTCCCGTATTGACCTCAACCTGCTGGTGGCCCTTCAGGTATTGATCGAGGAGCGCAACGTCACCCGCGCGGCAGAGCGTCTGTTCGTCACCCAGCCGGCGATGAGCAAAACCTTGCAGCGCCTTCGAGACCTGTTCGACGACGACCTCTTTGTCCGCAGCGGCCGGGAATTGGTCCCTACGCCGAGGACCCTGGAACTCCAGGAGCTGTTGCCGGAACTGCTGGGTGAACTGGAGGGAATGGTCAAACCCCGGGAGTTTGATCCGGCGAGCGACAGTGGCGTGATCTATCTTGCAACCCCGGAGTTCATCGCCGTGCAGATGGTGCCCATGTTGACCTGGGAGCTGAGCGCCGAGGCGCCGGCGTTCTCGCTGTCGGTGTCCAGCAACATGGAAAATTTCCCTGAGCAGATGCGCAATGGCGAGCTGGATTTCGTCCTGGGGGTGGAGCGAAACATGTCCAAGGAGTATGTGGTTACCCCGGTGGGGGGCTTTGCCCCGGCGGTCTGGATGCGCCACGGACACCCCTTGGCGGGGGAGGATCTCACCCTGGAGAAGGTACTGAGGTATCCCTTCATCCAGTACTTTCTGCTCCTCACCCCGGAAAAGGCCTCGCCAGCGGTGGAGACCCGCTTTGACAAGACCATCGCCAAGCTGGGGCTCAAGCGCAAGAAGGCGCTGGTGACGGACCAGCTGATGACGGCCTTGAATGCCCTGCAGACCAGCGACTGTCTGATGCTCAGTACCGAGGACGATCTCAAGGCGGAAGCGGAGTTCTACGAGATAGTGCGCAAGCCCTACCCGCCGGAACTGGAGGTGGACGACTTCATCCCGGTGGTGCTGTTCCAGCACCGCCGCACCCTGAAGTCGCCGATGCACGAGTGGTTCAAGGCGCGGTTGATGGCGGTGGTGGAGCGCGTCCGGACCAGCTATTGACCGGTGCGCCCGGTCGGGTGACGCGACGAATGGCGCCCGCGGCGAGTCGCGGCCCTCAGCCGCTGCCACCCTGCATCTTGCGGGTCAGATCGGCCATGTCCAGGTATTCGCGCCATGCGCAGATCAGGCCATCGTCATCGAGCTCGTAGACGGCGACCATGCTGTGGGGCGCGGCATGGCCGTTGATGATGGCCTGGTCGGCGCGTTCGGTCATCACCAGACGATCCGACGACAGGATGTTGATGATGTTGCATTTATTGTTCCTGGCATACTGCATCTGGCTGTGGATCTCCTTGCGCAGAGCCTCGCGGCCCCGAATGATGGGGCCGCCGGGGATCCAAAGCTGCCACACCGCGTCCTCGGACATCATCGACAGGATTTTCTCCACGTCCGGCCTTGACGTGTCGGAGCCGTCGCCCCATGCGGCGCAGAATTCACGGATGAAATTTTCCTGGGCAATTCCCATTGTTATTCTCCTGGGTGGGGCGCCAGCGGCGACCGCGGGTGGTGGTTGACGTGAGGCCTCAGTCGACGAGCAACGCCTGGCGTATTTCCCGTTTCATGTGGTCATCGACGCCGAGGCGTTCGCGCACGTAGCCGTCGATGGAGCCGTGATCCGCCTGGATCTGGTCGAGGGCGGCGGACAGGTAGGCGCCATCGGCGCGCATCAACACGTCGCGCACCCCGGGGTCCATGGTTTGCAGTGGGTGCTCTCCGTCGGTCAGGCCCAGCGCGGCGCGGTGGTGCTTGAGCATGAAGGCGCCGAGATCGACCGCGTGGTTGGTGAATTCATAGTCGGCGATGATGGTTTCCCGGGGGACCCCCAGGGTGTGGAGGATCAGCGCCGCCGACAGGCCGGTGCGATCCTTGCCGGCGGCGCAGTGGAACACCAGGGGCACCTGCCCGGCGGCGAGTTGCTCGAAGATTCCCTGGATGCGGGTGTGCAGCCAGCCGGGCATGGCGCGGTAGAGGCTGATCATGACGTCGCGAGCCTGCTCGCCACTGGTGGACTCGGCCCAGGAGAGCTCGCTTTTGGCCTCGATGTGGGGCTCTTCGTCCCAGGCGATGACGCGGATCTCGCCGCAGGGCCAGAGGGTGGGTTCCTTGCTGCGCTCGTCGGCGCGGCGCAGGTCGCAAATGGCCCGGATGCCCAGTTGGTCGAGGCGGGGCTGGTCGTTGGGGGTGAGATAGGTCATCACGCCGGAGCGGTAGAGCACCCCCGGGCGGACGCGGCGGCCATCGCTGGTCCGGTAGCCCCCCAGGTCACGGAAATTGCAGCCACCCTCGAAGGCCAGTACTTGCGACATGGACGTGGTCATTGATATGGACCCCCTGGAATTTAATGCGATGCTTTAACCGCCAAGGTTAAGCCTCGCGGCCGACCGAGGTCAATTGCAACCTGTCGTCGACAGCCGCGATCCGGCTCAGAGGCGGTAGCTGGCGCTGGTCATCACCTTGGATACCAGGGCCATCAGGCCCTTGGCGGGGGCGGGGAACGGCAGTCCGCCGGCGGCCAGGGCCTTGTCGGCATGGCGGGCTTCGTCCGCCAGCATCTGCGAGACCACGGCGCGACTCGCCCCGTCGTCCGCCGGCAAATCGTCGAGGTGGCGATCGAGGTGGGCGCAGACAAGCTGCTCCGTGGCGGCCACGAAACCGAGGCTCAGGCGGTCGCTGATCAGTCCCGCGCCGGCGCCGAGGCCAAACGACAGGGCGTACCAGAGGGGATTGAGGACGCTCGGCCTGCTGTCCAGCGCCGCGAGGCGCTGTTCACACCAGGCCAGATGGTCGGTTTCTTCCTCCGCGGCCACTTCCATGTCGCGCCGGACCGACGGCAGCTTGGCGGTGAGCGCCTGGCCCTGGTAGAGGGCCTGGGCGCAGACCTCGCCGCTGTGATTGACCCGCATCAGCCCCGCGGCGTGGCGTCGCTCGGCGTCGCTGAGACTCTGGCTGTCGCCGTTCCCCGCTGGCGATGGCCGCTGGGCGAGGTTGCCGTTGCCGGCGAGGGTGCGCAGGGCGTTGTCGGCGGTGGATACCAGGCGATCGAGGGGAGACAGTTGTCTGCTGGACATGGCAGTGACCGGATATGGCGAGCCTGGATTCTAGCCAAAATTCTGGCATCATGCGACGAACGAACCCTCCCGAAGCAACTTCCGCTTCGCCCCCGGTAGACCCGCCGCCATGCAAGACGCCCACGATCTCACCGTCACCCTGAAATCCCATGTGCCCCTGGTGGTCCTTGAGAGCCATGACGAAAACGGTGCCCTTCAACTGCTGCAGCGGGTGGCGAGCGGCCTGCAGCGGCCACTGTTTCGCTGGTCGGTCAGCGATGGCCTCGAAACCGCGGCGCCGGGGTTGCGCCTGGAGCGGGAAGCCGAGCACACCGATCCGGAGAGCCTGCTGCGGCATATCAAGACCCGGGGCCAGCCGGGTATCTATGTGCTCTGCGACTTCCACCCCTGGCTGGCGGATCAGCCCCGCATCGTGCGCCTTTTGAAGGATATCGCCCTGCGCAACGACCAGGGCGCCATCACCCTGGTGTTTGTCAGCCACGCCATCGCCATGCCCCCGGAGCTGGGGCGGCTGTGCGCCCGCTTCGCCATCTCGCTTCCCGGGGAGGGGGAGATCATGGCCATCGTCAAGGAGGAGGCACGCAAGTGGGCGGTGCTCAACCAGGGCGAGAAGGTCAGGGCCGACGGCGAGTCCCTCGCCCAGCTGGCCCGCAACCTGCGGGGCCTCAGCCGCGCCGAGGTCAAGCGGTTGGCCCGGGGCGCCATCGTCGATGACGGCGCCATCACCGCCACCGATATTCCGGAGCTCAACCGCGCCAAGTTCCGTCTCCTCGATATGGAGGGGGTGCTCAGCTTCGAGTATGCCACCGAGCAGTTCGCCAGCGTGGGCGGCATGGCCAATCTCAAGCGCTGGCTCGACCTGCGGCGCCCCGCCCTGGACGCCGGAGCGGAACCGGTGCCCGGGCTCGATCCCCCACGGGGCCTGCTGTTGCTCGGTGTCCAGGGGGCCGGCAAGAGCCTCGCCGCCCGGGCGGTGGCGGGGCTCTGGGGCCTGCCGTTGCTGCGCCTCGACATGGGCGCCCTGTACAACAAGTACCACGGCGAGACCGAACGCAATCTGCGGGAATCCCTCGCCCTCGCCGACCGCATGGCCCCCTGCGTGCTGTGGATCGACGAGATCGAGAAGGGTATCACCAGCGACGGCAGTGACGGCGGGCTCTCCCAGCGGGTACTGGGCACCCTGCTGACCTGGATGGCGGAGCGCCGTTCCAGGGTCTTCCTGGCGGCGACCGCCAACGACATCTCGCGGCTGCCCCCCGAGCTGGTCCGCAAGGGCCGTTTCGACGAGATCTTCTTTGTCGACCTCCCCGATAGGGCCACCCGGGTGGCGATCCTCGAGATCCACCTGCGGCGCCGTGAGCGGGATCCCGCCGGTTTCGACCTGGAAGCCCTCGCCGATGCCTGCGAGGGCTTCAGCGGCGCGGAAATCGAGCAGGCCATCGTCGCGGCGCTGTACGGTGCCGCGGACCGGGGCGAGGCGCTGAACGGGGAGCACATCGCCGCCGAGATTGCCCGCACCGCTCCCCTGTCCCTGGTGATGGCGGAAAGGCTCGAGGCCCTGCGGGCCTGGGCGCGGGAGCGCAACGTCCCCCCCGCCTGAGGCGCCGGCAAGCAAAATCCCCCTCTCCGTGGCATAATGCGCGGCCATCTGGCGCCCCGGTTCCATCGGGCGCCCTGTCCATGACATCGTCTGGCCCATCCCGCGGCCGGCCGCCGCCCCCCGGGCGCGCGGAGCTTCAGGAGATCACGCAATGCAGCAAAGAGAAGTCGTAGTAGTCAGCGGTGCGCGCACCGCCATCGGTGATTTCGGCGGTAGCCTCAAGGATATCGCCCCCGGCGACCTGGGCGGCCAGGTGATCGCCGAGGCGGTCAGGCGCGCGGGCATCGCCGGTGCCGACGTGGATCACTGCGTGATGGGCAACGTGATCCACTCCGAGCGCCGCGACATGTACATCAGCCGCGTCGCCGCCCTGCGCGGCGGGCTGTCGGAAAAAACCCCCTGCCTCACCGTCAACCGCCTCTGTGGTTCCGGCCTCCAGTCGATCATCAGCGCCACCCAGCTGATTCTGCTCGGCGACGCCGACACCGCTGTCGCCGGCGGCGCCGAGTCCATGAGCCGCGCCCCCTACTGGCTGCCCAGCGCTCGTTTCGGCCAGCGCATGGGTGACGGCGCCATGGTGGATCCGATGACCGGCGCCCTGACCTGCCCCTTTGGCGACTACCACATGGGCATCACCGCCGAGAACGTCGCCGAACAGTGGGGCATCAGCCGCGCGGACCAGGATACCCTGGCGGTGGAGAGCCACAACCGCGCCGAACGGGCCATCAACGAGAAGCGGTTCGAGTCCCAGATCCTGCCCATCGAGCTGAAGACCCGCAAGGGCACCACCGTCTTCGCCCAGGACGAGCACGTGCGCATGGGAGCGAAGGTTGAGGACATGGACAAGCTGCGTCCCGCCTTCAGGAAGGACGGCACCGTCACCGCCGGCAACGCTTCCGGCATCAACGACGGCGCCGCCGCCGTGGTGCTGATGGAGAAATCCCTGGCCGAACGCAAGGGCCTGAAGCCCATGGCCCGGGTGGCCGGCTACGCCTTCGCCGCCATGGATCCGAGCATCATGGGCATTGGCCCGGTGCCGGCGGTCAAGAACCTGCTGGAGAGAACCGGCCTCGGCGTCGCCGATATCGATGTCTGGGAAGTGAACGAAGCCTTTGCCGCACAGGCGCTCGCGGTTTGCCGCGATCTGGAATTGCCCATGGACAGGGTCAATGTCAACGGCTCCGGCATCTCCTTGGGCCACCCCATCGGCGCCTCCGGCACCATCATCGCCATCAAGGCGCTCTACGAGCTGGAGCGGGTGGCTGGCCGCTACGCCGTCGCCACCATGTGCATCGGCGGCGGCCAGGGAATCGCCATCCTGTTCGAGCGCGCCTGATCCCCTCCGGGCTGGCCGGCGGGATACCCCGCCGGGCCGGCTTGCGGAGTTCCTGCCAAACCTTTCCGGGCCTGTGCTACCATCCGGCGTACCGGGTTGCGCCTGCGCGTCAATGTCGACGCGCAATGATAATAACGAGAGGGCTGTGATGAACGGCTCGGCGGTGAGAGGACATCGGGCCGGTGGGTAATTCCCGCCGGGGAGCTGTCCACAACCGTCGGGGAAGCCATCATAACGTGATGCTGCCATGTCGATTTATCAATTTAGCTGCAAATCAATGGACGATATCCCTATCCCCCTGGAGCGTTACCGGGGTCAGGTGCTGCTGATAGTGAATACCGCCAGCAAGTGTGGTTTCACGCCCCAGTACCGGGGCCTTGAGATGCTCCACCGGGACTATCACCAGCGGGGTTTCTCGGTGCTCGGCTTTCCCTGCGATCAGTTCCACCAGGAATTTGCCACCGAGGAGGAGATCGAGCACTTCTGCGTCAGCACCTACCATGTCACCTTTCCCCTCTTCGCCAAGGTCAAGGTTCGGGGCGAGGATGCCGAGCCCCTGTTCGTCTACCTCAAGGAAGCCGCCCCCGGCTGGTTCGGCTTCACCGCCATCAAGTGGAACTTCACCAAGTTCCTCATCAACCGCGAAGGGGAGTGCGTGCGGCGTTTTGCCACGGCCACCTACCCCAGCCAGTTGCGTACCCATATTGAAAAACTGTTGGGCTGAGCCATGCCCCGGGAATGGCCGCGATGACCGTTAGCCACAGGGCCGGGCCTGCGCGGCGGCTGCCCTGGCGCCTGGTGGACCGTCTGGTGCCGGCGGATCTGGTCACCTACGATCATCGAGAGGTGCTCTACAAGGCGCGAGTCCTCATCATCGTGCCAATTCTGACCGGGCTCACCCACCTGGCCTGCAGTCTGTACATGCTCGGTCGTGCCGATGAACTGGGGGCCTTGGCTGCGGCGCCCTGGGTCTCGGCCTTGGCCGCCTCGCTCCTGCTGATCACCGTAGGCCTGTTCCGTCGCCAGGGTTCGTTCGTCCAGGCCGCCCACCTCTACGGCTTTGCCGGCACCCTGGCGATCAGCTGTCTGGTGATGGTCACCGGAGGCTTCGGCCGCTCCATCTTTCTGTCACACTGGCCCCTGGTGGTGATTTTCACCTTCATCATGGCGGGCTTCCGACCCGCCTGCCTGTGGGGCCTGGTGGGGCTGGGCCTTTGGCTGGCGGGGATGTGGGTGGGGGACGGGGCTTTCCCGAACCTGCTGAGCCCCGCCGCGGAGGCTGTTGCTCACCGGGTTGCGATGGTGGTGGCCCTCGGCTTTCTGCTGGTGCTGTGGTTCCTGGGATTCTTTCAGGACCACCTCCTCGGCCGGTTGCAGGTGGAGCGCGACCACGCGCTGTTTTCCGCCGCCCACGACCCCCTCACCCGGCTCGCCAATCGCAAGTCCTTCGAACACCGCCTGGAGCACGTGCTGGAGCGCCATCGCCATGGCGGCGGCGGGCTCGATGCCCTGCTGTTGATCGATCTGGACGGCTTCAAACCCATCAACGACACCCTGGGCCACCGCGCCGGCGACCTGCTGCTCAAGGCCGTGGCGAACCATATCCAGGGCGCCATCCGCCGCAGCGACCTGGCGGCCCGGCTCGGCGGGGATGAATTTGGCGTTCTTCTCTGCGATATCCGCGGCACCGAGGACCTCTGCCCCATCGTCGAGAAAATCCACCAGGCCATCATCGCCCCGGTGGATCTGGACGGCACCCCGGTCTCCGTGGGGGCCAGTGTCGGCGTCGCCCTCGTGCCCCGGGACGGTGGCGACACCCAGAGCCTGTTGCACAACGCCGATCAGGCCATGTACCGGGCCAAGGGCTCGCCCCGCCACTATGTGTTCTTTGCGGAGATGGACGGGAGCCTACCCGGTGGAGGTGGGGTGACCCCCGCTTGACAGGGGTTGCGGATGCTCTCACTATAACGGCGTTATAGCAAAGTTGGCCGCATAAGCCGGGAGTACCATGAACAATCACCCTGAATTTGACCCATACGATCCGCAAACCGTGGTCGCCGGCCCGTCGGCCTGGGGCGCCTTTGGTCGTCGCCAACCCCTCTACCGCTACCGGGGCCGCTTCGATTTCCATATCGCCAGCGACTACCGCGACATCAGGGACAACATCCTCCAGGACAACGACACCTGGCTGTACAGCAAGGGCACCAGCCCGAAGATGCTCGATCCGCGCCTGGCCTGCGGGATGATGACCGACCCACCCCACCACAACGGCATCCGCATCATCGTCCAGCGGGGCTTTGCGCCCCGTCAGCTGGAGCGCATCGCGGTGGAGATCGACCAATTGGCCGAGGAATTGATCGCCGACATGGAGGCGATGGCCGACAAGTCCGGCAACTTTTTCAAGCTGTTTGCCATGCCCCTGGCGGCGCGACTGATGTGTCGCATGCTCGGCGCCCCGGAGGAAAACTACCTGCAATACAAGCAGTGGGCCGACGAGTTCATGTTCGACGTGTTCAACAACGTCAACGACAGCGCCGAGGCGGCGGAGAAGGGCCAGCTGATGGCGGGCAGCCTCGCGGGGCTGATCGCCGAGCGGCGCAAGATCCTCGATGACGCGGGCGTCGAGCCCTCCCTCGCCCAGGTGGGCACCTTGCTGCCCGACGACTTTATCTCCCGCTTCATCTGCGATACCGTCGACGGCCGTCACCTCACCGAGTGGGAAATCATCAGCCTGCTGCTGTCCATCATCAACGGCGGCAACGAGACCACCATGAACCTGATCTGCAATCTGTTGTGGCGGCTGCTGGAGAGGCCAGTCCTGTGGGAACAGCTGAAGGCCGACCCGGCGCTCATTCCCGCCGCGGTGGAGGAAAGCCTGCGTTTCGATCCACCGGTGCTCGGCATGTTCCGCACCACCGCCCGCGCCATCGAACTGCGGGGGGAGACCATTCCCGAGGGCAGGAAGGTGCTGTACAACATCGCCGCCGCCAACCGCGACCCCGCCATCTGGGACAATCCCGACGAGTTCCGCCTCGACCGCGACATGGCCAGCCTGCGCAAGCACCTGTCCTTCAGTGGCGGCAGCCACCTGTGCCTGGGCATTCACCTGGCGCGGATGGAAGTTTGCCAGGTGCTTGAAAAGCTGGTGGTGCGGCTGCCCAACCTGCGACTCACCGGGCAACCGCAGCGGGCGTCGGGCTTTAACTTCTGGGGGCAGGAAAACGTGCCCGTCGCATGGGATTGAACAATCAAGGAAAACCTGCATGAGCGCCGCGAATGAACTGGTAGGCAAAGTCATCATTGTCACGGGCGCCGGTCGTGGCATTGGACGCGCTCTGGCACTCTACCTGGCGCGGCAGGGCGCCAGGGTGGTGGTCAACGACGTTGACGGAGATCTGCTCGACACTCTGGTTGACGAAATCAGCGCCGGGGGCGGCGAAGCCCTGGCCGTGGGCGGTTCGGTCAGCGAAGGGTCGTTCGCGCAACAGCTCGTCGCCAGCGCCTGTGGACAGTTCGGCGCCCTCGACGGCCTCGTCAACAACGCCGGGTTGCACTACCAAACCCTGCCTTGGGAAGAAGATGCCCACAGCGCCCGGCGCCTGCTGGAGGTCAACGTCCTCGGCGCCGTCAACTGCGGCATTCAGGCCCTCAAGGTGTTCGTCGCCCAGCGTCGCGGCTCCATCATCAATGTCACCTCCGGCGCCCATCTCGGCGTTGCCGGGCAGGCCACCTACGCTGCTTCCAAGGGGGCGATAGCCTCACTCACTTATTCCTGGGCGCTCGATGCCATGCCTTACGGGGTGAGAGTTAACGCCGTGGCGCCGCTGGCACATACCCGCATGACCGATTCACTCACGGCCTACCAAGCAGGGAGTGGAGGTATTGTCGTCCATCAACCCGAGACACTGGCGCCGCTGCTTGGTTACCTGCTGGCGGATTGCTCTGCCGCGCTGACCGGGCAGATACTGCGCTTCAATGGCCGTGAGCTGAGCCTGATCGACCACCCGGTGATCGGCGCAACCCGCCACAGTCGCGAACACTGGGATATCGACGACCTGCGTGCGGTGCTCGAAGGGGTGATGCAGCATACACTCAGCCCCGTCGGCCTCGGCGCGGTGGCCTGCGTGTGGCCGCCAGCAAAACCAGGCCAGGAGTAGAGCGCAATGACTCAAAGACCTGGCAATGTGAGGGATGAATTACTTAGCGCTGCTATCGAACTGCTGCGCACGGATGGCGCAGCGGGAGCCACCGCCCGCGCCATCTGCAACCAGGTGGGGGTTGGTCCGCCAGCCTTGTATCACCACTATGGCAGTCTCGATCGGCTCCACCATGCGGCGGTGGATGTTGCCTTTGAAAAAGTGGTCGCCTGTTACTCATCCGCAGAGCAAGCGGGCGGCCCTTTGCACAGTATCCGCAACAGCTGGCATATGCTGATGCAGTTCGCGCGGGAAAATCCGCAGATGTACGGGCTCATCAACCAGCAGATCATCCAGGGCAAAATGCCGCCTTTGGCGCAAAATGCCTTCGATCAGATGGTGGCAGATCTGGCCCTGCTGGCACAGCAGCAACCCCTGCGCCACAACCCGGCCACGGCTGCAAAAATGCTCTGGGCCGGCGGGTTGGGAGCGGCAACCTTTATCGCCAGTGCCGCCCTCGGTGGTGAGATGGGCTTGTCCATCAGCGATCAAGTGAACCTGTCCCTTGGCGATGTGATGCTTGAAGCCCTGCTCGATTCCTTGCTGGAAGCCTGATCCCTTTATGAGGTTTCTGCCAAGCTGGCGCCGGTTTCCAGTGCAACAAGAGCCGCCCGCAGGGGATCTGAGTCATCTCGCACCCCCCAGCATTCATTGAACAGCAGACTGTCGAGGGAAGCCCGCCGCGCCCAGCCCTTGGCCTGCAACTCCGGCTCGTCATAAAAGTAACTGACATGGCCCAGGCACACATAGGCCACCGGCACCACGGCGTCCGGCAGACGGAAAATATCCCGCAGTGCCCCAGGCTCGATAATGGATACCCAGCCCAGTCCCAGATCCTCGGCGCGCGCCGCCAGCCACAGGTTCTGCACTGCGCACACTGTGCTGTAAATATCCGTGTCAGGCTGGCGCGTCTTGCCCAGCACCACCGGGCCACCGCGCTCGCGGTCGCAGGTGATCAGCAGATTCACCGGAGCATCGACAATACCCGCCAGCTTCAGGCGGCAATAGGCAGCGCCGCGCTCGCCTTCGAATAGCTGCGCCTCAGCGGCGTGGGCTTCTTCAAACGCGGTCTGCACCCGAGCCTTGACTGCCGCGTCCCGCACCACGATAAAATTCCACGGCTGCGACAGTCCCACCGACGGCGCGTGGTGGGCGGCTGACAACACCCGCGCGAGAACCTGCGGGCTGATGGGGTCGGGCAGGAACTGGCCGCGCACATCGCGACGGCTGAACAGCACCTGGTAAAAATGCTCAGCAGCGGAGCCTGTCTGGATCGGGTCATCCATAGCGTTACTCCCCCACCAAAATCAACTTGCCCGACTCGGGATCGCGGTAGACCGTACCCACCGATTGGTAGCCGCTGCCCGCCTGGCCAAGGCCTTTGGGCATGTCGGGTATCTCGGTGCCCTGAACGACCTCCTGCCCGCCACGCTGGCGTTGCATCTCGGGCAGTATGTCGGAGCGGGCGGCAAGGGCAGCGATCAGGCCGCAGGCGAACACCAGCATGATGTCCAGCAGGTTGGTGAGGGCGCCAAGGGGTTCTTCCTCGGATTCGTCAAAGCGACTGTTGAGCAGGCTGCGTCTGGTCATAGTGGGTTGCGTCTGGTCATAGTAGGTTGTGTCTGGTCATGGTGCGTGCTGCTCAATCTGGTCGATCACCCGGTCGTACCACTGGCGGCGCAGGCGCCCCAGCACATAGCCGACGATGCCCGCCAGCAGGCCCAGTACGGTGGTGTCGAAGGCCACCGTCATGGCGGTGGCGAGGATGTCGAGATTGCCCTGGCCGAGGGCGCTGAGCCCGGGACCTAAGGGTATCAGCGTGCCCATCAGCCCCAGCATGGGACCGATGCGGGTCAGCACATCAGCGCGCTGGATACGACCCCGGCCCAGCCGCGATACAGTCTCGACCGTCGCTGTTGCCGCCAGCCGGGGCAGGGTGATCAAGCGCTCGCTGATGGCCACGCCGCTGTCCCAGATAACCAGCGCCACCACCGCAAAGAGGGCGGCAATCACCGGTTGCAGCAGCCCGTTCACCAGTGGGTGCATAAGGGCGATCAATCCGGAATCAAACATGCTTTTCTCCTTTTCGCTGGTTGCGAGGGGTTGAGTGACGCAGGCCCGCAGCGACACCGGCAATCAGTAACAGCGCCAGTACCAGCAGCAACCACAGGCGCGACGGCGACGGCTCGTTACCCGGATTTTCAGTTATGTCGGCAGACGCCTCGGCAGTGCTGTTTGCCAGCGGGTCAGTGGATGCCTCTGAATCTTGCTCAGAGGCGTCCTTTTGTTGGTCAGAGACATCGCTCAATTCGCTGATGGTGGAAACCGCAGCGCTGTCCGGGCGCCGGGGCGCACCCTGGGCATCGGCTATGGCCTGCTGTAACGCGGCGCGCAGGTCGGGTGAGAGTTGCGGTTGAATCCACTCCAGCATGGGGTGCTCGGGGCTGGTGTGGCCACTGCCGGGCAGGCCATTTTGAGCCACCAGGGTGGCGAATTCGGCAGCGCGCTGCGCGAGGGTTTCGGGGCTGGCCTCCCAAAAGCCCTTGTGGGCGGCCACCAGCATGACGGCGAGCATATTGGCCTTGACGTGGGCGTTGTTGCCCTCAGCGAGAAACTCGTCGAGGCCAAGGTTGTGCTTATCGTCGAAATACACGGCATTGACCTCATCCCAGGCCCAGGAGCGCACGATATCCGGATTGGTCACCTGCCAGCCCCACAGGTATTCAAGGAATTCGCTGCCCATGGTGCGCGCCCCGGCATAGCCGTGGGCCATCAGGGGTTTGATCCAGGCGGGGTTGAGATAGCGGCCGCGCAGCTCGCTGAGCAAGGCGGTTTGCAGGCGCTCGATATGGGCGTCGCCGGGATTGGCATGGTTGATCACCCGATTGTCAGGCACTTCGCCGGAGAGATTTTCCACGGCGAGGCTGAGGCCGCCCAGATAATCAAAGGCATCGTTGTTATCCAGCAAGCCATAGAGATTGCTGGCGCGACCCAGATAGGTGCGCTGTACCGACTTGAGGCGCGTTTCAAAACCCTGGTGGAGCGGTTTGCCGTGGCTCTGGTCGCCGTAGGCATGACCGAGGCGCTGCACATAGGTGCTGGCCAATGCTTCGCGCTCGCTCCAGGCGCCCGAGCGCTCGACAAGACGGTTGATGCCGGCGCCATAGCTGCCGGGGGCATCGCCGTAAACGCGGAAAATGGCCTCCCTGCCGGCTTGGGCGGCATCCTCACCGGCTGCCAGGGCCGCCCGTGCATCCGTCACCCAGGCTTCAGCAATCCGGTTGCGGGCAAGAGGTTCATCACCATCTCTGGCCATTCCTGCGACCGGCTCCAGCGCGGCGGCAAGGGCGGGTTTGAGGGCCGGATAATCCCGGGCAATGGTGGTGGCGGAACCCTGCAAGGCGAGCCGCACGCCTTTGTCGAGCCACAGCAGCAACTCACCGTAGAGGTCGCGGAATAGCCCGGAGGTGGTGAACACCGTATCGCGCCGCACCCGGTTTTTATCCAGCGGCAATCGTTCCAGACCCTCGACAATCCCCCGGCTGTTCCACAGCGGGCGCACGCCCAGCATGTCGAGGCCAAAGGCCACCACCGCGCCTTCGTCGCGCACGGTATCCGAGGCCCACAGGACGATTGCCTCACTGCCTCTCGCCTCGCCGTCCTTGCTGCGGGCTTCGCTGGCGAGCATAACACCCAGGTCGTAGCCCACCCGGGTAGGTAGCAGGCTGCCGTTGAGGCCGTGGAAATTGCGCCCGGTGGGCAGAACCTCCGGACTGCGGATCGGGTCATTGCCCTTGCCGGGCGCCACAAAGCGGCCATCCAGCGCGGCAAACAGCGCCTCCAACTCACGCTGCGGGGAGACGCTCAGATCCTTGCGCCAGGTGGGGTCGCCAGGGCCATCGGTGGCCATGGAGGTGAGCATGGTCGCGACAGCCTGCTCGCTCCAGTCGCGGCCAAAGACGTGCAATCCTTCCGGCATAAAGGCTTCCTGTAGCTGGGTCAGATAGTGGCCAACCTCATGCACCAGCAAATCATTGGCCACCTGATCGAGGCTGATGCTGTCGATGCCCTGCTCAGCGGCGATCTCGCCTTCCAGCTCGTCCTCAAGGTTGAGGGCGGCGAGCTTCTCGCGGATCAGGATAATCGCCTGGTGCTGGGCCGGGCTGTCCTTGCGCGGGCTGGCCTCATAGCTTTCCACCAGCTGACGCAATTGCAGCAGTTCGTCGTAGAGCGGTGTGGTGCGCAGCGGTGGCGTAAGGTGGTCGATGATCACTGCCAAGCCGCGCCGCTTGGCCTGCAATCCCTCGCCTACGCCATCGACAATATAGGGGTAAATACCCGGAATATCGCCAGCGATGAGCGACGGGTAGTCATCTTCGGTCAGACCGAGGGCGCGGCCTGGCAGGAACTCATAGGTGGAGTGACGGCCCAGGTGCACCAGGGCATTGGCGCCAAATTCGCTATGCAGGTAGCGGTAAAACGCCAGGTACTGGTGGGGTGGCGGAAAGGTCAGGTTGGCATGCAGCAGCTCCTCGTCCACATCCCAGCCGCGGGGAGGCTGCGGACCGATAAAGATGTTGCCAAAGCGGATGCCCGGCACCAGCAGCCGGTCGCCATCGGTCATCACCCAGCCGGGCGGCTCGCCCCAGCCATCAAGGCCTGGGACGCCACTGTCGCGTAGCGCCTTGGCAAGGCTGTCAATTTTGCCGTTGTCGGCGCCGGATTCAGGTTCAGAGGTAGAGGCAGCAACCTCATCCGGCTCTGCGAGGGATGCACCGAGGGCCTCTTGCAACTGGGTCAGCAGGTCCATGGCGCGCCGGGTGGCGGGGTGGCGCGAGCCTTCGAGCATATGGTTGAGGTCGGCTACGGCGCTGTCGAGCAACTCGCGACCGGCCTCGCGCTGGTTGAGATCAATGGCCTGACGCACCCGCGCCACCAGCAACGCTACCGGGCCGTGGCTCACTCCGGCGCGGGCGGTGTCCGGCAGGGTATCAAACCAGGCGCGGTAATCGCTGTTGCCGAGGCTGGCGATATGGGGGGCCATGTCGCGCAGGGCCTTGCCGTTTTCGGGCAGGTTGATACCGCGGGCCTGGATCAGTTCCAGCAGCGCTGCGGGGCTGTCTGGCAGCTCGCCAGTGTTGTAGCCCTGCGCCTTGAGCTGGCCGAGCAGGTGCCACAGGGAGGCGGGCACGTCGAGGTTGTCGGCGCCGATGTTGTGGCGTCCGGGGGGGTGGTTGTAGTAAATCAGCGCCACTTTTTTGTCGTGATTGGGCAGGGTGGCGAGGCGCTGCCAGTTGTCGATACGCGCCGTCAGCCGCGCCACCTGGGTGGGGATGGGGCGCGATACGCTGAGACGCAGGCCGGTCAGCGGGTCGAGGGTGGGCGCTTGCGCGGCGGCGACCACAAGGGGCTGGCTGGCGCCCTGGAATTCCGGCATGCCGACCCGGTAGTGCACTTCATCCACCGCAACGCCCTCGCTCGACAGGCGCCATTCCCCCTCTGTGCTGCCCAGGCGCATGGCGGTGAATACCGGCACGTCGAGGCGTTCGAGGGCCTCCGTCGCCTTGACCCAGCCCTCGCCGCCGCCCACGACAAACCCCTGAAGGCTGACTACCCCGGCCAGGCGCGCTGGAGCCACGGTGGCGGCCAGGTTGTCGAGGGCGTCGAGACTGGCATCACCCCAGCGCGCGAGCATGGCGAAACACTGGATATTGCGGCTCTCCAGCTGTTGGCAAATGCTGTCGAGCAGGTCGCGTTCACCGCTGCGATCGCCGGTATTGGTGTCGAGAATGGCCACCACTGGCCTGTCATCCCGCAGTTTCAGGGCGTCACGCAGCTTGAAATCGGCGCTCAGTTTGGCGCCAGTGGCAACCTCTTCACCGTTGCGGTAGTAGCGCAGCGCTGCCTGGTGCAGAGCGGGTTCCACGCTCAGCTCAACACCGGCCTGGGCGGCCAGCCAGGCGAGCAGGCGCGCCATGTTTTCACTGCCGCGCCCGTTCCAGTAGGCGTGGGCGGCCAGCCAGCCCTGCTGTTGCGCAAAGCGCTGTTGCAGCTGGCGGTAGTGCTGGGCCGGATCGGTGTCGCCATCGGGGTTGGCGGTGAGGGCATCGAGGGCAGGTTTGGCGAGATCTGCCAGAGGTGCCTTGCCATCGATCCGGGTGAGGGCGAGTAATGCGCGATCGCTGTTGAGCGCGACAATGGGCACTGTTGGCTTGAGGCTCGCGGCCAGACGTTTCAAGCGCGGCGTCAGGCTGTCACCGAACACTGCGCCGAGCAGGATGGCATCGGCACTCCGGGCGAGGTCGCGCAGTTCATTGTCCTCCATGGTTTCGACCTGGAGACTGCTGCGCAACACCAGGCGGTGGCCCGGGTGGCGCTGATCAAACAGCGCCGCTCCTGCCGCCAGTTCGGCGGCTGAGGCATCCGACACTACCGCAAACAGGGTCGCGGCGCGTGCGCTGGTGGCAAGCAGCGGCAGGCTGAAGAGGATCAACAGCCAGATCAGTGCGACCCTGATTGCTCGGCAACGAATGAGGGATGAAGTCATGGTTGAGCCTCCTGGCTACTGATCGATACTGGATGGGGTTTGACGAGCTTGATCGAGGTATTGGCACATCAGTGCTGCGCCGTCGAGGATGCGGGTGGAATGGCGTTGCAGCAGGCTGGGTGGGATAAAATACAGCTGGCCATTTTGTGCCGCTTTGAGGCTCGGCCACTGGCGCCATGCGTCCACCCAGTCGGGGCGCTCCTCCCCCATGCCGCTGGCGATGATCACGTCCGGATCGGCGCGCAAGACGGTTTCGGTATTGACCACCGGCATGCGCGGACCGGCATCGGCAAAAATATTGACGCCGCTGCACAGGCGGATCACATCGGCGATCAGGTGTCCGTCGTTGATGGTCAGCAGGGGCTGGTTCCACACCTGGTAAAACACTGAAACAGCCTCTGCACTGGCGTAGCGGGCGCGCAGCTTTTGGTAGCGCTCGCGGAAGGCGTCAGCCGCCGCCAACCCCTCATCGGCGCGACCGGCAAGGATGCCAAAATCCCGCAGGTTGTCGGCAATATCCTCAAAGGTGCGGGCTTCGGTGACGTAGACCGGCAGCCCGAGGCTTTTGAGGTGGTTGATAACGTCGATGCCGTTGCCGCTGTCCCAGGCGATCACCAGGTCAGGGTTCATGGCCACCAGGCTTTCGCGGTTGATCTTGGTGAAGGTGCCGATGCGGGGAATCGCCAGGGCGTCCTCGGGATAGTCGCTGTAGCTGACGGTGGCGACGATATGCCCGCCAGCCCCCACCGCAAACAGCGATTCGGTGATATTGGGGGCGAGGCTGACGATGCGGCGGGCGGGTTTGTCGAGCACCAGGGTGTCGCCGAGATTGTCTACCAGGCGGATTTCGCCCTCTTCTGTAGCAGTGGCGAAGGCCGGGGCGGCGAGGCTGAAAAGCACCATTAGAATTGCCAGGGATGTCGGGGAGCAGGTTTTCATTCCGTGTCGTCCTTTAGGAATTGAAGAATATCCAGTGTCCGCTGTTGTTGAACGCTGCTGGGCAGTCCCATACGCAGCAGGCCGCGCCGGACGTTCGGTCCTACCAAACGCAGCAGCAGGCCGCGCTGTGCTGCCGCGCGGTACAGCCGCTGCGCTCGCTGCCAGTCCAGTTCGGCGCTGATAAAGTGGGCGGCGCGCTGCCAGGGCAAGTCGGGCAACAGTGCCTGCACGGCCGCCAGCCATTGGCGGGATTGAAGATCCAGGCGCTGGCGCTGTTGCTGCTGCCAGGCGCGATCCGCCAGGGCGCGGCTGCCGATCCAGCGCGCCGGGTGACTGACGCTCCAGGGATTCATGCCGCTGCCAAGTTGCTGGATCAGGGCAGGGTCAGCCACCACAAACCCCAGCCGCAGCCCGGCGAGGCCAAAAAACTTGCCGACAGAGCGCAGCACCACCACACCGGCGGGGCGCTGCGGGATCAGGCTCTGCTGCGGGTGTGGGTCCATAAAGGCTTCGTCCACCACCAGCAGGCCGCCCCGGCGGGTCAGCAGTGTGGCGAGGTTTTCCAGCACCGGCCTGTGGATCAACGCAGTGGTGGGGTTGTTGGGGTTGATGACCACCGCGTGGGTGACGGTTCCGGCATTCACCAGCTGGTGCAGATGGTGAATATCCCGGTAACTTACGGCGCTGTGCCCCGCCAGTTGCCATGCGTGGTGGTGTTCCCGATAGCCCCACAGCGGCAAGGCCACGCTTGCCGCCGCCAATAGACTGGGCAACTGGCGAATGGCGTACTGGGAACCGGGTACGGCCAGCAGCGTATCGGGTGTACAGCGGTAATAATCGGCAGCGCTGGCGAGCAGGTCATCGTCCTCTTCCGGCAGCCTCTGCCACACCGCCTCCGGCAGTGCAGGCACCGGCCAGCTCCAGGGGCTGATGCCGGTGGACAGATCAATCCAGTCAGGCAGCGGGATGCCGAATTCGCGGCTGGCGAGCCCGAGTTTGCCGCCGTGGATCAGGGTCATGGGATGGCTCTCAATTATGTGAGCAGTCATGTGAACCACAGCAGCCATTCAACAAGCGCCAGCGTCACCACCCACAGGGCAATGGCGCGCCACAGCAGCCCCAGTGCCCGCTCAATATCCGCCGGTTGCGCCTCGCGACCACAGCCGAGTATTGGCCGCCACTCCTCACGACCATGGTAGAAAGAAGGTCCACCGAGGAGGATGCCCAGCGCCCCGGCGCCAGCGGCCATCACCGGTCCGCCATTGGGGCTGGCTGCCTGCGGTGCCTGCTGCTGCCAGCAGCGGATGGCGGCGCGCAGGTTGCCCGCAAGCCCGTAGGCCAGGGCGCAGAGGCGGGCGGGCAGCCAGTTGAGGGCATCGTCGAGGCGCGCGGCAACGCGACCAAAATGCAGGTAGCGGGCCGAACGATAACCCCAGCGGGCATCGAGGGTGTTGGCGAGGCGATAGAGCAACACTCCCGGCGCGCCCGCCAGCGCAAACCAGAACAGCGGCGCCAGCACCGCATCGCTGCCGTTCTCGAGCACCGATTCCACCGTGGCACGGGTTGCGCCGCTGGCGTCGAGCGCTGCGGTATCGCGGCTGACGATCATGGCGACCGCCCGTCTGGCGGCATCCAGGTCACCGGCCAGCAAGGGCCTCGCCACCGCCCGGGCGTGTTCCGCCAGGCTGCGGTTGCCGATACACAGGTAGAGAACCAGTACCTCAACGGCGATCAACAGCGGGTTGTCGAGTGAGGAAAGTAGCTGCCACAGCAACAGGGCGGGGAGCAGCGCCAGTACCAGCCACCCGAGAAGGCCCGCCAGTTGCTGGCGGGTGGCTCTGTGGGTTTCATGGCGCAACAGGCTTTCCAGCCTTGTCACCAGGCGGCCAAAACCCACCAGCGGGTGCCAGCGGCGCGGCTCACCCAGCAGGGCGTCGAGGAGCAGGGCCAGCAGGATGGTCATGGCACCAGGCCATTGATAGTTAGCCCCTGGGTTTGAACAAACAGCGCAGTGGCAACCAGCAGGGCAACTTCGAGCAGTTCCACCAGCGCCCCGGCGCCATCGCCGGTAAAGCCGCCGAGGCGCTGGATCATGGCCCGCCGCCACAGGGCAAATACCGCCACGGCAACTGCCAGCCACAGGCACAGCAGCAACAGCGGCAGGCACAGGGCTAGCAGCCCCAGCACCAGCAATACCGCCAGGATCAGCCCTGGCCTGGAGGCATTGCGGGCCAGTCCGTCGCCCATGCCGCCCTCCCGCACATAGGGCAGGCTGACAAAGGCCAGGGGCAGAACCGTGCGGGCCAGCACGGGGATCAGCCACCAAAAAATACCGGAGGCACCGGTCAGCAGGGTATCCAGCGCCGCCACTTTGACCAGGAGCACCATCACGATGGCGACAACTCCGATGGGGCCGCAGGCCGGGTCTTTCATGATGGCAAGGGTGCGCGCCCGGTCGCCCATGCCGCCCACCCAGGCATCGGCGCAATCCGCCAGGCCATCGAGGTGGAGAGCGCCGGTGAGGGCCAGCCATGCGGTCGTGATCAGCGCGGCATTGAGGAGCAGGCTATTGAGCGGCTTGGCATTGAGGAGGAAGTCACCCGGCAACAGCGCCGCCAGTAAAGTGAGAATCAGCCCGATCACCAGCCCCGCCGCCGGGTACCAATGCAGTGAGCGGCCCAGGGTTGCGGCGCCGACTTCACCACTGGCCCCACCCCTGACACGCACCGGGATACGGGTCAACAAACCGAGGGCGATGGCCAGTGCCTGGGCTTCCTGCTTTGCCAGCCTGAACATCAACCGGCTCCCCCTTGATGCAGGATAAGCTGGGGGAAATCCCCGTCATCGAGGTGATACACCCGCAGCCGGGTGAGGCCGCCATGGGGAATGCTGAAATGCTGGCTGCTGGTGAGGGGTGCGCCCAGCAGGTGGCACAGCAGCAGGCGGATGGCGCCGCCGTGCAGAACCAGCAGCAGATGCTCGCCGCGATGGCGGTCCAGCAGTGCCCGCCAGGTGGCGGCGAGGCGATCCCGGGCGGCGGTGAGGGGCTCGCCGCCGGGGGGCGTGACGGCGCCGGGGAAACGGTGGTAGTGCTCCAGAGCGTCCGCCTCCTCCCGCCACAGGGCGGTGATATCGCGGCCCTCCCAGGCGCCGAAGTGAATCTCCCTGAGGCCCGCTTCGATCTGGAATGGCAGGCTCCGCCCAATGGCGAAATGCTCGGCAAACGCCCGGCAGCGCTGCAGTGGGGAGCTCAGCACCCGCTGCCAGCCCCCGTGGCGTTCGAGGGCGGCGGCCATCTGCCGCCAGCCCTCAGCCGTGAGGGGCGAATCGGTGCTGCCGCGAAGGATATCGCCCCCCTCGCAGGCGCCGTGGCGCAGCAGGTCGAGGGTGGTGGGGCTGTCAGTCACCGCTGCTCACCCCCGCTTCGGCAAAGGTGGCCATCTCCCTGTGCAGGGCGCAGGCCGCCACCAGCAGGGGCAGGGCGGCCGCGGCGCCGCTGCCCTCGCCGAGGCGCATCCCCAGGTTGAGCAGGGGCCGGGCGCGCAGGGCGTCCAGCAGGTGGCGATGGCCCGGTTCGGTGGAGTGGTGGGCAAACAGCAGCCAGTCCCGCACCCCGGGGTTGAGGCGGCAGGCGAGCAGCGCCGCCGCCGTGCAGATATAGCCGTCCACCAGGCTTGGCACTCCCCGCTGGGCGGCGGCCACGTAGGCACCGGTGAGGGCGGCGATCTCCAGCCCCCCGAGGCGGCGCAGGGTTTCCAGGGGCGTGGTGCACTTGCCCCGGTGCCGTTCGAGGGCCCGGGCCACCGCCGCCCGCTTGCGGGCAAGGCCCGCCAGGTCGACGCCGGTGCCGGTGCCCAGGGTGTCGTCCACCGCCAGGTCGAGCAGGGCGCAGGCGAGGGCCGCCGTGGTGGCGGTGTTGCCGATCCCCATCTCGCCGCCGATGAACAGCTGGGGCCTGTCACCGGCGAGGATCTCCGCCGCCCCGGCGTCGAGGGCGGCGGCCAGCAGGGCGGGGCTCATGGCCGCTCCCGTGCGGATATTGGCGCTGCCCGGGGCCAGTTGCAGATCCGTGACGGCGGGGTGGCCGCTGATGTCCGGGGGCAGGGGCCGGGCGGTGCCCAGATTAACCACCCGGAAATCTGCCCCCTGGTGCCGCGCCAGCACCGAGATGGCGGCGCCGCCCCGGGCGAAGTTGCCGATCATCTCCGCCGTCACCGCCTGGGGAAAGGCCGACACCCCGTCCGCCCCTATGCCGTGGTCGGCGGCGAACACCCGCACCCGGCAGTGATCGAGGGTCGGCAGTGGCGTACCCTGCCAACCGGCAAAGGCTATGGCGATATCTTCCAGCCTTCCCAGGGAGCCGGGGGGTTTGGTCAGTTGGGTTTGGCGTTGGCGGGCGGATTCTCTGGCGGCCTGTGAGATGGGTGCCGCCGGCAAGTTCAGCCAGGTTGGGGAGAGGTCTGACGTACCCAATGCACTCGCGTTGCTCGCGGGGCAGGCTCTCTGACGTCTGAAGTCGGACGCAAAAGCGGTAGTGCTGTTCTGGATCACGATAAATTCCCGATGTCAGTAGGTCCGCCATGGTGCGGATCGGCCACCCAAAAAAGCGTCAGACGTCGGACGTCCGACCCAAGTCTTTCAACTCAAGCCCCAAACCCGCCACCACCAGGGTGACCCGCCGGGCCACCTGGGCCAGCTGCTGGTGGAGCCAGCCGCTCTCGTCGACAAACTGGCGGGTCAGCTCCCCGAGGGGCACGATGCCGGTGCCCACCTCGTTGCTTACCAGGATCACCCGGCCGGGGAGCTGGCCGACGGTCCTGAGCAGGGCGTCCCGCTCGGCGGGCCAGCGTTGGTTGTGCAGGCAGTTGCTGAGCCACAGGGTCAGGCAGTCCACCACCAGGCAGCGGTCGGGGCGCGCCAGGGTGTCGAGGGTGTCGGCGAGGTCAAGGGGGGATTCCACCGTCTGCCACTCGGGACCGCGCCGCGCCCGGTGGTGGCTGATGCGGGCCGCCATCTCGTCATCCCCGGCGCTGGCGGTGGCGATGTAGATAAGCCGATGCCCGCTCTCCCGAGCCCGGGCCTCGGCGAGCCGACTCTTGCCGGAGCGCGCGCCGCCGAGGATCAGCTCGACGCCGGGATGGGGGTGGTCGGTAGTGGTCCTGTTCATGGTTGTCTCACGCCAGATGGTGGCTATCGAAGGGGCCGCGCTGACGGATCGAGTCGCCAATGGCCGCGAGGGTCAGGCGAGCCAACTGCTCGCCAAATAGTGTGTGCTTGCCGGCGTGGTGAACCGTCCCCGGGCCGGCGCCGCCGAACACCGCGATGGCGTCGGTGCCGGTGCCGGTGGCAACCCCGCCGGACAGGGGGCTGCGGACATCCAGATCCTGGAGCGCGGCGGCCTTGGCTTCGGTGGCTGTCAGTACCATCTCCACCATCACCGCCGGGTCGAGTCGCGCACCGCACAGCACCGCCAGGTTGATGGTGCCGGGGGCCGGCAAGCCCTCGCCCAGGTGCCGGTATTCGGCGCGGTCACCGGCGCGCCGTGCATTGCCGAGACCGGTGGTGGCGAGCACCGCCAGGTCCACCCCGCAGAGGGTGGCGCGGCGCACCCGCAGGGACTTCATGGAGGCAGCGGTGAGCATCGCCAGGGTGGGTTCGCGCCAGCCCCGGGCCTCGCACAGCCGCGCCACCGTCCGGGCCGGGGTTTCGGTGATGGGCTCGCCGCTCACCCGCAGGTTCAGCCAGCGGCCCACCTCGGCAAGGCCGCCGCCCACCACTGCCGAGCTCAGGGCCAGGCGGGGGGCATCGAAGCGCAGGGTTGTCCATTCCATACAGTGCTGGAGCACAGCTCCGGGTATCAGCGGGAGGGTTGGGTCGACGGGGAGGGCGCTGGCGATCATCGCGCTGTCCCCCTGAACAGGGCGGCCGCCGCCCCGGGGTTGGAGGGCAGGTACCAGTGGATGTAGGAGGCGGTCAGGGCGCCGGCCCGAAACAGCCCCTCCCCCTCGCCGCCGCCGGGATACCGGGTTGCCATGCACTCAAAGGGCGGCGGCGCCACGAAGGTCGAATAGTGGAAGGCATGGCCCCGCAGCTGGCCCGCGGCGAACCGTGCAGCCTGCAGGCCGAGCCCCCCCAGGCGCTCCCCCATGGCGGCGTCGGCGGGGATCAACCCGGCCAGGGCGCGCCGATGGCCGTCGGCCCGGGCCAGGGATTCCAGCAGGTACAGCATGCCGCCGCATTCGGCGACAATGGGCTTGCCGGCCCGGTGGTGGCGGCGGATGGCGGCGAGCAGGGTGCCGTTGTCCGCCAGGCTGTCGAGATGCAGCTCCGGGTAACCCCCCGGCAGGTAGAGGCTGTCGGCGTCGGGCAGCCGGTGGTCCCGCAGGGGGGAGAAATAGTTCAGGCGGGCGCCCATGGCCACCAGCAGGTCGAGGTTGGCCTGATAGACGAAGCTGAAGGCCTCGTCCCGTGCCACGGCGACGCGCAGACCCGCCAGCAGCGGTGGCGGAGGGGACAGCGCCGGTGCGGTAAATCCCACCGCCGCGGGCAGGTCCGCCAGGGGGCTTTGGGCAATCAGGCTCGCCGCCCCGTCGAGGCGGGTATCCAGATCGGCGATGGCATCCGGCTGGTGCAAGCCGAGGTGCCGTTCCGGGAGGGCGATGGCGGCGCTGCTGGATAGTCCGCCGAGCCACGGCAGGTCGGCGGGCAGGCTTTCCCTTAGCATCTCACCGTGGCGCTCACTCGCCACCCGGTTGGCGATCACGCCACTCACCCGCAGGTCGGGGCGGTAGCGTGCCAGGCCCTGTGCCACGGCCCCGAAGGTCTGGGCCATGGCGCCGGCGTCGATGACCAGGGCCACCGGCAGGCCGAAGCGCACCGCAAGGCTGGCACTTGACGGCGTACCGTCGTAGAGCCCCATCACCCCTTCCACCAGGATCAGGTCCGCCTCGCCGGCGGCCTCGAACAGCAGTTGCTGGCACCGGGCGTCGCCCACCATCCACAGATCGAGGGGGTGCACGGGCTCGCCGGACGCCCGCCGGTGGATCATCGGGTCGAGGAAATCCGGCCCGGTCTTGAGTACCCGCACCCGGCGCCCCTGGCGGCGGTGGTGGCGGGCGAGGGCTGCCACCACCGTGGTCTTGCCCTGGCCGGACGCGGGGGCGCTGACCAGCAACGCCGGGCAGTACCGGGTCTCAGCCATGAGTCCTGACCCCGTGGCGGAGACCGGGGCCGAGGGTGCGGTACAGTACCAATCCGAGGGCGATGTAGCCGAGGCCGTAACCGGCGTAGTGGGGCAGATAGCGGGCGACACCGGCGAGGTAGTCGGCGATACCGGGTGTGGTCACATAGCCAGAGAACAGGTAAAAGCTGCCGTTGGAGATCACGAACGCCGTCAGCACAGCGAGGGTCGCCAGGCTTCCAAGGCGCAGCCAGCCGGCGCCCTGGGCAAGGTCGAGGTGCGCGCCGGTGCGCCCGGCCCACCACAGGGCGAAGTAGGTGGGCAGCAGAAAGCCGTAGGCCGGGGTCACGCAAAAAGCGCTCACACCCTTTTCGGTGATGGCCCAGTAATCAATGGCGCCGGCCAGGGCGCAGAGGAAGGGAAAAGCCAAGGTCCCGGGCTGGCCGCGGAGCAGCAGGCCGGCGAAGAAGAACGCGGCGAGGGACGCATCCGGCAGACGCAGCGCCGAGCCGAAGTGGTCCATGCGGGTTGCCAGCATCAGCAGCACCGGGACGGCGAGGGGGAGCCAGGTGGCCCCGGGAGCGTGGGTGTCGGGCGTGGAATTCATGGTCCGTTCCTGAAATCGATGGATGTTTTGGTGGCGACGGATGGTGGTTCGGGGGAGGCGGCCAGGACCGCCAGGGTGGGGAAGAGCCGGTCGAGGTCGAGGTGCTGTTCCACCGCATCCGCCAGGCGGTCGATCTGCTGTGCCCGCAGCGCCGGGTAGTCGAACGGGGGTGCGGCCGCGAGCCCCGCCCAGCTGAGCAGGGCCCCGGCCGCTTCGGGCCGGTCGAACAGGCCGTGGAGGTAGGTGCCCAGCACCTGGCCGTCGGCGCTGTGGGCGCCATCCGGCCCCTGGGGCAGCCGCGCGACGGGCCGTTCGAGCCCCGGCCCCGCGCTGATGCCGCAGTGGATCTCGTAGCCCGCCACCGGAATGTCGCCGTCGCCGAGTCCGACGAGGACGCCTTCCACCCGGCGCAACTGCTTCTCCGGGTACAGGCGGGTGCGGATGGCCAGGAGCCCCAGCCCCGGGCTCTCCCCGGGCTCGCCCTCGATACCGTCGGGATCGGCCAGGGTCTCGCCGAGCATCTGGAAGCCGCCGCAAATCCCCAGCACCTTGCCCCCGTAGCGCAGGTGGCGCAGCAGATCCCGATCCCAGCCGTTGCCCCGCAGTGCCGCCAGATCGCCCCGCACGTTCTTGCTGCCGGGGAGGATGACGAGGTCCGCCCCCGGCAGGGGCTCGCCGGCGCGGACGAAGCGCAGATCCACCGCCGGGTTCAGGCGCAGGGCGTCGAAGTCCGTGTGGTTGCTGGTACGGGGCAGGACCGGCACCGCCACCCTCAGCAGCGGGCCATCCCCTGTCACCTGGCTGGCGTCGATGGCGTCCTCCGCCTCCAGGTGAAAGCCCTGGAGGTAGGGCAGCACGCCGATGACCGGCTTGCCGGTGCGCTGTTCAAGCCAGCGAAGGCCCGGCTCGAGCAGGCTGGTATCGCCGCGAAAGCGGTTGATGACAAAGCCTGCCACCCGCCCCTGCTCGCTGGGGGAGAGCAGCTCGAGGGTACCCACCAGATGGGCGAACACCCCGCCCCGATCGATATCGGCAATGAGGATCACCGGGCAATCCACCGCCTCGGCAAAGCCCATATTGGCGATGTCCCCCTCCCGCAGGTTGATTTCGGCGGGGCTGCCGGCGCCCTCCACGATCACCGCCTGGTACTGGCTCGCCAGGCGCGCGAAGGAGTCCAGCACCGCCGCCCGGGCCACGGTCTTGTAGGCGTGGTAGTCCCGGGCATCCATGTTGGCGAGGGCCTTGCCCTGGATGATCACCTGGGCGCCGGTGTCGCTGGCGGGCTTCAACAGCACCGGGTTCATGTCCCGGTGGGGGGCGATACCCGCGGCCTCCGCCTGCACCGCCTGGGCGCGGCCGATCTCGCCGCCGTCGGCGGTGACGGCGCTGTTCAGGGCCATGTTCTGGGGCTTGAAGGGCGCCACGGCGATGCCGCGCCGCGCCAGCACCCGGCACAGGCCCGCCACCAGCACGCTCTTGCCGGCGTCGGAGGTGGTGCCCTGCACCATCAGGGTGAGGGCGGTTGTCGTCCGGTTGTCGCTCATTTCCGTGCTCCTCGCCGTCAAAGGCGGTAGGTGAAACCCAGCTGCCAGGCGCGGCCATCCTGGTTGTAGCCGTTGTTGAGCCGGTAACCCTTGTCGAACAGGTTGTCGAGGCGCAGGTTGGCGTCCAGGGATTGGCTGATGCGGTAGCCGAGGTTGAGGGCCACGGTGGTGTAGCCCCCCAGCCACTGGCTGTTGCGGGTGTTGGTGTAGCGCCGGTCCTGGCCCTTGACCGCGAGACCCAGGTGGAGATCGCCAAAGGCGCGGCTGGCGCCGAGGTTGAGATTGCTCCGGGTGCGCTTCACCAGCAGGTTGTCGGTGGCCGCATCCCGGGGCTCCAGGTAGGTGTAGCCGGCGTCGATGGTCCAGCCAGCCAACTCGGCGCCGACAATCAGCTCGGCACCGGTAATCTCCGCGGCGCTGACGTTGTAGGGGCGCCACACGAAATCGGCGCCGGGGGCCCATTCGATCAGGTTGTCCACGTCGTTCTCGAAGTAGGCGAGGGCCCAGTGCCAGCGGTCGTAGTGGCCCCGGAGGCTGATCTCGCGGTTCTCGGATTGCTCCGCCGCCAGGTGGGGATTGCCGGCGCTGTAGGGGCCCGCCGGCCAGTAGAGGTCGTTGAAGGTGGGCGCCTTGAAGCCCTCCGCCCAGGTGGCCACCAGGCGGTGGTGGTCGTCGAGGTGCACGCCAACGGAGACATTGCCCACGCTGTGGCGGCCAAAGGCCTCGTTGTCCTCTTCCCTGAGGCCCAGCACCAGATCCAGTACCGACCAACTGCCCTGGTACTGGACAAAGGCGGCGCGGTTATCCCGGGTCGCCACCGGCTTGCCGGCGCCGTCCATGTACAGGCTGCTGGCGTTGACCTCGTCCTCGTAGTAGTCGTACCCGGCGGTGAGGATCTGGCCCTCCGCCAGGGTGACATCGTTCTGCCAGAAGAGCTGCTCCCGGGTGGTGCGGAAGTGGCCGGTGTTGGCGCCGCTGGCGGCGTCGTAGTTGTCGCTGTCGTCCGTGGCGCGGCCCAGGGACAGTTGGCTCTCCCACCACTCCGTCACCGGCAGGCGGCCCCGCAGGTTGATGTTCTGCAGGCGCGAGTCGCTGTAGGGTCGTGTCCTCGGGGCAAAGGCGCTGTCGTACTCGTTGCGGTTGTTGCTCTCCAAGACGCGCACGGCGACGTCGGCGCCGTTGGCGAAGCCGTAGCCGAGGCTGGCGTTCAGGGACTTGTTGCGGTAGCCATCCCGATCGCGGTTGAAGCCGCTGTCCACCACCAGGTTGTCGATGCCGTCGGTCTCCAGATAGCCGCCGTGGAGGCCCCAGCGCCAACCTCCAGCGCCGCCACTGGTGCCTGCCGCCACCTTGTGGAGGCTGTTGCTACCGGTGGCGCTGGTGACGTAGCTGCCGGGATTGGTGGCCCCATCCCGGGTGAATACCTGGATGACGCCGCCGATGGCCTCGCTGCCGTACAGGGCGGAATGGGCGCCCCGCACCACCTCGATACGCTCGATCTGGTCGGGGTTGAGGAACTGGAAGTTGGTGGCGCCGAGGGTGGCGCTGCTCACCCGCTGGCCGTCCACCAGGAACAGGGTGTGGCCACTCGCGGTGCCCCGGGTGTAGAGGCTGGTGGCGGCGCCCGGTCCGCCACTTTGGCTGATGTCGAGGCTCGGGGTGTCCCGCAGGGCGTCGGCGAGGGTGAGGGGCTGGCGGGCGTCGAGTTGCTCCCGGGAGACGGTCGATACGGATGCCAGGGAATCCGCCAGCGCCACGGGGGTGCGGGTGGCGGTCACCACCACCAGCTCGTAATCGCTGGCGTGGCCGGGGGACGTGGTGCAAAGGGCGGCAATACCGAGGGCGATGCCCTGGTTCAGAAAGGATGGTTTCACGGTAAGTCCTCAATCGAATTTAAAAAAACACAAGGATTGAGGGAGGGGTATGAGTGGCAGACGCCGATACGGGACAGGCAGATAACCACCGACAAAGCCCTCCGCTTCATCGTTGCAGCTACTGCACACCGTGATGACGGGATCCGTCATCACCAGGCCGGTTTCGGGCTTGTGCCGGCGCGAAGCGCGAAGGCATTTACCGTTGCGGGGGCAGCGTTGGTCTTGTCGCGGGCGGCCACTTCGAAAAAGTTGCCCGGACGCACCACACTTCCCGTTTACCCTGTTCCAGACTCTCCCGGCGAAGGAGGGTCGAACAGGCACCTGATGCAGGGGGTGGATTGTATAGGGGCTGTTCAGCAAAGGTCAAACTGCCCCACGCCCGGGTTACACTCCATCAAAATTCCACAGGCGGAACCCCCATGCCCCCGCAACTGCAAAGCGCCCTCGGCTTCGTCCTGCTCCTGCTGCTGTGCTGGCTGAGCGGCCAGCGCCGCCGACCTCCGGCGCGGGTGGTGATTGGCGGCGTCGTCCTGCAAGTGCTTGTCGCCCTGCTACTGATCAAATTGCCCGAGGCCCAGGGTCTCTTCGCGCTGCTCAACAACCTGATGCTGGCCCTGGAGGAGTCCACCCGCGCCGGCACCAGCCTGGTGTTTGGCTACCTCGGCGGCGGCGATACTCCCTTTGACCCCAGCCGCCCCGAGCACGGCTACATCCTCGCCTTTCGCGGCCTGCCCCTGGTGCTGGTGATGAGCGCTCTGTCGGCACTGTTGTTTTACTGGCGCATCCTGCCGGTGGTGGTGCGGGGGTTTTCCTGGCTGCTCAGCCGCAGCCTCGGCATCGGCGGGCCCCTCGGGGTCGGCGCCACCGCCAATGTCTTTCTCGGCATGGTGGAGGCGCCGCTGTTGATCCGGCCCTACCTGCTGTCCCTGCACCGGGGCGAACTGTTCGCGGTGATGGTGTGCGGCATGGCCACGGTGGCGAGCACGGTGCTGGTGCTCTACGCCACCATCCTCGCCCCGGTGATCCCCGGGGCCCTCGGCCACCTGCTCACCGCGTCGCTGATCTCCGCCCCGGCGGCCCTGACCCTGGCGGCCCTGTTCCACCCCTGGCCGCCCTCGTCCAGGGCTCTGCCCGACCTGCCCCGGGAGGGATCGAGCGCCATGGACGCGGTGACCACCGGCACCACCCGGGGTCTGGCCCTGCTGCTCAATATCATCGCCATGCTGGTGGTGCTGGTCGCCCTGGTGCACCTCGCCAACCTGCTGCTCCAGCTGTTGCCCGAGGTGGCGGGTGCCGCCATTTCACTGCAGCGTGTCCTCGGCTGGCTGTTCACCCCCCTGGCGTGGCTGATGGGCATCCCCTGGCAGGAGGCCCACAGCGCCGGCCAGCTGCTCGGCACCAAGGTGGTGTTGAACGAGCTGGTGGCCTACCTCGACCTCGCCGCCCTGGACCCGGCCGCCCTCAACGAGCGCAGCCGCATCATCCTCAGCTACGGTCTGTGCGGCTTCGCCAATCTCGGCAGCCTCGGCATCATGATCGGCGGCCTCGGCACCCTGGTGCCGGAGCGCCGCGGGGAAATCATCGCCCTCGGCCTGCCCTCCATCTGGGTGGGGTTGCTGGCGACACTGGCCACCGGTGCGGTGGTGGGTGTACTGATTTGATGGTCTCGCCAGACCGCCCCCAGGGCCCGGCGCTGATGGTTGGGTTGGGATATTTGCCTTGCACGGTCGTGGCTGTTGGCCTTGAACCGAGCGCCATGTTTGACGGAGGGCTTTTGCAATGACGTGGAGGCGCGGCCGCTATCCGCCGCGTGTGCCAGGGGCGGCGGGTTTGCGGCCGATGACGCCTTCGGCTTTTCGGCCCTACGGGTTGGGCTGTTGTAGGGTGGAATCCCCCTCCGGGGGACATGGAGGCGCGGCCGCTATCCGCCGCGTGTGCCAGGGTCGGTGAGTTTGCGGCCGATGACGCCTTCGGCTTTTCGGCCCTACGGGTTGGGCTGTTGTAGGGTGGAATCCCCCTCCGGGGGACGTGGAGGCGCAGCCGTTATCCGTCGATGGGTGCCGGGGACGGCGGTACCTTGCCCGGCGCCTTCCCGGTCTCAATCCTTGATAAGGGCAAGTAGTTTGCGAAGCTCGGTGTGCAGCAGTGCCAGTTTTTCCTCGGGGAGGTTGTAATCACAGGTCAGTTGCTCGGGGATCTTCGCGGCGCTGTCCCTCAAGCCAAGGCCCTTCTCCGTCAATTTGATTCTCAGTTCCCGCTCGTCCCTGGCGCCGCGATGCCGTTGCACCAGCCCCGTCGCCTCCAGGCGCTTGAGCAGGGGGGTGAGGGTGCCGGAGTCCAGCAGCAGCCGTTCCCCGAGGAATTTCAGGGTGATGCCCTCGAAGTTCTCGGGCGGTGCGTCGCCCTGGGACTCCCACAGCACCAGCATCACCAGGTATTGGGGGTAGGTGATGCCCAGGGCGTCCAGCAGCGGGCGGTATCGGGCGGTAATCCGGCGGGACAGGGCGTGGAGGGCAAAGCACAACTGGTTGTCGAGCTTGAGGTTATCCCCCGCGGGCGTGGGTGACTTGGCCACAACCCTAGCCCAGCAGCCTGTCGATGTCGGCGGCGAGGTCCTCGGGCTTGTCCCTGGGGGCGTAGCGGGCCACCACCTTGCCGTTTCGGTCCACCAGGAACTTGGTGAAGTTCCACTTGATGGCCCGGGTGCCGAGGATCCCCGGGGCCTCGGCCTTGAGGTACTTGAAGAGGGGATGGGCGTCGTCGCCGTTGACCTCGAGCTTGGCGAAGAGGGGAAAACTGACCCCGTAATTGAGCTCGCAGAACTGGCTGATTTCGTCGTTGCTCCCCGGGTCCTGCTTGCCGAACTGGTTGCAGGGGAAGCCGAGGATACGCAGGCCCCTGTCCTGGTATTGCCGGTGCAGGGCCTCGAGACCCTGGAATTGGGGGGTAAAGCCGCATTTGCTGGCGGTGTTGACGATCAGCAGCACCTTGCCCCGGTAGCCGGCCAGGGGCACGTCCCGGCCCTGCATGTCGACGGCGGTAAAGTCATAAAGGCTGTTTGCCATGGTGTCCTCGGTGGATGGCGTGGGTGTGGTGGACTTTAGGGGCTAAATGAGTTGTAAGCAATTCAATTTTGCACAATATGATTGCGAGGAGTGCCAGGGCAGGATCCGGTCCTTCCCGCTCACCGCGGTGTGACGGCGCGGTGGTGGTCGGTGGCCGATGACGCCTGCGGCTTTCGGCCCTAGGGACGTGCGGTTGTGGGGCGGAATCCCCCTCCGGGGGACGTGGAAGGGCAGCCGTCATCCGTCGCGACATGCATCGTCGCGGAGTTTGTCGAGGCGTGCAAACAGTCCTGGTGGTTGGGCCATTACCAGTGCCGATCAAGCTGTATCTGGTCCTTTGCAGACGCGCTGTCGGGTTCCGCAACGTTGCGGTGTTTGATGTATCCTCCGCGTTCAGTCAGGCAACCAATCCCTATTCCTGGAGCGCATCTGCCATGTTCGAGTGGAGCAAAAAATACAACATCGGCGTTCAGATCGTCGACGATGAACACAAGCATTTGTTCGATGTGATCGCCGAGATCAGCCAGGATCTGATGGCTGGCAGGAAAAGCAGTGACGAGCTGGATGCCGCGCTCGACGATCTGCTCGACTACGCGAAGCATCATTTCGTCCACGAGGAGGCGTTGATGGCGGAAAAGCGGGTGGACTCGAGGCATGTCAAGCGCCAGCAGATGGAGCACAAATCGTTTTTCTATGACATCAGCAAGCTTCGCAAACGATCCACGGACGATCAGATCGAGGACCGTTATGAACGCCTGATTCAGTTCGTCACCGCTTGGCTGGTGTTTCATACCCTCCGGACTGATCAGCAGCTGGGAATGCAGTTGCGGGAAATCAGCCAGGGGCGCGATCCGGCGGAGGCGTACCACCTCGCCCTTGGCAGCGAGATGAGCGCTTTGCTGTACAGGCCCATCGTGGAGGCACTTATCCACCTGTGGTCGGATGCGTCCAACCGCGCGGCACACCTTGAGGCGGTGGTCGAGGAGTTGAGCAAGGGGCTGAAGGATCGAGCTCCGCCAGTGTATGGGTGAGATGCGTGACGGTCCGATGCACCCCCCGGCGCATATAGGTCGGTGAGGGGGCTTGCGGCCGATGACGCCTTCGGCTTTTCGGCCCTACGGGTTGGGCGGTTGTAGGGCGGAATCCCCCTTCAGGGGGACGTGGAGGGGTGGCCGGTGTCGGGGGGTTACTCGTCCTGCTGGGCCTGTTGCTGTTCCCGGGCCACGGCGCGGTAGCCGATGTCCCGGCGGTGGAACATGTCCTTCCAGCTGATTTCACTGGCGAGGTGGTAGGCCCGCTGCTGGGCGTCGCCGACGCTGTCGCCGAGGCCCACCACGCACAGCACGCGGCCGCCGTTGGTGACCACATGTCCGTCGCCATCGAGGCGGGTGCCGGCGTGGAATACCTTGGCGCCTTCCGGGTCGGTGTCGGGCAGGCCGTTGATGATGTCCCCCTTGCGGTAGTCGCCGGGGTAGCCGCCGGCGGCCAGGACCACGCCCACCGAGGCGCGGGCATCCCATTCGGCGCTGGCGGCGTCGAGCTTGCCGTCGAGGGCGGCGAGGCACAGGGCGACGATGTCCGATTGCAGGCGCATCATGATGGGCTGGGTTTCCGGATCGCCGAACCGGCAGTTGTACTCGATCACCTTGGGGGTGCCGTCCGGCATCACCATGAGGCCAGCGTAGAGAAAGCCGGTGTAGCGGTTGCCCTCGGCGGCCATGCCCCGCACCGTGGGCAGGATTACCTCGTGCATCGCCCTTGCGTGCACGGCGGGGGTGACCACTGGGGCCGGGGAGTAGGCCCCCATGCCCCCGGTGTTGGGGCCGGTGTCACCGTCCCCCACCCGCTTGTGGTCCTGACTGGTGGCCATGGGCAGCACCTGCTCCCCGTCCACCATGACGATGAAGCTGGCCTCCTCGCCGTCGAGGAATTCCTCGATCACCACCCGGCTGCCCGCCTCGCCAAAGGCGTTGCCGGCCAGCATGTCCCGCACCGCGGCCTCGGCCTCCTCCAGGGTCATGGCGACGATCACCCCCTTGCCGGCGGCCAGGCCATCGGCCTTGACGACGATGGGGGCGCCCTTGTCCCGCAGGTAGGCGAGAGCCGGTTCAACCTCGGTAAAGTTCCTGTATTCCGCCGTGGGGATGTTGTGGCGGGCGAGAAAATCCTTGGTGAAGGCCTTGGAGCCCTCCAGCTGGGCCGCGCCCTTGCGGGGGCCGAAGATGGCGAGGCCCTGCTCCTCGAAGTAATCCACCACCCCGTCCACCAGGGGCTGCTCGGGGCCGACGATGGTGAGGCCCACGTTGTTGAGCTTGACGAAGCTGGCGAGGGCCTCGAAATCGGCGATGTCGATGGCGACGTTCTCGACGCCGGGCTCCCGGGCGGTACCGCCGTTACCGGGGGCGACGAAGACGGTGTCCGCCAGGGGGCTTTGCGCCGCTTTCCAGGCCAGGGCGTGTTCGCGGCCGCCGCTTCCGAGGATGAGGATGTTCATGGTTAGCGCCTTTGGTTGTAGTGGCAGGCTGGAGGCTTCGTTGGGGAAGGTCTGACGTCGGACGCTTGACGTCTGACGCTAGGAAGCCTGTGCCAGTCGACTATTTTTAAGAGACATTAGCTGGTGCAATCGTTTGGGAAGTGTTGACAAGCTGGCCTCGCTCCGTAACGAGCGTCAGACGTCAAGCGTCCGACGTCAGACCCCCGGCACTTAATGCCTAAAATGCCGCATCCCGGTAAATACCATGGCGATGCCGTGTTCGTCGGCGGCGGCGATCACCTCGTTGTCGCGCATCGAGCCGCCGGGCTGGATGACGCAGCTGATGCCCACCTTGGCGGCGTTGTCGATGCCGTCCCGGAAGGGGAAGAAGGCGTCGGAGGCCATCACCGCGCCCTTCACCGCGAGGCCGGCGTGTTCGGCTTTGATGGCGGCGATGCGGGCGGAGTTCACCCGGCTCATCTGCCCCGCGCCGACACCGATGGTCTGGCGGTTTTTGGCGTAGACGATGGCGTTGGACTTGACGAACTTGGCCACCTTCCAGGCAAAGATCAGATCGTGGATCTCGGCCTCGGTGGGCGCCCGCTGGGTCACCACTTTGAGATCCGCCTCGGCAATCATGCCGAGGTCGGCATCCTGCACCAGCAGGCCGCCGTTGACCCGCTTGAAGTCGAGGGCGGCGGGGCGCTCGGCTGCCCAGTCGCCGCATTCCAGTACCCGCACGTTCTGCTTGGCGGCGGTGACGGCGAGGGCCTCGGGGCTCACCCGGGGAGCGATGATCACCTCGACGAACTGGCGGTCGACGATCAGCTTTGCGGTGGCGGCGTCCAGTTCCCGGTTGAAGGCGATGATGCCGCCGAAGGCGGATTCGGGATCGGTCTGGTAGGCCAGTTCATAGGCGGCGGCGATGCCGTCGAGGCTCACCGCCACGCCGCAGGGGTTGGCGTGCTTGACGATCACGCAGGCGGGCTTGGTGAAGGATTTGACGCATTCCAGGGCGGCATCGGTGTCCGCCACGTTGTTGTAGGACAGCGCCTTGCCCTGCAGCTGGCGGGCGGTGGCGATGCCGGTGTCCCTCGGCTGCGCTTCCACGTAGAAGGCGGCCTTCTGGTGGGGGTTCTCGCCGTAGCGCATGTCCTGCTTTTTGTGGAATTGCAGGTTGAAGGTGTCGGGGAAGTCCCGCTGTTGGTTTTGCGTATTCCGGGCGCCGAAGTGGTTGGCGATCATGCCGTCGTAGGCGGCGGTGTGCTCGAAGGCCTTGACCATCAGGGCGTAGCGGGTGCCGTAGGCGAGCTGGCCGTTGTTGGCCTTCAGTTCGTCGACGATGGGGCCGTAGTCGCTGGCGTTCACCACGATGGCCACGTCCCTGTGGTTCTTGGCGGCGGAGCGCACCATGGTGGGGCCGCCGATGTCGATGTTCTCGATGGCGGTGGGCAGGTCGCAGTTGGGGTCCGCCACCGTGGCGGCGAAGGGGTAGAGGTTGACCACCACCATGTCGATGGGCTGGATGCCGTGCTCCGCCATCACCCCGTCGTCGATGCCCCGGCGGCCGAGGATGCCGCCGTGGACCTTCGGGTGCAGGGTCTTGACCCGGCCGTCCATCATCTCCGGGAAGCCGGTGTAGTCCGACACTTCCACCGCCGGGACGCCGTTGTCCCTGAGCAGGCGGAAGGTGCCGCCGGTGGAGAGGATCTCCACCCCCAGCTGGCTCAGGGCGCGGGCAAAGTCCAGGATGCCGGTCTTGTCGGAAACGCTGATCAGGGCGCGGCGGACGGGGGCGAGTTGGTCGGTCATGGGCGGTCTCTTGGTTCGAGGTTTAAAGCAGGTTGTATTGCTTGAGCTTCTTGCGCAGGGTGCCGCGATTGAGGCCGAGCATCTCGGCGGCGCGGCTCTGGTTGCGCTGGGTGTAGGCCATCACCGCTTCCAGCAGGGGGGATTCCACCTGTTCCAGCACCATCTGGTAGAGGTCGGTGGTGGGCTGGCCGTCGAGCTGGGTGAAGTAGTCGCTCATGGCGGATTCCACGTGGTCCCTGAGGGACTGGTGGCGGACTTGCGACGGCGGCTCCGGGGCAATGTCGTTCTCGCTGTGGAGGGTGAAACGGTTGGCGGCATTCATGCTGCTCTGTCCTGGCGTTGTTCTGTGTTGGCAAAGGGGGTGTCGAAAAAGCGGTCGAGGGCGGCCAGCTGGCTGTCGCCTCCCTCGAGGCCGTTGAAGTGGCGGCGGAAGTCACTGCTCCCCGGCAGGGTTTCGAGATACCAGCCGGCGTGCTTGCGGGCGATGCGCGGGCCCATCACCGGCCCGTAAAAGCGGTGCAGCTCGATGAGGTGATCCCGCAGGGTGGCGCGCACCTCCTGCCGGGTCGGCGGCGGCAACAGGGCGCCGGTGGCCAGGTAGTGGTTGATCTCGCGGAAGATCCAGGGGCTGCCCTGGGCGGCGCGGCCGATCATTACCGCCGCCGCGCCGGTGTGATCCAGCACCCGGCGGGCCTCGGCGGGGCTGGTGATGTCGCCGTTGGCGAACACCGGTATGGCCACGGACCGGGCCACGGCGGCGATGGTGTCGTACTCGGCCTGGCCCGCGAACTTGCAGGCCCGGGTGCGGCCGTGGATGGCGAGGGCCTGGATGCCGGCGTCCTCGGCGATGCGGGCGATGGCGAGGGCGTTGCGGTTGTCCGGGTTCCAGCCGGTGCGGATCTTGAGGGTCACCGGCACCGCCACGGCGGCCACCACGGCGGCGAGGATCTCCGCCACCAGCCCCTCGTCCTGCAACAGGGCGGAGCCGGCGGCCTTCCTGCACACCTTCTTGGCGGGGCAACCCATGTTGATGTCGATGATCTGGGCGCCCAGTGCGACGTTCTGGCGGGCGGCGTCCGCCAGCATGGCCGGGTCGCCGCCGGCGATCTGCACCATGCGCGGCGCGGCTTCTTCAAGGTGGGGCAGGCGGTTGCGGGATTTGCGGCTGTCCCACAGGCGGGTGTCGGCGGTCACCATCTCCGATACCGCGAGACCGGCGCCGAAGCGCCGGCACAGCTGGCGGAACGGCAGGTCCGTCACCCCGGCCATGGGCGCCAGGATAGTGCGGTTGTCGATGGTGAAATTGCCTATCCGAAACAAGGTGCTGCCTCGTTGCCGCGGGGTGCCTGGGGAAGGGGCGGTATGATACCCCGTGAGGGGGCGGGGAAAAAGGCCGCCGGCCAGATTGGCGGCGGATCAGCGACCGCCGTCCACCGCCAGCAGGCTGTAGGACACCGCCGCAGGGCCCGGGTCGACGATATCCAGCTCCAGCCGCACCGGCTGGCGGGAGGGCAGCGACGTGGCGTTGGCGAGTTCCCCAGCCAGGTACTCCCGGGGGGCGAAGGTGCGCGCCGCCACCACCGCGCCCTGGAGGTCCTCGAAGCGCAATCGCAGATGGGGGAATGGTTGGGCAAAGGGCGCGTTGTTGACCAGCACCGCGTCGACCCGGAGCGCCCCGGGGCGCTCCGGGTGGCTTCGCACCACCAGGTCGGTGGTGGCGATGCGGCGGATGTCCGCGCGGGGCCCGATGACACAGCCGGTCAGCCGACAGAGGGGTTCCAGCGCGGGCCGCAGGCGCGGGTCCTGGCCGAGGCTGGCGGCATTGAAGTGGCCGTACTGAACGGGGAGGGCGAGCAGCGCCAGCAGCAGGGCCAGGTACCAGAGCCGGTGGGGGCGGGGGCGATCCCCGTCGGGGTCCGCGAAGGTCTCGGCGGTGAACACCGGGGTGGCGAGGTCCCGGGGCAGGATGGACAGGGTCGAGGGCTCGGCGGGAGGCGAACCGTCGGCGGCCACCGCCGCTGCCGGGTTGTCGGCGGGTGGGGTATGCAGCGCAGTCCCTGTCGCCGGGTGTTCCGATGCCGCTCCGGCCCCGTCCCCTGCCGCCGCGGCGCCGGGCGGCTGGGGCGAGGCGGCGATTGGCGCCGGCGCACCCTGGGAGTCGTTGCGGGGCGGGGGGTTGGTGTCGCTGGGGGTAGCGTCTGTCCCATCCATGGGAACCTCCGGGGCTGTGGGTGGCGGGGGGCTGGCCGGCGACGGTGAGCCGAGCAGCCGGTCCAGCAGGCTCAGGTCGAAGTTGTCATCGATCACCAGGTCGTCGCTGTCCTCCGGGGCAGCCGGGACTATCGCCGGCGCGGCAGAGGGGGGCGCCGGCGGGCGGCTGTGCTCGTGGGCGTTGAATACCCTGAGGCAGGCGCCGCAGCGCACCAGGCCGTTGGCGGCGGCGAGCTGGGAGTCACTGACCCGGAAGGCGAGCCGGCACGCCGGGCAGGTGGTGACCATGACCTCAGCCATCCGCGCCTCCGTCGCCGGCGATCAGCTTCCGCTGCCGCCGGCGTCCTTGCGGGCGCCGAGCCGCACCCAGTCGTCCCGCCGGGCGATGGGCTCGAAGCGAAACCCCGGGTAGGCCGCCATCACCGCCTGCGCCTGATCGAGGGTTAGGCCCGACAGGCACAGCCGGCCCCCCAGCCGGGTGAGCTGGTCGAGGCGCGGCGCGAGGCTGATGAGGGGGCCGGCGAGGATGTTGGCCACCAGGATGTCGGCGCTGGCGTCCGGCATGTCCGCCGGCAGATGGGTGGAGAGCCGCTCCGCCCCGAGACCGTTGCGCTCGAGATTGTCCCGGGTGGCGATCAGCGCCTGGGGGTCGTTGTCCACGGCGATCACCCGGTCGGCGCCGAGCAGCAGGGCGGCGATGCCGAGAATCCCCGAGCCGCAGCCGTAGTCGATCACCGTTGTGCCGGCGAGGTCGATGCCGTCGAGCCACTCAAGGCACAGGAATGTGGTGGGGTGGGTGCCGGAGCCGAAGGCGAGGCCCGGGTCGAGGCGCAGGTTGACGGCGTCGGGATCGGGGGGCTCCCGCCAGCTGGGGCAGATCCACAGCCGCCCGCCGCACTGGATGGGCTCGAAGTGGTCCATCCAGGCCCGCTCCCAGGGCTGATCGGCGACCTCTTCCCAGTGGAGATCGGCGGCGCCGAAGCCCGGCTGCAGGGCGACAAACTGGGCGGCGATCAGCGCCCGATCGGCGGGCAGCTCGAAAAGCCCGGTGACCTTGACGGTCTCCCACAGGGGGGTCTCCCCCACCCCGGGTTCGAGGATGGGGTTGTCGGCGCTGTCCGCCAGGGTGACGGAGACGGCGCCGCAGTCGAGCAGGGCATCTTCCACCGCCTCGGTGTCGGCGCGGGGGGCGAGCAGGTGGACCTGAAGCCAGGGCATGGCGACAGCCGGGCCTTAGAGGCCCAGCTTTTTCTCCAGGTAGTGGATGTTGACGCCGCCCTGCTTGAAGCCGGCGTCGGTGACCAGATCCCGCTGCAGGTCGGTATTGGTCTTGATGCCCTCCACGATCAGTTCGTCCAGGGCGTTGCGCATCCGCGCCAGGGCGGTGGGGCGGTCGCTGCCGTGGGTGATGACCTTGGCGATCAGCGAGTCGTAGTGGGGTGGCACGCTGTAGCCGGAGTAGAGGTGGGAGTCGACCCGCACGCCGTTGCCGCCGGGGGGGTGGTAGCTGGTCACCTTGCCGGGGCTCGGCATGAAGGTGCGGGGGTCCTCGGCGTTGATGCGGCACTCGAAGGCGTGGCCGCGGAACTGGATGTCGCTCTGCTTGAAGCTCAGGGGTTTGCCGCTGGCGATCAGCAGTTGTTCCTTGACGATATCGACGCCGGTGATCATCTCGGTGACCGGGTGCTCCACCTGGACCCGGGTGTTCATCTCGATGAAGTAGAAGCCGCCGTCCTCGTAGAGGAACTCGAAGGTGCCGGCCCCCCGGTAGCCGATGTCGATGCAGGCCTTGACGCAAGCGTCGAACACGCCCTGGCGGATGTGGTCGGGGATGCCGGGGGCGGGGGCCTCCTCCAGCACCTTCTGGTGGCGGCGCTGGAGGGAGCAGTCCCGGTCCCCCAGGTGGATGGCGTGGCCCTGGCCGTCCGCCAGCACCTGCACTTCGACATGGCGGGGGTTTTCGAGGAATTTCTCCATGTACACGGTGGCGTCGCCGAACGCCGCCTTGGCCTCGGTCTGGGTGATGCTCACCGCCTTCAGCAGGTGTGCCTCGCTGTGCACCACCCGCATGCCGCGACCACCGCCGCCGGCGGCGGCCTTGATGATCACCGGGTAGCCGATCTGCTTGGCCAGCTGGTGGGTGCGCTCGTGGTCGTCGTTGAGGGGGCCGTTGGAGCCGGGCACCGTGGGCACCCCGGCGGCGCGCATCGCCTCGATGGCTGACACCTTATCCCCCATCAGGCGGATGACGCTCGGCGTCGGGCCGATGAACACAAAGCCGCTCTGTTCCACCTGTTCGGCGAAGTCGGCGTTCTCGGCGAGAAAGCCGTAGCCCGGGTGGACCGCCATGGCGTCGGTGACTTCCATGGCGCTGATGATGGCGGGGATGTTGAGGTAGCTCTGGCTGGAGGGGTTGGGGCCGATGCAGACGGTTTCGTCCGCCAGGCGCACGTGCTTCAAGTCAACATCGGCCTTGGAGTGCACGGCCACGGTGCGGATCCCCAGCTCCTTGCAGGCGCGGAGGATACGCAGGGCGATTTCGCCGCGGTTGGCGATCAGGACTTTATCGAGCATGACAGGTCCCCGGTGGGCTAGATGATGGTGATCATGGGCTGGTCGAACTCGACGGCCTCGCCGTCCTCCACCAGGATGGCGCCGACGGTGCCGGACTTGTCCGCTTCGATCTGGTTCATCATCTTCATGGCTTCGACGATGCACAGCACGTCACCGGCCTTCACCGCCTGGCCCACTTCGACGAAGGCCGCGGCGCCCGGCGAGGAGGCGCGGTAGAAGGTGCCCACCATGGGGGACTTCACCACATGGCCGCTGAGGGCGGCGGGGGCGGCCTCGGGGGCCGCTGCCACCGGCGCCGGGCTGGCGGCGGGCGCGGGAGCGGCCGGCTGCTGGGGCATGTGCATCATGATGGGCGCCTGGTTGGAGAAACCGGCGCGGCTGATGCGCACCGATTCCTCCCCTTCCTTGATTTCGATTTCGCCGATGTTGGACTCTTCCAGCAGTTCGATGAGCTTCTTTATCTTGCGGATATCCATGACTGATTCCTGCGTAAGGTTGAACGATTAGGGATTGCCGAGCTGGGCCAGGGCGGCGGTGAGAGCCAGCTCGTAGCCGAGGGGCCCGAGGCCGCAGACCACGCCCCGGGCAATGTCGGAAAAGTACGAATGGTGGCGGAACGGCTCCCGGGCGTGGACGTTGGAGAGGTGCACTTCGATGAAGGGGATGCCGGTGGCCAGCAGTGCGTCCCGCAGCGCCACACTGGTGTGGGTGAAGGCGGCGGGGTTGAAGAGGATGAAGTTGACGCCCTCGTTGCGGGCGTCGTGGATGCGGTCGATGAGCTCGTACTCGGCGTTGCTCTGCAGGGTCAGGCAGTGGTGCCCGGCGGCCATGCACTGCTCGGTGAGGCGGCGGTTGATGGTGTCGAGGGTGTCGCTGCCGTAGATGCCGGGTTCGCGGGTGCCGAGCAGATTGAGGTTGGGGCCGTGGAGTACAAGAATGGTTGCCATGGTGCCGCTGCCCGTGTGACCGAATTGGCGGGAGTCTGCCGCAAAATCGGGGGCTTGTCCAACGCCTCCGGGGTTTTGCCGACGATGGCGTCATGTTCCCTGTGATTAAACCGCAAATCCGTGCAAATGGCCATTGCGGGGGTGGTTCTGTTCGATTTGTTTCCCGGCGATGGCGGCCACTTCGCCGCCAGTTGCCGGGGAAGTTGGCCAAATTGGGATAACTTCGCCAAAAAAGCTGTGAATCGCGGAAAATCAGCGGGTATTGTCCGCGAAAGTCTCCAATACGATGGCGGGCGTCAGGATCTGCGGCAGGAGAATGGGGGTGGACTCCCCCCGGGGATAGAACAGGTAGAGGGGCACGCCGTTGCGGCCGTTGGCGTTGAGCAGAGCGGTGATCTCGGGGTTGCTGTTGGTCCAGTCCCCCTTGAGGTAGGTGATGCCGCCGTCCCGCAGGGCGGCGGCGAAGGCCTCGGAGCCGAGGGCCACCCGCTCGTTGGCGAGGCAGGTGATGCACCAGTCGGCGGTGAGGTTGATGAACACTGGTTGCCCGGCGGCGAGTAGCCCGTCGAGCCGCTGGCGGCTGTAGGGCTCCCAGGTCTCCGGGGCATCCGGGCTGGAGGGGGCGAGGGGCAGGTACAGGGCGCCGGCGAGGGCCAGCACCGCGACCGCCCCGCGGGTGCGGGTGCGCGCCGCCAGCAGCCAGATGGCGAAGGCGATCAGCACCAGGCCCGCCAGTGCCGCCGCGACGCCATCGGCGCCGGTCTGGCGGCCGAGCACCCACAGCAGCCACACGCAGGTGAGGTAGAGGGGAAAGGCGAGCAGCTCCTTGAAGGTCTCCATCCAGGGGCCGGGCCGCGGCAGGCGCGCCACCAGCGCCGGCACCCAGGACAGCAGCAAAAAGGGCAGTGCCATGCCGAGGCCGAGCCCGGCAAAGATGGTCAGCGCCACCCCTGCCGGCTGGGTCAGGGCGGCGCCGAGGGCGGTGCCCATGAAGGGCGCTGTGCAGGGGCTCGCCACCACCGCCGCCAGCACCCCGGTGGCATAGGCGTGGCGAAGGCCGTGGCCCTGGGTGCTGCCCTGTCCCAGGTTCATGATCCCCGCGCCGACTTCAAAAAAGCCGGAAAAGCCGAGCCCCATGGCGAAGAACAGGTACACCAGGGCGGTGATGAACAGCGGCGACTGCAACTGGAAGCCCCAGCCGATGGCCTCGCCCCCGGCCCGCAGGGCGATCAGCAGCAGGGCCACGGCGAGGAAGGTGCTCACCACCCCGGCGGTGTAGGCGAGGCCCTGGTGGTGGCGCTTGCGGGTGGAGAGCCCGCTGGCGGCGAGGCCGAGGGCCTTGATGGACAGCACCGGGAACACGCAGGGCATCAGGTTGAGGATGACCCCGCCGAGCAGGGCGAACAGCAGGGCCACATAGAGGGGCAGGGCGGCGGCGGGCGGTGCGCCGGGGGCGCCGGGTCCGCTGTCCGCCACCGGTGGCGCCACCTCCACCGCCGTGCCGGCGGCGGTGTCCACCGCCACGAACTGGTCCCGGGGCGGGTAGCACAGCCCCGCGTCGGCGCAACCCTGGGACGCCACCCTGATGGTCAGCGCACCCTGTTCTGGCAGGGGTTCGGTGCTCACCGTCGTGAATCGGTAGTAGACCACCAGTTCCTTCTGGTAGTACTCGTCGTATTGGCGCCGACCTTCCTCGAAGCCGAGGTCAAGGGCCGTGCCGTCGGGGAGGCTGGCGCGAAAGCGCTCCTGATAGAGGTAGTAGCCGGGGGCGATCAGCCAGTCCAGCACCAGGCGGTTGCCGTCGAGGCGGGGGGAGAGCTGGTAGGCCTCCTCCACCGGGAGAAAGTCGGTGGCGGTGCCCGGCAGGGTCGCGGCGCGACCGGGGAAGTCGTCGGCTCCGGCGGTGAGGGCGACGAGCAACAGGCAGGTGGCCAGCCAGGTGGGGAGGGTCTTCAAGCCTTCATCCTCGGAAAGGGGCGCGGCCATTGTACGGGCTCGCCCCCGCGAGGCCAAACGCCGCCAGCGGAGGCCGTGCTATAGTGGGCCCGTTCGAGGAGTCGCCGATGTTGAAGCCCGCTGTTCTGTCCCTGCTGCTCGCCGCGCCCCTGGTGGCCGCCCCCACGCTTGCCGACGACCTGGCGGTGAGCGACGCCCATTTCCGCGAATCCATCCCCGGCCAGCCCCGCGCCGTGGGCTTCCTCACCGTGGCCAACCGCGGCGGCGGGGACTGCGCCCTGGTGGGCGCCAGCGCCCCCGGGATCGAGCGCCTGGAAATCCACGAGCACCGCCACGACAACGGGGTGATGCGCATGCGCCGAGTGCGGAGCCTCCCACTTCCGGCGGGGGACACCCTGACCCTGGCCCCTGGTGGCTACCATCTGATGGGGTTCGGCCTGTCCGCCCCCCTCAAGGCCGGCGCGACCCTGGCGGTGACCCTGGATTTTGGCCCCTGTGGCACCCGGGTGGAGTCCTTCGCGATCCGCGACCCCCGCCAGCGGTGACGACCTCCCGGCGGCGATAACGCACAGGTGATCCGCCCCGCGCTGTACATTGCCGCCGGATCACCAATAATTGAAGCGGGCCGCCAGTCGGCCCGGCCCCTTACGGTTACACCCGCGCAGTGACAGGAGAACCCCGATGACAACCGACAGCTCCCCCGATACCGGTCGCGGCCTGAACAGGACCGTGGCCAAGCTGGTGGGCGCGGTGGTGGGCGCGGTGGTGTTGCTGCTGGTGCTGGTGCTGGTACTGGAGCAGCGAGCCGGACTACCTCGATCTCGACGCCCTGGTGGCCGAGCACGCCGGGGGGCGCAAGGTCACCGGCGCCGCCACCACTGCAGCCCTGGTGGGGGTGGCGGGCACCCTGCTCGACAAGCCCGGCGGCTACCTCTCCAACGACCGCTTCCCCCCGGGGGTGTGGCTCGACAATATCCCCAACTGGGAATTCGGCGTGCTGGTCCAGGTGCGCGACCTGTCGAAGGCCATGCGCGAGCGCTTCAGCCGCTCCCAGTCCCAGTCCCAGGAGGACGAGGATCTGTCCCTCGCCGAGCCCCTGTTCAACTTCGACAGCGACAGCTGGATGCTGCCCGCCAGCGAGGGGGAGTACCGCAACGGCATCCGCTATCTCGAGTCGTATCTGTTCCGTCTCACCGACGACGATCGCTACAACGCCCAGTTCTACGCCCGCGCCGACAACCTGCGGTTCTGGCTGTCCACCGTCGAGGGCCGCCTCGGCAGCCTGTCCCAGCGGCTCACCGCCAGCGTCGGCCAGCGCCGCCTCAATATCGACCTCGCTGGCGAGACCGGGGGCAAGCAGTCCGCCGCCGCGCCGGCGGGGGAGATGATCGTCAAGACCCCCTGGCATGAACTCGACGACGTGTTCTACGAGGCCCGGGGCACCACCTGGGCGCTGGTGCACTTTCTCCGGGCCATCGAGCGGGATTTCGACTCGGTGCTCGACAAGAAGAACGCCCGGGTCAGCCTGCAGCAGATCATCCGCGAACTGGAGGCCACCCAGGCGCCCCTGTTCAGCCCGGTGATCCTCAACGGCACCGGGTTTGGCCTGGTGGCCAACCACTCCCTGACCATGGCTTCCTACATCAGTCGCGCCAATGCCGCCATCATCGACCTGCGCGAATTGCTCTCCCAGGGCTAGCCGGATGACGGCTGTCCGCCACCCCAGTTCCCCGGGGGCGCCCTCGGCGCGCCGCCGCAAAACCCACGGGAGGCCCACCCGCCCATGTCCTCGGAAATCCTGAACCGACAGGCGCTGCCCGCCGAATTGCTCCAGGCGCTGGTGGACGGCGCCCCCCAGGGCCTGATCGTCCTCGGCCAGGGGGACAGGGTGTGTTACTGGAATCACTGGGTGGCCAACTGGACCGGCATCGCCGTAGAGGCCGCCTCGGGGCGCGGTCTCGCCGAGCTGTTTCCGGCCCTGCGGGGCAGCGAGCTGGCGGCCCGGCTGCGCCAGCCAGCGGGGGACAGCGCACTGCACTGGACCCTCGACCTCGACGCCGAACCGGTGCGCGCCGTGGCGGAGGCCATGGCCGCCCGCGACCGGAACGTCGTGCTGCGCGCCATCCAGTGCCGCCCCATCCCGGTGGCCGGGGAGAGCTGGCGCCTGCTGGAGCTCAGCGCCACCGGCGGGACCGTGGCGGACAGGCCGGCGCGGGTGTCCAGCAGCGGCGATGGCGCCTTTGCCGTGCAGCTCGAGAGTGAGCGCTTCGGCATCCTCGCCATCGACCGTTTCGGCTTCATTCAGCGCATCAACGACGCCATGGCGGAGCTGGTGGGCTACCGCGAGGTGGACCTCCACGACAAGCCGATCCGCATCCTCTTCCCCGACATCGCCGACGAGGATCGCGGCGAGGGTCTGCGGGTGCTGTTCGAAGCTCGCCAGGCCCGCAACCCCGACAACTACCTCGACATCATCACCGCCGACGGCGACGTCCGCCAGCTGGATGCCCAGATCCTCGACGGCGACGACGCCCAGGGCGGGGTGGTGCTGCTGTGTCGGGATATGACCCGCCACGTCGGCGCCCAGGAGGCCCTGTTCCGCCAGCGGGAGCACCTGAGCGCCATCTACAACCAGGTCACCGATGCCATCCTGCTGGTGGATCGCCGCGGCTACCTGGAGAACAGCAACCCGGTGGCGTCGGAGCTGCTGATGCTCGGCCACCGCCGCAACAGCCAGAGCTTCATCGACGACCTGCTGCGCCTCAAGGACGGCAACGACAACTGGGTCTACCCCTTTTCCCTGGCCCTCGCCCGGGAGCGGGCGGTGAGCCTCACCGACAACATCCGCCTGATGGTGCCGGGCAACACCCCGGTGCCGGTGGCGGTCACCGCCACCCCGGTGCGGGACCGGGACAACCGCATCAACGGCTGCGTGATCGTGCTCCGGGCGGTGAGCGAGTCGCGGCGGGTGTCGACGCGGCTGAGCTGGCACGAGACCCACGACCCCCTCACCCAGCTGGCCAATCGCCGCCAGATCGAGAACGAGATCGTGCGCGCCATCGACGCCGCCCACGTGGATGGCTCCAGCCACCTCTTCCTCTACATCGACCTGTACAACTTCTCGGTGATCAACGACACCTGCGGCCACGCCGCCGGCGATGAGCTGCTGCGCCAGCTGGCCCGCATGCTGACCCGGGAGGTGGGGGATCAGGATGTGGTGGCGCGCATCGGCAACGACGAATTCGCGGTGCTGCTGTGGGCGCGGGACCCGGCCCGGGTGCGCCAGGAGGCGGAGGCGATCCTCGCCATCATCACCGAGTTCAGCGTGCCCTGGGGCTCCCGGCGCCTCAAGGTGGGGGCCAGCATCGGGGTCGAGAGCATCAGCCGCGACAGTGTGTCGGAAATCGACGTGCTGCTGGGGGCCGGGGCGGCCTGCGCCACCGCCAAGGAGGCCGGTCGCAACAAGATCCACTACCACGGGGGCGACAGCGAAACCCGCTCCAACCTCTCCCAGTGGACGGCGCGGATCAGCGATGCCCTCGACGAGAGCCGCTTCGTGCTCTACTGCCAGCCCATCGTGCCGGTCAAGGGGCGCCGCGATGTGAAGCACTTCGAGGCCTTGGTGCGCATGGTGGACCCGAGTGGCAACATCGTCTCCCCGGGCAAGTTCATCCCGGCGGCGGAGTTCTCGGGGCTGATCGACGACATCGATCGCTGGGTGTTCGAAAAGCTGTTCAGCGCCCTCGAAGCCCTGCCGGCGGAGAAGCGCGGCCGTTACAGTTTCTCGGTGAACCTCTCGGGCAATACCATCTCCGACGAGAAATTCCGCGACTACGTCATCGACCGCTTCGAGCACGGAGCTGTGGACCCGGCCAGCATCCAGTTCGAGATCACCGAGACCGCCGCGGTGCGCCACTTCGACGGCGCCCTCAAGTTCATCAGCGCCCTGAGCGAGTTGGGCTGCGCCTTCGCCCTCGACGATTTCGGCAGCGGCCTGTCGTCGTTCGGCTACCTCAAGCAGTTGCCGGTGAGCTATCTCAAGATCGACGGCAGTTTCGTGCGCAAGATGGAAGTGAGCGACGTGGAGTACTCGATGGTCAGCACCATCAATCACCTCGCCCACATCATGGGTCTTGAGACCATCGCCGAATGCGTCGAGAACCAGGCCCAGCTGGCGATGCTGGAGGAGATGGGGGTGGACTACGTACAGGGCTTCCTCATCTCCACGCCGGTGCCCCTGGCCAGCACCTGTCCTGAGGGCCGCCCGGCTCTCAGTGATCCGCGAACGCCCCCAGAATCCCCCGATACTGCCCCAGGGGCAGGCGCGGCCCGTACTGGCCCACCACCGCCGCCGAGGCGGTGCAGGCGAGCAGGCCCGCGGTGCGGTGATCCATGCCGTGGGTGATGCCGTAGAGGAAGGCGCCGGCGAACATGTCCCCGGCGCCGTTGGTGTCCACCGCGGTGATGGGGCGGGCGGGGATGCGCAGCAGTTCGTTGCCATCGAACACCATCGCCCCCTCGGCCCCCAGGGTGATCACGTACTGATCGGCGTGGTCCGCCAGGGCCTCGCTGGCGGTGTCCAGATCGTCCGCGCCGGTAAAGGCCAGGGCCTCGTCCCGGTTGCAGAACAGCAGGTCCACCTTGCCCCCGGCGATCTCCGCCAGTTGCGGTCGGAAGTGGGCGACGATGCCGGGGTCGGAAAGACTGAGGGCGATGCGGGTGCCCGCCTCCCGGGCCTGGGCGCGGGCGGCGATGGCGGCGGCGCGGCCGCTGTCGCCGGTGGCCAGGTAGCCCTCGATGTAGAGGTATTCCGCGCTGGCGATGGCGTCGGCGTCGAGATCCGCCGGGGAGAGCCCTTCGCTGGCGCCGAGAAACGTGTTCATGGAGCGCTCGGCGTCCGGGGTGATCAGCACCAGGCACTTGCCCGTGGTGCCCGCCGGCAGGCCGTCCCGGGGGGGATAGCCGACACCGGCGGCGGCCAGATCCGCCAGGTAGAAGTGGCCGTTGTCGTCGTCCGCCACCCGGCCGCAGAAGTAGGTGTCGCCCCCAAAGGCGCTGACGGCGATGATGGTGTTGGCGGCGGAGCCGCCGCTGGCCCGGCGCGAAGCGGTGAGGCGGCCTTCGAGGTGGCGCACCAGCTCCCGCTGGCGGGCCTCGTCCACCAGGGTCATCAGGCCCTTCTCGACCCCGAGGGCGGTCAGGTCCTGGTCGCTGACTTCGATCTCGGTGTCCACCAGGGCCGCGCCCATGCCGACGACGTGGTATTTCCGGGTCATATAGTGTTACTCCACTGAACAAAGCGGCCATTATCCCCGGCTGGCGGGCGGTTGTCAGTGGCCGTCGCGCGGGGGACAATGGGCGCCGTCCGCATACCCCACCCACAGGATTCCCCCTTGGCTACCCGCAGGCCCGCCTCCCGCTCCCGTCGCAAGCCGCCGCGCAAATCCTTTTTCCTCCGCCTCGTCACCGTCGCCCTGGTGGTGCTGGTGCTGGCCGGCGGCGCCGGGCTGGTGCTGCTCGACACCTTCGTGCGCAGCAAGTTCGAGGGGGTGAAGTGGGCGCTGCCCGCCCATGTCTACAGCCGCTCCCTGGAGATCTTCGAGGGCCTGCCCCTGCGCCAGGAACAGCTGCGCTGGGAGCTGGATCAGCTCGGCTACCGGGCGGTGCCCCGGGTCTCCGGCCCCGGCCAGTACAGCGTCAACGGCCCGCGCATGGACCTCTACACTCGCCCCTTCCGCTTCGCCGATGCCGACGAGCCGGGCAAGGCGGTCACCCTCGGCTTCAGCGGCGGGCGGGTCAGCAGCCTGATCGGCGCCGGTGGCCAGGGCAACCTGGTGCGCCTCGAGCCCCTGTTGATCGGCGGCATCTACCCCGATCACCTGGAGGACCGGGTGCTGGTGCGCCTCGACGAGGTGCCGGTGCACCTCACCGAGGGCCTGATCGCGGTGGAGGACCAGGATTTCTACCTGCACATGGGGGTGTCGCCGAAGAGCATCCTGCGGGCGCTGTTCTCCAACATCCGCGCCGGCGCCACTGTGCAGGGGGGCAGTACCATCACCCAGCAGCTGGTCAAGAACTTCTACCTCACCCATGAGCGCAGCCTCGCCCGCAAGGCCATGGAAGCGGTGATGGCGATCCTCCTCGAAGTGCACTACAGCAAGGAGCAGATCCTCGAGGCCTACCTCAACGAAGTGTATTTGGGACAGGCCGGCAAGCGCGCCATCCACGGCTTCGGCATGGCCAGCCAGCACCTGTTCCGCCAGCCCCTCCGGGAATTGGAACTGCACCAGCTGGCGCTGATGGTGGGGATGGTGAAGGGCGCCTCCTACTACGATCCCTGGCGCAACCCGGAGCGGGCCACCGCGCGCCGCAACCTGGTGATCGACGTGATGGCCGGGCAGGGGTTGATCTCCACCGGGGTCGCTGCGGCGGCCAAGGGACGCGGCCTCGATATCGCCGCCCAGCCGGGGACGTCCACCAATCCCTATCCGGACTACCTGCAGCTGGTGCGGGAGCAGCTCGCCCAGGATTACCGCCAGGAGGATCTCCAGTCGGCGGGACTGCGCATCTTCACCCACCTCGACCCCCAGGTGCAGCACCAGGTGCAGAAGAGCGTCGGCGCCGTGGTGGACAATCTGGAAAAGGGCTACCGCCTGCCGGCGGGCCAGCTCCAGGCGGCCTCCTTGGTGGTGCGCACCGGCACCGCCGAGGTGCTCGCCCTGGTGGGCAGCCGCAAGGCCGGCTTCGTCGGCTTCAATCGCGCCGTCGATGCCCGCCGCCAGGTGGGCTCCACCATCAAGCCGGCGGTGTACCTGGCGGCCCTGCAGCAGCCGGAGCGCTACACCCTCGGCACCCTGGTGGACGACGCGCCCCTGTCCATCAAGTCCGGCGGCAAGCTGTGGCAGCCCCAGAACTACGAGCGGGAGAGCCACGGCCTCGTGCCCCTCTACCAGGCCCTCGGCCACTCCTACAATCAGGCCACCGCGCGGCTCGGCCTCGACATCGGCCTCAACCGGGTGGCGGACACCCTCAGGGGCCTCGGTTACGGCGGGCCCATCGAGGAGGTGCCCTCCCTGCTGCTCGGCGCCCTGGCCATGTCCCCCTACGAGGTGGCGGGCATGTACCACACCATTGCCGCCGAGGGGTTTTATTCGCCGCTGCGCACCATCAACGCCGTCTACACCGCCGAGCACGAGCCCCTCAAGCGCTACCCCTTCGCCACCGAGCAGCGCTTCTCGGCGGAGGTCATGCACCTGCTCCACTACGCCCTGCAGGTGGTGATGCGGGAGGGCACCGGCAAGACCGCCTACCGCCGCATCCCGGAGACCGTCACCCTGGCGGGCAAGACCGGCACCACCAACGACCAGCGGGACAGCTGGTTCGCCGGTTTCGCCGACAACTACGTGGGGGTGGTGTGGATCGGCCGGGACGACAACGGCAAGATGCCCCTGACCGGCGGCAGCGGTGCGCTGCAGGTGTGGTCCGACATCATGGCAGGGCTCAACGTCGGCTCCATTCCCTTTGTCAAACCGGAGGGGGTGGAGTACTACTGGGTGGAGCCCGCCACCCAGAGCCTCAGCCGCGAAGGCTGCGCCGGCGCCCGCTACCTGCCCTACCTGCTGGGCAGCGAGCCGAAAAACCGCAGCCCCTGCTTCCAGAATCCCGGGCAGGAAGTGATCGATTGGTTCAAGGAGCTATTTGGCAATGAACAACCCTGACCGCCGGTTGCTCGCCGGCATCGCCCTGGCACTGCTGTTGGTGGGCGGCTGTGCCCCCATGGCGCCAGCCCCCACCGAGCGTTCCACCCCGCTGCCGCCGGCGGCCACGCCGCCCCCCGAACCGTCGCCGCCGGACAGCCGTCCCCCCAGGGATGCCGGCACCATCCGCCCCGATTCGGGCAGCGACAGCGCGCCCCAAGCCCCGGCGCCCTCCGCCGTCGCCGGCCTTATCGCCCAGGGCTGGCGCCTGCACAGCGCCAGCGACCACGAGGGCGCCTTGCGCATCGCCGAGCGTGCCCAGCGCATCGAGCCCCGCAACCCCGAGGTCTACCTGCTGATGGCCAGTGCCCAGTTCGGCCTCTACCGCCTCGACGCCGCCGAGCAACTGGCCCGCCGGGGGCTCTCCCTGAGCCGCGCCGGCACCCTGGTGAACGGCCAGTTGCAGGGGCTGTTGGGGCGGATCGCGGGGGCCCGTTGATCCGCCCACCAGCGGCTACGGGGAGCGGGGGGAAGCCAGCTCGATCACCTTGAACCGCCCGTCGTTGTCCAGCACCCGCACGCCGCCGAACAGCCCCGCCGCCAGGCTCTCCAGGGGCACGAAGCCGTTGACCACGAACAGCGCCCGCCCCTTGGGGGCGAGCAGGCGTCGGGTGCTGGCGAGGAATTTCTCGGTGAGGCCGCGCTCCGCCTGAAAGCCCTGGTGAAAGGGCGGGTTGCACAGCACCGCGTCGAAGGGGCCGGGGAGGGCGTCGCCGGCATCGGCGGCCACCACCTCGCCGGCGATGCCGAGGGCGGTGAAATTGCCCCGGCAGGCGAGCAGCGCCGCCGCGCAGTTGTCGGTGGCGGTGATGGCGAAGTCGCCCTTCGCCGCCGCCACCAGGGACAGGTAGCCGTAGCCGCAGCCGAGGTCGAGGATCCGCGCCGGCGGCTGGCGGAAGCCCGCGAGAAAGTCGTCGAGGGCCGTCGCCAACAGGGCGCTGCCCGGGTCGATGCGGTCCCAGCCGAACAGCCCCGGCTTGCTCAGCACCGGCTTCCCGCCGAGGGCGAACACCGGGCGCAGGTGGTCGTAGTCCCGATCGTCGAGGGGTTCGCCGGGGGGGCTGCCATGGGTGAGCTCGGCGCGGTACAGGGCGCCGTGTTTTTCCGTGTGGCTCTCGCCCCCGAGGCGCGCCGCCAGGGTTTTGGCGAAGGTCTTGATGCCCTCCTGCTTGGCGCCCACCAGCACCAGCCGCCCGCCGGGGGCGAGCAGCGCCGCCGCGCGATTGGCCAGGTGGTGAACCACGGCCTTTTCCTTGGCCACCCGGCAGGCGATGAGGTCGAGCTCCCCCGGCTGCCAGGGGCTGAAATCAAAGTCGCTGAAATGGGCGCTGGCCCCGGCGGCCCTTGCCCGGGCGGCGATATCGGCGCGGTTGCTGAGCACCGGAGTCTGCCCCAGCCGGGCAAAGGGAAAGTCGTCGCAGTTCTCGTCCGCCACCAGCAAACCCCGCTGGCCGGCCCCCGCCAGGGCCTCCAGCAGCAGGGTGGCGGCGCTCGCCGGGGTCAAGGGCGGCCCGCCAGCAGCCGCGCGGCATCCACCGCGAAATAGGTGAGGATGGCGTCGGCGCCGGCGCGCTTGAAGGCCAGCAGGGATTCCAGCACCACCTTGTCCCGGTCCAGCCAGCCCTTTTCGAAGGCGGCCATGTGCATGGCGTACTCGCCGCTCACCTGGTAGACGAAGGTGGGCGCCTTCAACTCCTCGGCCACCCGCCGGACGATGTCGAGATAGGGCATGCCGGGCTTGACCATGACCATGTCGGCCCCTTCCGCGAGGTCGAGGGCGCACTCGTGGAGGGCCTCGTCACTGTTGGCGGGGTCCATCTGGTAACTGAATTTGTTGCCCCCCTTGAGATTGCCCGCCGAGCCCACGGCGTCGCGGAACGGCCCGTAGTAGCTGGAGGCGTACTTGGCGGAGTAGGCGAGGATCTTGCAGTTGTGGTGGCCGGCGTCTTCCAGGGCGCTGCGGATGGCGCCGATGCGGCCGTCCATCATATCGGAGGGGGCGACGATGTCGGCGCCCGCCTCGGCGTGGGACAGTGCCTGCTTGACCAGCGCCGCGACGGTGACGTCGTTGAGCACATAGCCGTCGCCGTCGACGATGCCGTCCTGGCCGTGGCTGGTGAAGGGGTCGAGGGCCACGTCGGTGATGATGCCGAGGTCCGGCAGGGCGGCCTTGAGGGCGCGGGTGGCGCGCTGGGCGAGGCCCTCGGGGTTCCAGGCCTCCTCGGCGGCGAGGGATTTTTTCTCCGCCGGGGTGACGGGAAAGAGGGCCAGGGCGGGAATGCCCAGTGCGGCCCATTCCCTGGCCTCCGCCACCAGCAGGTCGATGGACAGCCGCTCGATGCCGGGCATGGAGGGGACGGCCTCGCGGCGGTTGTCCCCCTCCAGCACGAACACCGGGTAGATCAGGTCGTCCACGGTGAGGCGGGTCTCCCGCACCAGGCGGCGCACGAAATCGGCGCTGCGGTTGCGGCGGGGGCGGGAGTGGGGGTAGGGGCCGCGCTGGCTGGAAAAGGTCATGGGTGCTCCTCGACGGCGGGTGCTATGCTCTGCGGGCCCGCCATCATACGAAAAAAAGGAGCCCCCCACATGTCCATCGCCTACGGCTGCGTGCTGATCGCCATCATCCTGCCCTTCATCTGGGCCGGGGTCGCCAAGTCCCAGTACATGAAGAGCAAGAACTACGACAACCACAACCCGCGCCTTTTGCTGGACCAGCTCCAGGGCCCCCAGCAGCGGGCCAACTGGGCCCAGCAGAACGCCTTCGAGGCCCTGCCCGGCTTTATCGGCGCGGTGGTGATCGCCCAGTTGGCGGGTGTCTCGGTGGATCTGATCAACAGCCTGGCGGTGATCTTCATCATCGCCCGCATCGCCCACGGCATCTGCTACATCAAGGACCTGGCCACCGCCCGCAGTACGGTGTGGAGCATTGGCCTTCTGTGCGTCATCGCCCTGATCGTGGCGGCGATGCGGTAATCTCGCCGCGCCCTCCCCACCTGTTCAGGGCGCCACCGCGAAACCCAGACGCCAGCCGGTGCGGCGCCACAGCTCACCGGTGAGCAGCAGGTGGCAGCACAGCAGCAGGGTGAAGTTCCAGGCGATGGCGTCGTCGCTGCGCCTGTAGAGCTCCGGGCTGAGATAACCGAGGGCGATACTGGCGAGCCCCAGGGCCCAGATCAGCGCGGTGTTGAGGCGCAGCCAGCCGAGGTTGCGGGCAAAGTCCCGGCGCACCGCCGGGCGCTGCTCCAGCAGCCAGGTGATCACCAGCTGACCGAGAAAGCTGAAGCCAAAGAAGGCCGTCACCCCGGTCTGGCGGTGAAAGCGGTAGATATCCCCGATCCAGCCCAGCATCAGGCTGTAGAAGATCAGCCCGGCGCTGCCGGCAATCCCGAGCCCCACCACCAGGCCCCGCCAGCGGGGCCGTTCGCACCCCAGGGTGCGCAGCCAGGCGGCGCACAGCAGCCAGTAGGCCATCAGCACCACGGCGGCGGGGATCATCAGCCCCTTGAACAGGAAGTACGCCGGCGGCTCCCGCCCCGTGGCGCTGATGGAGGTGCAGCTGTGAACATAGGGCACGCACCAGTCCACCTGGCCGTGGCTCGCCGCCAGCAGGTAGCTGAGGTTGATGGTGGCGAGGGGCAGCAGGGCCGCCAGCCAGGCGAGGGGGTAGAGGCGCATCGGCGTGCTCCGGGGAACGGGATGCCGTCAGTGTAGATGGTCCCGGCGGGGGCCGTGCTCAGGGCGCCGCCGGCTCCAGCACCAGGGCGGCGCTCAGGCGGTCGAACAGGGCCCGCACCCGGTAGGCCGGCTCGGGGCCGTTGTAGATAAAGGCGAAGGTCACCCGGCCGCCGCCGTCACCTCTGGCGCGACCGGCGAAGCCGGCGAGGCTCACCACCCCGTCGATATAGCCGGTCTTGGCCCGTACCCAGCCCCGCGCCGGGGTGGCGGTCATGCGGTTCTCCAGGGTGCCGTCGATGCCGGCGATGGGCAGGGAGGCGAGGAATTCGTTGGCAACGCGGAAATCCCCCGCCATGTCGTCCAGCACCCGCGCCAGGGCGGTGGCGGACAGGCGATTCTGGCGGGTCAGCCCCGAGGGGTTGGTGAGTTGGTAGTGGTCGGGGGCCAGGCCGAGGGCCGCCATGTAGCCGTTGAGCACCGCCATGCCGCCGGCCAGGGTGCCCGGCGGGGCGCGCCGCGCCGCCAGGTTCTTGGTGAGCATCTCGGCGATAAAGTTGCTCGATACCTTGTTCATGTCCACCACCAGCTGTTCCACCGGGCGGCCCTGCACCCGGGCCAGCAGGTGGCTGCCCGGGGGCACGGTGCCCGGGCGCACTTCGCCATCCACGGCGATGCCCCGGTAGCCCAGATAGAGCTTGAGGTTGGCGCCGGTCCACAGGTCCGGCCGGGTGATGTTGCGATAGCCTTCGAAGGGATCGGCGTGGAGGCCGATCTTGCCGCTCACCACCAGGGTGTCGCCCGGGTGGTCATCCCCGGGGCGGCGGCTCGCCACCAGCTTGCCGATACCGCTGCCCGCCACGGTGCGGGCACTGTTGTGGACCCGCAGATAATCGCTCGGGGGCTCGACATGCACCCGGGCGGGGGCGCCGGGGCTTTCCCCGGGCGCGATGGTGAGGGCCAGGGCGTTCCAGTTGAAGGACAGGGCGCTCACCGGGGCGTCGTAGGCCATTTCCGAGCGCCGGGTGTCTCGGCTCGGGTCCATCAGGCTGTCGTCGAAGTAGCTGGCGTCCACCCGGATATCGCCCCGGATGCGGGTGACACCGGCCTGGGCGAGGCGGTTGACCAGCACCCACAGGGTCTCGCTCACCAGGGAGGGGTCGCCGCGGCCCTCCATCACCAGGTCGCCGTGGAGCTCACCGTCCCGCAGAGGGGCGGCGCTCATCAGGCGGGTGTCGAAGCGGGTGCCGAGGGGGATTTCACGGAATACCGCGGCGGCGGTCACCAGTTTGGTGACCGAGGCGGGGATCAGGGCGCGGTCGGCGTTGAGCGAGAGCCGGGTGCGGGGGCCGTCGGGGCCCTGCTCCACCGCCAGGAGCGAGAGGCTGTCCCGGGGCAGGCCGGATTGCGTCACCAGGGCCCGCAGCGCCGCCTCGTCCGCCAGTGCCGGCCAGCACAGGGTCAGCAGCCAGAGGGCCAGGGCGGCGAGTTTCATGGCCTAGCCGAGGCGGGCGAAGACCCGCTCCGCGGCGGCGAGGGTCTGGTCGATCTCGGTGTCCCCGTGGGCGGCGGACATGAAGCCCGCCTCGTAGGCCGCCGGCGCCAGGTAGACCCCCTCCGCCAGCATGGCGTGGAAGAAGCGGGCAAAGCGCGCGGTGTCACAGGCCATCACCTGTTGGTAGTTGGCGACGCTGTCGGCCTCGGTGAAGAACAAGCCGAACATGGAACCCACATGGTTGGTGGTGAAGGGGATGCCGGCGGCGGTGGCGCGGGCCTCGAGCCCTTCCATCAGCTGGCGGGTGCGGTCGAACAGGGGTTGGTGAAAGCCCGGCCGGGACACCAGCTCCAGGGTGGCGAGGCCGGCGGCCATGGCGACCGGGTTGCCGGACAAAGTGCCCGCCTGGTACACCGGCCCCAGGGGCGCCAGCCGCTCCATCACCTCGCGGCGGCCGCCGAAGGCGCCCACCGGCATGCCGCCGCCGATCACCTTGCCGAGGCAGATCAGGTCGGCGCGGATGCCGTAGCGCCCCACGGCGCAGTCCGGTGCCACCCGGAAGCCGGTCATCACCTCGTCGATGATGAGCAGGGCGCCGGCGGCGTCGCAGCAGTCCCGCAGGGTTTCGAGAAAGCCCGGTGCCGGGGGAATGCAGCTCATGTTGCCGGCCACCGGCTCGACGATCACACAGGCCACCCGGTCGCCGATCTGGCGGAAGGCCTCGCGCACCGCCTCGCTGTCGTTGTAGGTGAGGGTGACGGTGTGGTCGGCGAGGGCCGCGGGCACCCCGGGGGAGCTGGGGACGCCGAGGGTGAGGGCGCCGGAGCCGGCCTTCACCAGCAGGGAGTCGGAATGGCCGTGGTAGCAGCCCTCGAACTTGATGATGGTGTCGCGGCCGGTGAAGCCCCGGGCGAGGCGGATGGCGCTCATGGTGGCCTCGGTGCCGGAGTTGACCATGCGCACCATGTCGAGGCCCGGCACCGCTTCGCACAGGCGGTCGGCGAGGCGGGTTTCGAGTTCGGTGGGGGCGCCGAAGGTGAGGCCCTTGCCGAGCTGGGCGCGGATGGCATCGAGCACCGCCGGATGGCCGTGGCCGAGGATCATCGGCCCCCAGGATTGCACGTAGTCGATATAGCGCCTGCCGTCGGCGTCGATCACCCAGGGGCCCTCGGCGCGGTCGAGGAACAGGGGCGTGCCGCCCACGGCGCGGAAGGCGCGCACCGGGGAATTGACGCCGCCCGGGATGTGGCGCTGGGCGGCGGTGAAGAGTTCGTCGGATCGGGACATGGGGGTTCCGTGTTGGGGCCGCGGCGCGGCGAATCAGAAGGGTTTGACCACCACCAGGATGACGATGCCCACCAGCATGATCACCGGCACCTCGTTGAACCAGCGGAAATAGACGTGGCTTTTGCTGTTGGTGTCGTCGCGAAAACGCTTCAGGTGGTACAGGCAGAGGTGATGGTAGACCACCAGGGCCAGCACCAGGGCGAGCTTGGCATGGAACCAGCCGGCGCCGCTGAAGTAGTCCCAGGAGCGGGCCGCCATGGCCCCCCCCAGCACCAGGGTGGCGAACATCGAGGGGGTGGCGATACCCCGGTAGAGTTTGCGCTCCATTACCTTGAAGCGCTCGTTGCTGATCTCGTCCTCCGCCATGGCGTGGTAGACGAACAGGCGCGGCAGGTAGAACAGGGCGGCGAACCAGCAGACTACACTGATGATGTGGAACGCTTCGATCCAGACGTACATGGCTGACCTCTTGCTGCGCGGGGAGGGGGCATCCTAAACCAAAGCCCCGACAAACCGAAGCCAGGCGTCGCGGGCAAGCGGGGTTGTTCGGGTATGATAGCGCTCCTTTTGACAGGTATTGGCGAGGAGGTCGCGGTGATCAAGGTGGGTATTGTCGGTGGCACGGGCTATACCGGTGTCGAGTTGTTGCGCTTGCTGCTGGGCCATCCGGGGGTGTCCCTGGAAGTGATCACCTCCCGGGGGGAGGCGGGCACGGGGGTGGCGGAGCTGTTCCCGAGCCTCAGGGGCCACCTCGACCTGGCCTTCAGCAATCCCGATCCCGAGGCCCTCGCCGCCTGCGATGTGGTGTTTTTCGCCACCCCCCACGGCGTGGCCCAGAGCCAGGTGCCGGCGCTGCTGGCCCGGGGGGTCCGGGTGATCGACCTGTCCGCGGATTTCCGCATCCGCGACATCCCCACCTGGGAGACCTGGTACGGCCAGCCCCACGGCTGCCCCGAGCTGGTGGCCGAGGCGGTCTACGGGCTGCCGGAGGTCAACCGCAAGGCCATTCGCGGCGCACGCTTGATCGCCTGTCCCGGCTGCTACCCCACCAGCGTGCAGCTGGGGTTTCTGCCCCTGCTGGAACAGGGCCTGGTTAACCCCGACGATCTGATCGCCAACGCCGCCAGCGGCGCCAGCGGCGCCGGGCGCCAGGCCAAGGTGGACAACCTGCTCACCGAGATCAGCGACAGCTTCAAGGCCTACGGCGTGGCCGGCCATCGCCACCTGCCGGAGATCGAGCAGGGCCTCGTCGACATCGCCGGCGGCCCGGTGCGGCTTACCTTCGTGCCTCACCTGCTGCCCATCAACCGGGGTATCCACAGCACCCTTTACGCCACCTTGCTGAATGACAGCGTGGACCTCCAGGCCCTCTACGAGGAGCGCTTTGCGGACGAGCCCTTCGTCGACGTGATGCCCGCCGGTTCCCTGCCCCAGACCCGCTCGGTGCGGGGTTCCAACATGTGCCGCATCAGCGTGTTCCGGCCCCAGGGTCGGGACAAGGTGGTGGTGCTGGTGGCGGAGGACAACCTGGTGAAGGGCGCCTCGGGCCAGGGGATCCAGAACATGAACATCATGTTCGATCTGCCGGAAACCCTCGGTCTCGATAGTCCGGCGCTGCTGCCCTGACCATGGTCGCGCCCCGGGAGGTCGTTGCCGTCCTTCGTTCCCGCCGGGGGCTTGTGGCGGCGGTGGTTGTGCTGCTGCTGGCCCTGGCCTACGGCCTCGGCAGTCGTCAGTTCGCCGCCACCACCGAGCAATACCGGGCCCAGCAGGCGGAGCTGGCGGCGGCCCGGGAGGAGATGGCCCGACTGCGCCAGGAGCTGGTGAACCGGGAGGTGGCCGACAGGGTGGATGCTGCGTCCCTGGAGGAGATGCGCCAGCAGCTGGTGGGCCTGCAGGCGGCCCTCTCCCGCCAGGAGGGGGAGCTCGACCTCTACCGCAACCTGCTGGATGACCAGGAGGACACCACCGGTCTGCAGGTGGACGGCCTCACTCTGCGCCGCGCCCCCGGGCTCGACAGCTTCCAGTACCGCATCGTGGTGCGGCGCCGCGCCAATCACAGCGAATCCGTCGATGTCTCGGTGTCCCTGTCCATCGACGGCCAGCGGGGCGGCGAGCCGGCGTCGATCCCCTTCAACGAAGCCGACCTGTCGATGCCGGGGGATGCCCTGTCCATCCGTTTCAAGTATTTCAAGGTGTTGCGGGGCACCTTCGTGCTGCCGGCGGATTTCGTGCCCACCAAGGTGGTGCTGTCGGCACTGGAGAAGGGCAACCCGAGCTCCCTGCGCATCGTCGAGTTTCCCTGGCAGGTGACGGACTCCTGAGGGCGGTGTTCCGGGGGGCTGTGCCGGGGCGGGAATGTTCGTGCTAGAATTCCCGAGCTTTCCACTAGGTTATTGTTGGCGATCCTTGCCGGGAGTCTGAATGTCCGTGATCGAAACCTACACCCCCACGCCGCTGCAGGTTACCGCCGCCGCCGTCGCCAAGGTGCGCGCCCTGGTGGAGGAGGAGGGCAACCCGGATCTGAGGCTCCGGGTGTTCGTCACCGGTGGCGGCTGTTCCGGGTTCCAGTACGGGTTCACCTTTGACGAGGTGGTGGCGGAGGACGACACCGTCATCGCCAAGGACGGCATCGAGGTGCTGGTGGATGCCCTGAGCATCCAGTATCTCGCCGGCTCCCAGGTGGATTACGAGGAGGGCCTGCAGGGCTCCCGCTTCCTGGTGGTCAACCCCAACGCCAAGACCACCTGCGGCTGCGGGGCGTCGTTCTCCATCTGACCGCCGAGCGCGGTTTCCTTCCGCTCTAGTCGAGCCCCAGGGCCTTCCTGGCGTCGCGAATCTCGTTGCTGGTAAGGCGTGGCAGGTGGGGGTCTATGACCGCTTCCAGCGCCGTCACCACCGCGTCCAGCGCCGCGGTGCGGGCATGCCACTTGTGGTCCCCGGCAATCAGTGTCCAGGGTGCGTGGGGCCTGTGGGTGCGGTCGAGCATGTCCTGATAGGCCTCCCGGTATTCCTTGGCCCTGGCGCGGTTGCGCAGATCCTCCGGTGTCAGCTTCCAGTGCTTGCGGGGGTTGTCCAGGCGCTCGGCGAAACGGCGCAGCTGCTCTTCCTGGCTGATGTGGAGCATCAGCTTGACGATCACCACGCCGTCGTCGTGGAGCTGCCGCTCGAACTCGTTGATCTCGTCGTAGGCCTGCTGCCAGCGATTCTTGTCCGCCAGCCCTTCCACCCGCTCCACCAGCACCCGCCCGTACCAGCTGCGGTCGAAAATGGCGATGTGGCCGTGGTGGGGGACCTTGTTCCAGAACCGCTGCAGGTAGTGCTGGTCCCGTTCCTGGTCGTTGGGGGCGCCGATGGCGTGGACCCGGTAGGAGCGGGGGTCGAGCTTCTCCGTCATGCGCCGGATGGCGCCGCCCTTGCCTCCGGCGTCCCAGCCCTCGAGGACGATCACCGCCCGCTGGCGGTTGTGGTAGCAGGCACTCTGCAGGCGTTGCAGACGGGTCTGGAGGTCCTTGAGGCGATCCTGGTAAGTCTCGGCGTCCGGGAGGCGGAGGCTGAGGTCGACCTTGCTGAGTTTGGGGGCGGATCGGGACATGGCGTGGGCTCGGGGCCTGATGCTCAGGGAAGATAGAGGGCGCCCAGCACCGCGTCCCGGCTGGCGCCGGTGACGGAGGCCAGGGAGCCCGACTGGCGCCGCAGGGTCTGGCGGGCGAGCCAGGCAAAGGCGGCGCCTTCCACCTGTGCGGGGGCGATGCCCATCGCGGCGGTGGTGGCCACGGGCAGGGGATTGCACGCCTCGCCGAGCAGACCCACCAGGTGGCGGTTGGCGGCGCCGCCGCCGCACAGGAAGATCTCGTCGGGCTGGCCGGGGAGGAGGGCGAAGGCCTGCCGCAGGCTGGTGGCGGTGAAGGCCGCCAGGGTGGCCATTACCTCGTCCGCGGAGGGGGGTGTCGCCAACGTGGCGATGAGGCCGTCGAGCCACGGCAGGTTGAAGGCCTCGCGCCCGGTGCTCTTGGGGGCCGGGCGCGTCAGAAAGGGGTGGGCCAGAAGGCGCGCCAGCAAGGGCTGATGGACTTGACCACTCGCGGCCCAGGCGCCGTCCCGGTCGAAGGGTTCGCCCCGGGCCCGCTGGATCCACTGGTCCATCAGGCCATTGCCGGGCCCAGTGTCGAAGCCGAGCACCGGGCCCTCGCCGGGAATCCAGGTGAGGTTGGCGATGCCGCCGATGTTGATCACCAGCCGTTGGCGCCCCGGGTGGTGGAACACCGCCCGGTGGAAGGCGGGCACCAGGGGCGCGCCCTGGCCACCGAGGGCCATGTCCATGCGGCGGAAATCCGCCACCGTGGGCAGGCCGGTGTGGGCGGCGATGCGGTTGGGATCGGCGATCTGCAGGGTGAAGGGGCGGGCGCCGTCGGGGCGGTGGCGCACGGTCTGGCCGTGGCTGCCGATGGCGGTGATGTCGGCGGCGCGCAGCCCCGCCTTTGCGATCAGCGCCAGGGCGGCCCTGGCGAACAGTTCCCCCAGGGCGTGGTCGGTTTCACCCAGAAGGTCCAGGCCGTCGGCCCCGGGCAGGCACAGGGTGGTGATGGCGGCGCGCAGGGGCTCGGCGATGGGTTCGCTGTGCCAGTGGCTGACCTTGGGTTGATCGCCGGCGAAGGTCAGCAACACCGCATCGACGGCGTCGATGCTGGTGCCGGACATCAGACCGATGTAGCGCTCCGCGTCCGCCATCCGCTGCCCGATCAGTCGGTCAGGTAGGCGAGCTGGTTGGTGCGGTAACTGGCGAGCTGGGTGAACAGGGGCGCTGTCTGGCGCACGAAGTGGGCCATCTGCTGCCTGGGGATCGGGTCCGCCTTGGGCAGGGCGACAGTGCGCGGGTTGGTGTGCTGGCCGTTGACCAGGAACTCATAGTGCAGGTGCGGCCCGGTGGCGTAGCCGGTGGAGCCCACGGTGCCGAGCAGCTCGCCCTGCTTCACCGTCTGTCCCGCCTTGACGGAGCGCTTGTGGAGGTGCAGGTACTTGGTGGTGTACCTGTCGCCGTGCTGGACCACCACGTAGTTGCCGTTGGTGGGCTTGTAGCCGGATTCGATCACCCGGCCATTGCCGGCGGCGTAGACGGGGGTGCCGGTGGGGGCGGAGTAGTCGACGCCACGGTGGGGGCGCACGGTCTTGAGGATGGGGTGCAGGCGCTGGGGATTGAAGTTGGAGCTGACCCGGGTGAAATCCAGGGGGGCGCGGAGGAAGGCCTTGCGCATGGGGCGGCCCTGGGGGGTGTAGTAGCCTACATTGCCGTCGGCGTCCTCGTAGCGCACCGCCTGGTAGAGCTGGCCCTGGTTGGTGAACTCGGCGGCCAGCACGGCGCCCTCGCGCACTTTCTCGCCGTCGAGAAGCTCCTCCTCGTAGACGAGGGTGAAGGTGTCGCCCTTGCGGATGTCGAGGGCGAAGTCGATGTCCCAGGCGAAGATGTTGGCCAGCTGCATGATCAGGGTGTGGCTGAGGCCCGCCCTGTCGCCATCCAGGAACAGGGAGTGTTCGATGGTGACGTGGCTGAAGGCCTTGCTCTTGATGGTGTCGCGGGCGAGTTTCTCGCCGTCGAAGCCGCTGTCGGTGCGGACGAAGCGGTAGGATTCCAGGGCCGAGCGCTCGTAGATCACCTCCGCCAGGTTGTTGGCGTCGTCGAGGGCCACGGCGATGGTCTCGCCGGGCTGCAGTTTCTTCAGGGCCTCGGCGTTGTTGGTGGCGTTGGCCACGGCGTGGACATCCCCTTGGGGGCGCGACAGGCGGTTGAAAATGGAGGACAGGTTGTCGCCGCCCTTGACCTTCTGTACCCGCCAGGTCAGTTGCGGCTCGGCGGGGGTGGCCTCGGATTCAGGCTGCTCCGCCTCGGCGATCTGGCGGTTCAGTTCCTGGTACAGGCTGTCGGGGTTGGGAATCTGGATTTCCAGCAGGTTGGCGTCGCGGTAGGCGGACACGTCCCGGGAGGGGGCCATCACCAGCAACAACACCAGGGCCGTGGCCACGGCAGCGGCGGCGTAGAGGTGGGTTTTGGGCAGGGCGGTGGCAAACAGGGTTTCCCAGAATTCGGGGGGATTCTGCCTTGTTGACATGGGGTCGTCCGGGTTTCTGGTTAGAATCTTGGTCAAGGCGCCACTTTATAACAAAAAGCCGGGCCCACAGGAACCCTTCATTTGCTTCGGGTCTACCTGGCCGTTTCGGGGTTGTCTTGAATTTGATGGCGGATACTGTAAGGTTTGCGCTTTTTTTCACCACGGGGTGGAGCGGATCATGAAGGGCTCGGAACTGATTGCGGATTTTCAGGCGCGGGGCCTTCTGGCCCAGATGTCGGGGGACGACCAGCTCGCCGCCCATCTGGATGAGCCGCGCACCCTTTATTGCGGCTTCGACCCCACCGCCGACAGCCTGCACATAGGCAGCCTCGTGCCACTGCTCGCCCTGCGCCGCTTCCAGCTCGCTGGCCACAGGCCCATCGCCGTGGTGGGCGGTGCCACCGGGCTGATCGGCGATCCCAGCTTCAAGGCCCAGGAGCGCAAGCTCAATACCCCCGAGGTGGTCGCCGGCTGGACCGAGAGCCTGCGCCGCCAGGTGAGCCAGTTCATCGACTTCGACCGGGGCGACAGCTCCGCCCTGGTGGTGAACAACCTGGACTGGACCCGGGAGCTCTCCATCCTCGACTTCCTCCGCGACGTGGGCAAGCACTTCTCCGTCAACGCCATGATCCAGAAGGAGTCCGTCAAGCAGCGCATCGAGCGGGAGGGGGAGGGCATCTCCTTCACCGAGTTCACCTATGCCCTGCTCCAGTCCTACGATTTCGCCGAGCTCAACCGCCGCCACCACTGCACCCTGCAGATCGGCGGCAGTGACCAGTGGGGCAATATCACCAGTGGCATCGACCTGACCCGCCGGCTCAACCGCCAGCAGGTGTTCGCCATGACACTGCCCCTGGTCACCAAGGCGGACGGCACCAAGTTCGGCAAGACCGAGAGCGGCACCATCTGGCTGGACGGCAGCAAGACGTCCCCTTACAGCTTTTATCAGTTCTGGCTGAACAGCGCCGACGCGGACGTCTACAAGTTCCTGCGCTACTTTACCTTCCTGCCGGTGGAGGAGATCCTCGAGATCGAACGGGCGGACGCCGAGACCCAGGGCCGCAAGGCTGCCCAGGGTGTGCTGGCCCGGGAGATCACTGCCCTGGTGCACGGCGCGGAGGGGCTCAAGGCCGCCGAGCGGATCACCCAGGCGCTGTTCAGTGGCGCGGCGGAGAGCCTCTCGGAGCAGGACTTTGAATCACTGCGCCTGGACGGCCTGCCCTCCAGTGCCCTCGGTGCCGACGACCTGCAAAAGCCTCTCACCACGCTGTTGGTGGATCAGGGTCTGGCGGCCTCCGGCAAGCAGGTCAAGGATGCCCTCGGGCGCGGCGCCGTGGTCATCAACGGCGCCCCGCGCACCCTGGACGACAATGTCCATACCGCCCGTTGTTTCGACCTCGCCCTGGCCCGCTATGGGCGGTTCTTCCTGGTGCGCCTGGGCAAGAAGAGCTACCACTTGTTTGAGCTGAGCTGAGTTCCACGTTGCACGTGGGTGGCAGCGGCGAGTGCGGAGCTCGACTCAGGCAGCGAGGCAGGTGAGGGTCGGAGCTCAGTGCCGGCCACAGGCCGCCCCCGCTTTTGCGTGAAGCCTGGACCTGAACCCCAGCCACCGCCCTCAGCGATGCCGGTTCCGCCGGTACTGGGTGGGGGAGAGGCCGAGGGTTTTCTTGAACAGCCGCGAAAAATAATACACGTCCTCATACCCCAGGCTCGCCGCCACTTCCTTGATGGATTGGCGGCTGCTGTCCAGCAGGTAGCAGGCCCGCTGCATTTTCATGTTGATGAAGTACTGGATGGGCGATGCGCCGGTGAGGGCCTTGAATTTCTTGGCAAAGTGGTACTTCGATACATTGGCCGCGGCGGCCAGGCTGTCCAGGTCCAGCTGGCCGTGGATATGTTCCTGCATCAGTGCCCGCAGTTGCTCCAGGTTCAGCACCTTGCCGCTCCTCGGCAGTTGCTGGCGGCTGAGCAGGGCGATGTAGCTGAGCAGCGCCTGCAACTGATGGCAGCCCTGGATGAACTCCGCCAACTGGTGGTTTCCCCGCCGCAGGTCGGTGAGGCCGTCGAACACCCGCACCACCCTCGGCTGCACGCCGATGGCGAGCCGTGGCGAGGACAGTTGGGCGTGGCGATGAAAGGGTTCGGCGAGGCGCCCGTCGAAGTGCAGCCAGTAGATGGTCCAGGGGTCCTTGGTGTCGGCCTTATAGGCGTGGGCCTGGTCCCGGGGCAGCAGCACCAGGTCGCCCCCGGCAATGCGGTAGTGGCGGTCGCCCGCCATCAGGGTGCCCTTGCCGCCGATACAGTAAATAAGCAGGTAGTGATCGAGCCGCTGGCGCTGCATGCGGTGGCCGTGGGCGTCGGGGTAGTAGCCCATGGCCACCGGGTAGAGGGCCTCGCTCAAGGGGTGGGATGCCAGCTGCGCGAGCACCGTGGGCGGCACCAGGAAGCGAATGCCGTTGGCGGGGAGCGGCCAGCTGGATGTTATTTGCATGGCAAAAAGCCCGTTGATCAAGGCCCGGCAGCGCCGTTTTGCGCCGAATGACGACAACATAGTCCATCATATCGCCAAGATAATCAATCCAATCGGGTTATGGGCTATGCTTCCATATAGCCCCTTTCTTCACCCATGAACCGCCCGCCAATCGCCCAGCGAGGAGTCGTTAATGTCCCTTGATATCCAAACATCCGTCAATGAAGCCGCCGAGTACGTGCAATCCCTGGTTGCCCGTTCCCGCAAGGCTCAGGCCCAGATCGAAAACTACACCCAGGAGCAGGTGGATGAACTGATCACCGCCATGGTGTGGGCCGTGGCGCGCCCCGAGGTGGCGGAAAAGATCGCCCGCTTCACCGTGGAGGAGACCCAGCTGGGCAACTACGAGGGCAAATACCTGAAGATCTTCCGCAAGACCCGCGCCGCCCTCTACGACATCATCGACGACAGGTCGGTGGGCGTGCTGGAGGAAGACAAGGCCCGCAACATCATCAAGATCGCCAAGCCGGTGGGTGTGATCGGCGCCCTGGTGCCCTGCACCAACCCCGAGGCGACCCCGGTGATCAAGGCCATTTCCGCCGTCAAGGGCCGCAACGCCATCATCGTCGCACCCCACCCCCGCTCCAAGCAGACCAACAAGATGATCTGCGATCTGATGCGGGAGGCCATCAAGGCCTGTGGCGCGCCGGAAGATCTGGTGATCTCCATCGACAACCCCCAGCTCGACACCACCAACGAGCTGATGAAGCAGTGCGACCGCATCCTCGCCACCGGTGGTTCCGCCATGGTGCGCGCCGCCTACTCCAGCGGTACCCCGGCCCTCGGTGTGGGGGTTGGCAACGCGGTGATCACCGTGGACGACACCGCCAACCTCGACGAGGCCGCGGAGAAGATCCGCATCTCCAAGACCCTCGACCTGGCGGCGTCCTGCTCCTCCGATAACTCGGTGCTGGCCTTTGCATCCATTTATGACGAGCTGCTCGCCAGGCTGCAGAAGGAAGGCGGTTACCTCTGCAGCGAGGATGACAAGGCCAAGCTGCAGGGCATCATCTGGGAGGACGGCCACATCTCTTCCCGCATCGTCGCCCAGCCGGCCACCACCCTGGCGGGCATGGCGGGCATCGACCTGCCGGAGGGCAAGACCTTCTTCATCGTGCCGGAAACCGGCGCCGGCCGCGACCATCCCTTCTCCGGCGAGAAGATGTCGGTGGTGATGGCGTTCTACAAGGTCAAGGATCTGGATGAAGCCATCGCCCTGACCAACGCCATCCAGGCCTACCAGGGGCAGGGCCACTCCTGTGGCATCTATTCCTACAACGACGACAACATTCTCAAGTATGCCCTCGGCACCAAGACTTCCCGGGTCATGGTCAACCAGCCCCAGGCCCCCTCCAACAGTGGCAACCTGTGGAACGGCATGCGCCAGACCTTCTCCTTGGGCTGTGGCTCCTGGGGTGGCAACAGCACCAACAACAACATCACCTGGCAGGACCTGATCAACGTCACCTGGATCTCCAAGCCCCTGGCGAAAACCAAGGAGCTGCCCGCCGACGAGGTGCTGTTCGCCCGGGCCCTCGACAAGTTCAAATAAACCAACCCAATCCACCGGCCGACCCGATTGCGGGCCGGCCGGTGCGCCATTCACCTCTGACCGAGCAGGACAGCGATGGATTTCAATCTCACAGACGACCAGAAAGCGTTTGCCGAAAGCGCGCGCTCCTTCGCCGAAGGGGTATTCAAACCCAATGCCGCCCAGTGGGACGCGGAGCATATCTTCCCCAAGGATGCCCTCAAGGCAGCCGGTGAGCTCGGCTTCATGGGCATCTACACCCCGGAAGCCGCCGGCGGTCTCGGCCTTGGCCGCCTCGACACCAGCGTCATCGTCGAGGAGCTGGCCCGCGGCTGCACCTCCACCGCGGCATTCCTCACCATCCACAACATGGCCACCAGCATGATCGGCACCTACGGCAAGCCGGGGCTCATCGAGCAGTGGTGCCCCGAGCTGGTGACCGGGGAGAAGCTCGCCTCCTACTGCCTCACCGAGCCCAATGCCGGCTCCGATGCCGCCAACCTGCGCAGCACTGCCCGCGCGGAGGGCGACAACTACATCGTCAACGGCAGCAAGATGTTCATCTCCGGCGCCGGCGACACCGACGTGCTGGTGGTGATGCTGCGCACCGGTGGCCCCGGTGCCAAGGGGATTTCCGCCTTTGCCATCCCCGCCGACGCCCCCGGCATCACCTACGGCAAGAAGGAAGAGAAGATGGGCTGGAACAGCCAGCCCACCCGCACCGTCACCTTCGAGGACGTGGTGGTGCCCGCCGCCAACAGGCTCGGCGAGGAGGGGCAGGGCTTCAAGATCGCCATGCAGGGCCTCGATGGCGGCCGCATCAACATCGCCACCTGCTCCATCGGCACCGCCCAGGCCGCCCTCGACACCGCCGTGGCCTATGTGAAGGATCGCAAGCAGTTCGGCCAGTCCATCGCCGAGTTCCAGAATACCCAGTTCAAGCTGGCGGACATGACCACTAACCTGGTGGCCGCCCGGCAGATGGTGCGCCTCGCCGCCTTCAAGCTGGACAGCAAGGACCCGGACGCCACCACCTACTGCGCCATGGCCAAGCGCTTTGCCACCGATGTCTGCTTCGACATCTGCAACGACGCCCTGCAACTGCACGGCGGCTACGGCTACATCAAGGAGTATCCCCTGGAGCGCCACGTGCGCGACAACCGGGTACATCAGATTCTTGAAGGCACCAACGAAATCATGCGCGTCATCATCGGCCGTCGGCTGCTGATGGACGGCGCCCTGGAGGTAATCAAATGAGCATCAGCCCCACCGAAAAGCTTCTCGTCGAAATCATCGACCACGTCGCACTCATCACCATCAACAATCCCCCGGCCAACACCTGGGATACCGAGAGCCTGCCCGGTCTCAAGGTCATCGTCGAGAAGCTCAACGCCGATCGGAATATCTATGCCCTGGTGATCACCGGATCCGGGGAGAAATTCTTCTCCGCCGGCGCCGACCTCAACATCTTCGCCGATGGCGCCAAGGAGCCAGCGGTGCTGATGTCCGATCACTTTGGCGCGGCCTTCGAGGCGCTGGCGGATTTCCGCGGCGTGTCCATCGCCGCCGTCAACGGCTTCGCCATGGGTGGCGGTCTCGAAGTCGCCCTCGCCTGCGATATCCGCATCGCCGAGGAGCAGGCCCAGATGGCCTTGCCGGAAACCAAGGTGGGCCTCTTGGCCTGTGCCGGCGGCACCCAGCGCCTGTCCTGGCTGGTGGGTGAAGGCTGGGCCAAGCGCATCATCCTCTGCGGCGAGCGGGTGGACGCCAAGACCGCCGAACGCATCGGCCTCGTCGAGGAGGTGGTCGCCAAGGGCGAGGCGAAGGGCAAGGCCCTGGCCCTCGCCGCCCAGGTGGGCAACCAGAGCCCCATCGCCGTGGCCTACAGCAAGGAGCTGATCCACCAGGCCCGCAACGTGGCGATGGAGAAGGCCCTGCCCTACGAGCGCCAGCGGTTTGTCGACCTGTTCGGCACCGAGGACCAGCTGGAGGGGGTCAACGCCTTCCTCGAGAAGCGCAAGCCCCAGTGGAAGAACAAGTAAGGAGCCCGCGATGACGGCAGCACCCGTTCTGTTCAACGAGCTGGCCGCCCAGGGCGGTCAGCGCATCGGCGAGGTGATTCTCAATGTCCCCGCCACCCTCAACTCCCTGACCCTGGAGATGGTGGAGTTGATGCTCGACCAGCTTGCCAGGTGGCGCGACGACGAGGGCATGGTGGCCGTCGTCATTCGCGGCAGTGGCGAAAAGGCCTTCTGCGCCGGCGGCGATGTGCAGGCCCTGTACAAATCCGCCATCGCAAACCCCGGCGGCCCCTGTGTCGACGCCGAAAATTTCTTCGCCCGGGAGTATCGTCTCGACTACAGCATTCACACCTACCCCAAGCCTCTCATCGGCTGGGGTCACGGTATCGTCATGGGTGGCGGCATGGGGGTGTTCTCCGGCTGCAAGCACCGGGTGGTGACGGAAAGGACCCGCATCGCCATGCCGGAGGTGGGTATCGCCCTGTTCCCCGATGTGGGCGGCAGTTACTTCCTCAATCGCATGCCGGGTCACAGCGGAGCCTTCCTGGCCCTCACCGGCGCGTCGATCAATGCTGCCGACTGCCTCTACGGCGGCCTGGCGGATCACTTCATCACCAACGAGCACTACGACACGGTACTCGCCGCGCTCCAGGTGGCGGAATGGCGTCCCGGTGACAATGCCGCCAACCACGACCGCTGCGGCCAGGTGCTGGCCAGTATCGCCGCGGAGTGCGCCGAGCATCTCCCCGCCGGCAATCTGGAAGCCAACATGGGGGAGATCGAGGTGTTGTTCCGGGATCCCGAACCGCTGGCGGTCATCAAGGCCATTCTCGCCATCGACTCCAGTCACGACTGGATGAACAAGGCCCGGGATGGCCTCGCCTACGGTTCGCCCCTCAACTCCCTGCTGATCTACCAGCAATTACTGCGCACCCGGGGCAAGTCCCTGGCGGAGGTGTTCCAGGCCGAGCTGGTGCTGGTGACCAATATCGCCCGCTTCCGGGAGTTCGCCGAAGGTGTGCGGGCGCTCTTGATCGACAAGGATCGCAAGCCGGACTGGACCTACAAGACCCAGGCGGAAGTCCCCGCCGAGGTGATCGAGAGTTTCTTCCAGGCGCCCTGGGCGGAGAACCCCCTGAGCGACCTTTCCTAACCGTCTGATAAAGGAAAACGACAATGGCAACAATCGCGTTCATAGGCCTTGGCAACATGGGTGGCCCGATGGCCATCAATCTGGTCAAGGCCGGTCACCAGGTCACCGTCTTTGACCTGGTCCCCGCCGCCGTGAAAACCGTCACCGATCTGGGGGCATCGTCCGCCGATACCGCCAATGGGGCCGCCAAGGGTGCCGAGTTTGTCATCACCATGCTCCCCGCCAGCCGTCACGTGGAATCCGTCTACCTGGGAGGCAACGGTTTGCTTGCCGCCGTGGACAGGGACGCCGTGGTGGTGGATTGCAGCACCATCGACGCCGGCACCGCCCGCAAGGTGGCCGCCGCTGCCAAGGAGCGGGGCGTGGCAATGATGGACGCTCCGGTGTCCGGTGGTGTCGCCGGGGCCGCTGCGGGTACCCTCTCGTTCATGTGCGGTGGCGACGATGCCACATTCGCCAGGGTCAGGCCGATTCTCGAAGGCATGGGCAAGAACATCTTCCACGCCGGCGGCAATGGTGCGGGCCAGGTGGCCAAGATCTGCAACAACATGCTCCTCTCGGTGCTGATGGTGGGTACCTCGGAGGCCCTCCGCCTCGGCATCGACAACGGCCTCGATCCCAAGCGCCTGTCCGAGATCATGCTTGCCAGCTCCGGTCGCAACTGGACCCTGGAGGTCTACAATCCCGCGCCGGGGGTGATGGAAAAGGCCCCTGCCAGCAACGACTACAAGCCCGGCTTCATGACCGAGCTGATGCTCAAGGACCTGGGGCTTGCCATGGAAACCGCCGTCGCCAGCGGCTCCTCCACCCCCATGGGGGCCCTGGCCCGCAGTCTCTACGCGTCCCACAACCGCAAGGGCAACGGGAAACTGGATTTTTCCAGCATCTACCAGTACCTCGCGGAGCAGTGAGAGCCAGGGGCGGCACTGTATGCCGCCCCTGCAATTCGAGAAAAACCCCATAAAAACTAGCGTATTGAAAAATTTTTGCGGAAGTTTGTTGACAGTGTTGTGTGAGTCGCTAGAATGCGCGCCTCTGCTGACGGCAACGGTGTTGAGTCGGCGGGGAATCCCGGAGG
>JAYELS010000069.1:0-1234 GCA_034717695.1 Pseudomonadota bacterium
GCCGGGCACAGACGATCGCGCGGCAGGCACTCACCGGATCGGTGTTCGCCAAGGTCGGGCATTCGACGCATTACCATACCGATTGGGTGGTGCCCTATTGGAGCTCGAGCCTGGACAAGGTGGCGGAGGTGAACACGCACCTGTTCTTCCGCTGGACCGGCTGGTGGGGCACGCCGCCGGCTTTTCGCCGAGGTTATGCCGGGGTCGAGCCGGTGGTGGCCAAGCTGGCGGCGTTGTCGCCCTTCCATGGCGGTGGTGAGGTGGCGCTGGCCGGGGTAGTCGATCCGGCGGCAATGCTGGATCCGGAGACCATCCCGGAGTCGGCGGTGCCCAAGCCGGTGGCGGCGGGCGGCGACAGTTTTCATGTCGCACTCGACAAGGCGATGGGGGCGGATGCTTTTGCGGCGCTGGCGATCCGGACCTGTGGTGAGCGGGCCTATTGCAAGTTTCTGGGCTGGACCGATCGGGCCAAGGTGCCGGCGGTGGGGGCCAGCCTGACCCCGGCGCAGATCGAGGCGATGTCGTTCAGCTATTTGCGCGACAAGGATCAGGGGTTCGGCAAGGCGCTGTGGAATTGCGGGGAGTTCAAGCGGCCTAGCCCGATCCAATGCATGCGGCGGACGCCGGTTGCGGCGGCGGTGGCTCCGGCGCCGGTTCCTTCGGCGACGCCGGAGGCGCTGAGCGGGGTTCGGCGGAAACCTGCCCCCTCCCCTACTCCGGCGGCGACCCCGGCCATCAACTGATCCCGGCGGCGAGGTCGCGGGCTAGCGTTGCTCCGTCTTTCAAAGCGACATCGACGACGGCGGGAGTTGCGCCCATGCCGGCTCCGGCGGTGTCGACTTCGACCGTCACCAGCCCCAGCCAGCGCTGGATCAGACCCTGACGGAGGGTCACGACCTGGACGTTTTCGACCGGGACGATCCAGTCGCGCTGCGCCAACACCCCTCGCATCACTTGCAGGCTGGCGGAGCTGAGGGCGTAGCGGTGGTAGCGGCGTTGGAGGAGGGCGGTGAAGACTGGCGGGAGGGTCAGGATCAGGCCCAGCCAGGCAAACGGGGTCAGCAGCAGGGCGGCGGCGATGACGCCGAGAAGTAGCGGCACTGCCAGCACCAGGGCCCGGAGGATGTGGGCTGGGGCTACGGGGCGGAGGGGTAAACGTTCGAAGGGGGGTAATCCTGCTCTGGCGACGATGCCCGCCACTTCATGTTCGCGGGCCAGCGGGGCGAGGACCTGA
>JAYELS010000070.1:0-90766 GCA_034717695.1 Pseudomonadota bacterium
TGGCGGCAGTCCGCGCTGGATGCTCCGGCCGGCGTTGTGGCCGGGTGGGGTGGTGGGAACGGCGGCGGATGACGGCTGCGCCTTTTCCGCCCTACGTTGGGGGCGGTGCGGTGGGCGGAACCTTGGCGGATGACGGCTGCGCCTTTTCCGCCCTACGTTGGGGAGGGGTTCGGTGGGCTGGGTGTAGGGCGGAAGAGCCGAAGGCGTCATCCGCCGGGGTTCCACCCTGACCACAAAAAAATTCCCAACCACCCCGCCAGTGGCTAGAATTCGCGACTTGCACAATTTCAAGGGGTAAACCAATGGGCAGAGCCTACCAGAACCGCAAGGAATCCATGGCCAAGACCTCGGACATGAAGGCCCGGGTCTACAGCCGCTATGGCCGGGAAATCTACGTCTGCGCCAAGGCCGGCGGCCTCGACCCGGCGGGCAACCTCGCCCTGCGCGGGCTGATCGAGCGGGCCAAGAAGGATCAGGTGCCGAGCCATGTGATCGAGAAGGCCATCGCCAAGGCCAAGGGCGGCGGTGGCGAGGATTTCTCGGTGGCCCGCTACGAGGGTTTTGGCCCCGGTGGCAGCAAGATCATCGTCGACTGCCTCACCGACAACCCCACCCGCACCTTCAACGATGTGCGGGTGTGCTTCAACAAGGGCAAGGGCAAGATCGGCACCCAGGGCACCGTTATCCACATGTTCGACCACGCCGGTATTCTCGCCTTTGGCGGTCAGGATGAAGAGGCGGTGCTGGAGGCCCTGGTGATGGCCGATGTGGATGTGATCGACCTGGAAAACGACGGCGACAAGGTCACCGTGTTCATCCCCCAGGGAGAGTACTTCAAGGCCAAGCAGGCGCTGACGGATGCCTTTGGGGAGATCGACTTCAGCGTCGACGAGATCCAGTTCCTGCCCAAGGACAGCGTCGCCCTCGGCGATGACGACGTCGCCCAGTTCAACAAGCTGATCGACGCCCTGAACGACCTCGACGACGTACAGAACGTCTACCACGACGTGGCCCTCTGAGCCACCACCGCCAGGGTCGGGCAAACCCCCGCCCTGGCCCCCTCCCCGCTCAATACCCCGTCAACCGTCCCCGCTGGTGAGCGTCCGGCTGACCCGGGTGACAAAGTGGTCCCGGGGTCGCGGCGCGCCCCGCACCGCCTCGCTGTCGATCACCCGGTAGACGTGCAGGGTATCGACAAACTCCTTCAACTCGACGATGCCGCCCTCGGCGAAGCGGAACTGGAACAGGTAGTGGTTGCGGTAGTCGTTGCCGTTGGCGAGGCGCGCCTCGCTCTCCGCCTCCAGCCAGACCTTGTCCCCCTCTCCCACCATATCCCCAAAGCGCATGGTGATGGGGCCGGCGAGTTGCAGCACGCCGGTCTGGTTCATGTAGGCGGTTTTATCCATCCAGCCGCCGTAGGGCATGTCGCCGGAGACAAAAAAGCGGCAGTCATCTAGGTGCAGGGCCATGGATTTGTCCAACTCGCCGGCGAGGGCGTGTTCGAACCAGGCCCAGACCCGTTGTTTGTTCGCGGCCACGGTGTCGGCCATGACGGACTCCCTCGGTTCAACGGTTGATTGGCAAGCTTGGGGGCGATGGCGCGGGCCGGCCCCGTGACTCAATTCGCCAGGGGCTCCAGCACCACCACCGGTATCACCCGCTCGGTACGGGCCTGGTAATCGACGTAGGGCGGGTAGATCGCCGCCATGCGCCGCCAGATGGCCTCCCGCTCCGCCCCGTCGGCGGTGCGCGCCCGGGCGCGGAATTTCCTGTCCGCCACCTGCACATCCACCACCGGCTCGGCCACCAGGTTGAGGTACCAGGCGGGATGGGTGGGGGCGCCGGCCTTGGAGGCAATCACCGCAAAGCCCGTCGCCGTCCTGTCGTAGATCATCGGCAGGGTCCGCGGCTTGCCGGTTTTCCGCCCCCGGGTGGTGAGCAGCAGGGTCGGCACCGGGCCCGGACCCCCCGCCACGGTGGAATCCCACAGGTGGCCGTCGGCGCCATCCGTCTCCAGGTAGCGGCGAATGTGGTCGCGGAGAAACTCGGGCAGATCATCGGGGACGGAAACGCTGGCCATGGTGGTACCTCGTGCGCAGGCTGGGAGCGGAACGCCAAAATGTACGGCAAGCCCTCAGGGCTGGCAACCGCAGGCCTTGACCTTGCGACCGCTGCCGCAGGGGCAGGGATCGTTGCGCCCCGGCTGCAATCGTCCTTGCCGGGTCTTACCCGCCAGGTAGTACCAGCGCCCGTCCTCCCGCAGGAAATCGGAATGCTCTTCCAGGTACTCCCAGTGGCCCTGGGTGCGATGGATGGCGCGAAAATGGACGGTGCCCCGGTCACCGGACTCACCGGCGGAATACAACTGAAGCGCCACCCAGCGGGGCGAGCCCGCCAGGTCGAGGTGGCGGGGCCGGGTGGAGGGATGCCAGGTGGCGAGCAGATAATCCGCGAGGCCAAGGCAAAACGCGCTGTAGCGGGAGCGCATCAGCGCCTCCGGCGTCGGGGCCAGAAGGCCAAGGTGAAGGGGTTGGCAACAATCCCCGTAGCGGGCGCCGCTGCCGCAGGGGCAGGCCTGCGCCGCGCCCCTCACGGCAACCCCAGGCCCCGGCGCAGGGCCAGGGTGCGGCTGGCGAAGGCCTGTTCGCTGATCCGTGCGGCGGCCACCATCTCGAACACATGGGGCGCGCCGGCAAAGAGGCGCAGGTCCACCGAGACTCCGGCGGCCAGCAGGCGGCCGGCGTAGTCGAGCACCTCGTCCCGCAGGGGATCGAGTTCGGCGGTTTCCAGATAGGCCGGGGGCAGGCCAGCGAGATCCTCGGCCCGGGCCGGGGCGGCCCAGGGTTCCCGGGCGCGACCGTCGCCGCCCAGGTAATGCACCCACATCTGGCGCACCAGTTCCCGGGTCACGCCGAAATCCTGGCCCGGGGCATTGATGGAGGGGCTGGTCAGGCGATTGTCCAGGGCGGGGTGGAGGAGCAACTGGAAGGCCACCGCCACCTCGCCCCGGTCCCGGGCCAGGAGGGCGAGGCCCGCCGCCAGGGTGGCCCCGGCGCTGCTGCCGCCCAGGGCCAGGCGCCCGGGATCGAGCCCCCGCTCGGCGCCCCCGTGGGCCACCCAGTGAAGGGCGGCGTGGCCGTCTTGTAATGCCACGGGGAAGGGATTTTCAGGGGCCAGGCGGTAATCCACCGACAGCACCGCGCAGCCGGCCTCCCCGGCGTAGCGCAGACAGGCGCGGTGGTCGGTGTCGAGGTCGCCCATCACAAAGGAGCCACCGTGGAAGTAGACCAGTACCGGCAGCGCCCGGGGGCTGTCCGGACGGTACAGGCGAACCGCCAGGGGCGGCGCGCCAGGGGGGCCGGGGATGGTGAAATCGGCGACCGCGAGGTCTTCGGACAGGGCCGGATCGGGGGCCGGAGCACTGGCCTTCAGGGCCTGCTCCCAACGCCGCGCGGCGCCAATGTCCGCGAGGTCCGGCAGCCGGAAGCCGGCGAATACCCCCAGCTCCGGATCGAGGCCCATCGGTCAGTTTCCCGCCAGGATCATCTTGCCCACATGGCGCCCGGCGGCCATGGCCGGGGCGTTGGTGTTGCCGGCAATCAGCTCCGGGAAGATGGAGGTATCCACCACCCGCAGGCCGTCGACACCCCGCACCCGGGCCTGGGTATCCACCACCGAGGCCGGGTCCGATCCCATGCGACAGGTGCCGGAGACGTGGTAGGCGGTGCCACCGTGGGCGTGGTAGGCCTCGAGGATCTGCTCGTCGCTGTCCATGGGCATGTCGCCATCCAGTTCGGCGACGATCCAGGGGGAGATGGCCGGCTGCTTCAATACCCGCTGGATGGCCCGCACCAGCCCGATGGATGCCGCCTGGTCCTCCGGGTCCTTGAGGTAGTTGGCGACGATATGGGGGGGCGCCGCGGGGTCGGCGGAGGTGATGTACAGCTCCCCCTGGGAACGGGGATGCATATGGTAGCCACCCACCGTCAGGCCCGGCTCGGCGTCCAGCACCGGGCCCTTGGGGCCGTTTTCGAGGGAGTAGAGCCCGGCCCCCAGCTGACAGTCCGGATGGGCGAGCCCTTCCCGGGTCTTGATGTAGCCGATCAGCTCCTGGGCGGCGTTGGCCATGGGCCCCTTGCGGGTGAACAGGTAGCGCAGCAGATTGAGCACCAGCCGCCCCCCCTGAAATTCATGGTTGAGGCTACCTTTTTTCACGCGAAATCTGAGGGATAGATAATAGTGTTCACGCAGGTTCTGACCAATGGCGGGCTGGTCGTGAACCACCGGGATGCCGAGGGCCCTGAGTCGCTCGGCGGGGCCGACCCCCGACAGCTGCAACAGCTTGGGGGACTGGATCGCCCCGGCGGACAGGATCAGCTCCCGCTCGGCGCGGATCTGGCGCTTGCCGGCACCGTCCTGAACCTCCACACCCACCGCTCTTTTTCCTTCAAAAACAATCCGCAATACGTCAGTACTGTGAATCACCGTGAGGTTCTTGCGGGCCATGGCGGGGTGCAGGAACACCTTGGCGGCGCTCTGGCGCCGGCCGCCGTGGATATTGCGGGGCTGGTAGCCGACGCCACCGCCGAGGGCACTGTTGGTGTCGTCCACCCGGGGAAAGCCCGCCTGCTCGGCGGCGGCGAGGAAGGCCTCGCACAGCCCCCGGGCGTCGGCATCGGCCTCCGCCACCGGGTGGCCGGTGACCTTCAAGGGGCCGCCCACACCCCGCTCCGGGCCGGGGCCGAACTGGTGATCCTCGTGGGCCATGAAGTGGGGCAGCATGTCCGCCCAGCCCCAGCCGGTGCAACCGAGCTCGGCCCAGCGGTCGTAGTTGTAGGCAAAGCCCCGGGAATAGACCATGCCGTTGATGCTGCTGGAGCCGCCGATGGCACGGCCCTTGAGCCAGGTTTCCTTGCCCCGGTTGCCGCCCTTGTCGATCTCGTAGGCCCACACATGGGGGTTGCCCGGGGCGAGCAGCTTGCCGATACCCCGGGGCATGTCGATCAGAAAACTCCTGTCCATGGGGCCGCTCTCGATCACCAGCACCCGGTTGGCGGGATTGCTGGACAGCTCGGCGGCCAGCACGCAGCCGGCGGAGCCGGCCCCCACGATGATGTAGTCTGCCTTGTCAATCACTGCCATCTCCTCTGATTGTCGTTGTTGTCGGATGGAATCTGGACGCCGTGCCTGCGTGGACGGCCTAGGCCCGTTTCCAGCTGGTGCCCTCGCGGCTGTCCTCGAGCACGATGCCGGCGGCCAGCAGCTGGTCGCGGATGGCGTCGGCACGGGCGAAATCGCGATTCCCCTTGGCGGCGGCACGGTCGGCGATCAGTTGCTCGATGGCCGCTTCGTCGAGTTCCTGGTCGCCGCCGGGGGCGCCCTTGAGATAGCTCTCCGGATTCACCTGGAGAATACCGAATATCCCACCGTAACCCTTGAGGGTCGCCGCCAGGGCGCGGGCCTCGTCGCCCCGGCCCTCCCGCTGGGCGGCGTTGAGGTCGCGGGCCAGATCGTAGAGCACCGCCAGGGCCTCGCGGGTATTGAAGTCGTCGTCCATGGCGGCGGCGAAGCGCTGGTGAACGGCGCCTTGCCTGAGGGTCGCGGGTTCCGCCGGGGTCACGTCGCCAAAGTCCCTGAGGGCCGTGTAGAACCGGGCGAGGCCGTTGCGGGCTTCCACCAGGTTGTCCTCGGAGTAGTTGATGGGGCTGCGGTAGTGGCTGGAAATCAGGAAGAAGCGCACCACTTCCGGGTGGTACTTCTCCAGCACCTCGCGGATGGTGAAGAAGTTGCCGAGGGACTTGGACATCTTCTCGTTGTCCACCCGCACCGCCCCGGCGTGCATCCAGTAGTTCACGTAGTGCTTGCAGGTGGCCGCCTCGCTCTGGGCGATCTCGTTCTCGTGGTGGGGAAATACCAGGTCGGGCCCGCCGCCGTGGATGTCGAAGCTGTCCCCCAGGTGGCAGGTGGACATGGCGGAACACTCGATATGCCAGCCGGGGCGGCCCCAACCCCAGGGGGACTCCCAGCCCGGCTCGTCCCGCCCGGCCGCCTTCCACAGGGCGAAATCCCGGGGGTCTTCCTTGCTCTCCCCCACTTCCACCCGGGCCCCCGCCAGCAGCTCGTCGGGATTGCGGCCGCTGAGCTTGCCGTACTCGGCGAAGCGCTTGACCCGGTAGTAGACGTCGAGGTTGTCGGCCACGTAGGCGTAGTGGTTGTCCACCAGGATCTGCACCATGGCGATGATGTCGTCGATATGGTCGGTGGCGCGGGGTTCGATATCCGGCGGCACAATCCCCAGGGCGCGCTCGTCGGCGTGCTGGGCGTCGATCATCCGCGCCGTCAGGGCGGTGAAGGGCTCGCCGTTCTCATTGGCGCGGTTGATGATCTTGTCGTCGATGTCGGTAATGTTGCGGGCGTAGGTGACGTCCCAGCCGGCGAAGCGCAGGTAGCGCACGATCACATCGAAGGACACCATCACCCGGGCATGGCCGATGTGGGCGTAGTCGTAGACGGTGTTGCCACAGACGTACATGCGGATCTTGCCGGGCTCGAGGGGCTTGAAGGGCTCCTTGCGGCGGGTCAGGGTGTTGTGGATCTGCAATGTCATTGCCGGTCTCCGAAAGGTCAGCCGTCGGCTTTGGTCCAGTTGTCCTTGAGGCCGATGGTCTGGTTGAACACCAGGGCATCGGCGCGGCTGTAGCGGGCATCCAGGTAAAAATAGCCTTCCCGCTCGAACTGATAGTGGCGCGCGAGACTGGCCTCGCCAAGGCCGATTTCCCCCTTGCAGCCGCGGATCACCCTGAGGGAATCGGGGTTGATGTCGGCCAGGAAATCGCCGCCGCCGGCCCCCGGGAAGGGCGCGGAGAAGAGCCTGTCGTAGAGCCGCACCTCGCAGTCGACGCAGTGGCTGGCGGACACCCAGTGGATCACCCCCCGGGGGCTGATGCCCTCCGGCGGGTTCTCCCCCACGGTGCCGGGCACGATGCTGGCGTTGATCTGGAGGATATTGCCCTGCTCGTCCCGCACCACTTCGTCGGCACGGATCACATAGGCGGAGCGCAGCCGCACATAATCACCGAGCACCAGGCGCTTGAATTTCTTGCGGGACAGGCTGGTATCGTCGCTGAAATCACTGAAGTCGATATGGATTTCCCGGGTAAAGGGCAGCTGACGGCTCCCCAGATCGTCGCGGTTGGGGTGCACCGGCGCGGCGAGCATTTCCACCCCGCCGGCGGGCACGTTGGTGAGCACCACTTTGAGCGGGTCCAGCACGCACATGGCGCGGTGGGCGCTGTTGTTGAGATCGTCGCGAATGAAGTGCTCGAACTGGGCCATGTCCACCACCCCGTCGGTCTTGGCCACGGCGAGGCTGTCGCAGAAATTGCGGATGGCCGCCGGCGTCACGCCGCGGCGGCGCAGGCCCGAGAGGGTGGGCATGCGGGGATCGTCCCAGCCGTCCACGTGGTTCTCGTCCACCAGCTGCTTGAGCTTGCGCTTGCTGGTGATGGTGTAGTTGAGGTTGAGACGGCCGAATTCATACTGGCGGGGCCGCGCCGGGACCGGCAGGTTGTCGAGAAACCAGTCGTAGAGGGGCCGGTGATCCTCGAACTCCAGGGTGCAGATGGAGTGGGTGACCCCTTCGATGGCGTCCCCCTGGCCGTGGGCGAAGTCGTAGGATGGGTAGATATTCCAGGCATCCCCGGTGCGGTGGTGGGGAATGCGCTTGATGCGGTACAGCACCGGGTCGCGGAGGTTGATATTGGCGGCGCCCATGTCGATGCGGGCCCGCAGGGTCATCCGCCCCTCGGGGATCTCCCCCTGGCGCATGCGCTCGAGCAACGCCAGGCTCTCGGCGGCGGGCCGGTCCCGGAACGGGCTGTTCCTGCCGGGCTCGGTGAGGGTGCCGCGATAGGCCCGGGTTTCCTCGGCGGACAGTTCGCACACATAGGCCTTGCCCTGCTCCACCAGGTGCATCGCCCAGCGATACAGCTGCTCGAAATAATCGGAGGCGTAATGCACCGGCCCGCTCCACTGGAAGCCGAGCCATGTGACGTCCGCCTGGATGGCCTGAACGTACTCGTCCTCCTCCTTCTCCGGGTTGGTGTCGTCAAAGCGCAGGTTGCACTGGCCATCGAACTGGCGGGCGAGGCCAAAGTTGAGGCAGATGGACTTGGCGTGGCCGATGTGGAGATACCCGTTCGGCTCTGGCGGAAAGCGGGTGACGACCCCGCTGACGACGCCCTGTTCGAGGTCTTTGGCGATGATCTGCTGGATGAAATGCGGGGGTCTGGACTCGTCCATTGGGATCCTGTGCTAGGTGCGGCGGCGGGGGTGAAAACGGGGCATTATAGCCATCGGCCCATGTTTATAAAGAAGAAGCCCGTCTCGGCTCGCGGCCAAGCGCCCGCTGGTTGCAACCTGCCCCCGGGGAGCGGCAACTTGCCCGGCGCCAAGTTTTCGTTCAAATCCGCCGGCAAAGTCCTTATCATTGCCCCCCTGTTTTTCAAAGGACGATGCAATGATCACGCTCCATACCAATTACGGCGACATCGCCGTGGAACTCGACTTCGACAAGGCCCCCGTCACCGCCGCCAACTTCCTGCAGTATTGCCGGGATGGCTTCTATGAAGGGGTGATCTTTCACCGGGTGATCAACGGTTTCATGATTCAGGGCGGCGGCATGGATGCCGACATGAAGGAAAAAACCACCCGCGCGCCGATCCAGAACGAGGCGGACAACGGCCTGTCCAACGACACCGGCACCCTGGCCATGGCCCGCACCCAGGACCCCCACTCCGCCTCCGCCCAGTTCTTCATCAACGTGGCGGACAACCACTTCCTCAACCACAAGGGCAAGAATCCCCAGGGTTGGGGCTACGCGGTGTTCGGCAAGGTCAGCGACGGCATGGACACCGTCAACAAGATCAAGGCGGTGCCCACCGGCAGCAGCGGCTTCCACCAGGATGTGCCCCGGGAAACCGTGGTGATCGAGCGGGTCACCATCTCCCCCGCCTACGACGGCAAATGATGGGGTGAGATGATCCGTCTTTTCATTTCCGATCTGCACCTCTCGAAGGAACGCCCGGCCATCACCCGGGCGTTTTTTCGCTTTATGGCGGAGGAAGCCGCCGGGGCCGACGAGCTGTACATCCTCGGCGATCTGTTCGAGGCCTGGATCGGCGACGACGATCCCGAGACCCTGGCCCGCGCCGTGGTGGCCGGGCTGCGCAAGCTCAGCGACGGTGGCACCAAGCTTTACTTTCTCCACGGTAACCGCGACTTTCTGGTGGGCCGGCGCTTTGCCCGGGAGACCGGCTGCACCCTGCTGCCCGACTACCACCTGATCAGCAACGGCGACCAGAAGATCCTCCTCTGCCACGGCGACACCCTCTGCACCGAAGACAAAAAGTACCAGCGCTTTCGCCGCAAGGTGCGCAACCCCTTCTACCGCTGGCTGCTGGCCCACCTGCCCCTCAGGCGCCGCCTGAAGATCGCCGCCGACTGGCGCGCCAGGAGCCTCGCCGCCAACAGCAACAAGCCCGCCAACATCATGGACGTGACCCCCGCCGAGGTGGAGCGCCAGCTCGCCGCCCGGGGCGCCCGGGTGCTGATCCACGGCCACACCCACCGCCCCGGTGTCCACCGCCACGGAGCCGGTGACAGGGTGGTGCTGGGGGATTGGGAAAAACTCGGGTGGTTTGTAAGAATCGAGGGAGAAACCCTTGATTTAATTGACTTCCCTATTGGTGTTGAACCACCAAAATCCGGCGGGGACGGGGGCGAGAAGCCCGCAGCTGAAGGGGGCGGGACACCGTCGCTCCGGGAGGGAATCAGCCCTGCCCCGACACCGCCGCCCCAACCGCCACCCACAGCCGCCGGCGACTGGCTGTCACCGCCCAGGGCCCAGCCGAGGGAGCAATCCTCCGCCACCCCGACACCCCCGCCCCCCTCGGCCGCCAAACCCAGCCGGCGTCAGGCCAGCGACGAAGGGGACGGGGGCAGCCAGCTGTCCTTCGATCTCTAGCGGGCCATCAGGCGGAGAGGGGAATCCCGGAGTGAAAGCGAAATTCCGGGTCCGGCGCCTCGATCAACTCCCGCTCCCGGGCAGCGATGGCGGCGATGCGGTCGCTGATATCCCCCCCAGCGGCGGCCTTGGCGAGGCCCAGGTAGTCCCGGTAGTGGCGCCCCTCGGATTTCAGCAAGGAGGTGTAGAACTTCCCCAGCTCCGCGTCCAGCAAGGGTGCCAGGCGGGCAAAACGCTCGCAGGAGCGGGCCTCGATGAAGGCGCCGACGATCAGGGTATCCACCAGCCGGTGGGGCTCCGCCGGGCGCACCCGGTCCCGAAGGCCTGCGGCGTAGCGGGACGCGCTGACCTGGCCATAGGCAATGCCCCGCGCCGCCATGATATCGAGCACCTGCTCGAAGTGACGCAACTCCTCCCGCGCCAGCCGCGACATCAGATGCAGCAGCTCCAGGTCATCCACATAGCGGTACATCAGCGACAGCGCGGTGCTCGCCGCCTTTTTCTCGCAGTTGGCGTGATCGATCAGCAGCAGTGGCTGATTGTCGAGGGCCGCCGCCAGCCAGGCGTCGGGGGTGGCACAGGGCAGAAAGGCGAGAATCTCGTCAAGGGCGGACTGGGTCATGGCGTTCTCTGGGCTCGTCGGCGGCGGTTGGGGTGCGGGGCAGGGATTTTAGCCTGGGTTGGGGGTCGGGTTGCAGGGTTCAGGGTTCAGGGTTCAGGGTTCAGGGTTCAGGGTTCAGGGTTCAGGGTTCAGGGTTCAGGGTTCAGGGTTCACGTGAGTGCAGGAGACGGAAACGACCATCGATCATCCGTGTGAGTAGGCCCACATTGCCGCTGTGCACAGCTGACAGCCACGACCTGATGGGGGAATTCTCGAGCTCGCAACCTGCAACCTGCAACCTGCAACCTGAACCCTGCAACGCGCAAAGCGCAAAGCGCAACCTGAACCTGCCCCCCATGGAGTCCCCCCCCCGTTTCCAGTAAAATGCCCGCCGGGCTTGCCGGCCCCCCATCGATGTGTGTCATCGATAGTCCCGCTTTCGGCTACCACCGGAACGGGTAACCCTACCTACACGAGGAAATTTCCGTGCTTGAAGCCTACCGCCAACACGTAGCAGAACGCGCCGCCGAAGGTGTGCCCCCAAAGCCCCTCTCCGCTGAATGGACCGCCCAATTGGTGGACCTGCTGAAGAACCCGCCCGCCGGCGAGGAAACCTTTCTGCTGGACCTGATCACCAATCGCGTGCCCCCCGGGGTCGACGACGCCGCCTATGTGAAGGCAGGCTTTCTCACCGCCATCACCACCGGCGAGGCCAGCTCTCCCCTGATCAGCCGCGCCAAGGCCGTGGAACTGCTCGGCATGATGCTCGGCGGCTACAACATCGCCACCCTGGTCAACCTGCTGGACGACGCCGAGGTGGGCGCCCTCGCCGCCGAGCAGCTCAAGCACACCCTGCTGATGTTCGACGCCTTCCACGATGTGGAGGAGAAGGCCAAGGCCGGCAACGCCAATGCCAAGGCCGTTCTCGAGTCCTGGGCCGAGGCGGAGTGGTTCCTGTCCCGCCCCGAGGTGCCGGAGAAGATCACCACCGCCGTGTTCAAGGTCACCGGCGAAACCAATACCGACGACCTCTCCCCCGCGCCCGACGCCTGGTCGCGCCCCGATATCCCGCTCCATGCCCGCGCCATGTACAAGATGGCCCGGGATGGCATCACCCCGGATGAGCCCGGCGCCGTCGGCCCCATGAAGCAGATCGAGGAACTCAATGCCCGCGGCTACAAGGTGGCCTTCGTGGGCGACGTGGTGGGCACTGGCTCGTCCCGCAAGTCCGCCACCAACTCGGTGCTGTGGTTCTTCGGCGAGGACGTGCCCGGGGTGCCCAACAAGCGCGCCGGCGGCATCTGCATCGGCGGCAAGGTGGCCCCCATCTTCTACAACACCATGGAAGACTCCGGCGCCCTGGTATTCGAAGCCCCCGTGGACGATATCGGCCAGGGCCAGATCATCGACATCTTCCCCTACGCCGGCAAGATCACCGACCACGAGTCCGGCACGGTACTCTCTGAGTTCGCCCTCAAGTCCGAGGTGCTGCTGGACGAAGTCCGCGCCGGCGGCCGCATCAACCTGATCGTCGGCCGCGGCCTCACCAAGCGCGCCCGGGAAGCCCTGGGCCTCGCCCCCAGCACCGTGTTCCGCACCCCGGAGCAGCCCGCCGATTCCGGCAAGGGCTTTACCCTGGCCCAGAAGATGGTGGGCAAGGCCTGCGGCATGGAAGGCGTGCGCCCCGGTACCTACTGCGAGCCCCACATGACCACCGTGGGCTCCCAGGACACCACCGGACCCATGACCCGGGACGAGCTCAAGGACCTGGCCTGCCTCGGCTTCTCCGCCGACCTGGTGATGCAGTCCTTCTGCCACACCGCCGCCTACCCCAAGCCCGTGGATATCGAAACCCAGCACACCCTGCCGGATTTCATCCAGAACCGTGGCGGTGTCTCCCTGCGCCCCGGTGACGGCATTATCCACAGCTGGCTTAACCGCATGCTGCTGCCCGACACCGTGGGCACCGGCGGCGACTCCCACACCCGCTTCCCCATGGGCATCTCCTTCCCCGCCGGCTCGGGCCTCGTCGCCTTTGCCGCCGCCACCGGCGTCATGCCCCTGGATATGCCGGAATCCGTGCTGGTGCGCTTCAAGGGCAAGATGCAGCCCGGCATCACCCTGCGGGATCTGGTGCACGCCATCCCCTACTACGCCATCCAGGAAGGCCTGCTCACCGTCGAGAAGAAGGGCAAGAAGAACATCTTCTCCGGCCGCATCCTGGAGATCGAAGGCCTCGACCACCTCACCGTGGAGCAGGCGTTCGAGCTCTCCGACGCCTCCGCCGAGCGCTCCGCCGCCGGCTGCACCATCAAGCTGTCGGAGGACTCCGTGGCGGAGTACCTGCGCTCCAATATCACCCTGCTGCGCTGGATGATCGCCGAGGGCTATGGCGACCCCCGCACCATCGAGCGCCGGGTGCGCAAGATGGAGGAGTGGCTGGCCAACCCGAGCCTCATGGCCGCCGACAAGGACGCCGAATACGCCGCCGTTATCGAGATCGACCTGGCGGAGGTGAAGGAGCCCATCGTCTGCGCCCCCAACGACCCGGACGACGCCCGCCTGCTGTCCTCCGTGGCCGGCGACAGGGTGGACGAAGTGTTCCTCGGCTCCTGCATGACCAACATCGGCCACTTCCGCGCCGCCGGCAAGCTGCTGGCCAAGGCCCCGGCCCTCACCACCCGCTTCTGGATCTGCCCGCCCACCCGCATGGACGAGCACACCCTGATGGAAGAAGGCTACTACAGCATCTACGGCAAGGCCGGCGCCCGCACCGAAATGCCTGGCTGCTCCCTGTGCATGGGCAACCAGGCGCGGGTCACGCCCAAATCCACCGTGCTGTCCACCTCCACCCGCAACTTCCCCAACCGTCTCGGGGACGGCGCCAATGTCTACCTCACCTCGGCGGAACTCGCCTCGGTGGGGGGCATTCTCGGTCGCCTGCCGACGGTGGAGGAATACCTGGAATACGCCAAAACCATCGATTCCATGGCGGCGGAAATCTACCGCTACATGAACTTCGACCAGATCGCGTCGTTCCAGAAATCGGCGGAGGACGGCAAGCGCATCGCCGCCGAGCTGATCGTCGACGTCGCCTGATCGGATGCACTCCCCCGGCCCGCTGAACAGCGGGGCCGGGCCGGCCGAAAGGCTCTTCAGCGCCCCGCTTTGCGGGGCGCTGTCGTATCCGGCCGATGGCAACGGCAACCAGCGCATTCACTGGCGCGAATCCACCTCCCCCTTGGGGACGTCACAACCCATATAGCGGCACGCCATGCGCAGGGTTTCCTCCTGATAGCGCCGGCTCTCGACGCTGAAAAAGGGGTCGTCCGGCTCCGGCGGCATGATCGACCAGATCGCCGAGCCGCGAATGACATAGTGCAGATAGCGCACCGCGGTCTCCAGGTCAGAGTGATCGAAGGCGCTCCCGTGGTGGCTGTACAGCCCGTGCATCGCCCGACAGAAGGTCTCCTCGGCCCTCGCCAGGGTATGGTGGAAATTGGCGTCGACGGCGCGCCGGCGTTCCACCAGGCGCAAAAACCCCGCGTCATCCCGGGACGAGCTGAACACGATCTCGATATGGAAGCGAATCACATCCACGGCCGTGGCGCTTTGCCAGCGGGGCAGCAGGACCATCTCGGCAATCCGCGCTTCACGGGCGGTACGGTAATGTTCGTACAGCGCCAGAAAAATCGAATGCTTGTCGGCGAACAGATTGTAGATGGATCCCACCGACACCCCGGACCTGCGGGAAATTTCGGCGATGGTGGTTTCCTCGAAACCCTGGCCCACGAACAAATCCCGAGCGGTGACTAGAATTTTCTGCAGGGTCTCTCGGCTGCGGCGCTGGCTGGGGGTCGTCACCCAATCCGCACCGTCCACCCAGGATATCGACGAAAAGTCCGCTAAGTCTTCGGCCATGGTCATCCCACTGTTTTCCTGTTGATCGCCCCGCTGCGCGCGCGGCGGCGGGCCATAGTGTACCCCCGGGATCAGCCGTTGCCAGCGCAAAGATCATCCCCCCACCAGGGCCCCGGCGCGGGCCGCCTGCCGCCAACACCAAAATCCTGTTGACAAGCCTGCGGCATTGGTCTAGCTTTTTCACCGGTTTAGAATTAAATTCTAAATAAGACCCAGCCCAAACCCATGGCGGGGCCAACAAGCCCCACCCACCCGGAGGAGAACCTGAATGAAAGTACCCGTCGAGGACCGTATAGCCCTGCAGGACCTGATGACCGACTACTGCTACGCGGTGGACAAGCTGACCGACCTGGATACCCTGCTTGACCTGTTCACGGACGACGCCGTTCTGGATTTCTCCGACATTGGCCTGCCGGCCATGCCGGGCAAGGAGCGGTTCCGGCAGTTCTATGAAGGGGTGTTCGCCGACATGAGCGACCACCAGCACTACATCAGCAACTTCCGCGTCCAGTCCTACAGTGGCGACGAGGCGGTGATGACCGCCTACGTGCAGGGCCTGGGGCGGGCCAAGGACGGTGGCGAGGTGCTCGTTCATGTGCGCTACCAGATGGACTGCGTGAAGGCTGGCGACGCCTGGAAGTGCAAGACCTACTACATCCGCAAAGGGATGCCCCTGCCCGACTCCCTCACCCAGATCCACAACGACCGTTGATCCAATAACCGCAATTCAGGGGTTACACCAATGAACACCAAAATGACCGATATTGCCCAAACCGCCACCTACCCCACCCACCCCGCTGCCGAGCCACCCCGGGCAAGGGGCGATGCCATTACCGGGGACCGCTACTGGAGCAAGGACTTTGCCGATCGTGAATGGGAGAAAATGTGGAAGAAGATCTGGCACCTCGGGGGTCGAATCTCGCAACTCCAGGAACCTGGCGACTACATCGTCCACCGGTTTCGCCACGAATCGGTGCTGATGGTCAAGCAACGGGACGGAGGCATTCGCGCCTTCTACAACGTGTGTCTGCACCGCGGCAACCAGCTGGTGAGCGGCGCCGAAGAAGGCAGCCTGGGCGCTTTCAGCTGTCCCTACCACGGCTGGCGATGGGGCATCGACGGCGAACTCGAATGGGTTCAGGACGAAGAGGACTTCTCCCAGGGCAGCCCCTGCGGCAAGCTGCGCTTGAAGGAGCTGCCCTGCGACACCTGGGGCGGATTTGTCTTCTGGAGTTTCAACCCCAATGCCAAACCCCTCCTCGACTACCTGGACCCTATTCCCACCCTGCTGGGAAATCGCGGCCTGGAGGACCATGTCCGCGTGGTGTGGCGCACCCTGCGGGTCAATACCAACTGGAAATTCGCGTCGGACAACTTCAACGAGGCGTACCATATTCCCACGGTTCACCCCCAGTTCGCGCCGATGATCGACGACCACTACTCGACCACCCTGTTCGAGATGTACCCCACCGGCCACAACCGCATGATCGAGAAATTGCAGCCATCCAGCCGCTATCCGGTGAAGGATGAAGTGCAAGCCCTGTGGGCGGATGTGCTGAGGCAATGGGACATCAACCCGGACGAGTACCAGGGGCGAGCCCAGGAGGCGCGGCTGGCGCTACAGCAGGCGCGGCGCAAGCTGGGGCCAGAGCGAGGCTGGGACCTGTACGCCCGGCTGACCGACGATGAACTCACCGATCAGATGCACCATACCTGCTTCCCCAACCTGACCATCACCGGCACACCGGAAGGCCTGCATGTCTTCCGCACCGAGCCCGACGCCGAGGATCCCAACTGGTCCACCTTCGACTACTGGTATCTGGTACCCAGGGTGCGGGGGCTCAAGGCAGTGGCCACCCTGTACGGCATGCGGCCCATCGAGGAAGCGGAACACGAAACCGACGACTTCGCCGACTATGAAGCGGCCCTCGACCAGGGGGATTTCCTCTCCCAGGATCTGTCCCTGGCGGAAACCATGCAGAGGGGCCTGCGCTCGATGGCCTTCGAGGATTGCTACCTGGCCGACCAGGAAACCCGGGTTCGACGCTTCCACGAGGTCATCAACGACTACCTGGAAGACCGCCGCTGACCGCCCGTGCCCGGAGGCCGACCGAGGTCTCCGGGCACCACCCTCTCCTCCCTACGACAGCGCAAAGGGGCCGAGCAACTGGGTGACCCGCAACGCCGCCGGGATACGCTCGATACCGATGCGGCGATCGATCTCCTCGTGCAGCCAATAGATGCGCCGCTCCTGATAGCTGAGCACCATGCCGGTGAAGGCGCCGGATTCGAGAGATTCCTGAATCCCGGCGAGAAACTGGAAATCCTCCCGCTGGATCCTGTCGTAATTGGCAACAAAGGTCTGCCAGTAATCGGAATTCTCCGCCGTCTCGGCCGGGTCGCCGGCGCCAACGAAAATCAGCTCGCACTCGCAGGCACCCTTGCCGTCGGGCCAGAACAGCACAAAGGGAAAGCCGGCGGAGTCGAACGGGGCAACAAAATTGGGAAACACCCCGAACGCCACATTGTTGGCGCGAAACACCTGGGGCACCGAGGGGATATCGTAGGCCGCGGCGTCCGTGCCCCAGGTGCCGCCGGACTGGTTGAACAGCTTGGGCAGGGCCATCCGGGAATGGCCGCCGGGGTACAGGCCGATGGCGGTGCCCTTGGCGTCGAGCAGCTTGGCGACGGTGTCCTGGTGGATGGCCTTGACGTGGTAGGCCTCAAGGAAGGCATCCAGGGCCGCCTTCCAGTTGCAGGGGATGCGATAGTGCAGACGCCCCTTGACCCGCAGATGCGCCATGCCAAGGGGTTTCAGATCCTCGCCGATGGCGGCGAGGTGCTCCGCCAGGGGCGGCGCCTGGTCGTCGAGATTGATGAACACCCAGCCATCCCACAGCTCGCAGCGCACCGGCAACAGGCCCCGCTGGCACTTGTCCAGATCGCCGAAGTCATGCTCCTCCGGCACATTGATCAAGCGGCCCTCCAGATCGTAGCTCCACAGGTGATAGCGGCACATCAGCACATTGCGCTTGCCGTCACCCTCCACCAAGGGCGCGCCGCGATGGCGGCAGGTGTTGTGGAAGGCGCGAATCCGCTCATCCTTGCCCCGCACGATGACCACCGACACCCCCAGCCGCTTGAACAGCTTGTGGCTGCCCGGGGACTCGATCTCGTCGGCGCGGACGGCGCACAGCCAGGTCTTGCGCCACAGGTGATCCATCTCCAACTGGTGGAATTCGTCGCTGATGTAGCGGCCGCCGGGAATCTCCGGCAGCGGGGGGAAGCCCTCCGGGTAATGGTCCCGCTCCTGTTCGTAGCGGATCTGCTCGGCAATGGCGGCTGCGGCGTCGGGTTTCATGGCGTCTCTGTCATCGGTGGCAAGGGTGGCGGGATGGCGGCCCTGTCGGCGCCGTTTTATTTATAACACCGTCACAATTAAAAACAACCCCTGGGGACGGGTCAACCCAGGCTCTCCAGTTCCGCCTTGAGGATCGCCCGCTGGCGCCGCAGGGGCCACTGCCGGGGATCGTGGGTGGCCTGGGTGGCGATGCCGCTGACCAGCGCGAACAGGCGCTGGCACTGCACCAGCCGGGCCTCGGCGGTGGCGGCCGCGAGCCCCGCCCGGCCCAGCAGCTCGGCGATCATGTCCACCGTTCTGCGCGCCTGCACCACCTGCTCGCGGCGAAAATCCTCATGGGTCAGGGTCATGCTCCAGAACGCAAACCATACCCGCCAGAAATCCCGGCTCTCGTCGTCCCGGGGCAACAGTGACTCCAGCCCTTCGAGCACGGGGAGACCGGCATCGATGGCGCGCCGGAAGCGCGCCTCGGCCCGGCGCTGGGTGTCGGTGAACACCAGAAACATCAGCTCCTTCTTGTCGCGAAAATAATGGGACACCACCGCGGTGCTGTAACCCGCCAGGGTGGCGATCTCCCGCACCGTCACCCGCTCGATACCCTGGCGCAGGATCAGATCCCGGGCGACGCGGGCCACCTGCTGGCGGCGTTCATCGTGATTGACCACACGGGGCACGGAGCATCCTCCCAAACAGTTTGACGAAGGCCCCCATGGTAACCGACGGGGGTCGTGGAGGGGTTGTATTTTTATAAAACATAGTTATAAATAAAGCGGCATGCCGCCCATCGAGGATCGCCACCATGAACCACCGCCACCGCCAGACCCTGGTCCGCACCGCCCGGGACATGCTCCATCACCTGGAGCACCGCACCATCGACCTGGCGCCGGACATCCTCACCGTCGACGCCGCCATCTACGGGGACCCGGACCGCTTCGAGCGGGAAAAGGCCGGGCTGTTTCGCCGCCTGCCATTGATGCTGGCGGCGAGCTGCGAACTCCCCGACCCCGGCTGCTACAAGGCCCTGGAGGTGGCCGGCATCCCGGTGCTGCTGGTGCGCGGCGCCGATCGCCAGGTGCGGGCCTTCGTCAACAGTTGCACCCACAGGGGCAGCCAGCTGGCCGAGGGCACCGGCTGCGCGGCCCGCTTCACCTGCCCCTATCACGGCTGGACCTTCACCGGCGAGGGTCGGCTGATGGGGATCGCCTCCGCCGAGTGCTACGGAGAGGTGGACAAACGAACCCTCGACCTGGTGGCCCTTCCCTCCCTGGAGAGCGCCGGGCTGATCTGGGTGGTGCTGAACCCCGCCTCCACCCTGGACATCAGCGGCTTTCTCCACGATGTCGACCATCTACTGGCGGGCTTTGACCTCGGCAACTGGCGGCCCTACCACCAGTGCAGCCTGCCCGGCGCGAATTGGAAGCTGGCCTTCGATGCCCACATGGACTTCTATCACCTGCCGGTGCTGCACCGAAACACCTTCGGGCCCGCCATCAGCAACCTGGCCCAATACTATTTCCACGGCCCCCACCAGCGGCTGGGGTTGATGTCCGCCAATACGGTGGAGCAAGACGATCTGCTTGGCCTCAAACAACTGCCGGAGGCCGACTGGCCCATGCACAGCCTGCTGTTCGGGGAGTGGATCCTCTTTCCCAATGTCTCCCTCAACTGCTTCATGGCCGGCGAGCGGGTGATGGTGATCTCCCAGATCATCCCGGGGGACACCCCGGAGAGCTCAGTCACCATCCAGACCTTTCTGACCGAACAGCGCCCAGGCCCCGACAGCGAGCCCACCGTGCGGGAATTCGTCGACTTCATCCAGCGGGTGGTAGGGGAGGAGGACCTGCCCATGTCCCGCAAGCAACAGCGGGTGTTGTCGTCGGGGCTGCTGCCCCGGGTGCAATTTGGCCGCAACGAGGTGGGCCTGCAACACTACCACCACTGGCTGGAACGGGTACTCGCCGCCAGCGATGACGAACTCAACCCGCTGTTCGCCGGCACCCGCCCCTGATGGCGGCCCGCTGAAAGCGATCATCCCGGGGCCGGGGCCTCGGAAGATGCCACGCCCGCTGTGCATCTTTTGACCAAACAGGCTAGAATCCCGGCCCCACGCATCACCAGCCCCGCCCTGCAAGCGGGTGCCAGGAGACCCCATGCCCCAGCCGTTCAAACCCGAGCTGCTGTCCCCCGCCGGGACAGCGAAGAACATGCGCTACGCCTTTGCCTATGGCGCCGACGCCGTCTACGCCGGACAGCCCCGCTACAGCCTCAGGGTGCGCAACAACGAGTTCAACCACCTCGACATCATGGCCGACGCCGTGGCCGAGGCCCACGCCCAGGGCAAGCAGTTCTACATCGCCAGCAATATCTCCCCCCACAACAATAAGGTGAAAACCTACCTGCGGGACATGGAGGCGGTGATCGCCATGCAACCGGACGCCCTGATCATGGCGGACCCGGGGCTGATCATGCTGGTGCGGGAGAAATGGCCGGAGATGCCGATCCACCTGTCGGTGCAGGCCAACGCGGTGAACTACGCCACGGTGAAATTCTGGGGGAGGCAGGGGGTCAAGCGGGTCATCCTCTCCCGGGAGCTGTCCCTTGAGGAGATCGGCGAGATTCGCGAGGAGTGCCCCGACATGGAGATCGAGGTCTTCGTCCACGGCGCCCTGTGCATCGCCTACTCCGGACGCTGCCTGCTGTCCGGCTACATGAATCACCGCGACCCCAACCAGGGCGCCTGCACCAACGCCTGCCGCTGGAAGTACGATGCCCACGAGGCCCGGGAAACCGAGACCGGCGACATCGTGCCGGTAAGTGCCGCGGTCCAGGCCGCCCAGATCTGGACCCCGGACAGCGCCCCGCGCATCGAGGGCAACATGGACGACCGGGGCGGCGACGAGGCGCCCATCTTCCTGCTCCAGGAACAGAACCGCCCGGGGGAGCTGATGCCCGCCTACGAGGACGAGCACGGCACCTACATCATGAACTCCAAGGACCTGCGCGCCGTGCAGCACGTGCCGCAACTGCTGGCCATGGGCATCCACTCCCTGAAGATCGAGGGCCGCACCAAGTCCCACTACTATGTGGCGCGCACCGCCCAGGTGTACCGCCGCGCCATCGACGAGGCCGCCGCGGGCCGCGCCTTCGACATGGAACTCATGGCCCAGCTCGACCACCTGGCCAACCGGGGCTACACCGAGGGCTTCTACCGCCGCCATGTGCCGGAGCACTACCAGAACTACGAGCGCGGGGTGTCCACCAATCCCAACCAGCAGTTTGTCGGGGAGGTCAGGGAGATCGACGGCGAGCGGGGCTGGGCCACCATCGAGGTCAAGAACCGCTTCGAGACCGGCGACACCCTGGAGCTGATCACCCCGGAGGGCAACCTCACCTTTGCCCTCGAAGCCATCGAGAACCGCGACGGTATCGCCGTGGGCGCCGCCCCCGGTTCCGGCCATGTGGTGCGCATCCCCCTGCCCCGCCAGGTGAACGGTGGCGAAAACAGTCAGTACGCCATGCTGATGCGCCATATCGGCTGAGGCAACCGCCCTGTCGGGGGACGCGCCTGCGGGGAGCAGGGCGCCTTGCACCGGGCGGCGGGGTTTTGCACACTCCTGACTTCCGCCACCACAGAGCCAGCCGCGATGCCGAGAATCCTGTTGCTGGTGCTGATCATCCTCGCCTTCTGGTACGGATGGCAGCACCTCAAGACCCGCTCGCCGGAGCAGCGCAAGCGCACCCTCTGGGTGTGGGGGTCGGCCCTGCTGCTGATCATCGCCGTGGTGCTGGTGGCCTCGGGGCGGATGCACTGGGTGGGCGCCGCCATCGCCGCCGCCATTCCATTGATCAAGGTGATGCTCAGTCTCGGCCTTCGCGCCCTGCCCCTGCTCCGCCTCTGGCAGGGCAGGACCGGCGGGCCCTCCCGCATCCGCACCCGGGGGATGGAGCTGACCGTCAATCTCGCCACCGGCGAGATGGATGGCGTCCTCTTCAGCGGCCCCCACGCCGGCGCCATGATCGCCAGCCTCGACGAGCAGCAACTGCGCGCCCAGCTGGATTTTTTCCGCAGGGAGGATTTTCAGTCCGCCATGTTGCTGCGCGCCTATCTGGCACGGCGCGGCTTTTCAGGGCTGGGTGGGGACTCCAACCGGGAAGGGACCGGGACCACTGAACAGGTGATGGGAACCGACGAGGCCCTGCGGATCCTGGGGCTCGAGCCCGGCGCCAGCCGGGAGGAGATACTGCGCGCCCACAAGCGGTTGATTCAGAAACTCCACCCGGACCGGGGCGGCAACGACTACCTGGCCGCCAAGATCAATGCCGCCCGGGATCGGCTTGTGGAGCGAGAAACCTAGAGGTCGTTCCGCGCCACCTTGAGGGTATCCCCCGGCATGATGCGGTGCTTGTTGCTGAGGCCGTTCCAGGCCACCAGTTCCTTCTCGGTGCGGTTGAAGCGCCGGGCGATACCCCAGAGGGAATCCCCGGGCTGGATCACGTAGATGCCACTGCCCGCGTCCCGGGCACCACTGCCGCCGGCGCGACCTGCCACCGCCGCTCCCCCGTCGACACCCGCGCGACCCGGCAAGCGCAGGGTCTGGCCCGCGCGGATGTTGTGGCCCCGCAGGCCGTTGATGGCCATCAACTCCTTGACGCCGACACCGTAGCGCCGGGCGATATGGGACAGGGTCTCCCCCCGGGCGATGCGGTGCAGCACGTCGGGCTGCTGCTGGGCAAAGCGCTGGTCGGCGGGGATGGCGGCGATGGCCTGGGCGAGGGGCTCTTTCAGCTGATCCCGGGGAAACTTCACTTGAAAGCCTTTCGGAATCCGCTTCTCACCCTGCCAGATCGGGTCCAGCAGGGCGGGATTGTAGCTGCGCAGGGTGTCGACACCGGTGCCGAGGGCCCGGGCCAGGGTGGCGGCATGGACGTACTGATCGAGGGTGACCCTGTCGTAGTCGATGGGCTTGGCCATGGCCACCGGGCCGAAGTACTTCTCGGCGTTGCGGTCCACCTCCAGGGCGGCGAGAAACGACACATAGAAGTTGCGGGAGGCAAAACCAAAGGCCGGCCCCCGATAGTGGCGCACCAGGGTGGCAATGTCGGTGGTCCCCATGGCCTTGGCCGCTCGGCTGATACCCCCCGCGCCGTGGTTGTAGGCCGTGAGCGCCAACGGCCAGGTACCGGTGATGCGCAGGTTGGTCTTGAGCAGCTGGGCGGCGGCGCGGGTCGAGACGTAGGGATCCATGCGCTCGTCCATAAGGTGATCGACGGTCATGTACTGGCGGGCGGTGGCCGGCATGAACTGCCACATCCCCGCCGCCGCCACCTTCGAATAGGCCGAAGGGTTGAACGACGATTCCACATGGGGCAGCACGTCGAGCTCCTCGGGCAGGCCGAACTGCGCGAGGGTCTGGCGAATATGGGCCCGCCATTGCCCGGAGCGGATCAGGCCCGCCTTGAAGCGGTCCGACTGGCCCAGCTGGAAACGCACCTCGCCCGCGGCCTGGCGAAAGCGCTCCGAGGAGGTGCCCTTGGGCCAGGCGTTCAGGGCATTGCGCTCCTCGGCGCTCAGATTCGCCCGCTTGCCCGCCGCCAGCTGGCGCAACGCCGCCTGGTAGCGGGCCTTGCCCCGATCGATCAGGCGCTGGCGCTCGGCATTGCTGGCGTGGGCGGGGAGCGCCAGGCGCTCATACACCACCCCGAGGTTCCAGGGATCGTGCAGCAGGCCGCTGTTGGTATCCACCTCGGAATAGATGCGCACCCAGAAATTCACCTCCGTCTGGAGCTCGGCCGGGCGGGGGAAGGGCGCACTCGTGGCCAGGGCGGGGAAAAGAAAAACGGCGACAAAGACTATCAGGCGTGCCATGGGTTGTTATCGATCTCGCAACGGCTGGGGCATGGCGAGGTTATAGCAAATTCACCGACGCCGGGAAAGGCGCGCCGCCACCACTGGCGCCCCCCATGGGGCCGCGCGTCCCAAGGGGAGCGGACAACGGGTTTTACATGGCCCGTCCATGGGACTAGAATCCCCGCCCTGTAAACGAGTGACCTATTCCGTCCCCGTGGCGCAGCTGGATAGCGCGGCCCCCTCCTAAGGGGCAGGTCGCAGGTTCGAATCCTGCCGGGGACGCCATTTTCAATGACGTGCCATCCACCACCTGAGTGCCCACCAGGGAATTTCACGCCGGGTGGAGCAATAAGCCCCCCAAGTTGTCCATAGAATCAGCCCCCGAGAGAGGGCCCTGTCCGTTACCCCTTCGCCAAGGAGAATGTCATGCGTTCTTTTTACCGATTAGCCGTCACCGCCATCCTCGGCACGCTCCTCGCCGCCGGCTTCGCCAGGGCCGAGGAGAGCGCCGCCGAGGCCGAGAAATGCATCCCCATCACCCGGATCGACAGCATTGAAGTGCTGGACAAGCAGCACCTGCTGTTCAAGATGCAGGGCAAGAAAAACTACCTGAACACCTTGCCCAACAGCTGCCCGGGCCTCAACCGCAACAAACCCATCATGTACAAGACCTCCATCAGCCAGCTGTGCAGCCTGGATGTCGTCACCGTGCTGGAGACCTACGGCGGCGGCTACTATCCCGGCGGCAGCTGCGGCCTCGGCACCTTCGCCCCGATGACGGACGAGGAAGCCAAGGCCTTCAAGGCCTCCTTGAAGAAGGCGGACTAGCGCCACCGGGGTACATCGTCACACAAAAGGCAGGCCTGGCGCCTGCCTTTTGCGTCAGGCGTCAGGCCCCCCGGCAAGGCACGTCGCCATCGACGGGGAGCCGCCTTGCGGGGACAGGCCTGGTACACCAGAATTGTCCCGTTCGATTCGTGATGACAGGACCCAGGATCGCCATGAAACCAATCCCGACGCTGACCCTGGGGGACGTGATGACCCCCTCCCCCACCACCATTGCCATCGATGCCACCCTGACCCAGGCGCAGTCGCTGATGCACCGTCTCGGGGTGAACCATCTGCCGGTGATGGCCGGCACCCTGGTGGAATCGGTGATTTCAGCCCGGGATATCGAGCGCTTTACCCTTCCCGCCCACCCCATCAGCGAGGAGGAGGAGATGCTGGTGAGCGACATCGCCCCTGCCCGCACCTTTGCGGCGGACATCGCCGACCCCCTCCACCGGGTGGTGGCATTGATGGCCGAGCGCCACGTGGGGACGGTGATCGTCCTCAATCAGGGGGAGCTCGCCGGCATCTTCACCGAGATCGACGCCCTGCGGGTGCTGGCCGGCCTGCTCGACGGGGAGCACTGAAACCCACCCTGGCCGACACCGTCGGCCAGGCCGAACTGTGCTAGATTTGCCAGCCTCAAGGCCGCCGGACACACCGTGAATTTTCTCTTATTCGACCCCAGCGAGCGGGACACCAACGGCCGGGTGCGGGTGCGGGGCGCGAGGCGGGATCACCTCCGCCAGTACCTCGCCGTCAAGCCCGGGGACAGCCTCAAGGTCGGTGAAATCGGGGGATTGCTCGGCACCGGGCGGGTTATCGGTGACGGCCCGGCGGGCATCGAGATCGAGGTTCAACTCGACCGCGCCCCGCCACCCTCAAGGCCCCTGACCCTGATCCTGGCCCTGCCCCGCCCCAAGATGCTGCGCCGTATCCTGCAGACCGTCGCCACCCTCGGCGTCGACCAGTTGCACCTGGTCAACAGCTTCAGGGTGGAAAAGAGCTACTGGCAGACCCCCTGGCTGGAGGACACCGCCGTCGGCGAGCAACTGCGCCTGGGTCTCGAACAGGGCGGCGATACCCGCCCGCCAAGGGTGTACCTGCACAAGCGTTTCAAACCCTTCGTGGAGGATGAACTGCCCGCCATCGTGGCGGGCACCCGGGCCCTGGTGGCCCACCCCTACGGCGACGCGCCCTGCCCCATCGCCTGGGACGCGCCCCTCACCCTGGCCATAGGGCCGGAGGGGGGCTTCATCTCCTACGAGGTGGACAAGCTGGTCCAGTGCGGGTTCGAGGCCGTCACCCTCGGCCCCCGTATCCTCCGTGTCGAAACCGCCATACCGGTGCTGATTGGCCGCCTGTTCAGCTGATGGCGCCCACAAAAAAGCCCCCGGGTCGCGGGGGCTTTTTTTGTCGCAACCTGGCTGTCAGGGCAGCAGGTGGCTCACGGCGTCCCTCTCCTCGGCCAGCTCGGTCTCGGTGGCGGTCATCCGCGCCCGGGAGAAGTCGTTGATCTCGAGGCCCTGGACGATCTGCCAGTCGCCGCCCTTGCACACGCAGGGGAAGGAGTAGATCAGGCCCTGCTGGATACCGTAGCTGCCGTCGGAGTAGACCCCCATGCTGACCCAGTCACCGTCGGGGGAACCGAGGGCCCAGGTGCGCATGTGGCCGATGGCGGCGTTGGCGGCGGAGGCGGCGGAGGAGGCACCGCGGGCCTTGATGATGGCGGCGCCGCGCTGCTGGACATCGGGGATGAAGGTGCCTTCGTACCAGTCCTGCTCCACCATGCCGATGGCGGCCTGGCCCTTCACCTTGGCGTGGTGAATGTCGGGGTACTGGGTGGAGGAGTGGTTGCCCCAGATGGTCATGTTGGTAACGTCGTTGATGCTGGTGCCGGTTTTCTGCGCCAGCTGGGTCAGGGCGCGGTTGTGGTCCAGACGGGTCATGGCGGTGAACTGGCGGGGATCGAGATCCGGCGCGTTGCGCTGGGCAATCAGGGCGTTGGTGTTGGCCGGGTTGCCCACCACCAGCACCTTGATGTTGCGGCTGGCGTTGTCGTTGATGGCCTTACCCTGCACCGAGAAGATGGCGGCGTTGGCTTCCAGCAGGTCCTTGCGCTCCATGCCGGGGCCCCGGGGACGGGCGCCCACCAGCAGGGCGTAGTCGGCGTCCTTGAAGGCGACATTGGCGTCGTCGGTTTGTACCATGCCCGCCAGCAGCGGGAAGGCGCAGTCGTCGAGCTCCATCGCGACACCGTTGAGAGCCTCGAGCGCGGGGGTGATTTCGAGCATTTGCAGGATGACCGGCTGGTCGGGGCCAAGCATTTCGCCAGCCGCGATTCTGAACAGAAGGGAATAACTGATTTGTCCGGCCGCGCCAGTCACGGCAACACGTACAGGTGCTTTCACAGGCTCTCTCCGCGTCGTTGTAGGGAGGTTGATGGGTTAGGGCCCCGCATTATACGGAAACGAGGGGGTTTTTCACCCCCGGCGGCGCGGGGGTGGGAATCCGCCGTCCGCCCGGGGCTCGAGGTCAGGTGTCGTCCGAAATCCGGTAGCGCAGCTCCAGTGAGCGGTAGAGATCGTCCCGGAAGCTGTGGCTGGCGCGGTCGAGCTCGTTGAGGATCTCCATCAGGTGCTCATTGTCCTCCCTGCCCTGCCAGGTCTTGCGATAACCGCCGCTCTGGTAGCCCTGGTCCTGGCGGAACAGGTTGAGGACGTTCTTGCCCGCGTAGCGGGCGTAGAGGTCATCGAAGTCGAGCCCCACGCCCTTCATCAGGGTGGCGAACAGCGACACCTCGAAGCGCCGGTTGGCCAGGGTGGCGAGGGTAAAGCGCTCCACATCCGCCAGGAAGTCCCCGGCCTCGGGGGCGGCGTCGATGGCGGCGGCCACGGTGGCGGCGATGTCCGCCCTGGAGCGGCCTTCGAGCAGCAGGATGCTGAGGCCAAAGTGCCAGATATCGACCAGCTCCAGGATCACCTGGTCCCGGTCGGGGGACTGCTTCTTCCACCACTTCCAGCCGTGGTGCTCCATGAGCTCCGCGCACTCCACCCAGATGGCCCGGTGCCAGGCATAACCCTGGTTGCGCCAGTCGGGGTGTACCTTGGTGTTCATGCCGTCCTGCAGTTCCAGCATGGCGATGATCTGTTGCTCCATGATCCAGCCCTCAGGCGCGAACGAACATGTTGGTTTCCTTTTCGGCGCCGATACGGGTGCTGGGCCCGTGCCCGGTGATCACCAGGGCGTCGTCGTCCAGGGTGTAGAGGCGATCGCGGATGGAGCTGACGATCTGCTCGAAGTTGCCGCCCCACAGGTCGGTGCGGCCAATGCTGCCACGAAACAGGGTGTCCCCCGCCACCAGGGTCTTGCAGTCGTCGAACCAGAAACTGATGGACCCGGGGGTATGCCCCGGGGTGTGCAGGGCGACGCCACCGCAGCAGCCGAGATCCTGGTCGTCCTGAAGGAAATGGTCGGGCCGGGGCAGCCTGACGGACGGCAGGCCAAAACGCCGGCACTGCTCCTCGACGCCCTCCCACAGGAACAGATCCCCCTCGTGGAGATGGATCGGCGCGCCGGTGGCTCTCTTGATCTCCCCCGCGGCAAGGATGTGGTCGAGGTGGGCGTGGGTGTGGATGATGGCGACCACCCGAAGACCCAGGGCGTCGAGTTCATTGAGAATAAGGTCGGCATCGCCGCCCGGATCCACCAGCAGCGCCTGGCCGGTGAGGGTGTCACCGATGATCGAGCAGTTGCACTGCAGGGGGCCGACCGGAAAGGTGCGGACGACGATACGCTCTGCGGCGGGCTTATCCATGGATCCCCCGGATGGTGAAAGGAGCCGGGATTCTACCCCCTCAACCCGGCAGGCGAAACAGGCGGCGGCAGTTGGCGGTGGTGATGGCGGACAGTTCTTCCAGGGGCAGGCCCTTGAGCTTCGCCACCTCGGCGGCCACCTCCACCACGAAGGCGGGCTCGTTCTGGCGCCCGCGGTGGGGCACCGGGGCGAGCCAGGGGGCATCGGTCTCCACCAGCAGGCGATCGAGGGGTACCTTTTTGACCACCTCCCGCAATGCCTCGGCGTTGCGAAAGGTGATGATGCCGGAAAAGGAAATGTGAAAATTCATGTCGATGGCCGCCCTGGCCATCTCCCAGGATTCGGTGAAGCAGTGCAGCACCCCGCCACTGTCCCGGCAGGCGTGGTGCTTGAGCAGATCGAGGGTCTCGTCGCGGGCTTCCCGGGTGTGGACGATGACCGGCTTGGCCAGCACCCGGGCCGCTTCCAGGTGATTGATGAAACTCTCCCGCTGCCAGCCGGCGGTATCCGCGGAGTAATGATTGTCGAGGCCGGTCTCGCCGATGGCCACCACCCGAGCGTGGCGGCCGAGATCCACCAGTTGCTCCACCGCCGGCACCGGCAGTTCCCCCTCCTGAAGCGGGTGGGCACCCACCGAGACAAAGACATCCCGGTATCGCCCGGCGAGCTCCACGAGCCCCCGGGACGATTCGAGATCAACCCCCACGGTGAGAAAGGCGCCGACGCCCCGCGCTCTGGCGGCGTCGAGCAGACCATCGAGATCACGGCCGGCGCGGGCAAGATCGATCCGGTCGAGGTGGCAGTGGGAGTCGATCAGCACGGAAGCTATCAGAGGCTGTGGGTGAGGCGGTCGGTGGTGAGCAGGCCCGCGAGCTGGTTTTCGATCTTGTGGACCACAGGGGCCGCATCGCTGTTGAGCTGGATGCCGATGCCCTGCTTGCGGCTGGTGACCACGCCGGCGGGGGTGATCCACACCACCTTGCCGGCGAGGGGGATCTTGTCCGCCTCGGAGTAAAGGTCGAGCAGCACGAACACCTCATCCCCCAGCACGAAGGGCTTGCTGGTGGGGATGAAAATACCGCCACCCTGAATGAACGGCATGTAGCAGGCATAGAGCTCGTCGACGTCGGGGATGCTCAACGTGAGAATGCCGTGGCGCAGCCCACCACCTGAAATATCCATGCCCTACTGTCTCCCGTCGATCTGCGTTGAGTGTCGCCGATCGAAGTCTAACACCGACCTCCAATCCATTAAAACCTCCTCCCACAGCAGCTGGGGGTTGGGATTGGCGGTGCCGAACAGGCGCTGCCGGACCAGGGTGAGGCGATCGAGGAAGCGGAAAAACCGCCACGCGCGCGGGCTGGCCACCAGTTCGGCGTCCCGCAGGCGCCGGTAGACGCGGTGCTGCAACCAGCCGACCAGGTCGCGGCCCGGCAGATCCTGGAGTTCACGGGCGGCATCGAGGGCCGACAGGGTACCGTCCTCCAGGGCGCCGAGCGCACCCTCGAAGCGGCGCAACTGCTTCCGCACCTCCGGGTCGAGAAAGCGCAGTGCCAGAAGGGGCCGCCCCCCGGCCTGGTCGAGGGCAGCCTCCACCTCCCCATCGGGGGGGGCCTGACCCCGCAACCAGTCGCGGGCGCTGGCCCGGGGCGGCTCCGCCAGGGGGACGATGCGGCAGCGGCTGCGGAGGGTGGGCAGTACCGCGCTCGCCTGGTGACTGACCAGCAGGATCGACACCTGGCGACCCGGCTCCTCCAGGGTTTTCAGGAAGGCATTGGCGGCGTTGATGTTCATCGCCTCGGCGGGGCAGATCACCATCACCCGCCAGCCGCCCTGGGAGGCAGTTTTCACCGCGAAATCCGCCAACGCCCGAATCTCGTCGATCTTGATCACCTTGCCCGCCTCCTCGGGTTCCACCAGGAGAAAGTCCGGGTGACTGCCCGCGGCCATCAGCAGACATTGCCGACACTGACCGCAGGCCTTGCCCGCCAGAGGCGTGGCGCACAGCAGCCGCTGGGCGAGGCTCAGGGCCAGGTGTTTCTTGCCGATGCCGGCGGGCCCGCTCAGCAGCAGGGCGTGGGGAAGACGGTCGAGGTCGATCTGGCTGGTGAGGCTCGCCCACAGCCCCTGCTGCCAGGGCAGTGGCTGCCCGGGGGTCACAGCAGCGTCTCCAGGGCAGCGGCGATGTGACGCTGCACCTCCGGCAGGGGCAAGGCCGCATCGACCACCCGGTAGCGCCCGGGATTGGCCGCCGCCAGCGCCAGGTAGGTGTCGCGAACCCGGTCAAAGAACGCCAGTTTCTCCACCTCGAAGCGGTCGAGTTCGCCGCGCTCTCCGGCGCGGGACATGCCGACGGCGGGGTCGATATCCAGCACCAGGGTGAGGTCCGGGCGCAGGCTGCCCTGCACCAGGGTCTCCAGCGCGGCGATGGGCGCCATGCCGAGCTGACGGCCACCCCCCTGGTAGGCGTAGGTGGCGTCGGTGAAGCGGTCGCACAGCACCCAGGCGCCCCGGGCCAGGGCCGGGCGGATCACCCCCGCCAGGTGCTGGGCGCGGGCGGCAAAAATCAGCAACAGTTCCGCCATGGGGTCGACGGCCTCCGCCTGGTGATCGAGCAACAGGCCGCGAATCTTCTCCGCGTAGGGTGTGCCCCCGGGCTCCCGGGTAGCGACCACGGGAATGCCCCGGGCCCCCAGCCAGGCCTCGATGAATTGCCGGTTGGTGGTCTTGCCGACGCCTTCCCCCCCTTCCAGGGTGATGAATCGTCCGGACATCATGGCTCCTTGGTGGCGGGTGCGGGAGAGGATCGGTAATCCTGACGCCGCTTGAGCTGATATTCCCTGACAGCCTTCTGGTGATCGGCCAGGGTATCGGAAAACTGGTGGCTGCCATCCCCCCGGGCGACGAAGTACAGCGCCGAGCCGGGCTCCGGATTGAGGGCCGCGCGGATGGCTTCGCGGCCGGGATTGGCTATGGGCGTGGGGGGCAGGCCATCGATGCGGTAGGTATTGTAGGCGGTATCCTCGCCGAGGTGCTCGCGGGTCAGATTGCCCTGGAAGCGCTCGCCAAGGCCGTAGATCACCGTGGGATCGGTCTGCAGGCGCATGCCCAGGTCGAGGCGGCGGGTGAACACCCCGGCAATCTGGCCCCGCTCGGCGGCGACGCCGGTTTCCTTCTCGACAATGGATGCCAGGATCAGTGCTTCGTAGGGGGTCTCGATGGGCAGGTCCGGCGCCCTCGCCCGCCACTCCTCGGCGAGGATGCGCTTCATCCGCACGTGGGCCTCGCGAAGGATTTCGATGGCCGGGCGGTCCCGGGGAAAGCTGTAGGTGTCGGGGAAAAACCAGCCCTCCGGCGCTTCCCCGCTCGCCCTGCCGAGGACCAGGTCGTCCCCGGGCGGCGGCGCCAGGATATCGCCATCGCCGAAGATGGCGGCGACGGCCTCGCTGCTCGGGGGGGGCTGGGCGCCGAGAATGGGATGGGCGGCCAGGATGGCGAGCCACTGGTCGAGGGTGCGGCCCTCTGGAAAGGTGACGCGGTGGAGGATGACGTCCCCCCGCAGCAGCTTGTCCACCAGATCCAGCAGGGTTTCACCGCGCTCGATGCGGTATTCGCCGGCGTGGATGGTGCCGTCGACCGCCAGGCGGGCGTGGATCTGGAGCGGCAGGGGGCCCGGGGTCAGGCCCTCCCCCGCGAGGCGCCGGGCCAGGGCCGACAGGGAACTGCCCCGCTCCACCATCAGGGTGTAGGTTTCACCCGGAAATGCCAGGGGGCGATGGAGGCTGGCATCCATCCACCAGCGAAAGCCGGCAAATGTCGCCGCCACCAGGATAGCCGCAAGCAGGGCCCCCACCGCTACTGGGCGAAACACGGCAACCTCTCGGCCAGGCGACGGCGCAACCCGTCGCTGCGTGGGTGGGAGCGCCAATTCGCCACCCCCACGATGGCGGCCACGGGCACGATGCCGGCAACGGCATTGCAGATGAACATCTCGTCGGCGTCCGCCAATTGCGCCAGGGTAAGGGTGGACTCCACCGCCCTTTCCTCCCCCAGCAGGGTATCGAGCAGATAGCGACGCATCACCCCGGCGACACCGCAGCGATCGAGGCGCGGTGTCCGCCACTGGCCGTCGATCAGGGCGAACAGGTTGTGACTCAGGGCTTCGATCACCCGGTCGTCGACATCCATCAAAAGGCCCTGCTCCCCCTCCGCCAGCTCCGTGGCGGCCAGCACCTGGTCGAGGCGGTTGAGATGCTTGATGCCCGCCAGCCGGGGGTTGACGGGCAGGCGGTATTCACAGGGGCGCAGCCGCGCGGACGCCACCGGCGCGGCGGGTGGATACCAGTGGACGATGACGGAGGGATGGCCCCTGGCCGCGGGTCGGTAACCCCGGGGGCCGATGCCCGCGGTCACCACCAGCTTGACCGTGCCATCCGCCGGCATGGCGGGCAACAGGGCCAGCAACTGGGCCTCGATGGCTCCGGGGTCGCAGGGGATGGCGAGCTGTCGAAGCCCCTCGGCCAGGCGCGCCAAGTGATGGGCGCGGAGGGGAATATCGCCGCTGCCAAGGCGCATGGTCTCGAACACCCCGTGGCCATAGGCGAGGCCCCGATCATGGCTCGACAGGCTGTCCCCGGCGGCGCCGTTGATAAAGGTGAGGGGAGTCGCCATCACAACCGGTTTCGTCATTTATTGGGGGGACGATGATAAAAGAAAGGCCGTGCTGATGACAGCACGGCCCTTGCGTTAGCTCGCGGCGCACCCCCTGGGGAAATACGCCGCTGACGCCGGCGGCGATTACTTCAGATTGTTGTTGATGTAATCGATCGCCTGCTGAACGGTGGTGATTTTCTCGGCGTCCTCGTCCGGGATTTCGGTATCGAATTCTTCTTCAAGAGCCATGATCAGCTCGACGGTGTCCAGAGAGTCCGCGCCCAGATCGTCGACAAAGGAAGAATCGGGCTTCACGTCTTCTTCTTTTACGCCCAGTTGCTCGGCGACCATTTTAACAACGCGTTCTTCAATGCTGCTCATGATGTTCAGTGCTCCTGTTTCTAGAGATTTTCTTTTATGTGGCCGCGGCCTCAAGCCAGCGGCTGGACATAGGGCCTGTGCCAGGCGGTAATTACGCCGCGCATTCTATCGTAAAAAGCCGGATTCGTAACCGGTTTTGTCCAACTCTACGATTCTCTTTGTGGATCAGTGGCTTAAGCCATGTACATGCCGCCGTTGACGTGGATGGTCTCGCCGGTGATATAGCCGCCGTTATCCCCCGCCAGGAAGGCGACGATGGCCGCGATTTCCTCCGGTTTGCCGAGCCGCGCGAGGGGAATCTGGGTCAGCAGGGTCTCCTTGTGGGCATCCGGCAGGTCGCGGGTCATGTCGGTGTCGATGAAGCCCGGCGCCACCGTATTGACAGTGATGTTCCGGGATCCGAGCTCCCGGGCCAGGGCCCGGGAAAAGCCGCCAACCCCCGCCTTGGTGGCGGCGTAGTTGGACTGGCCGGCATTGCCCATGGCACCCACCACCGAGCTGATATTGATGATCCGCCCCCAGCGCGCCTTGGTCATGGCGCGCACCGCCTGGCGGCACAGCCGGTAGATGGCATTGAGGTTGGTGTCGATCACATCGAACCACTCCTCGTCCTTCATGCGCATGAGGATGTTGTCCTTGGTGATGCCGGCGTTGTTCACCAGGATCAGCGGCGGGCCGAACTCGTCCTCGATGGCCTTGAGCACGCCGGCGACGGAGTCGTTGCTGGTGACATCGAGCACCATGCCCCGCCCCTTGATACCCTTGGCGGCCAGGCGCTCGGTGATTTTCGCCGCCCCGGCCTCGCTGGTGGCGGTGCCCACCACGGTGGCGCCCTGCTCGCCGAGAAGATCGGCAATGGCCGCGCCAATACCCCGGCTGGCGCCGGTCACCAATGCAATTTTTTCATTAAGACTCATTGCTAACTCCTTGTTTACTTTGTGGACGACAGCGCTTCTTCAAGGCTTGCACTGTCCTCCGTGGCGTACACGGCGAGGTTCTTGTCGATGCGCTTGGCGAGGCCGCTCACCACCTTGCCGGCACCGCACTCCACCAGGGTGGTGATGCCCATGTCCACCATGGCCTTGATGCAGTCCACCCACAATACCGGGTTGTGGATCTGCTCGATCATCCGCTCCTTGATGACCTCCGGATCGTGCTCCACCCGGGCATGGACGTTGTGGACCACGGGGATTGCCGGGGCATTGAACGGGGTGGCGCGGATATGGGCCGCGAGACGATCGCCGGCGGGCTTCATCAGTGAGGTGTGAAACGGCGCGCTCACCGGCAGCGGCAGGGCGCGCTTGGCACCGGCGGCCTTCAGGGCTTCCACCGCGCGACCGACGGCGGCGGCATCGCCTGCAATCACCACCTGGCCGGGTGAATTGTAGTTCACCGCCGACACCACACCGCCCTGGGCGGACTCGGCACAAATGTCGCGAATCACCTGATCGTCGAGCCCCATGACGGCGGCCATGGCCCCCTCCCCCGCCGGTACCGCCTCCTGCATGAAGGCACCGCGCATCCGCACCAGCTTCACCGCATCGGCGAATGCCACGGTGCCATTGCACACCAGGGCCGACCACTCACCGAGGCTGTGGCCCGCCATCAGCGCCGGGACGGCGCCGCCCCGCGCCTCCCAAACCCGCCACAGGGCCACGCTGGCGGTGAGCAACAGGGGCTGGGTGCGCTCGGTGAGGTTGATGTCCTCCTGCTGGCCGTTCTGGGACAGATCCCAAAGATCGTAGCCAAGCACCGCCGACGCTTCTTCGAAGGTGGCGCCGATCAGCGGATGCTGCCCGGCGAGTTCGGCCAGCATGCCGATTTTCTGGGAGCCCTGACCGGGGAAGATAAAGGCAAGATCGGTTTTTTTCATGGTTCACCTGTCAGTAGGAATTCAAACCTGGCGGGACTGGCCGCCGTCACTGGGCCGCCGGCGGGAGATGGCGGGCGATTCGACTCGGGAGTTGCTGGCGGGCGGCGGTGATGGCCACCTCCAGGGCGTGGCCAAAGCCCGCCTCGCTGGCACCGCCATGACTCTTCACCACCACGCCGTCAAGCCCCAGGAGGCTCGCGCCATTGTAGCGGGAAGGATCGATCCCGGCGGCGAAACGGGCAAGGGCCCGCCGCGCCAGCAGCGCCCCGAGGCGACCGGCCAGGGAGGCGGACAGGCTGTCCCGCAGCAGGGTGGCGATCATGCGGGCAACCCCCTCGCTGGATTTGAGGGCGACATTGCCGACAAAACCGTCGCAGACGATGATGTCGAAGTCGCCGGAATAGATGCCGTCCCCCTCGACAAAGCCGCGGTAGTTGAGCCCCCCGTCCGCCGCCAGCCGCAGGGCCGCCTCCCGCACCACCTCGCCGCCCTTGCTTTCCTCCTGCCCGACATTGAGAAGCCCCACCCGGGGACTGGCAAGGCCGTCCACCACCTGGGCCATGGCGCTCGCCATCCGGGCGAACTGCACCAGCTGGTCGGCATCGCAGTCGATATTGGCACCCATGTCCAGCAGGTAGGCGCGCCCCCCCAGGGTGGGCACGGCGGTACAGATGGCGGGCCGTTCGATACCGGGCAGGCGACCCACCAGAACCATGCCCATGGCCATCAGCGCGCCGGTGTTGCCGGCACTGACGCAGGCATCCGCGGCGCCATCGGCCACCGCTTTCAGGGCGTGCCACAGGGAGGAATCCCGCTTGCGGCGCAGCGCCTGGGCGGGTTTCTCGTCCATGGCGACGGCATCGGGACAGTGCACCAGCTCGACGCGGTCGCGCAGCGGCGCCGGGGAATGGACAAGGAGGGATTGGAGAAGGGGCTCGACAACGGATGCGTCGCCAAAGAGCCGAAGGCGGAGGTCGGAATGGCGCTTCAGGACATCGATCGCGGAGGGCACCGTGAGACGGGGACCTAAGTCCCCGCCCATGGCATCAACCGCCAGACAGCAACTGTCTGTCAGCAAGCGGATCAGTCGTCGTTGGACTCGACAACCTTACGGCCGCGGTAGAACCCGTCGGCGCTCATGTGGTGACGGCGGTGCTTCTCGCCACTGACCTGATCCACCGACAGGGTGGGGCCGGTCAGGGCGTCGTGGGAACGGCGCATGCCGCGCTTGGAACGGGTGGTACGATCTTGTTGAACAGCCATTTTTCACTCCTGTGCTTTCGCACTTGTCACTGGCAGTTATTGCCTGGTTTTCAACTGCGCCAAAATTCCGAAAGGATTCTCCGCAGAGTCCGAAACATCTCCGGTGGAATAGGAGCCCTTGGCCCGGCACTCATCCGTATCGTGGTAGGCCACGAGGGGCAATGCCAGGAGGAGCTCATCCTCCACCATGTCGTACAGGTCGGCGGCGTCGGAGTCGACAATCCAGGGGGCCAGCCGCTTGGGCAGCTTCCCGGCCTGCTCTTCATCCCACACGATGCCAAGGTGCGACTCGCCAGCGAGGCGGATATCCACCGGGTTCAGGCAGCGCTGGCACTCCAGGGAAACCCCAAGCGCCACCTTGCCCGCCACAGCGGAATGGCCATCCTCATCGCGCTCGAACCGCAACTCGACATGCCCGACCTCCTCCATGGCCACCACGGCGCCCGCCAACCGCGACATCTGCGCAGTGGGAACGTCGCCGCTCAGGGTGGTCCCCTGGGCTACCAGCTTGCGGGGGTCCACCTGGCGGGGCAGCAGCTTCCGCTCGGGGGGGGTCGACATAGGCGCGCAATTCTAGGGACATGCCATGGCCCTGTCAAAAAATATTGAGCGTTAACAGGCATTTTCGCCAACTTTGCGCCATGGGAGGGGGCATTCCCACCCTCGACTGGCGAACTGCCCGAGATTCGGCGGATAATCGCCCGCCGCAAACCCACCCGAGACGCCCCCATGGCTGCCCCCCTCGTCCTCGCCTCCTCCTCCCCCTACCGCAAGGCCCTGCTGGCGCGGCTCGGCCTGCCCTTTGTCGCGGTGAGCCCGGACACCGACGAAACACCCCTCCCCGGCGAGCCGGGGCAATCCCTCGCCGAGCGCCTCGCGGTGTGCAAGGCGGGGGCCCTGTCGGAGGATTATCCCGAGCAGCTGATCATCGGCTCCGACCAGGTGGCAGTGCTCGACAAGGGGATTATCGGCAAGCCCGGCGATCCCGACACCGCCTTCGAGCAATTGCGCCGCCAGTCGGGCCAGACGGTCAGGTTCTACACCAGCGTGGCGGTGCTCGACAGCGCCAACGGTCGCTACCAGCTCGCCACCGACAAAACCCTGGTCACCTTTCGCACCCTCTCGGACGATGAAATCCGCCGCTATCTGGCTCGGGAAGCGCCCTACGACTGTGCCGGCAGCTTCAAGATGGAGGGCCTCGGCATCGCCCTCTTTCGCCAGATTGAAAGCCTCGATCCCACCGCACTGATGGGGCTGCCACTGATCGCCCTGGCCCGCTTGCTGCGGGAGTTCGGGGTATCGGCGATCTGAGCCCCTATAAAAGGCAGGAGCTATAAAAGACTGGAAAGAATGTCGGGGAAGCGGTCCACCGCCGCCACCAGCCCGTAGGGGTGCAGCCGCGACACCGAGTGGGCGCCGTAGCTCACCGCGATGCGCGGCACCCCGGCCCGCCTGGCCATGGCCATGTCGAATTCCGTGTCCCCCACCATCAGCGCCTCCGTCGGCGCCCGCCCGAACTCGGCGAGCAGCTCCCTGAGCATCAGCGGGTCGGGCTTCGAGGCGGTCTCGTCGGCGCAACGGCTGGCGTGGAAAAAATCCGCAAGCCCATGGCCCACAACCACCCGGTCGTAGCCGCGGCGGCTCTTGCCGGTGGCGACGGCGAGCAGATAACCCGCCTCCCGCAACTGGACGAGACTGTCCATCACCCCCGGGTAGAAGGGCGCGGGCTCCCGGTCGAGGGCGGCATAGTGGCGGGAGTAGCTCTCCCGAAGCGCCGCGAGCTCACCACCATCGAGGGCGGGAAACAGCGCCGCAAGGGCCTCCCCGAGACCGAGCCCGATCACTTCCCGCCCCGCCTCCGGCGTCGGGGGAGGCAGCCCCCTGTCCCTGGCGGACAACTGCAGGCACTCAACGATACGGGCCAGGGAATCGGACAGGGTGCCATCCCAGTCGAAGATCAACAGCGCGGGGCGGACGCTCACGGCAGGCGCTCCAGGAAGTGGGCGAGGTCATCCGGCAGGGGCGATTCCACGGTGATCGCCTCCCCCGAGGGATCGACAAAGCGCAGCCGGTGGGCGTGGAGAAACATGCGCTTGAGCCCCGCCGCCCGGGCCCGGTCGTTGTCCTCGTCGCGACCGTACTTGTCGTCCCCGAGCAACGGATGGCCCGCCAACTGGCAGTGCACCCGGATCTGGTGGGTACGGCCGGTTTCGAGCCCCACCTCCAACAGGGTGGCGGCGGCAAAGCGCTTCACCACGCGGAAGTGGGTCACCGCCTGCTTGCCCGCCACATCGGCGCGGACGATACGCTCGCCGTCACCCACGGTGGTTTTCAGCAGGGGGGCGTCGATGCGATCGAGGCCCTTGGGCCAGCTGCCCACTACCAGGCAGAGGTAGGTCTTGGTCACCTGACCCTCCCGGAGGGCCTGTTGCAGATGCCGGAGCATCGAGCGCTTGCGGGCCACCAGCAGGCATCCGGAGGTGCCCCGGTCGAGGCGATGCACCAGCTCCAGGAAGGGGTCGGGGCGGGATGCCCGTAGGGCCTCGATCAACCCCAGGGACACCCCGCTGCCGCCATGGACCGCAAGCCCCGCCGGCTTGTCCACCACCAGCAGGGCATCGGTTTCGAGCAGAATGCTGCCCTCCAGCAAGGTGCGCAGCCCTGCGCCCGGTACCGGCGGGGGCGGCGCATCGGCCTGGCGAATGGGCGGCACCCGCACCCGATCCCCCGGGTTCAAACGGTATTCCGGCTTGATCCGCCCCTTGTTGACCCGCACCTCGCCCTTACGCAACAGGCGGTAGATACGGGACTTGGGCACCCCCTTCAGGCGCGCCACGAGGAAGTTGTCGATGCGCTGCCCGGCCTCGTCACTGCCCACATCGAAAAACCGCACGCCGGGCAACGTGCCGGTGACTTCAACCATTGACCCAACCCCCTGCCAAGAGGCGGCGATTCTACCAGCCGCGCGCATTTTATCGATACCGCACAAAGGACTTTCTATGTCATTGATGGAAAAGAGAAACCTTGCTATGCTTGCGCGGCCGTGCGGACCCCGACCCCTAGATAGCCGGATTTTGCAGGCGCGGCAGGCAACACTCCGTTGCCAGGAATGAGTTATCCCGGGCTTTGTCACCGTGACGAAGCCCTCCCCAGCAACCTCGCCGATATCGCAGCGTTGCCACAAGAGACACTGAACAAGGTTTACCAGGAATTCCGCATGCCGGCCCGGCCGTCACAGCCAAGCGCGGCGTTTCCCGTCCACGGGACCGTCCGGCCGCCCCGGCATCAGCATTACAGGATGACGTCGTCAATTTATCTATCCACTGGATATAGTTCGATGAATAAAGGCAGAAATATCAGGAAGCTACCCTAGCCGCCCGGCGCGCACGCCCCGGCCTGTCCCTTTTTCTGCCCCTGAACCTCCACATCAGTGTTTGTGGCATCGGTGCGGTCCTCGTGCAATAACAGGACAACATACGATGAAAAGAATGTTAATCAATGCGACGCAGCCCGAAGAACTGCGTGTCGCCATGGTCGACGGTCAGCGCCTCTATGACCTCGATATCGAAAACCGCGCCCGCGAACAGAAAAAGGCCAACATCTACAAGGGCAAGATCGCCCGGGTCGAACCCAGCCTCGAGGCCGCCTTCGTCGACTACGGCGCCGAGCGCCACGGCTTCCTCCCCCTGAAGGAAATCGCCCGCGAATACTTCACCAAATCCCCCGGCGACCAGGGCCGGGTGCGCATTCAGGATGTACTCAAGGAAGGCACCGAAGTCATCGTCCAGGTCGACAAGGAAGAGCGCGGCAACAAAGGCGCGGCCCTCACCACCTTCGTCAGCCTCGCCGGCCGCTACCTGGTGCTGATGCCCAACAATCCACGCGCCGGCGGCATCTCCCGTCGCATCGAGGGGGATGAGCGCAGCGAGCTGCGGGAGGCCCTGCGGGAGCTGGAAATCCCCGACGGCATGGGCGCCATCGTGCGCACCGCCGGCATCGGCCGCACCACCGAGGAGCTGCAGTGGGACCTCGACTACCTGCTGCAGCTGTGGAACACCATCAAGACCGAGGCGGACGCCTCTTCCGCCCCCCACTTTCTGTTCCAGGAAAGCAACGTCATCATCCGCGCCATCCGCGACTACCTGCGCCCCGACATCGGCGAGGTGATCGTCGACAGCCGCGAGGCCTACAACCTCGCCGCCGCCTTCATCCAGCAGGTGATGCCGTCCTTCTCCAGCAAGGTCAAGTTCTACCAGGACAGCATCCCCCTGTTCAACCGCTACCAGATCGAGAACCAGATCGAGACCGCTTTCATGCGGGAGGTCAAGCTCCCCTCCGGCGGCTCCATCGTCATCGACGTCACCGAGGCCCTGGTCTCCATCGACATCAACTCCTCCCGCGCCACCAAGGGCGGCGACATCGAGGAGACCGCCACCCAGACCAACCTGGAAGCCGCGGACGAGATCGCCCGCCAGCTGCGCCTGCGGGACATGGGGGGGCTGATCGTCATCGATTTCATCGACATGTCCGCCGCCAAGAACCAGCGGGAGGTGGAAAACCGCGTGCGCAAGGCCCTCGAACTGGACCGCGCCCGGGTCCAGGTGGGCCGCATCTCCCGCTTCGGCCTTCTGGAGATGTCCCGCCAGCGGCTGCGCCCCTCCCTGGAGGAGACCATCTTCAAGGTCTGCCCCCGCTGCAGCGGCCAGGGCACCATCCGCGGCACCCGCTCCCTCGCCCTGTCCATCCTGCGCCTGGTGGAAGACGAGGCCCAGAAGGAGTCGAGCGCCGAAGTCCGCGCCATCACCCCGGTGGAAGTGGCCACCTACCTGCTCAACGAAAAGCGCGCCGAAATCGCCGACATCGAGCGCCGCAACAAGCTGCGGGTCCTGGTGCTGCCCAACCCCAATATGGAAACACCCCATTACGAAGTTCAGCGCTTCCGCCAGCAGGATGAACTGGTGAGCGTGACCAGCTACAAGCTGACCGAGGAATTCACCAGCGACCCGGGCATAGAGGCCCTGGCCCCGGAGGTAGTGCCCCCGGCGCAACAGCCCGCCGTTCAACACCTGCCCCCCGCCTCCCCCGCCCCCCAGGGGCGCGCGCCCCACCCGGTGGTGGAGGAGGCACCGGCCGCTGCCGCGGCGCCCGCCCTCGCGCCGGTCAGCCCCAAGAAGGCCGGGCTGCTGCAGCGGGTCATGGGCTGGCTGAGCGGCTCCGCCCCCGCCAAGGCGGTGGAAGCCCCGCCGGAGGCCAAGCCCGAGACCAGCACCCGCACCAGCCGCGACGGCCAGCGCAGCAACAACCGCCGCGGTCGCGACCAATCGAGCGGCAATCGCCGCGGTGGCTCCCAGCGCAACCGCAACGACCGGAGCGAGCGCCAGGAACGCCCCGAGCGGGGCGAGCGCACCGAGCGTCAGGAGCGCGGCGATCGCCAGGAGCGTGGTGACCGCCAGGACCGGGGCGAACGGGCCGAGCGCGACGCCGCTCCCCGCGCCGACAACCGCGGCGACGGCAATCGTTCCGCCCCGTCCCGGGAGGAAGGCAACCGCGACAATCGCCGCGACGAGCGGGGCGGCCGGCGCCGCGACCAGCGCGCACCCCGCCCCGAGGTGGTGGAGGAACAGACCACCGACGCCGTCGTCGAGCAGGCCCAAACCGCCGCGCCCCGGGACGATCTGCCTCCCCAGCGCCCCAGCGACAAGCGCCGCGAACCCCGCCGCCGCCGTGAACGCCACGCCATCCCCGAGGAACTGATGACCACCGTCACCGGTCTCGAAGGCGCGGTCGCCGCCGCCCCCAAGGCGGAGCAGGAAGGCGCCAGCCCCGACGAGATCGCCACCAATGAGGTCGCACCCGCGGCGGCCGACACCCGCGACAGCGAGCAAGCCACCCAAGCCCCCCAAGCCCCCAGCGCGCCAGCGGAGGAGCCGGTGGCCACCGTCGACGGCGACAGCCTCGCGCGCCAGCTGGCGGAGGACATCGAACAGTTCAGCGCACAGCGGAGCGTCGAATCCACCAGTGTCGCGCCGCCCCTGGATCTCGCCCCTGAAGCATCCGAAGCCCCCGCAGCTCCAGCCGAGGCGCCCGACATGCCGGCGCTCACCGACCCGGCAAGCAGCGCCGCTGCCGAAGAGCCCGTAGTCGAAGAGGCCAAGGCCGACGAGCCGGTAGCCGAAGAGGCCAAGGCCGAGGAGCCGGTAGCCGAGGAGCCTGTCAGCGAGGAGCCTGTCAACGAGCAGCCCGCAGCCGACGAGCCGCCGACCGCCGCACCCGAGGCCGCACCTGCCATGGCGCAACAGCCGACCAGCAATGACGGCGACAACCTGCCCGCCGACGTCCCGGCCAGCCCCCAAGCCGACGCCGAGATCCCCCCGGTCAGCCAGGCACCGGCGGAACCACCCCGGGAGCCCCAGCCCGCGACGGTCGCCACCTCCGAGCCCGTCGCCGTCGAAGGCGAGGGGCTTCCGGCTCGCGCCTCCAACGACCCCCGCCGTCGGCCCCAGCCCAAGCGGGAAGTGGTCATCGAGTCCCGGGTACTGGAGACCCCCATGAGCGGCCCCCTGAACACCGACCTGCCACCCCCCGTCGCCCCGGTGGCAGCCCCGGTGGAACGGCCCGCCAACGACCCCCGCGCCCGCAGGGCCCGCGCCACCGAGGGGCAGCCGGCGACCGCCGACGACAACCACGGCGCCCCCTGAACAGCGGGCGGAGAATGCCTTGCCAGGGATGGCTCGGACTGTATAATCCCGCCCTTCCGGAGGGATGGCTGAGCGGTTGAAAGCACCGGTCTTGAAAACCGGCGTGTCGAAAGGCATCCAGGGTTCGAATCCCTGTCCCTCCGCCATATAGCGATGAAGTACATGGGTTTTAGGGGTGTAAGCCCCTCTAACCCATCACTTTACCCATCGTTTGTGATGCGGTTTTGTGACGCCCTCTGAGACAACCCCTCCCCCACCCTGTTTACCCCTTAGCCCCCAAGCCAGGGTCAGTCCTGAATCCTGCCTATCTCCCCAAACTGATCCCATCCCGCTGATGAATCATTGATCGATTCCGGCCTGTTCGTGCCGGTTCACCCATCCCCTATGGGAAGCGAGACAACCGGGAGCGGGAAGCGGCTAGGCCCATAGAGCAATGATATTTGTCGCCACCTCGTTATAATGATCGCCACTCTGAAATTAAAACAATAGCGCTGCTGCAGCTACCAAAATGCGGTGGCAGGGCCTCAGTTAAGGGACGGACATGGCGCGAAAGGCCTCGAATAAGACTGGCGGCAATTCAGGAACTCAGCTCGGCTTCGAGGCTGAACTGTTCAAGGCCGCCGACAAACTGCGCGGCAACATGGAGCCCAGCGACTACAAGCACGTTGCCCTGGGGCTGATCTTCCTCAAGTACATCTCCGACGCCTTCGAGGCCCGCCACGCCCAACTGCTGGCCGAGGACCCGGACGCCGCCGAGGACAAGGACGAATACCTGGCGGACAACGTGTTCTGGGTTCCCAGGGACGCCCGCTGGTCCCACCTCAAGGCCAACGCCAAGCGCCCGGAAATCGGTACCCTGATCGATGACGCCATGCGTGCCATCGAGAAGGACAACGAGTCCCTGAAGAATGTCTTGCCCAAGGACTACGCTCGCCCGGCGCTGAACAAGATCATGCTGGGTGAACTGATCGACCTGATTTCCGGCATCGCCATGCACGAAGGTGGCGACAAGTCGAAAGACGTGCTGGGCCGCGTCTATGAATACTTCCTGAGCCAGTTTGCCGGTGCCGAAGGTAAACGGGGCGGCGAGTTCTACACCCCACGCTCAGTAGTTCGGGTACTGGTGGAAATGCTCGAACCCTACCAGGGCCGCGTCTACGATCCCTGTTGTGGGTCAGGGGGTATGTTCGTTCAGAGCGAGAAGTTCGTGCTGGAACACGGCGGTCGCATCGGCGATATCGCCATCTACGGCCAGGAGAGCAACTACACCACCTGGCGCCTGGCCAAGATGAACCTGGCCGTGCGCGGCATCGACTCCGATATCCGCTGGAACAACGAGGGCAGTTTCCACAAGGACGAACTGCGCGACCTGCGCTTCGACCACATCCTCGCCAACCCGCCCTTCAACATCTCCGACTGGGGTGGGGACCGTTTGCGTGAAGACCCGCGCTGGCAATTCGGCGTGCCCCCCGTGGGCAACGCCAACTACGCCTGGCTGCAACACATCCACTGGCACCTGGCCCCCTTCGGCACCGCCGGCGTGGTGCTGGCCAACGGCTCCATGAGCTCCAACCAGAGCGGCGAAGGCGAAATCCGCAAGGCCATGGTGGAGGCCGATGCCGTGGACTGCATGGTGGCCCTGCCTGGGCAGTTGTTCTACTCGACGCAGATCCCCGCGTGCCTGTGGTTTCTCGCCCGCGACAAATCCAACGGCATGCGCGGCAAGGAGACGCTGCGCGACCGCCGCGGCGAGGTGCTGTTTATCGACGCCCGCAAGATGGGCACACTGGTGGACCGTACCCGGCGCGAACTCAGTGATGCCGACATCCAGAAGATCGCCGATACCTACCATGCCTGGCGGGGTGAAAAGGAAGCCGGGAAGTACGCGGATATCCCGGGCTTCTGCAAGAGCGCCACGCTGGACGAGATCCGCAAGCACAGCCATGTGCTCACCCCCGGGCGCTATGTCGGCGCCGAGGCCGCCGAGGACGACGGCGAGGCCTTTGCCGACAAGATGCAGCGACTGAGCGCGCAGTGGCGGGAGCAGCAGCAGGAAGCGGCACAACTGGATGACGCGATCCGCAACAATCTGGAATACCTGGGCTTTGGAGGCTGAGGGTATGGCAGGGAAGCAAGGGCTGGTGCCCCCTGACAACATTCAAGGCATGATCTTCACGCTGCGCGGGACCCAGGTGATGCTCGACCGCGATCTGGCGACGCTTTACCAGGTGGAGACGCGGGCACTCAAACAGGCGGTGAAGCGCAACCCCAAGCGGTTCCCGGGTGATTTCATGTTCGTGCTGGAAGACGCCGAGGTCGAGATGCTGGTATCACAATCTGTGATACCTTCGAAAGGCGTGCTTGGCGGCGCCTTGCCGTTTGTCTTTACCGAACACGGTGTCGCAGCACTCTCATCCGTTCTGACCAGTGACCGGGCGATCGAAGTCAATATCGCCATCATGCGTGCCTTCGTGGAAATGCGCCGTCTTCTAGCTGCCGGCGGCGGCCTGCTTCAGCGCATGGACTCGCTGGAAAAACGGCAGCTCGGCCACGAATTCGAAACCAATGCTCGATTTGATCGGGTATTCGACGCTCTGGAACAGAAGAGCCTGAGCCAAACCCAGGGCATCTTCTTCGACGGCCAGATCTTCGATGCCTATGTATTCGTCAATGACCTGCTTAGAACCGCCAAAAAATCCATCGTCCTGATCGATAACTACATCGACGACAGTGTGTTGCTGCAACTGGCCAAACGCCGCAAAGGTGTCGGTGTCACGATATTGACCAAGTCCATCAGCAAGGCATTGGCCCAGGACTTGAAAAAGCATAATGCACAGTACCCGCCGATCGCCATTCGAGAATTCGCCGCCAGCCACGACCGCTTCCTGATCCTTGATGGCGAGGCCGTCTATCATCTCGGCGCTTCGCTAAAGGACCTGGGTAAAAGGTGGTTTGCCTTCTCCCGCATGGACAAGGCCGGCTTGGTGGTGATGCAGAGGGTCGATGCACTGTTGGGTGGCTCCCATGGATAACCTGTCGAGTATTGGCGAATCCGGCGCAAGCCATGGCACAGCATTGCCGGGTTCCACCATTACCAGATGGCGGGAGCAGCAGGACGCGGCATGGTTGGATGCGGCAGTCGAGGCGAACCTTAGGGGGCTTGGGTATGGGGGGTGAGTGGGCGGCCGTTCCGCTATCCGAGCTGACCAGTACGCCTCCGACATACGGCGTCGTGCAGCCTGGACAAGACACGCCAGATGGCACACCGATGTTGCGCGTTAACAATTTCCAGGGACACTCGCTCAACCTCTCCGAAGTTATGCGACTTGCACCGGAAATTGAGGCCAAGTACGGGCGCACGCGTATCCAGACCGGTGACGTTCTTCTCACGATTGTCGGCTCCGTTGGCCAAGTAGCCGTAGTGCCCGACGAACTCAGTGGCTGGAACATTGCCAGAGCCATTGCCATGATACGCCCCAACAAGCCGGAACTATCACGTTGGATCTCGCTTGTGCTTCGTTCGCCACAAGCTCAGTACCAGCTTGGCGTTAACGCAAACACGACGGTGCAAACCACTGTCAACCTTAAAGACCTGCGCGAGCTTCGTATCCCATTGCCAGATGACGATGAGCGCGACGCCATCGCCCACATCCTCGGCACCCTGGACGACAAGATCGAACTCAACCGCCGCCGCAACCAGACCCTGGAGGCCATGGCCCGCGCCCTGTTCAAGGACTGGTTCGTCGACTTCGGCCCCGTCCGCGCCAAGATGGCAGGCCGCGAACCCTACCTCCCCGACGACCTTTGGAAGCTCTTCCCCGACCGCCTCGATGATGAGGGGAAGCCGGAGGGGTGGCAATCCGCTACGCTGGCGAACTTCGCGAGCCTGAATCCAGAGTCTTGGACGAAGAAGAGTCCTCCTCACGAAATCCGATATGTAGATTTGTCGAACACCAAGCAAGGAACCATTGAGGGAGCAGCCAGGATGCCTTGGTCGGAGGCGCCCAGTCGCGCGCAGCGCATCCTGCGTATCGGTGACACGATCGTGGGCACTGTGCGCCCCGGAAACAAGTCGTTCGCATTGATCGCGGACGAAGGCATGACAGGTAGCACAGGGTTTGCAGTACTGAGGCCCTTAGAAAAGGATTTCCGGGATTTCGTCTTTCTTGCGGCGACATCTCCAGAGAACATTGAGCGACTGAGTCATCTGGCTGATGGTGCTGCTTACCCGGCAGTGCGTCCTGACGTCGTGCTCGCATCCCCGGTCACTGTGCCTTCTGGAGAAATCGTCAGCGATGTTCTACGTGGTTTTGCTAATGCGGTGAGCGGCTTGGTTGATGCTATCGAGCACAACAAGCGGGAATCCCGCACTCTCGCCCAACTCCGCGACACCCTGCTGCCCAAACTGATCTCCGGCGAGCTGCGCATCGCCGACGCCGCGAAATTCCTGGAGGCAACCCTATGACCACCCATGCCCAACCGCCGCGCATCGAGAGCTTGCATGTCAGAAACTACCGGGCACTGAGGGACATCAAACTGGAGAAGATGACACCGCTCACCGTGCTGTTGGGGCCGAACGGCAGCGGAAAGTCCACGGTGTTCGATGTCTTTGCCTTTCTGGCCGAGTGCTTTACCGATGGCCTGCGAAAGGCGTGGGACCGACGCGGACGCTTCAAGGAGCTGCGCAGCCGGGATCAGGATGGGCCTATCGTCATCGAGATTCAGTACCGCGAAAACCCCCAATCGCCCCTGATTACCTATCACCTGGAGATCGAGGAGCAGGCCAAAGGGCCGGTGGTTGCGAGGGAGTTCTTGCGCTGGAAGCGTGGCCATCCCGCAGCGCCGTTTCATTTCCTCGACTATCAGTACGGCAAGGGCAAAGTCATCACCGGGGAGGAGCCGGAGTCCACGGATACGCGCATCGAAAAGCCGCTTTCCGGCGCCGATGTGTTGGCGGTGAGCACGCTGGGCACTCTGGCCGAGAACCCGCGCGTTATCGCCCTGCGCAATTTCATCACCGGTTGGCATCTCTCGTACCTGTCGGCGGATGCCGCGCGCGGCAACCCGGAGGCGGGCGCTGAGGAGCGCCTCTCACCAACCGGCGACAATCTGCCCAACGTCATCCAGTACCTGCACGAACAGCACGCCGAACGGCTGGAGCAGATTTTCGAAACCCTGCGTAGGCGCATTCCCCGCATCGAGCGAGTGCAGGCCGAGGTCTTGCAGGACAGTCGCCTGCTGTTACTGGTAAAGGACGCGCCGTTCTCAACGCCGGTGCTGTCGCGCTTTGCCTCCGATGGTACCCTCAAGCTGCTGGCCTACCTGACCGTGCTCTATGATCCCGAGCCGCCGCAACTGGTCGGCATTGAGGAGCCCGAAAACTATTTGCATCCGCGCCTGCTACCGGAGCTGGCCGAGGAGTGTCAGCAGGCGGCGGATCGTACCCAGTTGATCGTCACGACTCACTCGCCTTTCTTTATCACCCCACTTCGGTCAGAGGAAGTGCGGGTGTTGTACCGTGCCGCGGATGGCTATACCCGGGTACGCCGGGTCGCTGACATGCCCGGTGTTTCTGCCTTCCTCGATCACGGTGCGACACTGGGCGAACTTTGGATGGAAGGTCATTTCGATGCGGGCGACCCTCTGTCGATGGGGGAAGCAGAGTGATGTGGATCGAATTCCTTGTCGAGGAGCAGTCCGCCGAAGAAGCATTGAAGCATCTTCTGCCGAGGCTGATCAGACAGAGAGCCCAATGTAAACTCATCAATCTGGGGAGTAAGTACAAGTTGCTCAAGGCGCTTCCACAACGGCTGGCCGCCTATCGGCAGCGCATCGATCAGGGCGAGGATTTGCGGGTGGTGGTGCTGGTGGATCGAGATCAGGACGATTGCGTCGAACTCAAGCGGCAGCTCGAAGATGCATCACGGCAGGTGGCGCTTGCCACCAAATCCGCCCCTGCTGTCGATGGCCGGTTTTTCGTGGTCAACCGCATCGTCATCGAGGAGTTGGAATCCTGGTTTATCGGTGATCCGCCGGCACTACGCCAGGCCTTTACCAGCCTGCCGAGAATCGATGAGACAAAAGGCATCTTCCGAAATCCGGACAATGGCGGCTCCTGGGAGGCGCTGCATCGCTTCCTAAAGAAGAACGGGATATATAAAAGCAGTTATCCCAAGATCGATGCTGCACGGCGGATCGCGCCCAAACTGGATCTCCATGCCAACCGGTCACGTAGCTTCCGAGTCTTCCTTGATGGCGTCGAGGCATTGCTGGCATGACCCGCATCCCCGTCAACCCCGAGTTGCTCACCCGGACGCGCGAACGCGCCGGGCGGGATGCACGGGCTCAGGCGGGGCGACCGAATACAGGAGCATCAACACCCAGGGAGGGTACCCATGAATAACATTGTGATTTTCGAATCTGGCGATCAGCCGGTACAGGTGCGGTTGGAGGGTGAAACTGTTTGGCTGAGCCTTCAGCAACTTGCAGAGTTATTCGGGCGCGACAAGTCGGTGATCTCTCGTCATCTGAAAAATATCTTTGACACCAATGAGTTGGAGCGCGGCTCAGTTGTTGCAAAAAATGCAACAACTGCCGTGGACGGGAAGATTTATCAGGTCGAATACTACAACCTCGACGCAATCATCTCCGTCGGCTATCGGGTCAACTCCAGCCGCGGCACGCGTTTCCGTCAGTGGGCCACTGGCGTACTGCGTCAGCATCTGGTTGAGGGTTATAGCCTCAACCAGCAGCGACTGCAGGAGCGCGGCATCGAGTTCGAACAGGCGCTGGATCTGCTCTCGCGCACGCTGGCCAACCAGCAACTGGTCAGCAATGAAGGTCAGGCAGTTCTCGGGGTAATTGCCGACTACGCCCGCAGCTGGAGTCTGCTACAGGGCTATGACGAACAGAGCCTGACAGGACAGACAGGCAGGCAGCAGGGCCTGCGCTCGCTTGAACTGGATGAGGTGCTGGCAGCGATTGGCCAACTCAAGCGGGAGCTGATCGCCAAAGGCGAAGCCACGGAGCTGTTCGGCCAGTTGCGCGGCGACGGCCTGGCATCGAGCATCGCTACCATCGAACAGGGTTTTGGCGACGAGTTGTTCTATCCCAACGTCGCCAGTCGGGCCGCGCATCTGTTGTACTTCATCATCAAGAATCATCCGCTGGCCGATGGCAATAAGCGCACCGGCTCGTTCCTGTTTCTGTGGTATCTGCGCCTGAACCAGCACCTGCTGGCCCGACCGGTGGAGCGGCTGATTAACGACAACACCCTGGTGGCATTGGCACTGCTGGTGGCTGAGAGCAAGCCCGATCAAAAGGAATTGATGGTACGGCTGGTGGAGCATTTTGTGTTGCTGAAAGAAAACAAAACATAAGGAAGCGTGATGGCGTTTCTCTCCGAAGCCCAACTGGAATCCGTCCTGCTGGAGCAACTGGCCGGGCTGGGTTTTACCTGCACATCGGATGACATCATCGGCCCGGATGGCAAGCAACCGGAACGGGATGCCTATGATGAGGTGGTGCTGAAGGCCCGTCTGTCTTCAGCGGTGGCTCGCCTGAACCCATCACTGCCCAGTGAGGCCCAGGCAGACGCCATACGAGGCCTGACCCAGTCCGAACTGCCCGTGTTGCTGGAGGAGAACCGGCGGATTCACAGGCTTCTGACTGACGGTGCGGATGTGGAGTATTTTTCACAAGGTCAGGGCACCGACGGCGTCCTCACCGCCGGCAATGTGCGGTTCATCGACTTCGACATCCCGGCCAACAATGACTGGTTGGCCGTTCAGCAGTTCACCGTGGTATCAGGTCAGGTCAAGCGTCGGCCGGACGTGGTACTGTTCGTCAACGGGCTGCCGCTGGCGGTGATCGAGCTCAAAGCCCCCGGCGGCGAAAACGCCACCCTGGCCGGTGCGTTCAATCAACTGCAGACCTACAAGCAACAGATCCCGGCGTTGTTTCGCAGCAATGCTCTGCTGGTGACCTCCGACGGCTTGCTGGCGCGAGTGGGCTCCCTGTCGGCGGATCAGGAGCGCTTCATGCCCTGGCGCACCACTGATGGCTCGCGGATCGAGCCCAAGGGCACGCCCGAGTTGGCGATCCTGGTGGAGGGGGTATTGGAGCCCGGTCGATTGCTTGAGCTGCTGCGTCACTTCACGGTATTTGCCGAGCGCAGCGACGGCCTGGTGAAAATCATCGCCGGGTATCACCAATTCCACGGGGTGCGCAAGGCCGTGGCCTCGACCTTGCGGGCCAGCCATGTGGAGCGGAAGGAGCGAGTCTCCGAGGACCCCGCTGAATTCGGGTTGCCAAGCGTCGACAACCAGCCCCCGGGGGACCGCAAGGCCGGGGTGATCTGGCACACCCAGGGCTCGGGCAAGAGTTTGCTGATGGTGTTTTACGCGGGACTGCTCATTCAGCATCGGGCCATGGCTAACCCAACCCTGGTGGTGCTGACCGACCGCAACGACCTGGATGACCAACTGTTCACCACCTTCGCCATGTGCAAGGATCTGATCCGCCAGACACCCATACAGGCGAAGGACCGGGAGCACCTGCGCACCTTGCTCAACCGCGCTTCCGGCGGGGTGATCTTTACCACCTTGCAGAAGTTTTCCCCGGCGACGGACGAGACCGATTTCCCGACGCTGACGGATCGCTCAAATGTCGTGGTGATTGCCGACGAGGCACACCGCAGTCAGTATGGCTTCAAGGCCAAGGTTGCCGGAAAGACCGGCGAGATCGCCTACGGCTTTGCCAAGTACCTCCGGGATGCCTTGCCCAATGCCTCGTTCATCGGCTTCACCGGCACTCCCATCGAGGCGGCGGACGTCAACACGCCAGCAGTGTTCGGCCACTACATCGACATCTACGATATCAGCCGCGCGGTGGAGGACGGCGCCACGGTGCCGATCTACTACGAATCCCGGTTGGCGCGCATTGAGCTGGACGAGGACGAGAAGCCCCGCATCGACGCCGAGATCGAGGCACTGCTGGAGGACGAGGACGAGCCCAGCGCCGAGCGCACCAAGCAGAAGTGGAGCACGGTGGAGGCTCTGGTGGGCAGCGACAAGCGCCTGGCGCTGGTGGCGGCCGATCTGGTACAGCACTTCGACGACCGGGTGGCGGCGCTCAACGGCAAGGCGATGATGGTGTGCATGAGCCGCCGGATTTGCATTGCCCTCTATGATGAAATCGTCAGGCTTCGCCCGGACTGGCACAGCGAGGACGACAACGCCGGGAGCATCAAGATTGTCATGACCGGTGCCGCATCCGATCCGGTTGAGTGGCAACAGCACATTGGCAACAAAGCCCGTCGCGACCTGCTGGCAAAGCGCGCCCGCGACCCGGACGATCCCTTGAAGCTGGTGATCGTCCGTGACATGTGGCTGACGGGCTTTGACGCCCCCTGTATGCATACCATGTACATCGACAAACCCATGCGCGGCCATGGCCTGATGCAGGCCATTGCCCGGGTCAATCGCGTGTTCCGCGACAAACCCGCCGGCTTGATCGTGGATTACATTGGTATTGCCCAGAACCTGAAATCCGCCCTGGCCCAGTACTCCAAGCCGGATCAGGACAAGACGGGCATCGATGAATCCGAAGCCGTGGCCGTATTGCTGGAGAAGTACGAAATCGTCCGCGACATGTTTCACGGATTCGACTACCGCACCGCGCTTGCAGGTACCCCCGGCGAGCGTCTGGCCATGATGGCCGGTGCCATCGAGTGGATTCTCGATCAACAGCAACAGTGGGCGGCGGCGGAGAGCACTCCGGAAGGGAAGAAGCAGGCGTTGCGGCGCTTTCCCGACTGCGTACTGGCCCTTTCGAAGGCTTTCGCGCTGGCGGCAAGTTCCGATGAGGCGCGAGGCATCCGCGAGGAAGTCGGCTTCTTCCAGGCGATTCGGGCCGCGCTGGTGAAGACATCGGCGGGCTCGGGCGTACCCCGGCAGGATCGGGAGCTGGCGATTCAGCAGATCGTCAGCCGTGCCGTGGTGTCCACCGAGATTGTCGATATCCTGGCCGCCGCCGGGATTCAGACCCCCGATATATCCATTCTGTCGGACGAGTTCCTGTTTGAAGTCCAGCAGATGGAGAAAAAGAACCTTGGCCTCGAAGCGCTGCGCAAGCTGCTCAACGACAGCATCCGCTCCCGCACTCGCACCAACGTGGTGGAGGCCCGCGCCTTCAGCGAAAGGCTGGAGGATGCCATTGCCCGCTATCACGCCAACGCCATCACCACGGCGGAGGTTTTGCAGGAACTGATCAAGCTGGCCCAGGACATCCGCGCCGCCCGCTGCCGGGGGGAGGAGCAGGGGCTTTCAGAGGAGGAAATCGCCTTCTACGATGCCCTGGCGGAAAATGAATCGGCGCTGCAAGTCATGGGTGACGACAAGCTTCGCGTTATTGCCCACGAGCTGCTGGTGAGTTTGCGCGACAACGCGTCGGTCGATTGGGCGCACCGGGAATCGGCTCGCGCCCGGATGCGGGTGCTGGTCAAGCGTATCCTGCGCAAGTATGGCTACCCGCCCGACCTGCAGGATGCGGCGGTGCAGACGGTACTGCAGCAGGCTGAAGCGCTGTCGCACGCCTGGAGCATATAGGCTGACACCCTAGCTAGGTGGAACGCTAGAAGGTCTGATGGGTCAGCAAGGTTGGTACGTCAACATCCAGGGCGCCCGCCAGCGCTTCCAGGGAACCGAGGGTGACATTTCGTTCCCCCGCTCCACCGCTCCACCGCTCCACCGCTCCCACATAGGTTCTATGCAGGCCGCATTTGTCGGCCAATTCCTCCTGTGGTAGATCAAGTTCTTTCCTAGGCCGCCGGATGTTGGCAGACAGGACGGCTGTATCTTCGCTGCCATTGGCGCTCCCCGCGAACCCTGCCCCAGCGACGACCGCTTCCGTATACTAGCGGTCATCCTGAACCGGACTGCCTTGCCCATGCCATTGCCCCGCCAGTTGCTTGCTTCCCTGTTGCTTGTGTCCTGCCTGCTGGCCGGCGCGGGTTTCGCCGCCGAGGGGCTCGACGCCGCGAGTCTCCAGAGGCAGATCGCCGCCCTCGCCGAGCGCCAGTTACCGGAGGCGGAGCAGAAAATCGCCCGGGAGGCGCTGGAGACCGCCCTGGGGCACGCCCGGGAGGCCGAGGCCATCGCGACCCGGAGGAAGGCCCTCGACCAGCGCCTCAAGGAGGCTCCCGCGCGCATCAGCGCCGCCCAGCGGGAACTGGCCACCCTCAAAAAAGCCGCCCCCGTGGATATCGCCAGTCGTCACGGACAAACCGATCTCCCCACCCTCGAAAAACTGTTCGAGGAGCGCAGCGACCAGCTCGCCCGCTGGCAACAGGCGCTCACGGAGGCAAACGCCCTGCTGATCAACGCCCAGACCCGCCCGGAGCGCGCCCAGGGGGAGATCAGCGCCAGCCAGACCCGCCTCGCCGCCATTGCCAGGCTGCTGGGGGACGACAAGGCCCTCGGCGCCGAGCAGCGCGACGCCCTGCGGGCGGAGGACATCGCCCTCAAGGCCCGGATGCAGTTGCTGCGGGAGGAGCTGGCCGGCAACAATCAGCTCCAGGAGCTCGCCCAGGCCGAGCGCAATCTGTTGACGGAGCAGATCGCCCGCCTCGACGTCGAGATCCAGGGGCTGCAAACCCTGATCAACGAGCAGCGCCGCGCCCGCTCGGAGCGGATCATCGCCGAGCTGTGGCGGGAGGCGGGGGCGGAGAACGCCAATTCCCTCCTCGCCCGCCAGAATGCCCTGAATATCAAACTCTCGAACGCCCTGCTCAGCGCCACCGACCGCATGAACAGCCTTACCCAGCGCAACCTCGCGGTGGGCCAGCAGCTGGAGAGCCTGCGCCAGGCGGAGCAGTCCCTGGATGAACTGATCGAGGTGCTCCAGGGCAGCCTGCTGCTCGCCCGTATCCTCCAGGAGCAGCGCAACACCCTGCCCCGGGTGGAATTCGACGCCAGCCTCGCCGACCAGATCGCCGATATCCGCCTCGACCAGTTCGAGCTTGGCCAGCAGCGGGAGGCCATCGCCAATCCCGCCGCCTTTGTCGAAGCGCTGCTGGCCGCGGAGCCAAAGGAAGTGCCGAGCGACGAGCTGCGGGCGGCGCTGACGGAGGTGGTGACCGCCCGGGCCGAGCTGATCGAGCGGGTCAACAAGGAACTCGGCGCCCTGCTCAATGAATCCATTACCCTGCAATTGAACCAGAAGGAGCTGCAATCCACCGCCAGCGCCCTGCGCGCCAAGCTGGACGAGCAGCTGTTCTGGATTCCCAGCAACAAACCCCTGGATGGCCAATGGCTGTTCAAGCTGCCGGTGGAACTGCTCCAGCAAGTGGTGGCGATGCCCTGGGGCGCCTTTGCCACCGAGCTGTGGGATGGGCTCAGATCCAGGCCCCTGGTGTTCCTGCCCCTGCTGGTGCTGATCCCCGTGCTGCTGTGGCGGCGCGGCTGGTTGGCGGGCCAGCTCGAATTGTTGCAGCGCAACATCGGCTTCGTGCGCCACGACCGCCAGTGGTACACGCCCCTCGCCATGGCCATCACCCTGCTGCAGTGCCTGCCGTTTTCCCTCTTCCTGGCCCTGTGCGGCTATGCCCTCACCCTGGATGCCCGGGGCGGCAATGTCTTTCTCGGCGCGGCGCTGCTCGACATGGCGCTGGTGTGGCTGGTGTTCCACTGCCTCTATCGCCTGCTGGGCCACGGCGGCGTGGCGGAGGTGCATTTCCGCTGGACCCGGAGCAGAACCCGTTATCTGCGCCGATTGATGCTCTATCTCGGCACCGTGCTGCTGCCGATGAGCGCGGTGGTCACCATCGGCAAGTACCATCCGGGCGCCCTCGGGGGCGACGTGCTCGGGGCAACCATCATGCTGGTGGCCTCGGCGCTGCTCGTCTGGCTGCTGCCCAGGCTGTTCTGGTATCGGGCCACCGAGGATCGGCTCTCGGCCTTTCGCTGGCTGGTCGGCATCGCCGCCGGCGCCTTCCCCCTGGGGCTCATCGTCGGCGTGGTGATGGGCTACTACTACACGGCGCTGAAGCTCGCCGGGTTGATGATCACCAGCCTCTACCTGTTGATTCTGTGGCGGCTGGTGGAGGCGATGGTGGTGCGCGGCCTCGCCCTCGCCGCCCAGCGCATCGCCTACCAACGGATCCTCAAGCGCCAGGAGGGCGAGGTGCGGGAAGGGGTGGAAGGGCTCGAGGTGGTGGAGGAGCCGGTGCTCAACATCGAGCAGATCAACCAGCAGTCGCTGCGCCTGGCGCGCCTCGCCCTCGCCGGCCTCTTCCTGGTGCTGCTCTACTGGGTGTGGGCGGACCTTTTCACCCTGTTCGCCTACCTCGACCGCATCACCCTCTACGAGTACAGCAGCGGCAGCGGCGACACCCAGACCCTGGTGCCCATCAGCCTCCGGGACCTGCTCGGCGCCCTCGCCATCGTGGCGGTATCGCTGATGCTGGCCCGCAACATTCCCGGCCTGCTCGAAGTCACCGTGCTGTCCCGCATGAAACTCGCCCAGGGCAGCGCCTACGCCACCACCACGCTGCTGTCGTACATCATTTTCAGTATCGGCTTTGTCGCCACCCTCGGCGCCCTCGGGGTGAGCTGGGACAAACTGCAATGGCTGGTGGCGGCGCTGAGCGTCGGCCTCGGCTTTGGGCTACAGGAGATTTTCGCCAACTTCATCTCGGGCCTCATCATCCTCTTCGAGCGCCCGGCCCGCATCGGCGACGTGGTGACCATCGGCAACCTGTCCGGCACCGTGAGCCGCATCCGCATCCGCGCCACCACCATCACCGATTTCGACCGCAAGGAAATCATCGTCCCCAACAAGGTGTTCGTCACCGACCAGCTGATCAACTGGTCGCTGACGGACACCGTCACCCGGGTCATCGTGCGGGTCGGGGTGGCCTATGGGTCGGATCTCGACAAGGTCCGGGAGCTGCTGATGCGCATCGCCGACGAGAACCCCCGGGTACTCAAGGACCCGCCCCCCATGGTGTACTTCCTCAGCTTCGGGGCCAGCACCCTCGACCACGAACTGCGGGTCCATGTGCGGGAACTGATGGACCGCAATCCGGCCATCGACGAGATCAACCGGCGCATCGACCAGCTGTTCCGCGAGCACGATATCCAGATCGCCTTCAACCAAGTGGATGTCCATATCCGCGGCGTCGACAGCCCCCGCTGGCAATCCCTGATGCCCGCCCCCTCGCAAGACCGCGAGGCGGATCCGGGAAGCGGCGGGAATGGCCCCAAGGGCTGAAGGCCAGCGGCGCCGAAGCCGAGAGGGGCCTGACATGGGCGGGGCCGCCACCCGAGGGTAGCGGCCCCGTCGGTACGGCGGGATTATTCGCTCTTGAGGTAGATGCGCAGCGGCAGTTGCTCGTTCTTGCCGAGGTAGAGCACCAGCCCGTAGTAATCCCGCTCGTAATCGGCCACCCATTCGTGACGGATGCTGAGGGGCGTCTCGGTCTTGTCCGGCTGCTGGGCGGTGACCACGATTTCCTGAATATCGCTCCCCTCCGCCATGGATTCCCGGGGAATCTCGATGGTGATGCGCTGGCCGCCGTCGTCCGGCAACTCCTCCACACTCTTGATCCGGGCGCCGACGGCGCTCTCGGTGGCGCCCTCGGTGGGGGCGATCCATTCGGTTTGCAGCTCGGCGGCCAACAGCGGCGGCGCCAGCAGGGACAGAAGGCCGAGGGCGCTCAGTAATTTTTTCATGGGGAATCTCCGGTGGGTGCGATTGCCGTGAGTCTAGTCCCCGGGGGCGACCGCCGGCAACCGCCCCGGGTAGCGCCCTTGATCCCGGTCAGTCCATGAGCGGCGCCAGCAACTCGTAGGAGCGCAGCCGCGCCCGGTGGTCGTACACGGCGGTGGCGATCATCACCTCGTCCACCCCGGTGCGGGCCACGAAGGCGCCCAGCTCGTCCGCCACCCGCCCCGGCTCCCCCACGAAGGAACAGGCGAGCATGGCGGAGGCATGGGCCTTCTCCACCGGCGACCAGTAGGCGTCGATATCCGCGATGGGGGGCGCCAGCTGCCCCGGCACGCCCCTCACCAGATTGGCAAACTGCTGTTGGACGGAGGTGAACAGGCGCCGGGCCTCCCCGTCGCTGTCGGCGGCAAGGACATTCACCCCGGCGATGGCATAGGGTTTGTCCAGCTGGGCCGAGGGCCGAAATTCCCGTCGGTAGATGGCCAGGGCATCCATCAGCGCCGCCGGCGCGAAGTGGGAGGCAAAGGCATAGGGGAGCCCCAGCAGGGCGGCAAGGCGCGCCCCGAACAGGCTCGAGCCGAGAATCCACAGCGGCACATCGAGGCCGGTGCCGGGCACCGCCCTCACCCGCTGTCCGGGCTGTGCCGGGCCAAAAAGCCCCTGCAACTCCACCACATCCTCGGGAAACCCTTCCGCCGCGTCCGGCGAGCGGCGCAGCGCCCGGGTGGTAAAGCCGTCGCTGCCCGGGGCGCGGCCGAGGCCCAGATCGATGCGCCCGGGATAGAGGGTTTCGAGGGTGCCGAACTGCTCGGCGATCACCAGGGGCGAATGGTTGGGCAGCATGATGCCCCCGGCGCCGACGCGGATATGGCGGGTGCCCGCCGCCACATGGCCGATCACCACCGCCGTGGCGGCGCTGGCGATGCCGGGCATGTTGTGGTGCTCCGCGAGCCAGAAGCGCCGGTAGCCCCACCCCTCGGCGTGGCGGGCGAGATCGAGGGTGTTGGCGAGCGCCTCGGCGGCGGTTTGCCCTTCGGCGATAAAGGCCAGATCGAGAATGGACAGCTTCATGGATAGGATCCCGGCGGGTGACAACGGCCCCCATGGTACCAAGCTGGCCCCGCCACCACCCGCGCCGCTGATCAATTTTGCGACAGCCGCGCCAAACCCCGGGGCCACTGGCCCCAGGGCACGAATGTACCGGTCGCCCACACCCCCGCCACAGAGTTATCCACAGAAACTGTGGACAAGACCCGCGCCGATCCTGACGCCCACCCTTGCCTGCGACGGGCGCCTCAAGCAGGGCCAAATGCCGGCGCGAGCGAACGGCGAGTTTTGCCGTCCAGGCGGCGCGCAGGTGCCCCCGTCAGGCTACAATTGCGCGTACACTTGAGCCCTCCCCGCAATACCTCGGAAGCCCCATCATGACCGACACAACCGACCAAGCCCGGGAACTGGAAATCGGCCCCTACCTGACCCTCATGGTCGAAAAGCAGGGGTCGGATATCTTCTTCCACACCGGCGCCAAGCCCACCCTCAAGGGGCCCTTCGGCTTTCTCGCCGTGGGCCCGAAACTGGAGCCCGGCGACACCGTCAACCTCCTGCAATCGATGCTGCCGGAAGCCAAGATGGCCGAATTCGAGGCCACCGGCGAAGTGGACTTTTCGTTCTCCATCGGCGCCCTCGGGCGCTTTCGCGGCAACGGCTTTCGTCAGCGGGGCAGCGTCTCCATCGTGATGCGCTACGTCAACAGCGAGATCCCCACCATCGAGCAACTCGGCTTGCCGGAAATCCTCAAGTCCCTGGTGGAGCAGAAAAACGGCATGGTGGTGGTCTCCGGCGCCACCGGCTCCGGCAAATCCACCACCTTGGCGGCCATGATCGACCACCGCAACAGCAACCAGCCGGGCCACATCATCACCCTCGAGGACCCCATCGAGTATCTCCACACCCACAAGAAGTCCCTGGTGGCCCAGCGGGAGATCGGCACCGACACCCTCAGCTTCGAAAGCGGCATGCGCGCCGCCATGCGCGAGGCCCCCAACGTCATTCTCATGGGGGAAATCCGCGATTTCGTCACCATGGAATACGCCATGCGCTTCGCCAACACCGGCCACCTGTGCCTGTCCACCATCCACGCCAACAACGCGGTGTCATCCCTCGAGCGGATGCTGAGCTTCTTCGACGCCGACACCCAGGAGCAGGAAGCCAAGCGCCTCTCCCAGAACCTCAAGGCCATCATCTGCCAGCGCCTGGTGCCCAAGATCGGCGGCGGCAAGACGGCAGTGCTGGAAATCATGGTGAACACCACCCGCATCGGCGAACTGATCGCCAAGCGCGATTACGAGGGCGTGAAGGAATCCATCGCCCAGGGCAAGAACTACGGCATGCAGACCTTCGACCAGGCCCTGTGCGACCTCTACGACAGCGGCACCATCGACGAGCGCTCGGCGGTGGAGAACGCCAACTCCAAGACCCAGGTGATGCAGCACATCAAGTTCCACTCCGGCGGCGACAAAAAGCCCGGCACATCCAGCTTCGGCCTCGAACTGGAGGAGATCAGCGACGCCCGGCAGGACAAGCCCTTCGACATCAGCAAGCAGTTCTGAAGGGCTGTTCACCCCGGACTACAACACCACCAACAAAGTCACCAAATTCACCAGCAACAATCCCCCGGCCACCATCTGCCAGAACCACACCGATCGGGAGGCGTCGGCAAATAGAGGTCGGGCGCCTTCGTAGGCGGGGTTGGGGCGCTGGATATCCTGGGCGAATTCCGACAGCGCCGGGTAGCGCAGGGCCGGATCGATGCTGAGGGCGCGGCGGATGGCGCCATCGAGCCAGACGGGCACCAGGGGATTGATGCGGTAGGCCGGGGTGTAGTTGAGCCGGGCAAAATCCCTTTCGCTCGCGCATTTATGGTACGCCTCGCCAAAGGGGTGCTTGCCGGTGAGCAGTTCGTAGAGCAGCACGCCGAGGGAGAACTGATCGCTCAAGGGGGAGACGGGGCTGTTCAGCAGGTATTCCGGGGCGCAGTAGTCCCGGGTGCCGAGGGTTTGCTGGCGGCTGATTCTGGTGTTGATCTCCCCCACCCCCGCCGCCTGGCAGGAGCCGAAGTCGATGATGCGCACACCCTTGTCGGAGTAGATGATGTTGTCGGGCTTGATGTCCTGGTGCAACACGTCCCGGCGGTGGAAGGCGCGAAGGCCGGAGATGGTCTGGACGATGATGTTCTGCGCGTCCACCACCGGCAGGCGGGTGCGCTCCCGCAGCAGTTTGCCGAGGGTGGGGCCGGGCACGTATTCCGTCAGGTAGTAGAGGAATGTCTTGGGGCGGGCCGGCTTGATCACCTTCACCACATTGGCGCTGCCGATGCGACTGCCCACCCACTCCTCGAGGATAAAACGCTCGATATAGGCCGGGTCGTCGGCGAAATTGGCGGAGGGGGTTTTCATCACCGCGCGGCTGCCGTCGGCGACGCTTTCCACCAGATAGACCTCGCTGCGGCTGCTGGCCTGGATTTCCGCCAGCACCTTCCAGCCGTCGATCACATAGCCGGATTCCAGGGGCGGCGGGAAGGGCAACTGGCTGACGCTGGCGAGCACGTCCTGGTGCTCCGGCACCCCGGGGTCGTTGACCCGCAGGTACTGGGCGCTCAGGTTATCGTTGCTGCCATTGGCCATGGCCCGCTCGACGATGCGCTGGCAGAGGATATCCGGCGTGGGGGATTCACCGGCCAGGCGCTGCAGCTCCCTCGGCTTGACCCATTCGTGAACGCCGTCGGTGGTGAGAAGGAAGGCATCCCCTTGCAGCAGTTCGAGGCGGTGGAAATCCACATCCATATTGGGATTGATGCCGAGGGCGCGGGCGAGAAAGCGCTGGCCGTTGCCGAGGCTGGTGGTGTGGTCCCGGGTGATCTGTTCGATGTCCCCGTCCCGGAGGCGGTAGACCCGGCTGTCCCCCACGTGAAAGACATAGGCGGTGGAGGACTTGAGAATCAGGGCGCTGAAGGTGGTGACATGGCCCTTTTCCGCCGCCGCGTAGGCCTGGCCCTGGCTGAACAGCCAGCGGTTCAAGGCATTGAGCACCTTGCTGGCGGAGGTTTCCACCGACCAGGTGTCGTGGGTGGAGTAGTAATCCGACAGAAAGCCGCTCACCGCCGTGGCGCTCGCCTCCTTGCCCGCCTCGGCGGCGCTGACGCCATCGGCGATCACCGCGACGATGCCCTTGGCCACCAGGGTGCTCCCCGCCGGGATGCGGATGCCGATGGCATCCTCGTTGACGGCCTTGATGCCGGCGCTGGAGCACTGGCCCACGTCGACGCCGAGGGTGGAGACCAGGTGCTCAGGGGTCATGGATATCATCCGACGGGCTTCTTGGGGCGATGATGCGCCCCTCAGCTCACCTCGATCAACTGCACGGTGCCGTCAGGCAACACCTCGGTGATATGGCCCTTGGGGTCGGTGATCAATTGCGCCAGCAGCATCACCGCGATGGCGGAGATGGCGATCAGCAGGAAGAACGTCGAGGTATCCACAAAGGTGAAGATGGTGAGGTAGGTCACGCCCCCCACGTTGCCGAAGGCGCCGGTGAGGCCCGCGATCTGCCCCGTCATGCGGCGCTTGATCAGGGGCACGATGGCGAACACGGCGCCCTCCCCCGCCTGAACGAAGAACGAGCAGCACATCACCGCGATCACCGCCAGGGCCACCGGCCAGGCGCTGCTCACCTGGGACAGCACAAAGTAGCCGACGCTGAGGCCCGCGATAAGGAGGGTGAGGGATTTGCGCCGGCCGAAGCGGTCGCTGAACCAGCCGCCACTGGGCCGCGCCACCAGGTTCATGAAGGCAAAGGCGCTGCCCAGTGCGCCGGCGGCGGCGAGGGACATGCCCTCGAAGGTCTCGAGAAAAAACCCGGGCAGCATGGACACCACCGCCAGCTCCGAGCCAAAGGTCACGAAATAGGCCCAGGCGAGCACCGCCACCTGCTTGAACTCGTACTTGTCCGATTCCGGGGCCCCGTGGCTGAGCATCTCCCGGTTGACCTTGCGGATCTGGGAATACTGGAAAACAAAGAGCACGGCGAACAGGGCGTACAGTACATAGGCGGTGGTCTGGCCGATCAGGCTGGTGCCCGCGGGGGAGAGCTTCCACACCAGCACCGAGAGGATGGCGTACATGGGAAGGTTCATGGCGATATACAGCCAGTAATCCCGGCGGCTGGTCACCTCCAGGCCGCCGCTGCGCCTGGGCTTGAAGTACGTGGACCCTTTCGGGGTATTGCGGGCCCGGAGGAAGTAGAAAATCCCGTAGCAGAACGCCACCACACCGGTGATCAACACCGAGTAGCGCCAGCCGTCCTCACCGCCGAACACCGTCACCGCCAGGGTGGGCAGGGTGAAGGCCGCAGCCGCGGAGCCGAAATTTCCCCAGCCCCCGTAGATACCCTGGGCAAGGCCCACGGAACGGGCCGGAAACCACTCCCCCACCATGCGGATGCCGATCACGAAGCCGGCACCGACAAAGCCGAGCAACAGCCGCATCAGGGCCAGCTGCTGGTAGCTCTGGGCAAAGGCAAACAGGGTGCAGAACACCCCCGCGCTCAGCAGCAGGGCCGAGAACACGTGGCGGGGCCCGAAGCGGTCCACCAGCATGCCGATGACGATGCGGGCGGGAATGGTCAGGGCCACGTTGAGGGTGAGCAGTGCCTTCCATTGCTCCACCGACAGGTCGAAGCTCGCCATGATCAAGGGTTGCAGGGGCGCGTGGTTGAACCACACCACGAAGGTGAGGAAAAACGCCACCCAGGAGAGGTGCAGGGTGCGGATCTTGGGATCGGCGAGATCCAGCAGGTTCACTTTCGACGACGACATTTGACTCGGCTCCAACTCAGTCCCGACAAAAATTCAAAAAACACCAGCGGGCACCGGACCCTTGGTCCGGCGCCATCATCGGCGTGTGGGGAAAAACGATCTGGGTTCGCGGGGTCGGCCAGAAAGGCGCGGGCCAACCACGGGGATGGCATTGGCAATACAAAACCCGTGCCACACCCGCTGCTCTCGATAAAACCGCGTGTTTTCAGGCGCCTGGGCGAGCCGGCAAGCAGCCCTTGGCAGCCTCGCACCGGTTTGGCCGGGGCAAGGCACCAAAAAGCGCCTTTGGGGCCGGGAATGGGCGGCCCGTCCGCGCCATTCTGGCGCAGCCCTCAGGCCGATGCGCCGAGCGCCGCGGCCGCCACCTGGCGCAATTGGCCCCGCTTGGCCACCACCTCCCCCACCACGATAAGGGCGGGGGAAGGCAGGTCGCTCGCCGCCAGGGCCCTGCCGATATCCGCGAGGGTGGCGGCCACCGTGCGTTGATCACTCCGGGTGCCATTGGCGATCACGGCGATGGGCGTACCGGCGGGTTTGCCCCGGGCGATCAAGCCCTCGGCGATCTCCGCCACCACCGACAGGCCCATGTAGAACACCAGGGTTTGATCCTGCTGCATGGCGAGGTCCCAGTTGAAGGTCAGCTCGCCATCGCGGCGGTGGGCGGTGATGAAGGTGAGGGCGTGGGCGCAGTCCCGGTGGGTGAGGGGAATGCCGGTACTGGCGGCGCAGCCGGTGGCGGCGGTAATCCCCGGGATTACCCGCCAGGGAATGGCGTTCTCCTCGAGGATGTCGATCTCCTCGCCACCCCGGCCAAAAATGAACGGGTCGCCGCCCTTGAGGCGCACCACCCTTTTTCCGCAGCGGGCGAGGGCCACCAGCAGGTCGCAGATCTTCCCCTGGGGCAGGCTGTGGCGATCCTTGCGCTTGCCCACGTAGATTTGTTCACAGTGCGGCGCAGTAAATGCCAGCAATTCCGGGTTGGCGAGGCGGTCGTACACCACCACGTCGGCGGCCTCGAGGGCGCGCATGCCCTTCAGGGTCATCAGCTCCGGATCCCCGGGCCCGGCCCCCAACAGGCACACTTCGCCGGGCTCGATGGCCTGCCGGAGCGGGGCTGTGCGGGATTTTGGCGCGAAGGGAATGACGGCGGTCATGGGTATCTCCTGGCCTCTTGGCCGATCAGCGGGGCACCGGGCGGCATCAATCGATACCGGTGCCCCTGGGCTGTTAAACGACTTGGCCGGCGCGGCGGATAAAAAAAGCCCCCGTCAGCCTTGCGGCGGACGGGGGCATCATCACCCGGGGTTGGGCGCCAGGGGCGCCCGCCCCCCCGGGGGGGGGGCGCCCGGGCCCCCCGCGACAGCGGAATCATCGATTGACGGGGGCTCCACACCCACCGTTTTTCAAGTACTGACAATCAATATCCGTGCCAGCGCAAAACCCGGGAATGGAGGAGAGAAATCGGCTGATTCCAGCACTGACACCGATACCCGCACCATCGACGCGCAAACAACGGCCCAGGGCACGGCGGATTGCCCCTTTTTGGCAAGGCAGGCCGCCGCCCCGTGGAATATCCCCCTGGCTAATTGGCCTCGAACGGACTGCCCTGCCCCGCCACGCATCAGAAGTTGATTTCGCCCCACACCCACATCTTGGTGGTGTCGCGGTAGGGAAGATCGCTGCCATCGTAGGCGCTGAACTTCAATCCCGCGGTGTACCTGGGGCTGAATACCTTGACCGCCTGGAGATTCCACTCGCTGCCAAAGTCGCCAGATCCCTGGTCCGCTTCATAGTCGTGGTAGACCGCGAGCAGGTTGACGGCATAGGGCAGCACGTTGACCCCCAGGGTATAGAAGGTATCGCGAAGCCCCGTCGCGGGGGTCACCAGGAATTTGTCAGCCCAGCCGTTGAAGGCGTGCTTGGTGCCGTAGGGGGTCTGAAATCCGTAGGCGCCGTCGTCGGAACCCAGTACCTCGTAGGCAACCTTGGCGGTGAGCGCGGCCTTGGGCAGGCCGTAGTTCAGGCCGCCCTCGACGAACATATAGTCCGCATCGCGCTCAACGTTGCCGGCACTGGGCTCAAAATCCTGATTGGCGTACTCCGCTGCGTAAAGCAGTTTCACCGGCTTGGTGATGGGCAGGCTGTAGGCCCCCTCGAACCGCAGGCCATAGGTGTCGCTGGACTTGAAGCGCAAGCCCCCATTGACCAGCGGGTCGGTCTCATCCTCGTGGTCGAGGACGTAGCCGTAGGCCGAGAACTTGCCCCAGGTGAATCCGCTGTAGGACAGGTTCACGAGATTGTCGCTGATCCCATCGCTGTCGAACTGCTCGGTGATGCCATTGACCTTGGTGAGATAGGCGTAGTTGACCACCAGGTCGGGAATCCCGGTGTACAGGGCGGTAAAGCCGTCGAAGGTCTGATCATCCTGGCGCCAGCCGACACTGCCGACAAAGCGCTGGTTGTCGAGGTTGATGCGCTGCCGGCCATAGCCGAGGTCGAGGCGGGAAATCCCCCGGTAGCGCAGGTAGGCGCGGTTGACCTCGGTCTCTGAGGGGTCGGCAATCACCGGATACCCGGCCCGCTCCGGGGCGTAGTCGTCGACGCCGAGCACCGAGCGGATATCCTCCAGTTCGGCCACCACCGAAAATCCCTTGAAGGGCGCGGTCTCGTAACCGAGACGACTGCGCAGGGTCATGGCCTCCGCCTCCTCGGCAAAGGCATCATCGTCGACGGATTCAAAGCGCAAGCGGACGTTGCCCGACACCTTGCCGCTGTCGATCGCGGCGGCAATGGAATCCGCCGCCCATGCCGCCGGCGACAGCATGGCCACCGCCGCCGCGAGGGCGGCGGGCTTCAGTACTTTGTTCCCCTTGGCTACCAACATGTTCATCGCGTTCTCCAAAATAGTATGGAAGGTTGTTTAAAAATCAGTCTCGGGGGCCATCGCCGTTAGAACATTCCACTAGGCGACATTCTTCTTGTGCAGGGTAGTGACCACGGCGGCAGCGGCCGGCGTGCCGGCGCGCCCGGACGGCTGGCCCTTGGGGGCCGCCGGGGCGCGGGGAGCCTCGTCCACCTTGCGCTGCTTTTCGTAGAGGAAACGCAGTACTTCCTGGCGGAAATGGTTGTAGCGGGGATTCTCCGCCAGTTCCAGGCGATGGCGCGGCCGCTCCAGGTCGACGGTGAGGATCTCGCCGATGGTGGCTGCCGGGCCGTTGGTCATCATCACGATGCGGTCGGACAGCAGCACCGCCTCGTCCACGTCGTGGGTGATCATGATCACGGTGTTGTTGAGCTCCCGCTGGATTTCCATCAGAGAATCCTGCAGGTGGGCCCGGGTGAGGGCATCGAGGGCGCCGAAGGGTTCGTCCATCAACAGCACCTTGGGCTGCATGGCGAGGGCTCGGGCGATGCCGACCCGCTGCTTCATGCCGCCGGAAATTTCATTGGGGCGCTTGTGCATGGCGTGGTCCATGTGCACCAGATGGAGGTTGTGCTCGATCCATTCCTTCATCTCGGCGCGGGATTTGCTGCCGCGAAACACCTGCTTCACCGCCAGCTCCACATTCTGGTAGGCGCTGAGCCAGGGCAGCAGGGAATGGTTTTGAAATACCACCGCCCGCTCCGGCCCCGGCTCGTTCACCTCCTTGCCATCGAGCACCACCCCGCCGGTGGTAGCCTGAAGAAGGCCCGCGACAATATTGAGCACCGTCGACTTGCCACAGCCGGAGTGGCCGATAAGGGACACGTATTCCCCCTCGACGATTTTCAGATTGACGTTGTCCAGCGCCTTGAAGGGCCCGTTGTCGGTCTTGAATTCGATGCTGACCCCGGAGATATCGAGAAGCGGCGTCATGGTGAAGTCCTCCTGTGGATGACTGTGGTGATTGGCGTTAGCGGGTGATGGCGTCCTTGTCCCAGGACACCCAGCGCTGCAGGGCCAGCATGCAGCGATCGAGCACATAGCCGATGAGGCCGATCACCAATACCGCCACCATGATGCGGCCGAGGGACTGGGAGCTGCCGTTCTGGAATTCATCCCACACGAATTTGCCGAGGCCCGGGTTCTGGGCAAGCATTTCCGCGGCGATCAACACCATCCAGGCGGTACCCAGGGACAGCCGCAGCCCGGTGAAAATCATCGGCACCGACGCAGGCAACACGATCTTGCGCACATGCTCCATCCAGGTCAGACGCAACACCTTGCTGACGTTGTTGAGATCCGCGCTGACCGAGGTAACGCCGACGGCGGTATTGATGAGGGTCGGCCACAGGGAGCACAGCATCACCGTGAGCACCGATACCACGTAGGATTTGGCGAATAATGGATCGTCGGAGGTATACACCGCCGCCACCACGATGGTGACCAGGGGCAGCCAGGCCAGCGGCGACACCGGCTTGAAAATCTGCACCAGCGGATTAACCGCGCTGTACAAGAGCGCGCTGAGACCGATGGCGATGCCGAGGGGAATGGCAATGACCGAGGCCAGGGCAAAGCCACTCATCACCGTCACCAGGCTGGTGCCGATCTGGTCGAAAAACGTGGGCTTGCCGGTGTAGCCGCGAATCGGCCGGGGCTTGGCATCGGGGTTTTCCGCCAGCCGCTGGGCGTTGCGCTCGTGCTGGCGCTGGTAGAAGGCGTCGGCGCGCTCCCGCTCGGCGACGTGTTCGACCCGCAGATTGCCGGCCTGCTCCCACACCTCGGCGGGGCCCGGCAACTTGCCCAGGGAGGTATCGACCTGATTGGCCCCCGTCTGCCAGAACATCAGGAAAAGCGCGATCCCGAGAATCGGCAAGCCGATCTGGCGAAACAGCAGGTTGAGCTGAGTGCCGGGCCGGTCGCCGCGGAGCAGCCGTACCCAGGGTTCCAGCAGTGCAGGGGTTTGTATCGAAATGGCCATGGTCGTGTTCCCGCTCAATGTGTCCGTCAATCAGTGGTACCGGCATCGGGCGACGGGGAGTCCCGGAGGAGCCCCGCGCCCCCGTTCCTCAGGGCTGCTCGCCCTCCTTCAGGCCGATGGCAAACTTGGCGATGTACGCGTTGGGCTTGGCGCCGTCGTACTCGATACCGTCGATAAAATCGGCGGTGGCGGGCTTGAAGCCTGATTCGCTGTCGAAGTTGGGGAAATCGCTGGCGGCGAGCTTGCCTTCGGCGATCAGCTCCCGGGCGGCCACCGCGTAGATATCCGGGCGATAGACCTGCCTGGCGATATCCATGTACCAGCTGTCGGGCTTGTGTTCGGGAATCTGGCCCCAGCGGCGCATCTGCGTCAGGTACCAGATGGCATCGGAGTAGTAGGGATAGGTGGCGTTGTGGCGGAAGAACACATTGAAGTCGGGAATTTCCCGCACGTCGCCCTTCTCGTACTCGAAGGTGCCGGTCATGCTGTTGGCGATGACCTTGGCATCCGCCCCCACATAGGCGGGCCGCGCCAGCATCTTCACCGCCTCGGGGCGATTGGCGTTGTTGTTCTCGTCCAGCCAGTGGGCGGCACGGATCAACGCCTTCACCACGCGAATATGGGTGTTGGGGTTTTCATCGGCCCATTTTCTGGTGACGCCAAAGACTTTCTCGGGATTGTTCTTCCAGATCTCGTAGTCGGTGATCACCGGCACGCCGATACCCTTGAACACCGCCTGCTGGTTCCAGGGCTCGCCCACGCAATAGCCGTTGATGGTGCCGGCTTCCATGGTGGCGGGCATTTGCGGCGGCGGGGTCACGGACAGCAGGGCATCGGCCTTGAGCTGGCCGGTCACATCACCTTTTTGGGGCGCGTAGTAGCCGGGGTGGATGCCCCCCGCCGCCAGCCAGTAGCGCAGCTCGTAGTTGTGGGTGGATACCGGGAACACCATGCCCAGGTTGAAGGGCTTGCCCGCGGCCTTGAAATTATCGATCACCGGCTTCAGGGCGTCCGCCTTGATGGGGTGGACCGGCTTGCCATTTTCCATCGGCACATGCTGTTTCATTTGTTCCCAAACGGCATTGGATACGGTAATGGCGTTGCCATTGAGGTCCATGCTGAAGGCGGTGATGACATCGGCCTTGGTGCCGAAGCCGACGGTGGCACCCAGGGGCTGGCCCGCCAGCATATGGGCGCCGTCCAGCTCGCCGGAAATCACCCGGTCGAGGAGAACCTTCCAGTTGGCCTGGGCCTCGAGGGTGACGTAGAGATCCTCGTCCTCGAAAAAGCCCTTCTCGTAGGCCACCGCCAGGGGTGCCATGTCGGTGAGCTTGATGAAACCGAATTTCAGCTCCCACTTTTCCGGATCGCCCACCTCGGCGGAGACGGTTGCGGGCGCCAGCAAAGAGACGGCGCACAGGGTGACGATGCCAGCCACCTGTGCGCGCCAGCGGGAGGCCTTGTCGGCGATTCGTGGGAATGGCATGCGTGTTCTCCGTCAAAAAATTGCACAAAAAAAAGCCCACGAAGCGCCAGGCGCTTCGTGGGCAACATCACCCAAGATTGGAGGTTTTACGTGAGCCCCGATCACAGGGGGGTAGCTTTCGGGGCTCGATATTAGTTTTGCATAAGCCGTGCCATATTTTTTACTGCCATTTATTCAATGGGTTACGGAATTCTGCCGCAAAGCCGACAACGGGACGGAGGCCGGCCCGCACGATTTATGGTGCAGCACACAATGGATTTCGCACAGGCTTGGCGCGCCGCGCCGGAGAGGGAGGGATTTTCAGGGGAATTATTGCCGGACAAAAAAAGAGGGCCTCGCGGCCCTCTCAAGCATCAGAGATAAAGGGTGTGATATCCAGGAACATCACGGGGGGAATAATGCAGGTTTAAGACCCCCGGGATGTTGATGCATATCAACCGTCGGCAACCCCGGCGAGGCTCTTCGAGGCGATCTCGAAGACATCGGGGGACAGCCCCGGCTCCGCCAGGATGCGCCGCAATTGCGCCAGCATCTGGCCAGACAGCTGCTCGGGATACTTGCGCCAGCGGGTGAGGGGCGTCAGCTGGCGGGAGGCCACCTGGGGGTTGAGACGATCGAGTTCGATCACCCTGTCCGCCAGGAAGCGATAGCCCTCGCCGTCGTCCCGGTGGAAATTCACCGGGTTGTTGTTGGCGAAGGCGCCGATCAGGCTGCGCACCTTGTTGGGATTGCGGATATCGAAGGCCTCGTGGTCCATGAGTGCCCGCACCCGGTCGAGACCGCCGGGCAGGGCGGCGCCCGCCTGGGTCTGAAACCAGAGGTTGACCGCCAGGGGTTCATCCCGCCACCTGGCATAAAACCGCGCCAGGGCATCCGCCGCCAGGGGCGCGGCGCCGGGCACCGGGCTGTTGACCAGGGCCGCCAATGCAGCCTGGGTATCGGTCATGTTGGCAAAGGCCACCGCCTGGCGGTGCACTAGGTCGAGCAGCCCGGGCTCGTCCAGCAGCGAAAGATAGGCGAGCGCAGTGTTCTTGAGGGCGCGGCGGGCGATCTGGTCCGGCTCGGGGCGGTACGATTCGTCGACGGCATTTTCCCTGTAACAGGCGATCAGTTCAGGGCGCAGCGCCCTGGCAATGGCGATGCGCACGTCGCGGCGCACAGGGTGGATGGCGTCGGGATGGGCCACCGCCATTTCCTCGGCGAGCAGTGCCTCGCTCGGCAATGTCAGCATCAGCGCCACCATGGCCTTGTCGAGGGAGGCGTCCATCAGAAGGCCCCGGTAGGCCTCCACCAGGCGCGGATCGAGGACCAGGTGATGGCCCGCCACCCGGGCGTCGATGATGCCCTTGAGAATATCGAGGGCCAGCTGGTTGCAGGCCTCCCAGCGGTTGAAGCCGTCGCTGTCGCGGGTCATGAGGAACAGCAGCTCATCCCGGCTGTAGGGGTAGTGGAGTTTGACCGGCGCGGAAAAATCCCGCAGCAGGGAGGGCACCGGCTTGACCGGCACGTCGTGAAAAACCACTGTCTGTTCCCGCCCGGTGATTTCCAGCACGGTGTGCGTGGCGCCGTCGAACCCCGCGCCAACGAGGGGCAGATCCCCCTCCGGCCCCACCAGCCCCATGGCCACGGGGATCAGGTAGGGGGCCTTGTCGGCGCACTCCGGTGTCGGCGGGCAGCTCTGTTTGAAGGTGAGGGCAAAGGTTTTGGCCGCCTCGTCGTAGATCCCCGCCACGTCGAGGCGCGGGGTGCCCGCCTGGCGGTACCAGTTCATGAACTGGCTGAAATCCCGCCCGCTCACCTCCTCCATGGCGGCGACGAAATCCTCGATGGTCACCGCTTCGCCATCGTGGCGGGCGAAGTACAGGTCCGCACCCTGGCGGAACAGATCCGGCCCCAGCAGGGTGCGGATCATGCCCACCACTTCGGAGCCCTTCTCGTACACCGTAAGGGTATAGAAATTGGAAATCTCCATGTAGGACGCCGGCTGCACCGGGTGGGCCATGGGGCCGCCGTCCTCGGCGAATTGCAGGGTGCGCAGCAGGTTCACATCCTGCACCCGCTTGACCACCGGCGAGCCCATGTCGGCGGAGAACTGGGAATCCCGAAACACCGTGAAGCCTTCCTTGAGACTCAGCTGAAACCAGTCGCGGCAGGTGACGCGGTTGCCCGACCAGTTGTGGAAATACTCGTGGGCGACGATGGCCTGGATGTTCTGGAAGCTGGCGTCGGTGGTGATTTCCTGCTTGGCCAGCACCGCCGAGGTGTTGAAGATGTTGAGGCCCTTGTTTTCCATGGCCCCCATGTTGAAGTCGTCCACCGCCACGATCATGAAGATATCGAGGTCGTACTCCCGGCCGTAGACTTCCTCGTCCCAGGCCATGGACTTCTTCAACGCCGCCATGGCGAAGTCGCATTTATCCAGATCCTTCTCCTCGACATAGATACGCAGGTCCACGGCGCGGCCGCCCCGGGTGGTGAAGGTATCGGCGATATGGGCGAGATCCCCGGCCACCATGGCGAACAGGTAGGCGGGCTTCTTGAACGGGTCGTGCCAGGTTACCCAGTGGCGCCCGCCCTCCTCCCCCCGGGCCACCGGATTGCCGTTGGAGAGCAGCACCGGGTAGCGGGCCTTGTCCGCCCGCAGGGTGGTGGTGAATTCCGCCATCACATCGGGGCGGTCGAGGTAGAACGTGATCTTGCGAAAGCCCTCCGCCTCGCACTGGGTACAGAACAGGGCGCGGGACTTGTACAGGCCCTCCAGGGAGCTGTTCTGCTCCGGGTGGATGATCACCTCGGCGCTGAACTGAAAGGCATCCCCGAGGGGGCGCAGTATCTCCAACTGCTCACCGCCAAGGCGGTATTCATCCGCCGCCAGGGGCACGCCGTCGATGGCGAGGGATTGAATGGCAAGCCCCACCCCGTGGAGCGCCAGCAGCGCACCCCGGTCGTCGCTGTCCGGGTTGCGGCGCATGGCGAGGGTGGAGCGCACCCGGGTTTCGCTCTCCCCCAGGTCGATATCCAGCTCGGCGTGGTCGATGAGAAAATCCGGCACCCGGTAGTGCTTGAGGTAAATGGTTTTCGGCTGGCTGTCGCGCAGGGCCATGGTCGGTTACTCCTTGCTCTGAAGTCGTAGTTTCACGTTTCACGTAACAGGCTTCACGTAAAAGCCGTGGTGCGCCATACCGGTCATCCATCCGTGGGGCCGTGCTGGTTGGAGCGCCACCCCCGACAGCGGCACCCACATGAAACGTGAAACGTGTTGCGTGAACCTCAAAAAACCCGAACCGCCACACGATAGGCGGTGTACTTGCGGATATTGATCACCCCGGTGTCGAAGATCAGGTACTGGCCCTTGATGCCGAGCAGGGTGGCGTCGATGGCCGGCGTCTTGTCGAGGTTGAGGGCCGCCACCTTGGCGGGGTATTCCAGCACCGGGTAGTGGATGGCGAGCGGCGCGGCATCGTCGAGGGGCCGGATGGCGTCGGCGCCGAAGCGTTGTGTCAGTTCGGCGATGCCGTCCGCGCAGCGCGCCCGCAGGGCGTCCCGGGCGGCTGGCAGATCCACCGCGTCCCCGGGCCCCTTGAGCATGGCGCGCCAGTCGGTGCGGTCCTTGACCTCTGCCTTGAACAGGGTTTCCAGCAATCCCGACTGCTGGCGGGTGCGAACCCGGAAGATCGGCAGGGCCTGCACCGCCCCCTGGTCGATCCAGCGGGTGGGCAGCTGGCTTTCCCGGGTGATGCCCACCTTGATGCCCGACGAATTGGCCAGGTAGACAATGTGATCCACCATGCAGTGGGCCTCGCCCCAGGCGGGCTCCCGGCAGGTGCCTTGGTGATAGTGGCACTTTTCGGGGCTGACGATGCAGCTGTCGCACTGGGCTAGCCGGGTGAAGCAGGGGTAGCAGTAGCCCTGGCTGAAACTCTTGTTGGTCTTGCGGCCGCAGTGGCGGCAGTGGATGACCCCCAGGTGACGAACGCTCAGGCGCTTGCCGATGTGGCCGTTGAGGGGCAGCAGCCCGTCATCGAGGCGCAACTGATAGGCGACGGGATCGCCTCCCTCGCCGAGGGCGACGGCCATTTTCTCCAGATGGCCCTCGACCTCGCGGGCGCTGTGCAGAGTATCGCCCACGGTCAGGACCACTTGATGGGGCGCGGCTCGTCGTGGTCGTGATCACCTCCGTCACCGCAGTGATCGTGCTTTTCCGTGTGGATATAGCCCACCCGCTCCTGCTCCGGCTTGTGCATCGCGTCCCAGGCGATCACCGCCTGCAGGCAGGTCTCCCGCTGTTCCGGCGTCAGGGGTTCGCCATTCGGCCACTTGCCGAGCTCGACGGCGCGCTTGAGGTTCTCGTAGATGTCCGGGGTGAGGGTTTTGAGCAGCTGTTGGTAATCCATGGAAACTCCGGGGAAAAAACGACAATCAACCCCGCCGCTGGCGGGCGACGAGGCCAAACAGGGCGCCGAGGGCCATGCCCACCAGCAGCCCGGACACGTGGGCGGCGTTGGCGATGCTGCCCCGCATGAAGAGATCGACGATGCCGGAGAGGCACAGCAGCAGCCACACCAGCATGAAAACGATGATGCCCCGGGGCAGCGCCAGGGCCGGTTGCGGCGCCAGCCAGTGGCGAATCCACAGGTAGCCGAGCAGGGCGTAGAGCACCCCGGACATCCCGCCGAACAGGGACGGCCCCTCGAAGTAATACTGCCCCCAGTTGGCGGTGGCGCCGGTGACGAGTATCAGCATCAACAAATGGCCGCTGCCCACCCCCGCCTCGATGCGGCGGCCGAACTCCCACAGCCAGAGGCCGTTGAAAGCGATATGGAACACGCCGAAGTGGAGAAACATGGGGGTCAGCAGGCGCCAGTACTGCCCGGCGGCCCAGGCATCGGCGAAGGTGCCGAGGCGCAGATCCCGGGGCGCCATGAAAGCGAAATCCTGGAAGGTGAACCAGTGCACCCAGGAGAATTGCCAGTGCACCAGGGCGGCCCCCAGCACACTGAGCAGCAGGAACAGGGCGGTGACCGGCGCGCGGCGCAGCTGGCTCAAGGGGTCCGCCGCGAGGGGCTCCCGGGCCGGCAACTGCATCGCCAGGGCGCGCACCAGCTCTGTGACCTCATCCACCGGGCCGTCGGCGCTGATCCACAGTACCTGCACATCCCCCTCCCGGCTGACCCTGTGGTCGATCCCGCGCTCCGCCAGGCGCCGGGTGAGCAGGCGCAGGTCCAGGGCGCGGTGGAACTGCGCCACCGGCACCCAGTCAGCATGCCCCCACTCGGTCATATCCCCGCCTCCGCTCTCACCGTCAACGCTCGATGTATTCGCCGGAATCCAGGCGGCTACCCCAGCCCAGCTTGGAGCGACAGATGCTGTAGAAATTGTGGTCCACCGGGTGAATGAGGCGCAGGGGTTTGTCCTTCTTGCGGATGCGAATACTGTCCCCCGGCTCGATCAGGATGTCCCGCTGGCCATCGCAGGTCACCAGGGGGTGAAGCTCGTTGCGCTCGCCGACGCGAATCTCCACCGCGCTGCTGCCCGGCACGGCGATGGGCCGGCTGGTGAGGGTGTGGGGATTCATGGGCACCAGCACCAGGGCATCGAGGCGCGGATGCATGATGGGGCCACCGGCGGACAGGGCGTAGGCGGTGGAGCCGGTGGGGGTCGAGACGATCAGCCCATCGGAGCGCTGGCTGTAGACGAACTGGCGGTCCACGTAGAGTTCGAACTCCATCATCCGCACCGACTTGCCCGGGTGCAGCACCACGTCGTTGAGGGCAAGGCCGTCGCCAACTTTCTGCTCTCCCCGGGTCACGGAGACATCGAGGAGAAAGCGGTCGGACACCACATACTCCCCCGACAGCACCCGGGTCACCCGCTGCTCCACCTCGTGGGGCAGGATGTCGGTGAGAAAGCCGAGGCGACCGCGGTTGACGCCGAGCAGGGGCACGTCGTAGTCCACCATGTCCCGGGCCGCGCTCAACATGCTGCCGTCGCCCCCCACCACGATCACCAGGTCCACCGAGCGGGCCATGGTGTCGCGCTCCTCCACCCGGTAATCCCCGCCAGGGGCCAGCAGCCCGGCGGCGCTCGACTCCACCACCGGCTGCCAGCCGGCGCTGTTGAGGAAGCGCACCAGGTGATTGAGGGTATCGATCACCTGCTCCAGGTGCAGCCGGGTGACGAGCCCGATGCGCGCAAAGTTTGCCATGACAGAGGAAACCCGTTATCAAGTAGCCTCGGATTATACACAGCGGGGTTCCCCGGCGCCCCCGGGGTCGGGCACCGCCACAGGGGAGCGGACAGCGATGATGGCGACGGACTTCGACTGGCGGCAAGCCCGCTCGCCCCGGGTACGGGAACTCGGCTGGTGCCTGTTCAGCCCCGCCATCGTCGACCAGCTGCCCCCCGCCACCACCCTGCCCTGGCCCGTCGACGAGGACCGGGGCGCCCGGGAGATCCTCGCCGCCCTCGACCGCGATCCCTCCCCCCTCGAACGCCACCTGGCGGGCCTCGCGGACAGGCGCCTTGGGGCCCGGTTCGAAGCCATGTGGACCTTCTACCTGAGCCAACACCCCCGCTTCGAACTGCTCGCCCACAATCTGCCGGTGACCCGCAATGGCAAGACCCTGGGGGCCCTCGACCTGCTGTTTCGCGACCGCGAATCGGACGCGGTGATCCACGGCGAGGTGGCGGTCAAGTTCTACCTCTACCAGCCGGATCGCACGGAGGCCCCACTGGCCCGCTGGATCGGCCCCAATCCCGACGACAACCTCGCCCTCAAGCTGGAGCGACTGGCGAGCCACCAGCTCGCCCTGTGCCGGGGTGAACAGGCCCGCACCGCCCTGGGCCGGGCGGGCCTGCCGGTGCCCGACCACACCGCCGCGCTGATGAAGGGATACCTGTTCCACCCCCTGGGACGGGAGTGCGATCCACCCCCACCGATCAATCCTCGCCACCCCCGGGGCGCGTGGCTCCGCCAGCGTGACCTACCCGCACTGCTCGCCCGCCACCCCGCCTGCCAATGGGCCATCCTCGAACGGGGGCAATGGCTTCTACCTGTGAACCCCGACGGGGCGGCCGATGCCCTCCGCCGGCGGGTCGCCGAGCACATGGCGGGCAGTGGGCAACCCCTGATGCTGGCGATGGCGGGCGGTGACAACACCCCGGGCCCGTTGTCCCGGCGTTATTTTGTCGTCCCGGGAAAATGGCCCCCATACCGCACCAGCGCCGTTCAGGATCGAGACGCGGCGCCACCTTGATTCAGCCCCGGGACAACCTGGCAAAGCTTGCTAGAATGGCCGCTGCATCCCAGGCCACCCTGGGCGACGCAACACCGGAAAGGACGACGACGCCATGACCAACCCAATCCCCCCACAGGATGGCACCGCCAAGGATCCGGGGCCACGCGCCCGGCGGACCCGACAGAAAATTCTCGACACCGCCCTGGATCTGATCATCGACCACGGCGAAAGCGGCGTCACCATCACCGACATCTGCGACGCCGTCGGTATCTCCCGAACCACCATGTACCGCCATTTTGCCGGCATGGACGACATCATCCGGGGGGTTTATCTCAACGTGCGGGAGCGCTTCGCCGAAGGCCTCGAGGCCGCCATTGCCCGCAATCCCGACAAGCGACAGCGGCTCGATGTGGTGGTGGATTACCTCTACCGATTCTTCAATGAGGGGCTGAGTCAGAAGCTGGCCCAGACGGATCCCAACTTCCTGCGCGAGCTGAGCCTGGCGAACTTTGACTCCCGGGTGGAGCTCTACAAGGCCGCCCTGGATCCGTTCTTCGATCAGGTGGAGCAGCTCACCGGCACACTGGTCGACCGCCACCTGGTGGGCTACTTCATCACCCACTTCTACGCATCCCTCACCGTCTACGGGGCTTACGCCAAACCCTACGAAATCGACGTATTGCTGCGCAAGCTGATCGTTGGGCTGACCTACCTGAATCAGGCACCTCCCAGGGAGTGATACCCGGCCCATCCCCGGGCCGGTCATGGGCCAGTAATTTCTGCCAAGGCCAGGCCGCCAACCCATAGGCGTCAGCGGTTATCGTCACTCCGGGCGCCATTGGTTGGATAGGTGGCTCCAGTGACAAGCCCAGTCACGGGTTTGTTGAGGCGGCCCGGTGCCAATGCCGTGGAAGGATTTTTTATTCCTTTGACGAGCCACGGCCGCGATGGCGGCGGGAGTTGTGCCTTGGTGCCTGATCATGCCGGAGACTGGTGCGGGTGGCCGGAATCGAACCGGCACGGGGTTTCCCCCTTCAGATTTTAAGTCTGATGCGTCTACCAATTTCGCCACACCCGCCGCATATCAAAGATACAAATATTGCAAATTATTGTTTTTATGCGGTTTTTCGCTTTGATTTGTCGATGCCACGCCCCTTGCGTCCATCAACTTTCCCACCCGGGCGGGTGGAGGGGCTGAATACTAACGGCTGGCCCCGGGGTATTCAAATCAAACCTGCTAACCTTGGGGTTGCCACCCCTCATCCCCACGCCGTTGGTAAATCCATGAGCAACAACGACGCCAACCCATCAGGCTCCTCCCCCCGGGATTTCCCCCACTGCCCGGGGCATCCGGTGCTGGAAGCCATTCCCGCCCGGGTGACCGAACTCGGGGAAGGCCTGCTCATTCGCCGCGCCCTGCCAACCCGCCAGCGGCGGATGGTGGGGGCCTGGTGTTTTCTCGACCACGCCGGCCCCCTGGATTACGGGCCGGGGGCCGGGATGCGGGTGGGGCCCCATCCCCATATCGGCCTGCAGACCTTCACCTGGATGATCGAGGGGGAGATCCTCCACCGGGACAGCCTCGGGTATGAGCAGCTGATCCGCCCGGGGCAGGTCAACCTGATGACCGCCGGGGGAGGCATCGTCCACGCCGAGGACAGCGTCAACGGCGAGGCCGGGCGGCTCCACGCCGCCCAGCTGTGGATCGCGCTGCCGGAGGCCGAGCGCCACCGGGCGCCGGCATTCGAGCACCATCCCCGACTGCCGGTGATCGAGCGGGATGGGCTTGTCATTACGCTGCTGGCGGGCACGGCCCTCGGGGAGACATCGCCGGCGCGGATCTATTCGCCCCTGGTAGGAATGGATTTGCACGCCCATGGCTCGGTGGCTACCGGGATACCACTGGACCCGGCCTTCGAGTACGCGGCCCTCAGCCTGCGGGGCGAGGCCACCGTTGCCGGCACATTGCTGGCCCCGGGCACCCTGCTCTACCTGGGCAGCGGTCGCAACAGCCTGGCCTTTGCCGCCGCAGCGGAGGCCCAGGTGCTGCTGCTCGGAGGCGAGCCCTTCGCGGAGGAGATTCTCATGTGGTGGAATTTCGTCGCCCGCACCCCGGCGGAGATCGAGGCGGCAACCCGGGAGTGGAACAGCGGCCGCGTGTTTGGCGAGGTCAAGGGCAGCCCCTCGCCGCGGATGCCGGCGCCGGACATGGCGGGGCTGCGGGCGAGAACGGTGAAACGGGACTGATGACCGGGGATAAGGAAGGGGGGAAGATGGAGGCGCGGGTCGGAATCGAACCGGCGTAAACGGAGTTGCAGTCCGCTGCATAACCACTCTGCTACCGCGCCTGGGTGTTGCCCGGAATTTCCGGCTCGCCCTGTGCCAGCGGCGAGGGGCGTATTCTAGGCAATACTGGCGGGGAATCAAGTCTCCCGTGAGTTTTTGTCGCCGCTGGCGCCGCTGAGATCCGGCCAGGCGGCGGCCAGGTACAGGCACATGGACCACAGCGTCAGGGCCGCGGCCACGTAGAGCAGGAAGATGCCGGCGTAATCGAGGGTCGGGTATTTTTCCGGGTCGATCAGCAGCAGGAAGGCGATGGCGATCATCTGCAGGGTGGTTTTGATCTTGCCCACGTAGGACACCGCCACGCTGGTGCGCCGGCCAATTTCCGCCATCCACTCCCGCAGGGCGGAAATGACGATCTCCCGGGAAATGATCACCATGGTGGGCACGGCGAACAGCAGATTGGGGTGGGTTTGCAGCAGCACCACCAGGGCCACGGCGACGATCAGCTTGTCCGCCACCGGGTCGAGGAAGGCGCCGAAGGGGGTCATCTGGTTGAGCTTGCGGGCCAGGTATCCATCGAACCAGTCGGTGATGGCGGCGATGCCGAAAATGGCGGCGCTCGCCGGATGACGCCATTCCCAGGGCAGGAAGTAGACCACCACCAGAAGCGGGATACAGAGTATCCGCAACAGCGTCAGGAGATTGGGCAAGTTCCACATAACGGCGGGGACTTCCTTGACTAAAACCGCAAATTACTCGTTGTGGAGTGCACTGTAAATAGCCTCCGCCACTTTTCGGCTGATGCCGGGCACCTTGGTCAAATCCGCCACGCTGGCCTTTTCCACCTCGCCATAACCGCCGAAAAAGCGCAGTAATTCCCGCCGCCGGCGGGGGCCGACACCGGGAATATTCTCCAGGGGAGACTCGCGGCGCTTCTTGTCCCGGCGCTGGCGGTGGCCGGTGATGGCGAAGCGGTGGGCCTCGTCGCGGATCTGCTGGATGAGGTGAAGGGCCGGGGATTCGGTGCGCAGAATCTCCTCCCGGTCGCCGACGGCGAGCAGCAAGGTCTCCATGCCGGGCTTGCGTGTCACCCCCTTCGCCACCCCCACCAGGGTCACACCCTCCACGCCGAGGCGGGCGAGCACGTCGCTCGCCATGCGCAGCTGGCCCTTGCCGCCGTCGATGAGAAGGATATCCGGCAGCTTGCCCTCGCCTTTCTGGAGCCGCCGGTAGCGGCGCTCGAGGGCCTGGGCCATGGCGCCGTAGTCGTCGCCGGCGGGCACCCCCTCGATATTGAAGCGCCGGTAGTCGGCCTTGATGGCGCCCTCGGCGCCCCACACCACGCAGGACGCCACCGTCGCCTCGCCGCTGCTGTGGCTGATATCGAAGCACTCGATGCGCGCCGGCGCCGCGGCGAGGCCGAGGCCGCCGCGCAGGGCCTCGAGGCGGTTTTGCACGGTCTCCCGGGAGGCGAGCCGGCTGGCCAGGCTCTGCTCGGCGCTGCGGGTGGCCAGTTCCAGCCATTTCAGGCGGGTGCCGCGCACCGAGGTCTTGACCGCCACCTTGCGCCCGAGGGTCTGGCTGATGGCGGCGGACAGCACCTCGGCATCCTCGGCGGGGATCTCGGCGATGATCTCCCGGGGCAGGTCGTTGAGGCCGCCACCGCCCAGGTACAGCTGGGAAATGAACTCGCCGAGCAGCGCACCACGGTCGTCCGCCAGGGGGGTCTTGGGAAAGAATCCGCGGCTGCCGAGCATCCGCCCCTGGCGGATGAACAGCATCTGCACCGAGGCGAGATCCCCGGATACGGCGGCGGCGAGCACGTCCACGTTGCCCTGCCCCGCCTCGATCACCTGCTCCGCCTGGAGCTGGCGCAGGGAGATGATCTTGTCCCTGAGGTCCGCCGCCTTCTCGAAATGAAGCTCGGCGGCGGCGCCGTCCATGGCCTGTTCCAGCTCGCGGATCACCAGGTCGCTCTTGCCCTCAAGGAACAACTCGGTGAGGCGCACGTCGCGGCGGTAGTCCTCCTCGCTCACCAGGCCCACGCAGGGCCCGGTGCAGCGCTTGATCTGGTACTGCAGGCAGGGCCGCGAGCGGTTGCGGAAGAAGCTGTCCTCGCACTGGCGCACGCGAAAGGTCTTCTGCAGGAACACCAGGCTGTCCCGCACCACGTTGGCGTTGGGATAGGGGCCGAAATAGCGGCCCTTGCGGCGTTTCACCCCGCGATGGAAGGCGAGGCGCGGATAGGGCTCCCCCTCGGAGAGAAACACATAGGGGTAGGACTTGTCGTCCCGCATCAGGATGTTGAAGGGCGGCCGGTACTGCTTGATGAGGTTCTGTTCGAGGATCAGCGCCTCGACCTCGGTGGCGGTGATGGTGACCTGCACATTGCGGATGCGGCTCACCAGGGCCTGGGGCTTGGGGCTCAGGCCACTTGCGCGAAAATAGCTGGCGACCCGCTTGCGCAGGTTCTTGGCCTTGCCCACGTAGAGGATCTGCTCGTCCTCGCCGAACATCTGGTAGACCCCGGGGCGCTGGGTGAGGGTCTTGAGAAAGCTTTTGGCGTCGAAGGGCATCGGGGCCGGCCTAGAGAATTTCGCTCGGGTCCACCAGCCCGTACTTGACGGCGGCGAGGGTCAGCTCCACGTCGTTGCCCACCCCGAGTTTTTCGTAGATGCGGTATTTGTGGGCGTTGATAGTCTTGGGGCTGATGTTGAGGATGCCCGCCACCTCCGCCGCCCGGTAGCCGCTGGTGATCATCTGGGCGATCTGCAATTCCCGCTGGGACAGCTGGGCCAGGGGCGAGGACTCCTGCCCGGGGCGCAGGCCGCTCACCACCATCAGCTGGGCGATGGAGGGGCTTACGTACACCGAACCGGCCATCACCATGCTGATGGCCTGGGCGATCTCGTGGGTATCGGCGTTCTTGGTGATGTAGCCGGCGGCCCCGGCCTTGAGCAGCTTGCTGGGATAGACGTCGTCGTTGAAGGCGGTGACGATGATGACCCGCACCTGGGCGTGATTGAGGACGATGCGCTTGGTGGCCTCGATGCCCCCCATGCCCGGCATGCGGATATCCATCAACACCAGGTCGGGCCTGTCGCCCCGCACCCGGTCGAGGGCTTCCTCGCCGCTTGCCGCCTCGCTCACCACCACCACGCCGGGCACGTCCCGCAACAGGCCGCAAAGGCCCATACGGATAAGGTGATGATCGTCAACCACCAGAACCCTGATCACCGCAACCTCCCCTGTGCCGGTGCCGGTCGCACCGAGCGGAATGTGATGTTGATGCGCGCCTCCGCGATCCGGGGCTCCTTGGGGACCCGGTGCAGCCAGTGGTGCTGGAGCGGCCCGGCCATCAGCAGCAGCGAGCCGTCGGGCAGTTCCAGGCGGTAGCGCTGCCCGGGGATTGTACGGTGTTTCAGTTCAAAGCGCCGTACCGCCCCGAGGCTGAGGGACGCCACCTGGGGGGCCTCCCCCAGTTCGGGCTCGTCGTCGGCGTGCCAGTCGACGCTGTCGGCACCGTCCCGGTACAGATTGAGCAGGGCGCTGTTGAAGACGAGTCCGGTGGCGGCCTCGACCCGCTCCCTGACCCGGGACAGGAGCGGCGTCCAGGGGGTGGTGACGAGGCGCACCCCGGAGTAGCTGTAGTCGGCGCCGGGATCGCCGTACCAGGCGTTCAGCCGGGGGATGGGGATACGCCGCCCGGCGATGGAAATTTCGCTGCGCTCCCAGGGGGTTTCAGCCCGCAGCCGGGCGAACAGGGCGGCGCGCTCCGCCGCCTCGACAAAGGCCGGCCAGTAGCGCAGCTGGCCGTCCCGGAGCACCAGGGTTTCATCACCGCCGAGGGGGAGCATGGTCCTCGCCACCGAGCACGGTGGGTTCGAGCTCGAGGGCAACCCCAAAGCGCCCCTCGACATCGGCGGCGATATCGGCGGCCAGGGCCAGCAACTCGGCGCCGCTGCCGCCGCCAAAGTGCACCAGCACCAGGGCCTGACGGTCGTGGACACCCACGGCGCCCCGCCGCCGACCCTTCCAGCCGGCGCGGTCGATGAGCCAGGCGGCGGGAATCTTCAGGCCGCCGTCGGGCTGGGGGTAGCCCGGCATATCGGGAAAGCGCGCCCTGAGGGCCGCGCCCTCGGCGGCACCCACCACCGGGTTCTTGAAGAAACTGCCGGCGTTGGGGCGCTCCGCCGGGTCCGGCAGTTTGCGCCGGCGCAGGGCGCACACCGCGTCGTACACCGCCCGGGGGCTCGGCGCCGGATCGGCGGCGAGGCTGTCCCGGAGTTCCGGGTAATCCAGGCAGGGCGCCGGAATGGTGGACAGGGACAGGGTGATGGCGGTGATGATCACCCTGCCCCGCAGTTCGTGCTTGAAAATACTGTCCCGGTAGCCGAAGCGGCAGGCCTCCCGGTCGAGCCGGATCAGCTCGCCGCTGTCCAGGTCGAGGGCATCGAGGCTGTCGAAGCGGCTGGCCAGCTCCACCCCGTAGGCGCCGATATTCTGGATCGGCGCGGCGCCGGCGCGGCCGGGGATGAGGGCGAGGTTTTCGAGGCCGAACCAGCCCCGGGCGAGGCAATGGCCCACCAGGGCGTGCCAATCCTCCCCCGCCCCTGCCCGTACCCGCACCGTGCTCCCCGCCCTGTCCAGCGCCTCGATGCCGGGCAGCGCGACCCGCACCACCAGCCCGGGGATGTCCCCGGCGAGGATCACGTTGCTACCGCCGCCGAGCACCGTCAGGGACAGGCCCCGGGCGCGGGCGAAGTCCCGGGCCGCCAACAGGTCGTCGAGGGTGGCGGCGGTGCACAGGTAGCGGGCCCGGGCGTCGAGGGCGAGGGTATTGAGGCCGCCCATGGGGGCCTGCTCGATGAACTCCACCCCCTCAGCGCTCCCCGGCGTCGACGTGGTGGACGCGGATATGGTCGAGCAGCCCCAGGGATGCCTGGTAGACCAGCTCGTAGACCCGCTCGAAGCCGTCGAAGCCGCCGTAGTAGGGATCCGGCACCTCGTCGGGGTCCTGTTCACCCAGCTCACCGGCAAAGGGCAGGAAGAGCCCGACGTGCCCCAGGTACCAGTCGGGCTTCATGCGTTCCAGGGCGTCGAGGTTGGCGCGGTCCATGGCGAGGATGTAGTCGAAATGATCGAAGTCCGCCGGGGTCACCAGCCGCGCCCGCAGGTGGCCGATATCCACCCCGCGGCCGAGGGCCGCCTGGCGCGCCCGCTGGTCCGGCGCCTTGCCGAGGTGCCAGTCGCCGGTGCCGGCGGAATCCACGGCGATTAGGGCATCGAGCCCCGCGTCCCGCACCAGTTGCTCAAATACACCCTGGGCGGTGGGTGAGCGGCAGATATTGCCGAGGCAGACAAACAGCACGCGGGTCTGGCGAGTCATGGCGCTGCTCCTCCGAGCATGTCGATGACCCGGGCCAGGTCCGCCTCGGTGTCCACCCCGCCAGGCACCGGGGCGCAGGCCTCCGCCAGGTGGATGCGGCGCCCCTGCCACAGAAAGCGCAACTGCTCCAGGCATTCGAGGCGCTCCAGGGGAGCCACGGGCCAGGTGACGAAATCCCGCAGCTCCCGCACCCGATAGGCGTAGATGCCGAGGTGGCGGCGGGCGTCGAGCTCCTCCGGCAAGCCGGGGGCACCGGCGAGGCGGTGGTCCCGGGGCCAGGGAATGGGGGCGCGGCTGAAATAGAGGGCCATGCCCGCCCGGTCGGTCACCACCTTGACGATGTTGGGGTTGTCGAAATCCGCGGCCGCTAGGATCGGCTCCCACAGGGTCGCCACCGCCGCATCCGGGTTGGCCGCCAGGTTGGCGGCCACCTGGCGGATCACCGCCGGGGGGATCAGGGGCTCGTCCCCCTGGACATTGACCAGGAGGGTGTCGTCGTCAAAGCCGAGGAGCCGCGTCACCTCCTCCAGCCGGTCGGTGCCGGAGGGGTGATCCGGGGAGGTCATCACCACCTCGCCGCCAAAGCCCCGCACCGCGTCGCGGATGCGGGAATCGTCGGTGGCGACGGTGACACTCTGGGCACCGGCGGCCAGGGCCTGCTGGTGAACCCACTGGATCATGGGCTTGCCGCCAATGTCCCGCAGCGGCTTGGCGGGCAGGCGGGTGGAGGCGTAACGGGCCGGTATCACGATATGGAAGACTGTACTCACAGTTGGGTCACCCGACTTTCAATGGCGTCGACAAGGGTGTGCATGCCGCTGTTCTCCAGGGTGGCGGCCACATCCAGCACCCAGGTATTCGGGGCCGGGAGGTGCTGGCATTTGACCGCGTCCTTGGCGGTGAGGATCACCGGGCGGCCGTCGCCGAAGCGCAGTTCCGCGGCACTGAAACGGTGGTGATCGGGAAAGGGATGGAGCTTCACCGCAAGCCCCAGGCTCGCCAGGGTGCGGGCAAAACGGGTGGGATTGCCGATCCCCGCCACGGCGTTGACCGAATCCCCCGGCGGGTCGTCCACGGCCCGGGATTCGCTGCCATCGAGGCGGCGAAAACGCAGGGGCTGGAGAAACATGCGGTACTGGCGCGGGTGGTCAAGCACCGCGTTGCCGCCGTTGACGATGGCGAAATCCGCTTCCCGGAGGCGCGCCAACGGCTCCCGCAGGGGGCCCGCGGGCAGGCACCAGCCGTTGCCGAGCACCCGGTCGCCGTCCACCACGATGATCTCCATGTCCCGGGCCAGGCGGTAGTGCTGGAGGCCGTCGTCGCTGAGGATGATCTCGCAGTCAGTGTGGTTTTCCAGATAGCGGGCGGCCCGCACCCGGTCCGGGTCCACCACCACCGGGCAGTCGCAGCTGAGGGCGATGAGGAGGGGCTCGTCGCCGCTCTGGGCCGGGTCGCTGTCGGCGGTGACCCGCATGGGGTACAGGGGCGCCCGGCCGCCGTAGCCGCGGCTGATCACACCGGGCCTGTAGCCCCGGGCCTGCAGCGCCTTCACCAGGGCGATGATCAGGGGCGTCTTGCCGGTGCCCCCCACGGTGAGGTTGCCCACCACGATCACCGGCAACCCCCCCCGCGCCTGGCGCGCCTCCAGGTAGGCGCGGCGCTTGCCCGCCACCCAGGCGAACAGCCAGGCGAGGGGCGCGAGCCACAGGCTCCAGCTCCCCGCCCGGTACCAGGCCCGCTCCAGCGCCGTCACCCCTCAGACCTCCGCAAACTGCTTTTGATACAGCTGGGCGTAGCGACCGCCCCGGGCCAGCAGGCCGCGGTGATCCCCCTGCTCGACGATGCGGCCCTTTTCCAGCACCAGGATGACATCGGCGTTCTCCACGGTGCTGAGGCGATGGGCGATGACGAAGGTGGTGCGCCCCTGCATGGCCACTTCCAGGGCCGCCTGGATATGGCGCTCCGATTCGGTGTCGAGGGCGGAGGTGGCCTCGTCGAGGATCAGGATGGGGGCGTTCTTGAGCAGCGCCCGGGCGATGGCGATGCGCTGGCGCTGGCCGCCGGAGAGCATCACCCCGTCGTCGCCGATGCGGGTGTCGAAGCCCTCCGGCAGGGCCTCGATGAAATCCAGGGCGTGGGCGGCCCGGGCCGCCTCCCGCACCGCCTCGCGGCCGCGGGTGGCGAGCTCCCCGTAGGCGATGTTGTTGTAGACGCTGTCGTTGAACAGGGTCACCTGCTGGCTCACCAGGGCGATGTGGCTGCGCAGATTCTTGAGGTCGTAGTCGTTGATCTCGACGCCGTCGAGGAGGATGCGCCCGCCCTGGTGGTTGTAAAAGCGCGGGATCAGGCTCACCAGGGTGCTCTTGCCGCTGCCGGAGGACCCCACCAGGGCGATGGTCTGGCCCGGCGCGGCGGTAAAGCTGACGTCCTTGATGGCCGGCTCGCTGGCGCCGGCGTAGGTGAAGGCGACATCCTCGAAGACGAAGCCGCCGCTGACCCGCTCCGCGCGGTGACGGCCGGTGTCCCGCTCCTCTTCCGCATCGAGGGTTTCGAACAGCACGGTGGCAGCGGCGATGCCCCGCTGAATGGTGCTGTTGATCTGGGTGAGCTGGCGCAAGGGCTTGGCCAGGAGGCCCGCAGTGAGCAGGAACTTGGTGAAGCCCCCGGTACTCATGCTGCCGAGCATGTCCGGCACCATCGCCAGCCAGATCAGCAGCGCCAGCACGGCGGCCACCAGGATCTGCACGATGGGGGTACTGAGGCTTTCGGTGAGGGACAGCTTGAGGCTCTGGCGGCGGTTCTGGCGGCTGGCGCTGTGCATGCGGTGGACCTCGAAATCCTCGCCGCCGAACAGGCGCATCTCCCGGTAGCCCGACACCGCCTCGTTGGACACCTGGGTCACCTCCCCCATGGCGTTCTGGATGCGCCTGCTGAGCAGCCGAAAGCGCTTGCTGACGTAGCTGATGATCAGCGCGATCAGGGGCATCACCGCGCCGAAGATCAGCGCCAGCTGCCAGTTGAGGATGAACATGTACACCAGCAGGCCGATCACCAGGGAGCCCTCGCGGATGATCACCTTGAGGGCGTTGGCGGTGGCGCCCATCACCTGCTGGACATGGAAGGTCAGTTGCGCCACCAGGTGCCCGGCCATCTGCAGGTCGAAGAAGGCGCTGGGCATGCGGGTGTACTTCTCGAAGATCTGGTTGCGCAGGTTGTCGACGATGGACTGGGAGACATAGCTCATGCCGTAGTTGCCCACCACGAAGCCGACGGCGCGCAGCACCGCGACGGCGATGATCATCAGCGGGATGACCACCCGACCCTGCTCCAGCACCGTGGAATCGCTCACCCAGCGCTCGGCGAGGCGCGCGGTGAGGCCGGTGTCGATGGTGGTGATATCGAGCCCGGTGCCGGCCCCCGCGGCCTCTCCGGTGACCACGGTGAGGACGTTGACCAGGTAGCCGAGCAGGTCGACAAAGGCCACTTCCATGGCGGAGAACAGCCACATGCCGAGCACGCTGACGATGAAGATCAGCCAGTAGTGGCGCACATAGCGCAGCAGCCGCCAGTAGGTGGCGAGGTGGCTGGGCAGCATCGGCTTGGGAAGGGGTGTATCCATCAGGGGTTGCCCTCCTCGGGCTCCTGGGTGGCGATGCTCAGCTGGCTGAAACCGAGGCGCCCGGCGGCGTCCATGGCCACCACCACCGCCCGGTGGGAGGCCTCGGCGTCGGCGCTGATCACCAGGGGGACGGCCCGGTCCTCCCCCGCCACCTGGCGCAGGGCGTCCATCAGGGTGTCGAGGTGGCGGTTCACCAGGCTGTCGCCGTTGATGCTGTAGGCGCCGTCGCGGCTGATGGCGATCTCGATCTGGCGGGGCGGCGTCTCCTCCACCCGCTCACCCTCCGCCTCCGGCAGTTCGATCAGCAGGCGGGTCTCCCGGGTGAAGGTGGTGGACACCATGAAAAAGATCAGCAGCAGGAACACCACGTCGATCAGGGGCGTGAGGTTGACGCTGTTGTCGGCCCGGGGGCGACGCTTGAATTTCACGGCGCGCCGTTCTCGCCGGAGGCGGCGCGCTCACCGTGGAGGGCGTCCACCAGCTTGATGGCCTGGTCCTCCATCACCACCACCAGGGAGTCGATGCGGCGCTCGAAATAGCGGTGCAGGATCAGGGCGGGAATCGCCACCGTGAGCCCCGCCGCCGTGGTGATGAGGGCTTCGGAAATACCGCCCGCCAGCACCGAGGCGTTGCCGCTGCCGTGGAGCATGATGGCGGAGAACACCTTGATCATGCCGATCACCGTGCCGAGCAGGCCCAGCAGCGGCGCCACCGCGGCGATGGTGCCGAGGGGGGCGAGGTAGCGCTCCAGCTCGTGGATCACCTGATTGGCGGCCTCCTCGATGCTGTCCTTCATCACCTCGCGGCCGTGGTGGGCGTTGGCGAGGCCCGCCGCGAGCACCTGGCCGAGGGGCGAGGAGCGGCGCAGTTCGACGATCTTTTCCCGGTTGAGCTGGTTGTTGCGCAGCCACTGCCAGATCTGGCGCAGCAGGTTGGGGGGCGTGACCTTGCGGGGGCGCAGTGCCCAGTAGCGCTCGATGGCGATGGTGATCACGGCAATGGAGCACAGCAGGATGGGCAACATCAGCCATCCCCCCGCGATGATGAACTCGTACACGATCTGTCCTTGGGGTTTTTTCGCGGCCAACTTTACCATAAATCGCCGCGGCCACAGGGCGCCGGGGGCTCAACGCAGCCACCAGGGGCGCCAGGGGCGCAGGCGGTGCTCGACCACCTCCGGCCCGCGCCCCTCCCCGTCCCAGCGAAACACCAGGGCACCGCTCGCGGCGCTGTACCAGAGGGCGCCCCCCGCCTCCCGGTAGCGGGCCACCACCGCCGGGTGGGGATGGCCGAAATGGTGGCGAAACCCCGCGGAAAACACCGTGTGGCGGGGCCTGGCCCAGCGGATGAAGGCCGTCGACGACGAGGTCTTGCTGCCGTGGTGGGGCGCCAGCAACAGGTCGATACCGTCCCCCGGGGCATCCCGCCAGGTGACGACAAGGCGCTCCTCCACCGCCCGCTCGATATCCCCGGGCAGGAGGATCGCCAGATCGCCGAGGCGCGCCAGCAGCACGCAGGAGCCGTTGTTGTCGCTGCCCTGCCCCCCCGCCGGGGGCGACAGCAGGGTGAATTCCACCCCCTCCCAGCGCCAGCGGCCCCCGGCGACACAGGGCTCGGCGTCGAGCTCCGGCACCGCGCCGGCGGCGGCGACGGTGCGCCGCACCGGCATGGCCCTGGCCAGCTCCCTCGCGCCGCCGGCGTGGTCGTTGTCGCCGTGGCTGATCACCAGCAGGTCGATGGCCCGGACGCCGAGGCTGCGCAGGTAGGGGGCGACGATGCCGCTGCCGGCATCGAAGCTGTCGCTGAAGGCGGGCCCGGTGTCGTACACCAGGGTGCGCTCCCCCGCCCGCAACACCACGGCGAGCCCCTGCCCCACGTCGAGCACTGTCACCTCGAGGTGCGGCCCCGGCGCCGGGCGGCCGAGCAGCAGCCCCGCCAGGAGCGCCGCCGCCAGCCCCCGGAGCCCCAGGGCGGCGGGCA
>JAYELS010000071.1:0-89448 GCA_034717695.1 Pseudomonadota bacterium
CTTTCGCCAGCTTGGTGACGTGGGCTTTAAGCTGTTCCAGGTCTTGGTCGTTCATTGTTCTGCCCATGGTATCCTCCAGTGCAGGGTATGGAAGCATGGGCAGTTACACAATTTAATTTACAGGCTCTACGGAGTTGCAGCTGCTGATTACGTTACTCAGCGTCAAGCCTTGAGTGTCATATACCCAGATACCGTGATCGCGATTGTTCGTGATCTGACAACAGCTGAGAGCGATGTTGCTGACCCTTCCGCCACTGCCCCCAATTTCGATTCCATGCCCAACAATATTGCCAGTGCCGTTGCTGGCGCTCCAGCAATCCACCAGAGTGACGTTGGTTATCTTTCCTCCGTTGGAGATGATTTTTATTCCGGTTTCTACGCAGTTATCCGCTACGCACGCAGTGAGGTGCACGGCATATATCTCCTGGTTTTTGGAAGGATAAAGGACATGTCCGATTCGGCATTGCAGAGTGTCGACGGTATTCAGCACTGCGCCGCTGATATTGCCAAGGAATACACCATGGTCCCCGACATTGCTTATTTCGCCGTTGGAAATAAATAGATTTTGTACCTTTCCTGAGTGTCCTGTTCCCGTCTCGCCTGCGGCGATGCCATTGCGAGATGCGCCGTTGATAAGGAAGTTCTCGACATAGCAGTCGTAGAAACTGCCGTTGCTTGTAAATGAAATGCCGGTGTAGCCATTTATGATGACGAGATTTCTTAGGCGAGTGTTGTATGTGTTATGTACATTGATGTAGGCCCCTGATGTTCTCGTTACCGTGGTATCAAAGCCGATGTTATCAATGGTATTTCCGCTGACGCTATCTATCCTCAGGACATCTCCGGCTGCGAAGGTGGAGATGATTCGAGTGGTGGCGTTTCCCTCGCCAAGAAACGAAACGCCAGCTTTGTTGATGATGAGGGTGGAGCTTGTCCGGTAAAAGCCCGCAGGAAAGAATATTTCGTTTCCTTTCGATGTGGTGTTGTGGGCGGCTACGGTATTGATAGCGTTTTGGATGGCGGAGCGATCGTCCGCGGCGTTGTTGCCTCGTGCGCCAAACCAGCGAACGCTGACGAGGCCGTTATACAATCGCTTCCAGCGATTACCGGCGGTATCGACAATCACAAGGCCGGTGTTGTCCGCTGATGTGGTGTCCGATGCGTCCTTCCAGAAAAGCCCGCCGCCAAGATCGCCCGGCGTTGAAAAATGTTTTACCAAAACTGTTTGTGGGGTGTTGCTTGAGTTGTTTCTAAGATCGGAAATGGTATTGGCAGTCAGCATATTCCTGTTCTCCATTACAGGTAGTCTTGATCATCCGTGAGGCAGCCGTTGGTGCAGCTGGAAAATGATGCGCCGGGGCTCGCCGCGTCATTTGCAACTGGCCTGGCGCTAAGGCAAAGGCTGCGGATAAAAGCTAGTCGTCAGGTGCAGGGCAAGTCAAGTGGTTTTTCCGCGGTGGATTTACTGTCCTGTAGACCTCTAGATGTCGCCAGGATTTCCGGCTTCTATGTGGTTTGGGGTCGATTCCTGGATTAAGGCGGCCGCTATACTGACGCAGAGGGTTTCTATGGGTGTATCTGGTACAGGCGGTCGAGGGGCGATGACCGGGGGGGCGCTTTGCTCCCGCGACATTGTCGATGGCGTTAATAAGACATTCGAATTACAATGGTTCTGCCTGGCCATCGATGCTTTGCAAATCACGGTGAATAATAATCCCGGAGGTCGCCACCACCATGACGCAATCCTACGGCCCCTATGGCCGCACTCAGCCCATACCCCGCCATCTCGATGGCGTCACCCGCGAATGGTTCGAGGGTTTGCTGGCCAACGCCTACCCGGGCATTGGCGTTGAATCCCTCGAGCGGGTGGCGGTGATCAGTACCCACACCACCAAGGTGCGGATCGCCGTGGCCTACAACGGGGTGGGCCGCAAGGCCGGCCTGCCGCAGCACCTGTGCCTCAAGGCCAACTGGTCGGAGGGCTTTGACAGCGGCGATATCTGCGAGCTGGAGGCGCGCTTCTACCACAACTTCGGCCAGGTGGCGGGCTTGCCGGCGCCGAGGTCCTACTACGCTGACTGGGATGGGGACGGCAGTGGCCGCGGCATCGTGGTGCTGGAGGACCTGGTGGATTCAGGCGGCACCTTTGGCCACAGCACCGACCTGATCGGTATCGACGGGGTGGCCCGGGCGCTGGAAGCCATGGCGGGGCTGCACGGTTGCCTGTGGAACGACGAGCGCCTGATGGCGCAGTCCTGGCTGCCCCGCTCCATGGCGACCATGATCGACACCGACCAGATCGCCTTCATGCGGCCCTATATCGATGCCAATCTGGCCAGGCCCGAGATCCAGGAGTTGCTGCCCAAGGCCATCGTCGCCGACAACACCCTGCTGGATCGCGCCTACGGCAACTTCAACCAGTGGGTGGCGGCGCAACCGGGGCCGTTCTGCCTGGTCCACGGCGACTCCCACATCGGCAATACCTATCTATACCCGGACGGGCGGCGTATCTGGCTCGACTGGCAGCTGTGCCGGGTTGGCCACGGCTACCGGGACATGACCTACCTGATGCTCGGGGCGCTGACGGTGGAGGAACGGCGCAAGGCCGAAAAGGACCTGATCGCACACTACCGCGAGGCCCTGATCGCCACCGGCGCCCAAGGGGTGCCGGGCGTTGACACCCTCTATGAACACTTCCGCCGCTGGCCCATCTACGGCATCCAGGCCTGGCTGCAGGTGGACGACAAGTGGGGCCTTGGCGCCTTCCCGGTGATCGACCGTATTTCCCGGGCGATCGAGGATCTCGGCACCCTCGACCTGCTCAAGGGCGCCTGACAACAACAGAGGTATCTGTCATGGAATTTTTCTCCGAGCGGGGTTATCCCGCCCGCGCCGAGCGCCTGCCCCTGACCTTCGACGGGGTGACACCCCAGTGGCTCACCCGCGTGTTGCAGCCGCGGTATCCGGGGGCCGAGGTGCGGGCCATGGAAATGACCGGCCAGGTGTTCGGTCACACCTCCAAGGCCCGCTATACCCTGGACCTGAATCCTGTCGCACAGGCGGCGGGTATTCCGAGGCAGGTGTGCCTCAAGGCCAACTGGACCGGGGATCCCTTGAGCAGCGATGTCTGCGTCAATGAAGCCCGGTTCTACGGCCTGTTGAGTTCCCGGCTCGATCTGCCCGCGCCCGCCTGTTATTTCGCCGACTGGGACGATGACGGGGTGGGCAAGCAGGGCTTGGTGATGCTCGAGGATCTGGTGGAGCGGGGCGGCACCTTCGGCACCTCGGGCCAGCCCATCACCCTCGACGACATGTTTGCCTCCATCGGCCAGCTCGCCCATCTCCACGGTTCCACCTGGGGGCGGTCCGACCTGCTCGACCAGCCCTGGCTGCAGACGGCTGTCTCACCGCAGACCCCCACGGACGACTACTGGGATTTGATGAAGGACTACGTGCCCATCCACAACGCCCGGGAATCCCACCTGGCCCTGCTGCCGAAATGGGCGGCGGAAGATCCCGAGCGGATTTACCGGGCATTTCTGATGCTCAGGGAACAGGAGATGGCCGACCCCTCACCCCTGTGCCTGGTCCACGGCGACGCCCATTTGGGCAACAGCTACCTGTGCCCGGACGGGCACCGCATCTGGCTCGACTGGCAGATCGTGCGCAAGGGCCGCCCCTGGCGGGATGTGCACTATTTCTTGGTGGGTTCCCTGTCCATCGATCAGCGCCGCGAGGCGGAGCGGGATCTGATTCGCCATTACTGTGAGCGCATCGCCCACTATGGCGTGACCCTCGACGTCGACAAGGCCTGGCACGATTACCACCGCTGGCTGATCTGGGGCATCATCGCCTGGCACACCAATATCAACCCCAACGAAAACACCCTGGTGTCCCTGGAGCGGTTTTGCGTGGCGGCAAAGGATCACGACCTGGGGGCAATCTACGGGTTTTAGGGCGAATACTGGGCCACCCAGCCGCCATCGATGGGCAGCACATGGCCGGTCACCATGGCGGCCTGGTCGGAACACAGCCAGATGATGCCGCTGGCCTGCTCGGCGGTGTCGATGGCGCGGCGGATGGGCTGGTTGACCACCTGTTCGTCGATCAGGGTCTGGGCGTACTCGTCGCCGAACTTGTAGTACGCCCGGGTGGGGGTTACCCCCGGGGCGATGCAGTTGACGCGGATGCCGCGCTCGGCGTAGCTGACGGCGGCGAACTTGGTCATGCGGATCACCCCCGCCTTGCCGGCGCCGTAGCCGATGCCGCCGTAGCCGTTGTAGAGCATCCCCGCCAGGGAGGTGACATTGGCGATGGCACCGCCGCCGTGGTCGACCATATGGGCGATCTGGTGCTTCATGCACAGGAAGGTGGTGCGCATGCACATCTTGATGGTGTGCTCGAAGGCCGCGAGGCTCTGCTGGTGGAACTCCGGCCCAGCGGAATCGGGGTGGGCGTCTCCCACCACGTTGGCGGCCAGGTGCAGCCCGCCGAAGTGTTCGACGGTCCTCTGTACCAACGCTTCGACCTCATCTTCGGCGGTGGCGTCGGCGCGGAGGAACAAGGCCTGGTGGCCGGCGGCCCGCAGGGCCTCGGCACGTTCCTCGCCGAGTTCGGTGTTGATGTCGGACAGCACCACCTTGGCGCCGTGCTCCGCAAAGGCCTTGGCGGTGGCGGCGCCGATGCCGTCCGCCGCCGCGGTGACCAGCGCCACCTTGCCGCTGAATTGTCCTGTCATGGGAAACCTCGTCTGTTGTTATGCAGTGGGGAGTGTATCCGCCGGGATCGGCGGGGCGGAAAACTTTTATCCCGGTGATGGCCCGGCGCGGGGGAATGCCGTTGACGCCCCTGGGGGAGCGCCTACACTGGCGGATCCGGCGGTCTGGCCCCGGGAATGCGCCGTCGGGCTGATGGCGGGCGGCCGTGCCGGCCCTGGCCATAACAATAACCCTCAAGGAGATACGCAATGAACTCTTCCTCCACCCTGGACCTGCTCGCGGTGGGCGATCTGCAACTGATGACCCGGGATCCCGCGGCGGATCTGTTCGACCAGGTCACCCCCCTGCTGTCCGCCGCCGACATCACCTTCGGCAACTGCGAGTGGCCCTACGCCGAGGAGGCGGGGGATACCCATCCCGTCGAGGCCCATATCAACGACGATTTCGACAAGGGTGACCTCTTTGCCCCCGGCAGCCCCGAGTCCATCCGCATGATGGCGCGGGCGGGCTTCGACGTGATGTCGGTGGCCAACAACCACACCATGCACGGCGGCTACCGGGCCTTTTTGCGCACCATGGAGTTGATCCGCGAAAACGGCATGGCCTGTGTCGGCGGCGGCGTGGATATCGCCACCGCGCGGCAGCCCGCCATCGTCGAGCGGCATGGCTGCAAGGTGGGGTTTCTGGCCTGTACCTCCGGGTTCCTGCCCGGTGCCCACGCCGGTCGCCGCACCCCCGGAATCGTGCCCCTGCGCCAGCACACCTACGCGGAGAACCCGGTGTGGGAGCAGTGGGGCATCGAGCCGGATGTGCGCACCCTGATAAACCGGGACGACCTCGGCGCCCTGTGCGACAGTGTTCGCGAACTGAAAGCGAAAACCGATATCGTGGTGATGAGCTGCCACTGGGGCATTCTCGAACACCCCTTCAAGATCGGGGAATACCAGCGGGAAGCCGCGCGGGCCCTTATCGATGCGGGTGTCGATCTGATCGTCAGCCAGGGGCCCCTCGCCATCAAGGGATTCGAGGTCTACAGGGGCAAGGCGGTGCTCTATTGCATGGGCAAATTCATGATGGTCTCCCCCTGGTCCCGGGATGAAACGCCCTCCGGCATTTCCGCGCCGCTGCTGGATGAAACCAACAGGGGGCTTGCCGCCAAGGTGAGGATTGCCGATGGCAACATCACCGGCGTGCAACTGGTGCCGGTGCATCTGCACAACGGCAAGCCGCGATTCCTGACGCCCGGCGAGCCCTGGCACCGGGAGATTCTCGATGTGGTGGCGGAGCGCACCGGGGCCGCCGGGCTCGGGGGCAGGATGGACGGGGAAGGGTGGATTCACTTGTCATGAGCGAGCCTACAGCGTCCCAGGTCGATCCCGCACTGATCGAAAAACTCCGCGCCTGGCTGGCGGCCCGCATTCCCGACGCCAGCGAATTGCGCATTACCGATGTGGTGGAGCCCTCCCAGGGCTTTTCCAGTCGCACCCTGCTGTTCACTGTCAGCTGGGAGGAACGGCAGGTCCATCGCCAGCGGCGCCTGGTCGCCCGCATCCAGCGGGATACCCTGTGCCCCATGCTGGCGGATGTGTTTCACCAGTACCGGGCGATGAAGGCCATTGCCGAGTCGACCCCGGCGGCGGTGCCCGCGGTGGTGTTCGCCGAGGCGGACCCCAGGGTGCTGGGGGACCCGTTCTTCATCATGGCGCGGGTGGATGGCCGGGTGCCGGGGGACTTCCCCAGCTACCACCAGGAGGGCTGGGTGGCGGAGCTCTCCGACGCCGAGCGGGAAACCCTGTGGTGGAACGGCATCCGCGAGATGGAAAAACTCCACCGCGCCGATTGGCGCCAATTTCCCTTTATCGGCGACCCCTCGGTCACCGCCCCGGACAGCGCACCGCCGTCCGCCTGTTTCTATCTGCGGGATTTCGTCGGCCGCTGGCTCCACTGGGCGGCCCAGGGACAGTCCTACCCGGAGCTGGAGGCCGCGCTGCAATTCCTGCTCGACAACCCGCCGCCGGTGACCCGCTCGGGCCTGGTGTGGAACGACGCCCGGCTCGGCAACACCATGTACCGGGACGATCTCGGCGTCGCCGCCCTGTTCGATTTCGAGGTGGCTTCCCTGGGGCCGCCGGAGCTGGACATGGCCCACTGGCTGTACCTGGACGAGGTGTTCAGCACCCAGTTTGGCATTCCCCGCATTTCGGGGATTCCCGGGCGGGAGGCCACCATCCAGGGTTTCGAGGAAATCTACGGCTGGTCCATGCCCTATTTCGCCTACTACGAGGCGGCGGTGGCCCTCAAGATCGTGATCCTCACCATCCGCGACTACAGCAACGGCAAGACCATGAACGCCCCCGACGCCCTGCCGGGATTCCTTATGGATCGCCTCCGCCAGTACCTGGGGGAATACCGCCAGTACCTGACAAGCGGCGCCGGCGTGACCCCCTGAGGCAAGCCCGTGCGCCTGTCCCGCCAGCAATAACACCAGGAGAATCGCCGTGGCCTTCAAGGAATACAAAGTCATCGCCGTCGCCGAGGGGGCCATCGGCACCCTGTTCCTCGGCGCCTCCGGCTTCCCCCTCAGAGAGCTGGAGGAAACCCTCAACGAACAGGCCGACAAGGGCTGGCAACTGGTGTTTCAGGTGGTGGAGAAGCGCCGCTTCCTGCTGTTCTGGACCCGCGAGACGGTGATCATCACCCTCGGGCGCTAGGGCGCGGGGTCGACCCGCCGGTTTGCAATTGCCCGCCCCAGCCGTTAGGGTAAAAAGGAATCGGCGGGAGTGACCCCGCCACGCCCTGACCCGCGGCTGAGGAGAAGCGCTGATGAATCTGGAAGAGACAGTCCAGAAGGTAATGGACCTGACGGCCCTCTACGGCCTCAAGGTGGTGCTCGCCCTGGTGATTTTTTTCGTCGGCAAATGGCTGGCGAAAAGTATCTCCAGGCTGACGGAAAAGGCACTGGCCAAACGCCGGGTCGATCCCGCCCTGCAGTATTTCATTTCCAGTCTGGTCTTCTACGGTCTCATCCTGTTCGTGGTGATCGCCGCCCTGAGCCAGGTGGGCATCCAGACCGCGTCCCTGATCGCCGTGGTGGGCGCGGCGGGCCTTGCCATCGGCCTCGCCCTGCAGGGCTCCCTGGCGAATTTCGCCGCCGGCTTCCTGATTCTGTTGTTCCGCCCCTTCAAGGCGGGTGACTACATCGAGGCGGCGGGCACCGCTGGCACGGTGGCGAAGATCCTGATCTTCACCACCGAGCTCACCACCCCCGACAACAAGCAGGTGATCATCCCCAACGGTGCCATCACCGGCGGCAATATCATCAATTACTCCGCCCACGACACCCGCCGGGTGGATCTGGTGGTGGGGGTCGCCTACGGCGAGGATCTCGACCGGGTCAAGGCGGTTCTGGGGGAAGTCGTGGCGGCGGAATCCCGGGTGCTGGCCGACCCCGCGCCCACCATCGCCGTGTCCCAGTTGGCGGACAGCAGCGTCAACCTGATCGTCCGTCCCTGGGTCAACACCGCCGATTACTGGGGTGTCTACTGGGATCTCACCGAAGCCATCAAGAAGCGCCTCGATCGGGAAGGCATCAGCATTCCCTTCCCCCAGCGGGACCTCCACCTGCACCAGGTGGCCTGAGGCAAACCGATCCGGCCGCCACCATTTCACTCACGGCAACAATAAGGAGAATCGGCAATGGGCATACTCTCGTGGATCATTCTCGGCCTCATCGCCGGGGCACTCGCCAAGTGGATCATGCCCGGGCGCGACCCGGGTGGCTTTATCGTCACCACCCTGATCGGCATTGCCGGGGCGTTTGTGGGCGGCTATCTGGGTGCCTTTTTGGGCTTTGGCGGCGTCGCCGATCTGAGCATCGGGAGCATTGTCACCGCCATGGTGGGCGCGCTGGTGCTGCTCTTTCTGTACCGTCTCATCCGCAAATAGCCGTTACAGGGAGCCCCGCTCCAGGTTGGCGATGCCCTCCCGGATCAGCGCCTCCCTGTCCCCCAGGGCGCGGAAGAGGCCGTCCACGGCCCTGTCGGTGACATAGTCGTCGAGGTCTTCCGGGGCCACGGGCGGGGGTGCGTCGTCCGGGGTGCCGGCGATCAGGGTGGTCGCTTGATGGGCCTTGAGCAGTTCCCCGTAGATTTCCACCGCGCCGCCCGCCGCCAGTTTCTCCGAGATCACCGGCAGCAATGCCTCCCGCACCGCACCGCCGGCTTTTTCCTTCAGGTGATCCGTGGTGGCGGTCTTGCCGGCGTCGAACAGGCCCTGCATGTCGGCTTTGTCCATGTCGGCGAGGACCGCCTGGAGGATGGGCCCGGCCCCGGGTATGGCCTGCTCGGCGGCCCGGTTCATCACCGTTTCCAGCAGTGCCGCCCGGGGGTTTTGCTTGAAGTCCCGGGCCACGTCGATCACCAGCCCCACCGGGGGCGGCAGCAGCACCCGCACCAGTGGGTTGTCGAGAAAGCCGCCCTCGGCGGCGAGGCCCTGGATCACCACGCCGATGCTTTTGCCGAACTGGCGGCTGAAGTGGAAGGCGAGGGTATTGCGCAGGGTGTCGCCGGCGGCGACCTTGAGGTTGTCCACGGTGTTGGCGCAGGCGGTGAGCAGCAGTGCCGCTGCCAGCAGAAGGGCGAGGCGATGGGGTTTGCGGGGCATGGGATTACCTGGGGGAATGGCCGGACGGGGGCGCGGCGGGCATTCTAGCGCGCCACCCGGTACACCGGGTAGCGCCGGGGCCGCGGCGCCGTCAGCCCGGCTTGTCGTCGAACAGCGCCTTGAGGTCGCGAATCCGCGCGCTCACCGTCTCCCGGGTCAGTAGCGGCCCGGTCTTTTCCTCCAGGGCCGGGGGGCGGTCGATTTCGAGGGTTTCGCCCGCGAGGACTTTCTTGATCAGCTCCCGGTAGGCCTTGGCATAGAGGGGAAAGGAGCGGCTCTCCGGCAGGTGGGCCATGGCGTTCCAGCCCACCTCCCTGCCCGCGAGATACACCGCTGGATGGGACCAGCGCTGGGCGTTCTTGGGGCTCGGGGCGTTGGCGGCTTCCCGGTAGGCCACCGCCACCGGGGGCAGGCCCTCGGTGGCGAGGGCCGATTCGCAGGCCTCCAGCATGCGGTGCAGGGTGGGGAGGTAGTCGGAGGATTCGATCACCTCCCGGGCGGCCCTGAGGATCTGCTCGTCGCTGAACGGCGCGAGGGCCTCCTTCCACAGGCGCTTGGCCTGGTTGAGCACCGTCACATCGCCGAAGGCGGCGTGGTACTGGTTGTGGTAGTTGACCCGGAACAGGGTGAACACCTGGTTGATGGTGTCCACCAGGGCGGGGTCCTGGCGGCGCGCCTCAACCCGCCCAGCTGCGGTCGGTGAGGTCGTCGACGAGGCTGCGATGGCGCGTACTGAGCGCGGCACCAGATCGTTGGCGTCTTTCATGGTCGTTGTCACCTTCAGTGGCCTGTCGCGCCCACTGGCGTTTCACATGTTGCAGGAACTTGGTGTTCCAGGAATTGGCGGCGTGGCCGTTTTCCCGCCAGAACAGCACAAAGGCGGGGATCTCCCCCTCGGCGAAGTCCCGGGGGATATTGGCCAGGCTCAGCACCTCGTAGAGGTCGGCGCTCGGCTGCCAGCCGCTGTCCAGGGGGTGGGGATCGCTGTCGTGCTCAAGGGAGGCGCTGAACCGGGCCCACTGGCGCTTCACATGGCGCACGAAATCGGAGTTCCAGGTGCCCCGTCGCTCGCCCCGTTCCCGCCAGTAGAGCACGAACTCGGGCACCGCGTCCTCGACGAAGTTGGCGTTGATGCCCGCCTGATCCACCAGGATGCGCACCGCGTCGGCGGAGGGCTGCCAGTCGGCGGTCATGGGGACTTCTCGGCCCCGCTGGGCGCTGCGGGTCTCTTCCTCCCGCCACAGGCGCAGCACCTGCTTGAGGAACTTGGCGTTCCAGCCGTGGCGGGACTCGCCCCGCTCGGTCCAGTAGGCGACGAACTCGGCGACCTGGGCGTCGATGAAATCGGGGGGGATGCCGTACTGGCCGAGCTGGGTGACCACGTCGGGGGCGGGTGCCCAGTCGGGGGTCAGCAGGCGGGTTGGGGTGCGCGCCGGGGCCGTGGCGAGGGCGGCGACCGGCGCAGGTTCGCGGATCGCGGCGCCGGCGGCGGCCTCGTTGAAGGCAAAGCGAAAGTGGCTGTCGATGCCGAACGGCAGGCCGCCCACCAGGAGCACCCCCTTGTCCCGGAGGCTGTGGCTGACGCGGCGGATATCCTGGACGGTCCAGAAGGGCAGCAGGGCCTGCAGGCGGGCGCAGTCGACGCTGAACCAGGCAAAGCCGCCGCTCGCTTCCCCCTCGCCAAGGCCCTGGACGTCCGCCAGCAACTGGTACAGGAGGGCCTCCTCGAGGCCGAGGGTGGCGGCGAGCTGGGGCGAGAGCAGCAGGGGACGTTCGGGGAGCAGTGGCATGGGCGGTACTTTAACAGGTTGGCCGCTGGCGAGCGCTTAACACGTTACACGTGGGGGGCGAGGCCACAGACAGACTACGGGCCTCCTGCTTTTCCTTGCAACCTGCAACCTGCAACCTGCAACCTGCAACCTGCAACCTGCAACGTGAACCGTGTTACGTGAAACGCCCAAGATTATACTCCCCCACCAACAACCCCAAACAAGGAAGAACCCGTGGCCAAGAAACCCGCAACCGCCTACGTCTGCAACGAATGTGGCGCCGACTTCGCCAAGTGGCAGGGCCAGTGCGGCGAGTGCGGGGCCTGGAACAGCCTTGCGGAGCTGCGCCTCGGGGCGGCCAAGGCGTCGTCGTCCGGGCGCCGGGGCGGCGGCTTTGCCGGCGCCGCCGACGGTGCGGTGAAGGTTCTGGCGGATATCGCCGTGGACGAGATCCCGCGCATTTCCACCGGTGCCGCGGAACTGGACCTGGTGCTTGGCGGCGGCCTGGTGCCCGGGTCCTGCATCCTTATCGGCGGCGAGCCGGGTGCGGGCAAGAGCACCCTGCTGCTGCAGACCCTGTGCAACCTCGCCAGTCGCCACAGCACCCTCTACGTCACCGGCGAGGAATCCCCCCAGCAGGTGGCGATGCGGGCCCAGCGCCTCGGCCTGCCCCTCGACCAGGTTCGAGTGATGGCGGAGACCTCCACCGAGACCCTGTGTGCCACGGCGGAGCAGCTCAAACCCCGCATCCTGGTGGTGGATTCCATCCAGGTGATGCACCTGGACGACATCGCCTCGGCCCCGGGCAGTGTGTCCCAGGTGCGGGAGAGCGCCGCCATGCTGGTGCGCCTCGCCAAGCAGACCGGCACCGTGCTGCTTTTGGTGGGCCACGTCACCAAGGACGGCAGCCTCGCCGGCCCCAAGGTGCTGGAGCACATGATCGACTGTTCGCTGATGCTGGAGGGTTCCCAGGACAGCCACTTCCGCACCCTGCGCAGCCACAAGAACCGCTTTGGGGCGGTCAACGAGCTGGGGGTGTTCGCCATGACCGAGAAGGGCCTCAAGGAAGTGGCCAACCCCTCCGCCATCTTCCTCCAGCGGGGCGACGAGATCGCCTCCGGCAGCGCGGTGATGGTGATCTGGGAGGGCACCCGGCCACTGCTCGTCGAACTTCAGGCCCTGGTGGATGACAGTCACCTGGGCAACCCCCGCCGGGTCACCGTCGGCCTCGATCACAATCGCCTCGCCATGCTGCTTGCCGTGCTGCACCGCCACGGCGGCATCATGGTGGGGGATCAGGACGTGTTCGTGAACGTGGTGGGTGGCGTCAAGGTGGTGGAGACCAGCGCCGACCTGGCGCTCTTGCTGGCGGTGATGTCCAGCTTCCGGGACAGGCCCATCCCCCGGGACTGGGTGATCTTCGGCGAGGTGGGGCTCGCCGGGGAGATCCGCCCGGTGCCCAACGGCCAGGAGCGCCTGCGGGAGGCCGCCAAGCACGGCTTCAAGCGCGCCATCGTCCCCGCCGCCAACGCGCCCCGCCAGCCCATCAAGGGCATGGAGGTGGTGGCGGTGAAGAAGGTGGCGGACGCCCTGGCGGCAATGGAGGATGCCCACTGATTCCCCCGGCGGCAAGACTTCCCTCCGCGCCTTGACAAAGCAGCCGCCGCCGGCCACTTTTTTTGAACGGGGCCGGGGGTTGTACCCCGGCGCCATGCCACCCCACTTCTCACCGCGCCCGGGAGTCGCCGTGAAAGGGCTGTTCCGTGTTGACCCGCGATGCCTGCCGGTGCTGCTCGCCGGTATCCTCTTCGCCGCGCCCCTCGCCGCTCAAGGTGGGCAGGGCGATTCCCCCTCGGCGCCCGCTTATGTACAGCTCAATGCCGGGGTGATTGGCCTGCTCAACCGCGCCCGCAACAGCTGGCGCTACGGGGTCGAGTACCGCTTCCGGCCCCAGTGGGGATGGCGGCTGCGCCCGGTGCTGGGGGCGGTGGTGGCGGAGAACGATGCGCGCTTCTACTTCGCGGGGCTGCGCCGGGATTTCCCCCTCTCCGGGCGCTTCACCTTCACCCCGGGGTTTGATGTCACCTCCTACGACCGGGGGCGCGGCGTCGACCTCGGCTCGGAGCTGGAATTTCGCACCGGGCTCGAAGTCAGCTATCGCCTGTACCGGGACTGGCGCGCCGGCATCGCCCTCTACCACCTCTCCAACGGCGGCTTCGGCGACCGCAATCCCGGCACCAACGCGGTGGTGCTTACCCTGGCGATGCCCGTCGGGGACTGACCTTTTGCGCTGGCCTCCGCCATTGCGGACAGGACACCTCGGCCCCCTTGCAATCGGCTACACTCAGCGCTCCCTGCCATCTGATGGAGACTCCCATGACCCAACCTGTACGCGCCGGTGATGCACCCATTGCCATTGCCGTGGAAGCCGGCAAGGCCTACTACTGGTGCGCCTGCGGCAAGAGCCAGAAGCAGCCGTTCTGCGACGGTGCCCACAAGGACAGCGGTTTCGCCCCCCTCAAGTACGAGGCCGCCGAATCGAAGACCCTCTACTTCTGCGCCTGCAAGGCCACCGCCAACCAGCCGTTGTGCGATGGCAGCCACGGCCGCTGAATCCCGCAAGGTTCTCCCCTCCCAAGAACCGCTGCGCGCCCGCGCGGCGGTTTTTCCAGCAACCCAGGATATCGCCCATGAAAACCTTTTCCCTGGAGGGACGCCCCTTCATCACCCTCAATAATCTCCTCAAGGTGGAGGGCCTGGCCGCCAGCGGCGCCAGCGCCAAGCAGTCCGTGGCCGATGGCGAGGTGAGCGTGGACGGGCAGGTGGAGCTGCGCAAGCGCTGCAAGATCGTGGCGGGCCAGACCGTGGCCTTTGGCGATCAGCAGATTCGGGTGGTGGCGTAGGCGGGTCAGGTCCGGCTGATGTGGTCGTCGTGGATCAGGATCAGCCCCTGCTTGAACAGCGCGCCGATGGCCTTCTTGAAATTGCCCTTGCTGACGCCGAACTGGCGGGCGATCAGTTCCGGGGCGCTCCTGTCGCTCAGGGGCAGTTCGCCGCCGGCCTCCTCCAGCTTCGCCAGGATCAGGGTCTGCAGCCCGTCCCGGGCGGCGCTGCCCTGGGGTTGCAGGCTGAGGCTGATCTTGCCGTCGGGGCGGATCTCCTTGATGTAGCCCGGCTCGCGCATCCCGGCGCGCAGAAACTTGAACACCTCGTTGTTGTGCACCAGCCCCCAGTGGCGGCCATTGATGATGGCCTTGTAACCGATGTCGGTGCGGGCGGCGATCAGCAGGTCGACCCGCTGGCCCTCGGCGTAGTCGGCGGGGCTGTTGTCCAGGTGGCGGTCGAGGTGGGTGGTGGCGGTGATGCGCCGGCTGTGATCGTCCAGGTACAGGTACACCACGCAGTAGTCCCCCACCTTGAGGGGCCTTTTCACCTCGGAGTGGGGCAATAGCACGTCCTTGCGCAAACCCCAGTCGAGGAACAGCCCCACCGGGGTGATATCCGTGACCTTCAAGCTGGCGAACTCCCCCACCTGGGCTTTGGGCTTTTCGGTGGTGGCGATGGGCCTGTCCTCGCTGTCGAGGTAGAGGAACACGGTGAGGGGATCGCCCACACCGGAGGGGCGATCCCTGGGGATCTGGCGGCGGGGCAGCAGGATCTCCCCCTCCGCGCCGCCGTCGAGGTAGAGGCCGAAGTCGGTGTGCTTGGTGACGACGAGGGTGTTGTAGCGGCCGATGGCGCCCATGGCGATGGTTCCGGGTGGGGTGGCGACCATTGTAGCAGCGGGGTGATCCGGGCGTCCCGGGGTCGGGCGCGCCGGGCCCTGGGTAGACGCCGGTCCCGGGCGCCAGAGCCTGGGACGCCCGGTCCGGCTACCCGGGGGGTTACAGGGTCTCGAGTGTTGCCTTGGCATCGGCCCCGGGCTGGTGGCTGATGCCGGCAAGAATGCCTGCCAGTGTTTTCTCGCCGTCACTGGCCGCCGGGTCGCTGGCGATGGCCTCCAGCTTGGCCTTGTCCGCCGCCGACACGCTGTGCTGCATGTCGTGGATCGCCTGGGCGATGGTTTTCGTCGCTGCGCTGCTGTCCGGGCTGGCGATGATGGCCTGGAGGGTGGTTTTCTCCTCGGCACTCGGGAAGTGGTTCAGCTTGATGAGGATGCCCGCCATGGTGTGTACGCTGTCGTCGCCGGCGCTGGCCAGGGGTGCCAGCAGGGCGATGAGGATAACGGCCAGGCTGTGGCGCAAACGGGGAAGGTTCATGGTGCGATTCCTGGGATTGTTATTGCTCTTGGCAGGGGCCGGCGGGGGCCGGGTTGCCCCGGGCAAAACCGCCGGCCCGGACCTTCAAGGTAGCCCAGTTCCCACGTAAAGCAAGTTTCCCGGGTCTATCCGGGGCCGGCCGCCCGCCACCCGGGGCGCCGCCAGCGGTTCGCTGCTGACGCTGAACTCGGTGATCTCGATGGTGCCCCGGCCCTCCCCCAGGAGGTGAAACGAAAACGCCCGGCGGGCAACCGGGTTGTCGAAGGCGATTTGCAGGTCGATGGGCTGCCGGGCGGTCAGCGTCGGCAGGGGTGGGGTCAGGTGGGGCAGGTCCCGGTCGTATTCCTTGGCCTTCAGGATCAGGCGGGCGCCTTCCTTGCCGAGCGCCAGGGCGCGAATCCGCAGGGTGAGGGTGGTGCGGCTGCCCGCCGGCAGCGCCAGGTACTGGGCGCCCACCAGGCTGTCTTCCCAGTCGCTGCCGGCGGCGCCCTTGAGGTGGATGCGGGTGCGGTCGGCGAAGTCGAAGCGCTGGGTGCCGTCGCTGTCCATCAGCGAGCGGTTGAGGCGTTCCGCCTGGCGGCTGAGTCGCCGGGCGCCGGCCCCGCTGGTGGTGCCGGCGAAGGCCGCCGTGGCGGCGATAAAGTCGTCGCTCAGGTAGCGCCGGCAGTGCTGCTGGGCGTCGCATTCGGTGAGGGTGCCGCGCCCATCGTGGCGCCTCAGGCGGCCATTGGTGTGGGAGAGTATCTCCCGCCCGGTGCCGTAGTCCCGCAGCAGGGAACGGCCGGCGATCCCCGCCGGTACCGGCAGTGCCAGGTAATCGAGCACCGAGGCGGCGAGGTCGATATGGCCGTACACCCCCTCCTTGCGCCGGGGCAGTTGCGCCTGCTCTGGGGCGAGCAGCAGGTTGAAGCCCCAGGCGGAGGCGAGGCGGGCCTGGTCGAGGCCGTGGGACTCGTCGGAGGTGACGATCACCAGGGTGTCGTCCAGTACCCCCCGGGCGTCGAGGGTGTCGAGGAAGTGCCCCACCGCGTCGTCGAGGTAGGCCACCGCCGCCTTCCTGGGGTCGCCGTGGCGGGCGAGGTAATCGGCGGGAGCGGCGTAGGGCTGGTGGGTGCCCACCGTCAGCAGGGTCAGCATCCAGGGGGATGGCCCGGCCCGCAGGGTATCGATGTAATCGAGGGCGCCGGCGAAGAATCCCTTGTCGTCCATGCCCCAGGAAAAGGCCAGTTGTGGGGGATTTCGGAACCACTCAAGCCCCCGGGTGTGGTCAAAACCCATGCGCGGCATGACCCTGTCCTTGGCCATGAAGCGCAGCCCCGCGCCCTGCAGAAAGTGGGTGGCGAAGCCGTGCCGGCGCAGCTGGGCGGGGAGGCATAGCTCGCCGCGCCCGGGGTTGCTGAGCAGTTCGATGCCCTTGGGGGTGCCGGCGTCGAGCTTGTCGTAGTCACCGCACAGCATGCTGTAGAGGCCGCGGATGGTCTGGTGGTGGTGGAGCACGTAGTCGGTGGTGAGCATGCCCCGCTCGGCCCACTGGCTCAGGCGCGGCATCAGCGCTTCCCGGTAGGGGCCGCCGATGGCGGCGCGGCTGGCGGCCAGGTAGGCGCCGGGGATGCCCTCCAGGGTGACGATCAGCACGTTGCGGGCGCTGCCCGGCCGCGCCAGCAGGGGCGTGCCCCCGAGGTCGAGGGCGGTGAAGGGGCTGATGTCCACCGCGCCGCCGTCGGCTTCCCCGCCGTCGAGGGCCAGGGCGGCGGCGTTCGCCCGCGCCGCCAGCCATTTGTGGGGCAGGTTGAAATGGTGCCACTCGGGGCTGTCCAGGGGCAGGCGGTGCTGGCCGGCGGCATGGATGGCGAGCAGGGCCACCGGCAGCAACCAGGCGCGGCGCGGCAAACCCTCGCCGGACCCGCGCCAGGCCGCCGCCAGGGCCAGCGCCAGGGCCGCGGCGAGGGCCGCCGCCAGCCACGGCAGGCTGAGGCCGCCGGCACCGGCGGAGCGGGCGACGAATTGCGGGTCGAGCAGATAGGCGAGATCCGCCGGCTCCGCCATGCGCCCCATGGCGCGGATCAGCTCGGCGCTGCCGAGGGTCATCAGCGCCCACAGGGCCATCAGCGGCAGGGTCAGCCAGGGGCGGCTGCGAAGGCGCAGGGCCAAAAGCCAGAGGGCGCCGCCGACGGCGAGGTCCGACAGGTAACCCAGGGGGTGGGACCAGCCGAGCCAGCCCCGGGCGGCGAGGGGAATCGCCACGAACAGCAGCCCCGCCGCCAGGGCGTAAGGGGCGGGCCGGCGCAACCGGTGGAGGAATGGACGCAAGGAGGCTCCCGTGGCCAAGGGCATCGACAGTGCCCGCCGGGGCGGCGGGCCGTTGTCATGATTCTGCTACATTGGTGTGGTAGGCGCCAGCGTCCGCTGTGGCAACCCTGTTGCCACAGTGGCGGTGATCCCGCGGGAAGCTTGCCGGCCGGCGCCGGGGGGAGGGCGCCCATGGCGCCGGCTTGCCGCGCTCCGTATTGCCCGCCACAATCACCCTCGACCGGGGTTTTAGCCTGCCGGGCGGTCGCCGCGGCTTGCAACCCGACAACAGCCATAACGATAACGGTGATCCCCATGCCTATTGCCCTGGCTGCCTGGCGGCGCCTTGCCGTCCTCGCCTGCCTGCTGGCGGCCATGCCCGCTGCTGGCGCGCAAGCCAAGGTCCAGCCCGATATCCTGCTGATCGTGGCGGATGATCTCGGCTACTCCGACATCGGCGCCTTTGGCGCGGAGATCGCCACCCCCAATCTCGATCGCCTCGCCGAGGGCGGGGTGCGCCTCGCCAATTTCCACGCCGCGCCCACCTGCTCGCCGACCCGCGCCATGCTGCTCTCCGGCACCGACAACCACACTGCCGGGGTCGGGGCCATGGCGGAGGCGGCGCGCCCCGAACTCGCCGGTCGCTACGGCTACGAGGGCAGGATCAGCGAGCGGGTGGCGACCCTTGCCGAACGCCTCGGCGCCGCCGGCTACACCAGCATCATGGCGGGCAAGTGGCACTTGGGGATGACCCCGGAGAGCCTGCCCTCGGCGCGGGGGTTCGACCGCAGCTTCGCCCTCCTCCAGGGGGGTCACAACCACGTTGGCCACGGGGGCTTCGGCGCGACCCTCAAGGGCCACATGGGCGTCGACTACCTGGATGATGGCAGGCCGGTCACCGTGGCGGATGACTTTTTCTCGTCCGACGCCTTCACCGACAGGCTGATGGAAAAGATCGACCAGGTGGCGGCGGACAGGCCGATTTTCGCCTTCCTGTCCTTCACCGCCCCCCATTCGCCGCTGCAGGCGCCCAGCGCGTTCATCGACAAGTACCGGGGCAACTACGACGGCGGCTGGGCGCGGCTGCGGGACGACCGTATCGCGCGGATGAAGACCCTCGGACTGATGGATGACAGGGCGTTCGCCGGCCCTCTGGCGCCGGATGCCGCCAGCTGGGAGCAACTGAACAGCGAGCAGCGGCGCAGGGCGGCCCGCGCCATGGAGGTCTACGCCGCCATGGTGGACAACATGGACTGGAACATCGGCCGCCTGCTCGACCACCTCGAGGCCAGCGGCCGGGGCCGCGACACCCTGGTGCTGTTCCTCTCCGACAACGGCCCCGCCGGCCAGGTGGCGGAGGATTACATGGTGGTGCCGAGCGTGCGGGAGCGGCTCGAGGGGGCCGACAACAGTCTCGACAACCTGGGGGCGGGGGAGTCCTATGTGTTTTACGGCCCCCACTGGGCGGCCGCCGGCTCGGCGCCGTTTCGCCTCACCAAGGGGGCGGTGACCGAGGGCGGCACCCGGGTGCCGGCCATCATTGCCGGGGCCGGCATCGAGCGGCGCGGCGCCATCGGCCATGCCTACGGCACGGTGATGGATGTGGTGCCCACGGTGCTGGAGCTGGCGGGGGTGCCCCTGACCGACGAGGTGGACGGCCGCGCCGTGGCGCCGGTGACGGGGCGCTCCATGGTTGCCCACCTGCGGGGGCAGGCGGCGCGGGTGCACCCCGAGGATGCCGCCATCGTCTACGAGCTCCACGGCCAGCGCTCGGTGGTGCGGGGCGACTGGAAGCTGCTGTGGATGCCCGCGCCCCTGGGTACCGGGGCCTGGCAGCTGTTCAATCTGGCGGAGGACCCCGGCGAGCACCGCGATCTGGCCGCGGAACTGCCGGATATCCGGGATCGGCTGATCGCCGATTGGCAGGCCTATGTGGCCAGGGCCCAGGTGTTGGTGAACTGATCCGGGCCGCTCCCGCCGGGATTATTTGTAGGGGTCCACCGGCAGTTTGGCGGCATCCACCACGCCGATCTGGATCAGCATCGACAGCACGTCGGCGATGCTGAAGATACGGATGATCTTGCCATCCTTGAAGGTCACGGTGGAAAACCATTCGACGTTGATCGGGTTGCCGCTGGGGGCGATGCCCATGTAGTTGCCGCCGGTGTGCAGGCCGGTGTGGTGGCAGTACACCCAGATCTCGTCGTCGCCGATGCCGGTGGCGTTGAGTGTCCGGTCGTGGGACGGCGGGAAGCGCTTGTACAGCTCCTCCGGGGAGGTCTTCCACTGTTTGTAGGTGCCGAGGTCCGGGCGGCTGGGGTTGCCGTAGGTCATGTCGGGGTGGAAGAAGGCGTCCATCTCGGCGCCGAACTTGCCGGCGTTGAGGGTGTCCTGCAGGCGCATCCAGGTGCGCAGGTTGTCCTTCTGGCGGGGCGTGAGGTGGCTGAGGGTGTCGATGTCCACGTGGCCTTGCACGGTGATGGTCATGGTGTTTCCTCGCTGTTATGGATTGGTTATCAGTCCGGGGGCAAGGGGACACTCGAGGGCCTTGGAGTACATCCCGTCGGCGGCAGTATTGGAAAATACCCGTCGTGATTGCAACACAGAGGGCGATCGGTGGGCCGGCCAAAACCCTTACACTGGTCCCGTTCCCGTTGCCCTGACGGTCCCGATAGCCATAACGTTAAATGAACCGGGCCACACCCGGAGGAGATAACCCATGCAACTGGTCAATATCCACGGCGCCAACGACGTCCGGGTGGACGAGGTGGCAAGGCCCGCCGTCGGCCCCGGCGACGTGCTGCTCAAGGTCAACGCCTGCGGTATCTGCGGCAGCGATCTCACCTTTGCCCGCTACGGGGTGCGCCGCGCCGATGGCGGCGACTGGCCCCTGGGGCACGAGGCGGTGGGCACGGTGATCGACGCGGGAACTGAGGTGGAGGGGCTTCCCCCGGGCAGCCAGGTGCTGATCAATCCCATGGGGGCGATGGACAACATCATCGGCAACGGGGGCTCCGAGGGGGCGTTCGCCGACTACCTGCTGGTGCGGGGTGCCAAACGGGGCCAGCACCTGCTGCCCGTGCCGGCGGGACTCGCCCCGGAGATCGCCGCCCTGGCCGAACCCCTGGCCGTGGCGCTCCACGGGGTCAACCAGGCGAACCTTCAGCCCGGCGAGAAGGTGGTGGTGTACGGCGCCGGGCCCATCGGCCTCGGCGCGGTGTTCTGGCTCAAACGTCGCGGCGTGAAGGATATCGTCTCGGTGGATCTCTCCGATGCCCGCCTGGAGCGCGCCCGTGCCCTCGGGGCGGATTACACCGTCAACCCCGGTGGGCGCAAGCTGCGGGAGGCGCTGATCGAATGCCATGGCACCGCCGGGGAGATGTTCGGGGAGCCCACCGTCGCCACCGATGTGTTCATGGACATGGCCGGCGCCCCGGTGCTGCTGGAGCAGACCATCGCCATGGGCAAGTACCGAAGCCGCATCGTGCTCACCGCCGTCTACCACGAGCCGGTGGCCCTCAACCTCGAGGGCCTGCTGATCCGCGAGATGACTTTTTGGACCGCCGTGGGCTACCCCACCGAACTGGGGGAGGCCCTGGACACCCTGGGCCGCATCGACCCGGCGGAGATCGCCCCCTACACCAGCCACCGCTTTGACTTCAGGGATTTCCCCAAGGCCTTCGAGACCGCCATGGATCGCAACAGCGGCAAGGTGATGGTGGTGATGGGGGGCTGACCGGAATGACACGGGCTTAGGCCGCATGCCATTGTGATGTCGCTGCCCGGGCCCTGCCCTTCGAGACCGTCGGCGCCAGGGATGGCGCCGTCGAGCCTCCAGGGACGGATGTACGGTGTGTCTCGAAGGGCAGGGCCCGGGCAGCGGCCGGATGACAGCGCGATTCGTTGAGCATGTGCCATTCGGCACTGACCCGGGGACGGGCGCGGTTGACAGGGCCGGGCAATTGGGAAAAAGTGCCTCCACCCATAACCATAAGCCATTCGCCCTTGCGGCCCCGGAGCACGCCATGTCCACCGAACGCAACAAAGCCGTCGTGCGCCAGCTGCTGGCGGACATTTCCGCGTGGAATTTCGCCGGCATCGATGCGGCCCTCGCCGATGACGCCAGCTGGTGGGTGGCGGGCAACCTGCCCGCCTCCGGCACCTTCGGCAAGGCGCAGCTGATCGGGCTGATGGGGCAGATGCGGGACACCCTGATGCCCGCCGGGCTCAACATCCGCCTCGATCACCTGGTCGCCGAGGGCGACTTCGTGGCCGCCGAGGGGCACTCCGACACCCGCTTTGCCAACGGCACCCCCTACGCCAATCGCTACCACTGGATGTTCGAACTGCGGGACGGCAAGGTGCTGCGGGCCCGGGAGTACCTCGACACCCAGCTGATGAAGGAAGCCGGCGAAGCCGCCATGGGGAGCGCCTGAGCCCCCGCCATGACCGCCATCACCGCGACCCGCATCTGCCCCTTCTGCGAATCCAGCTGTGGCCTCAAAGTCACCGCCGACCCCGCCAGCGGCGAGATCCTCGATATCCGTGGCGACCCGGATCACCCGGCGAGTCGCGGCTTCCTGTGCGCCAAGTCCCAGGGCCTCAGGGGCTTGCGGGAGGACCCCGACCGCCTGACCCGCCCCCTGCTGCGGCGCGGCGAGGACTTCGTCGAAATCGGCTGGGACGAGGCGCTGGACCGGGCCGCCGCCGGGCTCAACCGCATCCGCGAGCGGGACGGCATCGCCGGCCTTGGCATCTACCTCGGCAACCCGGGGGCCCACAACGCCGGGGTGATGCTGGGCATGCCGGCATTGCTCGGCGCCCTGCCGGCGCTGATGGTGTCGGCGGCGTCCATCGACTCCTTCCCGCGCTTTCTGGCGAGCCTTTTGATGTACGGCAACCAGGCGCGGATTCCGATGCCGGATGTGGAGCGCACCGACTTTTTCCTGATGTTCGGGGCCAACCCGCTGGTGTCCAACGGCAGCATGATGGGGGCGCCGGACATGCCCCGCCGCCTCAAGGCCCTCGGGGCCCGGGGTGGCCAGCTGGTGGTGGTGGACCCGCGCCGCACCGAGACCGCCGCCATGGCCGATCGCCACCTGGCGCCGCGCCCCGGCAGCGATGCCCTGCTGTTGCTGGCCATGATCCAGGTGCTGTTTGCCGAGGGGCTGGCGCGGCCCGGCCGCCTGGCGGCCTTCCTGCGGGGCCGCGAGCAGCTCGAACGGTTGGCGGCGGACTACCCCCCCGAGCGGGTGGCGGCCCCCACCGGCATCGACGCCGATGCCATCCGCCAGCTGGCCCGGGATTTCGCCAGCGCCCCCAGCGCCGTGGCCTACGGCCGGGTGGGGGCCTGCTGCCAGCGTTTTGGCAGCCTGGCGATCTGGCTGATCGACTGCCTCAACGTGCTCACCGGCAACCTGGATCGGGCCGGCGGCGCCCTGTTCCCGGCTCCGGCGGTGCCCGGTTATTTGATGGACCTGCGCTGCGACGAGCACGGCGCCCCCTATGGCCGCTTGCGCTCCCGGGTGTCCGCTACCCCGGCCATCGGCGTCAGCTTTCCCACCCAGGTGCTGTGGGAGGAAATCGAGACCCCGGGTGAGGGCCAGATCCGCGGCCTGCTCACCGTCGCCGGCAACCCGGCCCTCTCCAATGCCAACGCCGGGCGGGTGATGGCGGCCCTGGACAAGCTGGAATTCATGGTGTCGGTGGATTACTACCTGAACGAGACCAGTCGCCATGCCGACATCATTCTGCCCCCCATGGATCACCTCAAGCGCCCGGAGATGACCCTCATCTACAACGAGTGGATGGTGGAGAACAGCCTCAGCCACTCCCCGGCCCTGCTGCCCCGGGGCGAGGACGAATACGCCGACTGGGACATCCTCACCGCCCTGGCGGCGCGGCTCGCCGGGCTTCGGCGGGACGAATTCCTCCGCCGCCACGCCCAGGGCTTCGTCGACCATATCGCGCCCCTGCTGCCCCGCCGGCCGGCGGGCATGGGGGTGAATGAGATGCTCGCCGCCAGCGGGCACCACCAGGAGGTGGAGCAACTGTACGACCTGCTGCTGCGCTGCGGCCCCGAGGGGGACGGCTACGGCACCGTGCCCGGGGGCATCTCCCTCGATCTGCTCAAGGCCAACCCCTCCGGCATCAGCCTCGGCCCGGTGCGGGGCGAGCGCCTGCCCGGGGCCCTCGCCACCCCGGACAGGTGCATCGACCTGGCGCCGCCGGCGCTGGTGGCGGACCTCCCCGCCCTGGAGGAGGCGGTGGCCGGCGGCCGTTTCCACCCCGACCAGTTCCTCCTGATCAATCGCCGCCACCCCCGCTCCAACAACTCCTGGATGCACAACCTCCACGCCCTGGTGAAGGGGCCGGAGCGCTGCCTGGCGTGGATCCATCCCCTGGACGCCGCCGAACTGGGGGTGGAGGACGGCGACCGGGTGCGGATTCGCTCCCGGGTCGGGGAGATCGACATCGCCGTGCAGCTCAACGACGCCATGGCCCGCCGGGTGGTGAGCGTGCCCCACGGCTGGAGTCACGGCGATGCCCGGGTGCGCCAGCGCCTGGCCCAGGGCCGGTCGGGGGCCAATGTGAACCTGCTGAGCGATGACGCCGACTGCGACCGCCCCAGCGGCAACGCCGCCTTCAACGGCGTGCCGGTGTCGGTGCAAGCCCTAATCCGCTAGGCTTGGCGGCACCGATACCGGGAGCCCCCATGGCCAACCACCTCCTCGATCTGCTCCGCCATTGGCACGCCGGCCGCGACGCCGGCGGCTGGGTGCTGGGCACTGTTTACGCCACCGAAGGGCCCAGCTACCGCAAGGCGGGGGCGATGATGCTGTTCAACGACCTGGGCCAGCAGTTCGGCCTGTTGAGCGGCGGCTGCCTGGAGGCGGATATCCACCGCCATGCCCGGCGGGCCCTGGCCTCGGAGCAGGCCTTGCTACTTGCCTACGACGGTTCCGACGAGGACGACCTGTCCTTCCAGCTGGGTATCGGCTGCGGCGGCCTGGTGCGCATCCTGCTCCAGCCCGTCACCGCCGCCAGCGATTGGCTCGACCTGCCGGCGCTGCTCGCCGCCCTCGAGCAGCGCCGCGGGGGGCACTATCGCCAGCGCATCCTGGGCAACGCCCCGCCCCGGGCCCGGTTCGTGCCGGGGCTTCAGGCGGGGGTTCTGTCCCCGCGGGGCGCGCTGACGGAGGATGGGGAGGGCACCTGGCTCGACACCCCGGTGGGGCGACCGCTCCACCTCTTGGTGGTGGGCGGTGGCAGCGATGCCCGCCCCCTGGTGGCCCTCGCCAGCGGGCTGGGTTGGGAGGTCACCCTGTGCGATCCGCGCCCGGCCAATGCCCGGTGGGAATACTTCCCGGCGGCGGCCAGCATCCTGCGCTGCGATCCCGGCGAGTTGCCCGCCGAGGCACTCTTCCCCCATGTCGACGCCGCCGTGGTGATGACCCACAACCTGGGCCTCGACGCCCGGGCAATGGTGGCATTGCAGGGTTCCTCGGCCCGCTACCTGGCCCTCATCGGCCCGGCGCGGCGGCGGCGGGAGGTGCTCGAGCTCGCCGGGCTCCCGGAGCAGGGGCTGTCGATACCGGTGCATGGACCTGCGGGGCTCGACCTCGGCGCCGAGCTGCCGGAGGGGGTGGCCCTGTCGATCCTCGCCGAGTGCCACGGGGTGGTGACGGGGGCAAGCATCGTCCCGCTCAGCGACCCCGCACGGGCGCGGCTGCCCATCTCCCGGGATCGTCCATGACCCGCGCCGGTGGACGGGTCGCCGCCCTGGTGCTGGCCGCCGGGGCATCGCGGCGCTTTGGCGCGGTCAAGCTGCTGGCGCCCCTCGATGGTCGCCCGCTGCTGGCCCGCAGCCTCGCGGTGGCGGAGGCGGTGCTGCCGGGGCGGGTGACCCTGGTGCTCGGCGCCCACGGCAATGATCTCGCCCCCCATGCCGATGGCGCCCGGGTGATCCACAATCCGCGCTGGGCGGAGGGGCTGTCGTCGTCCATCGCCGCTGGCGTTGCCAGCCTTGGCGAGGAGGTGGACCATGTGCTGCTGTTGCTGGCGGACCAGGTGGCGCTCACCCCCACCCATCTGGCGGGGCTGGTGGACCATCACCTGAGCCGCGTCCACCCCGGCATCAGCTGCGCCCGCTACGGCGGAGTGCTGGGCATTCCGGCGCTGTTTGCCCGGGAGTGGTTTCCGACCCTTTTGAACCTGCGGGGGGACAGGGGCGCCCGGGACCTGCTGCGTAGTGACTGGGCGCGGCCCGTGGTGGTGGACATGCCGGAGGCGGCCATCGACATCGACACCCCGGAGGATCTCGACAGCTACCGCTGATCCGGCCCGCCGGTGGACTTTTTTGCCAGACTGCGCTGATTGGTCTACATTGGCTCCGGTCAGCCAACATCACTCTGCCTCGCCGTCCCGCCGGCAACCCTGCCCGGGGCGCCCATCGGCTTCACAGGGAGTTCCCCATGCCTGTTTCCCTCACCGTCAACGGACAGCTGCAATCCGTGGATGTCGATCCCGACACCCCGCTCCTGTGGGTGCTGCGGGACCACCTGCACCTCACCGGCACCAAGTACGGCTGCGGTATCGCCCAGTGCGGCGCCTGCACCGTGCACCTCAACGGCCAGCCGGTGCGGGCCTGCTCGATACCGGTGGGCGCCGTGGACGGCCAGCAGCTGAGCACCATCGAGGGCGCCGCGAGCCCGGCGGCGAGGGCCCTGCAAGAGGCCTGGGAGGATCTCGCCGTGTACCAGTGCGGCTATTGCCAGTCCGGGCAATTGATGTCGGCGATTCACCTCCTGGAACAGAACCCGAACCCGGACGACGCCGCCATCGACCAGGCCATGGGGGGCAACATCTGCCGCTGCGCCACCTATGGCCGCATCCGCGCCGGCATCAAACGGGCGGCATCGGCGCTGGCCGGGGAGGTGAAGGCATGAACGGCCCAGAGTCCCTTTCCCGCCGCCTGTTCCTGGTGCGCGGCGCCCAGGCCGCCGGCCTCACCCTGGGGGTTGCCCTGGCTCCCGGTTTGCGGGCCGCCGACGGCCATACCGGGGCCACCGCCAAGGCCGCCGAGGCGCGCCTTGAGGCCAGCGCCTTCGTCGCCCTGACCCCGGACAACAGGGTCGTCATCACCATCAAGCACATGGAGATGGGCCAGGGTACCTACACCGGCCTCGCCACCATCGTCGCGGAGGAGCTGGACGCCGCCTGGAATCAGGTGGAGGTGGTGGCCGCGCCGGCGGATGAACGCTACAAGAACACCCTCATCGGCATGCAGATCACCGGCGGCAGTACCGCCATCGCCAATTCCTGGACCCAGATGCGGGAAGCGGGGGCCGCCGTGCGCCAGATGCTGCTGGCCGCCGCCAGTGCCGAGTGGCAGGTGCCGGTGGCCGAGCTCCGCACCCGCTCGGGGGAGGTGCTCCACGGCCCGTCCGGGCGCCGCGCCACCTACGGCGAGCTGAGTGTCGCCGCCACCGCCCAGCCCCTGCCCACCGCCGTCACCCTCAAGGACCCCGGGGATTTCACCCTGGTGGGCAAGCAGCGGTTGCGGCGCAAGGACTTGGGCAAGACCGACGGCAGCGCCCTCTTCACCCAGGACGTGCACTGGCCGGGGATGCTCACCGCCGTGGTGGCCCACCCGCCGGTTTTCGGCGGCAAGCTCAAAAGCGTCGATGATGCCGCCGCCCGGGCCATGCCGGGGGTGGTGGCGGTGCTGGAGATTCCCACCGGTGTCGCGGTCCTTGCCGAGACCTTCTGGCAGGCCGACCAGGCCCGCAAGGCCCTGCGCCTGGAATGGGACGAGGGCGAGGGCGCGACCCTGTCCTCCTCCGGGCTGATCGCCGAGTACCGCGCCCTGGCCCGTCAGCCCGGCGCCCTGGCCCGGGGCGAGGGTGATGCCGAGGGGGTGCTCGCCGGCGCCAAGCGGGTCCTGTCCGCGGAGTACGTGGTGCCCTTCCTCGCCCACGCCGCCATGGAGCCCATGAACTGCGTGCTGCACCACACCGCCGGGGGCGTCGAGCTGTGGTACGGCTGCCAGAGCCAGACCCTCGACCAGAAAAATGTCGCGGCGGTGTTTGGCCTGCCCCCCGAGAAGGTCAAGATCAACACCCTCTACGCCGGTGGCAGCTTTGGCCGCCGCGCCAGCTTCGACGGCGACTACGTGGTGGAAACCGCCCAGATCGCCAAGGCCTACGGCAAGCCGGTGCCCATCAAGCTGGTGTGGACCCGGGAGGACGACACCCGGGCCGGCCGCTACCGGCCCCTCTATGTCCACCGGGTGGAGGCGACCCTGGACGACAACGGGGCGGTGAGCGCCTGGCGCCAGCGGGTGGTGGGCCAGTCCATCATGGGTCTTGCGGAGCGGGAGGTGGACCGCACCACGGTGGAGGGGCTGCGCAATATGCCCTATGCCATCCCCAACCTGCGCATCGAGTCCCTGAACACCCGCCTGCCGGTGTCGCCCCACTGGTGGCGCAGCGTCGGTTCCACCCACAACGCCTTCGCCATCGAGAGCTTCATCGACGAGCTGGCCCGGGAAGCGGGCCGCGACCCGGTGGAGTTTCGCCTGGCGATGCTCGGGGATCACCCCCGGCACAGGGCGGTACTGCAGCTGGCCGCCGACAAAAGTGGCTGGGGCAAGCCCCTGCCGGAGGGCCGCTACCAGGGGGTGGCGCTGCACGAGTCGTTCAGCAGCTATGTGGCCCAGGTGGCGGAAGTCGCCCGCCAGCCCGACGGCCGCTTCAAGGTGGTGAAGGTGACCTGCGCGGTGGACTGCGGCATCGCCGTCAACCCCGACGTGATCCGCGCCCAGATGGAAGGCGGCATCGGCTTTGGGCTCTCGCCCCTGATGTACAGCGCCATCACCCTCGACAAGGGGCGGGCGGTGGAGGGCAACTTCGACGGCTACCGGGTGATTCGCATCGGCGACATGCCGGAGGTGGCGGTGCATATCCTGCCCTCCGCCGAGCCCCCCACGGGGGTGGGCGAGCCGGGCACCCCGGTGATCGCCCCGGCGGTGGCCAATGCCCTCTTTGCCGCCACCGGCAAGCGCTTCCGGGAGCTGCCCGTCGGGCCCGATCTGTTCGCCTGACCCCGTAAACGACGACGCCCGGGTTTTCACCCGGGCGTCCCGTTGTGGCCTTCCCGTTCTCTCCCCGAAGGGAGCGGGGATTCAGCCGGGGCCTTCCTTCACTCAGACATCCCAGAGGACATGGATGCTGTCGGCCCCCCGCAGCTGCATGCCGCGGATCACCGGCTTCGGATAGGCCGGGTCGAGGCGCAGGTTGGGGAGATCGAGCAGCAGATCGAGGGCGACTTCCATCTCGGTGCGGGCGATGTGCATGCCCATGCAGGTGTGGGCGCCGAAGCCGAAGCTGAGGGCCGGGCGCATGGGGCGCTCGATCCACAGCTCGTCGGGGCGCTCGTACTTGTCCGGATCCCGGTTGGCCGCGGCCACGCACAGGGACACGGCGGTGCCCTTGGGAATGGTGACGCCGCTCACCACCATGTCCTTGTCGGCGACGCGGGCGAGGTAGGCCGCGGTGGGCTCGAGGCGCATGGTCTCGGTGATGGTCTGGGGGATCAGGGAGCGGTCCTGGCGGACCTTTTCCATCACCTCGGGGTTCTCCAGCAGCTGCACCATCATGTTGGCGAAGGTGCGGCTGGTGGTCTCCCCGGCGGCGAGCAGCAGCATGCGCACGAAGTTGGCGATGTCCTCGTCGCTGAACTTGCGGCCCTCGTACTCGACGCTGAGCATGAAGCCGATCAGGTCGTCACGCTGCTCCCCGGAGGCGCGCCGGGCGGCGATGATGGGCAGCACATGCTGGTACAGCTCGATGCCCGCCTGCATGGCGATGGGCATGGTCTTGGCGGTGGTCTCCGCATCGAACTGGGGGCCGGCGAGGATGCGCAGGGCGAGACCGGCGAACTTCATCACCGCCTCCCGGTCCTCGGGGAAGCCGAACAGGGAGTAGATCACCCACACCGGGAAGGGCAGGGCGAATTCCTGCACCAGGTCGGCCTTGCCCTGGGGCTTCAACACATCGATGAAATCCTTCTGCAGGATCGGGCGGATCAGGGTGTCGCGGAAGCGGCGCGCCACCGGCAGCAGGAAGGGGGGCATCAGCAGGTTGCGGAAGCTCTTGTGCTGCTCCCCGTCCATGGCGGTGAGCAGCAGGTTGTCCACCGCCGCGCCGAAGCCGTCGCCGACGATGTAGCTCTTCCAGTTCTCGGTATCCCGGAGGATGCTCATCACATCGTCGTACTTGAAGATGGTCATCACCGGGCGACCGCTGCCGGCGTAGTCCGCCTGGCTTGGCACCCGGTACTTGGCGAGGATATCCCCCTGCATCACTGGGCATTTGCTGCGCAGCTCGGCGTACATGGGGTAGGGGTGGGGGTCGCTGAGGGTGCCGGTGTAGGTGTCGCTGACCGCCAGGAAGTCCTGGGTCATCTGGTCGAGGGTTGAGGTCTGGGTGTCTGTCACGGCTGTGGTCCTGTTATCGGAGGGGTGGGGAGCTATCGGCGGATTCATGCCGGGTATGCGGCGATGATCGGACCAACAACATAGAAAGAATGTGGCCGGAGTACAACCGAGGCGGCCAGGGGTGGTGGCCGTTATCGGGCAGTTACACGATCATTGTGCGGTTTCGGACATGAAAAAGCCGGCCCGAAGGCCGGCTGCAAGGGGTTCGGCACGCCTTGCGGCGTGCCGGATCAAGGGGTGGATCAGAAGCGGTACTCGACGCTCGCCCCGTAGGTGCGGGGGTTGCCCTGGTTGTGGAGCAGGAAGCCCAGGGCCGTCCAGCTTTCGAACACGTTGGTGGCGTACTCCTCGTCCGTCAGGTTGCGGCCCCAGATGGCGAGCTCGATGTTGGGGTTGTTGAGGGTCAGGGACAGGCGACCGTTCAGCAGACCGTAACCGTCGATGGAGGCGTTCTTGTTGACGAAGGCCGCCGCCGCGATGCTCGCCGCGTCACCGGGGGTGCCGGTGGTGGTGACGATGGCCTGGTCATCCACGTAGGCGTAGTCGAGGAATGCCCGCAGTTCGCCCACCTCCAGGTTGAAGGTCTGGCTGGCGCCGATGCTGTAGCTGAACTCCGGCAGGCGCGGCAGTTCCTCGCCACTGCGGTCGACGATGATGGGGTTGGCGGTGGTGCCGCGGACTTCGTTGAAGGTGCCGCTGACGTACTCCCCGTCCATGGCGGAGGCGGAGAAGTTCAGCTCGAAGCCCTCCCACAGCAGGGCGGTCATCTCCAGCTCGATACCCTGGATCTCGGTGTCGCCGGTGTTGGTGTTGAACTGGGTGAGACCGGTGCCGGCGCTGTTGAAGGCGTTGATGATGCGCTGGACGTCCTCGCCCTCCATGTAGAACGCCGCCACGTTGGCCCGTACCCGGCTGTCGAGGAATTCGGTCTTGGCGCCGATCTCGAAGTCGGTGACGGTCTCCGGATCCACCGCGAAGGTGAACGGCGGTGGTACTTCCCGGGTGTTCAGGCTGCCGGCCATGGAGGCGCGGCTGTGCTTGGCGTACAGGAAGGTGTCGTCGTTCAGCTGGTAGTCGAGGCTGATGACGTAGGCGGGGTAGCTGAAGGAGGCGTCCTCCCGCACGTTACAGTTGCGCAGCGGAGTGGCCCGCGCCTGGGCGGTGGTGAGGCTCGGGTTGCCGAGCTCGGTGCCGGTCAGGCCGCAGTTGATGGGCTTGCCGGGCTGGGGGATGTAGTTGGCGTTGGGCGCCCGCTCGATATCCCGGGTATCCCGGGTGTAGCGGTAGCCGGCGGTGAGGCGCAGCTGCTCGGTGATCTCGTAGTTGCCCTGCAGGAACACGCCGTCGGAGGTGCCCGCGTACTCGGAGTAGGTGTTGCGGTAATCGAAGGGAATCAGGTTGTAGGGAATGCCCAGGTTCTGGATGAACACCCCGAACTGGTGGGCGTGGGAGAACTCGTAGCCGCCCTCCTCGAAGTGGTACACGCCGCCGATCAGGTTCAGCTTGCCGATGTCGCCGGAGAGTTGCAGCTCCTGGCTGAACTGGTGGTGGCCGTACTCGGAGTAGAAGGCGATGATATCCACCGGCGAGCCGTCCAGGTCGTTCTGGTTGCCGCTGACGCTCTCCCGGTAGGCGGTGATGGAGCGCAGCTCTGCGCCGCCCAGGTCCACCTTGAAGTCGAGGGTGGAGCCGGTGACCTTGTGGTGGTTCTGGGGGGTCATGATGTCGTTGTCGAGCACGGCGGTGCGCACGTTGCCGAAGGTCTTGTCGAAGCGACCCTCGAAATCCCGGGGGTTGAAGCCGGAGGCGGCGAACAGCTGGGCCACGGTGGGCAGGGTGGGTGCCGCCCGGGCGTTGTCGTTGAAGGCGACCACGGTGGTGGGGGTGCCGTTGTCCTTGTAGTACTCGTGGTCCATGGAGAAGAAGACTTCGTAATTGCCTTCCGTCGGGCTGTAGAGCACCGAGCCCCGGGCCGAGTAGCTCTCGTCGACGTCCTTGAAGCCCTCGCTGTAGTAGGGGTTGTCGTAGTAGCCATCGCGCTCGTTGTAGCGGTAGGCGAAGCGGGTGGCCAGCTCGTCGGTGACGGGCAGGTTGAGGACGCCCTCGACGTTGTAGAAGTCGTAGTTGCCCACCTCGGCCTTGACCCGACCTTCGAATTCATTGGTGGGTTTGTTGGTCTGGATGGTCAGTGCGCCACCGGTGGTGTTGCGGCCGAACAGGGTGCCCTGGGGGCCGCGCAGCACTTCCACCTGGCCAACATCGAGGAAGCCCAGGTTGCTGCCGATGGGGCGGCCGAGGTAGACGCCGTCGATGTACACGCCCACGGCGGCGTCGGTCACCGAGTTGGGGCTGTTCTGGGCCTGGCCGCGAATCGCGGTGTAGATGATGCTGGCGGGGCCGGTACCACCGGTGCCTATGGTAAGGCTGGGCGCGGTGCGCTGCAGGTCGTCCATTTTCAGGATGCCCTTGTCCACCAGCATCCCCTCGGTCATGGCCGTCACGGCGACGGGGGTGGTTTGCAGGCTTTCATCGGTTTTCCGCGCGGTGACGACGATTTCCTCGAGCGTCGCCTGGGCTGCGGCGAGGCCGGGGGTGGCGGCGAGAACGGTGTAGAGCGAAAGACGGGTAAAGGAACGGAGTGAACGGTGCTTGTGGTTCATCATGGATTCCCCCTCAAGGGTAGTGCAACGTCCTTGTAGTTATCGTTGCTGGTTGAGTCGGTCAGTACCCACAGACTGTTGGGATTCTAAGACGCCTGTTTGTACTGGCAACAACGATATTCCCGAAAAATGAATTTATCAATGGAATTTTTTCTGTTCTGGCGTGTCTCCGGCCATTCGCCGCGACCGGCTGGTGGGGCGGGGGCGGCCCGGGTTGCGCGCTTGTTATACAACGCCGTTGCGCCTAGAATCCCCGCCCTGCATCAGGTGCCTGCTCGCCGCCCCCGCCAGGGGCGGCTGGAACAGGTTAAACGGGAAGTGTGGTGCGTCCCGGGCATGATCTTGGCTGCCCCGGACAACGCCACCGCTGCCCCCGCAACGGTGAACAGCGCAAGCTGCAAGCCCGAAACCGGCCCGATGACGTTGCTGCAACGATGGAGCGGAGGGCTTTGTCGGTGGCCGTTTGCCTGCCCCCGTTGGCCCTCGCCACTCTCGTCCCTCCCTCAATCCTTGTGTTTGCTGTTTTCGATTGAGGATCGTCATGAAAATCAAGCTGTTGAAGTCGGCCCTGGCCCTTGCGGTCGCCGCCAGCCCGGCGCTGTTCGCCGCCCAGATCGAGGATGAGGTGGTGGTCACCGCCACCCGCTCCCCCTACAGCCTAGGCCGGGTGCCGCTGCGGGTGCGGGTGATCGACGCCGAGGCTATCGCCCTGAGCGCGGCCCGCACCGTGGAAGAGGCCCTGCGGGGCGAGGGGTCCCTGCAGGTGCGGGACAGCGTCGGCAACGGCCGCGATGTGCGCATCTCGGTGCGGGGCCTGTCCGCCGGGCAGAATGCCCTGATCCTGCTGGATGGCCGCCGCCTCAACAACTCCGACCTGTCGGAGCCGGATCTCACCGCCATCGCCCTCAAGGATGTGGAGCGCATCGAGGTGCTGGAAGGGGGCGCCGGGGTGCTGTTCGGCGACCAGGCGGTGGGGGGCGTGGTCAACGTCATCACCCGCCGGGGCGGCGAGCGAGGCGGTCGGCTGGCGGTCGGGGTGGGCAGTTACGATGCCCGCAACATCCAGCTCGGCTACGGCGGCAGCGCCCTCGACGAGCGCCTCGACTACCGGGTCAGTGCCCAGAAGGACGACTCCGAGGGCTACCGGGACGAGACCGACATCGACTACGGCCATGCGCGGGCCGAGACCGGCTACCGCTACGGCGATGGTCGGGTGTTCGCCGAGGTGCAGCGCAGCGACAACGACTACCTGCTGCCCGGCGCCCTGCTGGACTTCCAGCTGGCGGACGACCGCCGCCAGGCGGGCAGCAGCTTCAACGATTACACCATCGACGCCAGCCTCTACCGGGTGGGGGTCGATCACCAGTTCGGCGAGGCGGTGACCCTGCTCGGCTCCTACGGGCGCCGCGACGAGGACGTGGCCATCGCCGGCCGCTCCCTGTCCTTTGGCGACAGCCAGACCCTGCAATCCCGGGTGGCGGATACCCTCGACCCGCGCCTGGTGCTGAACCTCGGCGACTGGCGGGTGACGGTGGGCACCGATCTCGAGGATTACGACTATGAGCTGGCGGTCAACTCGCTGTTTGGCCTGAGCCAGAGCGAGCACCGCCACGAGCGGCGCAGCGAGTACCTGCAGGCCATCTACTCCCCCCTCGAGGCATTGCAGCTCTCCGCCGGCATCCGCCACGCCCGGGTGGACGTGGCGGTGGACGGCGGCTGGTTCCAAGCCGATTACGACGACAGCGTCACCGTGAAGCAGCTGGGGCTGTCCTACCGGCTCGCCGATAACCTCCGGGTGTACGCCAACCGGGACGAGACCTTCCGCTTCGCCCTCGCCGACGAGAACGTCGACTTCATGGGCAACGTGGTGGCCCTGAAGCCCCAGCAAGGGGTGGCCTGGGAGCTGGGGGGCGAATGGCAGCTGGCGGACCTCGGCCTCAACCTGGTGCTGTTCGACCACGCCATCGACCACGAGATCGGCTATGACACCGGCACCTTTGCCAACGTCAATTTCGACGACACCCGGCGCCGGGGCGCCACCCTCGACGCCGCCTGGCAGGTGCTCGAACCCCTCGAGCTGCGCGCCAGCCTGACCCGCATGAGCGCCGAGTTCGAGGCCGGCGATCTCGACGGCAACCGCACCCCCGGGGTGGCGGAGGCGCTCGCCAAGGTGGCCCTGAGCTACCGCCTCGCCGACAATGTTCGCCTCTACGCCGAAGGGATCCACACCGGCTCCGTGGCGGTGGACCTGGCGGGCAATGCCGACGAGCTGGGGGGCTACACCGTCTACAACCTGGCGGCCTCCTATGAATGGCGGGAGCTGCTGCTGCGGGCGCGGCTCAACAATATTTTCGGCAAGGAGTACACCGAGCTGGTCACCTTCTTCGGGATGCCGGCCTACTATCCCTCGCCCAAGGAAAATGCCAGCCTGAGCGTCGAGTACCGGTTCTGAGGCCGCGGGTTTTTCGCCGGCGAGCGCCGCACAACCGGCCCCGGGGCCCAGCCACGGCCACCAGCCACCTATCCTGAAGGGGACATGACGATGACCGACACCGACAACGACGCCCACAAGCGCAAGATGCAACGGCTCAAGGAGAAGGTCGACGCCCGCATCGCCGCCGCCGACCAGGAGCGGGGGGTGATGATCCTCCTCACCGGCGACGGCAAGGGCAAGAGCAGCTCCGCCTTCGGCATGGTGATGCGCAGCCTCGGCTACGGTTACCGGGTGGGGGTGGTGCAGTTCATCAAGGGCGAGCAGCTGTCCGGGGAGGAGCTGTATATCCGCGACAAATGCCCCGAGGTGACCTTCTACCAGATGGGCACCGGCTTCACCTGGAACACCCAGGACAAGAGCGCCGACATCGCCGCCGCGGAGCGCACCTGGGCGGTGGCCGAGCCGCTGCTCCGGGACGACAGCTACCACCTGGTGGTGCTCGACGAGCTGACCTACATGCTCGCCTACAAGTACCTCGACGAGGACCGGGTGCTCGACGCCCTGGCCAGCCGGCCGGTCAACCAGTCGGTGGTGGTCACCGGCCGGGGCGGCGGCGCGACCCTCAGGGAGCTGGCGGACACCGTCACCGAGCTCAAGGACATCAAGCACGCCTACGCCTCGGGCATCAAGGCCCGCAAGGGCGTGGATTACTAGCGCGCACCGGGCCCGGCACCCATGCGACCCCTCCACCACCGCCAGCTGCTGTGGGTTCTGCTGCTCGCCCTGCCGGTGGTGCTGGTGCTGGGCCTTTTGAGCGGCGCGGTGTTCGTCACCCCCGGGGCCTTCATCGCCACCCTGGGGGACTGGCTGGCGGGGGGGCAGAGCCGCGACGGGCTCATTCTCTTCGCCATCCGCCTGCCGCGCCTGATCCTCGCGGCCCTGTTGGGCCTGGTGCTGGCGGGGGCGGGAGCGGTGATGCAGGGGCTTTTTCGCAACCCCCTGGCGGACCCGTCCCTGATCGGGGTCGCCAGCGGCGCCTCCGCAGGGGCCGGCTTTGTGGTGGTGTTCGGCGGCGCGCTGCTCGGCGGCGGCTGGCTCGGCATGTCCCTGGTGGCCCTCGGGGCCTTTGCCGGGGGCTTTGTCGCGGTGCTGCTGGTGTATCGCCTGGCCACCACCACCGCCGGCACCTCGGTGTCCACCATGCTGCTCGCCGGCATCGCCATCAGCGCCATGGCCGGGGCCCTCAACAGCCTGTTCGGCTTTTTCGCCGACAACGACATGTTGCGCCGCATCAGCCTTTGGCAGATGGGCAGCCTCGAGGGCGCCAACTGGCAGCGGGTGGGCATCGTCGCCGTGGCGGCGCTGTTGATGGCGGTGGTGCTGCCGCGCCAGAGCGGGGCCCTCAACGCCCTGCTGCTGGGGGAGTCGGAGGCCCGCCACCTGGGGGTGGAGGTGGAAGCCCTCAAGCGGCGGGTGATCCTCGTCACCGCCTTCGGTGTCGGCATCGCCGTGGCCAGCTCCGGCATCGTCGCCTTCGTGGGCCTGATGGTGCCCCACTGGGTGCGCCTGCTGATCGGCCCCGACCACCGCCACCTGATCCCCTGTTCCCTGATCATGGGGGCGGTGTTCATGGTGGTGGCCGATACCCTGGCCCGGGTGCTGATCCTCCCCGCCGAGCTGCCCACCGGGGTGATCACCGCCCTGATCGGCGCGCCCTTTTTCGTCTCCCTGCTGATCCAGCAGCGGCGCCGCGGCTACGGCGGGGTACTGCCATGAGCCTGGCCCTCGACCGGGTGGGTCTCGACCTCCACGGGGCGCGGCTTCTGGAGGATGTCAGCTTTGCCGTCGAGCAGGGGGAGGTGCTCGCCATCCTCGGCCCCAACGGCGCCGGCAAGAGCACCCTGTTGCGGGTGTTGTGCGGCGAGTGGCCGGCCACCACCGGCACCGTGACCTTCAACGGCCGTCCCATCCAGCACTGGCGCCCGGCGGACAAGGCCCGCGCCATGGGGGTATTGCCCCAGGACACCAGCCTGGAATTCCCCTTTACCGTGGAGGAGGTGGTGATGCTTGGCCGCACCCCCCACCGCAGCGGCCAGGCCCGGGACAGGGCCATCGTCGCCGACACCCTGGCGGCGGTGGACGGCGGCCACCTGCGGGGGCGCATCTATACCCGCCTGTCCGGGGGGGAGAAGCAGCGGGTGCAGCTGGCCCGGGTGCTGGCCCAAATCTGGGAGGAGCGGGATGGCCAGCATCGCCTCCTGCTGCTCGACGAGCCCACGGCGTCCTTCGACCTCGCCCACCAGCAGTTGACCCTCGACCTGGTGCGCCGCCTCGCGGGCCAGGGTTTTGCGGTGGTGATGGTGCTCCACGACCTCAACATGGCGGCCCGCTGCGCCACCCGCATGTTGCTGCTCAGTTGCGGGCGGGTGTGGGAGTGCGGCCCCCCGGAGGCGGTGCTGACCCCCGACAACATCCGCGAGGTGTTCGGCGTCAGGGCCGTGATAGAGGCCAACCCCCTCACCGGCGCCCCCCTGGTGATCACCTGATGTTCCGCTGGCTGACCTTGCTGTGGTTGCTGGCGCTGCCCGTTGCCGGCGCCGAGCCCATCCCCGTGGTGGATGCCGATGGGAAAACGCTGACCCTCGCCGCCCCGGCGCGGCGCATCGTCAGCCTGAGCCCCCATATCACCGAGCAATTGTTTGCCATCGGCGCCGGGGAGCGGGTGGTGGGTACCGTGGAGTGGAGCGACTACCCGGCGGCGGCGGAGCGCATTCCCCGCCTCGGCACCAGCAGCGCCATCAACCACGAGGTGCTGCTGCGCCTCGATCCCGACCTGGTGATCCTGTGGCGCTCCGGCAACGGCGAGGGGCTGGCGGCGCGGCTGCGGGCCCTGGGGTTGCCGGTGTACGTGCAGGAGCCGAGGAGCCTCGACGATATCCCGGCGGAGCTCGGCCGCCTCGGCACCCTCACCGGCCGGGAGCGGCAGGCCGCCGCCGTGGTGGCCGACTTCAATGACCGCATCGCCCGGCTGCGCGCCGCCTACAGCGGGCGACGCCCTGTTCGGGTCTTCCAGCAGATCTGGAACCAGCCGATGATCAGTCTCAACGGCGAGCACCTGGTATCCGACATCATTCGCCTCTGCGGCGGCGAGAATATCTTCGCCGACGCCCCCGCCCTGGTGGTCAACACCAGCCTGGAGGCGGTGGTGCTCAAGGACCCGGAGGTGATCATCGTCAGCGAGGCGGACGGCACCCCGCCGGCCTGGATCGATGAGTGGCGGCGCTGGCCCGGCATCAGCGCCGTCGCCAACGGCCAGATCCACGTGATCGACCCGGATCTGCTCCACCGCCACGGCCCCCGCATCGCCGAGGGCGCGGCGCAAATGTGTGACTACATCGACCGGGCGCGGGGCCTCAGCTCTCCTTCAGCCGCGCCTTGAGGGCCATGTTCTCCTGGTAGAGATTCACCACGTTCTGGAACAACCCCTTCTGGTAGAAGTCGAGCACCGGCAGGCTGGCATCGTCCAGCCCGTTGCTCGCCCTGAAATGCGCGATCAGTGCCTGGGTATCGGTCTTGATCACGCCGGGTTCGGTCTCCACGGCGGGGAACGACAGGGCGCGGCCCGCCCGTTGCTCCAGCTCGGCCTTGAGGGCGCCGTACTCCGGGGAGCCGTGGTCGAGGGCGACCACCTCGATCTGGTCGAGAAGCCCCGCCTCGGTCATGAACAGCAGGAACTTGAAGCAGAAAGGGCAGCCGAGCAGCAGATAGGCCTTGGCGACAGGGGCTTGGTTCACGGGGGTTCCTCCGGACGGGATGGGTTGGGGGTGATGGCCGGGATGGCGGTGCCAGTATGACAGGCGCCCCCCTTGACGGGCAGCGGTCCGGGTTGTCGTCGACAGCACCCTGTGAATCATCGATACGATTTGCCCGTGGCGGCGCCCCGGAAATGCAAAGCCCCGGCCGGGACCGGGGCTTTGCCGCGGCACGAGGCGGTCAGATATCGTAGCCGCGCTCGTCGTGGAGGCTGAGGTCGAGGCCCACGGTCTCCTGCTCGCCGTCGACCCTGAGGCCCATCAGGAGGCCAAGTACCTTGAGCAGCACCCAGGTCACCACCGCCGTGTACACCAGGGTGGCCACCACGCCGATGGCCTGGACCTGCAGCTGGGATCCCATGGTCATGCCCTCGTTGTAACCCTGGCCGCTGAACACCCCGAGGGCGTCCGAGGCAAAAATCCCCGCGAACAGGGTGCCGAGGATGCCGCCGACGCCGTGCACCGGAAACACGTCGAGGGAGTCGTCGATCTTGAACTTCTGCTTGATGGCCTGGGTGGCCAGGTAGCACACCACGCCGGCGGTGAGGCCGATCACCAGGGCGCCGCCGGGGCCGACGAAGCCGGACGCTGGGGTGATGGTGCCGAGCCCCGCCACCATGCCGGTGACGATGCCGAGCACCGAGGGCTTGCCGTGGCGGATCCACTCCATCGCCATCCACGCCAGGGAGCCGGCGGCGGCGGAGATATGGGTCACCAGCATGGCCATGCCGGCGTCACCGTTGGCGGCGAGGGCGGAGCCGGCGTTGAAGCCGAACCAGCCCACCCACAGCATGCCCGCGCCGGTGACCGTCATGGTGAGGTTGTGGGGCGGCATGGCGTGGGTGGGAAAGCCCTTGCGGTTGCCGATCACCAGGGCCGCCACCAGGGCGGCGACACCGGCGGTGATGTGCACCACGGTGCCGCCGGCAAAGTCGAGCAGCCCCATCTGGCCGAGCCAGCCGCCGCCCCACACCCAATGGGTGATCGGCACGTACACCGCCAGCAGCCACAGCAGGCTGAACACCAGCATGGTGGAGAAGCGCATCCGTTCGGCGAAGGCGCCGACGATCAGGGCGGGGGTGATGATGGCGAAGGTCATCTGGAACATCACGAACACCGATTCGGGAATGGTGCCGGACACCGAATCCTCCCCAAGGCCCGCCAGGAACAGCCGGGACCCGCCTCCGAGGAAGGGGCCGCCCTCGGTGAAGGCGAGGCTGTAGCCGCAGACGAACCACAGCAGGGAGGCGACGCAGGTGATGGCGAAACATTGCATCAGCACCGAAAGAATGTTTTTCGACCGCACCAAACCGCCGTAGAATAACGCCAGGCCCGGCAGGGTCATGAACAGCACCAGGGCGGTGGAGGTGAGGATCCAGGCGGTATTGGCGCCATCGATCTCACCGCCATGGGCGGCGAGGGGCAGTGCCAGCAGCAGCGCCCAGGTGGGCGATGGTTTTCGGGGCAATTTTCTCAGCATTGCGGGTTCCTCTCGGGTGTGCGTCGCACTTTTTTGGTGCTTGGTCGTTGTTTTTGTGGCCGAATTGCTCGCTGTTGGTGCCGTTCGGCCCATCTGGGCGGCGGTGTTCGCTTCTGGTGCGTTGCCTTGCGTTGTTATAGCAATTCTTGTGCCTTGATGGTCCGAAATGGCGCCGGTGCCCGGCTGGCGCGCCCTGCCGTGGGGCTTGTCGGGCGCGCCCGCCGGCGGGGGTGCTGGCCCCCGTTGGCGCTGACCCTGTTGGCGATAGTACCGCCGCCACGCCCCGAACGGGCAACTCATTTATTTTTCCTGGCAGAGGATTCACCGTGGACACCAGAGAATTACGGGAACAACTGACCGAGCTGCACCGCGAACTCGAAGCGGCCACCAGCAAGAGTCCCGAGGGCAGCGAAGTGCTGTCCCACATGATGACCGATATAGTGCGCATCGCCGCCGGCGAGGAGATGCACCCGGAAGAGGGCGAGAACCTGCGGGAGCGCCTCGAACACCAGGCCTCCGACTTCGAGGTCCGCCATCCCCGCATGGCCGGCATCCTCCGGGAGATCACCGACATCCTCGCAAGGCTCGGTATCTGACATGGCGCCGTTCAAACGCTTCGCCACCGCCCTGCTGGCGGCCACCCTCGCGGGCTGCGGCCTGCTCCCCGAGGGCAAGCAGGACGACTCCTACGTGGGCTGGTACTGTCGCGACAACCCCGAGACCGGCATCAAGGACTGCGAGAAGCGCCTGATGCGCAACGGCAAGCCCATCAACAGCGTGGTCTACGAGCGCCTCGGCGCGCCCCCCGCCGAGGCAAGGCCCGCTGCCCCTCAACCCGGTGTGCACCCCGGCTACGACCGCTCGCCGGTGACCACCATCAACAGTCTCGACGACGGCGGCGGTCTGACCGTCGAGAACCAGGGCCCGCCCCCCCGCAAGGCCCGCAACTACGTCGATCGCTCCGGTGCCGCGGCGCCGTCGCCCAGTGATAACGGCGAACTCTGAGCCCTAGCCCAGGAACCGCCCGGCAACAAGCCAGGCGGCCATTCCCAGGGCCGCCACGAACAACAGCGCGAACCCCCCGGCCCGCCAGCGAAACTGGCGGGCCAGCTGTTCCTGGGCGTGACTGCCGATCAGGTAGGGCAGGCCGCCGTCCTCCGGCGCCCGCAGGCTGTGGTCCGGGGGCGCGGCGGCGCCGTCCCTCTGCTCGCGGGTGGCGGCCTGCCGCGCCGCCGCCGTCACCGCCTGCCACTCGCCGCTGTCCAGTACCCCGTTGCCATCCCCGTCAAAGCGCACCAGCAGTTGCGGGAAGTCGGTCTTCCACTGGCGGATCAACCGTCCCGCCGCCTGGTCGATGGTCAGCAGACGGGCGCCGGTGGCGTCGCTTTCGAAGTGGCCGAGCACGTAGAGGGGATCGCCGTCGCGGATCAGGTGCTCGGTGTAGCGGTAGCGCTCGCCGAGGCTGGCGAGGCGGCCGAGGGCGGCGATAAGGCCGGTGTTAGCGCTGGCGGCGGCGCCCGGCTTGCGCGCGCTTCCCTCCCAGCGTTTGCGGTGCAGGCACGACACCTCCGCCCCCGCCGGCTCGATGCGGCACAGGCCGCTGCCGTCGTCGAGGAAGAACGGTGCCTCGCTGTGGCCCTTCTCCACCACCCGCCAGCGTCGGGACTTGCCGGAGCGCTCCAGGCGCTCGATGGTGTAGCGCCACCACAGGCAGGGGCTGGCGGTGAGGGGGCTGGCGAGGGTGGAACCCCGGCCGCTGGCGAGGCCGATCAGCTCCACGTAGCCCTGGCTCGCGGAGCGGATGCGGGAGGTGGGGATATCCTCGATCAGGCGCGCCTTGAACAGTCCCCGCAGGGCCTGGTGAAGACCGATCAGCGCCGCTCCCGACGCCAGCGCGAGGCCCATGTAGAACTTGCCCGCCGGCATGGCGGCAAGGCAGGGGCCGCAGAAGAACTCTTCCACCGGGGGCGCCGCCTCAGGGGTTGAACAGGGCCTTGATGTCCGGGTCGTGCAATTCTTCCTCTGCGAACTCCAGCAGGGTGAAGGGGCCGAAGCCGAAGGCCCGGGCCAGCAGCAGGTCGGGGAACTGCTCGATGCGGATGTTGTTGAGGTTGACCGCATCGTTGTAGAGCTCGCGGCGGTCGGCGATGCCGTTCTCCAGATCGGAAATACGCGCCTGGAGATGCTGGAAGGCGTCGTTGGCCTTGAGCTCCGGGTAGTTCTCCGCCAGGGCGAACAACTGGCCGAGGCCTGCCCGCAGGCTCGTCTCGGCCCGCCCCAGGGCGTCGATGTCCCGGGCCTCCCGGGCGCTGGACACCGAGCCCCGGGCCTCGATGATGCGCGCCAGGGTGTCCTGCTCGTAGGCCATGTACTGGCGGCAGGTCTCCACCAGCTTCGGCAGCTCGTCGTGGCGCTGCTTGAGGAGGATGTCGATGTTGGCCCAGGCCTTGGCCACCCGGTGCTTGAGGGCCACGAGGTTGTTGTAGATCAGTGCGCCGTAGCCGGCGAGGAGGATCAGGATGCCAAGGGTAATGATGGTTGTCATGGCGGCGAAGGCTCCTTGTCGGTTCCCGGTGGGTGCCAAGGGTAGCAGGCCCCGGGAGCGGTTAACAGGTGTCGTCTCCGCCCGTCAGGATCCCATGCGCTCGCTGAAATCCCAGCTGGTGATCCAGGAGGGAGCGATGCGCACCACGTACTCCTCGTCGGCCCGCCCCAGCAGCCATTGCGCCAGCCTGCTCTCCCGTTTGCCCAGGTAGCGCATGATCAGGGTGTCGAGCTGGGCGGCGGCGCCCTGGCGGCTCAAGGTCACGGTGCCCTGGCCGCGCACGCCCCGGTAGGGAATGGTGTCGGCGGCGATCTCGAAGCCGCACAGGGGGTTCTGGTCGAGCAGTGACGCCACCCGGGAGTTCTGGTGAATGGCGAGGTAGAAAGCGCCGTCCCGGTATTCGAACCAGTGGGACGCCACCAGCGGGAAGCCGTTGCCGCCGTTGCAGGCGAGGCGCAGGGGAATCCGCGCGGCCGCGAGGTAATCGGCCATTTGCTGGGCGTCGTAGGCGCTGTCGCGCTTGATGGGTAATGGGGGCATGGCGGTGGTCCGTCGTTGTCGTGGTCGGATGCGGCCCTCGGGGTCGCTGGTGCATTAAAGCGAAAACGCCCCCGGTGGCATAGGGGGGGCGTCAGGATTCCCTGTCGGCGATGCGCTCCACCCACAGGGCGGTGGCCCCCGCCACGGCGGCGGGTACGGCCACCAGGTTGACCAGGGGTACCGAGAAGGTCGCCATGGCCAGGGCGCCGAAGGACAGGGTCAACCCCCGCTGCTGCTGGCAGCGCTCCCGCAGCCGGGGGAAGGGGACGGCGTTGTTGTCGGCGGCGAAATCCAGGTTCTGCAGCGCCAGGGACCAGGCGCCCCAGGCAAAGTAGAGCAGGGGCGCCAGCAGCCCGATACCGGGTATCAGGGTGAGCAGCACAATGCCCAGCAGGCGCGGCAGAAAGTACGCGATCTTGTGCAGCTCCCGCGCCAGGGTGCGGCGGGTCAGGGCCAGCAGGGCGCCGGCGCTCAGGGGCTCGGCGCGGATCTCGCCCCGCAGATGCCGTTCCACCCGTTCCGCCAGCAGGCCGTAGAACGGCGAGGCGATGAGGTTGCTGATGAGGGCAAAGCTGTAGCCGTAGATCAACAGCCAGATCGCGGCCACCACCAGCCACAAAAGCCACAACAGCCAGGCGAGCCAGTCCCCCAGCTGCCCCTGCAGCCAGGCGAACAGGGCGTCGAGGCGGTCCACCAGCAGCGCCGTGGTGACGGTGAAGAGCAGCAGGTTGATGGCCAGGGGGATGATCACGAAGGTGCGGATGCCGGGCTTGCCGAGCAGTCTCAGTCCGCGCCAGAAATAGGCGGTGCCGCCGAGGGTCATGGATTCTCCTTGCTTGTCGAACGCTCGCTCCCCGGGTGGTGGGGGCGGGTGGATACTGTACAGACCCCGGGCGGTCGGGATGGTGCGACTTGCGCTTTGCGGCGCGGGCTAAAATGGGTAGGGTGCGCCCTGGCCCTGTTTTCGGTGGATACCATGAGTTCCCTTGTCGGCATTGCCATTCGCGCCGGGGCCCGCGCCCCCATGGAGCCCCTCTCCCGCTGTGTCGTCAGCCGGGACGCCGGCCTCGCCGGGGACAGTCGCGGCAGGCCCGGCAAGCGCCAGGTCACGGTGCTGAGCGAGACCGCCTGGCTGCGGGCCTGCGCCGAACTCGGTCGCCCCCTGCCCTGGACCGTCCGCCGCGCCAACCTGCTGGTGCGGGGGCTGGAGTTCGGCCCCGACGATATGGGCCGGCTGCTGCGCATCGGCGCCCTGACCCTCGAGGTCTGCGGCGAGACCGATCCCTGCCGGCGCATGGACGAGGCCTGCCCCGGCCTGCGCGCCGCCCTCGAGCCCGAGTGGCGGGGAGGGGTGTGCTGTCGGGTGGTGGCAGGGGGTGTCATCACCCTCGCCGATCCGGCGGCCTGGGTGCCCGACCTGTTCAGGCCATGACCGGCGCCAGCGCCGCCAGCACCACGGTGAGGGCGCTGGCGACGGCCGGCACCAGCACCCGCCAGCCGAGGGCCGGCCCGGCAATGATGCGGCAGTAGACCCCCTTCATCACCGTGTTGGTGGCGGCGGCGATGGCCACGCACAGCACCACCACCCCGGGGCCGAGCTCGGTCCCCGCCTTGGGGGCCAGGGACAGCACGATGGCATCCACGTCGGCAAGGCCCGTGAACAGGGACAGGGCGTAGAGCCCCGCCTGCCCCAGCCAGTGGCCGAGGGCCTCGGCGGCGAACATCACCACCCCCAGCAGGGCCGCGAACTGCAGCGCCGGCACCAGCTGGAAGGGGTTGCGCACCTGGGGCCCGGCCCCCGCCACTGGGCCGCTTCCCCGGCGCCACTGGCGCCAGGCGGCCAGCAGCAGGATGGCGAGGCCGGCGCCGGCGGGGATCGCCAGCGCCGGCAGCAGATCGAGGCGCAGTGCCGCTATCACCACCATGATGCGGGCGAACATGGTGGCGCAGGCGAGGAGAATGCCCGCCGCCACCGTGGGGGTGTCCTTGAGGTCTCCGTGGAGCCGGGACAGGCTGAGGGTCACCGCAGTCGACGACACCAGGCCGCCCGTCAGGGAGGTGGCCAATACCCCGGTGCGGGGGCCGGCGAGGCGCATGGCGAAGTAGCCCACCAGGGACAGTCCGGAAATCAGCACCACCATCCACCACAGCTGATAGGGGTTGAGCGCTCCCCAGGGGCCGAAGCCCTGATTGGGCAACAGCGGCAGCAGCACCAGGGAGGCGAGCAGGAACTGCAGGGTGCCCAGCAGCTCGCTGTGGTCGAGGGTGGTGAGCAGGCGGTGGAGGGTCTCCTTCAGGTGCAGCAACAGGGCGACGATCACCGCGCTCGCCGCCGCCGGCAGGGCCAGGTCGAAGGCGGGCAGCACCCCCAGCCAGTAGGTCAGCATGGCGGCGATCTCGCCGGTGATGCTGACGTTGCCGTCGTGGCGGGACGACTGCAGAAATCCCACCACCAGCAGCAGCGCCACCGGCAGGAACACCAGGGCACTCACCAGCCAGCGCTGGAACAGGGGCAGTCCGCTGGCGCCGGCGGCCACCACCGCGCCGAGCAGTGCCACCAGGGTGAAGGTGCGAATGCCCGCTACCCGGGAGCCCTCCGCCAGCCCCCGCTCATGCCAGCCCCGCTCGCTGCCCACCAGAAGGCCGAGGGCGATGGCGATGCCGATGTGGGTGAAATGGGCCAGCAGCAGGCTGTATTCCGTGTCCATGGCTTATCCCCGGTGAGTGGTGTTGGGGATTATGCCTAAAAAGCGGTCTGACGTCTGACGCTGGACGTCTGACGCTCAAGCTCCGCGCGACGCCTGGGATTGTGCAGCCTTCCACCCTCTGTACCCCGTTGGTCGCCATCGGTGCGGCCTCCGGGAAGTACTGCCCCCAGCGTCAGACGTCAGACGTCAGACGTCGAGCGTCAGACTTCAAACCTCAAATCACCCAAACCTCCACCCGCCGATTGCGGTTGCGGCCCTCGACGTTGTCGTTGGAGGCCACCGCGGCGGCGGCGCCGAAGCCGTTCACCTGGTAGGGGAAAATACCGAATTTCATCAGTTCCCGGCCCACCAGTTCGGCGCGGGCCTGGGACAGTTTGAGGTTCTGCTCCGGGTTGCCGACGCTGTCGGTGAAGCCGAGCAGCATCACCCGCTTGCCCGGGTTGGCGAGGATGAAGTCGGCGAGGCGGTCCAGGTCCCGCTGGCCCTTGTTGTCGATCCGGTCGCTGCCCGGCTCGAAGCGGAAGTTCACCGACAGGCGCTGGGCGTTCTCGGTGAGTTTCAGGTAGTCGTAGGGCAGGTCCGCCGCCAGGGTGGGGCGGGTGGCGCTGATGGTCTGGGAGATGAAGCCCACCTCCGCCACCACGTCCTGGCCCTCGGCCTTGCGCACGAAGTCGATGAAGGCCCGCGCCTCGGTGTTGGTGCTGGTGGCGGGCAGGTACAGGTAGAGGCGCCGCGCCAGGGCGTAGTCCTCGGTGCTGACGGTGAAGTTGTTGGGGAAGACGGGGAGCGTGCCCTCGCCGCCGGACACCGCCAGCAGCTTCGCCTGGCGCACGTAGGGCAGGCCGATGAAGCCGATGGCGCCCGGGGTGGCGGACACGCCGTCGGACAGCTCCTGGCTCGACTCGAAGCGCCGCGCCGCCGGCGCCAGCTCGCGGCCCTGGGGTTTCAGCACCAGGGATTCGAAGCTGTCCCAGGTGCCGGAGTTGCCATCCCGGGCGAACAGTTCCACGGCGAGATCGGGGCCCCCCAGCTCCCGCCAGTTGGTGATCTCGCCGGCGAACAGCCGGGCGATGGTGTCCACCGTCAGTTCTCCCACCGGCAGGGCGGGGTGGACGATCACTGCCAGGCCGTCGAGGGCGATCACATGCTCCGCGCCGGACTGGCTGAGGTCGCCCAGTTCGGCCTTGAGCTGGTCCACTTCCTCGGCCTTGATGCGCCGCGACGACATGCCGATGTCGGTGCTGCCGGCGGCGAGGTCGACGAAGGCGGTGCTGGAGCCGTGGGCGTGGATTTCCACCGCCACAGGCTCACCCCCGATGCGCGCCTCGATCCGGGTTTCCCGGGCCACGTCGGTGGCGGCGACGACGATGTCCTCGCCGCCCTGGGAGGCCAGGTAGTCCTTCACCAGGGCCGGCGCCAGCTCTTCCCCCAGGGTGTTGGAGCCGTGGATGCGGAACAGGGTGCGGGGCGGGGCGTCGGGCTTTGCTGCCGGGGCCGCCCGGGCCGCGGGCGGGGCGGTGCTCGCCACCGGCGCGGGGCTGACCTCGCCATTGCCGCCGCCGAGAAAGTACAGGCCCGCGGCCGCCGCCAGGGCGATGACCCCCGCGGCGATGGCGAGGCCGGCGCGCCGGCCCCCCGGGCGGGACGGGGTGGCGGCACCCTCGGGATCGCGCAGTTGGGCGAGGCGCTGGCGAATGCTGTCCGCCAGGGCGGCGAGTTCCGGGTCGCCGGAGGCCGTCGCCCGGGCCAGGGAGTCGTCCCGGTACTGGGACTCCTTGCGCAGGCGATGGATGTCGAGGGCGACGCCGTTGCGGGATTCCATGCGCAGGCGCAATTTCCAGAACAGATCGGCGAGCACGCCATCGGTGACGGCGTTGTGCTCGCCCGCGGAATTTTTCATGGTGGTCTCTCCTGTGCCAAGTGGGGGCAAGCATAGGAGCGCTAAATGTCAGTTATCTTACATGCCGGCGGCGGGCGACCGGTGGCGCCCGGGTCGCCACCAGTGGTCGCGGCGGGTATGATGAAACGCCCGCCATAGTGAAAAGGGAGTCCCATGGAGACGGTTGCCAACAGCGGCGACGACGGCAGCGTCGATCGCCATCTCAAGCTTCGCCACCTGGAGGCGGAGGATTACGGCGATATCAAATCGGTGATGGACAGGGTCTACACCCAGGTGGGCGGCGCCTGGACCCGCAAGAAATACCTCACCCAGCTGTCCACCTTCCCCGAGGGGCAGATCTGCATCGAGGACAACGGCAGGGTGGTGGCCGCCGCCTTCGCGGTGATCGTCGACTACGAACAGTTCGGCGACCAGCACACCTACGACGAGATCACCGGCGACGCCTACCTCACCACCCACGACCCCAACGGCGACGTGCTCTACGGCGTGGATGTGTTCGTCGATCCGGAGTACCGGGGCCTGCGCCTCGGGCGCCGCCTCTACGAGGCCCGCAAGGAGCTGTGCCGCAACCTCAACCTCAAGTCGATCATCGCCGGCGGGCGCATCCCCAACTACCAGAAGTACGCCCGGGAGATGTCCCCCTACGAGTACATCGAGAAGGTCAAGAACAAGGACATCCACGATCCGACCCTGAGCTTCCAGCTCGCCAACGACTTCGAGGTGCGCCGGGTGCTGTCCGCCTACCTGCCGGAGGACAAGGAGTCGAAGGGCTACGCCACCCTGCTGCAATGGCACAACATCTACTACAGCCCCAGCGAGCCGAAGCTGATCGGCGCCCGCAAGAAGACCGCCCGGGTGGGCTGCGTGCAGTGGCAGATGCGCTATTTCCAGGACGTGGGGGAGTTGCTCCAGCAGGTGGAGTATTTCGTCGACGCCCTGTCCGACTACAAGTGCGACGTTGCGCTGTTCCCCGAGTTTTTCAACGCGCCGCTGATGGGCCTCGAACGCCACGTCAGCTCCATCGACGCGGTCTGGTACCTGGCGGGCTTCACCGAGCAGATCCTCGGCGAAATCTCGCGCCTGGCGGTGAGCTACAACATCAATATCATCGCCGGCTCCATGCCGGTGGTGGAGAACGACGAGCTCTACAACGTCAGCTACCTGTGCCGCCGCGACGGCACCATCGACTACCAGACCAAGATCCACCCCACTCCCCACGAGAAGAAGGACTGGATCATGCAGGGCGGCGACGTGCTGCAGGCCTTCGACACCGACTTCGGCCGCATCGGCATCCTGATCTGCTACGACGTGGAATTCCCCGAGTTGGCGCGGCTCCTGTCGGAGGAGGACGTGCGCATCCTGTTCGTGCCGTTCTGGACCGACACCAAGAACGGCTACCTGCGGGTGCGCCGCTGCGCCCAGGCCCGGGCCATCGAGAACGAATGCTACGTGGTGATCGCCGGCAGCACCGGCAACCTCCCCAAGGTGGACAACGTGGATATCCAGTACGCCCAGGCGGCGGTGTTCTCGCCGTCGGACTTTGCCTTTCCCCACGATGCCATCGTCGCCGAGACCACCCCCAACACCGAGATGACCCTGATCGTCGACCTCGACCTGCAAAAGCTCAACCAGCTGCAGAACGAGGGCTCGGTGCGCAACTACCTGGACCGCCGCCGGGACCTCTACAAGGTCACCTGGGTGGGCAAGAAGCCCATGGGCTGAGGAATGTGGCGCCCGCCCTGGGCGGGCGCCACCGGGTCAGGGCAGGGGCATTTCCCTGTGCAGCACCACCGCCCTGTCGGACTTCTTGCGCAGGCGGATATTGAGCATCTCCACCACCACCGAAAACGCCATGGCGAAGTAGATGTAGCCCTTGGGCACATGGACTTCGAACCCTTCCACCATCAGGGTCACCCCCACCAGGATCAGGAACGACAGCGCCAGCATCTTGATGGTGGGGTGGCGGTCGACGAACTCGCCGATGGACCTGGCGGCGAACAGCATCACCAGCACCGCCAGGATGATGGCGATGGCCATGATGGAGATCTCGCTGACAAGGCCCACCGCGGTGATCACCGAGTCCAGCGAGAAGACGATATCGAGCACCGCGATCTGCACCAGGATCATGCCGAAGCTGGCGGCGGCAACCGCCGGCCCGGTGGCGACAGCGTCGCTGCCCTCCAGGCTGTTGTGGATCTCGTGGGTGGCCTTGAACAGCAGGAACAGGCCGCCGCCGATGAGAATGATGTCGCGCCCGGAGATTTCATGGTCGAGGACGCTGAACAGGGTGTCGGTGAGGCCCATCACCCAGGCGATGCTGGCCAGCAGCAACAGCCGGGTGGCCATGGCAAGGCCGAGGCCGAGGTTGCGGGCCACATTGCGCTGGTGTTCCGGCAGGCGGCCCACCAGGATGGAGATGAAGATGATGTTGTCGATGCCGAGGACGATTTCCAGGGCGGCGAGGGTGGCGAGAGCCATCCAGGCCTCGGGGCTGGCGAGCCATTCGAACATACAGGGTTCCGTGGGGTTGTTGGGTGAGAGGGCGAGGGCTTTTCAGTCGGCGAGATAGTACTCCACCGTGGAGACCACCCGCACGTTCTTGATGTGGGGATTGTTGCTGTCCCGGTCGCTGATGGTGAACTGGCCCTGGGTGGCGGACCGGATCTTGCCGAGGCGGCTGTTGGAATCGGCGGCGAATTTCTCCGCCACCTCCCGGGCCTTGGTGGTGGCCTCCTCGATCATCGCCGGCTTGACGTCGTTGAGGCGGGTGAAGAGGTACTCGGTGCGGGCCTGATAGTCGTTGCCGGTGAACACGATGCCGGCCTTGCCCAACTCACCGAGGGCGTTCATCAGCGGGCGAATCGCCTCGACCCGGGGGGAGTACACCGTCACCGCCTGGGTGGCGGTGTAGCGGAATTCGCCGACGGCGCCGCTGTTGTAGGCCTGGGCCGACTTGTCGACGATGGCGGGGGGCGACAGGCTGATCTCCCCGGGCTCCACGCCCCGCTCCTGTAAAAAGGCGCGGATGCGGGCGCTGTTGTCGTCGAGGCGGGTGTAGAGGGCCTCGAGATCGTTGCCGGCCTCGGTGAACTGCAGCGGCCAGATCACCACGTCCGCCGGGTACTCCCGCTCGGCGAGGCCCTTGACGGTGACCACCCGCTCCAGCTGGCGGAAGTCGAGGGCGGCCTTGCCGAGCAGATAGCCGAGGGCGGCGAGCCCGGCGAGGATGAACAGCCCGAGGACCAGGGCGCTGGCGCTGCGTTGCTCCTGCATGGTGATTTCCCGGTGGCGGTGGATGAGCCCTGAGTGTAAGCGGATACGGGGGATTTGCCAGCCGGGGAGCTGCCCGACCGGGTCTACTCGCCGATCCCCAGCCGGGTGTTGGCGGCGTTGAGGGTCGGGGTGCCGGCGAAACCGAGCACCAGGGAGGCGAGGTCCTCCCAGGGGTCGCTCCGGCGCATGCCCTTGATGGCCCGGTCGATGGCCGCCCCCTGGCGCAACAGCAGGCGCAGATGGGGCAGTTTCATGCGCCGCAGGGCGCTCTTCACCAGGGGCTGGCGCTTGTCCCAGACCCCGTGCTTGCGCAGGGCGCCGTCGCCGTGCTCGCCGCTCTCCTGCACCGCGATCAGGGTGCGCAGCTCCCGGGCCAGGGCCCAGAGGATGACGATGGCGTCGGTGCCGTCCTCCCGGAGGCCCCGGAGGTTGCGGGCGGCCCCCTGGGGGTCGCCCTCGAGGATCTTGTCCACCAGGGTGAACACGCTGTAGCGGGCGCTGTCCGCCACCACCGTGGACATGGTGTCGGCATCGATCTCCCCCTCGGGGGCGAGCAGCTTGAGCTTCTCGATTTCCTGCACCGCCGCCAGCAGGTTGCCCTCCACCCGGTCGGCGAGGATGTCGATGGCGGCGCGGTTGGCGCGGATGCCCGCCTGCTTGAGGCGCTGACCGATCCAGCCGGGCATCTGCTTGGCCTCCACCGGCCACACCTGGATGATCCCCCCGGTGTCGTCGAGGGCCTTGGCCCATTTGCTCTTCAGGGCGTTGCCGTCGAGCTTGGGGGTGATCACCAGCAAGAGGTTGTCGGGGCTCGGCCTTGCGCAGTATTCCTGCAGGGCGGCGGAGCCCTTGTCGCCGGGCTTGCCGGTGGCGATGCGCACCTCGAGCACCTTGCGGGCCGCGAACAGGGACAGGGCGTTGGCTTCGGACAGCAGTCGCTGCCAGTCAAAGTTGGCATCGGCATGGAACAGTTCCCGCTCGTCGAAGCCGTTGGCCCGGGCCGCGGCGCGGATGGCGTCGGCGGCCTCCTGGGCGAGCAGGGGTTCGTCGCCGCAGATCAGGTAGCAGGGGGCGAGGCCGCCCGCCAGGTGCTGGGGGAGTTGCTCAGGGCGCAGCCGCACCGTCGAGATCCTTGATCTGGCGGAAGCGGTTGAGGATCTGGTTGACCAGGTCGCGGCGCATCTCGGCGCGGATCAGCTGTTCCTCGTCCTGGGTGGCGAGGACGTTGTTCTCGTCGTACTCGAACACCCGCTCCACCACCACCGTGGCGCGGGGCAGGAGGGTGTCGCCGTCGCGGTTGAGGATGAGGAATTCCACCTCTTCCCGCAGTTCCTGTTCCGACACCCGGGCGTTGGCGTTGACGGTGGCGGTGCGCACACCGCGGCGCTCGGCGAGGATCATCAGCGCGTAGGGGGATTCGCTGGCGTTCGCGGGCACCTTCACGTCGGCCGCCCGCAGTGTGCGTGTCAGTTCGGTGACCAGGGGGCTGTGGGGGTCCCGGGCGCTGATGTGCAGGCTGTCGAGGCCCTCGGGGATCAGTTCCGCGCCCCGCAGCTGCCAGCCGCAGCCGCCGGCCAGGGCGGTCATCAGCAGGGCGACGAGGAGGGCGGTGGTGGGTCGTTTCATGGTCGGGTTCCGGGGTTTTTGAGTTTCACGTAACACGTAACAGGTTGCACGTATACCCGCCTAGGCCGGGTGCCACTGTGAACACGTGAAACGTGTTACGTGAAACGTGCAACTCAATTGGCGACGATATTCACCAACTTGCCTGGCACCAGGATGATCTTGCGTACCGTGGCGCCGGCGGTGAATTTCACCACGTTGGGCTCCGCCAGGGCCAGGGCCTCGATGTCGTCGCGGCTGGCATCCACCGCCACGTCGAGCTGGGCGCGCACCTTGCCGTTGACCTGCACCGCGAGGGTGATGCTGTCCCGGGCCAGGGCGGATTCGTCCACCGCCGGCCAGGGAGCGTCGATCACCGCGCCGGGGTGGCCGAGCTCGCGCCACAGGCGGTGGCAGATGTGGGGCACCATGGGGGCGAGCAGCAGCACGGCGGACTCCAGGGCCTCCCGCTCCACGGCGAGGGCCTGGGGCGAATCGTCATCGAGGCGGCCCACCTCGTTCAACAGTTCCATCACCGCGGCGATGGCGGTGTTGAAGGTCTGGCGCACGCCGCAGTCGTTGCTCACCTTGGCGATGGTCTCGTGGGTCTTGCGGCGCAGGTCGCGGAGCTGGCCCCGCAGGTCGGCGGGGTCGAGCGCGCCGGGCTGGCCCTTGGCGAGGTGGGTGGCCACCGCCCGCCACAGCTTGCGCAGGAAGCGGTGGGCCCCGGCGACGCCCTCGTCGGACCACTCCAGGGACTGCTCCGGGGGCGCGGCGAACATGGTGAACAGGCGCACGGTGTCGGCGCCGTACTGGTCGATCAGGGATTGCGGGTCGACGGTGTTGCCCTTGGACTTCGACATCTTGGCGCCGTCCTTCAGCACCATGCCCTGGCACAGCAGGCGGGTGAAGGGCTCATCCGAGGACACCAGGCCCTCGTCCCGCATCAGCTTGTGGAAGAAACGGGCGTAGAGCAGGTGGAGGATGGCGTGCTCGATGCCCCCCACGTACTGGTCCACCGGCAGCCAGTAGTCGGCGGCGGCCTTGTCGAGCATGCCGTCGGCAAAGTCGGGACAGGTGAAGCGGGCGTAGTACCAGGAGGACTCCATGAAGGTGTCGAAGGTGTCGGTCTCCCGCTCCAGGGCCTCGCCGTTCAGTTCGTCCCGGCGCCATTCCGGGTCCGCCTTGATGGGGGAGTGGACGCCGTCCATGTGCACGTCCTCGGGCAGCAGCACCGGCAGCTTGTGGGCGGGGACGGGAATCTCGGTGCCGTCGCGGCGGTAGAGCATGGGGATGGGGGCGCCCCAGTAGCGCTGGCGCGAGACGCCCCAGTCGCGGAGGCGGAAGTTGGTGGTGACCCTGCCCTTGCCCTTGGCGATCAGGGCGTTGGCGATGGCGTCGAAGGCGGCGTCAAAGGGCAGGCCGTCCCACTCGGTGAAAGCGGCGCCGGAATTGACCAGCACGCCCTTGTCGACAAAGGCTTCCCGGTCGAGATCGCAGGGCTCGCCGCCGGCGGGGGCCACCACCTGGACGATGGGCAGGCCGTACTGGCGGGCAAACTCCCAATCCCGCTGGTCGTGGCCCGGCACCGCCATCACCGCCCCGGTACCGTAGTCCATCAGCACGTAGTTGCCCACCCACACCGGCACCTTCTCCCCGGTGAGGGGATGGATGGCGTCGATGCCGAGGGCCATGCCCTTCTTGTCCATGGTGGCCATGTTGGCCTCGTTCACCGCCTGCTTCTTGCAGTCGGCGATGAAAGCTTGCAAGGCAGGGTTGGATGCCGCCAGGGCGAGGCTCAGGGGATGCTCGGCGGCGAGGGTGACGTAGGTGACCCCCATCAGGGTGTCAGGCCTGGTGGTGTAGACGTCGAAGCTGGCGATGTCCCCCACCGGCGCCGCCAGGTCGAAGGTCATCTCCACCCCGCGGCTCTTGCCGATCCAGTTGCGCTGCATGGTGCGCACCTGCTCGGGCCAGCCGGGGAGCTTGTCCAGGTCGTCGAGCAGCTCCTCGGCGTAGGCGGTGATGCGGATGAACCACTGGGGTATTTCCTTTCTCTCCACCTGGGTGTCGCAGCGCCAGCAGCAGCCGTTGATCACCTGCTCGTTGGCGAGCACCGTCTGGTCGTTGGGGCACCAGTTCACCGCGCTGGTTTTCTTGTACACCAGGCCCTTTTCGTACAGGCGGGTGAAGAACCATTGCTCCCATTGGTAGTAGCCGGGCTGGCAGGTGGCCAGCTCCCGGCTCCAGTCGTAGCCGAAGCCGAGGGTCTTCAGCTGGCCCTTCATGTAGTCGATGTTGCTGTAGGTCCAGGGGGCCGGCGCGGTGTTGTTGTTGATGGCGGCGTTCTCGGCGGGCAGGCCGAAGGCGTCCCAACCCATGGGTTGCAGCACGTTCTTGCCCAGCATGCGCTGGTAGCGACTGATCACGTCGGTGATGGTGTAGTTGCGCACATGGCCCATGTGCAGCTTGCCGCTGGGGTAGGGGAACATGGCGAGGCAGTAGTATTTTTCCCGGCTCGGGTCGACGCTCACCTTGAAGGACTGGTGATCGTTCCAAAACTGCTGCGCGTCCCGTTCGATGGCGTCGGGATGGTAGTGCTCTTCCATTGTCTGGGCTTTTCGGGGGGGTGATCGAAGCGGGGCATTATAGGGGAAAGTGGGGGTGTTGGCAGGTGTCTGACGCTTGGCGCCCGACGTCCGGCGCCAATAAAGGGCACTTCGCTTCACCCGTTTGGCATCGGGACACCGGTTTGAGCGCCGCTGCCAAAGGTTGGCACACCCAAAAGCGTCAGACGTCAGGCGTCGGACGTCCGGCTATCAGTCCCGTCCGCCCAAGCCGCAACCCCACTGCCACCATCAGCAAGCACAGCACCACCACCGGCCAGGACCCGAAGCGGGTGAAGGGGGTGGTGCCACTGTGGGGGGTGACTTCCCCCTCCAGCACTGCCCGCTGGAATTGCGGCAGGCTGGCCCGCACCTGGCCCCGGCTGTCGATGATGGCGGTGATGCCGTCGTTGGTGGCGCGCAGTACCGGCTTGCCGTTTTCGAGGGCGCGAAGGCGCGCCATCTCGAAGTGCTGGTGGGGGCCGATGGAGCTGCCGAACCAGGTGTCGTTGCTCACCGTGAGGAGGATGTCGGCGTCGGCGGTGGTCCGCGCCACCAGGTCCTGGTAGACGATCTCGTAGCAGATGGCGGTGGCGATGTGCAGCTTGCCGGCCCGGAGCAGGGGTTGCCCCTCGGCGCCGCCGCTGAAGGTGGACATGGGCAGGTCGAAGAAGCGGATGGTGCCCCGCAGCCAGCGCTCCAGGGGCACGTATTCGCCGAAGGGCACCAGGTGGCGCTTGTCGTATTGGCCGGACCCGTCGCCGAGGGCGATCACCGAGTTGTAGTAGCGGTTGCCCGCCTGGGTGGGAATGCCGGTGATCAGGGTGCTGCCGGCCTCCCGCGCCCGCTCGTCCATCCAGGCCAGGTAGTGGTCGACCCGGTGCCTGACCTCGGGTATGGCGGATTCCGGCCAGATCACCAGGGGGTTGTCCCACAGGGTTTCCGACTCGCGGCGGTACAGGTCGAGGATCTGGAAGAGGGCGCCCTGATCCCACTTCTGGGCCAGGGGCAGCGCCGGCTGCAGCAGGGCGACCCGCACCGGCGCCTCCGCCGGGGTGGTCCAGCGCTTGTCGTCGAGGGTCGCGCCCCACAGCCAGGGCAGGGCGGCGCACAGCAGCCCGGCGATTACCCCGGGGGCGCGGTCCCGCAGCTGGCCGAGCTGGGCCAGGGCCGCGCCGCTGAAGGCCGCCATCCAGCCGAGGGCGAGCACGCCGCCGAGGGGTGCCCAGCCGGCGAGCCAGCCGTCGATCTGGCTGTTGCCCAGGTACAGCCAGGGGAAGCCGGTGAGAAACCAGCCCCGGAACCACTCCGCCAGCACCCACAGGGAGGGGAACACGAACACCGCCGCCAGGGGCTGGCGCCGCGCCACCCGGCCGTAGAGGCTGAAGGGCACCGCCAGGCACAGGGCGAGGAGCAGGATGAACAGGCCGGTGAGCAGTGCCGCCAGGGGCACCGGCGCCTCGCCGTAGACATGGATGCTGACGTAGACCCAGGAGGCGCCAACCCCGAACTGGCCGAGGCCGAAGGCCAGGGTGCGGACGAAAACCTCCCGGGGGCCGCCGTCCCGGAGCAGGGCGCAGAGCAGCGCCATGGAGAGGATGCCGAGGCTGCTCCAGCCGAAGGGGGCGAGGGCGAGGGGGAAGAGGGCGCCCGCCGCCAGCGCCAGCAGGCGCGGCCCGAGGGGGCTGGCGAGCAGGGCGCGGGGCGACTCAATCACTGTCGGCGGGGCTCACCTGCACTTCCAGCTGGCGGATCTGGCGCTTGTCGCCGTCCACCACGGTGAAGGTCAGATTGTCGATGGCGATGCTCTCCCCCACCTTGGGGAACTGGCCAAAGGCCTGCAGCAGGATGCCGCCGATGGTGTCGAACTCCTCCTCGCTGAGGCCGCTGTTGAAGAACTCGTTGAAGTCCTCCACCGGGGTCAGGGCCGCCACCAGGAAGCGGTTGTCCTCCAGCTCGCGGATCATGTCCTGCTCGGCGTCGTCGGTCTCGTCCTCGATGTCGCCGACGATTTCCTCCAGGACGTCCTCGATGGTGACGAGGCCGGCGATGCCGCCGTACTCATCCACCACCACCGCCATGTGGTAGCGCTTTTCGCGGAACTCCCGCAGCAGCACGTTGAGGCGCTTGCTCTCGGGGATGATGTTGGCGGGGCGCACGAAGTCGCACAGGTTGAAGGCCAGGTCCCCCTTGCAGGCCACCTGGAGCAGGTCCTTGGCGAGGAGGATGCCCTTGATGTCGTCGGTGGAGTCGCCGGTGACCGGGAAGCGGGAGTGGTTGGACTCGGTGGCGATGGCCAGCACCTCGTCGAGGCTGGCCTCCTGGCGGATCATCACCATCTGCGAGCGGGGCACCATGATCTCCCGCACCTGCTGGTCGGCCACGTGGAGGGCGCCCTCCATGATCTCCAGGGCATCGCGGTCGATGATCTTGTTGTTGTGGGCCACCCGGAGGATCTCGATGACGTCCTCGGCGGTCTTGGGTTCGAAGGAGAACGCCTGGGTAAGGCGTTCCAGCCAGGATTTGTCCTGACTCTGCTGCTCTTCCTCGCTCATGGTTTACTCTCGGGTTGCTCCGGGGCCGCTGCCCTGGGCAGACGGGTCAGGGGTTTCGTAGGGGGGTGGGAAGCCGAGGCCGGCGAGGATGCGGGTTTCCAGCGCTTCCATCTCGCTGGCCTCGGTGTCGTCGATGTGGTCGTAGCCGAGCAGGTGCAGGGTGCCGTGCACCAGCATGTGGGCCCAGTGGGCGTCGAGGCTCTTGTCCTGCTCCCCCGCTTCCCGGGCCACCACCGGGGCGCAGATCACCAGATCGCCGAGCAGGGGGATGTCCACCGCCTCCGGCAGGTCGGCGGGGAAGGACAGCACGTTGGTGGGCCCCTCCTTGTGGCGGTAGTGGCTGTTGAGGGCCGCGCTCTCGGCCTCGGCGACGATGCGCACCGCCAGTTCCGCCTCGTCCCGCGCGCCGGCGAGGGCGGCCTCCACCCAGCGGCGCATGGCCGAGGGGTCGGGCACCTCGTCACTGCCCGAGGCGTTGTCGATATCCACGGTAACGGTCATTTGTCGCCCTGGCGCTCCCCGTGGGCCTCGTGGGCCTCGTAGGCGTCGACGATCTGCTGCACCAGGGGGTGGCGCACCACGTCCTTGGACTGGAAGAAGGTGAAGGAGATGTCCTGGACCTCCTTGAGCACCTCGCACACGTGGACGAGCCCGGAGTGGGTGCCACGGGGCAGGTCGATCTGGGACATGTCGCCGGTAATCACCGCCGTGGAGCCAAAGCCGATGCGGGTGAGGAACATCTTCATCTGCTCGCGGGTGGTGTTCTGGCTCTCGTCGAGAATGATGTAGGAGTTGTTGAGGGTGCGCCCGCGCATGTAGGCCAGGGGGGCGATCTCGATGACGCCGCGCTCGATGAGCTTGCCCACCGTCTCGGTGCCGAGCATCTCGTAGAGGGCGTCGTAGAGGGGGCGCAGGTAGGGGTCCACCTTCTGGGACAGGTCGCCGGGCAGGAAGCCGAGCTTCTCGCCGGCCTCCACCGCCGGGCGCACCAGGAGGATGCGCTCCACCTCGTCCCGGAGCAGGGATTCCACCGCGCAGGCCACCGCCAGGTAGGTCTTGCCGGTGCCCGCCGGGCCGACGCCGAAGTTGATGTCGTGGGTCTGGATCGCCCGCACGTAACGCTGCTGGTTGAGGCCCCGGGGCTTGACGTTGCCCTTCTTGGTGCGGATGACGGTGAAGCTCTCGACATTGTTGCTGGTGGCGTTGTTGGCGGCCGGTTGGTCCATGCGCAACTCCAGGTCAGATTGTTGCAAAAAGAGGTGAACGGTATCCGGGGTCAGGTGATCCTCGGTGCGGGTCTCGTTGTACAGGGTGCGCAGCAGGTTGCCCGCCGCCTGGCTGCTGGCGGCGTTGCCGTAGATGGCGAAGACATTGCCACGGTTGCGGATTTCGATGTTGAGGCGCTGCTCGATCTGGCGCAGGTGCTGGTCGAATTGGCCACAGAGGCAGGCGAGGCGACGGTTGTCGTTGGGCTCGAGGGTGATTGTCAGGGCGTCGGCGCTGGTATTCAAACTGGACTACAACCGCTCCTTGCGGTGATGGCATTTGGCCGAAGCATAGCCACTTTGGATGACGGAGAAAATACTTGAGTGGGGATTGCCTATACCGATAAGCAACAGTCGGGCCACGTTCTCAGGCCCTGCCGCTATTAAAAGCCGCCGTTGCGGCCACCCGCTCCCCCCGCAGGGAGTGGGGCAGGGCCTCGGTGATGACCACGTCCACGAACGCGCCGATGAGCTGGTGGTCGTCGGCGCGAAAGTTGACCACCCGGTTGTTCTCGGTGCGGCCCTGGAGCTGGCCCGGGTCCTTCTTCGAGATGCCGGTGACCAGCAGGCGCTGGGTGCTGCCCACCATGCGCCGGCTGATTTCCAGGGCGTGCTGCTCGATACGGCCCTGGAGAATCCGCAGGCGTTCCTTCTTCACCGCCTCCGGCGTGTCGTCCGGCAGGTCGGCGGCGGGGGTGCCGGGGCGGGCGCTGTATATAAAGCTGAAGGAGGTGTCGAAGCCGATCTCCTCGATGAGCTTCATGGTGGCGGCGAAATCCGCCTCGCTCTCCCCCGGGAAGCCCACGATAAAGTCGGACGAAATGCTGATATCCGGGCGAATTTGCCGAAGTTTGCGGATTTTCGACTTGTATTCGAGCGCCGTGTGGCCGCGCTTCATGGCCGCCAGGATCCGGTCCGAGCCGCTCTGCACCGGCAGGTGGAGGTGGCTTACCAGCTGCGGCACCCGGGCGTAGGCCTCGATCAGGGCATCGGAGAACTCCACCGGGTGGGAGGTGGTGTAGCGGATGCGCTCTATGCCGTCGATGCCGGCCACGTAGGGCAACAGCTCGGCGAAGTCGCAGATGCGCCCGTCCGGCATCTCTCCCCGGAAGGCGTTGACATTCTGGCCCAGCAGGTTGACCTCCTTGACCCCCTGGCCCGCCAGGTGGGCGATCTCGGCGAGCACATCTGCCACCGGGCGGCTCACTTCCTCGCCCCGGGTGTAGGGCACCACGCAGAAGGTGCAGTACTTGGAACAGCCCTCCATGATGGACACGAAGGCCGACACCCCATCGGCTTCCGGCTGGGGCAGGCGGTCGAACTTCTCGATCTCGGGAAAGCTGATGTCCACGACGGTGACCCCGTTGCCCCGGCGGTGCTCGCTGATCATCTCCGGCAGGCGGTGCAGGGTCTGGGGGCCGAACACCAGGTCCACGTAGGGCGCCCGGCGGGCGATGGCGTCCCCCTCCTGGCTGGCGACGCAGCCGCCGACGCCGATCACCAGGTCGGGGTTCCGGTCCTTCAGGGCCTTCCAGCGGCCCAGCTGGTGGAAGACCTTTTCCTGGGCCTTTTCGCGGATCGAGCAGGTGTTGAGCAGCAGCACGTCCGCTTCCGCCGGGTCGTCGGTAGCCACCAGCTGGTGGCTTTCCCCCAGCAGGTCGCGCATCCGCGCGGAGTCGTACTCGTTCATCTGGCACCCGTGGGTGACGATGTGTAGCTTCTTAACCGGCTTGTCGGTCATGGCTGCTCATAAAGTGATCAGGGCGAGAGGGGCCGCATTATAGCCCCGGGGCTGGCAAAGCCCAACAGGCCCAACCGGGCCCGTGGGCGGATGTCGTAGGGGATCGTGGCGGTTTGTGCTATCCTTGCGCCCCTTTTTTGTCAACCCCCGGTGAATTGCAGCATCATGGCAAAGGATCCGATCTACAAGATCATCTTCCTCAATCAGGGCCAGGTTTTCGAGATCTACGCCCGCCACGTGTACCAGAGCGATCTCTGGGGCTTTCTCGAGGCCGAGGAATTCGTCTTTGGCGAGCGCACCCAGGTGATCGTCGACCCCTCCGAGGAAAAGCTCAAGACCGAGTTCGCCGGGGTCAAGCGCAGTTTCATTCCGCTCCACGCCGTGGTCCGCATCGACGAGGTGGAGAAGGAGGGCGCCAGCAAGATCAGCGATGCCCGGGGCGGCAATGTCACCCCCTTCCCCTACCCGCCGGTGGCTCCCAAGCCCCGGGTGGATTGAGGGCGAGGCCGCAAGGCCGTTGCCCGGGGGGTGCCCCCCCGTTATCCTCGCCCCGGTAAAGATGCCGGCCCCAATCCCGGGGCCGGGTCGGTATCCGAGAGGGACCGCCCATGAAATTCGTCATCCCCCTGTTGATCCTGCTGTTGGTCTACCTTTTCTATCCGTTCCGGGATCTCCATGTGAAGGAGGACCCGTTCTCCGACGCCTACACCCTGGTGGCCCGGGGATTCTGGACGGAGGCGGCCTGCGTCGAGGCGGCCGAGGCCCAGGCCGCCACCGATTTCCGCTGTCGGAAGCGCAGTGCCTGGGGCGGGATGTTCAGGGCGGTGAAGGAGTACGAGAAGGACGATCGCCCGGCGCCATGACCCTCGCCCTCTCGACGCCGCCGGCGGGGCGGTGCCATGGCTGAGCTGCCGGCGCTCCCCGCCGATCGCAATTTTGACGACCTCGCCGCGCGCTTTCGCCGCAACGTCTACGACCGGCTGAAGGGGGATATCCGCCTCGCGGTATTGCGCCGCGACCTGGCGGAGGCGGTGCCGGGGCTCGCGTCCCTCGGCGATGCCGATGCCCCGCCGGGGCCGCCGCTGCGCATCCTCGATGCGGGGGGTGGCCAGGGGCAGCTGTCCCTGGCCCTCGCGGGGCTCGGCCACCGGGTAGCGCTGTGCGACATCTCCGCCGCCATGCTCGACCTCGCCCGGGAGAACTTCGCCAAGGCTCGCCTTGGCGACGGCGCCAGCTTCCACCACGAGTCGATCCAGGCCCATTGCGCCCGCCACCCCGAAGCCTTCGACCTGGTGCTGTGCCACGCGGTGCTGGAATGGGTGGCCGATCCAGAGGCGCTGCTGGCATCCCTGCGGGGCGCGCTGCGCCCCGGGGGATTTCTCTCCCTCACCTTCTACAACGTCAACGGCCTGATCATGAAGAACCTGCTCCGGGCCAATTTCGCCAAGGTGGTGGCGGAGGACTACCGGGGCTATCGCGGCAGCCTGACCCCGGCCAATCCCCTGCGCCCGGAGCAGGTGCGCCACTGGCTCGACGCCCTCGGCCTGCCGCTCTTGGGGCACAGCGGCATCCGCTGCTTTCACGATTACATCCTCGACCCGGCCCACAGAAACCGCGACCCGGCCACCCAGATCGAGCTGGAGCTGCGCCTGTCCCGGGAGGACCCGTTCCGCGGCCTCGGCCGCTACATTCACCTCCTGACCCGGCGCCCCTGAACCGCCTCAGGCGCCGTCGAACAGCGCCCAGAGGGCGCTGGCCACCGGACCCTGGGGCTTTCCCCGAACCCGCGCCGCCACGATGTCGGTGGTAATGCGGCTGCCGAACTCGGGCAGTTGCAGTTCCCTGAGGGCGCCACTGGCCAGCTCGTCCCGGACCGCAGCCAGGGGCATCAACCCCCAGCCAAGGCCGTCGCGTATCAATGCCGCCATCAGCCGTTGATCGTTCACCGCCCAGTGGCGGCCACTGCGCTCGGCGCCAAAGCTGTAGGAGCGCCCCGAAGCGCTGTCCCGCAGGATGATCTGGTTCCAGCGGGCCAGTTGCTCCCGGGGCACCGCGCCCGGGTCCCGCTCCCCGAGCAGGGCGGGGGCGATGACGCAGACGAAGGTCATGGCGCCGATGGCGAGGGTGTCGACGTCGAGGTGCTGGTGGTGGCCGCCGGGGCGGGCATGGGGGCAGATGGCGATACTCACCCGGCCCGCGGCCAGCAGGTCCATGCCGAGGATCGACTCGGCGTAGTGGAGCTCGATGCTGGTTTCCGGATGGCGGGCCGCCACGGCCTGCAGCAGGGGCAGCAGGCGCGCCTCGCCGAACATCGGCCAGACCGCCAGCGCCAGGGTGGATTCCTGGCCCTTGGCCAGCACCCCCGCGTACTCCCGCAGGTGGGCGTCGCTGAGCAGCAGGATTTCACTCTGCTGGAGAAAGTCCCGCCCCCGGGCGGTGGGGGTGACCCTGTAGCCACTGCGATCGAAGAGGGCGAAGCCGATCCGCTCCTCCAGGCGCCGGATGGCCTGGCTCACGGCGGGCTGGGTCCTGTGGAGCTGGCGGGCGGCGGCGCGGATGCTGCCCAGCTGGCCCACCGCGCGGGCGGTCTGGATGTCGCTGATGGAAAACATGATAACCAACTGTGATCGTTTTGATAGATTAGGCGAAATAGCAATTTATCCACCTTGGGGATTTAATGGAAGCCGCCCACCACGCCGTCAACAACCATTCATTACCGGTGTGGGGTTCTCGCCCACCATCCAGCCGGGAGTAACCCATGACCCAAGCCCATTCCGCAGGCCCTATTCCGGACCACGTGCCCCCCCACCTGATCGAGCCGGACTTCCCCTTGGTCAGCGGCCATTTCACCCTCGAAAACCCCTTCGATCGCATCGTCCCCGAGGCCTGTGAAGGGCCGGACATCGTCTATGTGCCCAATATGATGCACGGCGGCAGGGCCCACAGCTGGGTATTGCGCCGCCACGACGATATCCAGGCGGTGTACCACGACGTGGAGCACTTCTCGAACCGGGATTTCAGCGCCCTCGGCAAGCTGATCGGCGAAACCTGGGACCTGGTGCCCGCCGAGCAGGACGCGCCCCAGCACACCTTCTACCGCCAGCTGCTCAACCCCATCTTCTCCCCGGGCGCCATGGCCAGGATGGACGACGTGGTGCGCAAGGCCGCCCAGGACTGCCTGGCCGGCATCGAGGGCCGGACCTCCTGCGACTATATCCACGACTTTGCCTTTCCCTTCCCCGTGGGGGTGGTGCTCGATCTGATGGACCTGCCCCGGGCGCGGATGCGGGAGTTCCAGGAGTGGGAGATGATGATCATCCAGTCCGGGGACCTGGACACCATCAAGCGCGGCATCAAGAGCATCGCCGACTACCTGCGGGGTGTGATCGAGGAGCGCAAGGCCAACCCCGGCAGCGACCTGATCAGCATCGCCATCACCGCCGAGGTCAACGGCCGGCGCATGAACGACGACGAACTGATGGGCTATGCGTTCAACTTTTATCTGGGTGGGCTCGACACCGTGACCGCCCACACCGCCAATTTCGTCCGCCACCTGGCCACCCATCCCGACCAACAGCGCTACCTGCGGGAGAATCCCGCCCAGATCCGCACGGCGGTGGAGGAATTCATGCGGGCCTTCGCGGCGGTGACCACCTACCGCACCTGCAGCAAGGAGACCCGCATCCGCGGTGTCACCATCAAGCCCGGCGACCGGGTGGCGATGATCACCACCCTGGCTGGCCGCGACGGCCAGGTGTACGACGACCCCCACAGCGTGCGCCTCGACCGCAACCCGCGCCATCTGTCCTTCGCGGTGGGGCCGCACCACTGTCTCGGGGTACACCTGGCGCGCCGGGAACTGCGCATCGCCCTGGAGGAAACCTTCAAGGCGATTCCGGAATTCCGCCTCGACCCGGATGTGCCCATCGAGTCCCAGGCGGGGGTGATCATCCAGCCCCGCAACCTGCCGTTGGTGTGGGGGTAGGGGCGGTCAGCCCGGCTGGCGCAGGATCAGCGCCAGCGCCAGGCTCACCAGACGGGTCTGCATGCTGTCGGCGCGGCCGGGGAGGAGGATCGGCACCCGCGCCCCCAGCACGATGCCGGCGCCGCCGGCGCCACCCAGGTAGCTCATCTGCTTGGACAGCATGTGGCCGGTCTCCATGTCCGGCACCAGCAGGATGTCGGCCTGGCCAGCCACCGGGGAGTGGACGTTCTTGAGGATGGCGGCGTCCATGGAGATGGCGTTGTCGAAGGTGAGGGGGCCGTCCACCAGGGCGCCGCGGATCTGATTGCGATCCGCCATCTTGCACAGGGCGGCGGCATCCAGGGTCGACTGGATATGGGGGGCAATGGTTTCCAGGGCCGAGAGCACCGCCACCTTGGGGGTGGCGATGCCGAGCTGGCGGGCGAAATCCACGGCGTTCTGGACGATATCCCGCTTCTGCTCCAGGTTGGGGCGGATGTTCACCGAGGTGTCGGTGATCAGCAGCGGCCCCTGGCGCCCCGGCACGTCGAACACGAACACGTGGCCCATGCGCCGTCCGGTGGCAAGCCCTGCGCCGCGGCGCACGATGGGGGCCATCAGGTCGCTGATACTGATATTGCCCCGCACGATGGTGTCCACTTCCCCGTTCAGGGCCAGGTCGATGGCGCGGGTGGCGGCCGCCATGTGGTGGCTGGCGTTGACGATGTCGAGGCCATCGATGTCGATACCCGCTTCCCGGGCGGCGGCCTGGATGGCGTCCCGGGGGCCGATCAGCAGCGGTGTGATGAGTTTCTGGCGCACCGCCTCGGCCACCGAGGTGAGGGACATGCGGTCCACCGGGTTGACGATGGCGGCCACCAGGGGGGCCTGCTCGGCGGCGATCTGCCGGGCGCGCTCCAGGTAGCCGTTGAACAGGGCGTGCTCGCGCACCTGGATATCGGGGATCGCCCAGCGCGGGCGGGAGATCTTGACGGTGGGGGCCATCACTTCGGCCACCCCGGTGATGGCCTTCTGGCCGCCATCCTTGGTGACCAGGCAGTCGAGCACCAGGCGGTGGTGCTCCTGGTGTTTCTCCCGCACCGTCACCTTCACTTCCACATGGTCGCCGACGCCGATGGGCCGGAGGAACTTCAAGGACTGGCTCATGTAGATGGCGCCTGGGCCCGGCAGCTCGGTGCCGAGCACCGAGGAGATCAGCGAGCCGCCCCACATGCCGTGGGCGATCACTTCCTGGAAGCGGCTGTCCCGGGCGTATTCCTCGTCCACGTGGGCGGGGTTCACGTCCCCCGACATGATGGCAAACAGCTTGATATCCCGGTAGGTGAGTTCCTTTTCGAGAACGGCGCTGTCGCCAACGCTGATTTCGTCGAAGGTGCGGTTTTCGATCATTTCGGTCATGGATCGCGGTTCCGGCGGGTGAATGGCGGTGTCCGGCGACGGGGGTGCCCGGCCAGGGGGTCAGGGGCGCAATAGTAGCAGGACGGGGTGGATTGACACAGCGCAGCCTCGGGCGAATACCGGGCGTGCTAATGTTGTCACATGCCTGACGCGCTGGGTTGCTGATCATGGTGTGGATCCTGCGTCAGAAACCGGTGCAGGATGCCCGTTTCTCCGCGCATACCCTGTTCCGCGCCCCACAGACCTCGACTATTGAAAAGGATGCCACCGATGTCTCGTTCCACCCCCTTTCGACCAAGGCCTATCATCGCACTCGCCATTGTTGTCGCTGTGGGAGTGGCAGTCTGGTCTTTCTGGGTTAACGACCAAACCGATAGCGGGCTGATATTCGGTAACGGCCGCATCGAGGCCGTTGAGATTGACGTCGCTGCCAATGCCGCTGGTCGTATCCGGGATATCCTGGTAAAGGAAGGGGAGTTTGTCGACGCCGGCCAGGTACTGGCGGTGATGGACACGGAAAATCTTGAAGCCCAACTGCGCCAGGCCGAGGCTCAACTGCACCAGGCCGAAAGTTCGGTGGCCATTGCCCGCAGCCAGGTGGTGCTGCGCCAGGCGGAACGCCAGGCTGCCCTTGCTCTGGTGGCTCAGCGCCGGGCGGAGCTCAACGTGGCGAAAAAGCGCTATCAGCGCTCTGCCGCCCTGGTCGAACGGGGCGCCGGTTCCCAGCAGCAGGCCGATGACGACTACGCCAGCCAGCAGAGCACCGCCGCTGCCGTCAGTGCCGCCGAAGCCCAGGTGGCGGCCAGTGACGCCGCCATCGTCACCGCCCACGCCCAGATCGCCGGAGCCGAGTCGGCCGTTGCCGCCGCCCAGGCGAGCATCGAGCGCATCCAGGCGGATCTCGCCGACAGCGAACTCAAGGCCGTCCGAGATGGCCGGGTGCAATATCGCATCGCCCAGCCCGGCGAGGTGGTGGCCGCCGGTGGCCGGGTGCTGAATTTGGTGGATCTGCGTGACGTTTACATGACCTTCTTCCTGCCCACGGCGGTGGCTGGCCGGCTCGCCCAGGGCGCCGAGGTACGCATCGTGCTGGATGCTGCTCCGGAGTATGTTTTCCCCGCGTCGGTGTCGTTCGTCGCGGATGTCGCCCAGTTCACTCCCAAGACCGTGGAAACCGCCAGCGAGCGGGAAAAACTGATGTTTCGGGTGCGCGCCCAGATCCCTCCCGATGTGCTCGATGAAAACCTGTTACGGGTCAAGACCGGCCTGCCTGGCGTGGCTTACCTGCTGGCGGATAGCAAGACTGAGTGGCCCGAGCACCTCGCTGTAAAGCTGCCTTGAAGGTGAATGATTCATGGCTCCCACCGACATGAGCGACGCAGTTGCACGGGTTGAAAACGTCAGTCTGCGCTACGGCGGAACCCTCGCGCTGGATGATCTCAGCCTCGCCATCCCCGCCGGAGTGATGGCAGGGCTGATCGGCCCCGACGGGGTGGGAAAATCCAGCCTGTTGTCACTGCTGGCGGGTGCCCGAGCGTTGCAGCAGGGGCAAATCCAGGTGCTGGGGGGCGATATCGCCAGCCAAAGTCACCGCCGCCGAGTGTGCCCGCGGATCGCCTTCATGCCCCAGGGGCTTGGCAGGAATCTCTATCACACCCTCTCGGTGTTCGAGAACATCGATTTTTTTGGCCGTCTGTTTGGCCACGGTAAGGAGGAGCGGGCGCGGCGTATCGGCCAACTCCTTGATGCCACCGGTCTTGCGCCCTTTGCCGATAGGCCGGCGGGCAAACTCTCCGGCGGTATGAAACAAAAGCTGGGGCTGTGCTGCGCCCTGATCCACGACCCCGATTTGCTGATCCTTGATGAACCCACCACAGGGGTCGACCCCCTGTCACGCCGCCAGTTCTGGGGCTTGATCGACCGTATCCGCGCCGACAATCCCGGCATGAGCGTCGTGGTGGCCACTGCCTATATGGAAGAGGCGGCTAGGTTCGACTGGCTCGCGGCCATTCACGGCGGCCGGGTGCTGGCCGAAGGCTCGCCAGCGGCATTACTGGAAAAAACTGCCACGGAAAATCTTGAAGCAGCCTTTATCGCCCTGTTGCCGGAGGCGGAGCGTGCCTGCCATCAGCCGGTGACGATAGGCCCGCAAGCCCAGGCAGGGGCGCAGGACATCGCCATCGAGGCGAAAGAACTAACCATGCGTTTTGGTGATTTCACCGCCGTGGATCGGGTGACCTTCCGCATTCCCAAGGGTGAAATTTTCGGCTTTCTCGGCTCCAACGGCTGCGGCAAGACCACCACCATGAAAATGCTCACCGGCCTGTTGCCCGCCAGTTCCGGCCAGGCCTGGCTGTTTGGCCGCGAAGTGAACCCCAGGGATATCGCCACCCGACGTCGAGTGGGCTACATGACCCAGTCGTTTTCCCTCTACGGTGAGCTCACCGTCGGCCAGAACCTTTTCCTGCATGCGCGGCTGTTCGGCTTGCCGGACGAGGGTATTGCGGGGCGTGTGGCGGAGATGGCGCGGCGCTTCGAGCTGGAAGCGGTGCTGGACAGTTTGCCCGATGCCCTGCCCTTGGGGCAGCGCCAGCGGTTGTCACTGGCGGTGGCGATGATCCACGGCCCGGAGATGCTTATCCTCGACGAACCCACGTCGGGTGTCGATCCGGTGGCGCGGGATGGCTTCTGGCGAATCCTGGTGGATCTGGCTCGCAACGATGGGGTGACCATCTTCATCTCTACCCACTTCATGAACGAAGCGGAGCGCTGTGATCGCATATCGCTGATGCACGCCGGGCGGGTACTGGTCACCGACACTCCGCAAAACCTTATCGAAAGCCGCGAGGCCAAGTCACTGGATGACGCCTTTGTGGCCTATCTGGAGGATGAGGTCGCCCGGGATGCCGGGGAGAAGGGGCAACCGCTGCCCGCTGCTGTTGACGCCTTGCCGACGGCTAACGGGACGGCGTCCGTCAAGCACGGCCGCAACCCACCCAGGTTCAGCCGTCGACGCCTGTACAGTTATTCCCGCCGGGAAACCCTGGAGTTGTTGCGGGATCCCATTCGCCTGACCCTGGCCATGGTGGGCACCCTGATCCTGATGTTTGTGGTGGGCTACGGCATCACCATGGACGTGGAGGATCTCAGCTTCGCGGTGCTGGATCGCGACCAGACCGCCACCAGTCGCGACTATGTGCTCAATCTCTCAGGCTCCCGCTACTTTGTCGAGAAGCCGCCCCTGGCCAGTCACGCCGAGTTGGAGCGGCGCATGCGCACGGGTGAAATCAGCCTGGCCATCGAGATACCCCCGGGCTTTGCCGCCGACCTCGCCCGCGGTCGGCCGGTGCAGGTCGGCGCCTGGATCGACGGCGCCATGCCGAGCCGGGGCGAGAACATCAGCGGCTACGTGCAGGGCATGCACAGCCACTGGCTGACCGGGAAGGCGCGGGAGGCGCTCGGCTCCAGTGCCCTGGCTCAACCCGCCACGGTGGAGACCCGCTACCGCTACAACCCCGACGTCAAGAGCCTGGTGGCCATGGTGCCAGCGGTGATCCCCCTGTTGCTGATGCTGATTCCCGCCATTCTCACCACCCTGTCGGTGGTGCGGGAAAAGGAGCTGGGCTCGATCGTCAATCTCTACGTTACCCCGGTGAACCGGTTGGAATTCCTGCTCGGCAAGCAGTTGCCCTATGTGGCTTTGGGGATGCTCAATTTTCTTTTGCTGGTGATCTGCGCGGTGGCGATTTTTCGGGTACCCCTCACCGGCAGTTTTCCCACCCTGGCGTTGGCCGCGTTACTTTATGTGTTTTGCGCCACCGCCCTGGGCTTGGTGATCTCCACCTTTACCCGCAGCCAGATCGCCGCGCTGTTCGGCACCGCCATCCTCACCCTGGTGCCCGCTGTGCAGTTTTCCGGGATGATCGACCCGGTTTCCTCCCTTGAAGGCATCGGTCGTATGGTGGGCGACATCTACCCCGCCACCCACTTCCTCACCATCTCGCGGGGAGTGTTTTCCAAGGGGTTGTCATTTGCGGATCTCCACGATCCCCTGCTGGCGCTGGCGGTCGCAGCGCCATTGCTGCTGGCGGCGGGTACCCTGTTGCTGTCGAAGCAGGAGCGCTGACATGGCCGTGGCTAATATTCTGCACCTGGGGATCAAGGAATTGCGCAGCCTGGGTCGCGACCCGATGATGCTGGTGCTTATCGTCTACGCCTTTACGCTGTCGGTTTACACCGCCGCCACCGCCATGCCCGAATCCCTCAACAAGGCGCCCATCGCCATTGTCGACGAGGATCGCTCGCCCCTGTCGATGCGTATTGTCGATGCCTTCTACCCACCCTATTTCACGCCGCCGGTGTTGATCGGCCAGTACGAGATGGATGCCCGCATGGATGCTGGCCTCGACACCTTTGCCCTGAATATTCCCCCCCATTTTCAGCGCGACCTGTTGGCGGGGCGGCAGCCGGAAATTCAGCTCAATGTGGATGCCACCCGCATGGGACAGGCCTTCACTGGCAACGCTTATGTACAGGCCATTGTCAGCGGTGAAATTGCCGCCTTCGTCGATCGCCATCGCGGCGACAGTGCTCCACCGGTGGAGCTGGTGCTGCGGGCCAGTTTCAACCCGGAGTTCAATAAAGTCTGGTTTGGTTCGTTGATGGAAGTCATCAGTAATATCACCATGCTGGCGATTGTTCTTACCGGCGCCGCGCTGATCCGCGAGCGCGAGCACGGCACCGTGGAGCACCTGCTGGCCATGCCGGTGACACCCTTCGAGATCATGGCTGCCAAGGTCTGGGCCATGGTGTTGGTGGTATTGGCGGCCACCACGCTGTCACTTACCCTGGTGGTGCAAGGCTGGCTGGGGGTGCCGATCGAGGGTTCGGTGCCGCTTTTTTTGGCAGGTGCTGTTCTGCATCTGTTCGCTACCACATCGCTGGGTATCTTTCTTGGCACCCTGGCCCGCTCCATGCCCCAGTTTGGCCTGTTGCTGATGCTGATCCTGCTACCGCTTGAAGTGCTGTCCGGGGGAATGACCCCCAGGGAAAGCATGCCCGCCGCCATTCAGTACCTGATGTTGGCGGCTCCCAATACCCATTTTGTGATGCTCGCCCAGGGCATCCTCTACCGGGGTGCTGGTTTTGCCGTGGTTTGGCCGCAGTTTGTGGCGCTGCTGGTCATCGGCACCGCGCTGTTTGCCCTGTCGCTGTCCCGTTTTCGCAGAACCATCGGCAGCATGGCGTAGTTAGCGACGGAAGGATATAAGATGAACCGATACGTTGAAGGGTTGGGTGCCACTTGTCTGTTCGTCGCGCTGCTTGCTCCGGCCATTGCCGTCAGCGCCACGCCACCGCCAATCCGGGCTGGCACCCTGAGCCTTGTCTACGAAAATGACATCTTCTACAACCGCGACAGCCACTACACCAACGGCGTGCGATTGAGCTGGATCCCTGCCTCCAGCGACACGCCGCAGTGGGCTCTTGATGTCGCTCGCGCGATTCCCTGGCTTCCCCGGCATGGCCAGGTGTTGCACGGCTATTCCTTCGGCCAGAACATGTATACCCCCAGGGATATCAAGCTGCAAAGTCCACCGGCGGGTGAGCGGCCTTATGGTGGCTGGCTCTATGGTAGCGTTGGCCTTGGGGTCGAAACTGGCCGTCAGCTCGACCAGGTGGTTTTGACCTTGGGGGTGGTGGGCCCGGCTTCCCTGGCGGAGCAGACCCAAAAGGCGGTGCACAAACTGGTGAACAGCGACGACCCAAAGGGGTGGGATACCCAGTTGCGCAATGAGCCTGGATTGATGCTCGGCTGGCAGCGCAATTGGCGCGCCATGGTGGACACATCGTTGGTGGGTAATCAGTTTGATGTCACGCCCCACTTGGGGGCGACTGTGGGCAATATACATACCTACGGCAACGCCGGACTGACTGTGCGCTACGGCGACAATCTGCCCCTCGACTATGGCCCGCCACGGATTCAGCCTGGGCTGACCGGTACCAGCAGCTTTGTTTCCCGCCCGGGGATCGGCTGGTACCTGTTTGCCGGAGTGGAAGGTCGCGCTGTGGCGCGCAATATCTTTCTCGATGGCAACAGTTTTCGCGACAGCCGCAGCGTCGACAAAAAACACTTTGTCGGGGATCTGCAGTTTGGTGCAGTGCTTGTTTGGCACAACGTGCGGCTGAGTTATACCCATGTATTGCGCACCCGTGAATTCGATACGCAGGGTGATAGCGACGAGTTTGGTTCACTGGCGCTGTCGTGGCAATATTGAGCCGCTGTTTTCCCCGCCATGGATCAACAAGATCAAAATCAGAGATAGTATGAGTCCACGCCCCAATACCGCACACTTCATGCTCGCCCTGGCCTGCCTGTGGCTCGCGGCCTGCTCCAGCCAGGGGCCCCGCACCACCCAGGGGGGTGACCACCACGCGGTGCGTTTTGCCCTCTACGATCAGTTCGGCGAATGGCGGGGGGTGCCCTACCGGATGGGGGGGCTGTCGAAGAGCGGTGTCGATTGCTCGGGCCTCGTCTACCTCACCTTTCGCGACCGCTTCGGCATCCAGTTGCCCCGCAACACCGCCGATCTGGCCCGGGCGGGGGACACCGTCAAGCCCCGGGACCGGCGCAGCGGCGATCTGGTGCTGTTCCGCATCCACCGGGGGCTCAACCACGTGGGAATCTATCTGGAAGAGGGCCGCTTCATGCATGCCTCGGCGAGCAGCGGGGTGATGATTTCAAGCCTCGCCGACTCCTACTGGCAGCAGCGCTACTGGAAGACGGTGCGGCCCAGGTCGTCCCTGCTCGCCGGGCGCTGAGCCTGGCCTATACTGCCAGGGCCTCGGCATCGCCCTGGCCGGGAGCCGCCCTGGGGCGGCGCCTGCTTCCCGTCACGTTGGAGGTTGCCATGTTGCCCCGAGCATTCGTTACCCATCTGGCCCTGATGGCCCTGCTCTCCCTGGCCCCGTTGCCCGGTTTCACCGAGACCGGAGCGGACGCCGATGCGCAGGCGGCTCCTCCCTCGACGGCGGCGGAGCGCACCGCTGGTGCCACCCGGTCTCGCTCCAACATCGCCAACAACCGCGAGAGCCCGACCGCCGGTGGCGAGCCTGTCGAGCCGCTGCCCCCGCCGGCGGCGGAGGAGCCCGAGCAGGTGCTCAAGACCAAGACCAAATCCAACCAATCCAACGACTGATGATGCGGTCGCAATGCGCGGTGGCTGCACCGGGAGATCGACCATGACGGACCATGCCCTGCCAGAGCTGTGGCGCACCCTGGCCCGCTACAACCGCTGGATGAACGGCCAGCTCTACGGCGCCGCCGCGACCCTGACGGACAGCGAGCGCAAGCGGGATCTCGGCGCGTTCTTCCACTCCCTCCACGGCACCCTCAACCACCTGTTGCTCACCGATCGGGTCTGGCTCGGGCGCCTCGGCGGCGAGCCCTTCCCGGTGACGGGTCTCGACCAGGAACTGTACGGGGACTTCGACGAACTGTGGCGGGAGCGGCAGCGCACCGATGGGGATATCGAGGCACTGGTGGCCGGGTTCGGGGCCCTGGACCTCGACCGGGTGGTGCGCTACCGGCGCATATCCGGGGGCGAGGCCAAGGCACTGCCGTTGACAGTGGTGATGACCCACCTGTTCAACCACCAGACCCACCACCGGGGCCAGGCCACGGTGCTGCTCGGCCAGCTCGGCCGCGACTACGGGGTCACCGACCTTATCGCCCTGCCGGATTGACGCGCTCGATCTCGATGGTGCTGTGGACGATCTCCTCGTGCTCGGCGAGGCGCTCCCGCACCCGCGCCGGGGTGAGGCTGTCGTCCTCCGTCACCAGGGTGAGGATGCAGTAGTAGCTGCGCCGTCCGGCGCGCCACACGTGGAGGTCGGTGATGCGGGTGGAGCCCCCCTCCACCACCTCGCGAATCTCCTCCACCACCGGGTGGTCCATCTCCCGGTCGAGCAGCACCTGGGCGGTATCCGTGAGCAGATTTTTGGCCCACACCGCGATCAGCAACGCGCCGACGATGCCCATCAGCGGGTCGAGCCAGCCCCAGCCGTACAGCCAGCCGCCCCCCAGGGCGATGATGGCGAGCACCGAGGTGGCCGCGTCCGCCAGCACGTGCACGTAGGCGGAGCGCAGGTTCAGATCCTGGTGGTGATCGTGCCCGTGCCCGTGGTCGTGGTGGTGGGCGCCCGCCAGCACCAGGGCGCAGACGACGTTCACCGCGAGCCCCAGGGCCGCCACCCCCATGGCTTCCAGGTAGCGGATCTCGCCGGGGTTGATCAGCCGCTCGATGGACGCTACCGCCATCAGGGCCGCCACCAGCATGAGGAATACCGCGCTGGCAAAGCCCCCCAGTACCTCGATCTTCCAGGTGCCGAAGGCAAAGCGGGGGTCGTGGGCGAGGCGCCGGGCGGCGCCATAGGCGAAGGTGCTGAGGCCGATGGCCACCGCGTGGGAGCTCATGTGCCAGCCGTCGGCGAGCAGCGCCATGGAGTTGAACCACCAGCCGGAGGCGATCTCCACCACCATGGCGGCGAGGGTGATCCACAGCACGACGCGGGTGCCGCGCTCGCCGGCCTGGTTGCCCGGGTCGAACAGGTGGACATGGGTGGATTCGGTCATGGGCGGATTCCGTCAAACAGTGTTGGTGTGGAGGCTAGCGAATTTGCCCCGGCGGTTAAACCGGCGCGCCGGTTCGCTTCAAAAGCCGAGCCTTTCCCCGGCCCCGAGCAGGGTGGCGATGCCCAGCGCGGCGAACAGAGCGGCGGCGATGCCGTGCACCAGCCTGACCGGCATGCGCTCGGCGATGCGCTCCCCCAAAAGTACCGCCGGCACGTTGGCGATCATCATGCCGAGGGTGGTGCCCGCCACCACGGCGACGACCGCCTGGTACTGGGCGGCGAGGGCCACCGTGGCCACCTGGGTCTTGTCCCCCATCTCGGCGATGAAGAACGCCACCAGGGTGGTGCCGAACACCCCGAGGCGGGTCAGCTTGGCGTCGCTCTCGTCGAACTTGTCGGGGATCAGCGTCCAGGCCGCCATGGCGATGAACGACAACCCCAGCACCCAGCGCAGGGTCTGCGGTGACAGCAGCTGGGTGAGCCAGGCACCGAGGGCGCCGGCAAAGCCGTGGTTGGCGAGGGTGGCGACGAGGATCCCGAGCACGATGGGCAGGGGCTTGCGGAAGCGGGCGGCGAGGATGAAGGCGAGCAGTTGGGTCTTGTCGCCGATTTCGGCCAGGGCGACGATGCCCGTGGAGATCACGAATGCATTCATGGGTTGTCCTTGGCCGGAGAGGGACGAATGACCGCCACACCCCTCCGGCCAGCTGGAAGGCATGGTGGTCATAGGTCTTGCCAAGTGCGGAACCGCTGGCGCCATGGCTGTTCCAGCCAAGTATGTTGACGCGAGCCCCCCGGGTGGGGGCGGCTACTCCCCTGTGACGGGCGGCATGGTAGCGAAGCTATGCGTCCTTGTCGATCGCCGCATCCGCGTGCGCCGGGGAGTTTGGTTGCGCCCCGGGTAAGGCAGTGTCTTGTTTTTTTGCCGATGCGATGGACTTAACCCCCGGGGATCACTATTCTGGATCACCTGCGAGGCGCGGCAATTGTCGGTCGCCGCGCCCGGTGCCAACACAACAATAAACACAGGAGTCATTCATGGATCTGGGTATTTCAGGAAAGGTCGCCGTGGTCACCGGCGGCTCCCACGGCATTGGCCGCGCCATCTCCGAGGAGCTGGGCCGTGCCGGCTGTCGGGTGGTGGTGGTGGCCCGCGGCCAGGGGCAGCTGGACGACACCGTGGCCGCCATCGCGGCGGCGGGGGGCGAGGCCATGGCGGTGTCCGCCGATCTGCTGGATTTTGGCAGCTATCCCCGCATCGTCGCCGAGGCGAAGGCCCGTTTCGGCACCGCGCCGGACATCGCCATCTACACCCCCGTGGCGCCGCCCCCGGGGTCGTTCGAGGACTTCAGCGACGAGGATTTCGACAAGTCCTATTACTCCGTGGTCAAGGGCTTCGCCAACTTCGTGCGGGCCATGGCCCCGGGCATGAAGGAAAAGCGCTGGGGCAGGATCATCACCATCGGCTCCGGCTGCGGCAAGGTGCCGGCGCGCTACTCGTCCCTGCATTTTCACTATGTGCTGGCCAACACCAACCGCCCGGCGGCCCTGGGCTTGAGCCGCACCGTGGCCGACGAACTCGGCCCCTTCGGCATCACCGTCAACACCATCCCCCCGGGCTTCATCGATACCGGGGAAAACTACGAAGCGTTTTTCCAGGCCTGCGCCGAGCGCGAAGGCCAGGACTACGACACCTTCATGGCCAACGAACTGAAGCGCATTCCCCTCAATCGCTTCGGCAAGCCGGAGGAGATCTCGGGCCTGTGTGCCTTCCTGTGCTCCCAGCAGGCGGCCTACATCACCGGGCAGTACATCGTGGTGGACGGCGGTCATATGGAGACCTATTGGTGATGTTGGGGATGTTGGTCGGACGTCTGACGCTGGACGTCTGACGCCGAGATCGGCCACTCCACTTACTTTCACGAAGCCCCATGGCGTCAGACTAAAAAATGAGGAACAGACAATGGATCTCGGCATAACGGGCAGAATCGCCCTCGTTACCGGCGGCTCCCACGGTATTGGTCGCGCCATCTCCCTGGACCTGGCCCGCAATGGCTGCCGGGTGGTTGTGGTGGCCCGCAAGCAGCAGTGGCTCGACGAAACCGTCAAGGCGATCCGCGACGAGGGGGGCGAGGCGATCGCGGTGTCGGCGGACCTCCTGGATTTGTCCAGCTACCCGCGCATGGTGGCGGAGACCGAGGCCGCCTTCGGGCAGAGCCCGGATATCGCCATCTACTCCCCAGTGGGGCCGCCCCCCGGGGCCTTCGACGACTTTGGCGACGAGGATTTCGACAGGTCCTACCACGCCGTGGTGAAGGGCTTCGCCAACTTCGTCCGCGCCGTGGCGCCGGGCATGAAGGCGCGCCGCTGGGGCCGCATCGTCACCATCGGTTCCGGTCACGGCAAGTTGCCGGCGCGCCTGTCGACCCTTCATTTCAGCTACGTGCTGGCCAACACCAACCGCCCGGCGGCCCTGGGCTTGAGCCGCACCATCGCCGACGAGCTCGGCCCCTACGGCATCACCGTCAACACCATTCCCCCCGGGTTTATCGACACCGGGGAGAACTACAAGGCGTTCTTCGAGGTGTGCGCGGCGCGGGAAGGTCTCAGCTACGAACAGTTCATGGAGCGGGAGTTGAAGCGCATCCCCATGAACCGCTACGGCAAGCCCGAGGAGATTTCCGGGGTGTGCGCCTTTTTGTGCTCGGAGCGGGCGGCCTATATCACCGGCCAGTACATCGTGGTGGACGGCGGCCACATGGAGACCTATTTTTAAGGCGATGTAACCGGTTTCACGCAGCCCTGGCGCCGCCCCCATTGCCGGGAACGGGCCAGGCAACACGGGTGCCCGCCATGGCCATCACGCCGGACGATCGCGTCCACCCCAGGCCCCACCACAACCAGCCCCCGCCCCTGGAGGATTTCAACCGCTACGCAGGCAACCAGGCCCTGCGGGATGCCCTGGCCCGGGAGGGAGCGGGCTGGGCGGATTCCGAGCTGCTGGCCGCCGGCGCCGAACTGGGCTCGGCGGAGTGGATCAGCCGGGGTGACCTGGCAAACCGCTATCCCCCCCGTCTCCATGTTCTCGATCGCCGCGGCGAGCGGCGCGACGCGTTCGAGTTCCATCCCGCCTGGCATCAGTGCCTGCACTGGATCAAGGCCCAGGGCCTTGCCGGGGCCAGCTGGACCGATCATCGCCCCGGCGCCCAGGTGCGCCGCGCGGCGCTCTTTCAGTTGTTCGCCGAGGTGGAGTGCGGCAGCCTGTGCCCGGCCACCATGACACAGGGCGCGGTGTCGGTGCTGGCCCGCTCCGGGGACGGGTTTTTCGACGAACCCTGGCTCAGGTTGCTGCGGGCGCCGGTGTACGACGAGCGCTTCGTGCCCGCCGGCGAGAAGCGTGGCCTGCTGATGGGCATGGGCCTCACCGAGCGCCAGGGGGGCTCCGATGTGCGCGCCAACAGCACCCGGGCCGTTCCCCGCGGTGATGGCTGGTTCCGGCTCGATGGCCACAAGTGGTTTTTTTCCGCCGCCATGTGCGATGCTTTTCTGGTCACGGCCCAGTCGGCGGATGGGCTCGATTGCTTCTTCCTCCCCCGCTTCGGGCCCGATGGCGAGCCCAACGGCATTCACCTGGTGCGCGCCAAGGACAAGCTCGGGGACCGCTCCAACGCCAGCGCCGAGGTGGAATTCCACGGCGCCCTGGCGCGCCGGGTGGGGGAGCCCGGACGCGGCCTCGCCACGGTGCTGGACATGGCCAACCACACCCGCCTCGACTGCGCCAATGGTTCGGCGGGGCTGATGCGCGCCGCCCTCGCCGAGGCCCTGCATGTGGCCCGCCACCGCCGCGCCTTCGGCAAGCCGCTGATCGAACAACCCCTGATGGCCAATGTGCTGGCGGACATGGTCCTGGAGGTGGAGGGACACATCGCCCTCTGTCTCAGGGTGGCCGCCTGCCTCGATGCCCGGGAGCGGGACGGGTCCGCCGCCCTGCTGGCGCGGCTGCTGATTCCCGTCGCCAAGTACTGGGTGTGCCAGCGGGCGCCCCCGGTGGTGGCGGAGGCCATGCAGGCCGTCGGCGGCAACGGCTACGTGGAGGACGGCCCCTTGCCGCGTCTCTATCGTCAGGCGCCCCTCAACGCCATCTGGGAAGGCGCCGGCAATATCGTCTGCCTCGATGTGCTGCGGGTGCTGGCCAGGGAGCCCGAGGTCGCCCCGCTGCTGATCCGCTGGCTTGGCGGTTATCGCGGCATTGTGGCGGCCTACGACCACGCCCTCGATGGGCTGGAGGCCCTGCTGCAAGCCCCCGAGCCCGCCGGCGCCCGGCACCTGTGCGAGGCCATCGCCCTCCAGGCCCAGGGGGCGCTGTTGCTGGGGGATGGCCCGTCCCCCCATGCCCTGGCCTTTGGTGCCAGCCGCCTCGGGAATCCTGGCGGCCATTGCCTCGGCACCCTGCCCTTCGACAGCGACTTTCCCGGTCTCATCGCCCGCGCCCTGCCTGACGCCTCCTTCTGCAAATCCGGCCCATAAAAAAACCGCCGGCAAGCCGGCGGCGAGGGGCACATGATGCGGTGTTGTGGTTATTGGGCGCCGAAGCGGTAGCGCACCTGGGCGCCCCACATACGGGGCTCGTTGTACACCGCCGAGGCGGTGCCCACGAAGGCGTAGTAGGAGTTGAGGGCCACCGCGTGGAGATCGTCCGTTGCGTTGCGCACGAAGAACGCCAGGTCGAAGGAGGAGTTGAACACATTGGACCAGTCGGCCCGCAGGTTGAGGTTGCCGTAGCCGTCCTGTTTTCCGAACCCATCCTGCAGCGCGGTGTCGTTGAGCCACACCGAGGACTGCCGGTAGTAATCCGCCATCAGGGTGATGTCGCCCCACTCCGCCGGGGCGGGCAGGGTGTAGCGCACGGCGATGGTGCCCTGGTTCTCCGGGGTGCCGGTGTAGGGGCTGTCGATGTAGGGCACCTGCGCCCCGGTGATCACGTTGGTGGCGAACCCCGGCCAGTCCTTGTACTCGGCGTCGATCCAGGAGTAGGTGAGGGACAGCTCGAGACGGTCGGTGACCAGCAGCTGGGTGCTCAGTTCCAGGCCCTGGATCTCCGCCTCGGCGATGTTGTTGACCTGGGTGGTGGGGGCGCCCAGGGTGCCGATGTTCTCGTTGCGCTGGATATCCTCGTACCACATCTTGTAGACGGCGGCGTTGGTGCGCACCGGCATGTCGGCGATGGCCCAGTCCGCCTTGATGCCCAGTTCCAGGTCGTCGACGGTTTCCGGATCGTAGTTGAGGACGAAGCCCGCCGGCGGGTTCTGCGGGTTGCTGGCGGTGTTGGTGCCGCCGGGCTTGAAGCCCCGGCGATGGGCCAGGTACACCAGGGTGTCGTCGTTGAGCTGGTAATCGAGGCTCACCGTCCAGCTGGGGGCCGAGTCCTCCACGGCGGGCCTGTCCTGGAAGCTGTTGCCGGGCACCAGGTTGCCGAACAGGTTGAGTTGTGTTTGGTCCACGGGGATCTGGCCCCGGGTGCCGGAGGATTCCGTCCAGCGGTAGCCGGTGGTGAGCTTGAGGCCCTCAAGGCCAAGGCCCCCGAGATCAAAGGTGCCCTGGGCGAAGTAGCCCTTCTGCTCGTCCTCCTGGTTGGCGGAGAAGCCCCCCACCACGGTGGGGGAGAAGGTGGGGGAGAGGGCGTTGCCGAACACCGCGAACAGGGGCGGGTAGTTGAGATCGTACTTCTGCTTCTCGATGTAGTAGCCGAGGATCCAGGAGTGGCGGCCGTCCACATCCCCCATGATCTGGAATTCCTCGCTGTAGTCGTCGAGCCAGTCGTTCTTGCCCCGGGACGCGGAGGAGGGCACCGGCTGGAAGTTCTGGAAGTCGTAGTTGTTGTACACCAGGCCATTGGGCAGGGGGTTGCCGCCGTCGTACTTGGTGTGGACCCCGAGGTTGCGCAGGGTGCTGAACACGTTCTTGACGCTGACATCCCCGAGGAAACCGAACTGCCCGAGTTCCACCGTGGTGATGTTGAGCAGCTGGTCGGTCTTGCCCTTGAACACCAGCTCGCCGCCGGCGAGATTGCGGCGCTTGGCGCTGTCGCCACCATTCTTGACCCGCTCTTCCTCGGCGATCAGCTGGTCCCGGAGGGAGTTGAGAATGCCGAGGCGCTGGGTGGCGCAGGCCGCCGCTCCGCTGGCGTTGCCGGGGTTGATGGCACCGCACAGGCCCTGCACGGCGAACCAGCCGGGGCCGGCGCCGGGGGTGGTGTTGTAGAGGGCAAAATTTTCGTTGACGTTGAGCAGTACCGAGCCGCTGTTGTTTTCGTCCACCTCGTTGCGGGCGTACATCAGGTAGCTGTTGATGCTCTCCGTGGGGGTGAACTCGATGCCCAGGCGGTAGGAATCCCGGTTGCGGTCGTCCAGTGTCTGCCCGGTGTTGAGGGTCTTGGTGAAGCCGTCGCGGCGCACCAGGTTGGCGGCGAGGCGGGCATTCAGGACGCCTTCGATAACGGGCACGTCGAGGGCGCCGGTGGTCTCCCGCCAGTTGTATTCGCCTAGGGTCTGCTCGACGAAACCGCCGAACTCGCCGCTGGGGCGCTGGGGCGAGAACAGAATGGCCCCGCCGGTGCTGCTGCGCCCGAACAGGGTGCCCTGGGGCCCCTTCAACACCTGCACCGAGGCAAGATCGAACATCTGGGAATTGTTGCCGATGCTGATCCGCGCATTGTTGCCGAGGGGCGCATCGGCGAAATAGGTCACCACGCTCGGGCTGGAGCCGAAGGTCTGGCCCTGGCCGCGGATGAAGTAACTGATGCTGTTGCGCTGGATGCTCTGGTTGCGGATTTCGAGGCCCGGGGTGTGGAATTTCAGATCGTCGGGCTTGGTGACCCCCTTCACCCGCAGGTCGTCGGCGCCGAGGGCGCTGACCGAGACAGGGACCTCCTGGAGGCTTTCCTCCCGCTTGCGGGCGGTGACGACGATTTCCTCGAGGCTGGTGGCGGCGGTCTGTGCCCACAGCGGCGTGGCGGCGATGGTGGCGAGCGCGGTGATGCCGAGCCCGGCAACCTGGCGGCGCAACAGGCGATGATCAAGTGACATGGGTAACCCTCTTTGTTGTTATCTCCGATCCCTGAATCGATGGAACTCCAGTGTTGTCTGCAACGAAAGGGGTATGACCAGGGTGTTGATGGTGGCGCTATTAATTGACTTATTCGTCAAAATTATAGAGGGCGCCCCTGTCTGTCAAGCAATAACGTTACGTAAACGTAAATTTACAATTCGCCCTCCCCCCTCTTCCTCCCGGCCCGCGGCGGGAGCGGGGATGTCCGCCGGGAGATCTTGCCACGAACAAAAAAACCGCCGGTTGCCCGGCGGTTTGATGGTGCGCCGGCGCGATGCCGGCACGGGGTGGGGTTACTTGTTGTCGCCGAACCGGTAGCGGAATTCGGCGCCGAACATGCGCGGCTCGTTGTACACCGCGAAGGCGGTGCCCACCACGGTGTAGAACCCGGACCAGGCCACCGCGTGGACGTCGTCGGTGGCGTTCTTGACGAACAGAGCGATGTCGAAGGGCTCGCCGAGTACGCCGGACCAGTCGAAGCGCAGGTTGAGGTTGCCGTAGCCGTCCTGCTGGCCGAGGCCGTTGTCCTGCAGGGCGGTGTCGTTGAGCCACACCGAGCTCTGCCGGTAGTAATCGCCCATCAGGGTCATCTCGCCCCATTCCGCCGGAGTGGGCAGGGTGTAGCGCACGGTGATGGTGCCCTGGTTCTCGGGGGTGCCCACGTAGGGGCTGTCCTCGTAGGGCATCATCTGGCCGGTGATGACATTGCGCACAAAGCCCGGCCACTCGGTGTACTTGGCGTCGATATAGGAGTAGGTCAGCCCCAGTTGCAGGCGCTCGGTGGCGAGCAGCTGGAGGCTCAGTTCCAGCCCCTGGATCTCCGCCTGGGCGATGTTGTTGACCTGGGTGAAGGGCACCCCGCCGGCGGTGGCGAAGGTCTCGGAGCGCTGGATATCCTCGTACCACATCTTGTAGACGGCGGCGTTGGCGCGCAGGGGCATGTCCGCCACGGTCATGTCGGCCTTGATGCCCAGCTCCACGTCGTCGACGGTCTCCGGCGAGTAGGTGGGGGTGAAGCCCGCCACCGGGGTGGAGGGCGCCACGTTGGTGCCGCCGGGCTTGAAGCCCCGACGGTGGGCCAGGTACACCAGGGTATCGTCGTCGATCTGGTAGTCGAGGCCCACGGTCCAGCTCGGCGCCGAGTCATCGAGCCCCGGGGCGGCAAAGTCCCCGGACGAGGGCCCCGGCACCAGATTGCCCTTGGCCAGTTCCGCCTGATCGAAGGGCCGGCTGCTGCGCTCGGACTTGGATTCGGTCCAGCGGTAGCCGTAGGTGAACTTGAGGCCGTCCAGCACCCAGTCGGACAGATCGACGGTGGCCTGGCCGAAGATGCCCGTCTGCTGGTCCTTGGCGTCGACGCTGAAGGCGGCGCCGACGATGGAGGGGGTCAGGGTGGGGCTGAACACGTCGGCGTAGGCGGAGAACAGCGGCGGGTGACTGATGTCGATCTTCTGCTGCTCCTTGTAGTAGCCGAGGATCCAGGTGTGCTTGTCGGCGATGGTGCCGAGGATCTGGAATTCCTCGCTGTAGTCGTCGAGCCAGTCGTTGTGGCCGTCGGCGAACTCGTTGGCGGTGGGGGTGAAGTTCGCGAAGCCGATGTTGTTGTAGATCAGGCCGTTGGGCAGCGGCGAGCCGGAGTCGTAGATGGTCTTGACCCCGAGATTGCGCACCGTGTTGAACACATTCTTGAGGCTCACGTCCCCGAGAAAGCCGAGCTTGCCGAGATCCAGGGTGGTGATGTTGAGCAGCTGCTCGGTCTGGCCCTCGTAGCGCAGGCGGCCACCGGTGACGTTGCGGCGCTTGTCGTCATCGCCGCCGGCCTTGAAGCGGGCCTCCTCGGCGATCAGCCCGTTGCGCAACTCGTCGAGGCGGGCAAGGCGCTGGGCGCTGCAGGCCTGGTAACCCGCCGGGTTGCCGGGGTTGAGGTTCCAGCACAGGCCGCCGTTCTGGAGCCCCGGGATCGGCAGCGGCGGGGCGGCGATGCCGAACCAGCCGGCGCCCTGCATGGGGGTGGTGTTGTAGGTCTGGTTGTTTTCGTTGAAGTCGGTGAGGATCGAGCTGCTGTTGTTCTCGTCGAGGTCGTTGCGGGCGTACATCTGGTAGCTGTTCAACCACTCGGTGGGCTTGAACTCCAACCCGAGGCGCCAGTGTTCCCGGTCGCGGTCGTCGAGGCGCTGGCCGGTGGTGAGGCTGCGGGTAAAGCCGTCGCGGCTGACCATGTTGCCGGCGAGACGGGCGTTGAGCATCCCCTCGATCAGGGGGATGTTGACCGCGGCGGTGGTCTCGTTCCAGTTGTACTCGCCGATGGTCTGGGAGATGAACCCGCCGAACTCGTCGGTGGGCCGCTGGGGATCGAAGAGCACGGCGCCACCGGTGGAGCTGCGGCCGAACAGGGTGCCCTGGGGACCCTTCAGCACCTGCACCGAGGCCAGGTCGTACATCTGGGTGTTGTTGCCGATGCTGACCCGCTGGCCATTGCCGAGGGGCGCGTCGGCGAAGTAGGTCACCACCCCGGCGCTGGAGCCGAAGGTCTGGCCCTGGCCGCGAATGAAGTAGGTGACGCTGTTGCGCTGGATACTGGCGTTGCGCATCTCGAGCCCGGGGGTGTGGAACTTGAGATCGTCAGGCTTGGTGATGCCCTTGAGGCGCAATTCGTCGCCGCTCAGGGCGGTGACCGAAATGGGTACCTGCTGGAGGCTTTCTTCCCGTTTCCGGGCGGTGACGACGATTTCTTCCAGCATGCTGGAACTGGCGGTGGTTTGTGCAGCCAGTGGCGATGCGATGATGCTGGCCACGGCGGCGATCCCTGCCCCTGCAACGTAACGGTGGATGGTCTTGGCACGGAGAGACATGTGTAATCCTCTTTAGTTTTACTTATGAGGTGGAATCACGCCTTACTGAAACAGGGCCCGCCAGCGCGTGTCGGGCCTTGGCTAAACATAATCAGAGTTGTCGGCAAAGTCCAACGCAATTTTACTTTGATGTAAAAATTCAGTGCACTGGCGCGGCCTGGGTCGCGGGGCCGCAAATCACCGGCAAATGGCCATGGCACCCGGCGCGGGCTACACTTCGCTGGCCTGGTCCGGGGGGCGAGGCCGTGACGCCATCACCTGTAGCGAGTGGCCCCACATGTCCGCGAGCCGTAACATTCTTCACATCCTCGACGGGGCGCCGCGGGATGACGCCGTTGCGCCGGCCCTGGCGCGGGCGGGCCACAGGGTCATGGCCGCCGGAATCGACGGCGCCTGGCGCTGGCTGGCGGAGAACCCCTGTGCCCTGATACTGCTCGACCTTGACCTGCCGGGCCTCGATTCCGAAAAGTTCCTTGGGCAGCTGCGCCAGCGGGGCCTTGCCGATAGCCTCTCGGTGGTGGCGCTGATCAGCACCGACACTCCCCGCGCCAGTCTCGATGCCGCCCTCGCCGCCGGGGCCGACGGCTACCTCGCGCTGCCCCTGACCGAGGCGGACCTGCGGGCCCAGGTGGCCATCCACTTGCGCCAGCGCACCCTCACCAATCAGCTGCGGGCCAGCGAGGCGCGCCTCGCCCGCGCCCAGCGGGTGGCGCGCCTGGGCAGCTGGGAGCTGGACATGGCGAGCCGCCAGCTGCGCTGGTCGGCGGAGCTGGCGCGCATTCTCGGGCTGCCCGAGGACGGCGGCGACAACGACGGAGAACGGCTCGCGACACTGGTGCACCCCGATGACCGGGCTGCCCTGGAGGCCGCGCAGCGGCGCGCCCTGGCGGGCGGCGGGCCGATGGACCTGGAGGTGCGCATCCGCCGGGCCGATGGCGGGCAGCGCTGGGTCCGGGTCCAGGGTGGGCTGGAGCAGGACGGCGAGGGCAACTCCCTGCGCTTCGTCGGCACCGTGCTCGACATCACCGAGGGCAAGCGCCACGACCTGCTCAGGGCCTGGGAATCCCGCATCCTCGAGGCCATTTCCGTGGGCGAGCGCCAGGACGTCATCCTCGACCAGGTGATCGCCGGGGTGGGGGAATTGATCCCCGAGGCGATGCCGTCGATCCTCCTGGCGGACGATACGCGGCGCCTGCGCCTGGGCAAGGCGCCGGGCCTGCCCGAGGCCTTCAGCCGCGCGGTGGACGGCCTCGCCATCGGCCCCCGCGCCGGCGTCTGCGGCACCGCCGCCCACCGCCGCGAGCTGGTGATCGTCGCCGACATCGCCAGCGACCCCCTGGTGGACAACTACCGCGAGCTGGCCCGCGCCCACGGTATCGCCGCCTGCTGGTCCATGCCGGTGATGGACAGCGCTGGCGAGGTGCTCGCCACCTTTGCCCTCTATCACCCCGAGCCCCACCAGCCGAGCGAGGACGATCTCGACCTCATCCGCCGCACCGCCCACCTGCTGGCCATTTCCCTGGAGCGCCACCGCACCGAGTCCGCCATGCGCCGCCGCGAGGCGGATTTGCAGCGGGCCAACGAGCAGCTGGCCCGCAACCAGTCACTGCTCCACATGGCCTCGCACCTGAGCCGCCTCGGCGGTTGGGCCCACGAGGTGGGCTCCGGCACCCTCCTCTGGTCGGATGAGCTCAAGGCCCTCCACGAAGTGCCCGACCACTACCAGCCGTCCCTCGACCAGGGCATCGCCTTTTACGCGCCGGAGTATCGCGGGCAAGTGAGCGCCGCGGTGGCCCGCTGCCTCGCCGAGGGGGAGCCCTTCGACCTGGAGCTGGAACTCATCACCGCCCGGGGGCAGCGCCGCTGGGTGCGTTCCATCGGCGAGGCGGTGCGGGACCTGGATGGCGCGGTGGTGCGCATCCAGGGGGCGATCCAGGATATTTCCGCCCGGGTGGCCGCGGAGCAATCCCTGCGGGAGAGCGAGGAGCGCTTTCGCCTCCTGGCGAGCGCCACCGAAGACGCCATCTGGGACTGGAACCTGCTGAGCGACGCCCTGTGGTGGAGCGAGGGCTTTGAAACCCTGTTCGGCTACCGCCGCGACGAGGTGGAGCCCACCATCGACGCCTGGAGCAACCGCATCCACCCGGAAGATCGCGACTGGGTATTCGCCGATGTCCAGGGCGCCCTCGACGGCGGCGCCAGCAACTGGTCCGGCGCCTACCGCTTTCGGCGCGCCGACGGCAGCTATGCCCGGGTGCTCGATCGCGGCCACGTCATCCGCGACCCCGCCGGCAAGCCGGTGCGCATGGTGGGGGGCATGAGCGACCACAGCCAGCGGCTCGCCCTGGAGGAACAGCTGCGCCGCGCCCAGCGACTCGAATCCGTGGGCCAGCTCACCGGTGGCCTCGCCCACGACTTCAACAACCTGCTCACGGTGATTCTCGGCAACGCCGACCAGCTGGTGGACAACCTGGCGGGGGAGGCCCGCCACCAGGCGCGGATGATTCAGGGCGCCGCCCAGCGGGGCGCCGAACTCACCCAGGGGTTGCTGGCCTTCGCCCGCCAGCAACCCCTCGACCCCCGGGTGGTGGATATCCACCAGCTGGTGGCGGGCATGGAAGGCCTGCTGCGGCGCACCCTCGGCGAACACATCGACATCGGCTTCGGTGGCGACGGCCAGGGGGCCAATGCCCTGGTGGACCCGGCTCAGCTGGAGAGCGCCCTGCTCAACCTCGCCCTCAACGCCCGGGACGCCATGCCCGCCGGCGGCCGCCTCACCATCGAAACCCGCCGCGAGACCATCGACGAGGACTACCTGACCCAGTACCCCGACGTGCGCCCCGGGGATTACGTGCTGGTGGCGGTGTCCGACAGCGGGGAGGGCATCGCCCCGGAGCACCTGCCCCGCCTGTTCGAGCCCTTCTTCACCACCAAGGAAAAGGGCAAGGGCACGGGGCTTGGCCTGCCCATGGTGTATGGCTTCATCAAGCAGTCCGGCGGCCATGTCAGCGTCTACTCGGAGCCGGGCCAGGGCACCACGGTGCGGCTCTACCTGCCCCGGGTGGAGGGCGCGCCGCCGCGCCCAATGCCAGAGGCGGAGGCCGCCCCCCTGGGGGGCAGCGAAACCATCCTGCTGGTGGAGGACGACGAACTGGTGCGGGGCTTTGCCCGCGACCAGCTGGCCCGCCTCGGCTACCGGGTGGTGGAGGCGGGCAACGGCCCCGATGCCATGGTGATCCTCCGCCAGCGGGACGACATCGACCTGCTGTTCACCGATGTGGTGATGCCCGGCGGCATGAGCGGCCGCGACCTGGCGGAGCAGGCCCGCCTGCTGCGACCGGGCCTTCGGGTGCTCTACACCTCCGGCTACACCCAGGACGCCATCGTCCACCACGGCCGCCTCGATCCGGGGGTGCTGCTCCTCAACAAGCCCTACCGCCGCGCCGACCTCGCCCGCAAGATTCGGGAGGCGCTGGCGAGCGCCGTCGCCGGGGACTAACACCGTACCCGGCGAGGAAGGCGGGCCTTGCGAAGCGGTTCAAGGCGCTTTGTCTGTCTTCCGGCCCATCACCCCGAGGGCGGGGTGTAGGGCGGAATCTCCCTCCGGGGGACACGGAGGCACAGCCGTCATCCGCCGGGATTCTCGCGGTGCCGGGTCCCGCGGCCGATGACGCTTCGCTCTTCGGCCCTACGGGTGAGTTGGTCGGGCGGCGTCCCCCTTCGGGGGAGCATGGAGGCGCAGCCGTCGTCTGCCGGAGTTCTCGCAGTGTTGGATCCCATGGCCACGGCATGTCCCCGGAGGGGGCTTCGGCCCCACGGGTGGGGTGTAGGGCGGAAAAGGCGCAGCCGTCATCCGCCGGGATTCTCGCGGTGCGGTTCCGCGGCCGATGACGCTTCGCTCTTCGGCCCTACGGGGTGAGTTGGTCGGGCGGAGTCCCCCTTCGGGGGGCACGGAGGCGCACCGCCGGAGTTCTCGCAGTGTTGGATCCCATGGCCACCGCATGTCCCCGGAGGGGGCTTTGGCCCCCCCGGGCGGTATGTAGGGCGGAAAAGGCGCAGCCGTCATCCGCCGGGATTCTCGCGGTGCGGTTCCGCGGCCGATGACGCTTCGCTCTTCGGCCCTACGGGTGAGTTGGTCGGGCGGCGTCCCCCTTCGGG
>JAYELS010000072.1:0-88566 GCA_034717695.1 Pseudomonadota bacterium
CTTGCTGGAATTAGCGAAGGAAACATGCACCAGCAGTAGGTGAAGCATCAACCAGATAATCCGATGAGATGCCGGTCTGTCTCACTCTCATGCAAAGGCAAGATCAACCATTTAATCCGCTTACCCAGAAAATCTTCGACGTCAGCGTCAATACGGGCTTCTGGCTGATGAAGGACGCCCACCCCCACCTCTGCCAGAGCCCCGCCGGGCGCATCCTGTTCACCTCGTCGCTGTCCGCCGATCGCAACCACCTCCACGGCATCAGCCACTACGGCGCCGCCAAGGGGGCCATCAACGCCCTGGTGCGGGGGGCGGCGGTGGAATTCGGTCGCGACGGCATCACCGTCAACGGGGTGTCCCCCGGGGGAACCCGCTCCGCCTCCCTGGAGGCCACCCTGAGCGAGGAGGCCATCCGCGAGTGGGCGCGGCAGATTCCCCTCGGCCGCATCGGGGAGGGGGAGGACATCGCCCGGGCCATGCTGTTTCTCGCCTCCGACGACGCCAGCTATATCACCGGCCAGAACCTGGTGGTGGACGGCGGCCAGCTGCTGGGGCAATCCCTGAAACTGGTGGATTGAGGCGGGGCCGGAGCTCTCTCAGGCAAATAACGCCCTGACCGCCGCGAGGTCCGCCTTGAGGGACGGGGTGCGGGGCAGCGCCTCGACGATCCGCAGGTGCGCGGGCAGCGCGGTGGCGGCGAGGCGCTCCCGCAGGAAGGACAGCAGTTCGTCTTCCCGGGGCGCGAGGGCCCCGGCCCGCAGCTCGATGGCGGCCACCGGCACCTGGCCGAGGCGATCGTCCGCCATGCCCACCACCGCCGCGTCAAGCACCGCCGGGTGCTGGCGCAGGGCGTTCACCAGGGTCTCCGGCAGAATCTTGAAGCCGCCCCGCAGGATCGCGCCGTCCCCTCGCCCCTGGTGGAACACGAAGCCGTCGTCGTCGATGCGGGCGAGGTCGGTGGTGCGTATCCAGTGCTCGCCGATGGCGGGGACCCTGGCCTCCAGGTAGCCCACCGCACCGTCGGGCAACACCGCCCCGGTGTCCGGGTCCACCACCCGCACGCCGATGCCCGGCAGGGCGCGCCCCATGGCGCCGCGCTTTTGCGGGTAGAACTGCTCGTAGAGGGCGGCGCTCCAGCTGATCACGGTGCCGCAGAACTCGGTGGCACCGTAACCCCACACCGTCCTGATGCCGTACTTTTCCAGCAGGGTGGTTTCCAGTGCCTCGGGCATGGGCGCGCTGCCACCGTAGAAGTATTTCACCGAGGCGAGATCCTCCGGCGCGACCCCGGCATCGACCACCATCTGCGCCACCGTGGGGGGGCCGCTGCAAAAACTCGGGCGGTGGCGGCGCACCGCCGCCACCCACTCCGCCACGTTGAACCTGTCCATCAGGGTCATGTAGCGCTGGATGACGATATTGGCCACCAGGTTGCACAGGCCGCCGATACCGGCCAGGGGCCAGGTGCAGATGTCAGGGGGGCGGCTGTCGTCCATCTGCCCGGCCTTCACCGTTTCCACCGCCCGCACCAGCATGTGGGTGGGAAAGACGATGCGCTTGGGCTTGCCGGTGGTGCCACTGGAGAGAATCTCGATCGCCCCGTCCGCCACCCGGTGATAATCCCCCGCCAGTCGACAGCGGGCGGCGGAGGGGACAGGGGCGACCCGGGACTTTGCGCCGAGGTCCAGGCAAACCCCCAGGGCGCCGAGGGCTTCCACCGCCGCCCGCAGGGCCGGCGACCAGTCCTCGGCGTCCGCCACCACGGCGGCAAAGCGGGTCTCGGCCACATCCCGCGCCAGCATGGCAGGGGACTGGAATGCGTAGATGGAGGTGTAGGAGTAGCCGCCGGCGATCAGCCCCAGCATGGCGGCGGCCTGCAGTGGCCGATTGCGGATCACCAGCCCGACGGCGGCATCCCGGGGCACGCCGGCCTCCTCCAGCAGGGCGACAATACGCCGACCGATGTCGGCGATCTCGCCCCGGGTGAATACCTGGTGCTCGCCGTAATCGAGGATCGGGGCGGAGGGATCGCCGAACAGGGCGGCGCGGAATTCCGCGACGAAGTCGCTGTTGGTGCTCACGGGGCAACCTGGCCGCGGTAGTTGGGGTGATCGATGTCATCGCGAATATCGAGGCGGGAGGGGTCCGGCCGCCAGCCCAGCTCCCGGCGGGTGCGGGGGCTGCGGGAGCGGCTGCAGCTGGCGAACGCCACCAGGGCGGCGAACTTGCCCCACAGCTCGATGGCCTCGCCGAGGCTGATGGCGCGGGTCGGCACCCCCTGGCAGTCGGCCACCGCCTCCGCCAGGCAGCGGTAATTGAGCTCCCCGGACACGGCGTGATAGAGCGCCCCGGGCTGGCCCCGGTCCACCGCCAGGGCGTATACCCGGGCGAGGTCTTCCACATGCACATTGCTGTAGAGGTTGAGGCCCCTGCCCACATAACACACCGCGCCGGTGGCGGTCGCCGACTGGTGGAGCTGACCGATCACCGGGCAACCGCCGTTGCCCCAGATCAGCGGCGGGCGCACCACCATGGCGCGGATACCGTCCCCGGCGGCGGCGCGCACCAGGTTCTCCGTATCGAGGCGCGCGCCGATATATTTCGACGGCACGAAGGGGTCGTCCTCGGCGAAACTGTCCTCCGACCAGTCGCCGTCGGTGCGCTGGGACAGCACCCCGGTGCCGGAGGTCATGATAAAGGTCTTGCCGCTGCCCCTGAGGCTCTCCACCATGGCGGCGATGGCCTCCCGCTCCGGGTCGAGGTTCAGTTGCGCGGCCTGAATGACCACATCGGCGCAGTTCAGCAGCGCCGCGAAGGAGCTTCCCTCGAGCAGGTCGCCGTGGACATAGCGGCAGTTGGGATTGTGGCGGGGCGGCGCCACCGGGTTGCGGGAAAACCCCGTCACCTCGTCACCCCGGGCGACGAAGTGGTCCACCAGATGGGAGCCCAGGTAGCCGGAGGCCCCGAACACCAGCACCCTCATCCGTTCACCACCTCGCTGCCGGCGGGTGCGCTGTCCCGGGCCCCGAGGGCGCTGGCGGCGGCCCGGCGGCCGGCAAAGACACAGTCGGCGAGGGCCGAACCGCTCACGTAGAAACCCGAGGGCACACCCACGGCGGCGCGCCCGGCGGCGTACAGGCCCTCGATCCGGTGCCCGTCCCGGTCGATGACATTGCCGGTGTCCTCGTCGACCCGAAGCCCCCCCATGGGAATGGACGGCAGTGGATTGCGGGTATTGCCCACGGAAATATCCAAGGCGTAATAGGGTCCCTCGGCCAGGGGGCGCAGGTAATCGCGAATCTTGCCGAGCTCGGCGTCCTCGCCCTTCTCCGCGTCGGCGTTGTAGCGGGCCAGGGTGGCGGCCAGGCCCGCCGCATCGATGCCGCATTTTTTAGCGAGGCCCTCGATGGTGGCCGCCTTGCGGGTGCAGCGCAACAGGTTGTGCAGCTGGTGGGCGGGCCCGGAATACTCGAAAAAGGGAATGCCCTTGGTGGTCAGGGCGCTCTTGAAGGCCTCCCGGTAGAGGGCCCGGTCGATGATCAACCAGCCCTGGCAACCGGGCTGCTGCGCCAGTTCGTGGCCGAGGCGGCCCACGTAGGCATCCTCGGTGACGAAACGCCGGCCGTCCCGATTGACCACCATCCCCTTGACGAAGCAGTAGGGTGGGCTGATGGAGCGCCAGGCGGTCACCGAGTCCATCTTGCCGAGGTCCCCGCCCACGCTGTGGCCCAAGGCGATGCCGCTGCCGTCGCAGCCGAGGGTCCCGAGGGGCACCGCCTCCTCGTACTTGGGGGCGTAGGCCTTCACCATGTCGCGGTTGAAGGCAAAACTGCCGGTACAGAGGACCACGCCGTTGCGGGCCCGCACCAGCATGCGGCGACTGACCCGCTGCTCGAACTCGGCAATCCGGCGGGCCGCCCGCCGGGTGGTGGAGGCAAAAAATCGCTGGTAGCGATTGAAGCGCTCGATCATCCGGCGGTGCTCCCCATGGGCCCGGGTGCCCGGGTCGATCACCGCGATTTCCGCGCCCACCACCCGATTGTCCGGGGTCACCACCAGGCGGGTAACGCGGGCATGGCCGCGAAACACCACACCGAGCCTGTCGGCGGACGCCTTCAGGGTATTGAAGAACACATGGCCGGTGTATTTATCCCCCACCACCCGATGGCCGCGGGGAAAGGCCGGCACCACCTTCGCGGAACTGGTGACCTTTTCGTTACCGGAAAAATAGATATCGTAGCCCTCCGGCGGGTAGATGCTCTTGCCGGTATAGACGCTGCTGCCGAATTGCACGCCGTGGCTTTCCAGCCAGCGCATGTTGTCGTCGCTGCTGTCGCAGAAGCGGCGCAGGGTCTCGTCCCGCACCACGTCGCCGATTTCCATTTTCAGGTAGCGGTACATGGTGTCGGCACTGTCCTCGAGCCCGGCGGCCTTTTGATGGCGGGTGCCACCGGCGTAGACGACCCCGCCGCTCAGGGTGGTGGCGCCGCCGCCATCGAAGCGGTCGACCGCCAGCACCTCGGCGCCCCGCTCCCGGGCCTCCAGGGCGGCACTGACACCGGCACCGCCATAACCCACCACCAGCAGGTCGGTGGTCTCGTCCCAGGGATACTGGCTGGCGTCGTCGATGACCAGCGGCTGTTCGGCGTAGCTGAGGGCGACGGGATCGGCGGCCCCGCGGGGTTGTTCGGACATGGGAATTTCCTTGGAGTCGATTTATGCCAGCAGGTAATCGTTGATCACCTTGTGGAAATTGGAAATCTGCCGCTCCTGCACCGGGTTGGGCCTGAGCCCCTTGAGCCCCAGGGAGTGCATGCCCTGCTGGACGAACTCGATGTTGGTGGTGTCCTGCACCAGCAGCGAGGGAATCAGCTTGCGCTGCTCCGGGTCGCGCCAGTTGTCCAGGTGGGCGCGGCGCACGCCGGGGCATTCCCCCTCGGCCCAGCACAGCACGCTCCACATATCCAGATAGCATTTGTTGGGGTCGTCGCCCCGGGGGCGGGCGCGGAAGATCAGGCAGCCGTCGAAGCTCATCACCAGCCCGAGGTTGGGGAAGACGTTCCAGTCCACCCCCATGTCGGCCTTTTCCTGGGCGCTCATCATCGGGAAGGGAGCGCCCACCTCGTCGGCCTTTTGCTTCATGGCGGCGATGGCGACCTCGATGTAATCGGGGAAAGGCATATCCCGGGGCAGGGTCGCCAGCGCCTCCTGGGCGGCGCGGATGGAGCGGGCGGTCATCTGCCCATTGCCGTTTTCATCCCCCACCTGCTCGTGGAACGAGTCGAGAAAGGCCGAAAACCCGGTGACCACATCCGCCGGCACGGGTTTGTTGAGGCGCCGCGACGGGGCGCCGACGGGGCGCTCGTAGAAATAGAAATGCTTGCCGTGGCGGCCCATGCCTGCGCTGGCATTTTTTTCGTCGATATTGACGATGAACTGGGGGTGGGTACCCCACACATGGTAGCTCTCCATGAAGGCTTCCTGGGCCACCTTCCAGTTGGCCTCGAGGTCGACGGTGAGCGCCCAGGCGTAGGTCATCCTGTCCAGTTGCAGGCAATCCAGGTACTTGGGTACCGGGGTGATGAAATCCTCGAAGGCCTCGCCATCGGGATCGAGGCTGACAAACACGAACCCGCCCCAGGTGGCGGTGCGCACCGCCGTCAGGGCCATATCCTCGGCAGCCATGGCGGAGCAACCCTGCCAGTCCTCGGCATCCAAAATGCGGATGTTGTCGCCGTTCAGATTCCACTGCCAGGCGTGGAAACCGCAGTGGAACTTGTTGATGCGGCCGCGCCCCTCCAGCAATTTACGGCCGCGGTGGGGACAGACGTTGTGGAAGGCGCGAATGGCGTTGTCGCCATCCCGCACCAGGATGATGGACTGGTCGGTGATGTCGTACACACAGTAGTCGCCGGCGGCGGGAATGTCCTCCTCCCGGCAGGCCACCTGCCATACCCGGTGCCACAGTTTGCGCTTTTCCAGCTCGGCGAATTCCCGGGAGACATAGCGCTCCTGGGGAATGAAATCATCGCGCAGCTGGAACAGCCTGTCCGCTATCTCAACACGGCTCGTCATCTGTAAAACCCCCGGCCCGCTGGGCCCTGTAATGTTATCTGTGGTGGCGTCACGAACGCCCGATGCTAACCTATCGACCGCCCAAGTGGTAGGCGATATCCAGCCCCCAGGTGCGCGGTTCATTGCCGATACCGAGGGCATAGCCATTGCTGCTCAGAAGCTCGATTCCGTACTCCCGGTAGCGCTCGTCGGTGAGGTTCTTGCCCCAGAGCCCAAGGCTCACCGCGTCGCTCAGGTCCCACTGGATACGGCCGTTGAAAAGCCCCTTGGCGGGGGTGTCGCTGCCTTCCAGGCGGGTGGACGCGAAGGTGACATGCTCGTCCAGCCAGGCGTAATCCAGGCGCAGGGACAGCTCGCCGGTGGCCATCGGCACCCGGTACTCCGTCCAGGCGCTCCAGGAATACTCGGGGGTGGCGATAAAGGGCTCGCTACTGCGATCCACCGGGTTGCCCTGAAAATCGAAGTCCTGGAATTTGTCGTACTCCGCGTCGGTCCAGCCGACCGTGGCGCCCAGGTCCCAGCGTTCGCTCAGCACCCCCTGAACCTCCGCCTCGATACCACGAACCTCCCCCTCCGCGGCGTTGGACACCAGGGTGGCGACGCCCCCCACCGGCACGATGGTGGAGCGCTGGATATCCTCGTAAATGGAGTGAAACAGGGCGATATTGGTGCGCAACCGGGCATCGAGGAAATCCCCCTTGAAGCCCAGCTCGTACTCCACCACTTCCTCCGGGGCGAAGGAGGCGAAGGAGGCGATGGCGCCCGCGGAATCCCGTCCAAAGGGATCGCCGCCCCGCAGATTCTGGCCGCCGCTGCGGAAACCACTGCCGGTCTTGGCGTAGACCATTTTGCCGTCAGCCAGCTGCCAGGCCAGCATGGCCACGTAGTCCACCGAATCGTCATCGCGGCTGAAGGTGGCCTCGCAGCCCGCCTTGTCGGTGGGGTCGGCGACGCCGGTGTAGAGGGTGGGTATGGAGCACAGCAGGAAAGCACCCGTCTGGGCGTCGGCCCCGTGGTTGCGGGACAGCAGGTCCTTGCCCTCCTCCGAGTAACGCAGGCCCAGAGTGGCGGTGAGCTGTTCGCCGAACAGGTAGTTGAGCTGGCCGAACACCGCCTTGCTGGTGTTCTCCGTGTCGCCGAACTGCGCCTGGCGGATCGGCAGGCCAAAGGCCACCCAGGCCCGGTCGCCGCCCTCCTCCTTGAAGTAATAGGCGCCGAGGGTCCACTCCAGGCGGTCGTCGAGGGACGCCCCATTGACGTTGATTTCCCCGCTCATCATACGGTGGCCTTCCTGGCCAATGAAGATATCGAGGATCGGGTATGGGGTGCCGTCGTAGTCGCCGAAGGACTGCTCGTCGAGTTCCCGGTAGGCGACCACCGCCTTGACGGCAAGATCCTCGGCGGCGGCCCAGTTGGCGGTCAGCCCCGCACCCTGGTGCTTCCAGGCGGAGCGGGGCTTGAAGCCTTCCCGGGGCCTGTCGTAGTCGTCGCTGACATAGTCGTGGGCGCTCTCCGCGCCTCCGGAGAACACCGCCACCGGGTCGGCGCCGCCAAAGGCCGGGGCGCCGCCGTCAAAGTACGTCATCACCTGGCCCCGGGTGAGGTAATCCCCCTCCGAACGATCGAGCTTCAACAGCAAGTCGAGGCTGTCATTGGGCTTGTAGAGCAGTTTGGCGATCAGGTTGGTGTTGTCCTTCTGGCCCGCGTCGTAGCCAAACACCCGGTTGTCCTGCCAGCCGTCCCGCTTCTGGGCATCGTAGCTGAGGCGCAGGGCCAGCACATCGTCGATCAGCGGCGTGTTGACCATGAGGCTGTAGTCGCCGCGCTCGTAGTTACCGACGCTGGCGGCCACCCGCGCCTCCCGGAAGAATTCGGGATTGCGGGTATACACCTGAATGGCGCCCCCGGTGGTGTTGCGGCCAAAAAGGGTGCCCTGGGGGCCGCGCAGCACTTCCACCCGTTCGATGTCGGCGAGATTCATGTTGACCCCCACCGGCCGCGCCCAGATCACATCGTCCACGTAGACCCCCACGGACTGGTCGAGGGTGCCTATATTGTCGTTCTGGGCCTGGCCGCGGATCGCCACCTTGAGGGTCGAATCGCTGGACGCCGAGGTGGTGAACATCAGGTTGGGGGTGTGCAGGGACACCCCGGAAAGATCCGCAGCGCCGCTCGCCGCCAGGTCCTCGCCACTGAAACTGCTGATGGCGATGGGCACCTCCTGGATGGATTCAGCCCGCTTACGGGCGGTGACGATGATCTCCTCCAGGGCCTGGGCTCCGGCGAGGCCAGGGGCTAGCCCCGGAAGGGCGGCGATCACCGCCGCCAGGGTGCCGGCCGCCACACCGCCACGCCGTTGAGTCAGCCGTGGAATCGTGCCCTGTCGTGCTTTCATGCTATACATATTGCCACCTGTCGCTGTTGTTATTGGTTGTGGCGCCATCGAACCCGGCCGCCACCTGAATCGGCATCGACGTCGCTGTCGTGGGGCGCCCAGCGTCCGTCCCGGCGTTTGAAACTATCCCGCGCCCTCAGCCGCCCCGGGCGAGGGTGGCCCCGCGGGGGGCGTCAACCCCGGCATTGCCACGACCGAGCCCCAGGGCGGTACCAAGGATCGCCGCCGCCCGGGCGCCATCCCGCGGGTAGTCACCGCGCCAGGCCACGTGGTGATCCGGCCTGACCAGCACGCAGGCCGCGCCGTAGAGGACGTCGAGGCCCGATTCCAGTGTCTTGATCCGCAGCGGCATGCCCAGCGCCTTCGCCGCTTGCACCATGGTGTCGGCGTCCCCCGGTCGCAGGCACAGCAGGGTGAACCAGGGACCGAGGCTGTGGTAAAGGTTTTCGCCGTCGCGGAGGAAGACGCTGGGCAAGCGGGCCCCGGGCCCTGCGCTCGGGCGGTAGACCAGCGGGTCCGGGGCAAGGGGCACCGCCCCGGGTTCCGCCATGACGATGGGCGAGTCCCCGTAGCTGTAGCCAAGCTCAAGGCCGGCGCATTCGTTCTCGGCGTTGCCGAGGGCCGCGATGCGATCCGCCACGCGGCGCCGCTCGGCGGCCCCGGCGCTCCCCGCCTCGTCGAGCAGCGGGGAATAGAGCCCCGCGATCTCCAGGCGCACGCCGTTGTGGCGCTCGGAGCCGGCGCAATTGGCCAGACCCACCGGGCGCCGCTCCCGCTCGTAGCTGTCGAGCAGGCCCTCGCCACCAAAGCCGTGGAGCACTGCGGCGAGCTTCCAGGACAGGTCGAAGGCATCGCCGATACCGGTATTCATGCCGTAACCGCCGGTGGGAATGTACTGGTGGACCGCGTCCCCGGCGAGAAACACCCGGCCCTGGCGGTAACGGTCGGCCACCAGCAGGTGGGGCGTCCAGCTGTTGGCCACCAGGATGCGGTGGGGGATGGGGCGCCCGACGAAATCGGCGATAAGGCGCCCGGGATCGACCGCCGCCGGGTCGACGTCGTCGGGAAAACGGGACAGAAGGGTCCAGGTATCCCTGTCGTTCTGGGCCACCAGGGTGCCCCGGTTGGACTGGTAGTGCCAGGCCTTGCCCCAACGCTGCAGCCACTCCCGAGCGTCGGATCGAAAATGGGTGATGAACCGCCGCGCCACCCGCGCCCTGCCGGACAGGGGGATATCCAGCTGCCTGCGCACCTGACTGCCGCCGCCGTCGCAACCCACCAGGTAGTCGGCGGAGATGTGGCGGGCTTCCCCCGCGGCGTTGCGCACCCGGGCGGTGACGCCCCAGGCCTCGGCACTGAACTGTTCGAACTCCCAACCGAACAGCACCTCGATCAGGGGGTGATCCTCGATGGCCTTTTTCAGCACCGGCTCGATGAGCACCTGGGATACCCGCATCGGGGCCTCCGAGGGTTGCGAACCGTCGTTGACCCGGCGCATCCGCTCGTGGCACTCGGCGGCGCTGGGATAGCGAAAACGGTGCAACTCATGGCCCGTGAGCCGGGTGATCCAGGAAACGTCGAAGGGATTTTCATCGGGTACCGCCACCGCCCGCAGGGCATCGGCAAGGCCGAGCTTTCTGAACATCTCCATGCTGCGGGCATTGGTGATGTCCATCTTGGGATGGGTGGTGGTGGCGGGATTTCTTTCCGCCAATGTCACCGGGATTCCGTACTGGCCGAGGGCCTGGGCCAGGGTCATGCCCACCGGCCCGCCGCCCACCACCAGGACCCGCCTTGCTGTCTCCAACTCGTCCACCCCTGTTATTGCCGACGCCCCGGGGGCGCTCTGTCCTGGGATCTTATAATTCTAATATGTTAGCATGTCAAGATGGCCGGGGCGCCGGGGCGCGGTACGTTATCGAGGGAGAAGAATCTCAGGGCCCCGGGCGATGGGCCCACCTGAAACTCGCCAGCGCCAGCAGCGCCGCGAAGGACATGACCGCGCCCATGGCCGTCAGCGCCTGCCCGCTGGCGGCCGCCCCCACCCAGGCCGCCGCCAGCGCCCCGAACAACATTTGCGCGCCGCGAAACAGCGCCGAGGCACTGCCGGCAATATGGGGCAGCGGTTGCATCGCCTCGTGGGTGGCATTGGGCCGAATCAAGCCACTGCACAGGTTGTTGATGACCAGAAGGCCGAGGGTCGTGGCGGCGCTCCCCGCGCCGGCGAGTCCCGATGCCAGCAACAGCAGCGCCGAGCCCGCGCTGCCCAGCAGCGCCCCCACCAGGATCATCCGGGGAGAGAGCCCCGCCGCCAGCAGCCGATCGTTGAAGAGCGCACCCGCCATGATGCCAGCGGCGATGGCGGCGAAGATCATCCCATAGCCGGCCACCGATATGCCGTACTGCCCCATGAAGACGGCGGGCGAGGCGGCGATAAAGGCAAACATGCAGGCCACGCTGAAGCCGTTGCCGAGGGTATAGCCGAGGAACAGGCGGTTGCCGAGGGCCTCCCCATAGGCCCGCACCATGGGGCGAATGGCGGCCCCGGCGCCGCTCGGCGGGCGGGACTCTCCGAGCCCCAGGGCGACGAACACCAGCAACAGCAGCCCGATGATCCAAAGTACCGAGAACACATGCCGCCAGCCGAGGCTCGCCACCACCAGGCTGCCTATCAGGGGCGCCACCACCGGCGCTATCCCCATCACCAGGGTGATCAGGGTCAGCACCCGGCGGCCCCGCAGGCCCTCGAAGCGGTCACGCACCACCGCAAGGGGTATCGCCGAGCAGATACCGGCCCCCACCCCCTGCACCAGGCGCCCGGCCATGAACAGGTCCCCCCGGGTGGCGGCGAAGCACAGCATGCCGCCGGCGGAGAACAGCAGAACACCGGCATACAGCACCGGCTTGCGACCGAGGCTGTCCGACAGGGGGCCGAACCACAGGGGCCCGAGGGCGTAGCCCAGCAGGAAGATCCCCACGGTCCCGGCCCCGCCACCCGGGGCCAGACCGAGATCCCGCTCCAGGTGCTGGAAACCCGGCAGGGCCATGTCGATGGCCAGGGGCGTCAGGGCCGACAGCAGGCTGAGGGCGAGAATGAGCACCCCGTCCCGGGACAGCCTCACCGCAGGGTGCCCGGGGTCGTCAGGCTTTGAGAATTTTTTGAATGGACGAGGCGGTGAACACCAGTTCACCCCCCGCGTAGGCCTTGGCCTGGGAAAACACCAGGCTGCGGGTGCGCTGGGAAACGGTGCCGCAGACTTCCAGCAGCTCCCCCAGTTTTGGGGCGCGGATAAATTGCAGGTTGAGCTCGATGGCCACCACCGGAGGGCCGTCCGGATCCCAGGCGGGGGCGGCGGTGCCGATTTCCGCCATGCTGCTCATCACCGCGCCGTGGCAGAAGCCCCAGGCGTTGACATGATGCTTCTGGATTTCGAGGGCGGACCACACCTCCTCGACACCGTCCGCGCCGACGCAGCGCTTGTGGTGGATCTTGCCGATGTGATTGACGAAGGCGCTCGGGGATTCGTGGTGGAGATAATCCTTGGGGATGGTCATTGTTCACCTGTCAATTGTTGGCCGGCGGCTTTCGTGGCGGGGGCTTGCGGGATGGCCCCGGGCGCCGGACCCTGCGGGAAAAAAGATCCCGGGAAAACCCGGGATCGCTGTAGGGGGCTTTGGGGCTAGCTGGCGGCCTGGGGTGTCTCGTAGCGATCGAGGATGGCCTGCATCCCCGGGGGCGGCACCTTCTTGCCCGGGTCGTACCAGGGGGAAAATACCTTGATCAGATGCTTCTTGCTGGCCTTGGCCACCTTCTTCATCATGGCCTTTTCCCGGGCGATGGAGGCCTGGCGCTCCTCTTCGGTCATGGTGGCGCGGTCGACCCCCAGCAGGTATTCCTGGGCCTTGGCCGTATAGCCGCGGATATGCACCACGGCGTAGACGAACACCGCCACCCGATAGAGCCAGGCGAAAAGGCCATTGCCGTAGAGGGTCTTGTAGACCTGGTAGCACACCTCGCGGTGTTCGAACTCCTCCGCCAGATGCCACTTCCACAACTCCAGGGCATCGGAATCGGCCCCTTCGAGGTACTCGTCGAGATCCTCGAAGATCACCTGGGCTGCGGTGGAGCCCATGGCCTCGAAACCCTCGCAGTAGGCGACATTGAAGCGCAGGGACTTTTCCTTGAGAAAGCGCACGTAGTCCTGCTGGTAGGGCTTTTCGACGGCCCTAAGGCCCTCGTAACCCTGCTCGTAGAGGGCCTGGTTGAAGGCCACGTGGTTCTTGCAGTGCTCCATCTCCTGCTTGTTGAAGATGGCGATATCCTGGTGCAGCTTTTCGTGCTTGGGATCGAGCACATCCTTGGCCCGCCGCATCACCTTCATCAGGTACGGCTCGATATGGGCCGGGACAATGGAAAAGGCATTGTAGGACTGGGCGAACTCCGGTACTGGCGCCCACTTGGCGCGAATCTTGGCAAAATCCCAGCGGGGTGCGCGAACTTTCATGGCTTTTCTCCTGCGGGCCATCGGGCCCGGGCGTTACGTTTGGACATCCAGTTCTTGGGGTTTCTCCAGCACCGACTCCAGGTGACGGAGGAAGCGGGCGGCGTCGGCGCCGTTGATCACCCGGTGGTCATAGCTGAGGGAAAAGGGGGTCTTGTGGCGCCACAGGGGCTGATCCCCCGCGCCCCGGGTCGGTTTCCAGTCGCTGCGGGTGACGCCGAGGATGGCCACCTCCGGGGCGTTGATGATCGGCGTGAAGCCGGTGCCGCCGATGCCGCCCAGGGAGCTGATGGTCATGCTGCCGCCACTCATCTCGGCGAGGGACAGGCCCTTCTCCCGGGCCTTGGCGGACAGCTCGGCAATCTCCGTGGACAGCTGGCGCAGGGGCTTTTTGTCGCAATCCCGCACCACCCCCACCAGCAGGCCATTGGGGGTATCGATGGCGATGCCGATATGGAAATACTTTTTGAGAATGAGTTTTTTCCCACTGCCATCCAGGGATGCGTTGAAGTGGGGGAAGGCCCTGAGACAGGCCACCAGCCCCTTGGCGAAAAACGCCAAGGGCGACACCTTCACATCGAGCCCCTGGCGGTAAGCCTCGAGGGCGGTGGTATCCACATCGTCGTGGTGGGTGACGTGGGGGATGCTCAGCCAGTTGCGGCTCATGAAACCGGCGGTGAGCCCCTGGATGCGGGACAGACTGGTCTCCTCCACCTCGCCAAAGACACTGAAATCCCCTTCGGGCCAGGGGGGCAGTTTTTCCCAGAAGGGCTTTTGCTCGCTCATGGGATCAGGAAATCTCCGCCACCTTGGTGCCCACCGGGATGGGATCATCGCCGGGCTGCATGAGAATTCTCAGGGTGCCGCTGGCGGGGGATTCCACCTCGTTGATGGATTTGTCGCTCTCAAGGGAATAGATGGGCTGGCCCTCGGCTACCGTGGCGCCGTCCTCCACCAGCCATTCGGTGAGGGTGCCCTCCTGCATCGAAAAGCCGATTTTGGGCACCAGTACGTCTGTGGTCATGCTGTTTTCTCCGGTCTGGCTCGGGTCGAGCGCTGGTCAGTTCAGTGTCTTGCGGATCGCCGCGATCACCTTGTCGGCATCGGGCATGAAGGCCTTTTCCAGGGGGTTCGAGTACGGCACCGCGGAACTCGGGGCACCGACCCGCTGCACCGGGGCGCGGAGCTGGCCGAACAGTTCCTCGTGGATCACCGAGGCGATCTCGGCACCCACGCCGAACGCCCTGACGGCCTCGTGGGTGACCACGGCGCGGTTGGTCCTCGCCACGGCATTGAGCACGGTGTCCCGGTCCCAGGGCACGATGGTGCGCAGGTCGATGACCTCGACGCCGATGCCCTCCCCCGCCAGCTGCTCCGCCGCGGCGCTGGCCACCGCCACCTGGGGGCCATAGGTGATCACGGTGACATCGCCGCCGTCCCGCACGGTGCGGGCCTGGCCGAGGGGAATGCGGGCGCCGGGATCGGCGGGGGCCTCGCCCTTCTGCCAGTAGGCGGGGAGGTTCTCGATGAAGATACAGGGGTCGTCGTCGAAGATGCAGGCATTGAGCAGGCCCGACACCTCCGCCGGGGTGGCGCCGGTCACCACCTTGAGCCCGGGGGTGTGGGCGAACCAGGCCTCGAGGTAGTCGGCGTGCTGGCCGGCGGTGCCGAAACCCGCGCCGGTAGTGCAGCGGATGGTGAGGGGCACGGCGGTCTGGCCGCCGGACATGAAGCGCAGCTTGGCGGCGTGGTTGGTGATCATGTCCATGGCCACGGTCATGAAGTTCATCAGCATGATCTCGGCGATGGGCCGCATGCCCGCCATGGCCGCGCCGATGGCGGCGCCGATGATGGCCTGCTCGGAAATGGGCGTCGAGCGCACCCGCAGGTCGCCAAAGCGGGTGGACAGCCCCTTGCTGGCGCCGTTGACGCCCCCCTCCTCCGGATCGGCGACATCCTCGCCGAACAGCAGCACGGTGGGATCGCTCTCCATGGCGTGGTGGAGCGCCTCGTTGATGGCCTGCAGGGTGGTGATCTGTTTGCTCATGGGTCGTTCCTCAGGCCGGGGCGAGTTCGTGGGTGAACACATCTTTGTAGAGCTCGGACGGATCCGGCCAGGGGGCCGCCAGGGCCTTTTCCACCGCCGCCTTGATGGCACTCTCGTGGCCGGTGTCGATGGCGGCGAGCTCCGCCTCGCTGGCATGGCCCTGGTCCATCAGCCACTGCCGGTAGCGGGGCACCGGGTCGGCGGCCATGGCGGCGGCTTTCTCGTCCTTGTCCATGTAGCCGTCGGCGTCGCCGAACACATGGCCGAAGAAGCGGAACGTCACCGCCTCGATCAGGGTGGGGCCCTCGCCGGCCCGGGCGCGCTCGATGGCTTCCCTGGCCGCGGCGTGCATGGCGAGGGGGTCGTTGCCATCGACGTGGATACCGGGCATGGAGTAGCTCGCCGCGCGGTCCGAGACCTTCGCCACGGCGGTGGCTTTCTCGAACTTGGTGTGCTCGCCGTAGCGGTTGTTCTGGCACACGAACACCACCGGCAACTTCCACACGGAGGCCATGTTGAGGGCCTCGTGGAAGGCACCGATATTGGAGGCGGCATCGCCGAAGTAGGCCACCGTCACCCGGCCGTCACCCTTGATCTGGGACGCCAGGGCAAGGCCGTTGGCGATGGGCATGCTGGAGCCGACGATGCCGGTGGTGATCATGCAGCCGCTTTCCGGATGGGTGATGTGCATCGGCCCGCCCTTGCCCTTGCAGGTGCCGGTGGCGCGCCCCGCCAGCTCCGCCCAGAGCGCGTCGAGGGGCACGCCCTTGGCCAGCATGTCGTGGGTGCCGCGGTAGATGGTGCAGATGTAGTCGTCCCGCCGCAGGTTGACCGATACCGCGGAGGGGATCACTTCCTGGCCCCGGGGAGAGTAGTAGATCATCGGCAGGCGGCCCGACATAAGTAGCTTGCGGGCGGTTTCGTCGTTGTGCTTGATCAACGACATCTTGCTGTACATGTCCAGCAGCACCGTCTTGTCGGGCTGGACCGGGTTGGCTGACGTCATGGTGTTCTCCTCGATGGGAAATGCGTTTAGGCGCTGGCGCGCGATTCCGGGGCGCCTTCGTCCCCCTGGCTGGCGGCGTGTTGCCCGGCGCGGCGGCCGGAAAACACGCAGTCGGCGATGGAGGAGCCGCTGACATAGAAGCCCGCGGGCACTCCCATGGCGGCGCGGCCGGCGGCGTATAGCCCGGGGATGGGCGCGCCCCCCTGCCCCACAACCTGGCCGCTGTCCTCGTCCACCGCCAGCCCGCCCATGGGGATGGTGGGGCACGGGAATTTCTTGCTGCCCACGGAAATGTCGATGGCCCAGTAGGGACCGGGCCCCAGGGGTTTGCAGTTACTGTACTTCTTTTTGAAGCGATCGTTGCCGGCGGCGGCACCGGCATTGTAGTCGGCCACCTCCGCCTCGAGGCCAGCGGGGTCGACGCCGAGCTTTTGTGCCAGCTGCGCCAGGGTCCTGCCGCGGGTGCTGTTGAACAGCAGGTTCATAAGGAGCGGTCCGCGAAACTCCAAAAAGCCCTCCTCCCCGGGGCGGGGAATGGTGTCCTTGTAGGCGGACCAGTAGGCCTTGCTGTCGATCACCACCCAGGCCCGCTGTTCCGGCTGCTGGGCCAGTTCGTGGCCGAGGCGCCCCAAGTACACGTCCTCGGCGACGAAGCGCCGGCCCGCCTTGTTGACCACCAGCCCCTGCACGAACTGCAGCGGCGGGCTGATGGAGCGCCAGGCGGTGACGGAGTCCATGCGCCCGAGGGCGGCGCCGACGCTCTCCCCCAGCACCACGCCGCTGCCGTCGCAGCTGATGGTGCCAAGGGGCATGGCAGCGGCGAACTTGGGGGCGTGGTGGCGCACCATCTCGCGGTTGAAAGCGAAGCTGCCGGTGGTCAGCACCACCCCCTTGCGGGCGCGGATCAGCACCGGCTTGCCGTGGGCCTGCTCGATCTCCCGCACCTTGGCGGCGGACGCCAGGGACGGCTTTTCGATGAAGCGCTGGAAGGCGTTGACCCTGCGAATCAGCTTGCGGTGAGCCTTCCAGGGCTCGGAGCCGGGCTCCAGCCGCAGCACCTCGACGCCGATCACCCGGTTCTCGGCATCCACCACCAGGCGGTCGACCAGGCTGTGGCTGTGAAAGCGCACGCCCTTGTCGGCGGCGGATCTTGCCAGGGTATTGAACAGCACGCCGCCGGTGTAGCCGGGGCCCGCCACCTTGTGCCCGCGGGGCGCGGGGTGGGCGACGCTGGCGTAGTCCGGGGCGAACTCGTTGCCGGAGTAGTAGATATCGTAACCCTTGGGGGGGTAGGAGCGCTTGCCCTCGTAGATCCGCGAACCGAAGCGGACGCCGTGGGTTTCGAGCCAGGCCATGTTGACACTGCTCTCCTCGCAATAGCGGCGCAGGGTGTCGTCCCGCACCACGTCTCCCACCTCCTTCTTGAGGTACTTGTACATCTCCTCGGGGTTGTCGTCCCAGCCCCCCGCCTTCTGGTAAGGGGTGCCGCCGCCGTAGTAGATACCGCCGCTGAGGGTGGTGGCGCCACCGCCCTCGAAGCGGTCGAGGGCGAGCACATCGGCGCCCGCGGCGCGGGCTTCGAGGGCGGCGCAGACACCGGCGCCGCCGTAGCCCACCACCACCACGTCGGCGCCTTCCTGCCACTGCACCTCGCTGGCGTCGCGGACCCGCAGGGGCTCCTTCACATAGGCCGCGGCGTGGTTACTGTCCATCGAACTCCCGCGCCCCCTCGCCAAACAGGTAGCTGTTGATCACCTCGTGGAAATGGCTGATCTGCACCTCCTGCACCGGGTTGGGCCTCAGGCCCCGAAGGCCCACGGAGTGCATGCCCCGCTGCACCTCCTCGATGTTGCCGAGATCCTGTTGCAGCAGTTTGGGGATGAGGTCCTTCTGGGCGCGCCAGTCGTAAATATGATCGGTCTCCACCTTCGGCTCCTTGCCCTTGCCCCAGTGCAGCAGGCTGATCATGTCGAGGATGGCGCGGTCGGGATTGAACGGGTCCTCCGGGTCGGGGCGGCCACGGAAGATCAGGGTGCCATCGGCCCCCCACACCACGCACATGTTGGGGAAGATGTTCCAGTCGTGGCCGACGGTTGCCAGCCGCTCCGGCGGAATCACGGGGAAGTAGGCGCCGTCCTTTTCCGCGGCGTCCTTCATGGCCAGGAAGCCGGCGGTCATGGCCTCCTCCACCGAACTGCCGGGGGGCAGGGCGCGCACGGCGGCCTCGGCGGCGTTGAGGGAGCGGGCCGTGAACTGGCCGTCGCCACCGGCGAGGCCGAGCTGGTCGGCGAACACCGCCTGCAGGGTGGCGTAGTTCTCCCGCCATCCCTCGAGATCCGGTTGCGGCTTGTCGAGGCGACGGGAGGGGGAGCCCGGGGGCAACTCATAGACCCAGTGGTGCTTGCCGTGGCGGCCTTCGGCGTAGCTGAAGTTGACGTCGTCGTTGTACTGGAGGAACTGGGGGTGGGTGCCGAGGATATGGTAGCTCTCCATGAAGGCTTCCTGGGCCGTCTTCCAGTTGGCCTTGACGCGGATGGCCTTGTGCCAGCAGTAGCGCATGTCCTCCATGCGCAGGAACTCGAGGTCGGCGGCCGCGGGCTGGATGAATCTGTCGAAGGGCTCCGGATCCGCGCTCATGTTGATGAACACGAAACCCGCCCAGCGGGCCACATGGACCCGGGACAGGGCCACGTCGGCGTCGGTCATATCGGGGCAGCCCTGCCACTGCTCGCGGTCGAGCACCCGGGTGTTGTTGCCGTGCAGGTCCCACTGCCAGGCATGGAAAATACAGTGGAACTTGGTGATCCGGCCCTTGCCGGACAGCAGCCGCCGGCCCCGGTGGGGGCAGACGTTATGGAAGGCTTCGATGCTGTCCGGCCCGGTGCGCACCAGGATCACCGCCTGATCGCCGATGTCGTAGGCGAAGTAGTCGCCCACCTGGGGGATGTCCTCCTCGCGGCAGGCCCAGTGCCAGGTGGCGGTCCAGATCCGCGCCATTTCGAGGCGGGCGAACTCCGGGGAGGTGTAGCGGCGATGGTCGATGAAGTCCGGGCGAACTTCGGTGAGGGTTTCCGCGTAACGCTGTTGCGTGTTCATGTTCACTGGCTCCTACCCTGTCGGCCCTCAGGCCCTGGCATGTATCACTGTTGTCGTTATCGGGCGCCCGCCTTGCCGCGCCGGCCGCCACAAAAACTAATCATACGTCAGTTATTATCGGAGAACAACTCAGCGGGGAGAGTTATCCCCCGGGGCACCGAGCACGTCCAGAATAGCGGCACTGGACGTCAGCGTCGAATACAGCGGCAGCGCGTTACTGACCATAAAGGCGTGGGTTTCGGCGCTGGCCCCCGCGGTGCAATCCTCCGGCACCACCACCTGGTAGCCCAGGTCCGACCCGCACAGGGCCAGGCCGTTGATGGCGATATTGGTGGACACCCCGGTCACCACCAGGGTGTCCACGCCGCGATGGCGCAGGCGGGTATCCAGGTCGGTGCCGTTGAAGCCCAGCAGGCTGTAGGGGCGGCTGTGGACGATATCCCCCGGCTCGGGCGCGACTTCCGGCACCGAATCGACATCCACCATGCCCTGGCGCATGCGGCCGTTCTTGCGGCTGCGGGACATGATCAGGCTGGTGATGGGCAGCTCGGAATAGTCGGGATTGTGGGCCACATGGAGGTGGAACACCGGCCAGCCCTGGGCCCGGAACAGGGCAGCCAGGGCCGCGATGCGGGGCAGAATGCCCCGCTCCCGAACCTGGTCGGCGAGACCCTCGAAATCCGTCATGCCGTGTTCGATCACCCCGCGCTGGCATTCACTGATCAGCAGGGCGGGCCTGCGCCCGGGTTCGAGACCGCGAATCATGGTTTGGCTTCCTTCTATGGCTGATGTTTGGTCTGGCTGATGTTCGATATGACCGATGTTTGGCAGGTCCGCTGTTGACCGCCGGCAACAAAACTTACACTATGTCAGCTATTCTACACAGTCGCTGCAGCGATACAACAACCCGCCCCGATTCAACGAGCCATGGCCCTCCACCCGACATGACCCAGGATACCGAACTCAACGCCCTCCTCCTCGACAGCCTCGACAGCTTCTGCCGCGACTGGCGCGCCCAGCACCCCCTGCCCAACGACGGCGTGGACAATCCGCCCCGCCCCCTGGACAACAGCCTGTGGGAGGCCATGGCGGAACTCGGCTGGCTGGGCCTCGCCCTGCCCGAATCCTTGGGCGGCGCGGGTCTCGGCGCCGCCGAGGCCACGGTCATCGCCGGCGGCCTCGGACGCTGGTTGCTGCCCGCGCCCTATGTTCCCTGCGCCCTGCTGCCCTCCGTGGTGCTCGCCCGCTGCGCCACCGCGCCCCTGGCCGCGGGCCTCGCCGCACGGCTGGCGGCGGGGGAAGAGGCGCTCACCCTCGCCTGGCAGGAGCAACCGGGCCAACTCGACGCCGCCGCCAGCACCGCCACCCGCTGGGTCGACGGCCTGCTGGACGGCGTCAAGCTGTTCGTGGCGGACCCCTCCGCCGACGGCACCCTGCTGGTCCTCGCCCGGGACGGCGCGGGCGACCCTTTGCTTGCCGCCGTGCCCGCCAATGCCCCCGGGGTGACCCTCGACCGCCAGGCGGCGGGCCAGGGCAGCCTGGCAACCGTCGTCTTCGCCCGGGTTCCGGTGACCCCGGATCAGGTGCTCTCCAGCGGCGAGGCGGCCCTCGCGGCGATGGATGCCGCCCTCGCCAGCGGTCGCATCGCCATGGGCGCCTGGTTGAGCGGCGTGGCATCGAGCTGCCTCGACAAGACCTTGGGCCACCTGCGGGATCGCCAGCAGTTCGGCAAGCCCCTCGCCGCCTTCCAGGCCCTGCGCCACCGCTGCGTCGATCTCCGCATCGCCCTCGAACTGGCCAACGCCAGCTGGCGCCACGCCCTCGACGCCTTCCAGCGCGACCCGGCGGACACCGCCACCCTGGCCGCCATCGCCGCCGCCAAGGCGCGCTGCGCCGATACCGCCCTGGCGGTGGCCCGGGAAGCCATCCAGATGCACGGCGCCATGGGCTTCGTGGAGGAAGGGGGCGTCGGCCACTACCTGCGGGCCGCGCTGTTCGGCGCCGCCTGGCTGGGGGGCGCCCAGCGTCAGCGCCGCGCCTTCATGGCCGCCCAGACCCTCGACCTGACCCCGGCGGACGGCGCCCCGGCGCTCGACCCCGCCATGTCCGTGGCCCCCGACGAGGACATCAACGCCCTGCCGGACGCGGTGTTTCGTGGGCGCTTTCGCGCCTTTCTCGAGGCCCACTACCCCGCCGACCTGCGCCAGGACCACCTGCGCCCCTTCCGGCGCATGAACGGCGCCGAGACCCGCCGCTGGATGAGCCTGGTGCACCGCCACGGCTGGCGAGCCCCGGAGTGGCCCCGGCAGTACGGCGGCCTCGGGCTGTCGTTCCGCAAGCAGCGTATCTACAACGACGAGATGGAGCGCATCGGCGTGGCGCGGATGATCGACAACGGCGTCACCCAGCTCGGCCCCACCCTGATGAAGTACGGCAGCGAGGCACAGAAGCAGCACTACCTGCCCCGCATCCTCGCCTGCGAGGACTACTGGGCCCAGGGCTACTCCGAGCCCAACGCGGGCTCCGACCTCGCCAGCCTGAAAACCCGCGCGGTGCGGGAGGGGGACCACTTCGTCGTCAACGGCCAGAAGATCTGGACCACCCTCGCCATGGAGGCCACCCACTGCTACGCCCTGGTGCGCACCGGCAACTACGACAGAAAACAGCAGGGCATCAGCTTCCTGCTGATCGACCTTGGCCTCCCGGGGGTGGAGATTCGCCCCATTCGCCACATCGCCGGCGAGGAGGAGCTGTGCGAGGTGTTCTTCACCGACGTCAAGGTACCCGCGGACAACCTCGTCGGCCCCCTCGACGAGGGCTGGACCGTGGCCAAGGCCCTGCTCGGCCACGAGCGCATCTGGCTGGCGAGCCCCAACCTCGCCATCAAGGCCATGATGCTGGCGGAACGCCTGGTGGTGGCAACCGGCTGCATGGGGGACAGCGGCGTGATGGACCGCCTCGCCCGGCTGGCCACCGACCTGCACGACTACCGCCAATGGTACGAAGCCATCTGCCGGCGGGTGGAAGGGGGCGAACAGATCGGCCCCGAGGCCTCCGCCCTCAAGGTATACATCACCGAGCTGACCCAGCGCATCACCGAATTCAACCTGGAGCTGGGGGAGGACTTCGCCGCCATCGCCGCCCCGGTCACCCTCGGCGATACCCGGACGGATCTCTACTGGCAATACGCCATGGCGCGGCCCGGCACCATCTACGCCGGGTGCAACGAGGTGCAGCGGGATATTCTGGCGAAGAGTGTTTTGGGTTTTAGGTCTGACGTCTGACGCTGGACGTCTGACGCCAAGACGGGTCAGCAAGCAGAGGCAGCCGACACTGATCCATCAAACCAGGGTATTGCCACTTCAGTTCGTCTCGGCGCCTTTGCGTCAGACGTCCAGCGTCAGACGTCCGACCCAAAGCATCACCACACCAACGGCAGCGAATCCATCGCCATCACCCCACCGAGACGGGTGAGGATTTTCGCATCCGGCGCGAGGCGGAAGCTGGGCAGCGCGGCGAGCACTTCCTCCAGGGCGACATGCAACTCGCGGCGGGCGAGGCGCAGGCCCACGCAGTTGTGGACGCCGGAGCCGAAGGCCAGGTGACGGGGCTTGCGGTCGAGGCGCACCTCGAAGGGATCCTCGTAGACCTCCGGATCGGTGCTGCCGAGGGTGGTGGACAGCATGATCTTGTCCCCGGGCATCAGCTGCACGCCGCCGATGGTCACCGGCTTGATGCACTGCCGCCCGGTGGTCACCGCCGAGAACGCCCGCAGCATTTCCTCCACCGCGTCGGGGATCAGCGCCGGGTTGGCGCGCAGCGCCTCCTGGTGCTCCGGATGGGTCGCCAGGTGGCGGAACTGCCAGCCGAGGTTGGTGGTGACCGTATCCAGGCCCCCCAGGTAGAGGTTGAAGCAAAACCCCCAGATCTCGTCGTCGGTGGCCGGGCGGTTGCCCACCTTGCAGTTGGCGAAGTAGGTGATGAGATCGTCCCGGGGATTTTCCCGGCGCTGGCGCACCACACCCATCACGTAATCCTTCACCGCCCGGGTGGCACCGGCGATGGCGGGGATATCCGGGTTGTGGAGCAGATCGTCCTCCCAGGCGAGGAACTGCTCCACCTCGTCGATGGGCAGGCCGAACAGCTCGAGGAATACCGCGATGGGAAAGCGCGCGGCAAATTCGCCGATGAATTCGCAACTGTTCTTGCCCTTGAAGCGGTCGATATAGCGCCGCGCATGGCTGCGCACGCCGTCGTTCAGCTCCGCCACCCGCTTGGGGGTGAACAGCGGCGTGAACAGGGCGCGGTAATCATTGTGGATCGGCGGATCCGCCTCCACCGGGTAGACACCCCAGCTCTCCCCCAGCAGGGTCGAAAAGGGTGCGAAATCCTTGCTGGAAAAATGCTCGGTGTCCAGGTAGATGCGGGTGATATCCTCGGCGCGGCGGAACACCCAGGCGGGGGAAATGCCGGAGGACGCATCCGGCGCCCAGAAGGCCGCCGGCCCCTTGTGCATGGCCGGGACGATGGTGGTAAAGGGGTTGTCGTAGGTGACGGCGCCGAGGCGCAGGGGGTAGGACGTCACCAGTTCCCTGGGAACGTGGGCGGGGATATCCCCGGAAAAGGCTTGCAGCATGGCGGTAACTCTCCTCGATTATCCTTTGCGTGACCGATGGTCGGTGATCGGTGCCAGCGCCAACATAGTCCCCGCGCCGAAGCAGCGTCAATCGCCACCACTAGTCGCTGTCTACAATGGGGCCCGCCCCGCCAATGCCCTTGAACCTGGCCGGCCCTGCATCTACCATGCTGACACAATGTCAGTTATTGGCCCGCCCATACTGCCAAAACCCCCATCAATGCGACACAGGAGTTCACCATGGATCTTTCCGGCAAACGCATCGTCATCACCGGCGCCGCCGGCGGCCTCGGTCGCGCGGTCACCGCCGCCGTCATTGCCCAGGGGGGAACGCCCCTGCTGGTGGACCTGGCCTTTCCCGCAGATTTTGCCCCCGGGGAGGAAAAGTTCGCCTTCGACCTCACCGACACCGCTGCCACCGCCCGGGAGGTGGCGCGCATGGGCCATATCGACGGCCTCATGAACCTCGCCGGCGGCTTTCACATGGGCCCCGCCCACGACATCGGCGACGACGGGTGGGACGCCATGTTCCGCATCAACGTCCAGACCCTGCGCTCCATGGTGGCGGCGGTGGTGCCGAAAATGCTCGCCCAGGGGCGCGGCACCATCGTCAATGTGGGCGCCCTGGGGGCGGTCCAGGGCCAGGCCCAGCTCGGCGCCTACGGGGCCTCCAAAAGCGTGGTGATGCGCCTTACCGAGAGCCTCTCCGCGGAACTGCGGGAGCGGGGCATCAACGTCAACGCGGTGCTGCCGAGCATCATCGACACCCCCGCCAATCGCAAGGACATGCCCGATGCCGATCCCGCCAAATGGGTGGCACCGGCGGACCTCGCCCGGGTGATCTGCTTCCTGGCATCCGACGCCGCCCGGGCCATCCACGGCGCCCTGGTGCCCGTGCGCGGCCTGTCCTGAGGAATCCGCCATGACCGACACCCAAACCCCAGGCGCTCTGGTCACCGGTGGCGCCAGCGGCATAGGCCGCGCCACCGCCATCGCCCTCCGGGACGCCGGCTACACCGTCACCGCCACGGGCCTCACCGAGGGCGAGCTGGCCAGTGCCCAGAGCGATGCCGCCATGGGGGGCATCGACGTGGTCCGACTCGACGTGGGGGATGGCGACGGGGTGACAGACCTCGTGGCGGCCCTGCCCCGTCTCGATGTGCTGGTGAACTGCGCCGGTGTCGGCCGCAGCGGCGACGACTTTACCGAGGAGGGCTTCATGAAGACCCTCGACATCAACCTCCACGGCACCATGCGCTGCTGCTACGCCGCCCGGGACCTGCTGGTGGCAAGCGGCGGCCGCATCGTCAATATCGCCTCGGTGATGAGCTTCTTCGGCACCGGCACGGGGCCCGCCTACGCCGCCAGCAAGGGCGGCGTCGCCCAGCTCACCAAGTCCCTGGCCATCGCATGGGGTCGGGAAGGGGTCAGAGTTAACGCCGTGGCGCCGGGCTGGATCGATACCCCCATGACCAGCGGTCTCCACGGCGATGACGCCTACATCGCGCGGGTGTTGCACCGCACACCCCTGGGGCGGTGGGGCAAACCGGAGGAGATCGCCGCGGCCATCGTCTTTCTGGTATCCCCCGCCGCCAGCTTCGTCAACGGCGCGATACTGCCAGTGGATGGCGGCTATATGGTCACGGGTGTGTGAGGGATTACCCGATCCCCGGCAGAGCCCCTGGAATATCCACATAACCCCGCCGCCGCAGGAAGCGCCATTGCCCGGCCTCCCGCACCAGAATGTCCCGGTGGCGGCCGATCATGGTCACCACCGGGCGATCCTTGTCGGTGCGATCGATCACCGTCCACATCACCTCGGAGGTTGCCCGGTCGTCGTCCTCGAAGGCGATGCGGGGGCTGCTGATGATGTGGAAACTCTTGCCCACCTGATCGCCGAGGGCCCGGGTCATCAATTCGCGGATGGCCTCGCGGCCCTGGGCCACGCCCATGGGGCCGAGCTGCACCTTGCCATCCGCGGCGAACAGGGCGGCGTAGTCGTCGAACAAACCGGCATCGAGGTAATGGCCGTAGTCGATGAACAGCTGTTGAATGGCGAGGATGTCCTCGACCCGTTGCAGACGTTTTTCCAGCGCGGTGTCCATTGGGGTTCCTTCAGCTGGCCGCAAAGCGGGCCTTGAGTTCGGTCTTCACCACCTTTTGCAGGCCCTCGTTGCGGGGGAGGCAGTCGATGATTTCGAGGCGCTCGGGGATTTTCTGGCGCATCAGGTGTTTTGCCGCGAGGTGACTCACCATATCGTCAAAGGAGAGTGTTTTGGCGCCATCCTCCAGCTCCACAACCGCGCACACCAGCTCGCCCCGCTCGGTATCCGGCAGGCCAATCACCGCCACATCGCGCACCGCGGGATGATCGATCAACAGCTCCTCGATCTCCCGGGCCGAGATGTTCTCACCCTTGCGAATGATGATGTCCTTGATGCGCCCGGTGACACAGAGATTGCCATCGGCGCGGAGCATGCCGACATCGCCGGTGCGCAGAAACCCCTCGCTGTCGAAGGCCTCCGCGGTTTGCTGCGGGTCGAGATAGCCCTTGCAGACATTGGGGCCCCGCAGCAGGATTTCGCCGCTCTGGCCGGGCGGCAAAATGGCACCCTCCGCGTCGACAATGCGCACCTCCAGCCCCGGCATGGGCCTGCCATCGCTGTGGGTCAACTGGTCATCGCTGCCGTGGCGGCTGTTGTTGGCGGAGATGGGCGCCTCGGTCATGCCGTAGGCGTGCACAATGGTGGCCCCCAGCCGCGCCTTGACCTGTGCAAAGAGTGCCGCGGGCTTCGCGGCGCCGCCGCCCGCCAGCACCCCCATGGTGGGGATCAGGGGCGTTTCGCCTGTCCTTTCCTGCTCCGCCAGCAGCATCTGGTAATGGGCGGTACTGCCGCCGCCCAGGGTCACCCCGTAACGGCGAAACGCCGCCACCACGTTGGCGGGGATATATTTGTCGAGCAGCACCACCGCCATACCGGCCATCAGTGCCATCCCGCAGTACAGGGTGCCGCCGATATGGCCAATGGGGTAACCAATGCTGCCGACATCGGCCTCCGTCACATCCAGGGCAACGGCCATATGGCGACTGGCGGCCATCAGGGTCTGGTCGGTATGGCGGGCGCCCTTGGGCTTTGACGTGGTGCCCGAGGTGAAGTAATACCAGCGCACCGTGTCGCCCTTATCGGCGGCAAACGCTGGCAATGCCACTGGGCTCACCGGCTCTTGTTGCAGACAAAGCACCCTGGGTGAATCGGGCAGTGCCGCCACCACCCCTTGCGCCATGGCCAGGTGCGCCTCGTCAGGGGGAACGATCAGACATGCCGCCCGCGCCTGGCGCAGGATTTCCGTCAGCTCCCGCTCCCGATAGAGGTGGATGATCGGTGCCTGAATCGCACCCAGCCGAGCCAGGGCAAAGCTCAGCACCAGCGCCTGGATGGAGGTGGGCAATTGCCAGGCCACCACGCTGCCTGGGCGCACCCCCTGGCCGTGGAGCCAGCCGGCAAGGTCAAGGGCCCGGCGGTGAAATTCGCCAAAGCTGACCCGGGTGTCGGTTGCCGCCTCAATCAGAAACGCACTGTCCGGTGTCAGGGCAGCCCGCTGTTCCAGCAACATCCACAGGCCGGGGGCGGACAACAGGTTGCCTCCGGTATCGGCATTCACGGCAGTCATCAACTTTCATCCACCACGGTCATGGGGCCAACGGGCAGGCCCGCCGCTTCGTAGAACTGGTCGCTCCACTTGCGCAGGGCGGTGTAGATCTCCACATCGGACTTGGCAAACAGCGGGCGCTGGATGAATTTCTGGTGGCGCCAGATGCGGGCGTCCTCCTCGAAGAGGCGCTCGGTCTCGGCCGCCACGTCCCGCACGTATTGGGGCATCACCTCCGGTGAGCGGTGATCCCGGGGGAAGAAATAGGTCACCCGCAGGTCGGTGCGCTCGTCGTCGATGGGGGTGGCGGACAGCACCAGGCGGCGGTTGAAGCCGTAGTTGAGATTCTTGTCCTTGGCGCTGCCGTGGTGGTGGAACACGGTGAACGACAGGCCAATGCCAGATGCCCGGGCATAGTGGGTCAGGGCCACCTGGCCAGTCTTGGCGGAGCGAAAGCCGAAGGACGATCGCCAGATGGGGCCGCTGCCATCGAAGCCGAGAATGATCGGGTCCACCGGCGCGCCGTGGGTGTACTTGAAATGGGCGCTGTCGGCGCCGTTCTCGTTGATCATCTGGGGGTGAATTTTCTCGTTGGGCTTGTAGACGATGGCGCCGTTGCGGTAGGCGGGGTAGAAGTCCGCCGGGTCGGCGGGCACCGTATCGTGGTCGAAGAGATCCGCGAGCCAGCCCTCCCGGGGCGGGCCGCCGGCGGGGTCGTGCCACATGAAGATGCAGTCGTGTTTTTCGATCAGATGCCACTTGCGCAGCTTTTTGTTGACGGTGTAATCCTCGTAGGGAATTTTGGCGTTGGCCCCGGCGCCGTCGAACTGCCAGCCGTGGTAGGGGCAGGCGATGCAGTCGTCCACCACCTTGCCGCCGTGGCCCAGGTGGGCGCCCATGTGGGGGCAATGGGCGTCGAGGATCGACAGCTCGCCCCCCAGGGTGCGAAAGGCCACCAGGTCCTGGCCGAAGTATTTCAGCGGCTTGACGCCACCGGGGGGAATTTCCTCGCTCCACCCCACCTGGAACCAGCCGGTGGGTTTCATGGAAAGGTGCTTGATCATGGTCGGGTCTCCATCACAGGGAAAAGTCAGCGGGCCGGGATCGGCACCGCAATGGGCTTGCCGTCGCGTTTGCCGGCGGCGAGCCAGAAACAGAGCACACTGACGAGGGTGCCGAGGGTGATCACCAGCAGGGACTGGCGAATGGCGCCGTCGCTGCCGAGGCTCACCGCAAAGGCGTCGTTCATCATGCCGATCAGCAAGGGGCCAAAGCCGAGACCCACGAGGTTCAATACGAACAGGTGCACCGCCACCACCATGGCGCGCATGGTGGACGGCACCAGGAACTGCATCACCGCGTAGATGGGCCCGCTGTAGCAGAAAAACGTGAATTGCTGGACGAGGAACAGGGCCAGGGCGATGCGCGGGTCCGCCACCGTCAGCATCACCACGGTGACCGGGATGCCGACCAGCAGGGCGATGGCGGGGGTGAGGAAATACCAGTGCAGGCCGCGACGGCCGAGGCGATCCGCCACCCAACCGGCGGCAAAGGAACCGCCAACACCGCCGACCAAAGCCCCGAGGGCGAGCCAGCTGGCCAGTTCGTTCAAGGGCAATTGATGGACCCGGGCGAAAAAGGGCGCGATCCAGAACGACAGGCCATAGCCGGCGATGGCGTAGAAGGCGCCCCCCAGCTGGATGAGCAACAGCGCCCGGTGGCGAAAGATCAGCCCCAAGGTCTCCCGCAGGCTGAACGGGGCCGACGGGGCCACGGTATCCAGCCTGCCCCGGGCGGGCTCGCGAACGGTGAAGTGCACCACCAACGCCAGCAGCAACCCAGGGGCGCCCACCACCAGAAAGGCGGTGCGCCAGTCAAAGAAATGGGCGATCCAGCCGCCGGCGAGAAAGCCGAACATCACCCCGAAGGGAATCCCCATGGAATAGATCGCGAGGGCCGTGGCGCGCTTCTCCGGCGGGAAATAATCCGCCAGCAGGGAGTGGGCGGGGGGCGTGCAGGCCGCCTCCCCGAGGCCCACGCCAACCCGCGCCAGGGCCAGCTGGAAAAAACTCCGGGCGAACCCGCAGGCCACCGTCATCAGGCTCCAGGCGGTTACCCCGAGGGCGATGATGGTGCGGCGATTGCCCCGGTCCGCCCAGCGGGCGATGGGAATCCCCGCCAGGGTATAGAGCAGCGCAAAGGCGAAGCCACCCAACAAACCCATCAGCGTATCGGACACACCGAACTCCGCCTTGATGGGCTCCACCAGCACCGAGAGGATATAGCGGTCGATATAGCTGCAGGTGTAGGTCAGGGTCATGACGGCCAGCACGTAGCGGGCGTAGCCTGGGGATTCGTGGTGCTGCATGGAATTTTCTCGCTCTAATTTTTAGTTATGGACAGTCGGGTTCATTCAATCGCCAGCGAGTCAAACGCCAATGCTTCCACGGGGCCATGGTAGCGGGCCCGGCGCAGGATGGCGCTATCAAATCCGGCCACAGAGCTATCCCTGGCGGTCCCCGGGCCATTGCCCGGGGCGCACCTGAAGCACAACGAGGGCCGGTGCGCTACAGTGGCGGCAGTGATAACAACCCTGGAAAACCCATGTCCTCACCCACCGATATCCGCGCCACGGGGGATAGCGCCTACTGGGCGCAATTCACCGACACCTGGACCACCCTGCTCACCTACCGCTACCTGGGGCGGGTCAACCCGGTGCTGGACCGGGGTGTGACGTGCGTCACCATGCCCCTGCGCCACGACATGCGGGACAGCCGGGGGGCGGTGATGGCGGCCCCCCTGGCCATAGCGGCGGCGGAGTCCGGGGGCATGCACGACGACCTGCATATCCCCAATCCCGTGACCGCGAGCATCGACATCCTCGACGACGCCCGGGGGGTAAACCGTGTCCGGGTACTGCCCGAAACCATCAAGCTCGGCCGCGCCATGGGTTTTTCCCGCTCCCTGATCGTCGATGACGCCAACCCCGAGCGGGTCATTGCCCTGTCGAGCGGCACCGCCGTGAGCCTCGGCACGCCGCCCCCCGGCTACAGGCCGGTGGACAACCCGCCCGTTGCGGTGGAGGATCGGCCGGACATGCCGCGCCTGCACCAGGTGTTCAGGATCGCGCCCCTGGGCGACGGCCAGTGGCAGCTGCCGGCCCTCGACAGCGGCACCGCATCCCCCGACGCCGCCCTCCACCTCGGGCCCCAGCATATCGCCCTCGAAACCGCCGCCAGCGACCTGGCCCACCGGGCGGCTGCGGGCAGGCCCATTGCCATCCGCCACTGGCAGGTGATGTTTGTCGCCCGGGGCAAGACCGGGCCATTCCGGACACGGGGCGAGGTGATCGCCAGCCCCGGGGGACAGCTGGCGGTGCGCCTGACCCTCGCCGACGAGGGCAACGGCGGACGCACCGTATCGGCGGCAAGCGCGGTCTACCAACCCCTATAGCTCCGGGGGCGTCAATTGACAGCCCCCGGCAACGAACATAGAGTCGGTTATCTGCCCCGACGCCACCGCCCCTTCCCGGTGCCAACCCATGTACAGCGCTCTGCAATTCCAACTTGCCAGACTCGCCGAGCGGGGTTTCGCGACCGAGGACATCCTGCACGGCACAGGCCTGCTCCCACGCCAGCTGGAGGATCCCTGGCCGCACCTCGGGCAGGAGCACTACAGCGCCCTGGTCCGCAATATCCAGCACCTGAGCGGCGACGCGGCCATCGGCCTCCAGCTCAACCGCGAACTGCGCCTCAGTCACCTGGGACTGCCGGGGTTCGCGGCCCTCACCAGCCCCACCTTCGGCGCTGCCCGCAAGCTCGTGATGCGCTATCGGGTACTCAAGGACCCGGCGATTTATCCCCGCCACCAACTGACCCGGGACAGCTGGACCATGACCCTTGGGCCCACCTATCCCCTGGCCGCGGATATCCAGCGCTTTGCCATCGAAGGGCATTTGGCCCGCACACTGCGCTACTGCGAGGAATTGACGGGCAACACCCGGGCCATACTCGGTATCGATTTCAGCTATGCCGCGCCAGCCCACATCGCCATCTACCGGGAGCTGTTCCCATGCCCGCTGCGCTTTGCGCAGACGGCCTGCCGGGTGATCTTCGACCGCGCCGTGCTCGGCGCCAAGCTGCCCAACGCCAACGGCGAGATGCACGCCCTCTGCGAGCGGGAATGTGACCTGCGCCTGGGCCAGCTGGAGGCGGCGGAATCGGTGTCCGGCAAGGTCTACCAGGCGATTTACCGCAATCATTCCCTCAAGGGGGAGTCCCTGCTCGATCTGGCGGGCGTGGCGAGCCGGCTTTATATCAGCCCCCGCACCCTGCGCCGCAAGCTGCTGGCAGAGCACACCAGCTTCCAGCGAATCGTCAGCGAAGTGCGCCGCGATCTGGCGCTGTATTACCTGACGGAAACGTCGCTGCCCACCAAGCAGGTGGCCTTCAGCCTGGGGTACAGTACCGCCAACAATTTCCACCGCGCCTTCAAGGAATGGACCGGCCAACGGATCTCAGCCGTGCGGCTGTGGGATTGAGGAAGCCCTCCGCCGCAGAATCCCCCGGCTAGTCCTGGACCTGCTTTGCCCTGCCAATGGATTCCCGCATGCCCCGCGCGGAGATATCCCGGTGCTCCTGGGTGGAGGTGCTGAGGATATGGGTGTCGAAATGGGCCATCACGGCGTTGCGGAAGCCCTGGATGTCCATATGGCGATTGAGGGAGCGCTTCATCATGCGGATGCCGATGGGCGGCGCCTCGGCGATGCGGTTGGCGAGCTTCAGGGTGAAGTCCTCCAGCTCGGCGCGGGGCACCACATGGTTGACCATGCCCCACTCCTTTGCATCCTGCGCGCTGAGTTTTTCGCCGGTAAAGAGAAATTCCTTGGCCTTGCGGGTGCCCATTACCCAGGGATGGACCAGCACCTCAACCGAGGCGGCTCCGAGGCTGTGGACCACCGGATCGCTGAAAAAGGCGTCGTCCGCCGCCACCATCAGGTCGCACATGTTGGCCACCATGAACCCCCCGGCGATGCAGGCCCCCTGCACCTGGGCGATGGTGGGCTTGGGAAAATCGTGGATCCGCAGGGCGTTGCCCAGGTAGTGCTCGGTTTCCCACAGCCAGTGTTGCTCCGGCGTGTAATCCCCGCGGGTTTCCATGCCGCCAATGAGGTCGTGGCCGGCGGAAAAATGCTTGCCGACACCGCCGATGATCAGCACCCGCACATTGTCGTCGTGCCTTGCCCGCTCGAGGGCGTCGTCCAGCTCCGCCAGCAGATTCTCCGATTCGGAATTGGCCTGATTGGGCCTGTTGTGGAGAATGCGGCAGACATTGCCGATGAGTTCGTAGGTAATTTCGCTATAGGTCATGGCAAACGCCTTGAAAGCCCCGGAGTTGATTGAACGTCGACTATAGGCAGGGGGATAATAACTGTCAATATGTCAGTTATTATCCCCCTGCCCGCCGATACAACCGGACAGGTCTGTCTCGACCGCGCCATGTAAGTCAGCGAATTAACGAATCCAGGATGATTTGTCATTGCAAGGAGCGCAGCGACAAAGCAATCTCATATTCCATTGAATACTTGTGACGTTGAGATTGCTGCGTCTTCTCGCAATGACAAAGAGTCAGTCAGAGGGCCTTTGAAACATCGCGCATTTTTTTCGCCGCCTGCAAAAGCCTATACTTGGCGCCTTAAAAACGACACCGGTGCCCGCGGGCATTCGACACAGACCCACGAGCCCCTGCCATGCCGGAAAACCCCAAGCCAGCCGCCCCCTACCGGGAACTGTTGCCCATTACCCTCGCCGTGATGACCGGGGTGTTGTCCACGTCGTTCTCGGCGATTTTCGCCAATATCGCCCTGCCCGACGTGATGGCGGAATTCGCCGTGGCCCACGGCACCGCCCACTGGCTGATCACCGCCTTCGTCACCTGCGCCACCCTGACCATGCTGCTCGCCGGCTGGGGGGCCAACCGCGTGGGGGTTCGCACCCTGTTCATGGGCGCGCTGATGCTGTTTATCCTCAGCTCCCTGCTGGGGGGATTCGGCACCAGCATCCAGGCGGTGATCGCCGCCCGGGCCCTCCAGGGAGCGAGCATGGGGTTTATCAGCGTGCTGGCGCTGATGGCGCTGTTCGCGTCCTTTCCCGTGGAGCGGCGCGGCCGCGCCGGCGCGCTGTTTGGCCTCGGCATGGCCCTCGCGCCCACCACCGGGCCCACCCTCTCGGGCTTTATCGTCGAGTGGTGGAGCTGGCGGGGAATTTTCTTTGCTCCCATCGCCCTCGCCCTGCTGTCCCTCGCCCTCGCATTTCGGCTGATGCCCGCCCTCGACAAGGGGAGCCGGGGCGCGTCGCGGCCCTTCGATTGGGTGGGATTCGTGTTGATCGTGATCTTCCTGGCGCTGCTGTTTGGCGCCACCAGTTACCTGCGGGACCACCACTGGCCGCCGCGACCACTGCTGTTGACCCTGACCCTGCTCGCGGTGGTGCTGGCCCTGCTGGTGCGCTACGAGATACGCCGCGCCCATCCGCTGCTCAGCCTGCACCTGTTTCGCTATCCGGTGTTCACCGCGTCCGCCTGCGTGTCCTTTGTCTACGGCATGGGGCTCTGGGGCTCCGGCTACCTGATTGCCCTCTACCTCCAGGACGGGCTTGGCCTCAGCGCCATGACCACCGGGCTGGTGATGCTGCCCTCCGGGCTCTTGCTGTGCCTGCTGCTGCCCCTGGGGGGCAAGCTGGTGGACGATCAACCACCCCAGCGGGTGGTGACCCTCGGCGTGCTGTTTTCCGTGGTGGCGTTCATGGCCCTGGGCTTTACCGGGGTATCCACGGGGCTCTGGGTGTTTGCCGCCCTGATCGCCATCAGCCGTGGCCTCGGCATGGGGATCATGATCCCCGGCCTCGACGCCACCGCCACCCGGGGCCTGCCCCCGGGGCTGATGAACGAGGGCATCGCCATGGCGAATTTCCTCCGCCAGCTGGGGGGCGCCATGAGCGCCAATGTGCTGATGCTGGTGTACGAGTGGCGCCTCGCCGCCAACCAGCCCGAGCCCGATGCGGTGATCAGCAGCTACCAGGAGACGTCGATATTCCTGGGGCTGGTGTTCCTGGTGGCGGTGATCCCCGCGCTGCGGATGCGGGTTGGCGCCCAGGGGATCAGGTGAGGTTCAGCTCTACGCATGGTGTCTGACCTTTACCAGGGGGCGATCTGGACCTTGCAGTGGTTGTTGCGCTGCTTGAGCGCTTCGAACGTATCCGGGGCCTGGTCGAGGGAGACCACCTCGGTGATCATGGCCCGGGGTTCCACCCGCCCGCTGTCGAGGGCGCCGATGGCGGTTTCGAACTGGCGCCGGTCGTACATGAAACTGAAGCGCAGGGCGACCTCCTTGATCATCGCCATCATCGGCGTGAAGCTGTCCGGCGACCAGCACACCCCGGGGGCGCAGACCACCCCGCCGCTCCGCACCGCCGCCACCGCCCCGTCGAGGGAGCCGGGCATTCCCGCGCAGTCGAAGACGATATCCGCCTCGCCGCCGAGGGCCTCGGTGGCCTGACGGGGCAGGTCCCGCTCCGGCGCGGGAATGAGAAACGCATCCGCCCCCACCGCCCGGGCCATGGCTTCCCGGCGGTTCGAGGTGGCGGATACGGCGACCCGCCCCGCCCCGGACAACCGCGTCCAGTAGGCGGCGGCGATGCCGATGGGGCCGGCGCCGATCACCAGCACCCGGTCACCGGCGCGGATGCCCGACAGCTGCACCGCGCGCAGGGACACCGCCAGGGGCTCCACCAGCGCGCCGTCGTCGAAACCGAGGGTGTTGGGCAGGGGCAGACACCAGCGGGCATCCGCCAGGGCGTACTCGGCGTAACCGCCCCTCACCCCCTGGGCGCCGTGCATCCGCCGCGCGGCGCACCCCGTGGGCTGGCCCGCGAGGCAGGCCTGGCAAGTGCCGCAGGAGAGCAGCGGCATCACCGCCACCCGGTCGCCGACTTTCAGACCTTCGGCGCCCCGCGCAAGGGCCACCACCTCCCCGGCGAACTCGTGGCCCGGCACATCCCCCGGCTGGAAGCTGAAGCTGTGGGCCTCGGCCATGTGCAGGTCGCTGCCGCAGATGCCACAGCGCTGGACACGGATCACCACCTGGCCGCTCCCGGGGGTGGGATCGGCGATGCGCTCGATGGCAAGGGGCTTGCCGCTGCCCTGATAGACCGCTGCCTTCATGGGAACTCCCGCTACCTCAGCTGGTGGGCAATTGGTCGACGAATTCCCCGGCATTCCAGCCGCCGTCCACCAGGTACTCCGACCCGTTGCAATAACTGGACTCGTCGCTGGCGAGGAACAGGCTCATGTTGGCGATCTCCACCGGCAGGCCGATGCGTTTCAAGGGCACCCCGGCGCACATGGCATTTTCCGCCGGCCCCGGCTCCGCGCTGGTGGCGCCCACCATGGGGGTAAACACCGCGCCCGGGTGGACGCTGTTGACGCGGATGTTGTAGGCCCCCAGCTCCAGGGCCGCGGCCTTGGTCATGCCCCGCACCGCCCACTTGGTGGCGGAGTAGGCCATCAGGCCATTCTTGGAGCGGAACCCCTCCAGGGAAGAGATATTGACGATCGAGCCCTTGCCGCGCTTTTTCATCGGCTCGATCACCGCCCGCATGCCCAGGAAGGGACCGATCTGGTTGATGGCGATGATGCGCTGGAAATCCGCCAGGGTGGTCTCCCTCACCGAGGCCACATGCAGAATTCCGGCGTTGTTGACCAGCACGTCGACGCCGCCGAAGGTCTCCTCGGCGAAGCGCACGATCGCCTCCCACTGGTCCTCCCGGGTGACATCCAGGGGGTGGTAGCGGCAGCTGTCGCCGAGGCTCGCCGCCAGCGCCCTGCCCTGCTCGTCGAGCACATCCCCCACCACCACCTTGGCGCCCTCCGCCACAAAGCGGCGCACGGTGGCCTCGCCCATGCCCCGGGAGCCCCCGGTGATGATCGCAACTCTGTCCTGCAAACGTCCCATGGTTATTCCTTCCTGATCGTTATGGATGGCTGAAAATACGCGGGAGCCCGCCGGCCCCGTCAGTTGTTGGGAATACTGGCGAACATCGCCGCCGACGCCGGATCGAGCCACATGTATTCCAGATAGTGACCGAGGGTCTTGCGCTCGTCCAGGTAGAGAAAGCTGGCCGGGCCCGCGGCATTTTCGATGGCGATGGGGTGGCGCTGTTCATCGAGCCCGGCGCGAAAGGCATCCCACTCGGCCCGCTCCCGGTGGCGACAGGCCACATGGTGGAAGACCAGGGCAAAGCCGCTCTCCGGCAATACCTCGGCGTAGATGCCACTGCCGTCGTCCACCGGTTCGATCAATTCTATCTGGTTGTGATCGACGCCGGCAAAGGCGAGCTTGAGCACATTGGTGACCGGACGACCCTGGCGGTATACCTCGCTGGCGATGGGCTCCGGCAGCGTCAGGAATTGGCGGACGCCGTATTGCTCGGCGAATACAGCCTTGGCCCGCTCGATATCGTTGGTGACATAGGCAAACTGGAAAAGCCCGGCGAAATGGTGGCGAAAGGCGGCGCTGGTCACGGCAATGTCCTGTGGTGTCGTTATGATTCACCGATGCTAAAGGCCCCGCCAATTACTGTACAGAACAAAGCCTTTGATGGCGGGTCAATTCCGGCCGGGCTGGCGGAAATGGCACAGCGCCGTCCCCGGAATAAAACTCCGGCAAAAAAAACCGCCCATACGGGCGGCCAGGGTAAGGGGATTCGAAGCCCAATCAGTCCCGCGCGCCTTCCAGCAAACCCTTGAGGTTGCTGTGCATGATGCGCTTCTTGTGGGCATCGGACAGGCTCATGATGTCGTTGACGAAATCCATGGGCTTCTTGAGGCCCTCGGGGTGCGGCCAGTCGCTGCCGAACAGCACCCGGTTGGCCCCCATCAGGTCGACGATCTTGTCGATGGGGTCCTCGTAGAAGGGGGCGATGAACACGTGCTCCCGGAAGCTCTCCACCGGGTCGCGGGCAAAGGCCTGGGGCATCTTCTTGTAGGTGTGGGCCAGGCGCCCCAAGAGGGGCTCCAGCCAGGAGGAGCCGTTCTCCAGCACCGCCACCCGCACGCCGGGGAAGCGGTCGAACACGCCGTGGCACACCAGCGCCGCCAGGGTGTCGGAAATGGCGCGGCCCATCCAGTCGAGGACTTCGTTGAAGGGGTCCTTCTCGAAGGGGCGGAATTCCCCCTGGCCGCCGGCGGTCCACCACTGGTAGATGCGGTCGTAGCCGGAGTCGGAGACATGGTGGATCACGAAGATGCCGGAATCCTCGATGCGCTTCCAGAAGGGGTCGAACTCCTTGAAGGCGTGGGAACGGCTGCCCTTGAGACCCGCCACCGGGGCGGGGCGAATCAGCACCGAGCGGGCGCCGGCTTCCAGGAGGAAATCCAGCTCCCGGCAGGCGGCATCCACATCCGCCAGGTTGATGGCGCCGGTGGGATGCTGGCGGCCATTGGTGAAGCCGTATTCCTCGGCGACCCACAGGTTCAGGGAGTGGAACAGGGCCTGGATGGTTTCCGGTTTGTGGGCGAGGCGCTCCTCGATCACCGACGCCAGGGTGGGCAGCAGGATGGTGGCGTGGATGCCTTCCTGGTCGAGGATCTTCAGGTGGGCGGGGCCGCTGTGGAACTCGGGGCGGGACTTGACCGGGGGGCCGCCATATTCCCGGAGGGACAGGCCCTCGGGGTTCTTGCCCCGGTACCAGCCCTCGTGGGAACCCACCTCGGCCACCACCTCGAAGGTGGGGTTGGGGATGTAGTCGGAGATCACACCCGCCACCGCGAGCTTGGTGCGGCCGTTGATCTGCACGTACTGGAAATCCCGCTGGAAGGCCTTGGGCAGATGGCGCAGGAAGGCTTCCGGCGGCTCGTAGTAATGTTGGTCCGCATCGTAGATGGGGTAGTCGGGGGTCGTGCTCATCAGTAACTCCTCGGAGGTGATCCGGTGTCGGTTTCGGTCGCGTCCGGCGGCGCGACGTTCAAATTCAGGGGGTGCTCCCGGGCCGGAGCGGAGGGATCCAGGCCCACAAACTAACTAGTCGTCAGTTATCTGTCAAGGGCTTTCCACGCCGCTCGCCCGCGGCGCGGACCCCTTACCAGGCGGAGCGGTGCTGGCCGCCGTCCACGGCAATCCAGTTGCCGGTAAGGAAGCCGCCGTACTCCGAGGCCAGGAAGGCGATCAGCCCGCCCATTTCCTCGGGCTTGCCGAGGCGGCCCACGGGAATGCCGAATTTCTCCCGCACCCAGGCCTCCATGTTGGTTTCGCCGATGGACAGCTCCCGGGCAAACTTTTGCACCGCCTCGGTGGCGATCCAGCCGGTGCCCAGGGTATTGACGGTGATGCCGTGGGGCCCGAGGTCGTTGGCGAGGGTCTTGTTGAGCACCACCACCGGCGCCCGGGCAATGTTGTGGAGCAGGTGCTCGATCTCCGCCGGCGGCTCCTTGGCGGCGCCGGAGCCCACGTTGATGAGCCGGCCCCAGCCCTGGGCCTTCATGTGGGGGATCACCGCGCGGGTGAGGTACACCACGCTCATGGTGAGGTGCTGGAAAGCCTGCATGTAGTCCTCGTCGGTGAGGGTGTCGAAGGTGCCCTCGCCGTCGGCGCCGCCATCCCCCAGGTGGACGTTGGTCACCACGATATCCGGCGAGCCGAAAGTGTCCCGGGCGAAGGCCACGGCGCGCTCCACGTCGGCGCGGTCGGTGAGGTCGGCGGCAACCCCCGCCACCGTGGCGCCGGTTGCACGCATCGCCGCCACCGCCTCGTCGACGCTGTGCTGGCGCCGGCCGACGACGATCACCTTGCAGCCTTCCCGGGCGAAAATGTCCGCCGCGGCCCGACCGATGCCCCGGGTGCCGCCGGAGACGAACGCCACTTTTCCCGCAATGCCAAGATCCATACAAACTCCGTCAATAAAGGGTTACAAAAGCTCGGCGACCAGGGCCGCCGTGTCGTGGTCGTCATAGGCGGTGGTGAGCCGCAACAGGTTGACGGTATTGATCTCCCAGCCGTAATTGACCACCGAGGTGGTGAGCCAGCCGATGTAGACGCCCCAGATCAGGGTGCGGCGGTACTCGGTGAAGGCCTCGTCAAAACCGGGCGGCGCGGCGACCCCCTGGGCGGCCAGCCGGCCCAGGTAGTGGCGCAACAGGTCCTGCTCGTGGCGGCGGCGGACGTCGATGGGCAGCGCCGTGGTGATCAGGTAGTTGACGTCGTGCATGCAATAGCCCCGCACCATCAGCTGCCAGTCCAACAGGCCCGCGCTGCCATCCGGCAAAAAGTAGATATTGCCGATATGGCTGTCGCCGTGGAGCAGAGTCTGGGGCAGGGTCGCCTGGTGGCGCTGCACGGCCATCATGCCCCTGAGCAGCCCGTCGCCACTGCTGCCCATCTTCGCCACCAGCTCCCGCTTGTAGGGGTTGGTGTCGATCTCCTGCTGGATGGCGTGGGGCACCAGCTGGGTCATGAAGTCGTTGAGGGGCCCGCCCACATGGGTTTCGAGGCCCGCAAGGTCGGCGGCGAAGCGGGGGCTTTGCCAGTAGCGGGCGTGGAGCGCGGCGAGCACATCCAGGGCCGCGGCCACGGCCTCGACGCCGACATTGGACAGGGCATTGGGGAACCGGGCGCCCCGCACCGACAGATCCTCCAGCAACAGCAGGAAGCGGTGACTGTCGTGGTCATAGGCGGCGCCCAGGGTGCGGGGTGCCTCGATGGTCTGCTCGCGGCGCAGATCCCGGTAGAAGCGCACCTCGTTGGCGTACAGGGGCCAGGGCAGTTGCTCCAGATCGTAGGCCAGCTTGACCAACACCTGGCGGGGCAGGTCATCCCCGCTGCCGGGCCTGTAGTCGAGCTCGACGAAGGCCCGCGCCGAGGTGGAGACCATGCCGTCGCCATACTGCATGGCCTTGAGAACCGTGAAATCCTCCACGACCGCTTGCGGGTGCTGCTGGCGCACCAGGGCGTTGAGGGTGTGGAGGTCGAGATCGGCGATGCGTTCGGGAATCCTGATGGTCATGGCCTACCCCTGCCGGCCCGGGGCATCGGCGAGGATCTTCTCCAGATCCGGCATGGGGGACATGCTGCTGCCGCCATCCACCAGCAATTGGGCGCCGGTGATATAGCCCGACGCCCGGGACGCGAGGAACAGCACGGCATTGGCGATATCCGCCACGGTGCCGGGGCGGGGCACCGGGTAGGTGGTGGTGAGGGCCTGGGTGATCTCCGGCCCGATATTGCCCAGCACCCGATCGGAGGCAATCAGCCCCGGCTCCACGGTGTTGACCAGGATATTGCGCTTGCCGAGTTCCATGGCCAGCCCCCGGGAAAACTCGTTCATGAACGCCTTGGTGGAGGAATAGCAGATATTGCCCTGGAGGTACTGGCGGCCCGCCGAGCCCGAGGAGATGAAAATGATGCGACCCCTGTCCGGGGCGCGGGACAGGTGGGGGGCGCAGTCCCGGGCGAGCCAGAAAAGGGAATTGACGTTGCTGCGCACGAGCAGCTCGAATTCGTCCTCGTCAATGTCCACCACCTCCCCCTGCACCCAGTGGGCGGCGCAGTGCACCACCACGTCGAGGCGGCCGAAGTGGGCGACGCCCTGCTCCACCATCTGCTTCATGCTGTGGCGGTCGGCATTGTCCGCCTGGACCAGCAGCGCCTCCCCGCCCCGGGCGCGGATGGCGTCCACCGTCTCCTCCCCGTAGCTTGGGGTGCGCGCGGCGATGATCAGTTTGGCGCCCCGGGCACCGAATGCCTCGGCGACGCCGCGACCCATGCCGCGACCGCCCCCCGTGACCAGCACCACCTTGTCTGCGAATGATTCCGACATTGTGTTCTCCGTTTATTGTTATCAACCCGGCAAAGCCTGCCAGCCGGCGGGACATCCCGCAATGGAATCCCGCAATGGAAAAGGTCGACAGCGGGGCTGAGTGGCGATACCATTAACTAACAATGTATCAGCTTTGGCGCCGGGCGTCCAGATCCCGTCGCCCCGCCGCAGACGCCAACACCACCGAGGAACGTACCCGGATGCCCGACCACTTTCCCAACCTGTTCAGCCCCTTCCAGCTGGGCACCCTGACCCTCCCCAACCGGGTGGTGATGGCCCCCATGTCCACCAACATGGGCGGGCTCGACGGCGCCGTGACCCCCGACCTGATCGCCTTCTACCGCGCCCGGGCCACCGGCGGCACCGGCATGGTCATCGTCGAGTTCTGCTGCGTGCACCGCGCCAGCGGCCGCTCCGAGCACCGCCAGCTGAGCCTCGAAAACCCCCGTCAGGTGGAGGGTCACCGCCAGCTGGTGGAGGCCATCGCCAGCGCCGGGGCGGTGCCCTGCCTGCAACTGCAGCACGGCGGCCCGGGCATCAAGCGCGAACTGGCCCCGAACGGCATCGCCGTGGGGCCCTGCGATATCCGCTCCCGCCGCGACCCGGACAGGCTCACCGCCCGCGCCCTCACCGACGACGAAATCGAACACCTGATCCAGTGCTTTGGCACCACCGCGGCCCTCGGGGTGGAGGCCGGCTACCAGGCCTTCGAGCTACACGGCGCCCACGGCTACCTGCTCACCACCTTCCTGAGCCCCTACTTCAACCAGCGGGACGACGCCTGGGGCGGCGACGAGGACCGCCGCCTCGCCTTCCCCACCCGGGTGATCCGCCAGGTGAAGGCCGCCATCGGCCATCGACCGCTGATCTACCGCCTGTCCGCCGAGGAATTCACCGAGCGGGGCCTGTCCATCGGCGACATGGCCCGCATCGCCCCCAGGCTGGCGGCGGCGGGCCTCGACGCCATCCATGTGTCCATCGGCCTCGGCGCCACCAGCTTCGACAAGGTGGTGGAGCCCATGTCGATGCCGGAGGGCTGGCGCCTGCCCTACGCCCGCCGCATCCGCGAGGCCGCCGGGGTGCCGGTGATCTCCGTGGGCCAGATCCGCTGGCCCGCCACCGCCGAACAGGCCATCGCCAATGGCGACGCCGACCTCATCGCCCTCGGCCGCCCCCTGCTGGCGGACCCGGCCTGGGCCGCCAAGGCCAAGCGCGGCGATATCGACCGGATTCGCCCCTGCACCTCCTGCAATTACTGCGTCACCATGAGCAGCGGCGAGCACGGCCGCATCGGCTGCGCCGAGAATCCCCTCACCGGCCGAGAGCTGATGCCGGCCCCCGACGCCGGCGCCCTGCGGGGCAGCCCCGCGGTGGTGGTGGGGGGCGGCCCCGGGGGCATGGCGGCGGCGCTGCTGCTCGATCAGGCGGGCTTTCACACCACCCTGTACGAGGCCCGGGACAGCCTCGGCGGCGGCCTGATCGCGTCCGCCGCACCCCCCTTCAAGGAAAAACTCCTGTGGTATCAGGACTACCTGCAACGCACCCTGGCCGGCAGCGCGGTAAACGTCCAGCTGGGCAGGGCGGTTAGCGCCGAGGACATCGGCCGCCACAACCCCCAAGTGGTGATCCTCGCCCACGGCGGCCGCGCCATTCCCCTGCCCATCGCCGGCATCGACAGCGACCGGGTAGTGGACGCCTACGAGATTCTGATGGGGGCTTGCATCGAGTTTCCCCCGCCGGACAGCCACCTGCCGGTGATGGTCTACGGCGGTGGCGAAACCGGCTGCGAAACGGCGGAGCTGCTCGCGGAGCGGGGTTACAGGGTGATTCTGGTGAGCCGCTCGCCGGCCAAGCAACTGGCCCGCTCGGCGGAGTCCATCTACCGCACGGTGCTGCTCAAGCGGCTGACTGAAAACCCCGCCATCCGCATCCTCGACAACAGCACCGTCGAATCCATCGACGACGAAGGCCAGGTGATGCTGACCCGGGAGGGCCAGGGGGAAACCCTCGAAGTGCTGCGCCTGCTGATCGCCCAGGGGCGGCGCCCGGACCCGCAGCTCGCCGCCGATCTCGCCGCCGCGGGCATCCCCCACATCACCATCGGCGATGCCCGCCAGGGCGGGCGCATCGGCGACGCAGTGCACAACGCCTGGCACACGGTGGTGGCCCTGTGCGCGGCGGGGCGGCCCGCCACGCCACAGCCGGGTTGCTAGCCGTGGCTCAAACCGTGGCCACGGCGGGCATGATCTCCGCCGCGACCCAGCGCAGGCGGTCCTGGTAGGCCTCGAAATCCGCCAGGGGCGGCGCGGGGATGGTGGTTTCGGTCACGCCCAGGTCCGCCAGCCAGTGGCACTGGTCGATGATCCGCGCCGCGTCCCACTGCCCCAGCCCTCGCCCGTCTCCTTTCACTTCGTGGGTGGCGCTGACATTGAGCATCTCCTGGGGCAGGAATACCTCAAGGGGGCGGCCGTGGTAATCGGGCCTTGAGCGGATGTAGTCGAGCTTCTCCCGGAACTTTTCCGGGGTGACCTGGAACGGCGCCCAGCCGTCGCCATGGCGGGCGATGCGGTTGAGGACCGGGTCGGCGTCGCCGCCGAACCAGAGGGGCATGGGGTTCTGCACCGGCTTGGGCTCGAACACCGCATTGTCGAACTGGACGAATTCCCCCTGGAACGACGGCGAATCGCTGTGCCACAGCTCGATCATCGCCCGCACGTATTCCTCGCTCATGGCGCCGCGACGCTTGAAGGGTACGTTCAGGATGTTGAACTCATCCTCCATCCAGCCCACCCCGAACATGGGCACGGCGCGGCCGCCGCTCAGCCAGTCGAGGCTCGCCCAATCCTTGGCCTGCACCACCGGGTTCTGCAACGGCAGGATGGTGAGGGACGATGCCAGCCGGATGCGCCGGGTGGCCCCGGCGAGAACACCCAGGGCCACGGTGCTGCTGAAATAATGGCCGCCGGAGAATTTCACGAACTTGCGGGGCACGATGAAGTGCTCCCCCAGCATCAGCTTGTGGTAGCCCAGTTCGTCGGCGAGGCGCGCGGCCTCGATCACCTGGTGGCCGGCGAGGCCGTACTCCCAGGGCTGGGTGATGGCATCCAGGTGCATGCTGTTGGGAACGGGTAAATTGATTTTCATGTAAGAAATAGCTCGTTTCTAAAGAGTTTCAGTGGAAGAGGCTGCCGCCGTTGACGGACAGCACCTGGCCCTGAACCCAGGTGCCGTCATCGCTCATCAGGTGCGCCACCATGGCGGCGATATCGGCGCAATCCCCCAGGCGGGTGCTGCACGTGCCGGCGAGAATCTGTTCGCGAAATTCCTCGGGCAAGGCCGCCACCGTGGGGGACAGCACCAGCCCGGGGGCGATGGCGTTGGCGCGGATGCCCTGCTTGCCCCAGCCCCTCGCCACGTGGCGCATCAGGGCATTGACCCCCGACTTGGCCACGGCGTAGGCGACGCGCACGTCCTCGCCATAAAACGCGGCCTCCGAGCTGGTGTACACCAGGGCGCCGCCACCGCTCGCCAGCAGAGCGGGCAGTGCGGCGCGGGTGCAGTACAGATAACCGGTGAGATCCACATGGAGAATGTGCTCCCACATAGCCAAGTCGATCTCCAGGGCATTCTTGTCCCGATGCTGGATGGAAAGATCGGCGGCATTGGCGTGGAGGCCATCGAGCCTGCCCCAGGTGGCCAGTGCCAGATCGACCAGCCCATCGACGGACTCCCGGTTGCCGATATCCACGGCGGCACCGATGGCATTGCCACCGATTGCGGCGATGGCGGCGGCAACCTGCTCCGCCGCGGCCTGATCGATATCCCCCACCACCACCCGGGCGCCCTCGGCGGCCAGCCGTTGCGCCGTGGCCGAGCCAATACCGCCGGCGCCCCCCGCCAGCACAATCACCTTGCCCGCCAGGCGTTGCAAGGGCGCGGCCATCACATTCGCGCCCCAAAGCGCTCGGTGTAGAACCCGAAGCGGCGCACGATCTCGTCCCTGTCGAGGCCGAAGAAATCCAGATCCGCCGGGTGCTTGCCCTTGGGGTTTTCCTGGCGCCAGTCCCGCAGGCGGGCGACGAAATCGTCGCGGTAGTCCCAACCCAGCCAGGCATAGAGCTTTTCGAGGCCGGGCTCCGGGTCGACGATTTGCTCGCTGTGGTAGATATCGAAAAACCGCGTCTCCCCGAGCCGATCCCGGGTGCGCAGCATGCGCCGCGCCGCCTCGCTCCATTGATCGAGCTGCATGGGCCCCAGGGTTTTCGGCGAAGGGTTGGTGAGAAACACATCCCGCACCTGATGGATCAAGAAGCTGATGGAGGGCAGCACGCCTTCGGGCCGACGGTGGGTGATGACAAAGCGCGCCTCCGGGTAGACCTTGAGCAGGGCGTCCATGGCCAGGCTGTGGACCGGGGAGCGCAGCACCCAGCGTTTGGCCGGCGTCTTCCACTGCAACAGTTTCAGCACCCGGCGGTGGTAGCGGTAGGCGGCGTCGATTTCCGCGAGGCCATCCATCATTACCCAGCGCTCGAAGCTCGGCACATGGTAAAAGCCGTTCACCGCCACGCAGGCGAAGGTCAGGTTGAGGATGGGGAAACACTCCTCCGGGGCATTGGGGTTGCGGGGCATGGCGTCGCCGATGCCGGGGGCGAGGGCGTCCATGTCCGCCATGCGCTTTTCGTTGGCGGCCACCCGGGGATCGTCGCTGACCTCAATGTCCGGTGGCGGACAGGGGGCGTAGGTCTCCCAGCCCCGCAGGGAGCGGGTTTCGCTATCCAGCCCGAGCATATGGCCAAGGGCGGTGCTGCCGGTGCGGGGCAGGCCGGTGATGAATACCGGATCGCGGATCACCTCGTCGTCGATCTCCGGGTGACGGCGGTACCAGTCCTCCACCTGCAGGCGGTTGACCAGCAGTTCCAGAATGCTGCCGGGAATGGCGATCTTGCCGATTTCGGTGGGGCTGCTCTCCCGGTTGATGGCATCCACCAGCCGCTCCAGGCCCGGGCGGTAACTGTCCTCGCCAAAATCCGCAAGGCCGGTAAGTTGCCGGGCCTGGTCCATCAATTGTTCGACGCTGAGTTCCATGGGGTTGTCTCCAAAAGGGATGGGGTCAGGCCGTGGCGCCGTGGTGCTCCACGCACAGGCGCCTGAGGCCGTCGGCAAAGGGCACCTGGCAGGGGCCGGTGATGGCCTGGCGCCGGGTCACATCGGCGACGTGGGAGAGCTGGGCACCGGGCAGGCTGAAGGTCTCGAGCTTCGCCTCGCAGCCGAGGAGGCTGGCGGCATCCCGGCACCACTGCTGGGCCGACACCACTTCGTCGCCAGCCCAGTTGACCAGGGTGGCGGGCACCGTGGCGGCTGCCAGCAGGGGCGCCACCTGGCGGCACATGTCGTCCACATGGATGGGCCTGTGGTTGTTGGGGTCGTTGGGCAGCTTCACCGCCTCCCCCGCCAGCAGCTGGCGGATATGCATGGAGACCAGGTTCCCGGGGCTGCCGTACACGGTGTTGAGCCGGGCGATGGTCACCGGCAGGGAGAAGGCCCGGGCGCAGAACCTGGCCACCGCCTCCTCCGCCACCTTGGTGACCGGGCTGGTGGGGCTCCAGGGGGCGAAGGAGCGACCCAGTTCGCCGCTTTCGGGACAGGCGAACTCCGGGTCGGCGTTGGGGGCATAGATGGCGTGGGAGGAAATCACCAGGGCGGCCTTGGCCCCGGCGTTGGCGCAGTGCTGGAGGACGAGGCCCGTCCCCTCGCCGTTGACGGTCATCGCCCGGTCGAAGTCCCCGAGGCCGCCGCGCATGAAGGCGAAATGCAGCACATAGTCCAGCTCGGCGGGCAGGCCGGTGAGATCCCCCGGCGCCAGATCCATGGCGCAGGGTTCGATGCCCGCCGCCCGCACCCGCTCGCGGCTGGCGGCATCCACATACCGCGCCGCGCCAAAAACCGTGTTGGTCTTGGCAAGAAACGCCGCAATGGGAAAGGCCACCTGGCCGGTGACGCCGGTCACCAGAATCTTCTTGCCGTCGAGCATGGTCATTCCCCCTTCAGGGTGGGCGCCAGGGTTTGGTACATGCGGGTCAGCCCTTCGCGTATCGGCACCTGGCAGGGGCCGGTGATGGCTTGGCGCTTGCTCACATCGAGCTGGTAAGTGGGATATTCGAAGCCACCTTCGGCAAAGGTGGGGGTGACACCGGCGAGCTTGCCGAAATGGGCCATCACATCCCGGGTGGCGATGGGCTCGTCCCCCGCCAGGTTCACCAGGGTGGGGGGGATAGCGGCGGCATCCAGCAGCGGGCCGATAAAGCGCACCACATCGTCGTCGCTGATGGGCTGGATGATGTTGGACTGGTGGGCCGGCAGGGGTATCGGCTGGCCCGCCAGCATCATGCGCAGGAAAATCCCCAGCATGCCGCCGTCGTGGTAGGTGCCGTACTGCACCCCGAGGCGCGCCACGGTGGTGGGCAGGCCCAGATGGCTGGCCATGCCCCACACCGCGCCCTCCGCCGCCAGCTTGGTGCCCTCGTAGTGGCCGCCCATCACCGCGCCGCCGGTGTTGTCGGTCTCACTGTAGGCATGGAGGGGATCGGGCTTGGCGGCGTAGACGCCGATGGTGGAAATATGCAGAAAGGCGCGGGCGTCGCGGCAGTGGGCCATCAGCAGCGCCGTGCCCTGGGGGTTGTCGTGCATGCCCTGGGCAAAGGACTCGGGGCCGCAGTTGGCGGCGCAGTGGATCACATAGTCGAAGTCCGTCGGCAACGCGCCAAACTGGCCGTCGCCGAAATCCCCCACCACGGTGTGCACGCCCTTGTCCTGCCAGAATTGCTGTTGCCCCGCCTTGCTGTAGCGGGCATAGCCCCACAGCTCGTTGTGGGGGGCCAGGGCCGCGGCGATGGAGCCGCCGAGATTGCCGGTCAGGCCGGTGATGAGAACTTTTTTGCCGTTGATCATGGTTGGTCTCCTGTCGAATGTTGGCTGAGTCGGCGCGACATCGACCGCGCTATCCGGCGGGGCCCGCGACACGCAGCTGCCAGGTTTCGCGGCGCCGAGTCCGTTCCCGTTGCCGCTCATTCCCGTCCACCCCGACCAGCGGGCCGGGCACGGCGCCCGCCAGATCCGCCCTGTTCACCACGGCGAAGCGGGGCACCATGGCGGCGCCGACCTCGGTGCCCGGGGGCAGCCCCTGCCAGCGAATGAACAGCCAGCCCCGATGGAGGCCGGCACTGTCCACCCAGTTGGCGACGCCTGGGTCCGTTGGGGCGAGCACAAAGCTGAGGGTGCCATCGGGATTGGCCCGGGCCTGGGTGCGGTTGTAGCTGGCGAGGTGATTCGAGGGCGATGGCGCGATCATCCAGGCATCCGCCATCTGGATCCCGAAATACTCGGCGCCGGCGTCATTCAGGGTGATGACCAGGGCCTCGCCGTCGCCGAGCTGAAAGTGGCAGGCGGCGGCACAGCCCCAGGCCCCGGTGCGGCCATAGGGGGGCACCAGGGTATTGACCGGGGGGTTGCCGTTGAAGTGGTCGTTGAAGCGCAGCCAGAAATCCACAAAGCCGGGAAACCACTCGGCGGTGCGGCCAGCGAGTTCCCGATCCGACAGGGGCGCCGGCAACCCGGCGCCGCCGGTGCGGCGAATTGCCAGCTGATTGGGCACCTGCCCCCAGTCGGAAAGGCTGTCCCGCACCAGCAGGTAGAGGCGCCCCGGGGGCAGCTGGATATGGTTGCGGCGCCCGGCGGCGGGAGTGTCGTCGAGGGTCAGGCGAAAGCTGCCGTCGGCGGCGATGTCGAGGTCCCGGTGGGTGAGCATCGCCAGGGCGCCCAGGTCCCGCATGCTCCCGTCATTGACAGCAAAGCCAAGGCCCTCCGGGTGGCGGGTGAGCTGAAAGGTGAACTGGGCGGGGCCATTGGCGGCGACCCGGCCGGTGACCTCGTAGTGCACGGCGCCGTCGAGACCGGCGTTGCGGTAGATATTGTCGGGGCAGTCGATGCCCGCGCCGGAGCCGGGAAATTCCCAGCCGAACCAGCGGTGCGGGTCGAGATTGGTGCCCCAGATAAAGCCGGGGGTGGAGAGATCCCCGCCGATGGTTTGCAGCAGCAGTTGGATCAGCCACTTGTCCAGGGCGTTGTCGATGCGGCCCGCGGTCTCCGGGTCCGCCGCCAGGGGATGGGCGAGCATCAGCTCACGGGCCCGTTGCCGCGCCGCCGCCAACAACTCCCCGTGTTCGGCGAGGATGCGCAGGGCTTGGCGTTCCACCGCTGCCTGCTCCGGGGTCGCCAGGGGGCTGGCGGAGGGTTGGTCTTCGCTGTTCATGGATTGTCTCGCCTCGGGTTTATGGTTATGGAGTGGGCGGCCTTGCGATCGCTTGGCGAGGAGTCGGGATGCAAAATTGCCCTGGGCGCAAGGTCTTCACCACAGGGGAGCCCCCCGTTCAAAACGCCAAAACTAACGATGGGTCAGTTGTAGCAGAATGAACCACCCTCGACAAGGCAAACATTGACATTGACAGCCAATTTGCATCCCCCCGCGACCGCGATGGGAACCGCTGAATTCAAGGACGGACTGGGTGATTCGCCCGCATTGCCAGGGCCAACGCCAAGGCGGAACCTCAACCGGGGAGCGACCAGTCCCGGGGCTTTTTCATGGATGCCACCAGCACCAGGGCCAGCAGCGAACCGACCAGCAACACCAGCAGAAAGCCGTCGTAGGTCTGATAGCGGTCGAAGGCCGCCCCCGCCAGGGCGGAGCCGGTGCCGATGCCGATGCTGTAGCAGGAGGTCATGATGGCGAAGATCCGCCCGTAGGCGCGGATACCGAAGTAGCGGCTGGTGAGGTAGGACAGCACATCGATCTCCGCCCCCATGCACAGGCCGACGACGATGCCGGTGAGGGCACTCATGAGGTAGCTGCCGTCGAGGGAAAGCAGCATCAGGGCCGCCAGGGCCGGCAGGGCAAAGGCCAGGGCGCTGACCCAGCGGGGATCGAAGTAATCGAACAGCAGTCCCGTCCCCAGCCGGCCCACCAGCATCGCCGGGCCGACGAAAAACGCCACCGACGCGGCAACGGCCGGGGTCAGGCCCGAATCGATCAGCATTGGCTGAATATGCACGGTGTAGGTGCCCGCACAGGCGGCGACAAAGGTAAAACAGATCACCAGCTTCCAGAAATCCACCAGCCGCAGGGCTTGGGCGACGCTGTAGCCACCCGCCACCACCGGCGCCTCGGCGGCACTCACCGGTTTGGCGGCAACCACGCCGGGGCGATCCCGGAACAACCTATAGGTGGCGGCAAACATCAGCGCCGCGCCGCCGAGGCCGATCACCGCGAAGGTCAGGCGCACACCCACCAGCTCCCCGAGCAGGATCACCAGGGTCGGGGTAATGGCCAGCATCACCGCGCCGCCGGAGAGGGTCAGCGCAAGGGCCATGCCCCGGCTGGCGACAAAATTCCGCACCACCCCGCTGGTGTACACCAGGGGCGTGACACCCTGCCCGGCGATGCCGAACAGCACGCAGGCGGCGTACCAGGAGACGATGCCCGGGCCCGCGAATCCCAGCAGGGAAAAGCCGACAGCAAAGGCCAGGGTGCCCCAGAGGGCGACGACCCGGCCGCCGAATCTGTCCACCAGCATGCCGAGGGGCAGGTAGGTGAACAGATGGGTGATGGTGATGAGGGTGAGACCAAAGGCGATGTCGCCGCGATTCCAGCCGTAGGCCTCCTGGAGGGAGTGCATCATGGCGCCGACAAAGTGGTAGAAGATCCCGCCGATGCCGACCCCCAGGGCCGATGCCAGCACGATGCCCCAGCCCTCGCGCCATTCCTGGCGGGAGCCGCCGTCATCCTTCGCTGCTTTCATCGCGTGACCTGTTTTGATTAGGGTGGGTCAAGGTAGGGCCGAAAGCCCCGATAAGGGCAAACCGCCCGGGTCGGCCGACGGTATCGTCATTACCGCCCCTTGTCGATACGAACCGGGCCAACATGGCCGGACCGGCACCCACTGCGGGGGCATCGAGACCCGGGGAATCAGGCCAAAAAAAACCAGGCCCCGAAGGGCCTGGTCGCGGGTTGCGGGTTGAACTTAGAAGCTATAGCGCAGGGACGCGCCCACCATCCGGGGTTCGTTGAAGATCGCCGCGTTGACCCCCAGCGCCGCGCTGGAGCTGGAGGGCGCCACGATCGCCTCGGTATCGAAGGCGTTGGTGACGAACAGCGCCGCGTCGAAGGACGAGCCGAACATGCCGAGCCAGTCGACCCTGGCGTCGACCTTCTCGTAGTCCCAGGCGTAGATGTTGCCGCCGTAGTGGATATCGCTGATGCGGAAGTAGCGGGTGGACAGCACCACCTCACCCAGTTCGGCGGCGAGGGGCAGGCTATAGTCGATGGCCGCCGTGTAGCTCCAGTCCGGCGCGCCGAGGAACAGGAAGGCCTCGATCTCGTCGTCGGCGGCGACGTTGGGGGGGAAACCGACCGGCAGGGCGAAGGAGGTCTTGAAATCCTTCTCCATCTTGGTGCCGGCGAGGGAGACCTCGAGGCCCGGCAGCAACTGGGCCACCAGCTCCACCTCGATGCCCTCCACCGTGGCCTCACCGGCGTTGTTGGTGAACAGCCCGCCGGTGGGGTCGTTGAGGGGGTTGCCGTCGCCGTCCACACCGCCGAGGCCCGTGTTCACCCCGGTGGTGGGCACCGAGAAGTGCACGTCCTCGTATTCGCTGCGGTACAGGGCGAGGTTGAAGCGGCCGAGGATGTCCCCCACCGCCCAGTCGCTCTTCAGGCCGATCTCGTAGTCCTGCACGGTTTCCGGCTCGTAGGACTGGAACGGCACCAGGCTGCCGCCGAACTTGGGCGAGTTGACACCGCCGGCGCGGTAGCCGGTGCGGGTCACCGCGTAGACCAGCAGGTCATCGACGGGCTGGTAGTTGAGGCCGAGGCTCCAGGTGGTCTTGCTGAAATCGGCGGCGGCCTTGTCGGCGGGGTCGCAGGCACTTTCCTTGGGGGCCGGGGTGCCGTAGAAGGTGGCCGGCACCGGGCACACTTCGGTCTCGTCCTTGGTGTGGCGCACGCCGATATCCACGGACAGGGCCGCGAGGCTGTCGCTGATGCCGCCGAGATCGTAGGACACCTGGCCGAAGAACGCCTCGGTCTCGTCGGTGTAGTGATCGGAGGGGCCGAGGGCGCCGAGGAAGGGGAACAGGCCGCCGAGGTCGGTGAGGTTCTGGCTGTCCAGGGGCGTGCCGGCCTGGGCGAGAATCTGCAGGGCCAGGCGCTGGGCGCCGTTGGGCTCGGACTTCAGCCAGAAGTAACCGCCGATGTATTCCAGGTCGCCATCCAGGGCCTCGCCGGAGATCTGGAATTCGTTGGAGTACTGCTTCACGTCGATCAGGTTGTCGGCATTGACGATGGCCATATCGGAACCGTCGATGTCGCTGAAGTTGTTGGTGAACACCTCCCGGTAGCCAAAGATGTTCTTGAGGGTGAAGGGCCCGACGTCCCAGGTGGTGGTATTGCTCACCGAGGTCAGTTCGGTCTTGAGGAAGGTGGGGGAGTCGGTCCACTCCTTGCGCACACCGGCCGCCTTCTGCCGGGCCATCAACGCCTGGATGTCGCAGGTGGGGGCGCCGTTACAGGGAATGAAGGGCATCACCGTGGGGTTGGTGAACAGGAAGCTGCCGTTGGTGAAGGGAATGAAATCCACCGCGCCGGTGCCCGGCTCGTAGCCCATGGGGATGGTGTTGATCATGTTCTCGTCGTAGTCGTTCTCCTCGTAGACCGTGAGGTTGCTGAGGGACTCGATGGGGTCGAGGAGCAGGGACACCCGGTAGTTGGTGCGGTCCTTGTTGTCGAAATCGTCCTCGGAGGGGCGCGACATGTTGTCGGTGAAGCCGTCCCGCTTGTCGAGCTGGCCGGCGATGCGCAGCGCCACCTTGTCGGCGACGACGGGGATGTTCACCGCGCCCTCCACCACCCGGGCGTTGTAGTTGCCGATCTTGCCCATCAGGTAGCCGCCGAACTCATGCTCGGGGCGCTGGGTGGTGGTGAGCACGGCGCCGGCGGTGGTGTTGCGGCCGAAAAGGGTGCCCTGGGGGCCCTTCAGCACCTGCACCGACGCCATGTCGTAGGTGGGAATGCTCGCCCCCCAGGTGCTCAGGGGTACCTCGTTGACGTAGCTGGCCACCGCGGGCTGGGAGTTGCCGAACACCGCCCGGGAGCGGCCGCGAATGCTGAACACGGTGTTGTTGGCGCCACCGGACTGGGTGAAGTTGACCCCGGGCACCGAGGCGGTGAGGTCGCGGATCTCGGTGATGTTGTTGCGGTAGAGGGCATCGGTGTCGAGCACCGCCAGGGCCACCGGGGTCTCCTGGGCGCTCTCCTCCCGGCGCCGGGCGGTGACCACGATCTCCTCCAGGGTGCGGTCGGCGGCAGGCTGCCCGCCACCGCTGGCGCCGGTATCCGGCTGGGCGTGCAAGGGCGCGCCGGCGAGGGTCGCCAGGCCCGCCGCCAGGGATACGGACAAAAGATTCTTGTTGAGCAATCGCATGGTTCTCTCCTTTTAAAGTTGTTATGACCCGAGCAAGTTGCTATGACCTGAGCCGCCGCGCGGGGAAACGCTTGATCGGGCACCGTCGGCCCCAAAACGCCGCGGCCCGATTCATCGCCAATTAACTGTCAGTCAGTCAGCTAATGCAACAGGGAATTGTTGACGCCGAGACAATCAATCGCCGTGGTAGAGGCACCACTCCCCCCGGGGATTGCGGTACCAGCCGGCGGCGGCCGTGGCGCCGGCGTCCACCGGCACCGTGAGGCCGTTGAGGTAGCTGGCGAGGTCCGAGGCGAGGAACGCGACGATGTTGCCGAACTCCGCCACGGTGCCCATGCGGCCGAGGGGCACGTAGCGATCCCGGGCATCCCGCTCGGCCTCGGTGGCCGCCTCCATCAGGCCCTTGAGGCCTTCCGTCTCGATCATGTCCGGCGCCAGGGCGTGGCTGCGGATATTGTGCCCGGCCAGCTCCAGGGCCATGGTCTTGGTGAAGCTCACCAGGCCCGCCTTGCAGGCGGCGTAGACCGCAAACCCCGGCGCCGCCCGCAGCGCCTCGGTGCTCGCCACGTTGATGATCGCCCCGCCACGCCCGCCGGTGACGATATGGGGTACCGCCGCCTGGGTGCAGTACAGGGCGCTCAGCAAGTTGAGATTGATATGGCGCTCGATGCTGCCGGGGCTCTGGTCGAGGAAGCGGACGCGACGGCCGCCCCCCACGTTGTTGACGAGGGTATCGAGGCGCCCGAAGTGGTCGGCGGCGGCATTGACCATGGGGGCGATGGCGGCGCCGTCCATCAGGTCGATGGGCAGGAACAGGGCCTCGCCCCCGGCGGCGCGAATGGCGGCTGCCGTCCGCTCGCCGGCGGCGGCGTCCTTGTCGGCGATGGCGATCCGCGCGCCGGCCCGGGCAAGGGCCAGGGCGGAACCTTCGCCGAGGCCGTTGGCGCCCCCGGTGACGAGGGCGACGCGGTCGCGCAGATCGATGACGGGCAGGGCGCTGGATGGGGTCATGGCTTCGTCTCTTTATGGGTTGGGAATGGCCCGCGGGCGGGAACAACGATGGGCCGCCGACGCCGCTGTGACAGCGCGCATTGACCGGCCCGGCGGGAAAAGCTTACATTATGTCAGTTATTTTGCCAAAGCCGCCGGAGTACCACCCATGGGCACCGTAAACCCGAACCCGTCCTTCACCGGCAAGCGCGCCCTGGTCACGGGGGCCGCCACGGGCCTCGGCAAGCAGGTGGCGACCCGGCTGGTGGCCGCCGGCGCCAAGGTCGCCCTGCTGGGCCGCACCCGCGACAGGCTCGAGGCCCTTGCCATGGGGCTCGGCCCCGCCGCGCTGCCCCTGGTGGCCGATGTCGCCGACCCCGACCAGGTGCGCGCCGCCTTCGATCGGGTGGACGAGGCGCTGGGCGGCCTCGACATCCTCATCAACAACGCCGCGGTCTATATCCCCTTCCGCATAGAGCACGCCAGCGACGAGGCCCTGGAGCGCATCGTGCGCACCAACCTGATGGGCCCGATGTACTGCATCCGCGAAGCCGTGCCCCGCATGAAGCACAGCGGCGGCGACATCCTCAATATCTCCTCGGAGTCGACCCGCAACCCCTTCCCGTTTCTCACCGTGTACGCCGCCGCCAAGGGCGGGCTTGAAACCCTGTCCCTGGGGCTGCGCACCGAACTGCGGGAGTACGGCATCCGGGTGGCGCTGCTGCGGGTGGGCACCATGAAGGGCGAGGATGCCAACGCCAGCCTCGCCAACTGGACCCCGGAGCAATTGCAGGACGCCCTGGCCCTGTGGGAGCGCACCGGCCACAACGCCTTCTCCGGCGCGGGCATGGACAACGATACCGTGGCCGCCGCGGTGCTCCACGCCCTTGCCCTGCCCCGGGAGGCCAACATGGACCTGTTCGAGGTGCGCAGTGCCTGACCAGGGCCACGCCCCTGTCGACAGGGCCCGGGGCCCTGTGTAGAATCCATAACTAACATTTAGTCAGCTATAAGCCGACCCAAGCCGAGGAACCGCCGTGAACCTACAATTGAGCCCCGAGGACCTGGCCTTTCGCGACGAGGTGCGCGCCTTCCTCCGGGAGCACCTCACCCCGGAGATCGTCTACCGCTCCCGAACCGAGGTCCACCCCCCCAACGAGGCGGACCGCCGCTGGTGGAACGCCGTGCTCAACACCCGGGGCTGGGCGGCGCCGAGCTGGCCCGTCCAGCACGGCGGCCCCGGCTGGACGCCGATCCAGCGCCACCTCTTCGAAATGGAGTGCCGCCTCGCCGGCGCTCCGGAACTGCGCTGGCAGGGCCTGCGGCTGATCGGCCCGGTGATCTGCGAGTTCGGCTCCGACGCCCAGAGAAAGCGCTACCTGCCCACCATCCTCGAAGGCACCGAGCAGTGGGCCCAGGGCTTCTCCGAGCCCGGCGCCGGCTCCGACCTCGCCAGCCTCAAGACCACCGCCCTGCTGGCGGGGGACGAGTACGTGGTCAATGGCCAGAAGCTGTGGACCACCGAGGGGGGTGACGCCGAGCTCGGCTTCTTCCTGGTGCGCACCGACACCACCAGCAAGCACGGCGGCATCTCCATGCTGATCATCGACATGAAGAGCCCGGGGGTGACGGTGCGGCCCATCGAGATGATCAACGGCGACGTCTCCACCTACGAGGTGTTCCTCGACAACGTCAGGGTGCCGAGGGAAAACCTCATCGGCGAACCCGGCAGCGCCTGGACCCAGACCAAGTTCCTGCTCGCCAACGAGCGCACCTCCAGCGCCGACATCGACAAGGCCTGGGGCGACCTGCGCCGCATCCGCGCCAGCGCCGCCCGGGAGCGCAAGAACGGCCGCCCCCTGCTGGAGGACCCGGCCTTTGCCCGCCGCCTGGCGCAGCTGGAGATGGAAGTGGAAGCCCTCGACTGGTCGGTGCTGCGGGTGCTCTGCGGCGCCCCCTCCCGCCGCCCCGTGGCGGCCGCCGCCTCGGTGCTGAAGATCAAGGGCTCGAGCCTGCAACATCAGCTGGGGCAGCTGGCGGTGGACGCCCTGGGTCCCCGCTCCCTGCGGCTCTACACCCGGGAGCAGGCATTTGCCGCCAAGCCCAGCGCCCTGTGGCCGGTGGATGTGCCCGGCGCCCGCGCCGACCAGCTCTACATGCGCGCCTGCACCATCTACGGCGGCGCCATGGAAGTGCAGAAAAACATCATCGCCAAGATCGCCTTTGGCCTGGCTTGAGGACATCACCGTGAACTTCGCTCTCAGCGACGAACAGAAAATGCTGGCCGACAGCGCCGCCCGCTACGTGCGGGAGCGCTGCGACCTGGAAAGCCGCCGCCAGGCGGCGAAAAGCCCCGACGGCTTCTCCCGCCGCCACTGGCGGCACTTCGCCGAGCAGGGCTGGCTCGCCCTGACCCTGCCGGAGGACGCCGGCGGCCTCGGTCTCGGCCTCGCGGACATGGTGGTGCTGATGGAGGAACTGGGCCGCGGCCTGGTGGCGGAGCCGGTGGTGGACAGCGCCATCCTGTGCGGCACCCTGCTGGCGGAGGGCAACCACGCCCCATCCCGGGCCGAGCTGCTGCCCCGGGTGGCCAGCGGCGAGGCGATCCTCGCCCTCGCCCACCTGGAGGAAGGAGGGCGCGCCGAGTACGACACCCCCGTGGCTGCCCGCGCCACCCCCGACGGCGACCGCTGGCTGATCAGCGGCACCAAGCACCTGGTGTGCCACGGCCCCGCCGCCAGCCACCTGGTGGTGAGCGCCGAGGTGGCCGGTGAGATGGGCTACAGCCTGTTCCTGGTGGAGGCCGGCGCAAACGGTATCGCCCGGGACGACTACAGCCTGATCGACGGCACCCGCGCCGCCGATATCCATTTCAGCGATGTGCCCGCGACGGTGCGCCTGCAGGGGGCCGGCGGCGCCGCCCGCGCCCTCCACCACGCCCTCGACCGGGCGGTGATCGCCGGTGCCGCGGCGGCCCTGGGTTCCATGGAGGCGGTGATGGACCTCACCGCCGACTACCTCAAGACCCGCGAGCAGTACGGCCAGCCCCTCGCCGGCTTCCAGGCCCTGCGCCACCGCATGGCGGAGATGCTGGTGGAAACGGAGCAGGCCCGCTCCCTGCTCTATGCCGCCCTGGCCGCCCTCGATGGCGGCGATGGCGAGGCCCGCGCCCGGGCCGTGTCCGGCGTCAAGGCCCTGGTGGCCCAGGCGGGGATGTTCGTCACCGGCCAGGGCATCCAGCTCCACGGCGGCATCGGCGTCACCGAGGAATACGCCGTGGGCCACCACTACAAGGCCCTGCAGCTGTTCGACAAGCGCTTCGGCGACAGCGACTTCCACCTCGACCGCCGCGCCCGCACCGCGCCGACCCACTGACGCCTGCCATCCACCGACGGAAAACGCCATGCATCCCTATCTGCCCCTGTCCTTCGCCGACGACCTGGAACGCAACGCCCGCTGGTGCCCGGACCATCCCGCCTACGTGCAGGGGGAGCGCAGCATCAGCCACCGCCAGCTGCTGGCCCGGGGCAAGCGCCTGGGCTCGGCCCTCCACAGGGCGGGCGTGCGCAAGCAGGACCGGGTCGGCATCCTCGCCATGAACTCCATCGAGTACGGGGAGGTGATCGCCGCCACCCAGTGGGCGGGCTATATCCTCGCCACCGTGAACTTCCGCCTCGCCCCCGCCGAGATGGCCTGGATCATCAACGACGGCGCACCCAAGGTGCTGTTCTTCGAGGCCCAGTACCTGGAGGTCATCGACCAGCTGCGGCCTGAACTGCGCTCGGTGGAAACCTATGTCTGCATCGACGGCGAGGCCCCCTGGGCTCAGTCCTACGAGGCCTTCATGGCCAGCGGCGACGAGGCCGGCCCCCCCTGCCGCGCCCGGGAGGACGACATCTTCTGCCTGATCTACACCAGCGGCACCACCGGGCGCCCCAAGGGCTGCATCTGGGGCCACCGGGAACTGCGCCAGCTGGTGCAGGTGGATGCCTGGCTGGTGGACCTGCAACAGCCGGACCGCATCCTCATCGTGATGCCCATGTTCCATGTGGGGGGGCTGGTGCTCAGCCTCTCCCAGCACGTGCGGGGCGGCACCGCCTACCTCTACCGCCAGTTCGACCCGGAGGCCATCATCGGCGCCATCGAGCGGGAGAAGCTCACGGTGCTGCTGCTCGCCCCCACCATGGTGCAGATGCTGCTCGACCACCCCGCCATCGCCGGCGCCGACCTGTCCAGCGTGCGCACCATCCTCTACTCCGCGGCGCCGATGCCCTCCCCGGTGCTGCTGCGGGCCATCGAGGTATTCGACGGCTGCGGCTTCGTCAACCTCTTCGGCCAGACGGAAATCTGCATGTTCTGCCTCTCCCCCCTGCAGCACAAACCCAACGGCAGCGAGGCGGAGCGCCGCCAGCTCAGGTCCGTCGGCCAACCCTACCCCAACCTCGAAGCGAAAATCCTCGACGACGACGGCAACGAGTGCCCGGTGGGCGTGGCCGGCGAGATCGTCGCCCGCAGCGGCGCCATGTTCCGCGGCTACTGGAACAACAGCGTCGCCACCGTGGAGACCCTGCGCAATGGCTGGGTCCACACCGGCGACATGGGGCGCATCGACGAGGACGGCTTCCTGTACCTGGTGGACCGCAAGAAGGACATGATCATCTCCGGCGGCGAGAACATCTACTCCCGGGAGGTGGAAGAAGCCCTGCTCCAGCACCCGGCGGTGTCCGAGGCGGCGGTGATCGGCGTGCCCGACCCCAAGTGGGGGGAGAACGTCTGCGCCGTGCTGGTGTTGAAGGCGGGGGCGTCCGTCAGCGGCGAGGAGATCATCCGCCACTGCCAGTCCCTCATCGCCAGCTACAAGAAACCCAAGGTGGTCCACCTGGTGCCCGAGCTGCCAAAGCTGGTCACCGGCAAGATCAACAAGATGGCACTGCGCCAGCAATACGCCTCCTAGGACGACTCGATGAACCTGAATCTCAACGACGACCAACTGATGTTGCGGGACACCGTGGCCCGCCTGTTCAACAGCGAGGCCACCGCCGAGCGGGTGCGCGCCGCCGAGAACAGCCAGGGCCTCGACCCCGCCCTGTGGCAACAGGTGGTGGACATGGGCCTGCCGCTGATGCGCGCCACCGAGGCCGCCGGCGGTCTCGACCTGCCCCTGCTCGACGCCGCCCTGGTGGCAGAGGAACTGGGTCGCACCCTGGCGCCGGTGCCGCTGCTGGAGGCCATGGCTGCGAACCGGTTGCTGAGCCTTGTCGACGCCCTCGGCGACAGAGTCGCCGAGGGGGCATTGTTCACCCTGCTGCCGGTGGAGATCCGCGGCGAGGAACCGCTGGTGGTGCCCTGGGCCGCGGCGGCGGACGGGGTGATCGCCCTCGAGGGCCAGCAGGTTCTGCTGATCGAGGGCCTGAGGGGGGATGCCCCCCGCAACCTCGCCAGCGCCGGCCATCGCCTCTGCTCCCTGGCGGGGGACGGCGCCGGCCGCCGCACCCTGCTGGCGGAGGGCCCCGAGGCCCGGGCGCACTTTCTCGCCACCGTCGCCGAATGGCAACTGCTGAGCGCCGCCGCCCTCGCCGGGCTCGCCCGCCGCGCCCTCGACATGGCCGCCACCTACGCCTGTGAACGGGAGCAGTTCGGTCGCCTGATCGGCGGCTATCAGGGCATCGCCCACCCCCTCGCCGACTCCCTCGCCGAGGTGGAGGGCCTGCAACTGCTGGTGTGGCGCGCCATCTGGGCCATCGCCGACAACCGCGAGGACGCCGCCGCCGGCATCCCCATGGCCCGCTGGTGGGCGGATGAAGCGGCGGGTCGCGCCGCGGCCCGGGCGCTCCATACCTTCGGCGGCTACGGCGTTTCCCTGGAGTACGACATCCAGCTCTACTACCGCCGCGCCAAGGCCTGGTCGCTGCTCGGTGGCGATCCGCAACAGGCCCTCGCCGAGGTGGGGGAGCGGCTGTGGGGCGGCGACCGGCCGCCCCTGCCGGCGGTCGGCGCGGTGGGCATCGATTTCGGCCTCGGGGCGGAAGCGGAAAAGATGGCGGCGGAAGTCCGCGCCTTCTTCGAGGCCAACCTCAGCGACGAACTGCGGGCCAAGGCCCACCACTCGGTGGCGGGCTACGACGAGGCCTTCACCAAAAAGCTCTGCGCCGCCGGCCTGCGCTACCCCCACTGGCCGGTGGAATACGGCGGGCGCGGCGCCACGCCGTTCGAGATGGCGGCCCTCAACGCCGTGTTCGAGGAGTACGGCTGGGAGCGCATCACCGGGCCCGTCACCAACCAGGTGGCGTTCAGCGTCATGGGCTTCGCCCAGCCCGAGGTCAAGGACGAGATCCTCGGCCAGTTTGCCCGGGGCGAGGCCCTCGCCTGCCTCGGCTTTTCCGAGCCCTCCAGCGGCTCGGACATCTACGCCGCCAAGACCCGCGCGGTGCGGGACGGGGACGACTGGATCATCAACGGCCAGAAGATCTTCACCACCAGCGGCAACCTGGCCCACTACATCTTCCTGCTCACCCGCACCAACCCGGACGTGCCCAAGCACAGGGGCCTCACCATCTTCATGGTGCCCATGGACCTGCCGGGCATCGAGATCCAGCCGGTGCACACCATCCAGGACGAGCGCACCAACATCACCTACCTGGAGAACGTCCGGGTACCGGACAGGTACCGCCTCGGGGAGGTGGACGGCGCCATGGCGGTGATGATGTACACCATGGAAATGGAACACGGCGGCGCCGACCAGTACCGCCTCAATTACCAGAGCATGCTCGACAACGCCGTGGCCTGGGCGCGGGGCAACCGGCGCGGCGGCCAGCCCGTCATCGCCGCGGGCGACGCCCGCCTGCGCCTCGCCCGGGTGGCGGTCAAGCACGAGGTGGCCCGGGTGCTGTGCTACCGCTCCCTGTGGGCCTCCCACCACAGGGTACCGGGGCGCAGCCACTTCGGCCCGGTCTCCAAGCTGTTCACCACCGAGGCCTATCTGCAGGATTCCCGGGAGTTGATGAACCTGGCGGCGCCCTGGTCCCTGTTCGAGGACCGCCACGGCGCCGGCCACATCGAGCTCGGCTACCGCCAGTCCATCGGCACCACCATCTACGGGGGCACCAGCGAGATCATGCGCAGCCTGATTGCGGAGCACGGGTTGGGGCTGCCAAAATCGCGGTCGTAGGCGATCTGTTGTCTGGCGTCTGGCGTCTGGCGTCTGACGTCTGACGTCTGACGCTGAGATGTAACGGCGCACTAGCCCTTCACTTCAACCCGACAATAGAAGGCATGACATGACCGACTCCCTCGAAAGCAGACTGGCAGCCCTGGAAAAACGCCTCCAGGTGGTGGAGGACCGGGAGGCCATCATCAAGCTCAAGGCCACCTACGTGAACTACAACGACGGCGGCTGGGACGGTCCCACCCACTGCTTTCCCGACGAGGTGGCGGAACTGTTCACCGAAGACGGCATCTGGGACGGTCGCCCCGGTGTCGGCTACGCATCCGGGCGCGAGGATATCCGCCGGCTGTTCCGGGATTTCCAGGTGATGCCCTTTATCATCCACCACGTCACCAACCCGCTGATCGAGATCGACGGCGACAGCGCCACCGGCCACTGGCACGCCATCGTCACCGCCAACCTGCCGGACGGCACCGCCCGCTGGGTGTTCGGCCTCTACAAGGAGACCTACGCCCGCACCCCCGCCGGCTGGAAGTTCAAGACCCTGGTGTTCGAAACCACCATCAACAGCGCCTACGAAGAGGGCTGGGGCACCGCCCGGGGTCCGAGCCAGGGATAGGAGGGTCGGGCGCCCTGGATGGGCGCAGCCGGACTTAACCGCTATACTGCGCGCCCCCGACCGGGCGCGCCCCCAGGCCCCGCCACCCATCGATCCTTCCCCGACACCAGGCCCGTGCAAACCACCCTCACCACCGATGTGCTGATCCTCGGCGCTGGCGCCTCCGGCCTGATGTGCGCCCTCACCGCCGGGCAACGGGGCCGGCGGGTGCTGGTGGTGGAAAAGGCCAACAAGGTGGGCAAGAAGATCCTCATGTCCGGGGGCGGCAAGTGCAATTTCACCAACCTGTCGGTGGAGCCGGACAATTTCATCTCCGCCAATCCCCATTTCGCCAAGGCCGCCCTGAAGCGCTACAGCCAGTGGGACTTCATCGAGCTGGTGCGGCGCCACGGCATCGACTACGAGGAGCGCAGCCACGGCCAGCTCTTTTGCCGCCACTCGGCGAAGGACATCCTCGCCATGCTGCTGGATGAGTGCGCGCTGGCCGGCGTCGCCATCCGCACCCACTGCGATATCACCGCCGTGGAAGCCCTCCCGGTGCAACAACATTCCGACCGACACGACGCCGAGGACCACCGCCCCCGCTACCGGGTCAGGCTGCGCCAGGGCCAGGCCCAGCAGGTGATCGACGCCCACTCCCTGGTGGTGGCCACCGGGGCCCTGTCCATTCCCACCCTGGGGGGCAGCGGTTTCGGCTACGACCTCGCCCGCCAGTTCGGCCTGCCCCTGGTGGAGCGCCGGGCGGGACTCGTGCCGTTCATGTTCAGCGATGCCATGAAGGGGGTCTGTGAACGGCTGGCGGGCCTGGCCCTGCCGGTCGCCCTGGGGTGCAACGGGCGCTCGTTCAGGGAGGCCCTGCTGTTCACCCACAGGGGCATCAGCGGGCCTGTGGTGTTGCAGATATCCAATTACTGGCAACCGGGGGACGAGATCGAAGTGGACCTTTTGCCCGGCGTCGACGCCGGGGAGCTGCTCGTTGCCGCCAAACGCCGACAGGGCCGCCAGCGGCTGCGCACCGTGCTTGCCGAAAGCCTCGCCAAGGGACTGGTGCAGGAACTGCAAGCCCTGTGGTGGCCGGGGGAAGCGGAGAGGACCCTCGCGGAATTCGGCGACAAAGCCCTGCTCGCCATCGGCGAACGGCTCAACGCCTGGCGCCTCAAACCCTCCGCCACCGAAGGCTACCGCACCGCCGAGGTGACCCTCGGCGGCGTCGCCACCGACACCATCAGCTCCCGCACCATGGAGTGCCGGGATCAGCCGGGCCTGTACTTCATCGGCGAGGTGCTGGACGTCACCGGCCACCTGGGCGGCTACAACTTCCAGTGGGCCTGGTCGTCCGGTTACAGTGCCGGCCTCGTGGTGTAAGATTGCCGCCCCCCGCCTGTACCGTCCCCGACCATGCTGCGACTGTCCGAACTCAAGCTGCCCCTCGACCACAGCGACGGGGAGCTGCGCGCCGCCATCCTCGCCGCCCTGGGCATCGATGACGGGGAACTGCTGGCGGTCAGCGTCTTCAAGCGCAGCCACGACGCCCGCAAAAAGGACCAGATCCTGCTGATCTACCACCTCGACCTGACCCTGGCGGAAGGGGTCGAGGCCGAGGTGCTGGCCCGCCACCCCAACAACCCCCATATCGGCCCGAGCCCCGACACCCGCTACAACCCCGTCGCCCGCGCCCCGGCGGATTTCCCCGCCCGGGAGGAACAGCGCCCCCTGATCGTCGGCTTTGGCCCCTGCGGCATCCTCGCCGCCCTGGTGCTGGCCCAGATGGGGTTCAGGCCCATCGTCCTCGAACGGGGCCAGGATGTGCGCCAGCGCACCCGGGATACCTGGGACCTGTGGCGCCAGCGCAACCTGCACAGCGAATCCAACGTCCAGTTCGGCGAGGGGGGCGCCGGCACCTTTTCCGACGGCAAGCTCTACAGCCAGGTGAAAGACCGCCGCCATCTCGGGCGCAAGGTGCTCACCGAGTTCGTCAAGGCCGGCGCCCCGGAAGAGATCCTGATGGTGAGCAAGCCCCACATCGGCACCTTCAAGCTGGTGAAGATGGTGGAGAACATGCGCGCCGAGATCGTTCGCCTCGGCGGCGAGATCCGCTTCGGCCAGAAGGTGGAGACCCTGCACCGGGAGGCCGGCGACGACGGCGCGGGGCGGCTCACCGGGCTGACCCTCGCCAGCGGCGAAACCCTCGCCAGCCGCCATGTCATCCTCGCCGTGGGCCACAGCGCCCGGGACACCTTCGAGATGCTCCTGGCCCAGGGGGTGTTCATCGAACCCAAGCCCTTTTCCATCGGCTTTCGCGTCGAGCACCCCCAGTCGGTGATCGACGCCGCCCGCTTTGGTGCCAGCGCCGGCCACCCCATCCTCGGCGCCGCCGACTACAAGCTGGTGCACCACGGCGCCAACGACCGCAGCGTGTACAGCTTCTGCATGTGCCCCGGGGGCACGGTGGTGGCCGCCACCTCGGAGCCGGGCCGGGTGGTGACCAACGGCATGTCCCAGTACTCCCGCAACGAGCGCAACGCCAACGCCGCCCTGGTGGTGGGAATCGACCCGGCGCGGGACTACCCGGGCCACCCCCTCGCCGGCATCGAACTGCAGCGGCGCCTCGAGTCCGCGGCCTTTGCCCTCGGCGGCGGCAACTACAACGCCCCGGCCCAAACGGTCGGCGACTTCCTCGCCGGCAGGCCCTCGACGGCGCTGGGGGCGGTGATCCCCTCCTACCGCCCGGGGGTCACACCCACGGATCTCTCCCCCCTGCTGCCGGACTTCGCCATCGCCGCGATCCGCGAGGCGATCCCGGTGTTCGACCGCCAGATCAAGGGCTTCGCCATGGCGGACGCGGTGCTCACCGGGGTCGAGACCCGCACCTCGTCCCCCATCTGCATTCGCCGCGGCAAGGATTTCCACAGCGTCAACACCCGGGGCCTGTACCCCGCCGGGGAGGGCGCCGGCTACGCCGGGGGGATCTTCTCCGCCGCCATCGACGGCATCAAGGTGGCGGAAGCCGTAGCCCTGGATATCCTCGCCGCGGGCTGAGGCGCCGGCCCCGGCGGCCAATCTCCGCTACACTACCTACCCCCAGCCACCACGAAGCATTCCCTTGACCATGCCCCCGGATTCCAGCACCCCAGCCGCCACCTTTGCCGACCTCAACCTGCACGAGCGGCTGCTCAAGGCCGTGGACGCCCTCGCCTTCGAGGCGCCCACCCCGGTGCAGGTGGCGGCCATCCCGGTGGCCCTGGCGGGCAGGGATCTGTTCGCCATCGCCAAGACCGGCAGCGGCAAGACCGCCGCCTTTGTCCTGCCCCTGCTGGCGCGGCTGCTGGCGGACGAGGGCAAGCCCATGGCGCCCCGGGCGCTGATCCTCTCCCCCACCCGGGAGCTGGCCCGCCAGATCCTCGACGATGTGACGGCCCTGGCGCGCTTTACCTTCCTCAAGGCCGAGATCGTCACCGGCGGAGAGGACTTCAAGGTCCAGGCCGCGCGCCTGCGGCGCAATCCCGACATCATCGTCGCCACTCCGGGCCGCGCCCTGGAACAGCTGGGCGCCGGCAACCTCGACCTCCACCGGGCCGCGACCCTGGTGATCGACGAGGCGGACCGGATGCTCGACATGGGCTTCAGCGACGACGTCATCACCCTCGCCAGGGCCTGCCCCGCCAGCCGCCAGACCCTGCTCTACTCCGCCACCCCCGGCGACGCCCGCCTCCAGCAGCTGCTCGGCGAGGTGCTCAGGGACCCGGCGCGACTGGTGCTCGACGACCACAGGGCGGACAGCTCCACCATCCTCCAGCAGGTGATCCCCAGCGACGACAACCCCCACAAGGAGGCCCAGCTCAAGTGGCTGCTGGCCGAGGGGAACGCCGCCAAGGCCATGGTGTTCACCAACACCCGGGACATGGCGGACCGTCTCCAGGGGGTGCTGATCAGCTCAGGTCTCAGGGTGTTTGTACTCCACGGCGACAAGGACCAGAAGCGCCGCAAGGAGGCCATTGCCCGCTTCCGGGAGAGCAAGGCGGCGGTGCTGGTCACCACCGACGTGGCCGCCCGGGGGCTCGATATCGAGGCCCTCGACCTGGTCATCAACTTCGATATGCCCCGCAGCGGCGACGACTACCTGCACCGGGTGGGCCGCACCGGCCGCGCCGGCGCCCCGGGCCACGCCATCTCCCTGGTGGCCGCCCACGAGTGGAACCTGATGGTGAGCATCGAGCGCTATCTGCGCCGCCAGTTCGAGCGCCGTCTGTTGAAGGAGGTGCCGGGCAACTTCAAGGGGCCGAAAAAAGTGAAAGCCTCCGGCAAGCCGGTGGGCAAGAAGAAAAAGGACAGCGGCAGGAAGGATGCGGCCAAGAAGCCCGCCGCCCGGGGCGCGCGCCCGAAAACGCCGAAGGCCCCGGGAGCCAGCGCCGATGGCATGGCGCCCCTGAAGCGGCCCCGTCGCCCCGGCCAGTAACTGCTCAACCTCGTACAGCGCAGGAGCACCGATGCACCCCGCAACCCTTGCACTGCTGTTCGCCGCCGCCCTGGCCGCGCCGGCCCTGGCTGGCCCTCCGGCCCCCATCCACCCCGACGAAGCCCCCTGGGGGAGCCCCCCCGCCCTGCCCGGGGTCTCCGGCGCCTGGCTGCTGGGGGCCGAGGGGCAGGCGGGGCTCTACCAGTTCCGGGTGCGCCTAGCCCCCGGCGCCAGGATCCCGCCCCACACCCATCCGGACGCGCGCAACAGCACGGTGCTGAAGGGCACCCTGTATGTGGGCTTTGGCGAGACCTTCGACGAAAACGCCCTGGTGGCGATCCCTGCCGGGGCACTTTACGTGGCGCCGGCGGGGCAGCCCCACTACCTCTGGGCCCGGGACGGCGCGGTGGAATACCAGGAAAACGGCGTCGGCCCGAGCGCCACCCAACCCCTCGGGGGCGACCACCAGCGCTCAAGATGACAGGGGCGTTTCAGGCCGTGCCGCGAAACCCCGCACCGGGACAGGACCTTGGGGGCACGGGGAAACCCCTAACCATCCCCCAGACTCTCCATGAAGCCCACCACATTGTCATACTGGGCCCGGCACAGGGCCTCGGCCCGGTCCGCGTCCCGAGCCAGCACCGCGTCGATGAAGCGCCGGTAGTGGTCGGTGAGCCCCGCCTCGTATGCCGCCAGCTGGCGGAAGTGGTGGCGATAGCGCATCTGCTGGATATAGAGCTGCTTCCAGGCCTTCAGCAGCCAGGGGTTGGGGCAGGGGGCCAGCAGCACCTCGTAGAAGGTTTCCCGCTGACTGGTGTAGAGGTCGAGGTCGACGCCGTCCTTCATCAGGTCCGGCAGGGACTTGCTGGACACGTGATAGATGGCCAGCACCCGCCCCTCCCAGTCCAGATCCCCGTGGGCGATGGCGAGGCGCAGGCAGGGGATCTCGATCACCTGGCTGGCCTCCGCCAGATCCCGGAAGCCGGAGGTGGAGATGGCCGCCGCGCGAAAACCGGCGTTGCGCTCGATCTCCACCAGGCCCTCGGCGGTCAGCCGCGACAGGGCCTCCCGCACCGCCGCCTGGCTGAAACCCGCGTCCCGCTGGATGCGGGAGATATTGATGCGCTGCCCCGGCACAAGGCGGCAGGCCAGCAGGTCGTGGCGCAGGGCCTGGTAGGCGCGGTCGGTCACGCTGGCATCGCGGCCCATGGTTGCTCCTCCGGAGTTGCGGGAGGACAATCATGCACGAAAGCACCCCTTGGCTACAGTCCGATGGAAATTGCCTTGTTTCAACCGACTGTTGGCTGATAAATGATCATGCATGATTTTTCAGGAAACCTGCCCTCCCCCGGTAACTCCCGGTTGCCGGGGGGAATGCCCCCTGAATATAATGCATGGGAACTCAAATTATGCATGATAAATCCAGCCCACCGAGGACTCCCCCATGAAAGTCTCCTACCTCGCCATGACCGCCTACCAGGGCCCCGCCCCCGGCCTCGAGGTGTGGCCCATGTCCCCCAGCATCTGCGATCCCGAGGTCGCCCGCCGCTCCATGCAGGACACCCTCGACCTCGCCCGCCACGCGGAGGATCTCGGCTTTGACTGGGTGAGCGTTGCCGAGCACCACTACGCCGCCTACATCATGAGCCCCAATCCGGTGGTGATGGCCGCCGCCCTGTCCCAGGTGGTGAAGCGCGCCAGGATCGCCCTGCTCGGCCCCCTGGTGCCCCTCAGCAACCCGGTGCGCCTCGCCGAGGAGGTGGCCATGCTCGACAACCTGTCCAACGGCCGGGTGGTGGTGCTGTTCCTCCGGGGCACCCCCCACGAACACAACACCTACGACACCCCCAAGGAGGACACCCGGGGCATGACCCAGGAGGGCATTGACCTGATCCTCAAGGCCTGGCAGGAGCCGGAGCCCTTCGCCTGGCAGGGCAAGCACTACCAGTTCAGCACCGTCGCCGTTTGGCCGCGCATGTACCAGCAACCCCACCCCCCCATGTACGGGTCCGGCAACAGCGCCGAATCGGTCATCTTTGCCGCCAAGCGGCGCATGGGCATCGCCTTCTCCTTCGCGCCCCTCGACCAGGTGCGGGAGTGGGTGGACCTCTACCACGCCGAGGCCGCCAAGGAGGGCTGGACCCCGAGCCAGGACCAGGTGCTCTACCGGGGCCTCGCCTGCGTCGCCGACAGCGACCAGCAGGCGGAGGAGATTTTCACCGCCCACATGGGCGCCCAGGCGGAGGAAAAGGCCCGCCTGCAATCGAAGACCATGGGCGGCCCGCCGGTGGTGCCGCTGATCATGCGGCCCTATTTCCTCGGCGGACCGGACACCGTCTTCCAGGGCTTCGCAGCACTGCGGGACGCGGGGGTCGGGGTGGTGGACATGAATTTCCCCATCGGCGATGTGGCCCAGCAAAAGGCGTCCCTGTCCATTTTCGGCGAGCGGGTGTTGCCCCTGGTGCACCGGGAACTGGCCCTGGCCAACGCCTGACCCAAGGCCCGGGCAACAAAAAACCCGCCGGTTCGCGCCGGCGGGTTTTTTGTTGCCATGGAGATCGCCTCAGCGGGGCATGGCGTCGTCGCGGCGACCTTCCAGCAGGCCCTTCAGGTTGTCGTGCATGATCATTTTCTTGTGGGCCGCAGGCAGGCCGGCGATGTCGTTGAAGAAATCGAGGGGCTTGCCGAGACCTTCAGGGTGCGGCCAGTCGCTGCCGAACAACACCCGATTCGGTCCCATCAGTTCCACCACCTTTTCCACCGGCTCCTCGTAGAACGGCGCCACGAACACGTGCTGGCGCAGGCTCTGGACCGGGTCCTGGACAAAGGCCTCCGGCATCTTGTGGGACACATACTCGAAGCGCTTGATAAGTGATTCGAGCCAGCTGGAGCCGCACTCCATCACCGCGATGCGCACATTGGGGAAGCGGTCGAACACCCCGTGGCACACCAGGGCCGACAGGGTGTCGGAAATGGGCCGGCCGATGGGGTCCAGCATCTCGCCGAAGGCGTCCTTCTCGAAGGCACGCCACTCGCCCTTGCCGCCGGCGGTCCAGCGCCGGTAGATGCGGTCATAGCCCGAATCGGAGACGTGGTGGACAACAAAAATCCCCGAGTCATTGATCTTCTTCCAGAACGGATCGAATTCCGGCAGGCCGTGGGAGCGACTCCCCCGGTAGCCCGCCACCGGCGCGGGACGGACCAGCACCGAGCGGGCGCCGGCCTCGAGGAGGAAATCCAGCTCCCTGCAGGCCACATCCACATCGGAGAGGTTGATGGCACCCACCGGGAACTGGCGGCCATTGCCAAAGCCGTACTCCTCCGCCACCCACAGGTTGAGGGCGTGGAACAGGGCCTGGATGGCCTCCGGCTTGTGTTCCAGGCGCTCCTCGATCACCGAGGCGAGGGTGGGCAGGATCACGGCACCATAAATGCCCTCCCGGTCCATCAGCGCCAGGTGGGCCTTGCCGCTGTGGAACTCGGCCCGGGATTTCACCGGCTTGCCGCCGTACTCGCGGATCGACAGGCCCTCGGGATTGTTGCCCCGGTACCAGCCCTCGTGGGAGCCCACCTCCGCCACCACGCTGAAGGTGGGGTTGGGAATGTAGTCGGACAGCACGCCCCCCACCACCAGCTTGGTGCGGCCGTTGACCTCCACGTACTGGAAGTCCTTCTTGAATTCTTTGGGCAGGTGGCGCAGGAAGGCCTCCGGCGGCTCGTAGTAGTGGTGGTCGCAGTCGTAGACGGGGTAACCGATGGTGGCTGTGTTCATGGCTGTGCTCCGGGTTGTCGGTGGGCGGCCCCGACCTGGGTGCCGCGGGTACGGTTGTCATTGAACGGCGCGGGGCATCCGGGCGCCTTGATCCCGATCAATAACTAACTAATTGTTAGCTATAGGGGCGAGGGGACGCCCCGCCCCCAGCGGGTTCAGGCAAACAGGTAATCGTTGATGACCTGGTGAAAGTGGGAGATCTGCACCTCCTGCACCGGGTTGGGACGCAGCCCCTTGAGGCCCACGGAATGCATGCCTCGCTGCACATCCTCCATGTTGATCAGATCCTGGAGCAGTAGCTTGGGGATGCGCTCCCGCTGGTTCTTCCAGTCGTCCACCACATCGTCCACCGCCGCCAGGGGCGGCGCCTTGCCCGTGCCGAAGTGCAGCAGGCTGATCATCTCCAGGACGCAGACATCGGGGTTGTAGGGATCTTCCGGGTCGGGCCGGGCGCGGAAAATCAGCGTGCCGTCGGCGCCCCACACCACCCCGAGGTTGGGGAAGATGTTCCAGTCGTGGCCGATGGTGGCCATCCGTTCCGGCGGTATCACCGGGAAATAGGCGCCCTCCCGCTCCGCCGCTTCCCTCATGGCGATGCCGGCGACGGTCATCGCCTCCACCATGGAGGTGCCCCGGGGCAGGGCGCTGACCGCCTCGTGGGCGGCCCGCAGGCCGCGAATGGTGAACTGGCCGTCCCCCTCGCCAAGCCCCAGCTGATCGGCGAAGGCCAGTTGCAGCCGGGCGAAGTTTTCCCGCACGTCATCGAGGCCGAGGGGTTCCTTGCCGAGGCGCCGGGAGGGGGTGCCGGGGGGCAGGCTGTAGGTCCAGCGGTGGTTGCCATGCTTGCCGGCGGCGAAGCTGTAGTTCTCGTCGTCGTTCAGCTGGAGGAACTGGGGATGGGTGCCCCAGACGTGGTAGCTCTCCATGAAGGCCTCCTGGGCCACCTTCCAGTTGCACTTGACGTTGATGATCTTGCGCCAGTTGTAGCGCATCAGATCCAGGCGCAGCAGGTCGAGATCCCCCCGTGGGGGTTGAATGAACTCGTCAAAGGGCTCGGGCGTGGCGCTCATGTTGATGAACACGAAGCCCCCCCAGTGGGCCACGTGGATCCGCGCCATGGCCATGTCCTCCCGGCCCATGTGGGCGCAGCCCTGCCACTGGTGCTGGTCGAGGATGCGGGTGTTGTCGCCGTGCAGATCCCACTGCCAGGCGTGGAAGATGCAGTGGAACTTGGTGATCTTGCCCCGCCCCGACAGGAGGCGCCGGCCGCGGTGGGGGCAGACGTTGTGAAAGGCCTCGATCCGCCCCTCGCCGCTGTTCACCACAATCACCGACTGGTCGCCGATGTCGTACACCAGGTAATCCCCCACCTGGGGCAATTCCTCCTCGCGGCAGGCCCAGTGCCAGGTGGCGGTCCACAGGCGCTCCATTTCGAGGCGGGCGAATTCCGCCGAGGTGAAGCGGCGATGATCGATGAAATCTTGGCGAACCTCGCCGTACAGTGGTTGCTCGCTGAAGGATGTGGTCATTATGGCTCCCCCCGCCGGCTCGGGGGCCATGCGGATCATAGCTGATTGATTGTCAGTTTGATGGCGACGGCCTCCCCGCTCGCCAGGGGTTGATTTAATGCGCCCGCAGGGCCTGGGGCATTGATCGGGATCAACTCCAGGGCGCCATGGGGCCGGGGCATGGGCACAAAAAACCCGGTGGAGACAGGGTCGCCACCGGGCGGATGACCGATCGACGGGGGTCGATCAGAAGTTGTAGCGGGCCTTGAGTCCGAAGTAGGTCTGGGCATCCCGGGGGGGTCTGCCCACCACGCGACCCTGGCTGCCATAGGCTTCGCTGATGCCGGTGTCGAAGTAGTCGTCCGTGAGGTTCTTGCCGAACACCGAGACCTGGTAGCGCCCCTGCTTGTCCTCGATGCCGATGAACAGGTCGAGGAGCTGGTAATCCTCCTGTTTGAGCAGGGGATCGTAGGTCAGGCCGTACTGGATGTCGTCGGTCCAGGTGTACACCAGCATGGCGTAGGCGCTGAACGGCAGGCTGTCGAGGGGGAAGTCGAGGCGCGCCGAGGCGTTGTAGCTGAGCTCCGGGGCGAGCACCATGGAATTGCCGCTGACATCCTGCTGGGAGCCCCGGGTGCCGCCGGTGGGGTTGCCGTTGGGATCGAGGTTGCAGCCCTGGGCATAGGTCTGGCCGAAGTAACAGGCCTGCAGCAGGTCGTCGATCTCGGTGTCGAGCCAGGTGGCCGCGCCCGCCAGGGTCAGCATGTCGGTCACCGCCCAGGTGGCGTTGACCTCGACGCCGCTGCTGCGCAGGTTACCGGCATTGAAGGTGTTGGTCTGGATGGTGCCGGGAATCAGGCCGGAGCTCTGCAGGTCGTCCACCTCCTGCCAGAAGACGGCGCCGTTGAGATCCAAGCTGTTGTCCAGCAGGCGCGACTTGACGCCGATTTCGATGGCCTCGGCGATGGACGGGTCGAGTACGCTGGTGTCCCGGGTGGAGGTGCGGCTGTAGTTGGCGCCGGAGCCGATAAAGCCCCGGGAGATGGACGCATAGGTGTTGACGTTTTCACTCAGATCCCAGGCGATGCCGAGACGGCCGCTCCAGTCCTCCGAGCGGTCATCCCGCTCGAATGCCACCGCGCCGCTCTGGGTGGGCAGGTTGAAGCCCGGTGCCGGTTGGATCTGGTGGAAGGGGAAGATCTCGGTGAAGGTGGGGCTGATCACCTGGTAGCCCCGCAGGGAGTTGAGGGCGGTGTAGTTCACCCGGCTCTGCTCCACGGTCAAGTCCTCCACGGTCCAGCGCAGGCCGGCAAAGAGGTTGAGGCTGTCGGTGAGGTGGAAGGTGACGTCACCGAAGGCCGCGTAGCTGTCCCACTCGGCCTTGCCTTCCCGGGGGTCCGCCACCACCAGGCTGCCCCCCGCCTGGGGATTGAAGGCGAGCACCGAGATGGTGGCCTGGGAGACTTCCTCGTAGTTGCTGTAGTACAGGCCGCCGATCCACTCCAGGCGGTCGCTGCTGCCCTCGAGGCGGAACTCCTGGCTCACATAGTCGGCCTCGTGGAAGATCGGGTAGCGCTCAGATCCGGTGATGGCCACGTTGGTGCTGTTGACGTACACCGCCGGCAGGGAGAACGGGTTGTAGGTGCCGTTGGCGGGGGTGACGTCCACATCGGTATTGCTGTTGATCTCGATGCCCCTGGCACCGGTGATGGACTTGAAGCGCAGGCCCTCCGCCAGGTCCAGGGTGAGATCGGCGCTGAAGCCGTAGTTCTCGATGGCGTGAACCGTGGGTACGTCCTGGGCGCCCTTGAAGGGATCCCGCAGAATGCCTTGCCCCCGGGCCAGGTCGCCGCCGCCGAGGGTCAGCAGGCGGGCCATGCCCAAGCCGCCGTCCTCGGCCTTGAGCAGCACCTGCCCGCCGGAACCGGTGTCGCTGTCGCGGTATTCGCCGCTCAACAGCAGATTGGCGTTGTCACTGAGATCGATATCCAGTTTGCCCAGCACCCCCCAGGATTCCTCGCCGCCGATCTCCGGGCCGCCCGGGTGGAGGTTTTCGATATGGCCGTCGCGGTCCTTGTAGAAGCCGGAGAGCCGCCCCCGGACCCCGTCGCTGAGCGGGCCACTGGCCATCACCCGGGTGATGGATTCGTCGTCATCGGTGAGGGACTGCTCCACATAACCCTCGAATTCCTGGGTGGGCCTGGCGCGCACCACATTCACCGCTCCCGCGGTGGCGTTGCGACCGTAGAGGGTGCCCTGGGGACCGTTCAGCACCTCCACCCGCTCGATATCACCGAGATCGGCGATGAATTCACTGACACGGCCGAGGGGCACGCCGTCCACCACGAAGGACACACTGGGCTGGATGCCGCCTTCAAAAGCGAGCGACCCCACCCCGCGAATGGCGAAATTGGAGGCCGTGGGGGCAAAGCCCTCCTGAAACGAGAGGGAGGGCGAGGCCAGCGCCAGGCTGACGGTGTCGTTGATGGCACGGGTACTCAGCTGGTCGGCGCCAAAGACGTCCAGCGAAATGGGCACGTCCCGCAGGGTCTGCTCCCGCTTCTGGGCAGTGACGATGATTTCCTCGAGTTCCGCAGCCCCGACCGGAACGGCGGTCAGCAGGGCCACAGAGGCGGCTATCAGGGTTTTGTTCAGGGTTGGGCTGTTGCCCTTTCGGCTATACGGCATCTGTCTCTCCTCGATCATTAGTGTTATGGCTACATTTCCCTGTATCCCCTGACGAGGCGGGCCCGGCATCCCCGAGGATCGCCGCGCGCCCCGGGGGACGGCACAACCGCCCTGGCCAAGGCGTCGACGCCAGGGCCAAAACGGATACAACGTCAGTTATTCCACTGCATAACTGACTGTATGTCAACTCTTCAGGCGGGGTAAGTGCCGAAGTCCGAGCGACGAGGCACGAACCTCGCCGCGGGGATCAGGGTCGGATCGGCGGGACGCTGCTCGCCAGGGCGAAAGCTACCAGTGACCCGTATTGGGCATGGATTGCCAGGGCTCGGCGGGGGGCAGCGGGTCGCCCTTTTGCAGCAGTTCGATGGAGATATTGTCGGGGGAGCGCACGAAGGCCATGTGCCCGCAGCGGGGCGGCCGGTTGATGGTGACGCCAGCGTCCAAGAGGCGCTGGCAGGTGGCGTAAATATCGTCCACCCGAAAGGCCAGGTGGCCGAAATTGCGGGCCTCGCCGTAGGGGGGCTCCGGATCCCAGTTGTAGGTGAGCTCCACCATGGGCCGCTGGTTTGCCCGGGCGGCGTCCGCATCGCCCGGGGCGGCGAGGAACACCAGGGTGAAGCGCCCGGCCTCCACGTCGTAGCGGTTGATCTCCACCAGGCCCAGCTGGGTGCAGTAAAAATCGAGGGATTTGTCCAGGTCAGCGACCCGGACCATGGTGTGCAGGTATTCCATCTCGTCACCTCCAGGGAACAGGGCCGCCAAGGTAGCGCGTCCCGGCTGGACAGGCAAATCAGCGGCCCTTGCGATTGAGATCGAGGATGCCCATGCCCTCCAGCATCAACCCGTAGCCGAGATCATCGAGCATCCGCCGCTTGAGGTGCTGGACGAAGGCGACCCGGGTATTGCGCAGCATCAGGGTGGGCTTCCGGGCCAGTTGGGCCGCCAGTTCCCAGGCGCGGTCCCGGAGCTTGTCAGCGGGCAGCACCTCGGCGACAAAGCCCAGCTGCCTGGCTTCGCTGGCGGAGATCTCCTCCCCGGTAAGGAGAAAATGGCGCCCCCGGTTGGGGCCGAGCAGCATCGGCCACCAGACATGGACACCATCGCCGGGGACCACGTTGCCGGGGGCATGGGCCTTGTCGGCAAAGGCCGCGGTGTCCGCCGCCAGCACGATATCCGACAGGGTCACCAGCTCGGCATGGATGAACGCCGGGCCGTTGACGGCGCCGATCACCGGCACCTCGATATCCAGCAGGTTGTGGAGCAGGTCCTTGCCCTCCTTGGTGATGCGATCCCAAAAAGCGGGGGTGCCCATGTCCGGGTCCTTCTCGGAAAAATCCATGTCGGTGAGAAAACGATCCCCGGTGCCGGTGAGAATGACGATGCGGTTCTCCCGGTCGCGACCCACCTGGTAAAAGGCGTCCCCCAACTCCTCGTGCAGGCCGCCCGGGTAGGCACTCCAGGTGGCCGGGCCGCCGTTGTTGTGGATGGCGATTTCGAGAATCCCGTCGCGGCGTTCGAAGCGGACAAAGCGGTAGCTGTGCTGGTAATCGGCGAGCCGGCTCATGGTGTTTTCCTCAAGGGTTCATTCAGCCGGCGCTGTGGCCGCCGTCGGACAGCAGGCAGGCGCCGTGGATATTGGCGGCCCGGTCAGACGCCAGGTAGAGCACCAGGTCCGCCACCTGGGCCGGGTCCGCCGCCGGGCGCACCGCCATGTAGCGCTGCACCAGTTCCATGTCCACATCGGTGGGAAAGCCCTGGCCGCTCATCATATTGGTGGCCATGGGGCCCGGCGCCACGCAGTTGAAGCGGACGGGCTTTTTCATGAATTCCATGGCCAGGGAGCGGGTCATCTGCACCAGGCCTGCCTTGGTGGCAGTGTAGGGTGCGAGATAGGCCTCCCCCACATAGGCGCCGGAGGAGGCGATGTTCACCACGTTGCCGTGGCGCGCCAACAATTGCGGCAGGCTTGCCTGGATGAGCCAGAACGGCGCCGACAGGTTGACGGCAATGATCCTGTTCCAGAGCGCCTCGCAAAGCTGCTCCGCGTGGCCGGGGCCAAGGACACCGGCCACGTTGCACAGCACATCGAGCCCACCAAAATGGTCGACGGTATCCGCCACCAGATCCACACAGGCCTGGCGGGTGCTGATATCCACCCGTGCGGCGAACACCTCGGCGCCGAGCCCCCGGGCCTCGGACGCCGTGCCGTCGAGGCCAGCGCCATCCAAATCCGCAACGGCGACATTGGCGCCCGCCGCGGCAAAGGCGAGGGCCACCGCGCGCCCGAGGCCGCCGGCGGCGCCGGTCACCAGTACGGTTTTTCCCGTGAAATTTTCCATAGGGTCATATCCACTCAATGGTTGTCAGGGTCTCGGGCTCCAGGCGACCGTCAGGGAACGCCGATAAATCAAGTGCAGTGACGGCGCCTCAACCCACCTCGATCATCTCGAAGTCCGCCTTGCTGGCGCCACAGTCCGGGCACACAAAGGTATCGGGAATATCCTCCCAGCGGGTGCCGGGCGCAATCCCCTCGTCAGGCAAGCCCTCCGCCTCGTCGTAGACAAAGCCGCAATAAAAGCACTGCCACTTCTTCATGGTGCCGGCTCCCCCGCGACATCCCACGCCAACGGCAGGCGGTGGAGCGCAACCACCATGCCGGTATCCACCACCAGCTCGGCGCCGGGCTCTACGCGAAAGTCCGGAATCCGCGCCAGCCATTCCTGCAAAAATGCCCGCAACTCCACCCGCGCCAGCATGGAGCCGAGACAGCGGTGGGGCCCGTTGCCAAAGGTGCCGTGGAAAACCACCTTGCGGTGGAAATCCACGGCGGTGGGGTCGGCGAACTCCCGGTCATCCATGCCGTGGGCCATGGTGGGGGTAATCACCATATCGTCCTTTTTCAACTGCACGCCGTGGAATTCCGTGTCCCGGGTCACGATGCGCCCGAGGCTGGACACCGGGAAGCGGCGCAGCAGCTCCTCCACCGCCCTGGGGATCAAGTCGGGATTGTTCGCCAGCTCGCGGCGCTTGTGCGGATGGCGGGCGAGATAGTTCATGGTGAAGCCGAGCACGGAGGCCACCGTATCGAGCCCCCCCAGCAACAGCAGGATGGTCATGCCGGTGAGCTGGTCCTCGCTGAGTTTTTCGCCGTCCACCTCCGCGTGGCAGAGGCGGCTGAGCAGGTCCTCCCCCGGATTGGCGCGGCGCGCGCGCACGGTGCGCCGGGCGTAGTCCGTAAGCCCGAGGTTGGCGGCGTTGCTGTCCACCTGGGTGGGACGGATCATTTCGTCCACCAGCTCCAGCAGCATCTCCCGGTCGCTGTCCGGCACACCCACCATGCGCATGAAAATGGAGATAGGCAAGATACGGGACACCTCCTCCATGAACTCGCAACCGCCCCGGGCATAAAAGCCATCGATCAATTGCCGGGTGAGAATCCCCGCCTGCTCGCCGAGGGGGGTGACCACCCGAGGTGAAAAGGCGCCATTGAGCACCGCCCGGTATTTGGTGTGCTCTGGCGGGTCGAGGCTGATAGGGAACGGCGGTGTTTCCATCTGCCGCTCCACCGGCACGATGGCCACCCGGGAAGAAAAGACCTCGGGATTGGTCAACACGTCGTTGAGAATCGCCCCCCGGGTTACCACCCAGTGGCCGCCGTTGGCGGTAGTCCAGAAAAAATCCGGATAGCCTTCGTCGTGGAGGCCGGCGAACCAGCCCTGGAAATCCCCGTCGCCCTTTCGGCGTTCGTAAATATCGTAATGCCGGACCAGTTCAGCGGGCACATGGGATGGCAGCGGTGCGCTCATGGAAAACCTCCTGCGGAATGCTGACGTTGCGATTAGAGTTTTGAATGGAACCCCACAGCGGGTAGGGACTCTTGCAATATACTGCGTATTTAATAACTGTCAATCATTCAGCAGGAAGAAACTGTTCTTCACCTCGAAGAAAATTCAGCCGAATCCCTATAATAACCATCTAACTAGCGGATAAATAAACAATTACCCGGAGCAGGAAGCATCGTGACCGACAATCGACAAAATAATATGCTGCATCTTTAGGCTACCCCAAGACCGCCCGACAGGCATCCATCCACCAGCGCCGCGCCAGGGCCAGGTCCCCGGCGGCGAGGGCGGCAAGCAAAGCCCGGTCGTGTTCATGCCCCCCGATTGCCGCGAGCCAGGGCGTCGCCATTTCCACCAGGGTGGCAAATACTGAATTGCCACAGAGTTGCGCCAACAACGCGGCAGTACCGTTTCCCTGCACATTGACGGACGCGTCGGACCGCAATCCGGCGGCACGGGCGAGGCTTCCCGGTGCCCGGCGTTCGGCGTCCACCATGGCGGTCAGGCCAAGATGGAGCAGCACGCCGCCGAGGGGTTTTGCGCTGGCGCCAACCCCCGCTGCCCCCAGGTAGCCCCGCGCCGCGTCGAGCATTCCCGCCCTGTCGAGGGTCGCCACGTACAGGCCGCCACCGCGCCCCTTTTCCACGGCGATGACCCCGTACTGCTGGAGAATGATCACCGCCTGGCGCACCGCGTCCGGGGTGGTGCGAAAGCGCCGCACCAGATCCACGGCGGAGCTGATGCGCTCCCCCGCCACCCAGTTCAGGCGCCGGATATCACGCAATATTTCCCGCACGATCCGCTCCGCCTGACTCCGGGCGTTGAGATAGTCCCGGCCACCGCCGAAGCCCTCCCCCACCAGTGCCGGCTCCGCGTCCGCACCCCAGGATGCCTCCATGATGGCGCGCTGCCGCTTCTGGCAATCCAGGAGGCGAGCGGTGTCCCCCGCCACCAGGGCTTCCACCGTGTCCAGGGTGACCTGCCAGGCCGGGCTGTCGCGGCGGTCGTTGCGCAGGGTCACGCTGTAGGGAATCAGATCGAGGGCGCACTCGTAGGCGGCCTTCTCCAACAGCGCGATGACCGGGTCACCCACAGCCGCGCGAATCGCCACGGCAAGTTGATGGTGGGCCTTGACCTTGACGAATTCTTCATCGGACAGACGGTTGAAGCGGCGCACAAGATCGCGCAATTGTTCGCAGTCCGCGGGCGAAAGCCTGGGCACATGGTGCAGATAAAAGTAACTATCGATGGCTTCCAGCAACAGCCCCATATCGGCAAGGTCCTGCAATCCACTTTCGATGACAATGGACAGCGCCCGCCCGGCGTAGGCAGGACTGGGGGGAAGCGCCACAAGGCCGCCGCCGGCCCCGCGCCGCAGCGCCGCCACACCGCGCTCCTCAAGGATACGAAGCGCCTGGCGCAATACGGGCCGACCGACATTGTGACGGGCGTACAGCGCCGGCAGGGACGCCACCACCTCGCCCGGAACGTGGTTCCCCGCTTTCAGATCGGCGGCAATCCGCTCCGCCAGGACCAGGGCTGGCGACTGTTCGGCAAAAGCTCGGTTCACGGTTCATCCTGTTTGCGCGGGAGGAATGTGGAAGCAGTCTAGCAGGCTGCAGGGCTCCCGCAGCCCCCGCGGGCGGCGTTTCCCCGCCCGACCATAGCTGATATAGTGTCACTTATTTGGCTGGACAGTCCCATGAACGACAACCTGCGCATCATCTCCGCCGTGTCACGCTATATCCAGGGGCCCGGCTGCCTCGCCCAGTTGGGGGAGGCCACCGCCAAGCTCGGCCAGCACCCCCTGATAGTCACCGATGACATCCTCAAGGGCCTCTTTGGGGACCAGCTCGAAGCCAGCTTCGCAAGCGCCGCCCTGCCCTTCAACCTGCTCACCTTTCCCGGCGAAGTGACCCGCCCCACCATCGACGCCCTGGCACAACAAGCCCGAGCCCTCGGCGTCGACGTGGTGGTGGGCTTTGGCGGCGGCAAGGCCCTCGACACCGGCAAGGGTGTGGCCCTCGCCCTCGGCACGCCCTTTGTGAGCGTGCCCACCATCGCCGCCACCGATGCGCCGGCGAGCCTCGCCATCGCCGTCTACAACGACCACCACCTGCTCACCGAGATCCTCCTGCTGCCCCGCAATCCCGAGGTGGTGCTGGTGGATTCCGCCATTATCGCCAAGGCGCCCCTGCGCTTTCTGCTGGCCGGCATCGGCGACGCCATCTCGAAAAAATTCGAGGCCGAGGCGGTGCACCGGGCCGGCAGGGAAACCCCCAACGGCACCCGCTCCACCCGCACCGGCCTCGCCATCGCCAACGCCTGCTACGACCTGATCCGCACCCACGCCGTCCCCGCCATCGCCGCCATCAGGGCAGGCGCGGTGGCCAATGGCGCGGTGAACGACGATCTGGAATCCCTGCTGGAAGCTACGGTACTGCTCAGCACCATGGGTTTTGAAAATGCCGGCCTGTCCGTGTCCCACGCCATTGCCAAGGGCCTGCCCATGGTGCCCAGAGCCGCCGGCACACTCCACGGCGAACATGTAGCCTACGGTTTGCTCGTGCAGCTGGTGCTGGAGCAAAGACCCCGGGAATTTATCGACGAATTGGTGGCCTTTTATCGCAGTATTGGCCTGCCCACTCGCCTGGCGGATTTTGGCCTCGTCGACTGGAGCGAGGATGAGCTGAATATCCTCACTGAAAACGCCATGCTGAGCCCCAGCGTCAAGCGCTTCACCGTCGAGCTGGATCAAGCCGCACTGAAAGCCGCTATCAGGACCGTGGAAGCGCTGCGCTAGACGGACGAGCGTGCTGCCGCACCACAAGTGCGACACTCAGCGGGGTGCGCGGACTTCAGAGAGATGCTTGCCTGTCCATTCCCTGAACGCCCGGTAGAAATTGGGCACAGAGCTGTAACCCAAACTGAAGGAAATCTCCTTGACGGACAGCTGGGTCTCCCTCAGATAGTACAGGGCGAGATCACGTCGCACATCGGCGAGAAGCTGCACAAATGTGATACCCTCGTCCGCCAGCCTTCGCCTGAGGGTACGGGCGCTCAGGTACTGACGGCTCGCCACCTCCTCAAGGCTCAAGAACCCGTGGCCATGAAGGGAGTGGTTGCGGTACAGCAACTCATGAATCTTGCGCGCCATGGATTCCTGCTTGGTCAGGGTGGCGAACCGCAGTTCACACTCCAGCACGCAGAGATCATGAACCTCCCGATTCGCCAGAGGCAGCGGATAATCGAGCAGAGCAGGATCGTAGAAAACCTGGCACTGCGGCTGATCGAAGCGGAGTTCACAGGAAAAATACTGCCGATAAAGCCCACCGTAGGCAGGCTCGGGAAAATTGAAATCCACCCGGGTCACAAAGTCCATCCGCCGGGTGACCTCACGGCAAAAATGCTGTGACATCACCAGATAGCTCTCGAATGAAAAGCGCTTGGCTTCCCCTTCCAGGGGAAACAACTCCTGAAGCGTGATGATCCAGCGGCCATTCGAAAAATGATGGACGGGAAAGACTGCGGCATCCATCAGCGGCCGATACCTGATCATCAGCTTTCTCGCTTCGCCAAACGTATCGCTGGTGACCACGGCGAATCCCGGCAAGCCGAGGCTCCCCACGGTAAAACCCTCGCAAAGAGAAAAGCTGAGGGCTGGATCAGCCGTCAAGCGATACATGTTCCGGACAAGGGCGACAAAAGTCTCCGGTTTGAGCAATGGCCAGGGATTCTGCGCCTCCCTGAGGGTAAGCCCCGTACCCTCGAGCAACGCAGCAGGGGGATGTCCCATGGCCTGCAAGCGATCAAGGTGATAGTGGATTCTGCTATACATTGCGGGGTTCTCATCTCATCTGCTGGTTCCGCGCAAACGCCACAGCATCGGCCAGCTTGTCACCTGGCAAGATAATAACCCCTTGAGCATCCCTGCGACAGGTGCATCCGCCAGCACTCCAAAAAAAATCTGGGGCCGTCTCCAACGAGACGGCCCCAGATACTGAATGCCCGCGCCCGGTCACGGCACCAGCGGATTTCCAACCGCGAGACTACTCGCCGAAGCGGTAGCGGATGGACGCGCCAACCACTCTTGGCGCGGCAAAGTAGTAACTTATCACCCCAGCCGTGCCGCCGGATGAACTACTACCATAGGGATATTCCTTATCCAGCACATTAGTGGCGTACAGGCTCAAGTCCACAGGGTTCCCCAACACATCGGACAGAGTGAATCGCATGTCCAAGGATTCGTATCCAGGAATGGTGATATTGTTGACGAAAGCCTTTTCCTGCCAATGATAGTCAGCATTGAAGTCGAGGATGCCGCCTAGGACGGCGCCGGGAAATGCGTAATTCAGATTGGCATTGATCTGTGATTTGGGACTCATAGGGATGTTAACGGTTTCAATATCCGCCCCACTGGCACTGAAGGCAAAGCGCATGGAGTCGGGAATGGTCAGCTCATCGACAATAATATCTGTGTAGGCACCGTTAAGCCCAAGCACCAGCCCGTCGAGCGGTGACAGGGTCGCGGCAATCTCATAGCCTTCAATAATAATGTCGGCCTTGTTGTACATGATACCGCCGGAGGGCAAACTGTTTCCGTTCGGATCGGTGATGCCTGTCGTCCCTTCGTAAAACTGGTGGCCTTTGTTTTTGCCACGGAATATTGCCATATCCACGGTCGTTGGCATATCCGCAATGGCAAAGGAAAACTTGCCTCCCACCTCAACATCCTCCACCGTCTCCGGGTTGAATGTTTGCACATCAGACAGGTAATCCGGCAGTTGGGGCACATTGAAGCCTGCTGCGCGATAGCCTTTGCGGGCAGTTCCATAGATGAGCGCATTCTCCGTTGCCTGCCAGCTCAGAGCCAGGGTATAGGTATCCGCTTCGGATTTAGCTGAACTTGAGAATGTTTGCTGACTAACCGGTCCAGCAATGGTCGCCCCCCGTTTACATTCACTCTCAGTCACCAGATGATCGATGCTGTTGGCTGGCTGGAAGGGTCCGAAGGGGCTGTACTGACCACCAAAGGCACAGCCTTTTGACTCATCCCAGGATTTGCGATAACCCATGGTCAATGTCAGCGCATCCGTCAGATCATAATCAAACTGGCCATACAGGGCTTTGGATGTCTCTGTCAGATAATTGCCCGTCAGTTGACTGTTTAAGCCTGCAAAGGTATTGACACCCAGCCCTCGAAGGCCACCCAAGCCGTCCGGCTCGGACTTCAGATAAAAACCACCGACGACGTAATTCAGCCTGCTGTCGAAGAATTCCCCTGCAAGTTGTAGCTCTTCCGTCAGCTGTTTGATTCGCACTTCAGACACCGTATCGATAATGGGCAGCGGGGTGCCATCGATATCAGCGACGGATCGGGTATCGGTGTCGCGATAGGCAACGATGTTTCTCAAGGTAATTGAGTCAGTCAGCTCAATACTGGTGTTATTGGAAAGACCTCTGATATAGGAATAGCCATCGGTGTTGGTACTCATACCGGCGTTTCTGACACCTTTGTCTTTCTGCCAATCGCTATAGGCCTGAACATTACAGAAAGGATAGGTGGGCGCAGAGGCTGGACAATGGAATATATTCGCCAGATGCTGACCAAGCTGAGGACCCAGTGCGGCGATCTGCACAGCTGGCGGCAAATTCCAGATCGCCGGAGTAATTTCCGTCATGACCGCATTGCTGGCGCCCTCCGATCTGAATTCGTCGTATACTGTCAGGCTTGAAATAGCCTCCACAGGATCAAACAGGACCGATAGGCGGATACCTCTGCTGTCGTATTCGTCGTAGTCTCTTCTGGCCGACATTTCAGGACCAGGGGAACCCGGAACACTGCCTGTTGCACTGGACTGGAAGGAATCAAACCGGCGCGTATTGGTATATCCATCCGTATTGCCATATAAACCTGCAACACGCACCGCCAGTTTGTCTTCCATGACAGGCACATTGATGACAAGCTCGGTATTAATGGTATTGAAGCGGCTGTAATCCACCTTGGCGGAACCTTCAAAATCGTAGACGGGCACCTGTGAATAAGTCAGCACCGCGCCACCCACTACGCTGCGGCCAAACAATGTCCCCTGTGGGCCTTTCAATACCTGAATATTACTGACATCCAGGGTTGATATAAGGCTTGATGTCGGAGGCAGAGGCACATCATTGAAATAGATCAGTGTTCCAGGTGTTCCCGCCCCCGCCAAACTGCGTGCTTGACCACGAATCACCACGATGGGATTGGTTTTGTCACCCGCCGGGGAAATATTTAATCCCGGCGCAATTTTTTTCAAATCACCAATGTCATTGATGGATTTTCGCTCAAGCTGTTCTGCGGAAAATGCAGTGATCGAAAGGGGAATTTCTGCCAGAACTTCCTCCTTGCGCCGTGCTGTTACAACAATTTCCTCAATACTTGTCCTGGCCTGACCTTGCGCGTCCGATTGCTGGGCGAGGACAGGTACACTCGATATGGCGCCATAGATTGCCGCCGCGATAAAACTTTTTAGAAAAATCTGCTTTTTCTCAAACATAACGTGTTCCCTCATTGTTGTCTTATTGTTGCACCCCTACCCGGGACGACCGGGAATGAAGATATCCACCCCCAAGCCATCCAGGAAATCTTGATGATTTCGACAAGATCACATAAACCTTATATTGTCATATCGAGAATCGGCTCAAGCCGGAAGAAAAGAGGATGCCCTTCAATATCATTGGAGCCTGCTATGACCAGGGAAAGCCGCCACATCTGGCGGTGCAGGCATTGCACGATGGCCGCATCCCGAGCCGGATCATCTTGAGCGACGTATGCCTTGAGCACCGCGTCTGCTTCCTTCATGTTGGCCGAGGTTACACCGGTCAAGGCAGCAATATCACGAAGGGTTTCACCCTCATACCACTGGCCGTAGTGGGCATAGTTGCGCAGAAAATTCGGAATGGCGCCCATCAAATCCCGCTGCCACGAAGCAAAGGTTTTCGACAGCGGCAGCATCGCGATCTCATTGAGCAACTTGCCGATGGCGCTGTCCTGCAGAGGCGTCACAGCAGGGCCAGGAAGGCGGATACCGTAGTCAAGGGTTATGTTTTCGAGCTCTGCAATACTCTCCAATGCTCGACGGGAGATACTGGCCATTTCGAGAATCCCTTCTATCCAATTGCTCTCAGCTTTGTCTGGATTCATGAACATGTTGGCGCTGATAGCCGCGAAGGCTAGGAAGGAAACCGTGTGGTACCCAATCACCCTCAAGTCCAGCTCAGTCCCGCTAGCTTTGGCGTAATGGCGGTAGAGCGCGGGAATATCACCCATATTTTCATATGGATGACGCCCCCTGAAACAAGCGAGATCCATCATGGTGTCACCAATATGGGCAATCTCGAGGTCAAGCACGGCGGTGACATCCTCCCCTTTGTTGAGGAACTGGCCGCAATCACCGGTGATGAAACTGGGCGTGGTGCGGTGCGCGGGCACATTGCGTCTCAGCCAGGAGGCAAAAAATTCCATGGTGGCATCGATGGCACCATCCTCGAGACCCAGCCGGTATTGCCGGTCGAACTGGCTCAAGGCCACCTGATGGGCACCCACGGGATTACCCGCCTCGGTATGGGCGAATTCAGCCACTGGAATCTGGTGCATTCTCGCCAGTTCTTCCATGTACTTGAGACTGGCCTGCCAGCGCTCTGGCGAGAGCGTCGAAGCGTTCTCGATGGCAGTGTGGACGAGGCCGGGATCGCGATCCCCCTCCGCCCAGTCCATGACGAAGGCCTTGGGTTCTTCGATCCAGCCGTGGATGTGAGGCACACCAATGCCGTGCTTCTCCAGCACTTCCATTACCTGCATTTCGTGCTTGAGGCTGTAGAGCTGCGTGCAGGGACGATCACCCTTGACCAGCAGGGCCTTGTCGATACCGTTCTTTTGGTACTCGACCCGCCACACGGGACGCCAGCGCATAAGGCGTTCGATGCTGGTGACTTCCCCCCCAACCTTCTCCTCGACCCAGGACCGAATATTGGCTGAGTCCCGGTCTTCGACACCGTCCTCGCCCTGCAATTCCGATACATGTTTATTCATGGATAACCCCCGTCGATGTTGTAGCTATGAAGTGTTGCTACGCTACCAAGGACGTTGCGGCAGCACCACAACTCTGGCAAGCGCGAGCCGCCCCAGGCCACTGATGACAACAACTTGGCCGATTTTGACAAGGGCATGACATGGCTTAAGTCAACAATGCACACCTGCACCAACCATTGATGGATAATCCCCCAAGGCCGAGTCCGGAACAGTAACCATCCAGCAGCCCGCCATGACCACCGCCATCGGCATGTGGGAGATCTGCCCCGCCTGGTGCCCCATAGAAGTCAAACAGGAGAAGGGCCGCGCCATCCACGCAAGGGGCGACAGAACATCGTAACGCTACAACGGCTAGACCTTCCCGAAGGGCATATTGCCGAAAACCATTCTCGGGCCCACCCCCGGTACCCTGGCGGAGAAAATACTCACCCCCGCAAAGGGCCAGATTTGTGCCTTGCTCTGCGTGGGCAGCACCCTGGCGGTACCAACGCCGGGGCAGCGGTGCGCCCCCGGGGCCCCGGACTTCCTCGACCTTCTGGTCTCCCTCGACGTATGATGTCCAACACCGCCCGCAAGGCCCACTACGTCATCCCCGACTACATGGTGCTGGAAACCCCGGGCACCACCCACTACACGGAATACACCAAGTACTATGGCCTCTGGACCCACGCCAATGAGTTCCCCTACGCCATGTATTCCCCCGCCCTGGTACCTCCCCCCGAAAATGCCGACTTGCTGGATCCCGGACGATTCTTCCACCGCCTCGGCCGCAAGATGGGGCTCAACATCGTGGCCTACGCCAACCCCGCCGGGGTGGGTCAGCACTGGGAGAAACCGCCCACCGCCATTCCCCTGCCGACGGACAGGGATATCGACCCGGATGAACTGCTGGATATACTGACCACCGGCTCCCGCGTTCCCCTCGCGGAAATTCGCAAGCATCCCCACGGCAAGCTGTTCGACGAACTGAACGACCCGGTGCTGCCGAGGCAAGCGGATTGCGATGCCCGGTTGGCCCTTGACGATTCATCAATGATGAATGAGCTCGACCTGGTGTTCGCAAACCGTGGCGATGCGCCCGATCCCACGGACGAGTTTCCCCTGTTACTGATCACCCGCCGTTCCAACGATTTTTACAACTCCACGGGACGACACAATCCCCGGCTGGGGGGGCGGCGTCCCCACAATCCCGCCTACCTGCACCCCGACGATCTCAAACGGTTCGGCGTCAACAGTGGCGACACCATCAGGGTGAGATCGCAACATGGCGATATCCAGGCCATCGCCGCCCGGGATACACGGCTACGACCGGGCACCCTGTCCATGAGCCACTGCTTCGGGACCAATCCCGACGAGGCGGCGGACCCGGTCAATCAGGGCGGCTGCACCTCCGCGCTGATGGACGCCAACGCCGAGTTCGACCCCCTGTTCGGTCAGCCCCGCATGAACGCAGTGCCGGTGTCTATCGCCCCCGTCGATCCCGAAATAAGGGGTCAATGACATGACGGGCATTCTGAGCGGCTATTGATAGTTACATAACTATATGACATCAAAACAGCTCCGCCTGCTTCCAGAACGCTGTGATCAAGGTACTGCGCTTTTGTGCGGAACGGAGTTTGCCGCGAGCTGTATGCGCCAGTTCCGTGATC
>JAYELS010000073.1:0-1172 GCA_034717695.1 Pseudomonadota bacterium
GAACCCGGTGCTGGTGGCGGTGGTGATGATTATCCTGGTGTTGCTGGCCACCGGCATTCCCTACCGCGACTATTTCGATGGGGCCCAGTTTGTCCATTTCCTGCTGGGCCCCGCCACGGTGGCGCTGGCGGTGCCGCTGTTCCAGCAACTGTCCCGGCTTCGTCAGCTCTGGCTGCCAGTGGCCATTGCCATCGTGTCGGGAGTGGTGTTAGCGGCCAGCAGTTCGATGGCCCTGGCCTGGCTGCTCGGCGCCACCACCCAGACCCAGCTGTCCCTGGCGCCCAAGTCGGCCACCGCGCCAGTGGCGATGGGCATTTCCGAGACCATTGGCGGCCTGCCGTCCCTGACGGCGGTACTGGTGGTGGTGACCGGCATTGTCGGGGCGGTGCTGGGCACGCGGCTATTCCAGGTGTTCCGTATCCGGGACGACAGTGTACGGGGCATCGCCATGGGGGTGGCCGCCCACGGTATCGGCACGGCCCGGGCCTTTCAGGTCAATAACACCATGGGGGCGTTTTCCGGTCTGGCCATGGCCCTGTCAGCGTTCGCCACGGCGCTGATCGTACCCTGGCTGGTGGACCTCATCGGCGTGTGACGACAACGATTCCCGGTCACCCGGGGTGAAGGCGCAGTCATCGCCGTCCGCGCCCAATTGGCGGATGACGGTGGGTTGGCCCTGGTCATCCAGGCGCACCTCGCCAATACCGGCCCGGTTCCACAAACGCTCGCCCCGGCTGCGGGACGATGGCAGGCGCGGGTAGATCCGCATGCGGCGGCGCTTGGTGAACCAGTTCAGGGGCGACCAGGTGGCGTAGAGCCAGCGATTGAGACGGTCCAGCCAGTCCAGGAGGGTGTCCGGGAACTGGTTCTTGATGCCACTGCTGGTGATCTGCCAGATCCGGGGGGCTTCGGGCCGTCGCCGCAGCCTGACGTCGTAGACGAAGGAGTAGTGCACGTCGCCCGAGAGGATGACAAAGTTCTCCGGCGTGCCAGTGTGGCGGAAGATGTTGAGCAGCACGTTGGCCGCGCCACGGTGGGCCATCCAGTTCTCGGCGTCCACGGTCAGGGGCTTGCCGATCCACGTGAAGATTTTCTGGATGGTCTCAATCAGCTTGACCCCGAACATGGGGGCGGGTGACACCACGATCACGGCGGACTCCCCCAGCAGTTCG
>JAYELS010000074.1:0-1133 GCA_034717695.1 Pseudomonadota bacterium
CAGTCGACGCCCTGGTGGAGGATCCCCAAGGCCACCGACGACCACAGGACGGTCGGCAGGTGGGTGAGGCGTCCGATCATCAGGGCGGCCAGCGCTCGGAGCAGCAGCCCGAATCCCAGGTCGCCACCGATGGGCAGGCCGATCACCCCGGCCCTCAGGAACAGGGCCAGGAAGGCCAGCGCTCCGGCGAGTGCCCACACCAGGGTCTGGACGGCTCTGATCGGAATACCCAGTGAGGCGGCCCGGTCGGGACGTTCGGCGGTGGCCCGAATGGCGATCCCCAGATTGGTCCACCGCAGAAGGGCACCGATCGCCGCCAGGACCGCCGGGGTAAGCACCAGCACCAGGAGGTGGTTGGCGTTCAGCCGGATGGGGCCGACATCCCACACGGCGTCGATGGGCACGCTGATGCGTTGCGACGACACCCGGGCGTCCCACCACCTGGGCATCAGCAGGGCAAGGAAGGTCAGCGCCTGAGCGAGGCCGAGGGTGGCCACCGTGATCACTAGCCGTGGGGCCCGGAAGAACCGGCGGATGATCAGGAACTCGGCGGCCCCGCCGAGCAGAGCGGCGGCGGCTAGGCCGACCAATAGGGCCAGCAGCCAGGGCAGGCCGCTTTCGACGACGAGCATCACGGCCAGCACGGTGGGGATCAGGCCCAGTTCCCCTTGGGCGAAGTTGAGCACCCGGCCGGCCCGGTAGATGAGGAACATGCCCGCCGCCACCAGGGCGGTGATCAGCCCGAGTACCACCCCATTGATCACGACCCCCAGAGGAGCGCCGAACAACCCCCGTGGCACGGCCAGGATCAGCAGCGGGCCAGCGGTCCAACCCCACCGGCGGACCGGCGGAGTGGACGAGCCGGGGACCGGAGGTCGGGACATCGTTCGCGGACCCTAGCCCCCGACCTAGCAGGGCTACCTTGGCGGCCATGGCCACCAAAGTGGGAGCTGATGGCCGGGCTGTGGCGCCGCTCGAGCTGGTCGACTTCGGCCTCGGCCCGTATCTCAACCAGGTTCCCAGCCCGCGGTTTCCCGTCTACACCCGCGGCAATGCCGGGGAGGTGTACCCGGAGGTGGTGTTCCCTCTGAGTATGACGATGTTCACCGAGATGGGCACTGAGGCCGGCCGGG
>JAYELS010000075.1:0-84599 GCA_034717695.1 Pseudomonadota bacterium
CCATCGGTTACGGACTGCCGGACTTCGCAGAGGAACTCAACTACGGAGTCGATCTATCAACCATCTGAGGGTGGTATCAGATTGATGGGGTGAAGGTGCCCCATCAACCATTAAATCCGTATACCCGATTTTCTGAAATTCGCTGTCGTCGGTGGCCAGCAACGGGGTATAGGGCAGGTAGGCGGCGTTGTGGACCAGGATGTCGAGCCGACCCCACAGCTCGATGGCACGCTCCACCAGGGCCCTGGCGGCGGCCCGCTGCCCCAGCTCCACCGCGATCAGCTCCGCCTCGCCACCCTCCCCGCGAATGTCCGCCACCGCGCGCTCGCCGTGGCTGGCGGTGCGGGTGGCGATCAGTACCCGGGCGCCGTGGCGGGCGAACAGCCCGGCGATGGCCTGGCCGATGCCCTGGCCGGCGCCGGTGACGATGGCCACGCGCCCGTCGAGACGGCGGGCGGCGAGGCTGGGCTCAGGAGCGGCGTCCGCGCCAGTGGCTTGACCGCCGTTCATTTGTCGCTCTCGCCCTTGTTGGCGGCGGCCATGCCGTCGAGGCCCATCATCACGATCTGGCCGCACACCGCCCAAGCGTTGGCGTGGCCGAGGGCATGGGTATCGTAGGTGGTTTGCAGGGCATTGCTCATGCCCTGGGCATCGAGGGTCTGGTTGACGGCGCGCTTGGCCATCAGCAGGGCGTGGGGGTGCATCCGGGCGATTTCCGCCGCCAGGGCGAGGGCGGTGGATTCGAGGTCATCCCGTGGAACAACGCGGTTGACCATGCCCAGGCGGTGGGCCTCCCAGGCGTCGATGGCGCCGCCGGTGAACAGCAGTTCCTTGGCCTTGCGGGCGCCGAACTCCCAGGTGTGGCCGTGGTACTCGACGCCGCCGATGCCCATGCGGATGACGGGATCGCTGAACCTGGCGTCGTCGGCGGCGATGATCAGGTCGCAGGGCCAGGCCAGCATCAGGCCGGCGGCGATGCAGGCCCCCTGGACGGCGGCGATGGTGGGCTTGGGCAGGTCGCGCCATTTCCGGGAGTAGCCGAAAAAGTGCTTCAGTTCCCACTTGTACAGGCGCAGCATGCCGTTCTCTTCCACGTCGGAAAACATCGACTGCCAGGGCTCGGAATTGAACACGTCCTGATCGATATCGTGGCCGGCGGAAAAGTGCTTGCCGTTGGCCTTGAGCACCACCACCCGCACCCCGTCGTCGTCCATGGCCCGGTCGAAGGCCTCGTCCAGTTCCCTGAGCAGGGCGGCGTTCTGGGCGTTGCGCCGCTCGGGGCGATTGAGGGTGATGACCGCCACCCGGTCGATGGTGTCGTAGACGATATAACTCATGGGGGATCCTCGCGGCGTTGGGCGGCACCGGTGAGGCCGGGTGCCGGCGTATTGTGATTATGGATGGAGCGCCAGGGGTGGCGCATCTTGGCGGGCAGTATCCCGCCCTGTTCTTTTTTCATCAACTAATATGCTAGCATCTCTTGGCCGCTGTTGGGGTGCCGGCGGGCAACGGCGGCGCAACCAGGGGCTATGCTTTGACTGTCGGCAGCAGGGGCACCATGAACGATAACGGTAAGCTCGGGGCCACTACCCGGGAAGCGCGGCAGGATCGCGGCTGGCGCCTCGCCTTCAGCCACGTGGGCTTTTTTGTGGCCGACATGGACAGGGTGGTGGATTTTTACCACCGGGTGCTGGGGTTCTTCATCACCGACCGGGGCGTGCTCAACGGCAAGCCCATCACCTTCTTGAGCCGCGACCCCAACGAGCACCATCAGATCGTGCTGGTGGCGGGCCGCGATCCCGGGGCGCTGCAGAACATCAACCAGATTTCCTTCCGCGTCCAATCCCTGGGCGAGTTGCAGGCCCTTTACCGGCGGCTGGTGGCGACGGGGGTTGCGGGCATGGATCCGGTAACCCACGGCAACGCCTGGTCCCTGTATTTCCAGGATCCGGAGGGCAACCGGTTGGAGGTGTTCGCCGACACCGACTGGTACATCGCCCAGCCCCTCAAGGAGCCCCTCGACCTCGACCTGCCGGAAGCGGAGATCCGCCGCCAGACCCTGGCGTTCTGCCGCGACCGCCCCGGTTTCAAATCCATCGCCCAGTGGCGCGAGCAGATGCGCGCCCTGATGGCGGAGGAACCCGCCAGCGCCGATCCCCGGAGGATCCCATGACCCAGCTGCCCTATCCCGTCTACGACGCCGACAATCACCTCTACGAGCCGGAGGAGGCCTTCCTGCGCCACCTCCCCAAGAAATTCGAGAAGGATTTTCTCTTCGTCGATATCAAGGGCCGCAAGAAGCTGGTGATCGGCGGCAGACTGTCGGAGTACATTCCCAATCCCACTTTCGAGGTGGTGGCCGGGCCCGGCACCCACGAGAAGTGGTACCGGGCGCAGAATCCCGAAGGCCTTAGCCTGCGTGAAATGACCGGCCAGGTGGTGCGCCCGCCGGCGGAATGGCGCAGCGGCGAGGGCCGCATCGCCATCATGGATCGCCAGGGCATCCACGCCGCCCTGGTGTTTCCCACCCTCGCCTCGGTGATCGAGGAGCGCCTCGGCCACAACCATGCCCTGGTGGCGGCGCTGTTCCATTCCCTCAACCTCTGGACCCAGGAGGAGTGGGGATTTGCCCGGGAAAATCGCCTGTTCTCGGTGCCGATGATCGGCCTTGGGGATATCGATCTCGCCATCGAGGAGCTGGAATTCGTGCTCGCCAATGGCGCCCGGGTGGTGGGGATCCGCCCCGCGCCGGTCCCCGGGGTGACCGGTAGCCGTTCCTTTGGCTTTCCCGAGTTCGATCCGTTCTGGGCGCGCTGCGCCGAGGCGCGGATTTTTGTCTGTTTCCACGCCTCGGATTCCGGCTACGACAAGCTCTACCGGGATTGGTCGGGCCAGGGATCGGAGTTTGTCCCCTTCGAAAAGGATCCTTTCAAGCAGACCCTTGAATTGCTCGAGCGCCCCATCGCCGATGCCATGTCGGCGATGATCTGTCACGGCGCTCTGGAGCGTCACCCCGACCTGCGTATCGTCTCCGTGGAAAACGGTTCAGAGTGGGTGGGGTCGTTGCTGCGGCGTCTCGATCACGCCTACGGGCAGATGCCGAAGGCCTTTGCACGGCACCCCAGGGAGACCTTCGCCCGGCAGATTTTCGTCGCGCCCTTTTACGAAAACGATCCCATCGAGCTCGCCAATCACATCCCCGTGGAGCGCATCCTGTTCGGCAGCGATTACCCCCACCCGGAGGGCCTCGCCGAGCCCCTCGCCTACGTGAAGGAGTTCGCCAGTTTCGACGAGGTGGCGCTCAAGAAGATTTTTCACAGCAACCTCAAGGGATTGCTCGAGGGTGCCAGGGATTGAGCGGGGCCTCCGGGCAGGGTGGGTGAGGGCTTGAGCAGCGACGGCGAGCTCAACGTCGATCTGGTGGTGGTGGGTTCCGGGGCCGGGGGGCTGTCCGCCGCCATCCGCGCGGCCCGCGGCGGGCTCCGTGTACTGGTGCTGGAGAAAACCGCGTATTTCGGCGGCAGCACCGCGATTTCCGGCGGGGTGGTGTGGATTCCCGCCAACAGCGCCATGGCGGAGCAGGGCGCCGCCGACAGTCGCGAAGCCGCCCGGACCTATCTGCAACAAACCCTCGGCGATGCCTTCAAACCGGCCCTGGTGGATGCCTTTCTCGCCCATGGCCCGGCCATGGTGGACTATTTCAAGGCACACACCGAGGTACAGTTCACCCCGCGCATGTACGGCCCCGATTACCGGTCGGAATTGCCGGGGGCCAGCATCGGTGGCCGGGGTCTCGACCCCGTCGTGTTCGACGGGCGCCAGCTCGGCACATGGTTCAGGCACCTGCGCCCGCCCTTGCCGCAAACCACGGTGTTCGGCGGCATGATGGTGAGCCGTTACGATATCGAGCACCTCACCCACGCCTGGAAGCGCTGGCCGTCCTTTTTGCACAGCCTGGGGATTCTCGCCCGGCAGCTGCGGGACAGGCTGGCATACCCCAGGGGCACGCGCCTGCTGGCGGGCAATGCCCTGGCCGCGCGCCTGCTCAAATCGGCGGTCGACAGTGGTGTCGAGCTCAAAAATCGCGCCAGGGTGACGGAGCTGGTCCGCCAGCAGGGCAGGGTCGTGGGCGTGGTCGCCACCCTGGAGGGGCGCACCCTGAGGATCGGCGCCCGCCGCGGCGTGGTGCTCGCCAGCGGTGGTTTTGCCGCCAACCGGGCGTGGGCGGCGCGGCACCTGCGCTATCCCGATCAGCATCTCACCCTGGCGCCGGAGGGCAGCGAAGGGGATGGCCTCGGCCTTGCCACCGCCATCGGCGCAACCCTGGGCGAGGGCAATGCCAACCCGGTGTTTCTTACCCCCGTATCGTTGCTCCGCAAAAATGACGGCGGGGAGATTCGCTTTCCCCATCTGATCCTCGATCGGCAAAAACCCGGGCTCATCGCCGTCAACAGCGCGGGGCAGCGTTTTGTGAACGAGGCGGATTCCTACCACGATTTTGTCGAGGGGGTTTACCGGGGTCACGGGCGGGCATCCACCATTCCCGCGTACCTGATCTGCGATGCCCGTTTCATCCGGCGCTATGGCCTGGGACTGGCCCGTCCCTGGCCATTTGGCCACGGGCATCTGGTGCGCGCCGGCTACCTCGTCAAGGCCCCCACCCTGGCGGACCTGGCCCGGGCCATCGGTGTTCCCGAAGGCGCCCTTGCCCACAGCGTGAATACCAACAATGCCAGTGCCCGCACCGGCATCGATGAAGAGTTTGGCCGGGGTGGCACGGAGTACAACCGCTATCTGGGCGACCCCAACCACAGGCCCAATCCCTGTATAGGCCCGATCAGTAAACCGCCCTTCTACGCGGTCAGGGTGTATCCGGGGGATATCGGCACCGCCACCGGCCTTGTCACCGATGACAGGGCGCGGGTGCTGGATGCCGATGGCGGGGTGATCGCCGGCCTCTACGCCTGCGGCAACGACATGAATTCCATCATGGCGGGGCACTACCCGGCGGGGGGGATCACCCTTGGCCCGGCCCTCACCTTTGGCTACATCGCCGCCGGTGAGCTGCTCGCCGCTGGCGAGCCCTGAGTCACACCGCCTGGCGGTTCAGCTCCCCGAGGACGCGCTTCTCGGTGGCGAAAATATGCTGCTCCATGGCCTTGCGGGCCTTGTCGGGCTTTTTCGCGGCGATGGCGGCGATGATGGCCTCGTGCTCCTGGTGGGCCTGGGGAATATTGAGGGCGAACACCGGCTGGCTCGACAGCGCCACGTAGAAATCCGAGCGGTCGCCGAGGCTCTCCACCACGTCGGTGAGCAGCGGCGAGCGGCTGATGCGGCGCATTTCGGCGTGCAGCTGGCGGTTGAGCTGGCGATAGCTCTCCCCCTGCTTGGCGGCGGGCTGGCTGCTCCCCGCCAGGGTGCCGATCTGGGCGGAGATCAGTTGCAGGCCGAGGACGTCGGCGGGCTCGGCGCGGCTGGCGGCCAGTTCCGCCACCAGCGCCTCGCCGCTGGCGAAAAGGCGGAAGAAGTCGTCGATCTCCTGCACACTGGGGCTGCGTACCCGACAGCCCACCTGGGGCACGATATCGATGAAGCCCTCGAGTTTCAGGCGTTTCATGGCGTCCATCACCGGCTGGCGACTGGCGCCGAGCTGCTGGGCGATATCCTCGATGGGCAGCCAGTCGTCGGCGCGCACCCGGCCCGCCAGCAGCAGGCTCTTGATGTGATCGTAGGCTTTTTCGGCGAGGCGCATGGGGTGGCTCCCGGTTATGGCGGTTATCGCTGGGGCGCGGCCCCTGGCGGGATGATAACCGGAATTCACCGGGCCGCGCAGTCCCGTGGCATCCCCGCGCCCTTTACTCCGGTCCGCTGTTTGTGGCGGCGGGCTGCTGAGTTTTCAGGATGTAATATGTTAGTATTCCAAGAGGCCGAATACCTGATTGTTCGCACCACAACGATAATGCCGGCGTTCACCGCTCCCCCGACAAATCGGGGGATGCCCGCCCCCGATCACTGGAGCCGACCCCCATGAGCGACATGGACGATCCCATCTTTGAACTGCGCTTTTACAACCTGGCGGAGGGCCGCGATGCCGATATGCGCCGCCGGGTGCGGGAGGATCTCGCCTGGCTGTTTCCCCGCCACGGCATTCGTCCCCTGGCGGGCTGGAGCGCCCTGGCCGCGCCGGCCCTGCCGATGTTCATCTACCTCACCCCCTGGCGCAACATGGTCGAGCGCAACCGCTGCTGGGCGGGGTTCTACGCCGATCCCGCCTGGCAGGAAGTGCGCAACCGCACCAATGCGGGGAGCGAACTGGTGACCGACTACGAGATTTTCTTCCTGCGGGGGATGTCACCCTGGCGGGCCCTGGCCAGCGACGGCGGCGAACTCGACGAAGTGGTGATCCAGCGCACCCTGGTGGGCAAGGGGCTCGCCTCGGCGGCGGCCCTCCGGGAGCGGGAATTGCCGGCCCTGGAACAGGCCGGGGCCCAGGTGCAGGGGGCCTTCGATGTGCTCAGCGGCTGTCGCCTGCCGGCGGCCATCTCGGTGTTGCGCTGGCGGGACTGGGATGCCCGCCGCGGCGCCCGGGAGGCCGTCGATGCCAACCCCGCCATCGTCGCCGCCCGCGCCGAGGAGCGCCGCCAGTTTGGCGCGGAGCTGCTCGGCACCCGCAGCAGCTTTCTGGTGGCGCCGGTGCCGGTGGATTGGCAATAGCATTGTGCGGAGACGACAGCCCATGGATTTTCACTTTGATGCCAGTCTCGATGAATTCCGACGGGAAGTGCGCGCCTTCGTGGCGGACAATCTCCCCGCCCATATCGCCGCCCGCCAGCGACACAAATCCTTCGCGCCGGACGATCTGCACACGGCGGAGTGGCAGGCCATTCTCCACCGCAGGGGCTGGTCGGTGCCCGCCTGGCCGGTGGAGCACGGCGGTACCGGCTGGTCGCCCTTGCAGCAATTCGTGTTCAACGACGAGTGCGCCGCCCTGGATGCCCCGGTGTTCCCCTGGGGGCCCCGGGACATGGTGGGGCCGATTCTCTACACCTTCGGTTCCGAGGCCTTGAAGGCGCGCTTTCTGCCGATGATTCGCGAGGGCCGCCATTACTGGTGCCAGGGCTTTTCCGAGCCGGGCAGTGGCTCGGACCTGGCCTCCCTGCGCACCACCGCCCTGCGCCAGGGGGATCGCTACATCGTCAACGGCCAGAAGATCTGGACCAGCGGCGCGGCGGTGGCGCGCTTCGGGTTTTTTCTGGTGAAGACCGACACCCGCTGCAAACCCCAGCAGGGCATTTCGTTCCTGATCATCGACATGAATTCCCCGGGGGTTACGGTGCGGCCCATTCCCCAGATCGACGGCGACGACCATCTGTGCGAGGTGTTCCTCGACAACGTGGAGGTGCCCGCGGAGCACCTGATCGGCGAGGAGGGCAAGGGCTGGACCTACGCCAAGCATCTGCTCGACCACGAGCGCACCGGCAGCGCCTACATCTTCTGGAACAAGCGTGAGCTGGCCAAGGCCCGGGAGATCGCCCGGGGGGAGTACCGGGATGGCGTGGCGGTCATCGACAGCGAGCCCTTCCGAGCTCGGCTGGCCCGGGCCGAGGCCCGTTTGATCGCGCTGGAATGGTCGGTGCTGCGCATCCTCGCCGACGAACAGAGCCACTGGCACCCCACCGCCCTGGCATCCTGCCTCAAGGTGCGGGGCGCCCAGTTGCAGCAGGAGATCACCGCCCTGCAACAGGAGGCCATGGGGGTGAAGGCCCTGCGCTACATGGCCCCCCGGGATCTGGCGGACTTCCCGGTGTCCGCCCTGTGGCCGGATTACCTGGTGGGGAAAACCTCCGTCGCCCTCGTCGCCCGCGCCGCCACCCTCTACGGTGGCACCCTGCAAATCCAGCGGGGCATCATCGCCCGCGCGGCGTTCGGGATCTGACCGTGGACTTCAACCTGTCGCCGGAACAACAGCTGCTGCGGGACAGCGCCACCCGCTTCGTGCGGGAGCGCCATCCCTTCGAGACCCGGCGCGCCATCGCCAACGGCGCCACCGGGTACAGCGACGGGCTCTGGTCCGCCATGGCGGACCTGGGCTGGCTGATGCTCAACGTGCCCGAGGACCAGGGGGGCCTTGGCGCCCCCATGGCCGATACCGTGGTGCTGATGCACACCCTGGGCAAGGGGCTGGTGGCGGAGCCGGTCATCAACACCGGCGTCTGGGCGGCCTGCCTGCTGGCCGGCGGGGAGGGGGGCGCGGTGCGCCGGCACTGGCTCGACGCCAGCGCCAGCGGCGCGGCGCGGCTGGCGGTGGCCCACCGGGAAAACGGCCGGAGCTGGCAGGGCCTGCCCCCCGCCACCCGGGCGCGGCGGGACGGGGACGGCTATCTGCTCGGCGGCCAGAAGATCGCGGTGTGCGACGCCCCGGTGGCGGATGCCCTGCTGATCACCGCCGCGGAGGAGGAGCAGCCCGGCCTTGCCGTGTTTCTGGTGGAGCGCAATACCCCGGGGCTTGTGCGGGACGATTACCGGCTGGTGGACGGCAGCGCCGCCAGCGACCTGACCCTGCTCGACTGCCGGGTGCCGGCGGCCAACCGCTTGCTGGCTGGCGAGGAGGGCGCGGCGACGTTCGCGGCGGCCAGCGACCGGGCCCACCTGGCGGTGCTGGCGACCCTCGCGGGCCTTATGGAGGGGAGCCTGGAACTTGCCGCCGACTACGCCAGAACCCGCCGCCAGTTCGGTCAGCCCATCGCCGCCTTCCAGGCCATTCAGCACCTGCTGGCGGACATGTTCGTCGCCTGCCAGGAATCCCAGTCGATCCTGTTTCAGGCCCTCGCCGCCATCGACAGCCCCGATGCCGCCCGCCGCCAGCGGGCCCTGTCCGCCGCGGCGGTGGTGATGGGGGAGGGGCTGCGCTTCGTCACCGAGCAGGGCATCCAGTTGCACGGTGGTTACGGCGTCACCGACGAGTACGCCATCAGCCACTGCCACCGGCGGGGGATGGTCCTCGCCCAGTGGTTTGGGGACGGGGACGAACACCTCGCCCGCTTCAGCCGCCTGGCGCCCCACGGGGACTGACGGCATGATGAGGCTGAGTCTTGGTTGCGTATCGGAATCCGGCTGGCGGTTGGCGGTGACCCATGATCGATAAATCTCTTTTCTCCCCCGCCCAGGCGGTGGCCGACATTCCCGACGGCGCCGTGGTGCTGGTCGGGGGCTTCGGCATGGCGGGGATGCCCACGGAGCTTATCGAGGCGCTCATCGACCAGGGCGCCCGGGAGCTCACCATCGTCAGCAACAACGCCGGCAACGGCGACACCGGCCTCGCCGCCCTGATCGGCGCCGGGCGGGTGCGCAAGATCCTCTGCTCCTTTCCCCGCCAGGCGGATTCCCAGCGTTTCGACGATCTCTACCGGGCCGGGCGCATCGAGCTCGAACTGGTGCCCCAGGGCACCCTGGTGTGTCGCCTGGAGGCGGCGGGGGCGGGCCTTGGCGCCATCTTCACCCCCACCGGCCACGGCACCCTGCTGGCCGAAGGCAAGGAGACCCGGGTCATCGACGGTCGCCCCCATGTGCTCGAGTACCCCATCCACGGGGACTACGCCCTGATCAAGGCCCACCGGGGCGACCGCTGGGGCAATCTCGTCTACAACAAGTCGGCGCGCAATTTCGGCCCCATCATGGCCCGGGCCGCGGCCTGCACCATCGCCCAGGTGAGCGAGGTGGTGGCCCTCGGCGAGCTGAATCCGGAGGCGGTGGTGACCCCGGGGATTTTCGTCAAGCGGGTGGTGCGGACATGAGCGACGGCGCGGCGAAACTGACCCGGGAGCAACTGGCGGCGCGGGTGGCGCGGGATATTCCCGAGGGCGCCTACGTCAATCTCGGCATCGGCCTGCCCACCCTGGTGGCCAACTACCTGCCCGCCGACGGGGATTATTTTCTGCACAGCGAGAACGGCCTGCTGGGCATGGGGCCCGCCCCCGCGCCGGGGCTGGAGGATGGCGACCTGATCAACGCCGGCAAGCAGCACGTCACCCTGCTGCCCGGTGGCAGTTATTTTCACCACGGCGATTCCTTCGCCATGATCCGCGGCGGCCATATCGACATCTGCGTGCTCGGCGCCTTCCAGGTGGCGGCCAATGGCGATCTCGCCAACTGGCACACCGGCGATGCCGACGCCATTCCCGCCGTGGGGGGGGCCATGGACCTGGCGGTGGGTGCGCGCCAGGTGTTCGTGATGATGGAACACCTGACCCGCGGCGGCGCCAGCAAGATCGTCGAGCGCTGTACCTACCCCCTCACCGGGGTCGGCTGCGTCAAGCGCATCTACACCGATCTGGCGGTGATCGACGTCACCGACCAGGGCCTGCGGGTGCGGGAGCTGGTCGCCGGTCTGTCCCTGGCCCGACTTCAGGCACTCACCGCGGCGCCCTTGCTGGGCGGGATTTAACAACGAGGACAATCCGTGAACGACGTCTATATCTGCGATGCCATCCGCACTCCCATCGGCCGCTTCGGCGGCGCCCTGGCGTCGGTGCGCGCCGACGATCTCGCGGCCCTGCCCCTCGCGGCCCTGCGGGCCCGCAACCCCGGGGTGGATTGGGACGCGGTGGACGATGTCATCCTCGGCTGCGCCAACCAGGCGGGGGAGGACAACCGCAACGTGGCGCGCATGGCGGCACTGCTGGCGGGGTTTTCCGTGGCGGTGCCGGGCACCACCGTCAACCGCCTGTGCGGTTCGAGCCTCGACGCCATCGTTATGGCCGCCCGGGCCATCAAGTGTGGCGAGGCGGAGCTGGTGATCGCCGGCGGGGTGGAAAGCATGTCCCGCGCCCCCTATGTGATGGGCAAGGCGGGCGCGGCCTTTGCGCGGGACATGAAAATCGAGGACACCACCATCGGCTGGCGTTTTATCAATCCCCGCATGCGGGCCCTCCACGGGGTGGATTCCATGCCGGAGACCGCCGAGAACGTCGCCCGGGATTTCGCCATCAGCCGCGCCGACCAGGACGCCTTCGCCCTGCGCAGCCAGCAGCGGGCGGGGCGTGCCCTCGCCCTGGGGCTCTTCGCCGACGAGATCGTGCCCGTGGATATCCCCCGCCGCGGGGGCGAACCCCAGGTGGTGGACGCCGACGAGCACCCGAGGCCCGACACCCGCCTGGAGGACCTGGCGCGGCTCAAGGGCATCGTCGCCCCGGAGGGCACCGTCACCGCCGGCAACGCCTCGGGGGTGAACGACGGTGCCGCGGCGCTGCTCCTGGCGTCGGAGAGCGGTATCCGGCGCCACGGTCTCAGGCCCCTCGCCCGGGTGCTGGCCAGTGCCGTGGCGGGGGTCGAGCCCCGCATCATGGGGATCGGTGCCGCCCCGGCCATGGCCCGCGCCCTCGACAGGGCAGGGCTCGCCATGGACGCCATGGACCTGATCGAACTCAACGAGGCCTTCGCCGCCCAGGCCCTCGCCGTGCTGCGGCACAGGGGCCTGGCGGACGACGACCCCAGGGTCAATCCCAATGGGGGCGCCATTGCCCTGGGGCATCCCCTCGGCGCCAGCGGCGCCCGCCTGGTCACCACCGCCCTGCACCAGCTGCGCCGCGGCGGCGGCCGCCACGCCCTCTGCGCCATGTGCATCGGCGTCGGGCAGGGGATTGCCCTGGTGATCGAGAATCTGGCCGATTCCCGGTAAGCGCAGCGCCGGCTGCCTGCCTCGGCGCCCATCCAAAGCTGATCATCCGTTATTTATTTGCCCGGGGCTGTTGACAGCCCCTAAGGTGGTTTCCATACTCAGTTCCTAAATATAAACAACGTTCATGATTGTGAACGTCGCAATCCTGAACGAGGCACCGGGGTCATCCCCGGCATCACCGGCTCGGCGCGGACGGCATCATGGGCGAACAGAAAACCTGGTTTATCACCGGCTGTGACAAGGGCATGGGGTATGTCTTTGCCGAAACCCTCCTCGCCCATGGCGACCGGGTGGTGGTCACCGCCCGGGATCTGGCCAATATCGAGCCGCTGCTCAGGCGCCATCCTGACACCGCCTTCGGATACCAGCTCGATGTCACCTCCGCACCGGATATCGCCGCCGTGGCCGCGGCGGCGGAGCGGGCGACCGGCGGTATCGACGTGCTGGTCAACAACGCCGGCTACGGCATGCTCGGCCCTGTGGAGGCCACCACACCCGAGGAATACCGGCCGCTGTTCGACGTGAATTTCTTTGGTGCCGCGGAAGTGATCCGCGCCCTGCTGCCGGGCATGCGCCAGCGGCGGCGGGGTTACATCATCAACACCACCTCCATCGGCGGCTTTGCCGCGTCCCCCGGCTTTGGCTTTTACGCCGCCAGCAAGTTTGCCCTCGAGGGCCTGTCGGAGGCCCTGGCCCAGGACGTGGCCGCCTTCGGCATCAGGGTCACCATCCTCGAGCCGGGCTCCACCCGCACCGACTTTGCCGGTGGCTCGATGGCCCGCGCCCGGCAACAGATCGCCGACTACGACAACAGCGCCGTCAAGCTGACCCTGGAGCGCATGGCGGCCCGCCACGGTGCCCAGCCCGGGGATCCGGCCCGTATCGCCCGCATTCTGCTCAAGTTCTCCCGCATGGACGATCCGCCCCTGCGCTTTACCACCGGGGACGACGGCCTCGGGCGCATGCGGGAAAAGCTCATGGCCACCAGCGCCGAGGCGGAACGGTTCGCGGCCCTGTCCCTCTCGGTGGGGTTCGACTGCGATACCCCCATCGATATCGATGGGGAGGCCAAGCCGTGAGCGGCGATACCGCCACCGATCCCAGGGGCCCCGCGGACAGCGGCCACCGCACCGCCAACCGCTTGCTGGATATTCTCGAGCTGCTGGCCCGCACCCCCGGGGGCTCGGCCCTCAAGGACCTCAGCCGTGAACTCGGCGCCCCCAAGAGCAGCCTGCTGTCCCTGCTGCAAACCCTCCACAGGCGCGGCTACGTCAGCCAGGACAGCCGCGGCCTCTACCGCCTCGGCACCCGTGCCCTGACCCTGAGTGGCGCGGAGGGGGACGAACAGGATCTGCGGGAGATCGCCCACGGGGAAATCCGCGCCCTGGCGGAGAAGACCGGTGAATCCGCCATCCTCGCCACCCTCACCAGCGATCACCGCGCGGTGATCTATATCGACAAGGTGGAGAGCCTGCATCGCATTCGCGCCACCGCCAGGGTCGGGGAGACGCGGCCCCTGCACTCCACCTCCAGCGGGCGCCTGCTGCTGGCCCATCTGCCGGCGGCGGAGCGGGAGACGCTGATCGACCAGCTGGAACTGACCCGCTTCACGGAGCGGACCATCACCAGCCGCGCCCGGTTGCGGGAGGAAATGACGCGCATTCTCGGCGAGGGCATCTGCATCAACATCGACCAGTCCCTGCCGGGGCACTGCGCCATGGCGGCACCGGTTCGCGATCGCCGCGGCGAGGTGGTGGCCGCCTGCGTGCTGAGCGCACCCAGCGAGCGGGTGCGGGACGCCATCGCCACCCTCGCCGAGCAGGTCAAGGCCAGCGCCCTGGCCATCTCCCTGCGCCTTGGCCATCGGCCGGCGCCGGATGATGGCGCCGCGGCCAAGGGGCGATCGACCCCGGGGGAAGGGCAGAGCCGGTCTGCCGCCACCCGCAATTAACCAGAGCATGTCGCGACGCGCCCAGCGGCGCGGAGGAAAATGATAATGAGTCACTTTTTTGAGCAATTGATGGACAACCCCCTGGCGGTGCGGGACAACACCTACGACCAGGGCTACCAGCTCGGCGCGGAACAGCTCCAGCGCTTCCACCTGCACTGGGCGGCCAAGCGTTTTGCGGAACTGCGCCCGAGGATTTCCGTGCTGGACAAACTGGCCAGGGAGCAGGGCATAAACGCCATTACCGATATCGAGCAGCTCGGCCACCTGTTGTTCGCCCACTCGGTGTACAAGTCCTACCCCATGTCGTATCTGGAGCGCAACCGCTTCGATATGCTCACCAAATGGCTGGCGAAACTCACCAGCACGGACCTCAGCCATATCGACGCCAGCGCCATCGAGACCATCGACGAGTGGCTGGATCTGCTCGACGCCCAAACGCCCCTGATGGTGCTGCACAGCTCCGGCACCACCGGCAAGCTGTCCTTTCTGCCCCGCACCAAGGCCCAGTCCCGGGACATGGCCACCATCGCCGCCAATATTCTGCGGGACTGGAACGGCCCCCACTCCCGCCCCGACATGCTGGTCAACCATCGCCCCCTGATCAATCCCGGCTACCGCTACGGTGCCGGCACCGCCCAGCGCATGGCGGGGGTACAGGTGGAGCTCTATGCGGGTGGCGACGATAACGCCCTGTTCCTGTACCCGAACCAGCGCCTCTCCGCCGACCTCATTTCCCTGGCGGGGCGCTTGCGCACCGCCGAGGCCCGGGGCGAGCAGGGGCGCCTGGAAATATCCCCCGGCCTGCTGCGGCGCCGGGACGAGCTGATCGAAATGGAGAAGCAGCGCCCCCAGGCCATCGCCAACTTCCTGGAAACCGCCCGCACCCGCTTTGCCGGTCAGGACGTCTACATCGGCACCCTCTACGGCATGGTCTACGACTGGGCGGTGGAGGGGCTTGCCAAGGGGCACAGCAATATCTTTGGCCCCGACAGCTTCCTGTCCTGCGGCGGCGGCACCAAGGGGCGGGTATTCCCCGACGACTGGCGGGAGACCATCCAGACATTCCTCGGCTTTTCCACCTTCAGTGAAACCTATGCCATGACCGAATCCATGGGCATGGCGACCCTGTGCGAGCAGGGCCACTACCACCTGGCGCCCTTCACCGTGCCCTTTCTGCTGGATCCTCGGACCGGCGCGCAACTGCCCCGGGTGGACGGCACCAGCGGCCGCTTCGCCTTCCTGGACCTGCTGCCCGACAACTACTGGGCGGGGATGGTCAGCGGCGATGCGGTGACCATGGGGGGCTTCCAGCAGCCCTGCGGCTGCGGTCGCCAGGGCTATTACGTGCACAAGGATGTGCGACGTTACAGCGATATGGAGGGGGGCGACGACAAGGTACTGTGCAGCGGCGCCCCCGAAGCCCACGACAAGGCCCTCGCCTTCCTCACCGAAACCCTGACGAGGTGACCGCCATGACAGAACTCCTGCAGGTGCCGCTGATCCTCCGCGGCCAGGTGATCGAGGATTACGCCCTGGAATTTGGCGGCCGCCACGGTGGTGTCCGATTTCGCACCGCCGATGTGTCGGCCTACACCGGCCAGCTGACCCTGGACGCGCCCTCCCAGCTCGCGGATCTCTACGCCCTGTCCTTCGCCGATATCGTCGATTACCTGGAGTCCCTGGGCAAACGCCTGGTACTCGACGACAACCCCCATCTGCAGGCGGCCTTCACCCTGGCCTGCGCCACCAGCGGCCTGTCGGAAAGCATCCTCAGGGATCGCTACCAGTTGTTGCCCAACATGTTTGTCCGCCAGGAAATCATCGACAGTGCCCAGATCGGCTGCGGCATCGATTTTCTCGAAGGCTGGGTGGAGCAGACCGCCCACAACCGCCCCGGCCTGGTGGCACGGGTGCGGGCCTTCGGCGCCCGGGCGGTGCATGTGGTGGCGGGCAACCTGCCGGATGTCAGCGCCCTGACGGTGCTGCGCAATGCCATCACCCGCTCGGACTGCCTGATCAAAACCCCGTCCAATGACCCCTTAACCGCGGTGGCCCTGGCCCGCACCATGATCGACATGGCGCCGGACCACCCCCTCACCCGCCACGTCTCCGTGGCCTACTGGAAGGGCGGCGACGCCCAGGTGGAGGACGCCATCTACGATCCCCGCGGCGTGGAGAAGATCGTCGCCTGGGGCGGTTTCAATTCCATCCGCCACATCACCAAGTACCTCCAGCCGGGGATCGATCTGATCACCCTCGACCCGAAACTGTCCGGCACCATCATCGGCCGGGAGGCCTTCGACAGCGACGAGACCCTGCGCCACGTGGCCCGCCGCCTGGCCCTGGATATCGGTGGCTGGAATCAGGAAGGCTGCGTCAATGCCCGGGTGATCCACGTGCAATCCGGCACCGACGCCGAGGGCATTGCCCGCTGCGAGCGCCTGGCCCGCCTCACCTTCGAGGCGATGCAGCAACTGCCGGAGCACCTGAGCACGCCCCACAAGGATTTCGACCCCGCCCTCAGGGACGAACTCGATACCCTGCGGATGATCGACGAGGGCTACACCCTGGTCGGCGGCGAAGCCGACGAAGGTGCCATGATCGTCTCCCACGATGGCCTGCCGGTGGATTTCTCGCGGATTCTCGCCTGCCGGGTGGGCAACCTGGTGCCCATCGATGACATCGACACGGCGGTGATGTCCGTCAACGCCTATACCCAGACCATCGGCATCTATCCCGACAGCCTCAAGGAAGCCATCCGCGACCGCCTTGCCTTCCAGGGCGCCCAGCGCCTGGTATCCCTCGGTGGCGCCATCACCCTCAACGGTGGCACCCAGCGCCAGGACGGTATCGAACCCCTGCGCCGCATGTGCAAGTGGATCACCGATGAAAGCGGAGACGGCTACCAGATCGAACAACTCGCCCTCAGGGAATGACAACCATGAACCAATCCCGTAAATGGCTGATCACCGGTGTTTCCAGCGGCTTTGGCCGCGCCCTCGCGGAGCTTGCCCTGGCCCGCGGCGACACTGTGATGGGCACCCTGCGCCGCCCCGAACAGGCCGCGGATTTCGAGGCCCTGGCCCCCGGCCGCGCCCACACCTGCATCATCGACATGACCGACAGGGATAGCCTGGCGCCGGTGATTCGCGAGGCGCTGGCGCGCATTGGCGGCGCCGATGTGGTGGTCAACAACGCCGGCTACGGCATGGCCGGTGCCGCCGAGGAGCTGAGTGACGACGAGATCCGCCACCACATGGAGACCAACTTCTTCAGCCTGGTGACCGTCACCCAGGAGGCGCTGCCCCACGTGCGCGCCCAACGCTTCGGGCGCTTCATCAATATCGCCTCCCTGGCGGGATTCATGGGGATATCCGGCATGTCCCTCTACAACGCCTCGAAATTTGCCGTGACGGGGTTTTCCGAAGGCCTTGCCGGCGAGGTGGCACCCCTGGGTATCGGTGTCACCATCGTCGAGCCGGGGCAGTTCCGCACCAACTGGTCGTCCCCCAGCGCCATCGTCAAGGCGAGGCGGGAAATCCCCGACTACGCCGCCAGCGTGGGGCCCATTCGCCACGGCATCACCGCCGTGGACGGGAGCCAGCCCGGCGACCCGCTGAAAGCGGCCGAGGCCATGATCAAGGCCGCCGACGCCCCGAAACCGCCCCTGCACCTCGCCCTTGGGCCCGACGCCGTGGGTGCCCGGCGCCACAAGCTGGCGGAACTGGCGGGGGAGCTCGACGCCTGGGAAGCCGTCAGCCTCGCCACCACCCTGGACGCCTGAGGCGATGGCCCGCATCCAGCTCGAATTGCCGGAGCGCTTCCTGTTCAGCACGGAAATCCCGGTGCTCGCCCTGCATCTGAATTTTACCGGCCACCTGGACAACGCCATGGTGCTGGCCATGGTGTCCGAGGCGCGGATCCGCTTCTGGCAATCCCTGGGGCAGGATCCGGTGGATGTCCATGGGGTGACGCTGATGGCGGTGGATGCGGCGGTGCAGTACAGATCCCAGGCCCATCACGGCGAGGTGATGGTGGTGGAGAAGGCCGCCCGGGATTTTCACCCCCGGGGGCTGGATCTGGTGTGGCGGCTGAGTGAACGGCAATCGGGCCGGGAGGTGGCCCGGGGCAAGACGGGCTTGTTGTGCGTCGACCGGGCCAGCGGCCAGGTGAGCACCCTGCCCGAGCCGTTGCGCGACCAGTTGCTGGCCCTGTGAACGACCATAGCGGTGATGCCATGAAGCCCCAGTACCCCGACATACAACTTTACATCGATGGCCAGTGGACGGCGGGTGGCGGCCCGGCCAGCCGCCAGGTGACAAGCCCGGTGGATGGCCGGGTGCTCGCCACCTTCGCCGGTGCCAGTACGGGGGATGTGGACCGCGCCCTGGACGCCGCCCGGCGGGCGTTTGGCCAGTGGCGGGACACCGCGCCCCTTCGCCGCGGCGAGATACTGTCCCGGGCTGCCGCCCTGCTGCGGGAGCGGGCGGATGCCATCGCCGGCCTTGCCGCCCTGGAGCTCGGCCAGCCCCTGGCGGAGGCGAAAAGCTACGCCCTGCGGGGGGCGGATATGATCGAGTGGGATGCCGCCGAGGGCCGCCGGGTGTACGGGCGCATCATTCCCTCCGAGCCCGGCACCCGGGTGATGGCCACCCGCGAACCCCTCGGGGTGGTGGCCGCCTTCACCCCCTGGAACGGACCGGTGTTCACCCCCTGCCGCAAGATCGGCAGTGCCCTGGCGGCCGGCTGCGCCCTGGTGATGAAGGGCGCCGAGGAGGCCCCCGCCAGTACCGCCGCCGTGGTGCAATGTTTTGTCGACGCCGGTGTTCCCCCGGGGGTGATCAATCTGCTCTATGGCGACCCGGAGGCGATTTCCAGCCAGCTGATTGCCTCCCCCACCGTGCGGGTGCTGTCGTTCACCGGCTCCATCGCGGTCGGCAAACACCTGGCGGCCAAGGCGGCGGCGGTGATCAAACCCTGCATCATGGAGCTCGGCGGCCACGCCCCGGTGATCGTCTGCGCCGACGCCGATGTGGAGGACGCCGCCAAAAAGCTCGCCTTCGTCAAGTACCGCAACGCCGGCCAGGCCTGCCTGTGCCCCTCCCGGTTCTGGATCGCCGAGGGGGTCTACCCCCGTTTTGTGGCGGCCTTTCTCGCCGAGGTAGGTAAGCTGCGCATCGGTGATCCCTTCGATCCCGCCGTCACCCTGGGCCCCGTGGCTAGCCAGCGCCGTGTTGAGGCGGTCAGTGCCCTGATCGACGATGCCCTGGCGGCCGGCGCCACCCTGTTGGCCGGCGGCGGGCGTCATGGCGATTTGGGCTGCTATATCGCACCGACGGTGCTCGGCGAGGTGCCGGCCCATGCCCGGCTGATGGGCGAGGAGCCCTTCGGCCCCATCGCCGCTCTCAACCCCTTCACCGATCTGGACGCGGTGATCGACGCGGCCAACAGCCTGCCCTACGGCCTTGCCGCCTATGTCTTCACCCGCTCCTCCGCCACGGCGGAGCGGCTCTCCCGGGGGCTGGAGGTGGGAACCGTGGGCATCAACCACCTCACCGTATCCACCTCCGGGGTGCCCTTCGGCGGCGTCAAGGACAGCGGCTACGGCCGCGAGGGGGGCGTCGAGGGGGTGGAGGGCTACACCCTGGTGAAGACCGTTTCGCAACTGTTTGTGCCGGACTGACGCCATGAGCGACGAATACCCCAGCATTCTGTACGAGGTCGCCCAGGGCGTGGCCACCCTGACCCTCAACCGCCCCGACAAGCTCAATGCCATCAACACTGAGATGGCGCGCCGCTGGGCCGATTGCCTGGAGCAGGCCCAGGCGGACGAGGCGGTGGGGGCGGTGCTAATCACCGGCGCCGGCAGGGGCTTTTGCAGTGGCGGCGACGTCGAGCGGATGGGAGGCGACGACGCCATGACACCCCTGCGTATCAAAGAGCGCCTGCGCCAGGGTGTGCAGCGCATTCCCCTGCAATTGGCCCGCATGGACAAGCCGGTGATCGCCGCCATCAACGGGGTGGCGGTCGCGGCGGGTCTTGACCTCGCCCTGGCCTGCGATATCCGCTTCGCCGCCGCCAGCGCCCGCCTGGGGGAAACCTACAACCGGGTGGGGCTGGTGCCGGGCGCCGGTGGCGCCTATTTCCTGCCCCGCATCGTCGGGTCCGCCAAGGCCCTGGAGCTGCTGTGGAGCGGCGAGCTGCTGGATGCCGGGGAGGCCCTGGGCCTCGGCCTCGTCAACCGGGTATTCCCCGATGCCGAGCTGTTGCCCGGGGCCCGGGAATTTGCCGAGCGGGTGGCGGCGGCGCCGCCCCTGTCGGTGCGGCTTATCAAGCGCGCGGTTTACCAGAGCCTTGGCATCGACCTCGCCACCAGTCTCGACCTGGTGTCGTCCCACATGACCCTGGTGCGCAACAGCGAGGATCACGCCGAGGCGGTGGCCGCCCTGCGGGAAAGGCGCCCCGGCATCTTTCGGGGGCGGTAGTTTGACAGTGTCAGGAGATCAGTCATGAACGACAGCGACACCATCCGCGACCTGCTTGCCAGCAGCGCCGAACAGCTGTTCGGCGACCTCTGCGACCGGGATCTGGTGAACAGCGCCGAGGAGGGCGTCTGGCCCGAGGTTTTGTGGAGCCAGCTCAGCGACCTCGGTTTTACCCGCGCCCTGCTGCCGGAGGAGCAGGGCGGCTCCGCGCTCGCCCTCGCGGATCTGCTGCCGGTGCTGCGCCTTGCCGGCCGCCACGCCGTGCCCCTGCCCCTGGGGGAGACGGTTATCGCCGGCTGGCTGCTGGCGGGGGCCGGGCTGGCGGTGCCCGAGGGCCCCCTGGCCTTCGGCCCGGTGGACCGCGGCCACAGCCTGACGCTGTCCCGGGTCGACGGTGCCTGGCAACTGAACGGGCGGCTGCGGCGGATTCCCTGGGGCGAGCGGGCGGCCCGCATCGCCCTGGTGCTGGATACGGCGGAGGGCCCACGGGTGGTGGCCGTCGACCCGGCCCTCGCCAGCGCCCGAAGTGCCGGCACCAACCTGGCGGGGGAGTCGCGCCTGACCCTGGATTTTCACCAGGCCCCCATCGCGCCCGCTGACCTCGCCCCCGCGGCCCCGGGCAGCGACAGCGTTATGCCCTACCTGCTGGGTGCCCTGATCCGCGGTCAGCAGATGGCCGGCGCCCTGTCCCGCTGCCGGGATCTGGCGGTGCGCTACAGCGGCGAGCGCATCGCCTTTGGCAAGCCCTTGAACCGCCTGCCCGCAGTGCAGCACAACCTGGCGCTGCTGGCCGGGCAGGCGGCGGCCGCGGAGGTGGCGGCGGAGCTGGTGGGGGATGCCCTTGCCGATCGGGACGCCGACCTGGAGCTGGCGCTGGCCCTGGCCCGGGTGCGCATCAACGAGGCGGCAGAGATCGGCGCCCGCCTCGCCCACCAGGTCCACGGCGCCATCGGCTTCACCTACGAGCACCGCCTCCATCAATTGACCCGCCGGCTGTGGGCCTGGCGGGACGAGTTCGGCCACGATGCCTGGTGGGCGGCGCGCGCGGGCGAGCGCCTGATCGCCGCCGGTGGCGATCAATTCTGGCCCCTCATGACCCGGGTGGCGCGGCTGTGACGCTGTTCGAGACGACCCCTATGACGAATTCCCTTTCCGACCCGGGCGGCGGGGCCAGTGACCACCCCCTGCACCCCTTGCTGTGGCCGCAATCGGTGGCGGTGATCGGTGCCTCCCCGGACCTCACCAAGATCCGCGGCCGGTTGCTGGCCTTCCTGGTGAACAACGGCTTCGGCGGCGCCATCCTGCCCATCAACCCCAGCCACCGGGAGATCCAGGGCCTGCCCTGCTTTGCCCATATCGGCGCGGCCACGGCGCACCTGGGCAAACCCGTGGATGTGGCCCTGGTGGCGATCCCCGCCGCCACTGTGCTGGCGGCCCTGGAGGACTGCGCCGCCGCCGGGGTGCGCCACGCGGTAGTGATCAGTTCCGGGTTTGCCGAGGAGGGGGGTGACGCCGGTCGCGCCCAGGAGGCCATTTCCGAGTTGGCGTCCCGCACCGGTATGAGAATTTCCGGACCCAATGCGGAGGGCTACTATAACGCCATGGCCAATCTGGCGGCCACCTTCAGCCCCACCCTGGCGGACCCGCCGGACCGCTCGCCCAGGTTGAGCGACCGGCGGGTGGGCATCGTCGCCCAAAGCGGCGGGGTGGGTTACGCCCTGTTCCAGCAGGGCCGCCGTGCCGGCCTCGACTTCAGCTACGTGGTCACCTCCGGCAACGAGGCGGACGTGGATATGGCGGAGCTGGTGGAGTACATGGTGGCCGATCCCCACACCCGGGTGATCTTCCTCTACATCGAGACCCTGCGCGACCCCGACCGGTTCATGGCCTCTGCCCTCAAGGGACGTCAACTCGGCAAGCACATCGTCGCCATCAAGATCGGACAGTCCGCCGCCGGCCAGCGAGCGGCCGCCTCCCACACCGCCGCCCTGGCGGGGTGGAGCCAGGCCTACGGGGCCCTGTTCGAGCGCTGCGGGGTGTTCCAGGCCCTGGATCTGGAGGAGGCCCTGGCGATGTGCTGCCTGCTGGTCACGGGCCCGCTGCCCGCCGGCAAGCGGGTGGCGGTGGTGAGCGCCTCCGGCGGCGCGGCCGCCTGGGCGGGGGACACCGTCGAGCGCCTGGGGGGCGCTGTGCCGGTGCTGTCGGAGGGCCTGCAACAGGCCATCCGCGCCCATATCCCCTCCTACGGGGCTGCCGCCAATCCCATCGATGTCACCGCCCAGGCCCTGCGCACCGGGGGCATGCTGCGGATCGTCGACCTGCTGTGCGACTGCGACGAGGTGGACGCGGTGCTGCTTGTGACGTCCCTCACCATCAAGCACTTTCTGTTCGATAAAAGTCACTTGAGAAAGATTATCGAAAGTGCCCGCAAGCCTTTTATTTTTTATAGTTTTTCTATTCCAACCGAGCTTGCCATCAGCACCCTTACCGCCGCTGGGGTGGCCGCCACCACCAATCTCCCGGGTACCTGCTCGGCGCTCTTGAAGCTGGCGGCCCCCGCCCCCGCCGGGTATGGGGAACGGTCTCCCTCCAGGCCTGTTGATGAGTTGGTGTCCTCTGTCATTTCAAATGGTGATGATCTGCTTTGCGAGTACGAGGTGAAGCGCATCCTGGCCCGCCAGGGACTTGCTGGACCCCGGGAGATCCTCGCCACCAGCGAGGCGAGCGCCGTCGAGGCCGCCGACGCCATCGGCTATCCGCTGGCCATGAAGGTGCAATCCCCCCTGTTGCCCCACAAGACGGAGATCGGCGGTGTGCGCCTCGATGTCCGCTCCGCCGCCGAAGTACGTGCTGCCTACCGGGATCTGGTGGCTGCGGCAAGCGCCCACAGCGACCCGACGCGGCTTCGGGGTATTCTGGTTCAGCCTATGGGAAAAAAGGGACACGAACTCATTATTGGCGCTGTCCGGGATCCCGCCATGGGGCCCCTGGTGCTGGTGGGCTTCGGCGGGGTGGCGGTGGAGCTTTATCGGGATGTCTGTTACCGGCTGGCCCCGGTGGACCGGGAAGGGGCCCTGGCCATGCTCGAGGGCCTCCAGTCGGCCCCGCTCTTCAAGGGCTTCCGGGGCCAGCCGGCCCTCGACCTCGTTCCGATTGCCGATCTGATTGCGTTGGTGTCCCGCATTGCCTGGGAGTTGCAGGAAGAGATCGACGAATTCGAGCTGAACCCGGTGATCGTTCATGCCGACAATGCCGGTTATACGGTGGCGGATGCCCTGATGCGTCGCCGGCCGCAAGCCGGCCCTGCCCCCTGGGAGGATACCCCGTGACCTTTGCCTTCACCCTGCCGCCCCGCTCGCCCCAGCTGGACGACCTGCGCCGGGAGGTGCGGGACTTCATCGCCGAGCAGGTGCGCACCCGGCCCGCCACCGAACGCGCCCGTACCTGGCATGGGGCGGACGCCGCCTTCAGCCGCAAGGTGGGGGAGCGGGGCTGGATCGGCATGACCTGGCCCAAGGGCTACGGCGGCGGCGAGCGGGGCGCCCTGGAGCGCTTCGTGGTGCTGGAGGAAATGCTCGCCGCCGGCGCGCCGGTGGCATTGCACTGGACCGGCGACCGCCAGAGCGGGCCGTTGCTCCTCAGCCACGGCACCGAGGCCCAGCGCCAGGCCCTCCTGCCCCGCCTGGTGAAGGGCGAGATCTTCTTCTGCATTGGCCTCAGCGAGCCGGACGCCGGCTCGGACCTTGCCAACCTGCGCACCCGGGCGGTGCCGGTGGAGGGGGGCTGGGTGGTCAACGGCACCAAGATCTGGACCTCCGGGGCCCACCTCAAGCACTACATGATCATGCTGTGCCGCACCGCACCCCGGGGGGAAGATCGCCACGCCGGCATGAGCCAGTTGCTGGTGGACCTGTCCTGGCCGGGTATCGAGATAAGGCCCATCCGCAACATGGCGGGGGAGGCCTATTTCAACGAGGTGGTGTTCCGGGACTGTTTCGTGCCGGAGGACGCCCTGATCGGTGTCGAGGGCAACGGCTGGCAGCAGGCCATGGGAGAGCTGGCCCTGGAGCGCAGCGGCCCGGAGCGTTTCCTCACCGCCTCGGTGCTGCTGGAGGAACTGGTGCGCCTGGCGGTCAGGCATCCCTCCCCCCGGGCACCCCTGGTGATCGGCCGGCTCGCCGCCCAGCTGGCGACCCTGCGGCGCATGTCCTTCGCGGTGGCCAGTGCCCTCGACAATGGCGCGGATGTGGGGGTGGCGGGCTCCTTCGTCAAGGATCTGGGCTCGGTGTTTGAGCAGTCCATCCCCGACCTCGCCCGGGATCTGTTCGACCTGGGGGAGCTGGACGACGAGGAGTTCCTCGGGGTCTTTCGCTATGTGATGCTGGCGTCGCCGTCGTTTTCCATCTACGGCGGCACCCGGGAGATTCTGCGCGGCATTATCGGGCGGTCGCTGCTGGCGGAAGGTGCTAATTAGTTGGCGGCCCTTGTAATAACTGAAAAATGGCCCCGGGAGAGGAGGATCGACCCGTGCTGACAACCCTGGTGGACGGGCTCGGCTTTGCCGAGGGCCTGCGCTGGCACGACGGCAAACTGTGGTTCTCGGACTTCGTGACCCGGCGGGTCCAGACCCTGGACCTGGGGGGCACCCTGACGGAGGTGGGTTTCGTCCCCGGCGTGCCCTCGGGTCTGGGCTTCGCGTCGGATGGAACCCCCCTGGTGGTGTCCATGCTGGATCGCCGCCTGCTGGCCATCGGCGACGGCACCCTGTCGGTGGTGGCCGATCTGCGCGGGCTCGCCACCTTTCCCGCCAACGACATGCTGGTGCGCCCCGACGGCCAGGCCTGGATCAGCACCATGACCCACGAGCTCTGGTACGAGCCCCTGCCCGCCAGGCCCCTGGCCCCGCTGCTGGGGGTGAGCCCCTCCGGCCAGGTGAGGGTGGCGGCGCCCGACATGGCCATGGCCAACGGCATCGCCCTGCTGCCGGACGGCAAGACCCTGGTGGTGGCGGAGACCCACGGCCGCCGTCTCACCGCCTTCGATGTGGCGGGGGACGGCACCCTGAGGGGGCGGCGGCTGTTCGCCGACCTCGGGGACATCCACCCCGACGGTATCTGTGCCGACGCCAATGGCGATATCTGGGTCGGAGGCCTCTATGCCGAATCCTTCTTCCATGTGCGGGAGGGGGGCGAGGTGCTGGACAGGATCGCCGTGCCGGGATGCTGGGCGGTGACCTGCGTTCTCGGCGGCAGCGATGGCCGGCGCCTGTTCTGCGCGGTCAAGCCCGTCACTACCCCCACCGACATGCGCACCGGCCACTCCCGCTCCCTGATCCACTGGGTGGACGTGGCGGTGCCCGCCGCGGCCTGACCGGAGACGACGCCATGCACGCCCATCCCGCCCTGTCCCTCGCCGACGACCTGGAGCGCAACGCCCGCTGGCACCGGGACGACCCGGCCTATGTCCAGGGGGAGGGCATCATCACCCACGGCCAGTTGCTGGCGCGGGCCCTGCGGCTCGGTTCCGCCCTCCATCGGGCGGGGGTTCGCAACCAGGACCGGGTGGGCATCCTCGCCATGAACAGCCTCGAATTCGCCGAGGTGGTGGCGGCCTGCCAGTGGTCCGGTTATATCCTCTCCACGGTCAACTTCCGCCTGGCTCCCGCGGAGATGGCCTGGATCATCAACGATGCGGCGCCGAAGGTACTGTTCTTCGAGGCCCAGTACGGGGCCATCATCGCCGCGCTGCGGCCGCAGCTGGCCAGCGTCACCCGCTTTGTCTGCCTCGATGGCGGTATGGCCTGGGCGGACAGCTACGGCCAGTTCGCGGCGAGCGGCGATCCCGAGGGGCCGCCGTGCCGGGCGCGGGAGGAGGACCCGTTCTGCCTTATCTACACCAGTGGCACCACCGGTCGCCCCAAGGGCTGTCTGTGGGGCCATCGGGAATTTCGCCAGCTGGCCCAGCTGGACTGCTGGTACGGGGGGCTGGAAAAGCCCGACCGCATCCTGATCGTGATGCCCATGTTCCATATCGGCGGCTTGACCCTCAGCCTCAGCCAGCACGTGGTGGGTGGCGCCGCCCATCTTCATCGCCAGTTCGACGCCGAGGCCATCATCCGCGCCATCGAGGGGGAGCGGCTGACGGTGCTGTTGCTGGCCCCCACCATGGTGAAGATGGTGCTGGAGCATCCTGCCATCGCCGCTGCGGATCTCTCCAGCGTGCGCACGGTGCTGTACTCCGCCGCCCCCATGGCCCCCACCCTGCTGCGCCGGGCCATCGAGGTGTTTCGCGGCTGCGGCTTCGTCAACCTGTTCGGCCAGACGGAAATCGTGCCCGCCGCCCTCACGGCCCTGCAGCACAGGCCGGAAGGCAGCGAGCGGGAGCGGCGCCGGCTCACCTCCATCGGCCAGCCATACCCCAATATGGATATCAGGATCGTGGACGAGCAGGGCAACGACTGCCCGGTGGGCGTCCCGGGGGAGATGCTGGCCCGGGGCGTGGCGATGTTTCGCGGTTACTGGAACAACAGCGTGGCCACGGTGGAAACCCTGCGGAACGGCTGGGTCCACACCGGCGACATGGCCCGGGTGGACGAGGACGGTTTCATTTATTTGGTGGATCGCAAGAAGGATGTGATCAACTCCGGGGGCGAGAATATCTACTCCCGGGAAGTGGAGGAAGCGATCCTCCAGCACCCGGCGGTGTCGGAGTGCGCGGTGATCGGCATCGCCGACGAGACCTGGGGGGAGAGCGTTTGCGCCCTGGTGGTGACGCGGGAGGCTGGCGGGGTCACGGAGACGGCCATCATCGCCCACGTGGCGTCCCTGATCGCCAGCTACAAGAAGCCGAAAAAAGTGCTGTTCGTGGCGGAGCTGCCGAAGCTCGTCACCGGCAAGGTGGACAAGAAGCGGCTGCGGGCGGAATACGCCACCGCCGGCGGTGCGCGACGGTGATGGGATTGCGGCCGATGACGCTTCGCTCTTCGGCCCTACGGGTCGGTGTAGGGCGGAAGAGGCGCAGCCGTCATCCGCCGGAGGGCGACACAAAAAAGCCCCGGGGTTTGGGTCCCGGGGCTTTTTCGCGGGGTGGACTCAGCGGCCCTTGAAGACGGGCTTGCGCTTTTCCTTGAAGGCGTTGATGGCTTCCTGGTGGTCCTCGGTGATGCAGCAGGCGAGGTTTTCGTAGGCCATGCCGATGTCCATCATGGAGGCGGCCATCTGGCGCAGGGGGGTGTTGATGGTGGACTTGCTCCAGCGCAGGGACTGGGTGGGCATGCGCGCCAGGCGGTCGGCGTAGGCGTCCACCTTGGCGTCCAGCTCCTCGGCGGGCACCGCCTCGTGGATCAGCCCCAGCTGCTCGGCCTTCTGGGCGCTGAACAGTTCTCCGGTGTACAGGTAGTGCTTGGCGCGGCCGTAGCCCATCAGCAGCGGCCACATGATCTGGCCGCCGTCGCCGGTGATCAGCGCCACGTTGTTGTGGGGATCGCCGAAGCGGGCATGCTCGGCGGCGAAGATGATGTCGCAGAACACCGCCAGGGTGGAGCCGAGCCCGATGGCGTCGCCGTTGACCTTGGCCAGCAGGATCTTGTCGCATTCGAGGATGCTGGTGATGAAGCGCTTGGCCTCGCGGATCACCCGGTAGAACTCGGTGGGGTTGTCCCGCAGCCACTGCATGTAGGGGATGTCGCCGCCGGCGCTGAACGCCTTGCCCTTGCCGGAGATGATGACGATATCGCTGTCCGGATCGTCCATCACATCGATGAACACGGTGCTCAGTTCGGTGTGGGCGTCCATGGCCAGGCTGTTGAGTTTTTCCGGCACATTGATGGTCATGTTGAGAATCCGCCCGCGGCGGGTGAATTCGAAGCATTTGTACTTGTCGAGGCTCATGGCAACTCCGTGAAGGCGGTGTGAAGTGGTGCAGGGCATGGCTCGCGGCGGTTCTCGCAAGCCCGCGATCCCAGTTTGGACGCCCGGGGGCGGCCGGCGGTGGGGATAATAACTGACATATAGTCATTTATCAACGACCCTTTTGCTCCCCTCCGCAGCCTCGGCCGGGGGGTTGTGCTGACCGCAAATAACTGACTAAATATCACTTATTTGTTCCGCGACCCACGCCTTTCATCAGTATCACCATCACAGGACTGTCATGAGCACGCATATTCAGGCTTCAACCCTCTGGGCACTTGTCGAGCAACGGGCCGCGCGGAGTCCCGATCAGACCTTGCTGATCGACGCCATCAGTGATCGCCGGCTGACTTTTGCCGAGTGCCGCGACAGCGCCCTGCGGCTCGCGGCGGGGCTGTGGCAGCGGGGTATCCGCCCCGGCGATGTGGTGGCCTGGCAGCTGCCCACCCGCATCGACACGGTGTTGCTGACCCTGGCCCTGGCGCGCCTTGGGGTGGTGCAAAACCCCATCCTGCACCTCTACCGGGAGCGGGAGCTGGGGGAGCTGGTGCGCCAGAGCCAGCCCTCGCTGCTGGTGATTCCCGGCAGCGAGCCGGCCTGCGATTACCCCGCCATGGCGGCGAGGGCCTGCCCGGATGTACCCCAGCTGGTGCTCGCGGGGGAGCTGCCCGACGGCGATCCGGCGCTGCTGCCGGCGGCCCCCGGGGAAGGCGCGTCGGTGCGCTGGATCTACTGCACCTCCGGCACCACCTCGGGCCCCAAGGCGGCCCGCCACAGCGACACCTCGGTGATGGCCGGCGGCTACACCCTCGGCCAGGCCATGGGGGTCGAGGAGGGGGACCGGGGCAGCATCGCCTACCCCTTTGCCCATATCGGCGGTGTCATGTATCTCACCATGGTGCTGGCGGCGGGGATGTCGGCGGTGCTGCTGGAAAAGTTCGTGCCCGCCGAGGCGGTGGCGGCCTACCGGCGGCTGGGGGTCACCCACGCCGGGGGCAGCACCGCCCACTACCAGGCCTTTCTCGCCGAGCAGCGCAAAAATCCCGGTGAGAAGGTCATCCCCACCCTCAAGGTGCTGTCCGCCGGTGGCGCCGCCAAGCCCCCGGAGCTGGTGTACCAGCTGCAACAGGAAATCGGCTGCAAGGTACTGCACGCCTACGGCATGACCGAGGCGCCCCTGGTGGCCCACTGCACCTGGGACGACAGCGACGAGGAACTGGCCAACACCGACGGCCGCGCCGTGGCCAATATGGAGATTCGCATCGTCCGCGACGACGGCGGCGACGCTACCCCGGGGGAGAGTGGCGAGGTGTGGATTCGCGGCCGCGCCCTGTGCCAGGGGTACCTGGATGCCGGCCAGACCGCCGCCGCGTTCACCGCCGACGGCTACTACCGCACCGGCGACCTGGGGGTGCTGCGCCGGAGCGGCCACCTTGCCATCACCGGGCGCATCAAGGACATCATCATCCGCAAGGGCGAGAACATTTCCGCCCGGGAGATCGAGGACATTCTCTTCACCCACCCCAAGGTGGCCAACGTGGCGGTGATCGGCCTGCCGGACCCGGACAGCGGCGAGCGGGTGTGCGCGGTGATCGAGGCCCACCCGGACCATCCGCCATTGAGCTTCGCCGAAATGGCGGCGTTTCTGAAGGACCAGGGCCTGATGCGTCAGAAGATCCCCGAGCAGCTGGAGATCATCGACGCGCTGCCCCGCAACCAGGCCCTCAACAAGGTGCTGAAGTACAAGCTGCGGGAGATGTTTGCCCGCTGAGGGCCAGATCCCCTGTCCGGGCCGGCCGCTGCCGGCCCGGGCCGCGTTCAAACCCCCACCACTTTGTGGTTAACTTGCCCCCTTCGCGCAACAGCGATTCCCATAAAAACACCAGGGGCAAGCCATGAGCAATCCGGACACCGACACCACCCACGCCCGCCTGCGGCAATGGCTGGCGGACACCCTCGCCGCCCCGGGGCTCAGCCTCTCCCCCTTGCTGGCCCCGGGGGGCGCGGGGTTTTCCGCCGAAATGTTTTTCACCACCGCCCGCTACCCCGGCCCCAGCGGCCCCGTGGAGCGGGAGCTGGTGGTGCGCCGCCAGATCTTCGGCCACGACCTCCTGAAGGACGCCGACCTTCGCCACCAGTGGCGGGTGATGGACGCCTTCGCCAGGCATACCGACATCCGGGTGCCGCCGCTGGTGGGCATCGAGATGGACCACGCCGTGCTCGGCGCGCCCTTCCTGGTGATGGAGCGGGTGCCGGGGCGCATTGTTTCCCAGAATCCCAACTACAACCGGGCCGGCTGGCTCGCTGACCTGCCCCTCGCCGAGCGCCACCGGGTGTGGAAGGTCGGCATCGAGAACATGGCGGACATCCATCGGGTGGATTGGCGCCAGGGATTCGAGTTTCTCCACGATCCGGGCAAGGGCCAGCCCGGCCTCGACCAGTATCTGGCGAACCTCGGCGACTGGCTCGACTGGGCTCGCGCCGGCCGCCCCTGGCCGGTGCTCGAAGCCGCCATGGCCCACCTGCGGGACAATCGGCCGGCCAACCCCGCCGTCAACGTGCTGTGGGGCGATCCGATACCCGCCAATACCCTGTTCGACGACCAGGGCAACGTGGTTGCCACCATCGACTGGGAGATGGCGGCCCTGGGGCCCGGGGAGATCGACCTCGCCTGGTGGCTCTTTTTCGACAACCTCTTCAGCGCCGGCTTCGGCGTGCCGCGCCTTGAGGGCCTGCCGAGCCGGGAGGAAAGCATCGCCATCTATGAGGCTCGGGTGGGTCGCAAGGTCGGCGACATGCACTACTACGATGTGCTCTCGACCCTGCGCATGGCCATCGTCTCCGCCCGCCAGGTGGACCGCCAGATCGCCCTGGGCAACCTCGCCGCCGACAACAGCGCCCACGTCAACAACCCCACCGCCGCCCACCTGGCAACCCTGATCGGTGCCCCCGTGCCAGCGGTGGGGGAGGATTTCCACCAGCTGATGGCGGTGCTGATGAAGGCCAAGCACTGAGTTCCCGGGGCCGCCCGGCGGCCCCCCAGCATTCCAGACATCAAACCCCGAGGAGCAGACCACCATGCGCGCCGCCGTGATCGCCGAAAAAAATGCCCACCCTGACGTTCGAGACTTTCCCGCCCCCGAGGCCCGGGAGGGCGCCCTGCTCATCGACGTGACCGCCGGGGCCATCGGGCCCACCGACCTGATGCGCGCCGCCGGGTTCTTTGGCCCTGTCAACGGCCCCCTGGTGGCGGCGGGTGAGGGCACTGGCCGCCTCGCGGACGGCCGCCGGGTCTACTTCGGCCACGCCGTGCACCCCTGGGGCGCCTGGGCGGAAAAAACCCTGGTGCCCGAGGCGGAAGTGTGGCCCATCCCCGAGGGGCTCGACGATATTGAGGCCCTGTGCCTCGGGCTCTCGGGCATCGGCGCCATCATTCCCCTGGAGGAGGCCCGCATCCAGCCCGGGGAGGGGGTGCTGATCCTCGGCGCCACCGGCCCCCTGGGGCAGATCGCCCTGCAGGTGGCGCGGGTGCTGGGGGCCGGCCGGGTAGTGGCCGCCGCGCGCAGCGCCACCGCCCTGCAACGGCTGAAGGATCGCGGCCTCGCCGACGCCACCGTGCAACTCGGCGCCGGGGACGATCTCGCCGCCCTCAAGGCCGAGGCGGGGAGCGGCTACAACGTGGTGCTCGACACCATCTACGGCCCGCCGGCGGAAAACGCCATGCGCGCCACCGCCCCCGGGGCGCGGATGATGAGCATTGGCGTCGGCGCCGGCACCACCGTCAGCCTTACCCTCGGGGAGTTGGTGATGCGCAGCCATGTGGGGGTTGGCACCGGCCAGCGCCCGGCGGCGGAACGCCGCGCCGCCTGGGAGCGGGTGTGCGCCATGGCCATGGCCCACGGCTTTCAGGTGGATACCCGGGTGTTTTCCCTCGACGAGGCGCCGAGCGCCTGGCAGGCCCAGGCCGGCAGCCCCCATGGCAAGGTGATCGTCAGGCCCTGACGGCGAGTGCGCCGCCCCTCAGGGGGGCGGCAGGGGTTTCCAGCGGGCCAGGTCGAGGAAGGGGTTGCGGCCCTGGAAGGTCTCGTCGATCCAGGGCAGGTTGGAGCGCCGGGCCCGCGTCAGTGGGGCCACCGGTGTTTTCCCCCAGTCCGCCCAGCGCCCCAGCACCACCCACAGGTGGTGGGTGTCGAGGTACTCCCGGGTCTGCACGATGCCGCCGTCGCGGATCACATGGATGCAGCAGTGCCAGTTGTGGTAGACGGTGCCGTCATCGAGCCGGGCGAAGATCTCCAACTCCTCGAATACCGAATCCCCCTCCGCCACCGCCTCGCTCACCCACACCTCGATGGGGGAGGCCAGGTGCGCCACCAGGGGCGCGTAGAGCTCCTCCAGGGGCAGGTGGTCCCAGCCGAGGGGCCCCTCCCCGGCGATGAAGTGGCGAAACCCCGGCCCGTGGCAGCGGTCCACGGCGGCGCTGTCGTTGCGGGCGCGGGCCTCGTGGAGGGCGGCGACCAGGGCCCTGTTGGCGGCGGGATCGCCGGCGGCACCCCGGGGCGCGGCGGCGGTCGGCCGGGGATCCCGCCATTGTTGGGGCGGGAGGCTGTAGCGCCGGGCGATGGGAAACGCCTCTTCCCGCCCGTTGTCGTCCCTCTCGCTCCGGGGCGGCCCCATGGGCACCCAGCGCCGGCGCGGGCCGGTCGGCGGGGCCAGGGCCTTCCAGGGGGCGGCCTGGCCGAGCACCACGAAGGCGTAGTGGCTGTCGAGATACTCCCGCACCCGCACCACCTCGCCGTCGACGAACTGCTTAATCCAGCAGTACTGGTTGTTGTAGAGGGTGCCGTCGGCGCCGTGGAAGAAGGTTTCCCATTCCTCCACCACCGCGTCCCCCGCGGCGATCATCGGCCCGTAGGCGGTGAATCCCGGGGATACCGTCTGGGCATGCCAGGGGGCGATGGCGGCGATGGTGGCCTCCGGCTGGTCGACGCCCCCCGGGGGTGCCTGGGCGGACAGCACGGTGGAGGGGTCGGCCTTGGGGGGCGGGGACTGGTCCCGGGCTCCGGGCAGGGTGGCGGGCAGGGCCTCCCGCTGTGCCGCCCGGTAGCGCTCCCTAAGCAGGCGTTTGTTGCGTTCCGTGGTGGATTCCCCGGTATTGGTGATGTCCGCGGCCTGCCCGGGGGCGGCGGCGAGCAGTGGCAGGGCGGCCCCGCCGAGGAGGGTGGCCTTGAGCAGCTGGCGACGCTTGATCATGATGGTTATTCCGCGATGGCCCGGGCCCAGTGTGCGGCCCCGGGCGCTGCCGGGCAAGAGGGGCTCGCCACCCGAGGCCGGGGTATTTTTTTGCCTACAGTGGCCGGGGTAATGGCCGGAATTGGCCCCGTACCCCTGTGGACTTGGGCGGTGCAGGCGCGCAATAATGCGCCTGTCTTGATTTGCGACGGCGCATCAGTCGCCAGGTCGCCGGGATGCACAGCGGCACTGTCGGCCAGGCACCGGGCCGGCAACAACAATAAACACACAGGAAAATCCCATGAACAAGAAAGCACAACTGGTCTGTCTGTGGAGCGCGGCCCTGATGGGCCTGCTCGTCACCATCGGCTGGTGGCCCGTGGCCGGGTTCGTGCCGCCTCCGCCCCCCAGCTGGAGCGCCGCCGAGACCGCCGCGTTCTTCGCCGCCAACACCAACGGCATCCGCACCGGCCTGTTGCTGATGCTCGCCGGCGTCGGGTTTTTCATCCCCTTCATCGCCCTCATTTCCATGCAGATGCGGCGCATGGAGCACACCCCGCCGGTGCTCGCCTACACCCAGCTGCTGGGGGGCTCCATGAGCGTGATGATCATTCTGGTGCCGATCATGCTGTGGACCACCGCCGCGTTCCGCCCCGAGCGCGTCGATGTGGAGATCACCCAGATGCTCAACGACGCCGCCTGGCTGATCGTCGCCATGACCTTTGCCCCCGGCATCATGCAGAACCTCTCCATCGGCCTTGCGGTGCTGTGGGACAAGGGCGCCAAGCGAGTCTTCCCCCGCTGGGTGGCCTATGTGAATTTCTGGATGGCCCTCGGCTTTTTGCCCGCCGGCCTCATGACCTACTTCAAGACCGGCCCCTTCGCCTGGAACGGCATCCTCGCCTTCTGGCTCCCCCTGGTGGCCTTCGCCATCTGGTTCAACGTGATGTTCATCGCCCTGCAAAAGGCGATCAAGGAACAGCAGGAAGCCTGACGGGAGGAATGATGTCCGGACTTGAACTGACCGCCGATACCCCCGTGGCGGGGCGGCGCGCCGAGCGTCATATGCCCGGCGAGGAAGGGGTGTGGGTATTCATCCTTGGTGACATGACGGTGTTCGCGCTGTTCTTCGCCGTCTTTGCCTGGTACCGGGGCGTCGATCCGGCGCTGTTCACCGCCTCCCAGCAGACCCTCAACGCCGGCTATGGGCTGTTCAATACCTGCCTGTTGCTCACCAGTTCGTGGTTCGTGGTGCTGGCGATGAATGCCGCGCGCCGCCACCTCAACAACCAGGCCGCGCTGTTGCTGGTGCTGGCGTTTCTCTGCGGCCTGGGCTTCTCCCTGGTGAAGTTCCTGGAGTACGGCGAGAAGATCGCCGCCGGCCTCGTGCCCACCACCAATAACTTCTACATGTTCTATTACATTCTCACCGGGCTGCACTTCGTCCACGTGGTGATCGGCATGGTGGTGGTGCTGTTCATGGCACACCGCGCCCGGCGCGGCATTCGCGGCGGCGACATGGGTTTCCTCGAAGGGGGCGCCAGCTACTGGCACATGGTCGATCTGCTGTGGATCGTGCTGTTCCCTTTGATCTACCTGATGAAGTGACCGCCATGGGCCAAGTGATACGTCATTACACCACCTGGATCTGGCTGCTGCTGGTGGCCCTCACCACCATGTCCTGGGAGCTGGGGGACGGCCAGGCGGCCAGCGCCCTTGCCCCCACCCTGGCGGCGCCTTTGCTGATGCTGGTGGCCTTCTTCAAGGTGCGCCTGGTGGGCCTGCACTTCATGGAGCTGCGCACCGCGCCCCTGCCCCTGCGCCTGCTGTTCGAGGCCTGGGTGGTCGTTGCCTGCGGCGCCATTCTGGTGATTTACCTCCAGTAGACGGCCTTTTCCCGCAAGCGGTGGAATCTGGCGACGGGCGGTTTGCCGCCCCCCGGCCTGCTGCCGCGGCGGGATTCATACTCCTCGCGGGGCGTTGGAGTGGCCAACGGATGTCGGCGTTGATGGGAGGGACGATGGGCGCAAAGGTGTCGCCGGTACGGTTATCCCCGGCGAGGGTATCGCCGGTGGTGCTGGCGGTGGCGGCCCTGGTGGCGATGCCCGGCGCGGCGCTGGGGGAGGGCCTTTCGGCCCTGTCCCTGGACGAGCTGGTGGACAGCGCCAGCCTCGAGGATCTCGGCAACCTGGTGGTCACCGCCCAGCGCCGCGAGGAGCGGGCCCAGGACGTGGGCCTGTCCCTCACCGCCCTGTCCGGGGACGGTCTTCGCGACAAGCCCCTCGCCAACCTCATCGCCCTCCAGTACCAAGTACCCAATCTCGAAATCATCCCCCTCTACGGCGGCACCCAGGGGGAGTTTCGCATCCGCGGTGTCGGCATCCGCGACTACGCCACCAACAACAGCGCGGCGGTGGCGGTGTACATGGACCAGACCTTCCTGCCCTTCCCGGTGCAGACCCAGTTTCCACTGTTCGACCTGGAGCGGGTCGAAGTGCTGCGCGGCCCCCAGGGCACCCTCTACGGCCGCAACAGCACCGGCGGCGCCATCGCCCTGCTGAGCCGCCGCCCCACGGCGGAGGCGGGGGCGGGCTTTGCCGCGCGCCTCGGCTCCCGGGATGCCCGGGAACTTGACGGTTACCTCTCCGGGCCTTTGGGGGAGCGGGTGCGGGGGCGGCTTTCGTTCAGCTCCCGCCAGGGGGGCGCCTGGCAGAAGAATCGCTTGACCGGCGCGCCCCTCGGCGACGCCGACGTGGGCGCCCTGCGGGGCCAGCTGGCGGTGGCGGTGAGCGACGCCCTCGACCTGCTGGTGATCGCCAGCGCCGCCCGGGACCGGTCCGACAGCCGGGGGCCCCGCGCCTACCTGGGGCTCGTGCCCAACCCCCGGGGCATGGCCGACGGCTACACCGCCATCCCCCCGGACCGCCACCACAACGCCACCGGCTGGGGTCTGCGCCCTGAATTTGCCGCCCTCACCGGGCTCTCCCCCGGGGACAAACCCCACCGCGACAACCTCGCCCAGGGGCTGTCGGTCACCGCCAACTGGGACCTGGGGGGTGCCACCCTCACCAGCATCACCAGCTGGCAGAGCCTCGATCGCGAGGAATTCCTCGACTGGGACGGCAGTCACATTCCCCAGTCGGACGAGTATTTCGATACCGCCATCGACACCCTTTCCCAGGAGCTGCGCCTCACCTCGCCGGGGGGCGAGCGCTTCAACTGGCTGCTCGGGGCCTACTACGGGGACGAGTCCCTGGACGAACGATTCCACTCCGATTTTGCCGCCAACCTGGGTTTCGCCACCCGCACCGCCTACCGCCAGGACGCCGACATGCTCGGCGTCTTCGGCCAGGCGGACCATGCCCTCGGCGACCGGCTGCGGCTCGTCGCCGGGTTGCGCCACGAGCGGGAGGACCGCGCCCTTGGGGATTTCGCCACCACCTACATCGACTACCCGTCGCGGCCGGACCTCGCCGGCACCCCCACCTTCGCGCCCCTGGATCGCCGCCTGTCCACCTCGGAGTGGTCGGGCAAGCTGGCCCTGGAGTATCGCCCGGCCGCCGCCGCGCTGTTTTACGGAAGCCTCGGGCGGGGCATGAAGTCCGGGGGCTTCACCGCCAACAACGCCCTCTTTCCCCAGCAGACCGACCCCGTCGCCCCGGAGATCGTCACCGCCCTGGAGCTCGGCTTCAAGGTCGACCTGTCGGCCCGCCTGCGGGTCAACGGCGCCCTGTTTCTCTACGACTACCGAGACCAGCAATTCCAGTCGACGGTGTTCGTCGACCCGGTGATCCAATCCATCGGGCGGCTGGTGAACATCCCCAAATCGGAACTGCGGGGCGCCGAGCTGGAGCTGCTCTGGGAGCCCCTGGACGGCCTTCATATCAGCCAGTACCTGGGCTACAAGCGGGGCACCTACAGGGAGTTTCTCGGGGTCGACGCGGCGGCGTCCCGGGCGGCGGGGGAGGCGGTCTACACCGACTTTGCCGGGGAGCGCCTGCCACTGCCCGCCTACAGCTACGGCGGCACCCTGAGCCACGAACGGCAGCTCGGGGACTTCCGGGTGAAGGCCCTTGTCCACTACGCCTTCCACGACAGCCTCGACTCCACCACCAGCGGGCGCTTCGACCGGGACGCCTACTGGCTCGCCAACGCCCGCCTCGAGCTGGCGCCCCCGGGTTCGGCGTGGCGGATCGCCCTCTGGTGCCACAACCTGTTCGCCAGCGACCATGACCTGCACACCGGCTCGTTCCTCGCCAATGCCCCCATCGCTACCGCCGGGCCGCCCCGCAGCCTCGGGCTCGAGATTCGCTATAACTACTGAGCCCTCGTCCTGGCGGGTTGTCCACAGTCTCTGTGGATAACTCTGTGGCCCGGGTGTGGGTGAGGGGTACATACCCGGTACAACCCCCCGGCGGCGCTGGCGTTTTCAAATGTGGCGGGTAAGTAACCAGCAGCCGGCCTGCCATTGGGCCATTCACCATCTCAGGGAGCAGAACAGCGCCATGACCGAAGAATCCCGCTTGACCGATTTCATTGAACGCTGCGTGGGCGGCCGGGTTGTCGCCCTGGCGCGCCAGCCCCGCTGGCGCAAGGCCTGGTATTGCACGGTGTCGCGGCACGGCGAGGAGATTCCCCTCTATGTGCGGGGCGACAAGCAGCTCGACGCCGAGCCCTACCCGGGGCTCGCCCGCGAGGCGGGGATCCTGCGGGCCCTGGCGGCGGGGGGCATCCCGGTGCCCCATGTCCACGGTGTGTGCGACGACCCGGAGGCCATCGTCATGGACCGGGTGCCCGGGGAGCGGGATGTCAGCCTCGCCGCCAGCGACGGCGAGCGGCGCCGGGTGGCCTTCCAGTACATCGAGGCCATGGCCGCCATGCACGGCCTCGACACCGCCCCCTTCGAGGCCCTGGGCATTGCCCGGCCGGCAACCCCGGAGGATCTGGCCCTGGCCTACGTCAACGCCAACCAGCCCCTCTACGGGCGCACCAAGGCGGGCCCGGAGCCACTGCTGGAGTTCGCCCTCGGCTGGCTGCGCCGCAATGTCCCCCGGGATCGCCGCGAGGCGTGCTTCATCCACGGCGACGGGGGCCAGTTCCTGTTCGCCGACGGCAATCTCACCGCCCTGCACGATTTCGAGGCGTCCCATATCGGCGATCCCCTGGCGGACCTGGCGTCGCTGCGGGTGCGCCAGCCCACCGAGCCCCTGGGGGCTGACCTCGATGAATTGCTGCGCCACTACCAAGCCATCACCGGTCGGGAGATTGACCCCTGGGCCCTCAGCTACCACACCGCCGCGTTCATGGTCACCGCGGTGATGGCCCTGGTGGGGCCCTTGAAGACCCCGGGCACCAGCCTCCACGGGGAATACCTGGTGTGGGACCTGACCTGTCGCCGGGCGCTGTTGTGGGCCATGGCGGAGTGCATGGGGGTCGCCATCGAGCCCTGCCCGCCCACGGCGGGGGAGCCCGGCCGCCAGGGCCTCTGGCTCGCGGTGCTGGAGCAGACCCTGGAGCGCCTCGATGCCGACAGCGCTGGCGATCGTCTCGGCCGCCAGTCGGCGCTGATGGTGGTGGACTGGCTGAAGCAGTGGGATCGCCACGGCGCCGAGCTGGCCCGCCGCGACAGCGAGCGGCTCGCCGCCCTGCTGGGCTCGGCTCCCGCCAACTGGCGCCAGGGAGAGGCGGACCTGGAGGCCTTGGTGCGCCGCGCGGGGCCCGACCAGGACCTGGCCCTGCTCCACTACTTTGCCGCCCAGGTGGAGGCCGATGTGATGGTCGCCCGTTCCCTCGGGGCGCGCCTCGAAGGCTACGCCCTGGCCCTGGTTCGCCTTTGACCGCGCCGGGGTAACGGGAGGATTCCGGCATCCCCAAACAACAGGGCCCGCGGTGGATCCCGCGGGCCCTGTTGTTTCGCGACCGGCGATTTATTGCCCGTCGCCCCCAAAGCGCCAGCGCAGTTGCAGGCCGAAGGTACGGGGCTCGTTGTAGGTGCCGGTGAAGAAGCCGATGGCCTTCATCAGGGAGTTGGCCCCCACCAGCCATTCGTCGTCCAGGGCGTTGCGCACGAACAGGCTGGCGTCCACCGGGTAGCCGAGGGCGTTGGCCCAGTCCAGGCGCAGGTTCAGGTTGTCGTAGCTGGGCTGGTAGCCGGGCCTCCTGGGCAGCAGTTCGAGACCGGTGTCGTCGAGCCAGACGCCGCTCTGCCGGTAGTACTCGGCATAGAACGCCAGCTGGCCGTGGGCCTGATCCATGGGGAAGATATAGCGCGCCCCCAGGGTGCCCTGGTGCTCGGCAACCCCCGGGAAGGGGGAATCCTTGTTGGGCACCTGCTGGCCGAAGATGTCGGTGGTGAAGCCCGGCCATTCGGTGTACTTGGCGTCGGTCCAGGCGTAGTTGAGGTACAGCTGCACCTGCTCGCTCAACAGGAACTGGTTGTCGATCTCGAGGCCCGAAATCTCCCCCTTGGCGATATTGTTGATCTGGGTGATCACCCCGCCGCCCGGGACGCCGATGGTCTCGCTGCGCTGGATCTGGTCGTACTCCCCGTAGAAGGCGGCGGCATTGGTGCGGCCGACGATGCCGCCGAGGCTCCAGTCCGCCTTGATGCCGATCTCCACGTCGTCCAGGGTCTCCGGGTCGAAGGAGTCCCGGGTGCCGGGAATATTGGCCGCCGCCGAAGTGCCGTTGATGCCGCCGGGCTTGAAGCCCCGGCGGTGGGCGATGTAGAGGAGAACATCGTCGCGCACCTTGTAGTCGAGGCTCACCGTCCAGCTCGGCGCCGATTCGTCGAACTTGAGGGTGCGGGTGAATGCCCCCACCGAGCGGCCATTGGGGCCGGGCACCAGGGCGTAGGTGTCCTGCTCGGATTCGCTCTCGGTGCGGCGGTAGCCGAGGGTGAGGCTGAGGCCCTCCAGCAGCACCGCCGAGAGGTCGGTGGTGAGCTGGCCGAACATGCCCTTCTGGGTGTTGGTGGATTGCGAGGTGTTGGCGAACAGGAAGGTCAGGTTGTCGAGGGGTACCGTGAAGGCGTTGTTGAAGGTGGGGAACACCGGCGGCGGGCCGAAGTTGGATTCCACCTCCTCGAAGTAGTAGCCCAGCAGCCAGTTGTGCTTGCCGCCGATGTCGCCGTGGATCTGGAATTCCTCCACCACGTCGTCGCCAAAGTCGGTGCGCTCGTCGCTGGAGATCACCTCCGGGCGCTGGGGGAAGCCCACCAGATCGTGGTTGTTGATCACCACCCCGTGGAAGAACTGGGTGGCGCCGAACTCCCGGATCACGGCGGATTTACGGTTGCGGGTCACGCTCAGGATGTTCTTGAAGGACACGTCGCCGAGAAAGCCCCACTGGCCCACGTCCAGGTTGGTGATGTTGATGATCTGCTCGTTGCGGCCCCGCACGTAGTTGTCCACGGCGGTGAGGTTCTTGCGGATGGAGCCGCCACCCTGCACCCGCGCCTGTTCCGCCAGCAGGTCGGCCTTGAGGGTGTTGATGCGGCCGGTGCGCTCGGCGAGGCAGGGGGCAAAGCCCGCCCCCGGCGCCGTCAGGTTGCACAGGAAGGCGGCGGTGCCCCAGCCCGCGCCGGTGCCGGGGGTGGTGTCGAGCAGGGGCAGGGCGAGGTTGGTGTCGAGCAGCACCGCGCCGGTGGCGCTCTCGTCGATATTGCTGGTTTGCAGCAGGGTGTAGTTGCCGAACCACTCCGCCGGGGTGAAGTTGATGCCGAGCCGGTAGGATTCCCGGTGGCGATCGTCGAGCCACTCCCCGGTGCTCTGGCTCTGGGTGAAGCCGTCCCGGCGCTGGACGTTGAAGGCGGGGCGGATACTCAGCACGTCGTCGATGACGGGAATGTCGATGGCGCCGGTGAGCTCCCGGGTGTCCAGGTTGCCGAGCTTGAGGTCGAGAAAGCCCCCCAGCTCGTTCCCCGGCCGCTTCGGGCTGTAGAGCACCGCGCCCCCGGTGCTGCTGCGCCCGAACAGGGTGCCCTGGGGGCCCTTCAGCACCTGCAGGGATTCGAGATCGAAGAACTGGATATTGGCGCCGGCAAGGCCCACGGACTTCAAGGGCACCTCGCTGAAGTACACCACCACCCCCGACGCCGAGCCAAAGGTGGCGCCCTGGCCGCGGATGAAGAAGTCGGGGCTGGTGCGGGTGGCGGAGCCCTGGCGCACCACCAGTCCGGGGACGTGGAAGGTGAGGTCGTAGGGATTTTCGACGGACTTTTCGCGGATGGCGGCATCGTTGATGGCGGTGACCGCCACCGGGACTTCCTGGAGCCGTTCCTCCCGCTTGCGGGCGGTGACGATGATTTCCTCGATCACCGGCTCGGCCTCGGCCCCGCCCGGGGCGATCAGGCCGGCGGCGGACAGGCCGAGTGGCAGTACCAACAGCTTGGGCAGATGCAATTTCATGGAGACTTTCATGGAACCCCCTTGCGCTTATCTGGTTATTGTCGGACAGGGTTTTACAAAAATTTACATCCGTGTCACAAACCTATAGTCAAGGTGGAGCCCAAGTGCAAGGCGGCGGCGAAGAATCCCGCCCATCGGCCCTCTGGCGGGATCAGAAGCGGGCGAGGCAGCGGTTGCGCTCGTCCCGGTCGCGGATGCTGTGGCAGCGGCTTTTGTGCTTTTGGGTCGTCGCCAGGCACTGGTTGCGGCTGTCCGCGTCGCGGATGGCGTGGCAGCGGGAGGGCTGGTGCTTTGCCGTGGCGAGGCAGTGGTTGCGCTTGTCCGCATCCTTGATGGCGTGGCAGCGGGAGGCGTCGGCGCCTGCGAGGACGGGCAGCAGGCACAACAGCAGGATGAGGGGCAGGCGCATCGGAGGGGCTCGGCAGTGATGGGGCTGTTCAGGCCACGGTAATCGACAACACCGCGCCTGAACAGACCCCCTTCGATCAGGCGCCGTTCAGGGCCCAGCTGTCGTAATCCGCCGCCGCCGAGAAGAAGCGCTCGTTCATGTGCAGGCCCTTCTGGCCCCAGGCGTCGAGGTTCACCACCCAGGCCTGAACCCCGTAGATGACCCAGCGGCGGGTCAGCTCCCAGATCTCGTCGAGGCTCGGCACCCCGGTGGCGCCGGTCTTGATGAGTTCCTCCCGGTAGATGGCGAGGAGATCCCGGTGGTGCCTGCGGCGGTCCTCGACGGACATCATGCCCACCAGGAAGTAGGTGAGATCCCGCCAGGGGCGGCCGCGACGCACCAGCTGGAAATCCATCCACATGCGCTCGCCGCTGGGCAGCACGTAGGTGTTGCCCTGGTGGCAGTCCCCGAGGATGACGCAGTAGGGTGCCTCGAAGGCGCGCTCGAAGGCGGTGAGATTGTCGTAGGCGGTGTGGAGAATTTCAGGCTTCTCCAGGAAGCTCGCCGGGGCGATGGCGCGGAACTCGGGGTTGGCGAGGTTCTGGGGAAGCCAGCGCCACATGATGCGCAGCTGGTCGTAATCCACCGGCACATCCATGGAGGTGGGCAGCCAGGGGGCCGCGTCGGGGGTGATCAGGGGACTGTCCCAAAGCCCGCCGTGGAGGCGCGCCACATCCCGCACCGCCAGCCGCAGCTGGTCGAGGGTGTTCACGTCCATGCTGGTGCCGAAACGGCCGCCCCGGTCGCTCAGATCCTCGAGGACGATGATGCCCTCCCCGGAGCCGTTGTCGTCCCAGTCGGCGTAATAGCATTTCGCTGTGGGCACGATCAGCTTTTCGGTGAGGAAGTGGTAGCAACGGGCCTCCAGGGCGCAGATATCCACGTTGTCGAAGTCGCCGGACCAGTTGGTCTTGATCACCAGTTTGCCGGGCAGGCCGGCGGCGCGCCCCACGGCATTCCAGGTCACGTCCACCATCACCTTGGTGGTGTGGCTGTCCAGCACCCGGGTGATGTCGAGGGATTCCGCCACGAGCCCGGGGTACTTGTTGGCCATCAGTTCGCCGAGCCATTTGGCGTCGGGACGGAAGCGGCCCTTGGGCAGCGGGGTGGAACGGCTCGGATAGGGGCGGGGCACGACCAGTGGATCGATGTCGCTGGCTTGCATGGTGGATTCTCCTCAAACGCCGTGCCGCGGCGGGGCCGTGCGATGGTTGTGGGGGTGGCGACCGGGGGTGGCCGGACCGTGGGCTGGGTGTTTTTTAATACATTTGAATTACAAAATTACCAGTCCGGCCCCTCGCCGTCAATCATTGCGCAAGACCCGCGATTTTACCCGGGTTAAAACGATCGATCCGTCCAGGGCCCTTCCCCACCCGCCGGGTGACTGTGGCGGGGCCCCTGGCCGCTTGCGGCCGGTGGCTGTGATCCGGGACGACCCGCGCCGTTGAGCGCCCGCCGGCACGCCTCAGAATCGGTAGCGCACCCCCAGATCCAGGGATCGGCCGCGACCGGGCAGGGGCTCGAACGGGCCGCTGGTGCCCTCCGCCCGCCAGGCGGCGATGCTGACACCGCCGAGGGGCAGGTCGTACTGCTCATTCAGCAGATTGGTCACAGCCAGGGTCAGCTGGACGCGGCGCCACTGGTAGGCGGTGCCGGCGTTGAGCAGGGTGTGGCTGGCGGTGCGGGGTTCGGCCCTCAGGGCGTCGACCCGGGTCTTGGCGTCGGTCCAGTGCAGTTCGAGGTTGTGGGTCCAGGCCCCCAGGGTCTGCTCCACGGCGATGCGCAGGTTGAGGGGTTGAATGTGGTAGAGATCGCCGCCACCGGCGCGCTCGCCCCGGGTGTGGCCGGCAAAGCCCTTGAACAGGCCGCGACCCCAGCGGCCGTTGTTCCACAGCTCGCGGTCCACGAACAGCTCCAGGCCGTAAAAGCGCGCGTCCCGGTTGGCGAACTGCAGCTTGGGGCGGGTGAGGGTCGCCACGTTGCGGGGGTTGAAGGTGCCAATCGGGTTGACGTCGATGTAGTCGGTCACGTAGGTGGCGTAGGGGCTCAGGGTGAGCTGCCAGGGGCGCGGGCCGGCCCCTTGCCAGGTCAGGCTGGCGCCGAGGGTGTGGGCCACCTCGGGCTTCAGGTCGATGTCCCCCAGGTAGGCATTGCCGTCGCCGAACCAGCCCACCATGGTCATCGCCATGGTGCCCCGGCCCCAGGAATAGCGCTCGTAGAGGTTCGGGGAGCGGGTCTTGCGGGCGAAACCGAATTCGTGGCGGCGGTTGGCGTCCGGCTCGAAGCGGGCCAGCAGGGTCAGGTCGAGGTTGTGGTCGATCTGTTCCCGGTCCCGGGCGTTGAAGGCCCGGGCGGCCTCGGCGTCGGGATTGGCCATCGCCATGCCCGTGTTCATTCCTGTGTTCATGCCCATGGCGGCGGCGCCGCTGTTGTAGGGCGCCACGTCCCCGGTGTCGCTGTGGACCCGCTCGTAGCGCAGGCCCGCCAGGGTGGTCCAGCGGCTGCCGGGGCGGTACTCCGCCTCGCCGTAGAGGGCGAGGCGGTCCCGCTCGCCGTCGTTGATGTTGATGTAGTCGCCGGGGCCCATCATGGCGGAGCCGCGCACCGCCGGCCAGCGGTCGTCAAGGCTGAAGCCGTGGTACTCGTGGCCGAGCCGCAGGGTCAGGTCCTCCGCCAGGGGCAGGGTGGCGGCGAGGTGGTAGCCGAGGTCCTCCCCCTCGGTGAGCATCGGCATGACGCCGGTTTTCTCGTCGCTGAAAAAGCCCATCTCGTGGTCGACGCCCTGCCAGTACAGCCGGGTATCGAGCTCGCCCCAGGCAAGGTCGCGGCGGTAGTGGATGTTGAGGGCATCGCTCCGGTTGCCCACCATGTCCATGTACTGGTTGGCAAAGCCCTGGTAGGGGATGTCCTGGTGGCTGAACTTGACGACCAGCTCCTCGGCGTCGCCCCGAAGGCCCAGGGTCAGGGCGTGGTTCTCGGCGCGGTAGAGGGTGTCGAGCACCTTGTCGCCGTTGCCGTCCCGGTAGCTTTCCGACTCATCCCGGGCGCCGTCGTAGGCGAGGCTCCAGCGCTCCCCGGCGAGGCCGGCGTTGGCGGCGATACCGCTGCCGTGGCCGTTGCTCCGCGACAGGGCCGCGAGGGCCCCGGACTGGCGCAGCCCTTCGCCGGCACCGGCGTAGAGGGGCGCGGGGGAGTCCAGGGCGATGGTGCCGCCGATGCTGTCGCCGCCGAGGCTCACCGGGGTGATGCCCGCCATCACCTCCACCGCGCCGACGCGGCTGGCATCCAGGTAGGAGAGGGCGGGGTTCATATGGTTGGCGCAGGCGGAGGTGGTGGTGGCGCCGTCCACCAGCACCTTGATGCGGTCGTCGTTGAGGCCGCGGATCACCGGCAGGGCGGAGACGCCCCCGGCGGATTGCAGGGCCACCCCCTTGCCCTGCAACAGCTGTGCCGCATCCCCGGTGGCGGGGGGCCGCCCGTCGGCGTGGGCGGAGACGATCACCTGCTCCATGGCGGGCTTGCCAGGGAGGGATTGCCCCAATACCGGGCTTGCGCAGAGGGCGAGGGCAATCGCCAGGGGCAGGGGCGCGGGGCCCGCCATGGCCTTGGGTGTGTCGATGCCGTGCCTGCCGCGATTCGCCATGGTGGATCCCCTTTGTGATGACGGCGGGGATTCTAGCGATCCGGCGTTGGAGGGGAATGCGACATAATGTCGCACCTCGGCCATCGTGGGAGGTAATAACAGTGTATTGGTGGGGTTTTTGCGGCCCCGTCTATATACTCGATGGCACCCCGTTCTCCCACCGACCGTGCCCCATGATGCAGACCCTGCGGTTCTCCCGTTTCAGCCTGCTGCCCTGGGCCCTGCTGCTTGCCGGGCTGTTGGCCACCTCGGCCCTTGCCCTGCGCGGTTACACCGGTGTCCGCGAGGAGGCCCGCGCCCGGTTCACCTTTGTCGCCGACCAGGTCGCCCTCAAGATCGAGGAGCGCCTGCACCTCTACCGCCTGACCCTGAACGGCGCGGCGGGGCTTTTCGCCCACTCCGGCGAAGTCAGCCGGGGGGAATGGCACGCCTATGTGGACAAGCTGCGCATCGACGCCAATATCCCCGGGGTGCAGGGCATCGGCTTCGCCCGGTTGATCAGGCCCGAGGACCTGGCGGCCCATGTCGCCGCCGTGCGCGCCGAGGGGTTTGCCGACTACCGGGTGTGGCCGGAGGGGGAGCGGGACATCTACAGCGCCATCGTCTACCTGGAGCCCTTTCGCGACCGCAACCTCCGCGCCTTCGGCTACGACATGTTTTCCGAGCCGGTGCGCCGTACGGCCATGGAGGCCGCCCGGGATCAAGACCGCGCGGCGATCACCGGCAAGATTGTCCTCAAGCAGGAGGCCGCCGACCAGGACGTGCAGGCGGGCTTTTTGATGTATGTGCCCGTGTACCGGGCGGGCCTCCCCATCGAGACACTGGCGCAGCGCCGCGACGCCCTGCTCGGCTGGGCCTACAGCCCCTACCGCATGAACGATCTGATGGCGGGCATCCTCGGCTCCGGGGAACGTCAAAGCCTCGACAGCCAGCACGTCTCCCTGCGGATTCACGACGGCGTGGAGCACGGCCCCGACAATCTCCTCTACCAGAGTGACCCGGGGGAGGCCGGGCCCGGCGACCCGCTGTTCCACCAGAGCCGCCAGATCGACTTCAATGGCCGCCCCTGGCTGTTGACCTTCGACCGGGATCCCGGCGCCCCGGGGCTCGACTACGGCCCGGTATGGGTGACCCTGGCCGGGGGCCTCGCCTCCACCCTGCTGCTGGTGGCCCTGGTGCTCTCCCTGCTGCGCACCGAGCGCCGCGCCGAACGCAGGGCCGAGGTGCTCACTTTGGATCTTCGCGAGCGCCAGCAAGCCCTGGAGGAAAGCGAGTTTCGCTGGAAGTTTGCCCTGGAAGGGGCCGGCGAGGGTCTCTGGGACTGGAACATCCCCGCCGCCACGGTGTTCTTCTCGCCCCGCTGGAAGGCCATGCTGGGGCACGCCGAGGACGAGATCGGCAACGGTCTCGACGAGTGGCAGAGCCGCATTCACCCCGACGATCTCGACGCCACCCTGGCCCAGGTGAGGGATTACCTGGAGGGCCGCGTCCCCCGCTACCACTGCGAACACCGGATGCGCCGCAAGGGTGGCGACTACATCTGGATTCTCGACCGGGGCATGGTGGTCAGCCGCGACGCCGCGGGCGCGCCGCTGCGCATGATCGGCTCCCACGCCGACATCTCCGTCACCAAGGCCCTGGAGCAGAGCCTCAGGGACAGCCAGGCGGAGCTGCTCGAGGCCCAGCGCATCGGCCGCATCGGCAGCTGGACCCTCGACCTGGCCAGCGACCGGGTGAGCTGGACGGCGGAGCTCTACCGCATGTTCGGCGTCGACCCGGCGGGCCCCGCCCCCGACTACCACCGGCAGGCGGCGCTGTTCACCCCGCCAAGCTGGGCGGCGCTGTCCGAGGCGGTGGCGACCGCCGCCCGGGACGGCACCCCCTACAGCCTCGAGCTTGAGACCGTGGAGGGGGACAGCCCCCTCGGCTGGTTGCTGGCCCGGGGCGAAGCGATTCGCGGCACCGACGGCGCCGTCACCGGGGTGCGGGGTATCGCCATGGATATCACCGACAGCAAGCGGGCGCGCACCCGCATCGAGCGCTTGAGTCAGCTGTACTCGGCCTTGAGCGCCTGCAATTCCGCCATCGTCCACTGCCGCGACGAGAACGACCTGTTTACCCGCATCTGCGAGGTGGTGGTGCGGGAGGGCGGCATGCGCATGGCCTGGATCGGCCAGCTGGACGACGCCACCGGCCGGATCCTGCCGACCCACAGCTTTGGCGAGGGCACCGATTACCTCGACGGCATCGAGGTTTCGGCGCGGGGGGACGACCCCCGGGGCCGGGGACCGACGGGCACCGCCACCCGGGACAACCGGCCGGTGTGGCTCGACGACTTTGCCGCCAGCGCGAGCACCGCCCCCTGGCACGAGCGGGCCGCCCGCTACCGCTGGGGCTCCTCGGCGGCCATCCCCATCCGCCGCGCCGGGCGCCCGGTGGGGGCGCTGACCTTCTACGCCGAGGCGAGCCACTGGTTCGACGACGAGATCCGCAGGCTGCTGGAGGAAATGGCCGGGGATATCAGCTACGCCCTCGACAAGTTCGCCGCCGAGGCATCCGCCCGGGCCTACCAGGCCGGCCTGGTGGAGGCGGAGCAGCGCTTCAACAGCCTGATCGAGCAATCCATCGCCGGCGCCTACATCATCCAGGACGGGCACTTTGCCTACGTCAATCCCCGCTTCAAGGCCATCTTCGGCTATGACCCGGCGGAGGACTTTGTGGGCCGCGATCCCCGGGACCTGATCTGCCCCGAGGACCGGGCGGCGTCCGAGGAACGGATGCGCGCCCTGCTGGCGCGGGAAGTGTCCGCCACCGAGGGCATGTTCGCCGCGCTGCGCAAGGACGGCACCCGGGTGCGGGTGAGCACCAACAGCTCCCTGGCCAGTTACCAGCAGCGCCCTGCGGTGATCGGCCTCGTCCAGGACATCGCCGACCGCAAGGTGGCGGAGGACCATATCCGCCGCTACGCCGATGAACTCGAAAAGCTCCTGATGCAGACCGTTGGCCTCGTCACCAACCTGGTGGAAATGCGCGACCCCTACACCGCCGGCCACGAGAAGCGGGTGGCGGAAATCGCCGAGGCCATCGGCGTGGAGCTGGGTCTCGACCCCTGGCGCCTCGAGGGGCTGCGGGTGGGGGGCTATCTCCACGATGTGGGCAAGATCGTGGTGCCCGCCGAGATCCTCACCAAGCCCGGCCGGCTCTCCGCCGTGGAGTACGCCATCATCCAGGCCCACCCGGTGGCGGGCTTCGACATCCTCAAGGATGTCAGCTTCCCCTGGCCGGTGGCACAGATCGCCCACCAGCACCACGAGCGCATCGATGGCAGCGGCTACCCCCAGGGCCTCAAGGGGGAGGAGATTCTCCTCGAGGCGCGCATCGTCGCCGTCGCCGATGTGATCGAATCCATGGCCACCGATCGGCCCTACCGCCCGGCCCTCGGCGTCGAGCTGGCCCTGGAGGAAATCGCGCGGGGCGCCGGCAGCGCCTACGACCCGGCGGTGGTGGAGGCCTGTCTGCGGCTCTTCCGCGACAAGGGCTATGTGATCCAGCGGGAGGGGGGCGGCGATGGCAAGGCCTGAATCGGCGGATATCTACCGGGCGCTGTTCGACCACAGCATGGACGCGGTCTTTCTCACCACCCCCGACGGGGGCATCCTCGCCGCCAACCCGGCGGCGTGCCAACTGCTCGGGCGGAGCGAGGGGGACATTTGCCGGCTGGGCCGCGCCGGGGTGGTCGATCCGGCCTCCCCGGACCTGCAATCCCTGCTGGCGGAGCGCGCGGCCCGGGGCAGCGCCCGGGGCGCGCTGATCTTCCGGCGCGCCGATGGCAGCGGCGTTCCGGTGGAGGTGACGTCCACCCGTTTCCGCGATGAGCAGGGCCGGGATCTGGCGGTGATCATCGCCCGGGACCTCTCCCCCCATGTGGCCGCCCGGGCGGTGCTCGCCGCCAGCGAAGCCAAGTTTCGCTCGGTGGTGCAGGCCATGGCGGAGGGGGTGGTATTCCAGGACGCTGAGGGCCGCATCGTCGAGACCAACCCGGCGGCCCTGGCCATCGAGGGCCGTGGCGACGACCAGATGCTCGGTCACACCTCCAGCGACGCCAGCTGGGGCGCGGTGCGGGAGGACGGCAGCGACTTCCCCGGGGACCAGCACCCCGCCATGGTGACCCTGCGCAGCGGCGAGCCCCAGACCAACGTGGTGATGGGGATCCGCCGGCCCGACGGCGAGCGCCGCTGGATCTCCATCAATTCCGAACCGCTGCGGGGCGCCGATGGCATCGCCGTCACCGGGGTGGTGACCACCTTCCACGACATCACCGAGCGCAAGCGCCTCGACCAGCAAATGGCCGATTACGTCGCCCGCCTCGAGAAATCCATGGAGCAGACCCTGCGCGCCGTGGCCAACATGGTGGAGTTGCGGGATCCCTACACCGCGGGCCACGAGCAGCGCACCGCCGCCATCGCCCGGGACATCGCCCGGGAGATGGGCTGGCCGGAGGCCCGCTGCCGCGATCTGTGGCTGATCACCATGGTCCACGACATCGGCAAGATCGCCGTCCCCGCCCAGGTACTCACCAAGCCCTCCGCCCTCACGGCGGTGGAGTTCGAGCTGGTCAAGTCCCACCCGGAGTGGGGTTACGACATTCTCAAGGATGTGGATTTTCCCCTGCCCATCGCCACCATCATCCGCCAGCACCACGAACGGCTCGACGGCAGCGGCTATCCCCATGGCTTAACGGGGGAGCAGATACTGCCGGAGGCGCGGGTGATCGCCGTGGCGGACGTGGTCGAGGCCATGACTGCCCACCGGCCCTACCGTCCCGCCCTGTCCATGGACAGGGCCCTCGGGGAAATACAGGGCCATCGCGGCGACTGGTTCGATCCCGAGGTGGTGGACGCGCTGCTGCGCCTGGTGGTGGAGCGGGGTTACCGGCTGCCGACTGGCGGTTGACGGCCGTAGCTGCCACCATGGCGCCAACTCCCGCGCACCGCCTGCCGCCGCCATGATTCAACCCTCGCCGCCCCTGCCCGCCGCCCTGGACAACCCCCTCTACTACCTCGCCAACGGGGATGCCGTGGTGGCCTTTGTGGGCGCCCAGCACGGCGACCTGCTGAGCGCCGCCGAGCGGGCCCGGCTCGATCACTACGCCGCATTGCCGCCCCCGTCCCGGGCTTTGCTATTGCGCATGGTGATGCGCACCCACGATCACTTTCGCCTCTCGGGCCTTCACTACCCCGAGCTGGGGGAGCCCCTGGCACGATCCCTGGCGCCGTTGATCGACGGCGGCTGGGTGGACCCGGCGCCGGCGCTGGCGGTGGATGAGCTGTGCCGCCTGCTGCGCCGCGACGAGCTGTTCGCCGCCTTCGCCACCGAGGTGGCGGGGGCGGGCCTTGGCCCCCGGGCCAGCAAGGCGGCATTGCAGGCGTTGCTGGCCGATCGCCACGGCGAATCCCGGATGGCGGTGGCGGACTGGTGGCCGGCCTGTCCCGACCCCGTGGTGGGCCTCGCCGAGGGGGCCCTGTTCCGGCGGGTGCGGTTGATGTTCTTTGGCAACCTGCGCCAGGATTTCAGCGAATTCGTGATCACCGCCCTCGGCCACCAGGCCTATGAGCCGGTGGCCCTGTCCCGGGAATCCCGGGCTTTTCAGTCCCGCCAGGAGGTTGACCTGTACCTCGCCCTGCACGCCTGCCGGGAGGCGCTGGACGCGGGCATCGACCCGGGCACCCTGTGGCGCCAGGTGCCGGAGGCGGAGGGCGCCAACCCCTGGCTCGCCCACCGCCGGGCCCGGCTGTTGTTCGCCCTGGGGCAGCGGGCGGAGCGGGAGGGGCGCGCCGACATCGCCCTCGACGCCTACCGGGAGGCGGGGACGGCGGAGGCCCGGGTGCGCTATTTTCGGGTGCGGGAACGGCAGCCGGCGGCGAGCCGCGCCGAGGGCGAGGCCCTGTGGCGGGAGCTCAGCGCCGCCCAGGGCGCGGCGCCGTCCGACAGCGAGCGCCAGAGCCTAGCCCGCATTCTCAAGCGGGTGGCGCGCCGCTGCGGGGAGGTTCCCCCCGGGCCGCCCCCCGCGCCGGCGATCCCCACCGAACGGCTTGTCCTGCCCCGGGCGCCGGGCCTGTCGGTGGAGCGCCAGCTGGCCGCCGCCCTGGAGGAGCAGGGCAGCCGCTGCTTCCATGTGGAAAACGGCCTGTTCAATGGCCTGTTGGGGCTGCTGTGCTGGCCGGCCCTCTACGCCCCCTTGCCGGGGGCCTTCTTTCACCCCTTTCAGGCGGGGCCCGCGGACCTTTACCGGGAGGACTTCGTACCCCGCCGCCGGGCCCTGGTGGAGGACTGCCTGGCGAGCCTCGACAGGGGCGACTACCGGGGGCGCATCCTCCACCACTGGCACAGCCGCCAGGGCATCGCCTGCCCGCTGATCCCCTGGCCGCTGCTCACCGGGGAGCTGCTGATGCTCGCCCTCGACAGCGTCCCGGCCGCCCACCTCAAGGCGATCTTCGCCCGGCTGCTGGCGGACCTCGCGGCCCACCGCAGCGGGTTGCCGGACCTGATCCGCTTCTGGCCAGGGGCCCGGGGCGCGCCCCGCTACGAACTCATCGAGGTGAAGGGCCCCGGGGACCGGCTCCAGGACCACCAGCGGGCCTGGCTCGGGTTCCTTGTCGAGCAGGGCATTCCCGCCCGGGTCTGCCATGTGGACTGGGCCCCCGGGGCGGAGGGCGCGGTCTGAGCAGCGAGGGGCCGATAGCGGTGGCGGTGCGCACCCTGTGCGATTTCGCCGCGCGCAGCGGGGATCTGGATCACCGCTACACCCCATCCCCCACCTCGGAGGAGGGTATCGCCGGTCACCGCCGGGTGGGCGCCCGGCGCGGCCCCGGCTACCGCGCGGAGCTACCCCTCAAGGGGGAATGCGGCGGGCTGCTGCTCGCGGGGCGCGCCGATGGCTACGATGGCGATGCCAACCGCCTGGAGGAGATCAAGACCCACCGGGGCGACCTCGCCCGCATCGGCCCCGGCCAGCGGGCCCTGCACCGGGCCCAGCTGCGGGCCTACGGGGCACTGCTGTGCCGCGCCGAGGGGCTCGCCACCATCAACCTCAGCCTGGTGTACTTCGATATCCAGCGGGAGCGGGAAACCCCGTTCAGCGAAGAGGCGGACGCCAGCGTCCTGTGGGCGGAGCTGGAGGCGCTGTGCCACCGCTACCTGGCCTGGGCCCACCAGGAAAACGGCCATCGCCGCGCCCGCAACGCCGCGTTGCTGGGGCTGCGCTTTCCCTTCGCGGATTTTCGCCCGGGCCAGCGGACCCTCGCCGAGGCTGCCTACCGGGCGGTGTACGGCGGCCACCCATTGTTGTTGCAGGCCCCCACCGGCATCGGCAAGACCGCGGGCACCCTCTACCCGGCGCTGATGGCGATGCCCCGGGCCGGTCTCGACCGGCTCCATTACCTCACCGCCCGCAACACCGGCCGCCAGCTCGCCCTCGACGCCATTGCCCGCATCCTCGCCGCCAACCCCGGGGCGGTCCTCCGGGTGCTGGTGCTGAGCGCCCGGGAGCAGGCCTGTGAATACCCCGACCGCGCCTGCCACGGGGAATCCTGCCCCCTCGCCCGGGGCTTTTACGACCGCCTGCCGGAGGCCCGGGCAGCGGCCCTGGCGGGGGGCGGGATCCTCGATCCGGCGGCGCTGCGCGACGTGGCTTTGGGTCATCAGGTCTGCCCCTACTACCTGACCCAGGAGCTGGCCCGCTGGGCGGACCTGGTGGTGGCCGACGTCAATTACCAGTTCGATCAGGAGGCCCTGCTCCACGCCCTGGCGGCGGCCAATGGCTGGCGGGTGGCGCTGCTGGTGGACGAGGCCCACAACCTGATGGACCGGGCGCGGGCCATGTACAGCGCCGAACTCACCCAGGGGCGGCTCCGGGAGGCGCGGCGCCAGGCCCCCGCCGTGCTCAAAAAGCCCCTGGATGCCCTTGCCCGGGCCTGGCGCCGGCTGCTGGCCCGCCACCTGCCGGCGACGGGCGCCGACGCCCCGGTGCAACTGGACGCGGTGCCCCGGGAGCTGGACGGCGCCCTCCAGGGTCTGGTGGGCGCCATCACCGATTACCTGGCGCAATCCCCGGCAGACGCGGCCCTCCAGGAGCTGATGTTCGAGGCCCTGGGCTTTCTCGCCCTGGCGGAGCGCTTTGGCGAGCATTCCCTGTGTGAACTGGCCCGGGACGGGGTGGGCACCGGGCGCCTCGCCATCGTCAACCTGATCCCGGCGGATTTTCTCCGGGCCCGCTTCGACGCCTGCCACGGGGCGGTGCTGTTTTCCGCGACCCTCGGGCCTGCGGCCTTCCAGCGGGACCTCCTGGGATTGCCGGAGGACAGCCGCTGGCAGGCGGTGGAAAGCCCCTTCAATGCCGGGCAGTTGCAGGTGCGCATCGTGCCCGCCATCAGCACCCGGCTGCGGGACAGGGGCGCCTCCATCGCCCCCGTGGTGGCGCGCATCCGCAAGCAGTACGCCGCCTGGCCGGCCAACTACCTGGTGTACCTGAGCAGCTTTGCCTATCTGGATCTGTTGCACGATGCCTTTGTCCGCGCCGCCCCCGCTATCCCCGCGCCCCGCCAGCGCCCCGGCATGTCGGCGGCGGCGCGCCAGGACTTTATCGACGGTTTCCAGGAAGGGGGCCGGCAGGTGGGCTTCGCGGTGCTCGGCGGCGCCTTCGCGGAGGGTATCGACCTGCCGGGCAGTCGCCTTTCGGGGGTGTTTGTCCTCACCCTGGGATTGCCGCCCCACGACAGCCGCCACGAGGTGCTGCGGGAGCGGCTGCAACGGCGCTTTGGCCGGGGTTACGAGTACAGCTACCTCTACCCGGGTTTGCGCAAGGTGGTGCAGGCGGCGGGGCGGGTGATCCGCACCCCGGAGGACAGCGGGGTGATCGAGCTGATCGACGACCGCTTTGCCCGCCCCGAGGTGCGCGCCCTGCTGCCCGCCTGGTGGCGGGCGCGGGTGCTGGACAAGGGTTGAGGGGTGGCCGCCGTCAGGCGCAGCGGGCGACGCTCACCGGGATGGCGGTCATGCGCGGCATGGCGTTGATGGGGTCCAGGTCCCGGTCGGTGCTGATCAGCATCCCCGTGTTGGAGCCGTCCCGCTCGTAGACGGTGTCCTCCGGCAGGGTGCCGAAGCCGTGGGTCATGGAGATGACCCCCGGGCGTATGGCGGGGTCGCTGGCCACCATGCCCTCGATGCTCGCCCGGTCGGAGGTGATGCGCACCTTCACCCCCTCGGCGAGCCCCAGGGCGGCGATATCCCCCGGGTTCATGTAGGCGTAGTTGTAGGGCATCCGCTTGCGCAGGGCCGCGATGTTGCGCCCCGCCGAGTTGAAGGTTTCGCGGATGCGGCGCACCGCGAGGCGGAAGGGGTACGTCCTGCCGTCGACCAGGGTCTGGCCGGGGGACACCGGCTCCGCGGCCACCTCGGCGAGCTCCGCCATCACATCGCCGGGCAGGGTGGTGAAGCGGCCATCGGCATCCGGGTCGGCGGGTTCCACATACTGGGGGTGGTCGTCGTACACCTTGCCGCGCTCGTGGCCCTTGAAGGTCTCCCAGGGCTCCGGGCAGTGGCGGGCGATGATGGCGAGCAGCTGGTCGGTGGTGGGGGCCTCGTCCATGGGCAGGGGCACGCCCTCGTAGGTGAGGGTGACGCCGAGGCGCCTCGCCAGGGCCCAGAAGGGGTACCAGTCCTCCACCAGGGCGGAGCCCGGGGGCGGGGGCACCACCGCCGGGGTGTAGCGGGCGTAGGGCACCGGGCAGAGCATGGTCTCGGCGTAGTAGCCGGTGGTATCGGGGCGCTCGTACATCATCGGCGGGGGCAGCACGTAGTGGGACAGCCGCGCGGTCTCGGTCATGTACGGGTCGATGGTCACCAGCAGTTCCAGGCCCCGCAGGGCCCGGGTGATCTTCAGCTGGTCGGGAATGCTGTTCACCAGGTTGGAGCCGTGGGAGATGAACGCCTTCACCTGGCCCGGCCCCGGGGTCAGCATCTCGTCCGCCATGATGCCGGTGGGCATGTCGCCGAGGAGGCTGCCGTAGCCGTTGATGCGGCTCCGGTAGCTGTGCTCCCACCAGCGCTGGGCGGGCAGCACCTGGGCCTTGCGCACCTCCCGGGCCTGGAGCACCCCCGGGTTGCCCACCCGTTCACCTTCCCGCAGGTAGCGCCCGCACACCACGTTGAGGCATTCCAGCAGGTGCTCGGCGAGATTGGAGCGGGGCGCCATGTCGGGCCCGGTGCCACTCACCGCGAAACCCCGCCGGGACTCGAGGGCGAACAGCCGCGCCGCCCCCTCGATGTCGGCGGCCGCGACCCCGGCCCGGTGGGCGGCGTACTCGGGGGTGAAGGGGGCCACCGCGCGGCGCAGGTCGTCCAGGTCGGCGACCCAGCGCTGGCAGAATTCCCTGTCCTCCCAGCCCTCCCGGAGGATGACGTGGAGCAGGCTCGCCATCAGGGTGGGATCCTCCCCCGGGTAGGGCTGGAGGAACACATCGGCGTGGCGGGCGGTCTCGCTCAGGCGCGGGTCGATGACGATCAGCTTGAGGCCCCGGGCGCGGGCCTCCTTCATGCGCTTGTTGGGGTTGCGCACGTCGAACACATTGCCCTGGATCGACACCAGGGGGTTGGAGCCCACCATCATGATCACGTCGCAGCTGTCGAAGCTCTGGCGGCCCCCCTGCCAGACCCCGAGGCGCCCGGCGGTCACCACCTTGGCGGACTGGTCGATGGTGATGGTGGAAAAGAATTTATGTGAGCCGATGGCGTCGAGGAAATCCCGGCTGACATTGGTGGCGGCGTCGTTGAGGAAGGCGCCGCCGCCCCGGTAGGCGCCGATGGATTCCGGGCCGTCGGTGTCGAGCAGCTGGCGCAGCTTGGCGGCGATCTCGTCGAGGGCCAGCTCGATGTCGATGGGGGCGAAGCTGCCGTCCGGCTGGCGCTTCAGGGGTTGCAGCACCCGGTCGGGGGCATAGTGGGCGGCCACCGCCTGGATACCCTTGACGCAGGTGTAGCCGAGGCTCATGGGGTCGTCGTGGTCGCCCCGCACGTCCACCAGGCGGCCGTCCTCGACGGTGATGTTCACCCCGCAATTGGCGGAACAGATACGGCAGAAGCTGCGCTTGATCTCGGCGGGCATGGGCTGTCCTCGGCGTTATTGTTTCGCCGAGGCTAGCACAAAGCCGTTGGGGGCGGAATCAAATCTAAGCCGCTGACTTAGACCCGGCGCTGGCTTGGACCCTAGATGAACGGCACAAAGGGCACGCAGCCGGCGATCAACGTCAGCGCCAGCGCGGCGGCGGCGAGCAGGGCGCCGCGCCGCAAGGGGAACGCCATCACGCGGGCCCGATCAGGGTGTCGATGCCGTGCTCGGCGATGGCCGCCAGGGCCTCGGCGAGGGCGTCCTCGTCGCTGTCGAAGGGGTCTTCCCACATGGTGGAGTTGTTGTCCTCGTCCACCACTTCCAGGAGCCAGCCGCCCTCGCCGTCGTCGTAGATCTCGATGTACACCACCTTGCCGTCCTGCTCGAAGCGCTGGCTCAGGGGGGACATTTTTACGTCGTCATCGTCATTCATGGGGAGATACCTGGTGGGGGAATGGGGTGGAGGAAATGGGTGGCGGCAGTATAGCCCAGGGCGCCCCGTGGCCCGCCGCGGTGGGCGGTGGGGCGACGGGCGGCTACTGGCCGGCGACGGGGCAGGGGGCGTTGCGCTCGGCCCGGGTGTCGCACAGCCCCACGGCGCCGAAGTAATCCACCCACTGGCCGAGGATGTCGTTGTTGGGGGTGCCGCGCCACTTGCGGGTCAGGTAGTAGCCGTGGTCGCGGCCGGTGATGTAGAGGTGCAACACGGTGATGGCGCGGGTGGCGTCGAGGCCGCACTGGGCGATCCACAGGCTGAAGGGGTAGCCGTTCACCTGGTTGCTGGCCAGCTCCCGGCTGCCGTAGGAGGCGCAGGTGCCCTGGGCCTCGGCGTCCTTCGCGGCCCGGTAATCGACGGCGGGAAACTGGCCCCTGTCCCGGAGGATGCGGGCGGCGGCCACGTCCCCGGTCTCGGCCCGCACCCACTCGGCGATCTCCTCGTTGCCGAGGGTGGCGGAGCGGGTCGCCCAACCGCTTTCCGGGGGCGGCAGGGGCATCAGCAGGGTCTCCCCGTCGGTGGGCGCGGCCAGGGCGGGCAGGGCCAGGGAGGCAAGCAGGGCGAGGAGCGGGATCGTCAAGCGCACGGAGGCCTCGTGGGAGCCGGGTTGTCGGAAGGGGCGGCGTCAAGGGGCGCGATTGTGACCAGATCGCCGGCGCGGATCAACTGTCCCCGGCGCGCCGTTTGCCGCGGGCTGCCCGGGCCCCGCGGTGGGCATGGCGGCCGGGGCCAAAGGGGCGGGATCTCGGTCATAATGGCGCTTTGATCGAGGCATTTAAGGTCCACCATGAAATTTTGCAGTGACTGTGGCGAGCCGGTGCGGTTCGCGATCCCGCCGGGGGATGACCGGCCGCGCCATGTGTGCGATGCCTGCACCACCGTGCACTACCAGAACCCCAGGGTGATCACCGGCTGCATCCCGGTCCACGGCGACCGGATTCTCCTCTGCCGCCGGGCGATCGAACCGCGCCGGGGCTTCTGGACCCTGCCCGCCGGCTTTCTCGAACAGGGGGAGACCACCGCCGAGGGGGCGATGCGGGAGTGCCTGGAGGAGGCCAATGCCCGGGTCAGCCTCGACGGCCTGTACGGGGTGTACGACATCCTGCATATCGGCCAGGTTTACCTGTTCTACCGGGCGACCCTCGCCGACCTGGATTTCCATCCCGGGGACGAGTCCCTGGAAACCGCCCTGTTCCGGGAGGAGGAGATCCCCTGGGACGACCTGGCGTTTCGGGTCGTCACCCTGGCGCTGCGGCAGTTCTTCGCCGACCGCCGCGAGGGTAGCTTTGCCCTTCGGCACGGTGCCATCGACAGCCCCCGGCCCTAGGCGTATTGCTGTTCCGCCTGGGCCAGCTGGCCCCGCAGCTCCGTCTCCAGGGCGGGGGAGAGTTTGAGCTGGCGGGCGAGTTCCGTCAGGTAGCTGCGCTCCATGAAGTTTTCCTCATCCACCACCAGGAGGCTCGCCAGGTACATCTCGGCGGCCATCTCCGGGGTGCTGGCCTCCCGGGCCACCTCCGCCGGGTCCACCGGTTTGCGCAGTTCGCCGTCCACCCAGCCGAGCAGCTGGCGGTCCTGGCTCAGGCGCGCCATTTCCGCGTCGATCAGCTGGCGCTCCCGGTCGTCCACGTGGCCGTCCGCCTTGGCGGCGCCGATCAGCGCCTTGAGGATGGCGCGGCTGTGGAGTTCCACCTGGGCCTCCGGCAGGCGATCGATGGTGCGCGGCTCCCCCTGGGCGCCCTGGCCGTTGTTGCGCTGCCAGTTGCCGTAGGCCTTGTAGGCGACGAGGCCGAGGGCGGCGAGGCCGCCGTAGGTGAGCACCTTGCCCCCCAGCTTGCGGGTCTTCTTGCTGCCGAGCAGCATCCCCAGGGCGCCGCCGCCGAGGGCCGCGCCGGCCTTGCCGGACAAGAGTCCGGAGAGGCCGCCGCCGTCGCCACCCTTGGGGCGGGACCCCTGGGCCTTGTCGTTGAGCAGGTCGGTGCCGGATTTCAGCAGTTGGTCGAGTAACTTCAGGGTGCTCATGGCGTGCTCTCCGGGGATTGTGTCGGGATAGTGTCGGGCAGGTATGGATCGCCCCGCGCCGGAGATGTTCCCGGGCGGCGCCCGGGTCTCAGGGCAGGTCCCGATCCGGCAGGGGGCCGAGCCGGTCGGCGAAGCTGTCGTTGACGGCGATCATCTCCGGCAGCACCTGCCTGAAGGGCGCCATCAGGCCCGGGTCGAAGTGGGTGCCGGCGCGCTCCTCGATATAGCGCAGGGCCTGGTCGACGGGCCAGCCCTTCTTGTAGGGACGCTCCGAGATCAGCGCGTCGAACACGTCACAGAGGGCGATGATGCGCGCCTCCAGGGGGATCTGCTCCCCCTTGAGGCCCCGGGGGTAGCCGCTGCCGTCCCACTTTTCGTGGTGGCAGAGGGCGAGGGTGCGGGCGGTGCGCAGCACCGGGTCGTCGTGCTCGCCGATCAGCTCGGCGCCGGTGGCGCAGTGGCGCATCATCACCGCCCACTCCTCGCCGTCGAGCTTGCCGGGCTTTAAGAGAATGTCGTCGGGGATGCCGATCTTGCCGAGGTCGTGGAGGGGGGCGGCGGTGAAGAGGATGTCGAGGGCGTCCTCATCCATGCCCGCCGCGCGGCCGATCAGGCGCGAGAAGTGGCTCATGCGCACCACGTGGTTGTCGCTCGGGTTGTCCCGGTACTCGGCGGCGCGGCCGAGGCGGCGGATCACCTTGTGCAGGTTGCTGGCGAGGGCCCGGGTGCGGGCCGCCACCTGGGCGTTGAGGCCCAGGTGGCTGTCCACCCGGGCGAGCACCAGGGCCGGGTCCAGGGGCCTTGTCAGGTAGTCCCGGGCGCCCTGGGCAAGGCCCCGGCTGGCATCCGCCACGGCGTCGGCGGGGGCGATCAGCAGCACCGGGATGCCCAGGTTCGCCAGCTGCCCGCAGAGTTCGAGGGCGCCGGGGAGGGCGGTATCGATCAGTGCCAGGTCGGGCGGCTCGGCCCCTGCCCGCGCCAGGGCATCGGCGGCGGCGCTGGCCCCGTGGAGGTGGTGGCGGGCGAGGATGGCGGCGAGGGTGTCGGTTCGCGCCGGGTCGTGGTCGACGATCAGGAGATTCCCGGTGTGGGGTGCTTGGCTCACGGCTTGTCCTCGACAGACGGATGCTGGCCGGAACTGGCCCGGCGGCTTGGGACCCGCTGGGTCCGGTTGGCGGCCTGTAGTGTTGTCGATTTCCGCCGGGGGGGCAACAGCGCCCGGGCGGTCAGGGGTTGAAGGCAAAGCCGTCGTCGATCACCCGCAGGCAGGCGTCCACCACCTGGGGGTCGTAGCGCTCGCCGCGCCGGGTGCGGATTTCGGCGAGGGCGGCGTCGAGCCCCAGGGCCGGCCGGTAGGGGCGGTGGGACACCATGGATTCGATCACGTCGGCCACCGCCACGATGCGGGCTTCGAGGCAGATATCCTCGCCCTTGAGGCCCTGGGGGTAGCCGGAGCCGTCGAGGCGCTCGTGGTGCTGGTGGGCGATATCCGCCACCGGCCAGGGGAATTCCACGTCGGCGAGGATGCGGTAGCCGGTGACCGGGTGATCCTGCACCAGCCGGTATTCGATATCGGTGAGGCGGCCGGGCTTGGTGAGGATATCGGTGGGCACGGCGATCTTGCCGATGTCGTGGATCATGGCGCCGAGGCGCACGCCCTGGATGCGTTTGTCGTCAAGGCCCATCCGGCGGGCGATGGCGGCGGACAGCTCCGCCACCCGGCGCTGGTGGCCGGCGGTGTAGGGGTCGCGGGCTTCCACCGCCATGCCCACGGTGTGGATGGTGCCCTCCAGGGTCCGTTCGAGGGCGGCCTGCTGGGCCAGGAGGGCCTCGTTGGCGGCCCGCAGGTCGGCGGTGCGCTGCTCCACCAGCTCCTCGAAGTAGCGCTGCAGGCGGCTCAGTTCCAGGTGGGTGCGCACCCGGGCGCGCACCTCGTCGATGTCGAAGGGTTTGGTGATGTAGTCGGCGGCGCCGATGGAAAAGCCCCGCACCTTGTCCACCGTGGCGTCCACCACGGTGACGAAGATCACCGGGATGCGGTTGCCGGCGGGGGTTGCCTTGATGCGCCGGCACACCTCGTAGCCGTCCATCTCCGGCATCAGGATGTCGAGCAGCACCAGGTCCGGCGGGGTGGCGCCGTGCACCAGTTCGAGGGCCTTGGCGCCGTTGTTGGCGGCCATGATGCGGTAGTCGTCCTTCAGGGATTCCGCCAGGGCGTGGATGTTCTCCGCCACGTCGTCGACGATGAGGATCGACTGGCGGGACTCCGGCTGGTCGAGCCGCGCCTGGGGCTTGCGCCGGTAGCGGTGCAGTTCCAGCTGGGTGAGGATGCGCAGCTTGAGCAGGTCGGGGTTGATGGGCTTGGTGATGTAGTCGGCGGCGCCGAGGGTGATGCCGGTGTCCTCGTCGCTGATCTCCGCCAGGGCGGTGACGAAGATCACCGGGACATCGCTGGTGTGGGGGTCGGATTTCAGCCGCCGCAGCACTTCGTAGCCGTCGATACCGGGCATGCGGATGTCCAGCAGCACCAGGTCCGGCGCCGGGTCGCGGGCGGCGATTTCGAGGGCCTTTTCACCGCTGTTGGCGGCGAGGATGGCGTAGTCCTGGCGCAGGATGCTCATCAGCCCGTGGAGGTTCTCGTTGACGTCGTCGACGATCAGGATGCGGGGCTTGGGCGCGGCGGGGATCTCGGTGTCGGTCATGGTCGCTGTCCGCGGGTCAGGGCCTGTTGGCAAGTTGGGCGCGAAGGTCCGCCAGGGTGGCGAGGGCCTCGTCGATGGCGAAGTCATCCACCTGCCGGGCGAGGGCGCTGATGGCCGGCTCCAGGGGGCCGCCGGCGACGCCGCCGCGCAGCTCCGCCAGGAGGCCCTCGGCGGCGCCGAGATCGTGGTCGAGGGCGGCGTGGAGCAGGTCGAGGCGGCGCACCAGCTCGGCGGGCAGCAGCGGCGCCGCGGCGCTCGCGGTGCCGACGCCGGGCCGCGCCAGGCTGTCGATGTCGGCCATCACCGCCGCCAGGCGCTGGGCCAGCAGCGCCAGCTGGGCCGCGTCCGGTGCGCGGCCCTCCTTGAGCTCGGTGTCGATGGCCGCCACGCACTCGAACAGCGGGCCGGCGCCGATGTTGCCGCTCACCCCCTTGAGGGCGTGGCAGTATTCCTCGCCGGCCTGGACGCCCCGCTCGGCGATGATGCGCTGCAATTCCCGCGCCGCGTCCGGGTAGTGTTCGCGAAAGCGCTTGAGCTGCTTGAGGTAGGCATCCACCTTGCCGCCGATGCGCTTGATGCCCTGGTCGGCCTGGAGGCTTTCCAGGGCGAGCAGTTCCGCCGGGATGGCGTTGGGCGCGGCGCCCTGTTCCGGCCCCGGCCGCGGCGCTCCGTCCCGGGGGGGCTGGATCCAGCGGGCCAGGGTGGCCATCAGCCGGTCCGGGGCGATGGGTTTGGTGATGTGGTCGTTCATGCCCGCGGCCATGCTGTTCTCCGCGTCCCGGGCCATGGCCAGGGCGGTCATGGCGATGATGGGCAGGGTGGCGAAGCGCTCGCCCCCCGGTGCCGCCGCCAGCTGGCGGATGCGGCGGCTGGCCTCGAGGCCATCCATCACCGGCATCTGGATATCCATCAGCACCCCGGCGTAGGCCTGGCGCTGGACCATGGCCACCGCCTCCTCGCCGTTGACGGCGCAATCGACCTGGACGTTCATGCTGTGGAGCAGCTCCACGGCGAATTCCCGATTGATGTCGTTGTCCTCCACCAGCAGCAGGCGGGCGCCCTTGAGGTCGAGGGTGGCGCCGTTGCCGGGGTGGTGCTCGGCGGGCTTGCGCTCCCCCAGCACCCGGCCGCGGCCGAGGGCGGTGAGCACCGCGTCGAGCAGGGTGGAGGGGGATACCGGCTTGACCAGGAAGCCGTCGACCCCGGCCTTCTCCGCCAGGGTCATCACATCCTCGCGGCCGTAGGCGGTGACCATCACCACCTTGGGCTTTCTGTCGATCACCGGGTCGCGGCGGATCAGGCGGATCACCTGGTCGCCGTTCATGCCGGGCATGCGCCAGTCCATCAGCACCAGGTCGAAGGGCTGCTCCCCGGCCCGCTGCAGTGTGTCGAGGGCGCTCTCGCCGTTGGCCGCCACCGCCACGTCGAGCTGGAAGTAGCGCAGCATCTCGGCGAGGATTTCCCGGGACACTTGGTTGTCGTCCACCACCAGCACCCGCATGTCCTTGAGCAGCGGCCCCACCTGCTCCAGCAGCTCGCGGCGGTGGGCCAGGGCCTCCCGGGCCACCTTGAGCCTGACGGTGCAGCACATGGTGGTGCCCTTGCCGGGGCGCGAGTCTTCCACCCAGATGCGGCCGCCCATCATGTCCACCAGATGCTTGCAGATGGCAAGGCCAAGGCCGGTGCCTCCGAAGCGCCGGGTGGTGGATTGGTCCGCCTGGCTGAATTTCTCGAACAGCCTGGACTGGGTCTCCTCGTTCATGCCGATGCCGGTGTCGCGCACCGAGATCTGCAGGTTGAGGTCGGTGTCGTTGAGGCTGAGGCAGTGGAAGGCCAGTTCCACCTCGCCGCTCTCGGTGAACTTGACGGCGTTGTTGCACAGGTTGAGGAGCACCTGGCCGAGGCGCAGGGGGTCGCCGATCAGGGTCGGCGGGATGCCCACGTCGTAGCGGATCAGGAACTCGATGCCCTTGTGCTCGGCCTGGAAGCCGATGGCGTCGGAGAGGTGTTCGAGCACGCTGTCTAGGCCGAATTCCACCGCCTCGAGCTCCAGCTTGCCGGACTCGATCTTGGAGAAGTCGAGGATGTCGTTGATGATGCCGAGCAGGGACTGGGCCGCCCCCTGGGCCTTGCTCAGGTAGTTCTGCAGGGTGGGGGGCAGCTCCATCCGCAGGGCCAGGTAGAGCATGCCGATGATGGCGTTCATGGGGGTGCGGATCTCGTGGCTCATGTTGGCCAGGAACTCCGACTTCATGTGGGTGGCTTCCTCCGCCAGCACCTTGGCCCTGCGCATTTCCTCGAGGGCCGCGCGCTCGGCGCTGATGTCCTCCATCACCATCACCACGCCCGGGGCGCGATCCCGGGGGTCGATGGCCCGGGCCGACATCCGCGCCCAGAACAGGCTGCCGTCGCGGCGCTGCAGCTGCACCTCGGTGAGGTAGGTTTGGCCCTTCCAGATCACCTGCTCGTAGGCTTCGTTGCCGATCCGCGTCCAGTCCGCGTCGTCCCTGTACCAGATCCGGGTGGGCTGGCCCACCAGATCGCCCGGTGGGTAGCCGAGCATTTCGTCGAGGCGCCGGTTGCAGTCGGCGATGCTTCTGTCCTTCATCAGGACGATGCCCACGGTGGCGGTGTCGAGCAGGGCCTTCAATTCCGCGGTGCGCTCCTCCACCCGGTGTTCCAGCTCCTCGTTGATCTGCCGCAGGCGCTCCTCGCCCTGGGCCAGCTGGCGGTTGGCGCCGGTGAGTTCCCGGTCGCGGCTCTCGATGGCCTCGAGCATGGTGTTGAAGGCCCCGACCAGGGTGCCCACCTCGTCGTCGCTGGTGCGCTTGGCCCGGAGGCTGTAGTTCTTCTGCTCGCTGATGTCCCGGGCGATGCCGGTGAGCTCCTCCAGGGGCCGCGACACCAGGCGTTGCAGCCGCGAGGCGATGAGGGCGGTGGTGAGAAAGGTGAGCACCGCGATGAGCCCGGCGAACAGCAGGAAGTCCTGCCACACCAGGGACAGCTCCCGAAGGCTCGCCCGCAGTACCACCCGGCCGATCTGGGCGCCGTCCACCACCATCGGCTCCTCCAGGTGCAGGTGGTTGCCCAGGGTGCTGACCTGGACGCCGCTGCCGGCCCCCTCGGGGAAGGGGTAGGGCCGCTCCTCGCCGCTGTCGTAGCGGGCGAACACCTCGCCGCTGTCGTTGTAGATGGCGGCGGCGACGATGGCGCGCTTGACCTTGAGGGCGTTCAAGGTTTCCCGCGCCACCTCGGCGTCGTCGAACAGCAGGGCGGCGGTGGAGCGGTCGGCGATCACCCGCGCCAGGGAGGTGAGGTTTTTCACCAGCTCGTCCTTCACCCGCACCCGCTCGTAGGCGATGAAGCTGCCCGCCGCCAGGGCCAGGGACAGGGTGCTGGTGAGCAGGATGATCAGCACCAGCTTGGTCTTGATGGGCAGGGTGTGGAGGGATAGTCCCATGGGTGCGGTCTCAGGGCACGGAGCGGGCCAGTTCCAGCAATTTGGAACTGATGTGGAGGTTGGCGTCCCGGGCCGCCCGGGGGTTGATCTCCAGCTTGACCTTGCCGGATTCGGTGTAGAACCCGACCATGCCGCCGTTGCTGGCGAAGCTGTCCCGGTCGCTGACGGTGAGCACGGTGCTGCCCGACAGCCCCTGGAGGATATCCCGCCAGCCGTCCTCGGAGCGGCTGATGAACAGCACCTGGCAGTTGCCGGGCACCACCCCGCCGTTGCGGTCGATGCGCAGGGGGCGATCCTTGACGCGGCGGTCGCGCAGCTCCCCCAGCAGCCCGCCGATGGCGTCGCTGCCGATCACGCAGATGTGCAGGGCATCCGCCGGCAGATCCGGCCAGTCGACGAACTTGGTGAGGTTGAAGAGGTAGGCGGCCTTGACCTTGGCTTCGAGGGGGTTCTCCGCCGCCGCAAGGGAGGTGAACAGGGCGAGCAGCGCCGCCAGCAGGGCGGCCAGGGCGGGGCGCGGGGGTGCGATTGCCGGCCAGGTCGCCATGTCAGAACCGCACATCCACGCCGGCGACCGCGGTGAACCCCGTCTCGCGGAAGCCGAAGGGCAGCTCGTGGCGGCGGTCGGTGAGGTTGCCGATGTCGAGGAACAGGGTGAGTGACTGGGGGGCGGCGATGGCCAGGGCCTTCTCGAGCCGGGCGTTCAGCACCCCGTGGTTGCCGAGGGGGATGCGGCTGGCCCGGGAGGTGCTGTCGTAGTAGCGCCCCACCCAGTGATAGTAGGCGTGCAGCTGGATGTCCCCGGGCAGGCGGGCGCTGAGGCCGAGGTTGGCCACCTGGTCCGGGACGAAGGGGATGCGGGTGCCGTCCTGGTCGGGGTTGGCGGGGTCTTCCGTCTCGGTGTCGCTCACCGTGGCATTGGCGAACCAGCTGAACCACTGGCCGGCGTCCTGGGCGATGTCCACCTCGATGCCGGTGGCGGTCAGCTCGCCGGCGTTGCTGGCCAGGGCCTGGGAGGGGTTGGCGTTCACCACGTTGTCGACGATCGCCGAACTCACCCGGTTGTGGAAGGCGCGGGCGCCGAGGGTCAGGGTGTCGGTGGGGCGCCACTCGACCCCGACGTCCTTGCCGGTGCCGCTCTCCGCGCCGAGGCCCGGGTTGGCGATCTGGCCGCTGTCGGTGAGGGGGTTGGCGATGGTGCCGCCGATCTGCTTGGCGGCGGGGGCCATGAAGCTGGAGCCGGCGTTGGCGTAGAGGGCGAGGGTGGGGGAGAGGTTGTAGCGGGCGCCGATGCTCCACAGGTTGTCGCTCCACTCGGCCCGGGTGGCGTCCGGCGTCTGGCCGCCGAGGAGCGCGTATTGGTGGCGCAGGGTGTTGCGGCGCACCCCGGCCCGCAGCACCCAGTCCCCGAGCTGCACCTTCTCCTGGAGGTAGAGCCCCCGGGAGCTGCCCTCGACGCGGTTTTCCCGGTTGAGGACGCCGTCCACCCGGGTTTCGGTGCGGTAATCCACCCGCTGGTGGTCGACGCCGACGGTGAGCAGGGCATCCCCCCAGTGGCGGTAACTGAGGGTGAGATCGAGGGGGCGGATGCGCTGGGGCGTGCGGCTGACGCTCAGCAGGTCGAGGCTGGCGGGGTAGTTGTCGTTGTCGAACTGGCGCTCGTAGCGGCGCTCCCCGGCCTTGAATTGCAGGTGCCAGGCGGCCGACAGGGCGTTGTTGTAGACCAGGTTGAGGAGGTCGTAGCGGTGGCGGAAATCCCGGTTGGGGCGCCCCATGTCGCCGTCGTGGCGGGTGTGGTGGGCGAACAGGGAGAGGCGGTGATCGTCGCGGCCAAAGGCGTGGCTGACCTTGGCGTAGAACTTGGTCTTGCGGTAGTCCGGATCCTCCACGGTCTGCAGCCAGGAGTCCGGCACCCCGTACATGCGGTAGTCGGCGCGTTCGCCGCTGGCGCCGACGAAATAGCTGAGGTTGCCCTGGCGACCCTGGTGGTAGGCCCGCAGGGCGCTGGTGTCCTCGGTGCCGTGGCTGGCCTGGAGGCGGGTCAGGGTCTGGTCGACCCGCTCCCGGAGAATGAGGTTGGTGGTGCCCGCCAGGGGCGCCTCGTTGCCGGCGAAATCCATGGTCAGGTAATTGGAGTAGAGCACCGAGGCCGGCCCCTTGTGGGCCTCGATGCGCTCGAACGCCCAGGGGTCGAGGCTCATCGGGTCGACGAAGGAGTCGATGGGCAGGCCGTCCAGCAGGTAGCTGTTGTACTTGGGCCCGAGGCCGGCGTAGGAACCCCAGTTGGCGTCGTTGCGGGACAGCACGTTGACGAACTGGCCGGACACATGGCGCAGCAGCTCGGCGATGTTGCGGTTGGGGGTGGGTTGGCGATCCAGCCCATCGCCGGGCAGCACCACGATGTTCTGGGTGACGGTGTCGCGGGACTGGGCCACCTTGGTGTCGGTGACCACCATGTTGGCCAGGTCCTCGAGGCTCAGGGTGTCCACCAGGGCTTCCATGGACAGGGACTCCACCGGGGAGGCGGCGGGGTTTGCCTGGGCCTGGCTTGCCAGCCACAGCAGGGAACAGGCGAATCCGGTGCGCAATCTGGCTGAGTGCATTGTTGTTGTTGTTGTTCCCCGCGACGGCTTTTTCAACAGGATAGCCGACTGTAACGGTTTTACCGGGCACTGAGAAGTTTCGCGCCGCCGGGCCGTCGCCCGGGGGCGCCGGACGGTCAGATCGGGGGCAGGTGGCCCTCGGCGCGGGCCCAGGCGAGGGCGGTGTCGCCGTCCACGGGGCGGGAGATCAGGTAGCCCTGGGCCACGTCGCAGCCGATGTTGCGGAGAAATTCGAGGGTCCAGGCATCCTCCAGCCCCTCAGCGGTCACCGACAGGGCGAGGGCCCGGGCGAGGCCGACGATGGCGGTGGCGATCTTTTGCGATTCCTGGGACTTGGGCGCGGTCATCACGAACATCTTGTCGATCTTCATCTCCGAGAACGGCAGCCGCGCCAGTTGGATCAGCGACGAGTAACCGACGCCGAAGTCGTCGATGGAGAGGTGAAAACCCTTGATGCGCAGCTGGGTGAGGTACTCCAGCAACTGCACCGGGTCGGCCATGCTGCTGGTCTCGGTGATTTCGAGGATGATCTGGTGCGGGTCCACCGCTTCCCGGGCGCACTGCTCCATCAGCCAGGTGGGGAAGGTCGGATCGGACAGCAGCTTGGGGGACATGTTGAGGGCGAGTTTCACCTCGGTGCCGGCAAAGAGCGGCCTGAACCACGCCAGGGCCTGGCTGAAGATCTGCCGGGTCAGCGGGTGGATGAGGCCGGAGCGCTCCGCCAGGGGAATGAAGCGGTCCGGCATCACCATGCCGCGCTTGGGGTGCAGCCAGCGCGCCAGGGTTTCGAAGCCCACCAGGGCGCCGGAGGCACAGGCGATCTTGGGCTGGTAGAAGGGCACCAGCTGATTGGCGTCGAGGCCCGCCTTCAGTTCGGTGAATTCCGACGAGCTGACCCGCACATCCCCGCTGGCGGGGCTCTGGCGCTTGGGTTTGGGGCTCTCGCCGCTGTCCGCCAGGAGGTTGCGCAGGGTGGCGGCGCTGAAGGGCTTGGCCAGCACGCCGGCGATGCGCAGGCCATTCTCCCCCGCCACCCGGGCGGCGGCCTCCAGCACCCGGGTGCCGAGGCCGCTGGTGATGGTGATGACGCTGTCGTTGCCGGCGTCCGCCAGGCGGCGGAGCACCTCGATGCCGTCGATATCGGGCATTTGCAGGTCGAGGATGATATGGGACGGCTGCCAATCGCCGAGCTGCTGGAAAAAGTCGCCGGCATTGGTGGTGGCGCGGGTGGTGAAGCCCGCCCCCTCCGCTATGGCGCAGATGGTGAAGGTGACGCTGTCATCGTCGTCCAGTACCAGGAGACGGGGGTTTTGCGAGCTTCCTGCCATGGGGGATCTTCTTGTTTCGGGGCTTGCCCCGGGGAATGTTGACCCGCGAGGGGCCGTCAAGGGCTTTGGGATTCTATACCAGAAATCCGTTGCCGGCGTGCCGTCGCCGGCCGCCGGCCTCAGCGGCCATCCTGCCCGCGCTGCTCGATGCAATCCTCGCCGCCCATGGCGAATTCCCGGCAGATCAGCGGCCGGGATGGGTAGATGCCGCACAGCAGGGTGTCGCGGTTCAGCGCCGCGCACCAGCCGTCCGCCAGCCGCGCCATGGTCTGTCCGCCCCAGGCGTCGGTGGCGATGAAGCGCTCGGGCACGCCGGTGTCGGTGATCAGCATCACCTCCAGGCGGCAGCAGCTGGCGGCGCAGGAGGCGCAGGTGATGGCGTCGTCCGCCTTCGTTGTCGCGATGATATCCAAGGAGGGGCCTTTTTGATGGGGCTGATTGACGTGACGCAAGGGGGCGCCATGGCGGGGGCGCTATGCTAGGCTCTGGCGTCCCCACATCGGGGCCGTCCCGACAATCCTGCCCCATGATACCGAGGAGTTACCGTGTTTCCTGAATACCGCGACCTGATCACCAAACTGAAGACCAGCGATGCCCACTTCCACAAGCTCTTCGAGGAGCACAACGCCCTCGACCAGCGCATCAAGAACATGGAGTCCCATATCGAGCACGGCACCGAGGTGGAGATCGAGACCCTCAAGAAGGAAAAGCTGCACCTGAAGGATGCGATGTACGCCATCCTGCGCAAGGCGGACGCCGAGGCCTGACACCCGGCGCGGCGCCAGCCCCCCGCGGGGTCTCGCGCCGCGCTGGATACCTTGCTTTCCGTCGCGCCCGGCGCTGTTCGGCGTCAGGCCCTCAAACGTAGCACAGCGCGCACAGCTTGTTGCCGTCCAGGTCCCGGGCGTAGGCCATGTAGGCCTGTCCTTCAGGGCCCCGGGGGCCGGGGGCGCCCTCGTCGCTGCCGCCGAGTTCGAGCATCTTGGCGTGGAAGCGGTCCACCGCCTGCGGGGTCGCCAGGGCAAAGCCCACCATGGTGCCATTGCCGGCGGTGGCGGGCTGCTGGTTGAAGGGGCCGACGATGCCGAACATGGTCTTGCCATCGCCGTACACCCGCCCGCCGGAGCCGTGGTCGAACAGCGGCTGCCAGCCGATCTCCGCCATCAGGGCGTCGTAGAAGGCGCGGGCCTTGTCGAGCTGGTTGGTTCCGAGGGTGACATAGGCGGGCATGGATTTTCCTCCGGTTGTGAAAGCGCGAGTGGATAGGGTGGCCGCTACCTTAAGGCGCGGGGGGGCGGCAGGCAAGGGCGCCATCGCCGGCAGGGCCGGCCCCGGGAGTGGCGGTACTCCGAAGCGCGGCGCCCCAGACCTTGGAGAGACACAGGCGTTGATGGCCCTGTCGCGGCAGGCAGCGGTTGGAGACAAAACCCCATAACGATAAATTCTGGCAAGCGCTGGGAGGGCGCCTGTGCCCTTGTTAAATATAATTCGGATGAATTATATTGACCCCTGCCAGGGCTGGCCGCCATCCTCCGATGGCCCAGTGGACCCGCCCGACCCCGCCCACATAATCATCATCCCCACAGGAGTCCCCATGGCCTCTCCCCGCACCGAACGCCTTCCCCTCGATTTTGCCGAGGTCAATGCCGACTGGCTGACCCGCACCCTGCAAACCCGCTACCCCGGGGTGGTGGTGGAGTCCATGGAGGTGGTGCAGTTCATTCCCGGTCACACCACCAAGGCGCGATTGAAGCTCGATCTCAACCGGGCGGGGCGGGATGCCGGCTTGCCGGCGCAGGTCTGCGTCAAGGCCAACTGGTCCGGCAGCAACATGAGCAGCCCGGTGTGCGTTAACGAGGCGCGCTTCTACCAGAGCCTCGCCTCGCGGATGCCGGTGCCATCCCCCACCTGCTATTTCGCCGACTGGGACGACGATGCCGAGGGCCAGCAGGGCTTCATCATCCTCGAGGATCTGATCCCCGAAGGGGGCCAGTTCGGCTACGCCCACCAGCCCATCGACGTGGACGACCTGGCGACGTCCCTCGAAGGCATGGCGATGATGCACGGCCGCTCCTGGGGCCACCCGGCCCTCGACAGCGAGACCTGGCTGCAGACCGCCATGGCGCCGGAGACCACCACCGACGATTACTGGATGATGATGCCGGAGTATTTCGCCCGTCATAACGCCATTCCCGAGCGGGTCGCCATCTTCCCCGACTGGATGGCCGAGGACCCAGAGCGTTTGTACAGCGCCTTCCAGCAGCTCTGCGCCCATGAAACCGCCTACAATGGCCCCCGCTGCCTGGTGCACGGCGATGCCCACCTGGGCAACAGCTACCGCCGGCCGGACGGCACCCGCATCTGGTTCGACTGGCAGATCGTCCGCAAGGGCCTGCCGTGGCGGGATCTCACCTACTTCCTGGTGGGCTCCCTGACCATCGCGGACCGCCGCGCCGCGGGCGATGACCTGCTCAAGCATTACCTGCAACATCTGGTGGCCAACGGCGGGCCCGATTTTGGCTTCGAGCACGGTCGCCGGGAATTTGCCCGCTGGGTGATCTGGGGGCTTGTCGCCTGGCAGTCCAACATCAATCCCCAGCAGGACACCATGAGCGGGCTGTCGCGCTTTTGCAGCGCCGCCAAGGACATGGATACCGGGAGCTTCTATCGCTTCGACTGATGGGGTAACCTGTCCCAGCCGGATGGCCGGGGCGCGCCGAGCAGCGCGCTCCGGCTCTCCCGCCATACCTATAACGCCACAGGGAGAAAACCGTGAATTCCATCGACCAGCCCATGTCACCCACTTCCGCCGTGCCGCCCCATGTGCCCGCCGGTCTCGTCCACGACTACGATTTCATTTTCGACCCGGGGCTTCGGATCGACCCCCACCAGCGCATGGCCGCCCTTCACCACGAGGCGCCGCCCATCTTCTGGTCGCCCCGTTACGGTGGTCACTGGGTGGTGCTGAGCCGCCAGGCGCTCCACGACATCATGCTGAACCCCGAGGATTTTTCCTCCGCCAACCGGATGCTGCCCCCCGCCGAGACGCCGCCGGTATTGATTCCCGCCACCTTCGATCCGCCCCTGCACACCGCCTACCGGCTGCCTCTCCAGCAGCCGTTCTCGGCCCCCGCCGTGGCCCGCCAGGGGGAGGTGATTCGGGCGCTGGCCATTGAGCTCGCGGAGGGTGTCGCACCCCGGGGTGGTTGCGAATTTCTCGGGGATGTGGCGGAGCCTTTCCCACCGACGATCTTTTTTCGCATGGCGGGCATTCCCCTCGACGATCTCAAGGAATTCCGCCACCTCGCCCAGGATTTCATGACGTCCCCCGACGCCGCCGTGCGGGAGTCCGCCTATCGCCGCATCGGCGCCATCCTCACGCCCACCGTCGAGGCGCGGATGCGGGAGCCGGTGGACGACCTGTTGAGCCTGCTCGCCACCGGCGACTTTGGCGGGCGGCGACTTGCCATGACGGAGATCCTCAACTACGCGGTGCTGCTCTTTCTCGGCGGCCTCGACACCGTGGTCAACGCGCTGTGCTTCAGCATCCGCCACCTGGCGGCCGAACCCGAGCTCCAGGCGCGCCTGCGGGCCGATCCCGCGGCCATTCCCGAGGCGGTGGAGGAACTGCTGCGCCTCTACCCGGTGGCCACGCCCATGCGCACCGCCACCCGTGACCTGCAATTTCACGGCGTCGATGTCCGCGCCGGCGATCAGTTCCTGATCGTGCTCGGTGCCATCAACCGCGACCCCGAGGCCTTTCCCGAACCCGCCAGCTTCTGCCCGCACCGCCGCGAACGGCACGTCACCTTCAACCAGGGGGTGCACCGCTGCATCGGCGCCAACCTCGGGCGCCTGGAACTGCGCATCTTCCTCGAAGAGTGGTTGCGGCGCATTCCCCCTTTCCGTCTCGACCCGGATGATCCGCCGCAATATGCGGGTGGCTTCAGCATTTCGGTGACGCGCCTGCCGCTGCGGTGGTGAGCCCCGCGGGGTTCCTTGCGACGCCATGAAATGCGACGGCGTAAAAAAAAGGGCCGCGAAGCGGCCCTGTCAAGGTTGGGGAACTCGGTGGCGCTACCCGTTGTATTTCACACTGGCGCCGTAGGTGCGGGGGTTGCCCTTGAACCAGTTGGCGGTACCAAAGGCCGTGTAGTAGTTGCCGACCCCGATGTAGTACTTCTTGTCCGCCAGGTTCTTGCCCCAGAGCGTGAATTCCCAGTGGCCGTCGTTGAGGCGCAGGGTGGCCTGGGCGTTGATCAGGCCGTAGTCGGGAATGGCGTTCCATTGCCGCTCCTCGGCAAAGGCAGCCTGCAAAGTGGCGCTTTCCCCGGGGCGGGGCGTGGTGTCCTGGAACCAGGTCTCATCGACCCAGTAATAATCCCCGTGCAGATCCAGCTCGCCGAGGGCGGTGACCAGGGTCTGGGTGGCGGACAGGCTGAAGGTCATCTCCGGCGCCTGGGGCATTACCTCCCCTGAGTGGTCCACAACCAACCCGTGCTTGCGTGTCATGAAATCTCCTGGGAATGTCGCGGGTTGTTGGGATTATTGTGTGGCGGCCGTTTCCGCCGCCCTTGGGCGGCACCACGACGGCGCGGGGCTCTCGGCATTTCCGAACCGGTGGGCGGCGGCTGTACTTAATACGCATGTCTTTATTTGTGTCAACGGCGGCGATTGTCGTGCTTTCGCCAAGCTGTTGCAATCACGCCATCTGTTGGGGATTTTGTGCGCTCAAAGCCGAACCTTCGCGGGGCGAAAGTGGTCCCCTGGGGGTTCGGCAAGCAGGTGCCGTTGTTGACAAGATAATGTAATTGTCTGATAAATGCTGTGCGCGCCGGGCTGTATCGGGAATTCCCCGAAGGCCTGATAAAGACGATAAAACCCCAGAGAACTCCCATGTCCCAGACCCGTATCTGCCGCATCGGCCATATCGTCGAGGATATCGACGCCACCATGGCCGCGTTCAATCAGGTGCTTGGCTTTGAGTACCGCATTTCCGACGTCGGCGACTTCCCCCTCCGGGTGTCCATCGGCGAGCACGGCTTCGAACCCATCCAGACCCTGCGGGATTTTCGCTTCGAGGGCATCGATGGCCCCTTCCTGGAGGTGGCCCTGGAACTGGCCGACGTGGAGGCCACCAAGGCGAAGCTGGAGGGCGCCGGCTACCGGGTGCTGGCTCCCAACTACCTGCCCAACACCGATACCTGGGAATATCTGTTCGGGCCAGAATTCCACGGCATTCCCATCATGATCGCCAATATCGGCGACCAGGAGGCGGCCCTCGGCAATTTCACCCCGCTGGAGCAGGCGGCCTGCCCCAAGCTCGGCTGCGTGGTGCTGGCGGTGGACGACGTGGAGGCGGTGGCGAGGGACATGAAAGCGTTTTTCGACATGGATTTCGTCGCCACCGACCCCGGCGGGCTGGGCCGCCGCGCCCTCACCGGTCCCCACCGGGTGAAGCTGGTGGAGCGCGGTGGCGCGCCGGTGGAGGCCGAGTTCAAGGCGTCCCTCGCCGCCTTCGAGGTGACATGCGACGATGTGGAGGCGGCCCTCAGGGGATTCATCGAAGCGGGCATCAAGCCGATCCACAGCCGGACATTTGCAAGCGGCCGCAAGGGCTATTACTTTGGCTCCCGGTTCCAGGATCTGCCCCTCGGCATCTACGATGCCCGCGACGATGCCGAGATGATTGGCGCGGGCTGAACGGTCATCGGCGCGGGCCAACGGGGCCCGCGCCAACTTCACAACAATAAAAGGCGGGAAACCCTATGAAAAATCGACTGGATGGATTGGTGGCGGTGGTAACCGGCGGCGGTGGTCGCATCGGCGCCGCCACGGCGCGGCGCATGGCCAGCGAAGGTGCGCGGCTGGTGGTGGCGGATCTGTTCCGCGACGGGGCGGAGCGGGTGGCGGCGGAGATCGGCGGGGAGGCCATCGCCCTGCATTTCGATGCCGCCGATCCCGATTCCTGCGGGGCGCTGATCCGCGATACCCTGGCCGCCTTCGGGCGCATCGACATTCTCCACAACAACGCCGCCCTCACGGATCTGGAAAAGCTCAACAGCGACACCACGGTGGTGGATACCCCCATGGATATATGGGATGCCACCTTTGCCACCAATGCCCGGAGTTTCTACCTCACCGCCAAGCACGCCATCCCGGTGATGGTGGCCCAGGGGGGCGGGGCGATCATCAACACGGCGTCCGGCGCCGGGTTGCTGGCGGAGAATTCCCGGGTGGCCTACGGCGTCTCCAAGGGGGCGGTGGTCACCCTCACCAAGTACATCGCCACCCACCATGGCCGCGACGGCATCCGCTGCAACGCCATCGCTCCGGGGCTTATCGTCGACGCGGCCCTGGAGGAAAAAATCAGCGACTTCGTGGCCATCAACCGCCGTCATATCCTCGCCAAGCGGGTCGGGCGTCCGGACGACATCGCCGCGCTGGCGGCGTTCCTCGCCTCCAGCGACGCCGAATTCATCAATGGCCAGACCATCTGTTGCGATGGCGGGCTGCTGGTGCACACCGCCCCCATGGCCGATGTGATGGCGATGGAACAATCCTCCTGGGGCCGTTGACCGCCATAACCTTCCGCGAGAGTCGTCATGAAGATTTGCATTGCCGTGCCCCATGCCCTGGAAATTGCCGCCATGTCCCAACCCTGGGAATACGCCATGGACGGCAACGCGGTGCTCGACGCCGTTGCCCTCGCCGATAGCCTCGGCTACCACAAGGCCCTGATGGGGGAGCATTTCATCATTCCCAACAGCCATGTTGCCGCGAGCGGCGCGTTCTGGCACCACGGCACCGTGGCCCTCAGCGCCGTCGCCGGCCGCACCCGCCACATCGGCCTGCAATCCTCCATCACCCTGTTGCCCCTCCAGCACCCGGTGGTGCAGGCCAAGGCCTGGTCCACCCTCGACTGGATGAGCGGCGGGCGGGCAACCCCGGTGTTCGCCGTGGGCTGGCTCAAGGAGGAATTCGAGATGATGAACGTGCCGTTCCACAAGCGGGGCAGGATGGCCGATGAATACATCGCCGCCATTCACGCCCTGTGGAACGACGAGTGTCCGTCCTTCGCGGGGGAGTTTGTCAATTTCACCGACGCCGCCTACGCGCCGAAGCCGGTGCGCAAGCCCCACATGCCCATCTGGTTCGGCGGCGACAGCGCGCCGGTGCTGGGGCGCATCGCCAAATGGGGGGATGGCTGGATTCCCTTTCTCACCCCGCCGGAAAAATTTCCCGAGGCCCTCGACACCATCCGCGCCCACCGCGATTACCGGGGCCAGCCCCTGGACATGTTCTTTGCCATCGAGCAAATGGCCCTGGGGGAGGGCCACGTGGAGAAGGAGATCGCCATCAAGATAGACCCCTGGCATGTGGATCAGCTGGTGGACCTGTGCGGCCAGCTCGCCGATCTCGGCGTCACCGAAACCATTGTGCCGCTGCCCAGGCTGGAGGGTGTCGAGGCCTACCTCGACCGCCTGCGCTGGGTGGCTGAGGAGATCATTCCCCGGGTGAGCTGAGGGGATGACGGCGGGTTTTGCCCGCCGTATCACCTGTTTCGAGCACCGGGCATCAGCCCCCTTCGAACATGGCCTTGGCCAGTTGCAGCACGTTGTCGATGCGCCCCCTGCGGGCGGCCATCAGCGCCTCTGGATCGTCGCCGGGGATGCCGGTGGGGAAGATGTACAGCGGCCCGGTATCGAGCTGTTCCAGGGAGGTGCGCACCACCTCGTCGGCATGCATTACCCCCGGGATTTTGTCCACCAGATCCCCGAGGGTGCGCTGCAGGGTGGGGGTGTGCATCAGGGGTGCCACCACGCTCAGCACGTCGACCCCCAGGGGCTTCAGTTCGGTCCACATGGCTTCGCACAGATTGAGGCTGAAGCCCTTGCAGGCCGAGTAGACGCCGGTGCGAGGCTGGCCGCCGATGGCCTGACCGGAGCCCATCAGCAGCAGCCCGCCGCGACCCCGGGCGATCATCCCCTGGGCGAGGATATGGGCGGCATCCATGGGGTTGTGGATGTTCATGTGGATCAGGCGGTGCCAGGTGTCCAGGTCCCCCTCGGTGAACAGCTTGCCGGCGGTATCGGCCCCGGCGTTGGACACGAACAGGCCAATCTCGAGATCCGCCACCGCCTTGCACAGCTGCTGGCCGGCGGCGGGCAGGCTGAGATCCAGCACCACCACCCGGGTCTCGATGCCGTGGGTCTTCTCCAGGTTGGCGGCAAGGGCCTGCAACACGCTGTGGCGGCGGGCCACCAGCACGCAGTTGATACCGGTGGCGGCGATCTGGTGGGCGAACTGCTCGCCGGTGCCATCGGATGCGCCGGCGATGACGGCCCAGGGGCCGTACTGGTTGCGGAAGGCGGTGGGATTTTCGATCAGCGGACTGTGCATGGTCGGTCTCTTGCGGATTGTCATGGGGCTGGGCGGGTCGCCCGGCGGGCTGGACATGGTAATGGCATTGCCGTATTCCTGCCACCGGCGGGGCAGGGCGCGGCGGTGTCAGGGGCGCGCCGGGTCGTCCAGCTCCGCAAGCCCATGGGGCCTGGCAAAACCATCCGCGGTGACGGCCAGCCAGTCGCTGTCGTCCCGGGTGAGGGCGGCGGGTTCGTGGGAGAAATCCCGCCCGCTGTCGACGATCAGCCGGGCGTCGTCGATGCGCTCCGGCTGCAGGGTATGGCAGCCACCCCGCTGGGCATCGAGGTTCTCGCCCCAGTGCTGGAAGCGCCCCTTGGAGATGAAGATGCCGCGCCGGAGCACCGTGGCGGCGATCACCGTCTCAGCGGGCAGGTCGGCCCCGTCGATGTAAGAGCGAAACGCCCCCCGCGCACTCACCCCGTTGAACGGGCCGGAGGACAGGATGATGTCACCCTCCAGCCGCCAGTCGAGCGCGGGGCGGCCGTCGACCCGCAGTTGCGCGGCGCGGGGCCTGTCCCCCGCCGGGTCATCGACCCGCACATCGTAGCTGCGGGCACCCGCGTCTTCCGCCGCCAGGGCGATGGCGAGGCATGCCAGGTCGTAGAGGTGGGTGCACTGCTTGAGGCGGTCGCTGTAGCCCGCCACCACCGTCAGATCCCCGCTCAGCGGTTGGCCAATCAGCTGGCGCAGCTGCCCGAGGGCCCCGGGGCAGAGATTGTAGGGGTGGCGCAGGGCCTTGCCGGCGATGGCGCTGACCTTGCCCTCGGCATGGCGCAGGGCCACGCGGAAGTGGTGGAAGTCATCCTCGAGGGCGCCCCGGACCTCTCCCCGGCGGTGGACGAGGCGGATGCGCCGCAGTAGTGCGCTCATGGCGGTTTCCCAACAGCTAAGGCGTTTCTGGGTACATACCCCGCCGCTGAGTGGCGAGACCCTATGGTAGAGTCGTGGCTTGCCGGGCGGGACCAATGCGGCAGTGTCGTTTCCCACGGGCGGTGGTGTACCTATCCTTGGATAGCGGCTGCCCTTGGATAGCCGCTGCCGTGACGGGTCTCCCGCCGCCGCTGACGCCCTTGTCGACAATCACATCAATAATACTCGGGAGGAATCATGGAGCTGGGCGATCGCAGGATCATTGTCACCGGGGGCGCCCGGGGCATCGGCGCCGCCACGGCGCGGGCCTACGTGGCCGCCGGGGCGAGGGTGGCGGTGCTGGATATTCTCGACGAGGCGGGAGAGGCGCTGGTCAACGCCCTCAACCGCGCGGGACCGGGTAGCGCCCGTTACCACCACTGCGATATCGCCCAACGCCCGGAGGTCGATCGGATATTCGATGCCGTGGTGGCTGAATTCGGCGGCCTCGACGTGCTTGCCAACATCGCCGGGGTGGAGCGCCATACCCCCGCCGAGGCCATCACCGACAGTGAATGGGATCTGATTTTTGACGTCAACGTGCGCGGCACCCTGCTCACCAACCAGGCTGCCTATCGGCACATGAAGGATCGCGGCGGGCGCATTCTCAATTTCGGCTCCGACGCCGGGCTCGTGCCCTATGTCAACGGCGCCCATTACTCGGCGGCCAAGGGCGCGGTATTTTCCTGGACCCGCACCATCGCCCACGAGTGGGGCCGCCACGGTGTCACCGCCAATGCCCTGGTGCCGGCCCTGTGGACGCCCATGTACGAGGAGCACCGCGCCACCTTCGACGCCGAGCAGCTGGCGGCCCACGACGCCATGATGGCGGGATTGATCCCCGTTGGCGGCAAGCTCGGTGATCCGGATACCGACTTCGCACCCTTCATGGTGTTCATGGCCGGGGAGGGGGCCCGTTTCATCAATGGCCAGATCCTCTCCGTCAACGGCGGGCTCAACACCGTGCGCTAGCAGGGCGACTTGTATCTTTAGCGCCATGTTTTTCGATAACTGGACGCGACAATCCCGGGACACCTCGACGGGTGGGAAAACCGATTGATTTGGCCCCCACTTTTCACGAAGCTCCCAAGCCTGATCCCGCCCCGCCAGTGGCAAGGTGGCGGGCGCTCCCATAACAGCCAGCAAGGTAATCACCCATGAGCAATAGCCAAATCATCGACGTCACCGACCTGCACAACCCGGTACTGACGCCCATCCAGCAGCAGGTTCTCGCCGCCATGGAAGCCAACCCCGTGGAGATCACCGCCGAGGGCATTCTCACCGCCGCCATGGCGCAGACGGGGCTCAGTGATTTTGGTGCCGACGATTTTCGCGAGCGCCTCGATGTGTGGGTGGACGCCCTCAACGAGGACAGCGGGGCCACCAACGTCACCCGCTTCAACATGCTGGAGATGTACACCCGCTACGCCGCCACCCGGCTGCGCCTCGAGGATCTCATCAAGCGCCACCCGGAGATCCTCGATGTGAAGATCGACAGGCCCATCCTGGTGGCGGGCCTGCCCCGCTCCGGCACCACCCACCTGCTGAACCTGATCAGCGCCGATACCCGCTTGCGGTCCCTGCCCTGGTGGGAGGCCATCGCCCCCATTCCCACCGAGGATGACGTGCCGGGCCCCGACGGCGTCGACCCCCGCTGGACCCGGGCCGCCGAGGGCTGGGCCCAGCAGGACGCTGTGCTGCCCTACATGAAGGCCATGCACGAGTTCTCCCCCGACCACATCAGCGAGGACATCGAACTGCAGGCCATCGACTTTTCGTCCTACCTGATCGAGTGGCTGGCCCAGGTGCCCCGCTGGCGGGACTACTACTTCGCCCACGACCAGACCGGCACCTACGCCTACCTGAAGAAAGCCATGCAGGCGCTGACCTGGCTGAAGGGCCCCAATCGCTGGGTGATGAAATGCCCCCAGCACATGGAGCAGCTGCCGCTGCTGCTCAAGACCTTCCCCGACGCCACCATCGTCATCACCCACCGGGATCCGGTGGCGTCGATCCAGTCGGCCATCACCATGTCCTGCTATGCCAACCGCATCCTGCGCAAGTCCCCGGATACCGACCTCTACCGGGATTACTGGGTCGACCGCTACAAGCGCCTGCTGGAGCGCTGCGTGCGGGACCGGGATTCCCTCCCCGAGGCCCAGGTGATCGATGTCTATTTCGACGAGATGATGGCGGACACCGACTCGGTGCTCAAGGAGATCTACCGCAAGGCGGACCTGCCCCTCACCGACGCCGCCCTGGCGGAACTGCACGCCTACCTGGACGCCCATCCCCGGGGCAAGCACGGCAAGGTGGTCTATAACCTCAAGCGCGACTTCGGTGTCGAGGCGGCGGATATCCGCAGGCACTTCCAGTTCTACTTCGACAAGTTCCCCGTCAAGGTGGAAGTGAAGTAGGGCGCGCGACGGGGGACAATGGGGAGGCGATAGGATGGGCGAGCGGACGGTAGTGGTGGCGGGTGCCTCCGGCTTTGTCGGCGGGGCGGTGGTGAATTGCCTGGCGGCGGCCGGGGATTGCCGGGTGGTGGCCCTGTCCCGGCGGCGCCCCGCCGATTTGCCCGCCGGGGTCGAACACCGTGGGGTGGACCTGCTGGACGCCGCCGCCTGCGGGGCCCTGGCGCGGGACCTGACCGGCGTCACCCAGGTGGTCTACGCCGCCATCAACGAGACCCCGGGGGACCTGGTGGCCAGCTGGACCGATCCCCACCACGCCGAGCGCAACGGGCGGATGCTGGAGAACCTGCTGGAGCCGTTGTTCGCGGCGGCCCCCGGGCTGTGCCAGGTGGTGGCGATCCACGGCACCAAGGCCTACGGCCCCCACTACCCGGGTCATATCCCTGTACCCCTGCGGGAATCCCTGCCGCGCCCGCCCTTCGACGACTTTTACTTCCGCCAGGAGGACTACCTGCGGGAGCGCCAGGCCCGGGACCGGCAGGCCGGGCGCTCCTGGCACTGGACCACCTTCCGCGCCCCCAGCATCGTCGGCGGCGGCATGGGCAGCAACCTCAACGGCCTGCTTGCCATCGCCGTGTTCGCGAGCCTGCGCAAGGCCCGGGGCCTGCCACTGTGCTGGCCCGGCGCGGTGCCGGGCGACGGGGTGATGGAAATGGTGGATGTGGAGCTGCTGGCCCGGGGCGTCGCCTGGGCCCTTGAGGCGCCCACTGCCCGGGACCAGACCTTCAATATCGCCAACGGCGACGTCTATATCTGGCCCGATATGTGGCCCCTGATCGCCGCCGAGATGGGTATGCCGGTGGGCGAGGCCGAGGCCTGCTCCCTGGTGGACGCGGTGGGCCGGGACGCCGAGCTCTGGGCGCAGCTGGTGCACCGCCACCGGCTCGCCGCCCCGGCGGACTGGCGGGCCTTTCTCGGCGAATCCTGCGCCCTCGCGGATTTTGCCCTCAACAACTGCGACCGCACCGTGCTCACCAGTACCATCAAGCTGCGTCGGGCGGGCTTTTCCGACTGTGTCGACAGCGGTGACACCGTGGCCAAGTGGATCCGCCGCTGGCGGGACCAGCGACTCATTCCTCCGGCCTGACAAGGCCTTCAACTCACTTACCTGAATCTGGAGAACATCCATGACCAACAATCTGTTCGATCTGACCGGCAAGGTGGCGCTGGTTACCGGCGGCAACTCCGGACTCGGCCTCGCCTATGCCCGGGGCCTCGCCAAGGCCGGCGCCGACGTGGTGATCTGGGGCCGCAACGCCGGGAAGAACCAGGCGGCCCTGGACCAGCTCGCCCAATACGGCGGTCGCCTCTGGTCCCAGTCCGTGGATGTGGGCTCCGAGCAGGCGGTGATCGACGCCATGGCCGCGGCGGTGGAGAGGATGGGCCGCCTCGACTGCGTGGTGGTCAATGCCGGCGTGGCCAGCCGCTCCAACTCCATCTGCGACATGACCGCGGAGATGTACCACGACCTGCTCAACATCAACCTCCACGGCGCCATCTACACCCTGCGGGAAGCCGCCCGCCATATGGTGAAGCGCTCCGAGGCCGGGGACCCGGGTGGCTCCATCATCATCTGCGGCAGCATGTCGATTTTCTACGGCGTGCCCGGCATGTCCCACTACGCCGCGGCCAAGGGCGGTCTCGATGCGGTGGGCCGCACCATGGCGGCGGAGCTGGGCTGCCACGGGGTGCGGGTCAATGTCATTGCCCCGGGCTTCATCGCCACGGAGATGACCCAGGCCGACCCGGAGGTCTTCAAGCAGATCGATGCCGCCGTATCCGCCCGAACCCCCATGGGCCGTTCCGGTCAGCCGGAGGATCTGGAGGGCATCGTCGTCTACCTGGCCAGCGACTGCTCCAGCTACCACACCGGCGATACCCTGATCATCGATGGCGGGCGGTTCCGCTCCTGACGATTTTGGGTTCAGCCCGCTGATCAACGGTCTCGAGCCCGAGATCCAGGGGTCACATCCCCCGGCGGTGGGCTGTCGTCGAGTCTCCCCGGGACACCGGCCGTGCTATGCTGGTTAGCGTGTCCTCGGGAATGCCGCGAAGCCGGCACGACCTTCGGGCCCATCGCGGCCGCCGTCACCGGTCCGCGGCAGGCCCCGGGGCAACAATAATTGCAATTGACCAAAATCTCTGGTGTGCCCCCTAGCTGACGACGATGGGGGACCCTGGAGGCGCCTTGGCACGGATCCTGTAGTGGTGCCCAGGCCGCGAAAGCAGGTGGTGCAATGGGCAAACCCTTCGACGGCGACAGGCAAGACCACAGGGGTCTTGAGTCAATATCACATATCGCGTGTCTGACAATCCGGCAGTTACTTGCCTCCGGCGAGTTGGCAAGCAAAAAACTGGAGCGCGACAATCGCCTGTTCCTGTTCATCCAGCGTGGTGGCGGTTACGCCCTGGTGGGGAGTGAGCAATACGCCTTGGAGCCCGGTGCCTTCTTGGTGATCCCCGCGAACTGCCTGTATCAACTGAGACTCGAAGCCGAAACCGATGGCTTTTGTTTCAGCGGCAGTGAACTGTTCCTGCGAACCTGGGTTGCGGAGGCCCTCATATCCACCCCGGCGGCATTCTGGCTGACCTGCTGCCACACCGTCGTCCATTACGGTCTGGTGGGCTGCCGATTGCGGTTGGAGCGGGTCTTCGCGGCCATGGCTCTTGCCGTTAGGCGTTTTGGGTTGGGTTGTGACGCGGCGGTCATCGGCTACATCCTTGTGCTGATTACGGAGAGCAATCTGTCGGAAGCGGCCGACGATGTGACCGATATCAGGGCGAATAATTCATCAAGCACTGGATTGCTCAGCCGCTACCAACTGCTGGTGGAGACACATTTTCGCAAGCATCACTCCATTGAACACTATTGCCGGGCACTTGGCGTGAATCGGGCTCAGTTGATCGAGGTGTGCAAGCGCATCGCGAAATCAACTCCCCTGGAGCTGGTGCACAGGCGCATGCTCCTTGAAGCCAAAACGGAGCTGCTCAATTCGTCGAAAACAATCAGTGAAATTGCCCTGGATCTTGGTTTTTCGGATGTCACGTACTTCAGTCATTTTTTCAGGAAGCACGCCGGATGCAGTCCCTCCGATTTTAGAGCGAGGGATCCAACCCTTTTCGCGGAGCCTTTGGACAATGATTAGGGAAGGTCTGATCAATTGATGCATACAGCGATGCAATCATTCAATTCGTCAGGACCTTCTCCGTTTTCGTTGATTTTCGGCTCCTGTCGAAGCCCTTTTCTCCATCAGGCCGGTCATTCCGGC
>JAYELS010000076.1:0-1082 GCA_034717695.1 Pseudomonadota bacterium
ATGCGCATCCGCTGTACAAACTGCGGGCGAGCCTATGCTCTCGACACCCGCCGGTGGCGCTGCGATTGCGGCGGCCCCTTCGAGCTCGTGGGAACGCCCCCTTTCGACGAAGAAGCCATTGAGGCCCAGAACCCCGCCCTCTGGCGCTACCGTGCCATGTTGCCCGTGGAGCACGAGGAGGACATCGTCTCCCTGGGCGAGGGCTTCACTCCCTTGGTCCAGGCCAAAGTCTACGGGCTGATGGTCCATTGTAAACTGGAGTTCCTCGCCCCTACAGGGTCCTTCAAGGATCGAGGAGCGACGGTGCTGGTCAGCAAGCTGAAGGAGATGGGGATCGAAAGGGTGGTGGAGGACTCCTCAGGAAACGCCGGGGCGGCCCTGGCTGCCTACTGCGCCCAGGCCGGGATAAGGGCCGAGATCTACGTGCCCGCTCACGCTTCGCCCGCCAAACTGGCTCAGATCGCCGTCTATGGGGCCGAGTTGGTGACGGTGGACGGCCCACGGGAGAACGCCGCCCGAGCCGTCCAGGAGGCAGCGGCGAGTGGCATCTACTACGCCAGCCACTACTACAACCCCTTTGTCATCGAGGGCCTGAAGACCATCGCCTACGAGCTGTGGGAGCAACTGGGCGGCCAAGCGCCTCACAACCTGATCCTGCCCGCTGGCCACGGCACCCTGTTGCTGGGCGCCTACCGTGGATTCAAAGACCTGCAAGCGGCCGGCCTCATTGAAAAGCCGCCTCGCCTCTTCGCCATTCAGGCGCAGACTTGCGCCCCGCTCTACAAGGCCTACCGAGAGGGGCTGAGCGAGGCCAAGCCCGTGGCGGAGGGGGAGACCATCGCCGAGGGTATCCGCATCGCCAGGCCGGCGCGTGGCCGCCAGATCCTGGCCGCCATCCGTGAGACGGGCGGAGCGGTGCTGGCGGTAAGCGAGGAGGAGATCGAGCAGGCTCAGAAGGAGTTAGCACGCCGGGGCCTCTACGTCGAGCCGACATCGGCCGTGGCCGCGGCCGCCCTGAGGAGGCTGAGTGAAGCCATCGCTCCCCACCAGATCACAGTCGTTCCCCTCACAGGCAGCGGCCT
>JAYELS010000077.1:0-1052 GCA_034717695.1 Pseudomonadota bacterium
CCGGAAAAGGCGGAGTCGGCAAGTCGACAGTGACGGTGAACTTGGCCGCGGCACTGGCTGAAAAGGGTTTGACCGTGGGTGTGATGGACGCCGACATCTGGGGCTACTCGGTACCCCGCATGCTCGGGGTGGAGGGCCGACTGGGCGGCTCCCCCGAGGTGGGAAAGATCGACCCGATCGAGGTGCCGGTGGGCGACGGGCTGGTGAAGATCGTGTCTATGGGGTTCCTGGTCGACCGGGAGGAGACGGCGCTGATGTGGCGGGGCCTGATGCTCAACCGGGCCGTACAGCACTTCTGCGAGGACGTGGCCTGGGGGCCGATGGAATACCTGCTGATCGACATGCCTCCCGGTACCGGTGACGTGCAGATGGGTCTGGCCAAGCTGCTACCCCGGGCCGAGATGGTCGTGGTGACCACTCCGGCCTTAGCTGCCCAGAAGGTGGCTGAGCGGGTAGCCAACATGGGCCGCAACAACTACCTGCGGGTCGTCGGGGTGATCGAGAATATGAGCGCGTTCGTGGCCCCGGACGGGGAGCACCATGAATTGTTCGGCCGGGGTGGTGGGGAGGCGCTGGCCGCTGACATAGGTGCCCCACTGCTAGGCAGTATCCCCATCGACGCTGGCGTGTCGTCCGGCGGCGACCAGGGCCGGCCAGCCGCGCTGGGCGACGGCCCGGCCGGCAAGGCGTTCCGGGCGTTGGCCGAGGTGATTTTCTCCGAGGCCGCGCCACCCGTGGACATGGCAGGCTGTTCGGCCCGGATGCTGGCCGCGGCCGAGGAGGCCCTCGACGCGGCCGAAGCCTGAGTCTCAACCCAGGTTCACCCGGCGGGTAAACCGCCTGATGAGAACCTCCCGCACGGCGATCCGGCTGGGTGGGAACAGGAGAGCCAGCCCTAGGGCATCGGTGGCGAACCCCGGGGTAAGCATCAGCGCCCCAGCCACCAGTACCAGCAGCCCGTCGACCACCTGCCGGCCGGGCACCCGTCCGGTGGCCAATTCTTCCTGAGCCCGGCGGAGGATCCCCAGACCTTCACGGCGGACCATCCAGGC
>JAYELS010000078.1:0-1050 GCA_034717695.1 Pseudomonadota bacterium
GCATGACCGCGCCGGGCATCTGGCGCATCTACGGCGTGCTCACCAGGGAGATGATGGAGCGGGCGTATAGGTGGTGAGGGGTGAGGGGTGAGGGGTGAGGGGTGAGGGGTGAGGGGTGAGGGGTGAGGCGTCGAGGGTCCTCCGCTAGACCTTGCCGCCGCGCAGGGCAGCCAGGGCGGGGGCGGTGTTGGGGCGCAGGCCGCGCCACAGGTAGAACGATTCCGCGGCCTGCTCCACCAGCATGCCGAGCCCGTCGGCGATGCACGCGGCGCCGTGTTCTTGCGCCCAATCCATGAACACCGTCGGCCGATCGCCGTACATCATATCGTAGGCCAACGCCTCCGGGCGGAAAAGCCTGCTCGGCAATTCCGGCACTTTTCCGGCCAGGCTGGCGGCGGTGCCGTTGATCACCAGGTCGAAGGACTCCCCAACTAAACCATTGAGGCCGCAGCCCGCGATCTTGCCGTACCCGGCAAAACGGTCCGCCAGTTCCAATGCTTTTTCCGCGGTACGGTTGGCGATAACCAGACTCGCCGGCCCGGCCTCCAGCAACGGCCCCAGCACCCCGCGCACCGCGCCCCCCGCGCCGACCACCAGTATGCGCCGGCCGTCGATCCGGAAGCCGAGGTTCCGCTCCAGATCCCGCGCCAGCCCGGCGCCGTCCGTATTGTCGCCGAAGCGTTCTCCCCCCGACTCGAAGCGCAGGGTATTTACCGCCCCGGCCAGCCGCGCCCGCTCACTCAAGCTGTCGGCCAGCCGCCAGGCCTCCTGCTTGAAGGGCACCGTGACGTTGAGCCCCAACCCCCCGGCGGCCTGAAATGCTGTCACCGCCTCCGGGAAGCCTTCCGGCTCGACCTCGATAGCGGTGTATTCCAGATTCAGGTCGAACTGGGCGACAAAACTACGGTGGATGCGGGGCGATTGGCTGTGGGCGACGGGATGGCCCAGCACTGCGTAGCGGGGGATATCCGATCCTGTCCGCGAATTCTGTTTCAAGAGTTAATGGGCTCCAAAAACGGAAAGGGCGCGGCAATGCCGCGCCCCACCTTG
>JAYELS010000079.1:0-1044 GCA_034717695.1 Pseudomonadota bacterium
ATAGACGTCGATAGCGCCTTCTTGTACAGCCCCTTCAACTTGTCGCCGTTGGAGTTCTCGCTCATAAGTTGTTGCTCCTCTACTGCTTTCTTGATCGATTGATTCTATCACACCACCCGGCCTCAGTTCGCCGCCCTGCGGGCCGAGCCGCGGATCGATGTCATCCAGTAGGGCCAACGTGTCGGTCAAAGGGTCGTCCATCGCGGTCACGCCGCCACCCTTGCCAAACAGCCGGGTTAGCGCCCTCACCCCCTGGGGGGTCTTGGAGGCCGCCCGTATGAGCATCTGGGGCGTGTAGGTTGTGGGGTCGAGCCCAATCTCTGCCGCCAGCTGGGCGTACCAGGGGAGCGGCCTCTGCTCCTCGGCCGCCTGCGCGGCCTCCCACCAGCCCATTCCCTCCTCTCGAAGGGGGGCCTCGATATCCTCTAGGGAGCCCGGCCATCCCTCCGGTAGCCCGGAGCGGACCAGGGTGACATTCTCTCTAGCCACGCGCTCAAGCCCCTGTAGGGCCCCCACGCCAACGGCCGCGAACGGCGATATGGCCTGCGTCAGGGGGTCATCCCCGTAGGGACCCAGGGTCTCCTGGAGGTTGAATAGTTTTTCTCTTCTCTTCAGCTGGTGATACGGGTCCATCACGCGCTTGGGAAATCGTGGCCTGCCGTCGGGGAGGTACAGCTGCCCGGCGGCGTCCAGCTGTGCGAGGCGCTGCATCATGGCCTCGGGGTGGCCCCCCTCGGGGCCGCCGGTGTCGAGCGGGCCCACCTCGCCGCCGCCAAAGTCGGCGCCGGCAGAAAGGGCCGGAAACTGGCCCTGCGCGGCGGTCTTCGTTCGGGCGAAGATGCGGTCTATATCGCTCATGTAGTCGGGCTGGCCGCCTAAGAAACGGTCGGGGTAATGCTGGGGCATGCTATATCCTCGCTAGCGGTTAGATGCTGGGGGAAATAGGGTTGAACAGCCCCTCGCCTGGGGCCCGGGGGCCGCCACGCGGCGCGGACTTGGGCCGGTGAGTGCGCTGGTATTCCTCCTCCAGGTTGGGGGCGGTCT
>JAYELS010000080.1:0-74432 GCA_034717695.1 Pseudomonadota bacterium
CGCCAGGAACAGGCCAAGGCCGAAGCCGAGCGCAAACGCCAGGAGGAGCTCAAACGCCAGCAGGCCGAGCGGGAGCGTCAGGAGCGTGTGCGCCGCGAACAGGAGCTGGCCCGCGCTCTCGCCGCCGAGCAGGCGCTCGCCGATGCCGCCGCCAGCGAGGAGCAGGTGGGCAGTTATATCGGCTATGTTCAGGACCGCATCGGCGCCAACTGGAGTCGCCCCCCCAGCGCCCGCCTCGGCATGGTGACGGAGCTGGAAATCACCCTCGACGGCCAGGCCCGGGTGGTGGGCGTCGCGGTGGTCAAGTCCAGCGGCAACGCCGCCTTCGACCTGTCCGCCGAGCAGGCGGTGCGCCGGGCCGAACAATTCGAGCGGTTGCGGGAGCTGATCCAGCAGGACCGCGCCGCCTACGAACAGAACTTCCGGCGTTTTCGCCTTGTATTCAACCCCCAGGATTTGAGGTTATAACGACACCATGGTGAACACCCGTTTGCTGCTTGCCCTGAGCCTGGTGCTCGGGTTTGCCCTCACCGCCCGCGCCGAACTGACCATCGAGATCACCCAGGGGGTGGACGACCCCACGGTGATCGCCGTGTCCCCCATCGAGGCAGGCAACGCCGTGCTGCCGGAGGACATCAGCGAGATCGTCTCCGCCGACCTGCGCCGCAGCGGTCTGTTCAACACCATCGACCGGGGCAACATGCTGTCCTTCCCCCGGGAGGCCTCGGAGGTGTATTTCAAGGACTGGCGGGTGCTGGGCGCCCAGTATCTGGTGTACGGCAAGGGCGAGCGCCAGCCCGATGGCCGCCTCAAGGTGACCTTCAGCCTCGTGCAGGTGGCCGGCGAGAAGACCGTGCTGGCCCAGGTGGTCCACGGCAACGATGGCAACCTGCGGGATATCGCCCACTACATCAGCGACAAGGTGTACGAGGCCATCACCGGGATTCGCGGCGCCTTCTCCACCCGCATCGCCTATGTCACCGCCACGGCGGGGGGCGGCAACCGCCTCATCTACCGCCTCATGGTGGCGGATGCCGATGGTGCCCGGGAGCGGCTGATGCTGGAGTCCCGCGAGCCGCTGATGTCCCCGGGTTGGTCGCCGGATGGCAAGGAGCTGGTCTATGTCTCGTTCGAAACAGGCCGTCCGGCGGTATTTCGCCAGCGTCTTGGCAACGCCAACCGCGAGCAGTTGACCAATTTCAAGGGGTTGAACGGCGCGCCGGCCTGGTCGCCGGACGGCCGCAAGCTGGCCCTCGTGCTGTCCAAGGACGGCAATCCGGAGATCTACACCCTCGACCTCGGCAGCCGCCAGTTCACCCGCATCACCAACCATTTTTCCATCGACACCGAGCCCAACTGGACCCCCGATGGCAAGGCGCTGATTTTCACCTCGGACCGGGGCGGCTCGCCGCAAATATACAAACTGACCCTTGCTTCCGGGCAACTGGAACGCTTAACATTCCGCGGCTCTTACAACGCCCGCCCAAGACTTGCCCCCGATGGCCGTACGTTGGTCATGGTGCACAGGGACGGCGGGGCGTTTCATATTGCTTCCCAAGACCTTGTTTCCGGCGATTTCCGCATACTCACCAACACCTACCTGGATGAGTCGCCGACGGTGGCGCCCAATGGAGCCATGCTCCTTTACGCCACCAAGCGGGGCACCAACAGCCTGCTCGCAGCCGTATCCATCGACGCCGGGGTGAAGTTCCTTCTGCCCGCGCGGGAGGGGGATGTGCGCGAGCCGGCATGGTCGCCGTTTTTGAACTAGATTTACCCCAACCGATTTTTTACACGAACAAGGAGCCCTGAGCTCCGCTATGACACTTGAGGAGAACGCAATGACCTTTCAAACCCTGAAAACCGGCTTTCTGGTAGCGGTACTGTCCACCCTTCTGGCCGCCTGTTCCAGCACCTCCACCGAGGATGGCGCCGGTGCCGACGGCATGTCCGGCAGCGGCGTGGGCACCGGCACCGCTGGCGACGGTTCCGCCTACGGCGATGACCTCGGCGCCGGCGGCGTTGCCACCGTCTTCTACTTCGAGTTCGACAAGGCGGTGCTGACCAGCGAGGCCCGCGCCGCCCTCGACATCCACGCCCAGCGTCTGCGCGGCGGCAACCGTCAGGTCCGCCTCGAAGGCCATGCCGACGAGCGCGGTACCCGCGAGTACAACATGGCCCTCGGCGAGCGTCGCGCCAACGCAGTCAAGGAGTACCTCACCCTGCAGGGCGTGAATGCCGCCAACCTCGAAGTGATCAGCTACGGCGAGGAGCGCCCGGCCCAGCTCGGCAGCGACGACCAGTCCTGGTCCCTCAACCGTCGCGTCGAAATGAAGTAACCGCGCGGTTTGCTCCCCAAAGCCGGGCGCAGTATTCTGCGCCTGGCTTTTTGTTTTTGTAGAGACTGGTCTTTCAGCGAGGATGATGCGATGCGCAACATGGTGGGTGTTTCCCTGGCACTGATGCTCAGTCTGCCACTGTGGGCCGAGGCCCAGGAGGGCAGCGCGGCGGGCAATATCTACAACCAGTTGCAGATCATGCAGGAGGAGATCCGCGATCTGCGTGGCATGGTCGAAGAGCTGAGCCACGAAGTGCAGCGTCTCAAGCAGCGCCAGATCGATGATTACCAGGATCTCGACAGCCGCCTGAGCGGTGGCGCGGCACCGGCGCCGAGGGCCAGTGCCCCCGCCGCCGAGCCGGCGGTCGATCCCATTCTCGCGGCGGCCCAGGGCGGCGGTGCCATCGATGCCAGCGCCGGTGTCGAAGCGCCAGCGGCCGCCCCCGTCGACAGCGGCGCGGAACTCGCCAGTTACACCGCCGCCTACGACTTGCTCAAGAACCGCCAGATCGACCAGGCGGTCACCGCCTTCGATGCCCACTTGCAGCGCTATCCCACCGGCCAGTATGCCGCCAACGCCCACTACTGGCTGGGGGAGATTTACCTGTTGCAGAACAATCTGGGTAGCGCCGAGAAAGCCTTCGCCACCGTGGTCAACGACTTTGCCGCCGACCGCAAGGCGCCTGATGCCATGTTCAAGTTGGGGCGGGTATACCACTTGCAGGGCGACAAGGCGAAAGCCAGGGCCATGCTCGATCGCGCCGCCGCCACCAACAGCAGCGCCGCAGCCCTCGCCAGGGCCTACCTGCAGGACAACTTCTGAGGTTGCCCGGGGCGAGGTTGCGCCGCCGCGCCTCCTCGCCCTCCGCCCGGTTACAACCATGCCGCGCCAGTGCCGGTATAATGCCGCCATGAAAGACTCCCTGCGCATCACCGAAATCTTCTATTCCCTCCAGGGGGAGACCAGCACCGTGGGCCTGCCCACGGTGTTCGTGCGCCTCACCGGCTGCCCCCTGCGCTGCCTGTACTGCGATACCGAATACGCCTTCCACGGCGGTGAGCGCCAATCCCTCGACGACATCGTCGATCAGGTGCGGCAGCTGAATGCCCCCTATGTCACCGTCACCGGCGGTGAGCCCCTGGCGCAACCGGAGTGCCTGCCATTGCTGACGCGGTTGTGCGACGCGGGGTTTCGGGTATCCCTCGAGACCAGCGGCGCCCTGCCCATCGAGGCAGTGGACCCCCGGGTGGCGGTGATTCTCGACCTGAAGACACCGGGTTCCGGTGAGCTCAGCCGCAATCTGTACAGCAATATCGCCGCCCTCAAGGCCTCGGACGAGGTCAAGTTCGTGATCTGCGGGCGGGAGGACTACGACTGGGCGCGCATGCGCCTCGACGAGTACCGCCTTGTCGAACGGGTGGGCTCCGTGCTGTTTTCACCGAGCCATGGCAGCCTTTCCCCCACCGAACTCGCCGACTGGATCATCGCCGACCGCCTGCCGGTGCGCCTCCAGCTGCAACTCCACAAGCTGCTGTGGAACGACCAACCCGGCCACTGAGACCCGCCATGACCGACAAACCCGACAAGGCCGTGGTGCTGGTATCCGGCGGCCTCGACTCCGCCACCGTGCTGGCCATTGCCCGCCACCAGGGCCGCGCCTGCCACACCCTCAGTTTCGACTACGGCCAGCGCCACCGCGCCGAGCTTGCCGCCGCCGACCGGGTGAGCGAGGCCCTCGGCGCGGTGGCCCACAAAACGGTGCGCATCGACTTGGGCAGTATCGGTGGGTCCGCCCTCACCGACACCGCCATCGCCGTGCCCGAGGAGGCCTCCAGCGGTATCCCGGTCACCTACGTGCCCGCCCGCAACACGGTGTTTCTTGCCATTGCCCTCGGCTGGGCCGAGGTGCTGGACGCCACCGACATCTACATCGGCGTCAATGCCGTGGACTACTCCGGGTACCCGGATTGCCGGCCTGCCTTCATCGCCGCCTTCGAAACCATGGCCAACCTCGCCACCAGGGCCGGCGTCGAAGGGCGGGGATTGCGCATCCACGCGCCGCTGATGACCATGACCAAGGGCGAGATCATCCGCGCCGGCGCCGCCCTCGGGGTCGACTACGGCCTCACGGTGTCCTGCTATCAGGCAAGCGACGCCGGGCTTGCCTGCGGGCGCTGCGACAGCTGTCGCCTGCGGCGCCAGGGATTCGCCGAGGCGGGCATCCCCGACCCGACAAAATATGCAAATTAGCGGGATCCGGGCCGCATTTCGGCTTGACGTTTTTGGCTCAATCAGTAAGATATGCGCCTCTTCCGGGTCGTTAGCTCAGTCGGTAGAGCAGTTGGCTTTTAACCAATTGGTCGATGGTTCGAATCCATCACGACCCACCAGTAACAAAGGTTTCCCGATGTCCTGAGGCATCCGTGGAACCGCGAGGAAACCCGCCAAAAGCGGGTTTTTTTGTGCCTGGGGTTATCCCGCCGTTCTCTCCCGCTGGCGCTTCCCGCTGCCTGTGGACTTTAAGTCAGCGCGTTAATACAATGGCCCGGCACAACCATAACAATGGCGGTTATATGACCGATGATAGCCAGGGCGCCTTCCGCCGCAAGGAGGCCTGGGTCCCCACGCCGCGGCCGGAGTGGGTCAAGATCCTCAATGAGCAGGCCAGCCATCTCGACATGGCGAGCGTGGTGCCCCTCGATTTTCAGTCCCTTATCGATCAGGCGGTCCGCAACAGCGGGCTGACGGATTTTGGCGACGACGCGTGGCTCGGCCATTTCAAGGTGCTGATGACGTCCATCGAGGAGGAGGCCAACCTCCATTTCGCGGGGCGCATCCTTACCCGCTATGAGTTCGTGCGCTACCTGGAGATCCGCCTGTCCCTGGTGGACTGGCTCAAGCGCGAGCCCGCGATCCTGGATCAAACCATCGACCGCCCGGTGATCATCACCGGCTTTGGCCGCTCCGGTACCACCATCCTCTACGAGGTGCTGTCCCAGGACCCGCAATTCCGGGTGCCCCTCAAATGGGAGGCGCTGTTCCCCGTGCCGCCGCCGGAAACCGCCAGCTACCACCGCGACCCGCGCATCACCCGCACCGAGGGTATCAACAGCTTCCAGGAAAACCTGATCCCCGAGATGAAGGGCATGCACAAGTCCGCCGCCACCCTGCCGGTGGAGAGCGTGGAGCTGGTGTACTTCACCTTCCTGTCGGAGGTGTTCACCTTTGGCTTTCAGGTGCCCTCCTATGTCCGCTACCTGGAAACCCAGGATCTCGGTTACTGCTTCGAGTGGCAGAAGAAGCTCCTGAAGCTGCTGCAGTGGCGCCACAGGGGCAACCACTGGCTGCTCAAGGGCCCCTCCCACCTGCCCTACATGCGGGAGCTGCTCGGCGCCTTTCCCGATGCCCGCATCATCTTCACCCACCGCGATCCCATCGTCAGCGCCGACTCGGTGGTGAGCCTGCAGGCGAGCCTTTACTGGTGGCGTACCGACACCCCCTGGGGTGACGGTTCCCTCGACAACTGGGTGATTGGCTCCGCGCAGACCCGCGCTTCCCTGTGGGACGACATCATCGCCATGCTCGACGACGGCACCCTCGACAAGCGCCAGGTGAGTAATTTCCAGTACCGGGAATTCATGGCCGATCCCATGGCTGCGGTGCGGGGGATCTACCGGGATTTCGACCTGGAGCTGACGCCGGAGGTGGAGGCGCGAATGGTGAAATTCCTGGCGGACAAGCCCCAGGGGAAATTTGGCAAGCACGAGTATCAGCATGCCCCTGACGAGGTGATTCGTCACGAGCGTGCGGTTTACAGCAAGTACCAGGCGTATTTTTCCGTCCCCAACGAGCTGTAGGGCGCCCTGTGGCGCCCTCGCTTTCTCCCTTCGGGCCACAGCGAGGTCAAGATGAGCACGAACACCGAAACGGATATCGGCATCCGCCAGTGGGAGGCATTCTGCGATGAGCTGAAATCCTCCGGTCGCAATATTCTCGACGCGGGCAGGAACATGGACCCGGTCACCCGGGCCGATGGCCTGCGCTATCTTGGGCGGTTGCTGCGGGGGGGAGTGGAGAAATTCGTGGAGTACGGCGATCCCTGCGACCCGATGCTCTACAAGATCTACCACGAGAAGATCAAGTGGGGCCTCGACAATCCCGACAGCATCTACAACATGGCCACCATCCGCGGCGACCTGGATTACGAACTGCGGGGCAATCGCGGCAGCGTCACCTATTTCAACCTGTCCACCATGAAAATGGGGGTCGACGGCAAGGCGGCGATCACCGGCTTTGTCAACGACACGGATATCCACTGCGACGCCGATGGCAACTTCACCCTGACCCTCAGCCGCCGGGAAAATCCCCACCCGGGGCAGGGCAACTGGCTGCGCATGGCGGAGGACTCCAACGTCTTCATGGTGCGCCAGACCTTCAACGACCGCGCCCGGGAGCGGGAGCTGGAGGCAACCCTGCGCTGTATCTCCCCGGTGCCGGGCAACGGCGCCCTCGACCTCGACAAGGTGGTGACGGATTTTGCCAGTGCCGGGGCCTTTTTTACCCGCACCGGCAAGACCTTCGTGGATCTTGCCCAGCGGTTGATGGTGGACGTGAACCGCATGCCGGCGGCGGATCCCGCCTACATGGCGTCCATGGGCGCCGATCCCAATTACGCCTACTTCTGGTCCGCCTTTCACGTGGAGCCGGGCCAGGCGCTGCTTGTTCACTTGCCTAAGGTGCCGGTCTGCGAAGCCTGGAGCCTGTGCCTGCACAACTACTGGCTGGAGTCCCTCGATTACCACAAAGCCCGGGTGATCTTCAACAAGCACACCGCGGCACCCAACCCCGACGGCAGCATCACCCTGGTGGTGAGCATGGAGGACCCGGGTGTCCCCAACTGGATGAATACCTGCGGCCACCCCTGGGGCAACATGATGTTCCGCTGGACCCGGGCGGAGGAAGTGGTGGCGCCCATGACCGAGCTGGTGACCCTCGACGGCCTCGACTGGTCGCCGCGCCTGCGCCAATGGGCCTGATGCCAATAACCTGTGAGGACCGATCACCATGAAAGACTTTAGCGAAGCCGACATCCGCGAGTTTCTGCAGGACAATTTCCGCCTGTGGAATGCCCGCCACCGGGAGGCCTTCGCCGCCCTCTACAGGGAGGCGTCCCCCAATGGTCTCGTCATCGAGTACGTGGGCCAGCCCAGGGTCGACGATGGCTGGCAGGCATTCAATGACATGTGGGACAACTACAACGAGGACGTGAACGCCGAGCTCAAGGAAGTGCTGGTCAACGGCAACGAAGGCGTCTGCTATGTCCACAACCACTCCGCCCGGGACGGGGTGGCCCACCCCAGTATCGAGATCTACCGCTTCGACAAGGGCGAGCTGTACATCCGCTACTTCCACAACAGCGAATCCCTGGTGTAGACAGCCCGCGCCCCGCAGATCTTGCCGGGCAACCCTGTCAATGCCCGTGGCGGGTGAAATCCGGGTACTGGATCTTGCTCGCCGCGCCGCCGTCCACCGGTAGCGAGACACCCGTCAGGTAGCGGGCGCTGTCGCTGGCGAGAAACAGTGCCGCCTCCGCCACATCCCCGTAGTTCCCGAGGTGCCCCAGCATGGTGGTGGCGCGCATCTGGGTGTTCAAGGCGTCGAAATCCAGGTTGTCGGGCAGGGTGGAGGTATCCCCCGCCCCGGGGCGCACCGTGCCCACCAGCAGGGAGTTGCAGCGGATATTGTGGGCCGCGTAGTCGTTGGCGATCTGGCGGGTGAGGGCTTCCATGGCGGCCTTGGCCATGGCGTAGGCGCCCATTTTGGGAATGGCGCGAATGGCGGCCAGGGAGGAAATGTTTATCACGGTGCCGCCGCCCCGGGCGATCAGCGGGGGCAGGCTGTACTTGCAGCACCAGAAAAGGCCCTGGATGCCGGTGCGCACGCTGGTGTCGAACAGCGCGCTCGGCAGTTCGTGCAGGGCCCCCACGGCAATGGCCTCGCCGTTGGCGCCGGCGTTGTTGACGAGAATATCCAGGCCGCCGAATTCCCCCACGGCGCGCTCCACCAGGGCCCGCACCTGATCCTCGTCGGTGATGTCGAGGGGCTGGTAGAGGGCGCTGGCGCCACTGTCCCGCAGTGCCCGGGCGGCCGCCTCGCCGTGGTCGCGGTTGCGCCCGCAGATCACCAGCGCGGCGCCTTCCGCCGCAAAGCGCTCGGCCATGGCGCGGCCTATGCCGGCGGTGGAGCCGGTGATGATTGCCACCTTGCCGTTCAGTTTTCCCATGGGCGAGGCCCTGTCGTCATGGCGTGAATGGGGCTCTCCCCCGGATGGCGGGGCTCAGAGGGGAATCAGCGCCCGACCCTCGGCGCGAAACGGCTCCCGCAGCATGGCCGCCAGCACGTTGACCATGTCGCCCCAGAAAACGCTGTCATCGGCGTAAGGGCTCTTGCGGCTGCGCTGGGCATTTTGCCGCTCCAGCAGGGTGCTGAGGAAAAACCCCGACACCAGCCGAAAACGGAAATCAAACACCTGCTTGGGCAGATGGGAGAGGCTGTCCTCGATCATCTGGTTGAGGCGGGTGGTCACGGGCATCCTGTCCTGGGCGCGGTAAAAGGGGTGCTCGAGGGTGTCGCGACTGAGCAGGTGGGAACTGAACAGGGTAAAGATCCGCTGCTCCTGGGCGTCGAACATCTCGAGAATGGGAAACAACAGGGCAGCCAGCAGATCTTCCAGGCCGTGGCCGTCCGCCGGGAGGCTGTCGATATGGCGCTGCCGGGCACTTTCCAGGAAGGGAATGCGCAGGTCGAAAATGGCCTGGATCAGGCCTTCCTTGGACTGGAAGTGGTACTGCACCGCCGAGTTGTTGGCGTGGCCGGCGGCGGTGGCGATCTCCCGCAGGGATACCGCATCGATGCCCCGTTCGGCGAACAGTTGCTGGGCGGCGAGGATGATCTTGCGGGCACTCGGGCTGTAGCGCTCCATCTCCTGGCTGATGCTGGCCTTGATGCGGGGAAGGGGCTTTCTGGGCAAATCGGTAACCTCGGCGCGCATTATGTCATTTTCCGTTCAGGATACAGGGAAAGGGCTGGCACGCCGCTCGATTGATCCTCAAAACCAACCGCTCGGCACGGCGGGGTGAGAGCCCCGTGGTCAGTCATCGCCATAGGCCGACAGGGGCGGGCAGCTGCACACCAGGTTGCGGTCGCCGTGGACGTTGTCGACCCGGTTGACGCCGGGCCACACCTTGTGCTCCCGCAGCCAGGGTGCCGGGCGGGCGGCGATCTCCCGGCTGTAGGGGCGCTGCCAGTCATCGGCGAGGACGTCGTTCTGGGTGTGGGGCGCGTTCACCAGGGGGTTGTCGTCCTCGGGCCAGTGGCCGGCGATGACCTGTTCGATCTCGGCGCGGATGGTGGCCATGGCGGTGAGGAAGCGCTCCAGCTCCTCCGGGGATTCGCTCTCGGTGGGCTCGATCATCAGGGTGCCGGGCACCGGGAATGACATGGTGGGGGCGTGGAAGCCGAAGTCCATCAGGCGCTTGGCGATGTCCTCCTCGCTGACATGGCTTTTTTCCTTGAGCGCCCGCAGGTCGATGATGCACTCGTGGGCCACATGGCCATTGCGCCCGGTGTAGAGCACCGGGAAGTGCTCATCGAGCTTTTTCGCCAGGTAGTTGGCGTTGAGGATCGCCACCTGGGTGGCTTTCTTCAGGCCCTCCGCGCCCATCAGGGTGATGTACATCCAGGAGATGGGCAGGATCGACGCCGAACCCCAGCCCGCCGCGGAGATGGTGCCGTTGGCGGCGTCGGTGCCCGGCACCGGTGTCACCGGGTGGCCGGGGAGGAACGGCGCCAGGTGGGATTTGACGCCGATGGGGCCCATGCCCGGGCCGCCGCCCCCGTGGGGAATGCAGAACGTCTTGTGGAGGTTCAGGTGGGAGACATCGCCGCCGAAGGTGCCCGGCTCGGCGATGCCCACCAGGGCGTTGAGGTTGGCGCCGTCGATGTACACCTGGCCGCCGTGCCGGTGCACCAGGGCGCAGATGGCGGTGATGTTCTCCTCGAACACCCCGTGGGTGGAGGGGTAGGTGACCATCAGCGCGGCGAGCCGGTGGCTGTACTCCTGGGCCTTGGCCTCCAGGTCGGCGAGGTCCACGTTGCCCCGCTCGTCGCATTTCACCACCACCACATCCATGCCCACCATCTGCGCCGTGGCGGGGTTCGTGCCGTGGGCGGAGGCGGGGATCAGGCAGATGTCGCGGTGGTGATCGCCGCGGCTCCCGTGGTACTTCTTGATGGCCACGAGGCCCGCGTACTCCCCCTGGGAGCCGGCGTTGGGTTGCAGGGAGATGGCGTCGTAGCCGGTGCAGGCGGCGAGCATTTGTTGCAGTTCGTCAAACAGCTGCCGGTAGCCCGCCGTCTGGGCCTCCGGCGCGAAGGGGTGGATGTCGGCGAACTCGGGCCAGGTGATGGGGATCATCTCCGCCGTGGCGTTGAGCTTCATGGTGCAGGAGCCGAGGGGGATCATGCTGTGGTTGAGGGCGATGTCCCGCGATTCCAGGCGCTTCAGGTAGCGCAGCATCTCCGTCTCGCTGTGGTGGCTGTTGAACACCGGATGGGTGAGGAATGATGTGTCCCGCCGGTAGCCATCGGGAATGCCGGCGGCAGCCGGCGCGGAGGAAAAATCCGCCCCCGGGCAGCCGAACAGATCGAGCAGCTGGTCCACCAGTTCCGGGGTGCTGGTCTCGTTGAGGCTGATGCCGAGGGCGTCGCCCCCCACCCGGCGCAGGTTGATCTCCCGGTCCTGGGCGGCGGCGTACAGGGCCCCCTGGCGATCGCCGACCTGCACCGTGAGGGTGTCGAACCAGCTGTCGTGGCCAAGGGTAAAACCGCCCTGCCGAAGGCCGGCGGCCAGGTGGTTGGTCAGCCCGTGGATGCGCCGGGCGATTTTTGTCAGCCCCTCGGGGCCGTGGTAGACGGCGTAGCAGGCGCTGATCACCGCCAGCAGCACCTGGGAGGTGCAGATATTGGAGTTGGCCTTTTCCCGCCGGATATGCTGTTCCCGGGTCTGCATCGCCATGCGCAGGGCGGGCTTGCCGCGACTGTCGATGGAGACGCCGATGATGCGCCCCGGGGCGGAGCGCTTGTAGGCGTCGCGGAAGGCGAAAAACGCCGCGTGGGGGCCGCCGAAACCCATGGGAATGCCGAAGCGCTGGTTGCTGCCGATGACGATGTCGGCGCCGAGGCTGCCCGGGGCCTTGAGCAGCACCAGACTCATCAGGTCCGCCGCCACCACCGCCAGGGCGTCGCGCCCGTGGATGGTGGCGATCTGGGCGGCGATGTCCTCGATGGCGCCGGTGCTGCCCGGGTACTGGAGCAGGGCGCCGAAATAGCTCTCTTTCTCGAGGTCGGTGGCCGGATCGCCCACCATTACCTCAAAACCGTAGTGTTCGGCCCGGGTGCGCACCACGGCGATGGTCTGGGGGTGACAGTGCCGGGAGACAAAAAAGGTGTCGCTGGCATTCTTGCGCTGCTGGCGCCGGGCCATGGCCATGGCCTCGGCGGCGGCGGTGGCTTCGTCCAGCATGGAAGCGTTGGCCATTTCCATGCCGGTCAGGTCCATCACCATCTGCTGGAAGTTGAGCAGCGCCTCCAGGCGGCCCTGGGCGATTTCCGGCTGGTAGGGGGTGTAGGCGGTGTACCAGCCGGGGTTTTCCAGCACGTTGCGGAGGATCACCTTGGGGGTGAGGGTGGGGTGGTAGCCCATGCCGATCAGGGATGTGAAAATGCGGTTGCGGCCGGCGATGGCCCGCAGGCGCGCCAGGGCCTCCTGTTCGCCGACGGGGCCGGGGAGATCCAGGGCGTCGGGCTTGCGGATGCCCTCCGGCACCACCCTGTCCATCAACTCGTCCAGGGAGCTGGCCCCCAAGGTCGCCAGCATCGTCTCGATCTGCCGGTCATCGGGGCCGATGTGGCGGCCGATGAACTCGTCGTGGCCCATGAGCGCGTGAATCGAGGTTGAATCTGGCATGGTCGTTCCTGTGGGACAGAAGCCTGTCCAATGCCCGTGGCGGGGGCAGTGGGACGGTGGCGGGTGGCGGTGGGCTTGGAGGTGCGCACCGGAGAAGGGCGGCATTTTACCAACCCCGGCGGCGGAGCGGCAAACGAAAGCGGAGCGCTCATCGGGTCGGCTAAGATGGCGCCAGGTTCCCGGAGACCACCCATGTCCGAACGTATCCCGACGACCGAAACCCTGCCCGTATTGTTGGCCCGGGTGCGCGCCTGCCGCCACTGCGCGGACCTTCCCCTGGGGCCTAATCCGGTGCTCCGGGTCGACAGCCGCGCCCGCATCCTGGTGATCGGCCAGGCCCCGGGGACGCGGGTGCACGCCACCGGCATTCCCTGGAACGACCCCAGCGGCGACCGTCTGCGGGCCTGGATGGGCATCGATCAGGAGACCTTCTACGACGAGGCCCGCATCGCCATCATGCCCATGGGCTTTTGCTACCCGGGCCGGGGCAAGTCCGGGGACCTGCCGCCGCCTCCGGCCTGCGCGCCCCTGTGGCATCCCCGCCTGCTTGCCCACCTGCCCGCCGTCGAACTGGTGCTGCTGATCGGCCAATATGCCCAGCGCCATTACCTCGCGGAGCTGGGGCTTGCCAGCTTTGCCAGCCTGACCGCGACGGTGCGCAATGGGCCGGCCCCGGGGGGGCGCTACTTCCCCCTCGTCCACCCCTCGCCCCGCAACCAGCTGTGGCTCAGGCGCAATCCCTGGTTCGACGCCGAGGTGGTACCCCGGCTGCGGGCGCGGGTGGCCCGCGTTCTCGGCGATTGAAGCGGCCCCTGGCCAGAAAAGCCCGGTCTGACAAAATCCTTGCCAGGGGATTCTCCGCCCCCGTACCATGGCCGCGCCTGGGTCCCTGAGCGACACCGGGCGGCCGTTTCCCCGGGATCGGTCGTCATCAGGCCATGGATCCCAGGCTTCCCGAAAAGGAAGAACCTGCATACTCAAAGGAGAGAGTCATGAAACACGCAAAAACCCTGCTCGCAACCCTCACCCTGTCCGCCCTTATCCCCCTCGCCCATGCCGAGCCCTATATCGGCGGCAACTACCTGTACCTGGATTATTCGGAGGGAGAAATCGATGTGGATCTCGGTGCGTTGTACCTGCGCGGCGGCTTTCAGTTCAACGAATGGGCGGCGGTGGAAGCGCGGATCGGCACCGGTATCTCGGATGATTCCGTAGACTTCTACGGCTGGGATGCGGATGTGGAAGTCAACGAGATCTACGGCGGCTATTTTGTCGCCGGTATTCCCAACAGCAGCATGTTCTACCCCTATGCCGTCGTCGGTTACACCCAGGGGAAGCTGGAGATAAACGTGGCGGGATTGAGCGAATCCGACTCCGACGGGGATTTCTCCTACGGCCTTGGTCTCGATCTGCGCTTCACCGACAGCCTGGCGGGCAACATCGAGTTCATGCGCTACATGGATATTGACGGCGGCGAGCTCGACGGCTTCAGCGCCGGCATCAAGTACAGCTTCAAGTAAATTTGCTCCGTTCCCCCGCCGCCCGGCAACCCGACAGGGATCCCTGCCCGGGCGGCGTCTCCCCCGCCTTCCATTTTCCTCGACCGAGCCCTTTGTGGTGCCCAAACGACAGATTTTCCCTTAGGCTATGGGCATCCTTGCCTGTTGGTATTGTTCCTCGATAAGGAGTGAGTGGTGAAAATTCAGAGAGTGATCCAAGCCAAGCTGGCGGCCGCCCTGTCGCCACGCCATCTGGCGGTGATCAACGAAAGCCATATGCACAGCGTGCCGCCCGGGTCCGAGACCCATTTCAAGGTGGTGGTGGTCAGCGACGCCTTTGCCGGCAAGCGCCAGGTGCAGCGCCACCAGCAGGTCTACGCCATTCTGGCAGAGGAGCTCCGGGGTGGCGTCCACGCCCTCGCCATCCATACCTATGCGCCGGATGAATGGCAGGGTGAGGCCCCCGATTCTCCCCGCTGCCTGGGGGGCTCCAAGGCCGAAGCCTGATCCCGTGCCCTGGGGCCGCGCCAATTTCCTTCCACGACAACCACAGAGGTGTGAATCCCATGAGAAAAAGCGGTCTGTTTTCCCTGTTGCTGGCGGGTGTCGCCAGTCTGGCCCTGGCGGGCCCCACCCCGGCCCCGGAAGGGGCGAGCGCCACCATTGTGTCCCCCGCCGATGGTGCAACGGTCACCAGCCCCGTCACCGTGGTGTTCGGCCTTACCGGCATGGGTGTCGCGCCGGCGGGGGTGGAGCACGCCAACACCGGCCATCACCACCTGCTGGTGGATGTGGACACGCTGCCCGATCTGGACAAGCCCATCCCCGCCGACGCCAACCATATCCACTTCGGCGGCGGCCAGACCGAGGTGAAACTGGAACTCAAGCCCGGCACCCACAGCCTCCAGCTGCTGCTGGGTGATCATTACCACATTCCCCACAACCCGCCGGTGCTGTCGGAGAAGATCACCATCACCGTGGAGTGAACCGGGTCTTCCCTCGGGAAAGGGTGATTTAGCTGCGCTGGATCACCCTTTTTTGTCATAACGACAATAAAGACCTTTCAAAGCCTGCGGAAATTAATCTGGATCAATTTTGCCCCGTTCCCCGGGTGGTGTACTGGCGCCAAAGCCACTTACCACTACCCACAAGAGGGAACACCATGAAGCTGCAACCCATCGCCCTTGGACTTTCGCTCGCCGCGGCGGCCTTTGCCAGCCACCAGGCCAGCGCCTATGAGGCATCCGACATTATCCTGCGGGTTGGCGCCGCCACCGTGGCACCGGACGAGAGCAGTTCCGAGCTGTCGAGTCCGGCCCTCGGGGGCAGGGTCGCCGGATCGTCCGCCTCGGTGGACGACAACACCCAGCTGGGCATCACCGGGACCTGGATGCTGACGCCCAATCTCGGTCTGGGGCTGCTCGCCGCCACCCCCTTCGAGCACGATGTTGAGGCCAATACCGGGGCGCTCGGCCTTGGCACCGTGGATGCCGGCAGCGTCAAGCACCTGCCGCCCACCCTCACGGTGCAGTATTTCCCCATGGGTTCCGGCTCCGCCATCCAGCCTTACCTGGGGGCGGGCCTCAACTACACGACGTTCTTCAGCGAATCGGTGGCCGGCGAACTGGAATCGGTGCTCGGTGACGGCAGCCTCACCCTGGACGATTCCTGGGGCCTTGCCCTGGAGGCGGGCATCGATGTGGCCCTCGGTGAAAATTGGCTGCTTAACGCCGCCGTGTGGTACCTGGATATCGATACCACCGCGACATTCCGCTTCGACAGTGGGGTGCGGGTGAAAACCGATGTGGATATCGACCCCTGGGTGTATGCGCTGACCCTGGGCTATCGGTTCTGAGGGGAGGGGTGAGGGTCGCCCGGTCCCGCGGGACCGGGCGGCGATCAGGTATTGGCCATGGCCCGCAGGCGGTCGAGATCGGTGATCTCGATTTCCTTCTTGTCCACCACCAGTAGATCGAGCTTCTGGAAGCGGCTGAACACCCGGCTCACGGTTTCCACCGTCAGGCCGAGGTAGTTGCCGATATCGGCCCGGGACATGGGCAGGCGGAAGCGGGTGCTGGACAGCTTGCGGCGGGCGTTGCGGGCCGAGATGCTGGTGAGCAGGGTGGCGATGCGTTCCTCGGCGCTGTTTTTGCTGAGCATGGTGATCAACTGTTGATCGTTGGTGATCTCGCGGCTCATCAGGCTGAAGAAGTGGCGTTGCAGGGAGGGAATCTGGATGCTCAGTTCCTCCATGCGGGTAAAGGGGATTTCGCACACGGCGGAGGTTTCGAGGGCGATCGAGGCGTTGATGTGGTTGGGGTGGCCGATGCCATCCATGCCGAACACTTCGCCGGGCAGGTAGAACCCGGTCACCTGCTCGATGCCTTCGTTGTTGACGGTAAACCCCTTGATGGCGCCGCTGCGCACCGCGTAGATGGAGCGAAACGGCTCGCCGGCGTGGTAGATGTACTCGCCTTTCTGCAGCGGGCGTCCCCGTTCGACGATGCGGTCGAGGCGGTCGATTTCATCCGCCTGCAGGGCCATGGGCAGGCACAGGGCATTCATTCTGCAATCGCCGCAATTCACCGCACCGTTGTGAGGACACTTGGCATCCATCGACGAAATCCCCTGACCTTTGAGTGACGGAAGTATATCCACTCCATCAGCCATGGTCATCCACTCCGTGGTCACAAAGCAGTCGCAGCACGGACTGCAGGTTGCGGGCCCCCGCGGGGGTGAGAATCACTTCGCGGTCGTCGGCGATTATCCAGCCCTCGGCGAGCAGGCGCTGGTGACTGGCCGGGTCGAGGCGCGCTGGCAGGTCGGCGCGGTGATGGCAGAACAGGGCCTGGATCAGCCGGTAGGGGGCCGAGTCGACGATCGGTGTCGGGCTCCAGCTGGCGATCGGGCTGCACTCCTCGTCGAGCAGCTGGCGGTACCGGGCGGGATCCTGGGTGTTGTGGTAGAGGTAGCCCTCGCTGATGCCGTCGGCGCCGATGCCGAGACCCAGCCAGTTGGCAATGTCGCTGTTGTAGAACCCCCAGGGGCCGTAGCTCAGGTGATGATTGTCCCGCAGGGCGACATCGCCGTGGCGGGGATGCTTGAAGGTGCGATCCCCGAACAGCAGGTATCCCGCGGCCTCCAGGCTGCCCGCCGCCCCCTCGAAAAGCCGCTGCAAGCTGCAGTCGGCGCTGGCGGGCCGCACCGGCGGGATGCTCTGGATCAGCTCGATTTCCTCCGCTTGGGAGCGGGCCAGAACCCCCACCAGGCGATCGGCGAACAGGGTGTTGGTATCCGTGCTGTACAGCACGGTACCGCGCAGGCGCAGGGGCTGGAATTCGTCGATCGCGGCGAGGGCCCGCTGGCACTGGTCGAGGCCGCGGTCAGCGGCGGCGATGGTGGCGTCGATGACAAGGCGCACCACGTCGAAACCGAGGCCCCGCACCAGGGCCAGGTGTTCCCGCAGGCAGTGCTCGGGGCCGAGATCGATGCCGCGCACCACGCCCTGGCTGTGCCGGAGGTTGAAGCGGCTGCACAGCCGGAACACCAGCTCGGTCAATGCCTCGGTGGGCAGCTGGCGGAGGGGGTAGCCCCGCAGCCAGAGGCTCGCCACCGCGCCCCGGGTGGGCAGGGTGGCCGCCTTCAGGGCGATGTCGCGCCCCAGCAGGGACAGGTAGTCGGGGCAGTGGCGGGCGGGAAAGTAGACGTTGATGCCGACCCGGGAAATGGCGGTGATATCGCCCCGGGACGGTATCCGGGCATGCTCCCCGCCCAAGGTTTCCCCCAGCAGCGAAAAGGGCGGACTGCGGTGTAGCTGCTCGGGGTTCACAGGGGGGCTGGCCTCGCTTCACAGGGTCCACGGCATCAGGGGGAACTCTAGCCCCGCTCCCCGGACGGGCCAATGATGCAAATCAACAGACGGAAAAGTCACCGACGGCTACACTCAAGCCAACGGGATTTTCCCGTGGGCGCGGGGTTTTGAGGTGCGCTCACTGGCCGGCGAAGTCCGTCCTGATGATCCGGTGCCGACGGGCACCCAGCATGGAGAGTGCGATGAATACCATTCTTGGCGTCATTACCGACTGGTCCCTGGCGGGCCAGGTGCTCAGCCGGGCGCGACAGTTGGGCAAGGCCCACGGCGCGCGGGTCTGCCTCTATTGCCCGGTGACCGACCAGCTGGAGGAAATGAATCGCTACATCGGCTTCGACAATTACCAGGCGGTGAAGGAAGAGATCCTCGCCGACAACCGCGCCCGCCTCGAGCAACTGATCGGTGATCTCGATATCGACGCGGTGTTGGACTGGCAGGTTCATCCTTATCAGGGTGTGGCGGCCCAGGCGGAGTCCTGCTCCGCCACCCTCATCGTGATGGCCATGAACGAGCACCACGTCATCGGCGATCTGCTCCACAGGGCGGACGACTGGCACCTGCTCCGGGCGGCGCCCTGCCCGGTGTTGCTGCTGTCCCGCTCCGACCATCCGTTCCGCTCCGTGGTGGCCGCCATCGACAGCCTCGATGAATCGGAGGCGAGCCAGGGCCTCGCCGCCCGGGTGCTGGACGCGGCCCGGGCCTTGGCGGATGTGATGCAGTTGCCCCTCACGGTGATCAGCGTGGTGCCCGATCCCGTCTACGTCTACGGTGACATGGCCGCCAGCCCCCTGATGCTCGACTATCGCGCCCAGGCCGAGCGCACCGCCCGCCACAACCAGGTAACCCTGCTGGCGCGATTCGGTGTGAAGGCGGAGCGCCAGGTGGTCGAGGTGGGGCCCGTGGCCCGGGTTCTCGAGGAAGCCGCCGCCGACGCCGGTATCCTGGTGCTCGGCACCCTCGCCAACAAGGGTTGGAAGGGGTGGGTGATAGGCAACACGGCGGAGCGTATCCTCAGTCGCGTCGTGGGCGACATGCTGGTGGTCAATTGACGATGCTGCCGGCGCCTGATTCGGCGCGTTCCGGGGGTTTGTTGAAATAATTTACATCTCATTGATTATTAAAGATTTGTTTTTGTTGACTGGTTTTCTGTTTGGCCCTATTTTGCGCGCAATTGGCGGGTGCCAAATCCTGTCGCTGTTAGGTTCCTTTAGGTCATCGATATTCGAGGAGCGATTTACTGATGAGTGACGAAGAAGACGACAACCTGGAAGATCTTGAAGAGATGGAAGAGGAAGAAACCACCGAGGAGGAACAGGTAAAAACCTCCCCCCTCGCCGACCTGGAGGCACGGCGCCGGCTCGAAGCGAAGCTTGAGGAGCGGCGCCTGCGCAAGCTGATTCAGGATTACGATTTCGACGATATCGCCTGAATGCCCGTACCGCGCTCCCCGCGGTCGCCCTCGGCGGCGGAGCGCAACAACCAACCGTCGACAATGACGAGAGAAAGCCCGATGTCCCCGGGCTTTTTCGTGCCCCGCCGCCTTGGCGCCGCGCCAGGGTGGCGGGGCCCTGCGGTAAACCTGCAGCCCCGGGAATTTTTCGGCATAATACCGCCCACTTTGCGAGTTGAGAGGCCTTTGTTGAGCGCGCCAACGATGCTGGAATGCCGGGAAATCGCCTACGAGCGGGACTATGTGCCGGTGTTTTCCGGCCTCTCCCTCAGCTTGAGCGGGGGCGACATGCTCCAGGTCAGCGGCCCCAATGGCGCCGGCAAGACCACTCTGCTGCGCCTGCTGGCCAGTTCCCTGACCCCCTCGGAAGGGGAGATCCTGTGGCGCGGCATTCCCCTCGGCCAGCGCCTTGGGGAGTTCCGCAACGACATGCTCTACCTCGGCCATCAGCCCGGCATCAAGGGGGCCCTCAGCCCCCGGGAAAACCTGGCCTGGCTGGAATCCCTCGGCGCCCCCGGCCGTGAAACCGTCGACGCGGCCCTGGCCGCGGTGGGCCTTGCCGGCCTCGAGGATGTGCCCTGCCACACACTCTCCGCCGGTCAGCAGCGCCGGGTTGCCCTTGCCCGCCTGCGCCTGAGCCCTGCGGCGCTGTGGATTCTGGACGAGCCCTTTACCGCCATCGATCGCGACGGCGTGGCCGCCCTGGAGGCACTGATCCTCGAGCACGCCCGGCAGGGCGGTGTCGTGGTACTGACCACCCACCAGGCCCTCGGCCTGCCCGGCGTGCGCCTGTTGGCCCTGGAGCCCCATGGCCGCGCCTGAGCTGCCCGTCACCAAGGCGGTGCGCGCCCTTCTGGCGCGGGACCTCACCCTTGCCATCCGCCACCGGGGTGAGATGGCCAACCCGCTGATTTTTTTTGTGATGGTGGCCACCCTCGTGCCCCTCGGGGTGACCCCGGAGGCCCGCGAACTGGCGCGCCTCGCCCCCGGCATGATCTGGGTGATGGCCCTGTTGTCGTCGCTGCTGTCGGCGGAGACCCTGTTCCTGTCCGACCACCGGGACGGCACCCTGGAGCAGCTGGTGCTCTCCCCCCAGCCCCTGTGGCTGCTGGTGCTGGCCAAGGTGCTGGTGCACTGGCTGGTGACCGGGCTGCCGTTGACCCTGCTGTCGCCACTGCTCGGGGTGATGCTGTCGCTGCCGGCGGCGGGCTACGGGCCGATGATGGCGAGCCTCGCCCTCGGCACCGCCGCCCTCAGCCTGATCGGCGCCATCGGCGCGGCGCTGACGGTGGCCATCCCCCGGGGCGGCCTGTTGCTGTCGCTGATCGTGATGCCGCTCTACATGCCGGTATTGATATTCGGTGCCAGCGCGGTGCAGCAGGCGGTGGATGGCATGGCGCCCTCGGGGCCCCTGGCGGTCCTCGGTGCCCTGCTGGCCTTTTCCTGTCTGATGTCGCCCTTTGCCACCGCGGGGGCGTTGCGAGTGAGTTTGCATGGCTAATCCGCGTTCCTTCGAATGGTTTCACCGCCTTGGTTCGCCCCAGGGGTTCTACCGCATGACCACGCCCTGGCTGCCCTGGCTCGCGGCGGCGGCCCTCGGCCTGCTCGCCGTGGGCACCGTCTGGGGGCTCGGCTTCGCGCCCCAGGACGCCAAACAGGGCAACAGCTTTCGCATCATCTACATCCACGTGCCGGCGGCCTTCCTGGCCCTCGCCGGTTACTATGTGATGGCGGTGGCGGGGGCCGTTGGCCTGGTGTGGAAGATGAAGCTGTCCTACATGGTGATGAAGGCCGCGGCGCCCCTGGGGGCGGCCCTGACCCTGGTGTCCCTGGTCACCGGCGCCCTTTGGGGCAAGCCCACCTGGGGGACCTACTGGGTGTGGGATGCCCGCATCACCTCCATGCTGGTGCTCTTTTTTCTCTATCTCGGGGTGATTGCCCTGCACCATGCCTACAGCAACGGCGAGGCCGCCAGCAAGGCGGCGGCGGTGCTGGCGCTGGTGGGCACCGCCAACATCCCCATCATCTACAAGTCGGTGGACTGGTGGTATACCCTGCACCAGCCGGCCACCATCAAACTCACCGAGGCCCCCAGCATGCACCCGGACATGTTCCAGCCCCTGGTGGTGATGATCGGCGGCTTTTACTGTCTTTATGCCCTGGTGTTGATCCTGGCCACCCGGGTCGAAGTCCTGCACCGGGAGCGGCGCACCCGCTGGGTGCGCGATCTGGTGATGGGGGGGGCGGACTGATGGCCGACCGCTTCCAGTTCGACAGCCTGGCCGCCTTCCTGGCCATGGATGGCCACGGCGCCTTTATCTGGCTGTCCTACGGCATCACCCTGCTGGTGCTCGCCTGGCTGGTGGCGACGCCCCTGATCCGCGCCCGGCGGGTGCGGGCCGAGATCCGCCGCCAGCACCGCGCCACCGCCACTTCCGCCACCGAGGAGAGCACCGACTGATGCACCCGATTCGCCGCCAACGCCTGATCGCCGTGGTTTTCATCGTCATTCTCGCCACCGCCGCCGTGGGCCTTCTGACCTACGCCCTGCGCCAGAACATCAATCTGTTCTACACCCCCTCCCAGATCGTTGCCGGGGAGGCCCCCGAGGGCACCCGCATCCGGGTCGGCGGGATGGTGGTGGCGGGCAGCGTCACCCGGGTGCCGGACAGCCTCGACACCGTCTTCAAGGTCACCGATGGCGCGGGGGAGGTGGCGATTGCCTACACCGGTATCCTGCCGGACCTGTTCGCCGAGAACGAGGCGGCGGTGGCCACCGGGGAGTTGCGCGATGATGGCACCTTCGCCGCCTCCGAGGTGCTCGCCAAGCACGACGAGAACTACACCCCGCCGGAAGTGGCGGACGCCATGAACAAGGCCATGGAGAAGGCCCGCGAGGGTCGCCAATGAATCCGGAAATCGGTCACTTCTGTCTGATCCTGGGCTTTGGCCTCGCCATTATCCAGGCCCTGTTGCCCCTCGTCGGGTCGGTGACCGGCAACCGCCCCTGGATGGCCGCCGCGCGGCCCCTGGCGGTGGGCCAGTTCGTGCTCGCCGCCCTCAGTTTCGCCGCGCTCACCCTGGCCTTTCTCGGCGACGACTTCTCGGTGCTGTACGTGGTCAACAACTCCAACAGCCTGTTGCCCTGGTACTACAAGATCAGCGCGGTGTGGGGCGCCCACGAGGGCTCGCTGCTGTTGTGGGTGCTGACCCTCGCCGGCTGGACCGCCGCCGTGGCCCTGTTCAGCCGCTCCCTGCCCCTGGTGCTGGTGGCCCGGGTGCTGGCGGTGATGGCCCTGGTGGCGGTGGGTTTCTACCTGTTCCTGCTGTTTACTTCCAATCCCTTCGAGCGGGTGCTGCCGTTCCCCGCCCAGGATGGTGCCGACCTCAATCCCCTCCTGCAGGACATCGGCCTGATCGTCCACCCGCCGCTGCTGTACATGGGCTACGTGGGATTCAGCGTGCCCTTCGCCTTTGCCATCGCCGCCCTGCTGGCGGGCCGGCTGGACGCCGCCTGGGCGCGCTGGACCCGCCTCTGGACCAACGCCGCCTGGGCCTTCCTCACCCTCGGCATCGCCCTCGGCAGCTGGTGGGCCTACTACGAGCTGGGCTGGGGTGGCTGGTGGTTCTGGGATCCGGTGGAGAACGCCTCCTTCATGCCCTGGCTGGTGGGCACCGCCCTGGTCCACAGCCTTGCGATCACCGAGAAGCGGGGCGCGTTCCGGGCCTGGACCCTGCTGCTCGCCATCTTTGCCTTCTCCCTGAGTCTGCTGGGAACCTTCCTGGTGCGCTCCGGGGTGCTCACCTCGGTCCACGCCTTTGCCTCCGACCCGACCCGGGGGGTTTTCATCCTCGCCTTCCTCGGGGTGGTGGTGGGGGGCTCCCTGCTGCTGTTTGCCATCCGCGGCCAGACCCTGCGCTCCCAGGGGGGCTTCGACTGGCTGTCCCGGGAGGCCTTCATGCTGATCAACAACATCCTGCTGGTGATCGCCACCGCCATCATCCTGCTGGGCACCCTCTACCCCCTGGTGGCGGACGTGCTCGGCTGGGGCAAGATCTCCGTGGGGCCGCCTTACTTCAACCTGTTCTTCGTGCCGCTGATGCTGGTGCTCGCGCCGTTGATGGCGGTGGGCGCGGTGCTGCGCTGGAAGCGCAGCGAGTGGCGCTGGCTGCGGCCCTCGCTGCTCGCTCCCCTGGCCCTGGCCCTGGTGGCGGGGGCGGTGTTTCCCTGGGCCTTCGGGGGTGAATTTCACGGCGGCGCGGCTGTCACCGTGGCGGTGTTTACCTGGGCCCTGGTGCTGATTGTCCGGGATATCTGGGGCAAGTCCGGCCACTCCGCCGGTCGCCTCGCCGGGCTTCGCCGCCTCACCGGCAGCTACTACGGTATGCACCTGGCCCACGCCGGAGTGATCTGCTGCATCCTCGGCGCCGGCCTCGTCACTGTCTACAGTGTCGAAAAGGACGCCCGGGTGGAGGCCGGCACCCTGGTGGAGGACCTCGGCTACCATTTCGAGTTCGTCAACTTCGAGACCGTCAACGGCCCGAACTATGTGGCGGACCAGGCCAACGTGCGGGTCACCCGGGACGACGCCCTGGTCACCACCCTCCATCCGCAAAAGCGCCGCTACCTGGCCAGCGGCCAGGTGATGACCGAGGCGGGCATCGGCGGCGGGCTGTGGCGGGATCTCTACGTCTCCCTCGGCGAGCCCCTCGGGGAGGGCGCCTGGGCGGTGCGGGTCCACGTCAAGCCCTTCGTGCGCTGGATATGGCTCGGCGCCCTGCTGATGGCGGCGGGGGGCGGGCTCGCCATGCTCGATCGCCGCTACCGGGCCCGCCGGGTGGCGGAGGCCGACGCCACCGGCCTTGCCGGAGCGACCCCATGAAGAATCTCAAGCTGTTCATCCCCCTGGCGGTGTTCCTGGTGCTCGGCATATTCCTGCTGCGGGGCCTCGACCGGGATCCCACGGAGCTGCCCTCGGCGCTGATCAGCCGCCCGGTGCCCGACTTCGACCTGCCCGATCTGCTGGAGCCCGGCCGCAGCCACGACCAGACCCTGTTCCAGGGCCGGGTGAGCCTGCTCAATGTCTGGGGTACCTGGTGTGTCGCCTGCCGGGTGGAGCACCCTTTCCTGATGGAGCTGGCCGGGCGGGGCGTCGACATCATCGGCATGAACTACAAGGATGAACAGGACGCCGCCCGCCAGTGGCTGGTGGACAAGGGCGATCCCTACCGGATCAACTTCGTCGATCGGGACGGCCGCCTGGCCATCGACCTCGGCGTGTTCGGCGCCCCCGAGACCTACCTGGTGGACCATCGCGGCGTGATCCACTACAAGCACGTCGGGGTGGTGGACGAGGCGGTCTGGGGCCAGATGCAGCCCCTCTACGACCGCCTGGTGGCCGCGGCCGGGGAGGGCGGCCAATGACCGCTTCCCGTCTTGCCCTGCTGGCGTTACTGCTGTGGGCCTGCCAGGCCTTCGCGGTGATCGAGATCGCGCCCCTGTCGAACGCCGAGCTGGAGGCCCGCTACCGGGTGCTGATCGAGGAGCTGCGCTGCCCCAAGTGTCAGAACCAGAACCTCGCCGACTCCGATGCCCCCATCGCCGCCGACCTGCGGGGGGAGGTTCGCCGCCTGCTGGAAGAGGGGCGCGGCGACGACGAGATCGCCGCCCACCTGGTGGCCCGCTACGGCGAGTTCGTTCTCTACCGCCCGGCGGTGAAGGGCAATACCCTGTTGCTCTGGTACGGCCCCGCGGCCCTCGCCCTGCTCGGTCTTGTCGCCCTCGCCCTGGTGGTGCGCCGCCACCGCCGCGACGCGCCGGACAGCGCCCCCCTCGACCCCGTCGAGCAACAACGACTGAACGCCCTGCTCAATGGCGATGACCGGGAGCCCCACCCATGATCTGGCTCGGCCTTGCCATTGCCGCCCTCTCCGCCGCCAGCTTCGTCCTGGCGGGCCTCCGCTACCGGGGCGGCGCCCCCGGCGCCGCCGCCGAGGTGGACGTCAACCGCGCCCTCTACCGGGAGAAGCTCGCCGAACTGGACGTCCAGCACGCCGCGGGCGATTTCACCGATGGCGAGCGGGACGCCCTCGCCCTGGAATACCAGCGCCAGTTTCTGGTGGACAATGCCGGTCTCGCCGACGCCGCCCCGGGGCGGGAGCGGGGCCGCTGGGTGTTTCTCCTGCTCGCCGTGCTGCTGCCCCTGTTCGCGGCGGGGGTGTACCTGCGCATCGGCGCCGCCGACGAGCTGGCCCTGCGGGACCTGCTCGACCGGCGCATGGCGCTGCTGGGCGGTGCCGCCCCGGGGGAGGCGGTGCAGGCCCTCGACGCCGAGATCCTCGCCGGCCTCCACCGCCTGGCGCGGAGCAAATCCGACCGCCCGGTGTACCCGGTGCTGCTCGCCCGGCTCTACCAGGACCGGGGCGACTTCGCCGCCGCGGTGGACCACTACCGGGCCGCCGTGGCCCTGCTCCCCGAGGACGGCGCCCTCCACGGCGAGTACGCCCAGGCGCTCTTTTTTGCCGCCGGCAACCGCATGACTGCCGAGGTGGAGGCCGCTACCGTCAAGGCCCATAGCCTCAACCCCGATGACCAGACCGCGCTCGGCCTGATGGGCATCGCCGCCTACCAGGCGTCCCGCTACCGGGAGGCCATCGGCCATTGGCGCCAGGCCCTCGGCCAGCTGCACCCCGGTTCCCCGTCCCGCACCGCCCTGCTCGCCGGCATTCAGAGCGCCGAAGCCAAGCTCAAGGCCGCCGGCGAGGATCCCGGCGCGGATGGCGGCGTCAGCCTGATGGTGGACGTGGAACTCGACGCCGGCTTCGAGGTGCCCGCCGACACCACGGTGTTCATCTACGCCCGCGCCTGGCAGGGCTCCCCCATGCCCCTCGCCATCAAGCGTCTGACCCGGGGGGAATTGCCGGCGCGGATCACCCTCGACGAAAGCCTCGCCATGAACCCCGCCATGACCCTCGCCTCGGTCCCCGAGGTGGAAGTGGTCGCCCGGGTGTCCTTCGCCGGCACCGCCGCGGCCGCCCCCGGCGACATCGAGGGCAGCCTCGGCCCGGTCAAGCCCGGGGCCGACGCCGAACCCCTGTCCTTGGTAATGGCCCGCCGCATTCCCTGACCCCCGGGCAGGCCGCTGATTGGCGCCGCCAATCAGCGCTTGTCCCGGGACTTCGAGGGTGTAAAATCCGTCGCTCAGCCTGATATCCGCCAGGGGTATCGCCGCCCAACCACCAACGAGTCATCCATGCGTCTCAAGAGCATCAAGCTGGCGGGGTTCAAGTCCTTCGTGGACCCGACCACGGTACATTTCCCCAGCAATCTGTGCGCGGTTGTGGGCCCCAACGGGTGCGGCAAATCCAACGTCATCGACGCCGTGCGCTGGGTGATGGGCGAAAGCTCCGCCAAGCACCTGCGGGGCGAATCGATGACCGACGTCATCTTCAACGGCTCCGGCGGCCGCAAACCGGTGGGCCAGGCCTCCATCGAGCTCATCTTCGACAACAGCGACGGCACCCTCGGCGGCGAGTACGCCAGCTACGCCGAGATCTCCATCCGCCGCAAGGTCACCCGAGACGGCCAGTCCAGCTACTACCTCAACGGCAACAAGTGCCGGCGCCGGGACATCACCGACATCTTCCTCGGCACCGGCCTTGGGCCCCGCAGCTACGCCATCATCGAGCAGGGCATGATCTCCAACCTGATCGAGGCCCGCCCGGAGGACCTGCGGGTGTTCATCGAGGAGGCCGCCGGCATTTCCAAGTACAAGGAGCGCCGCCGCGACACCGAGAACCGCATGCGCCGCACCCAGGAGAACCTCGAGCGCCTCACCGACATCCGCGACGAGCTGGGGCGCCAGCTCCAGCGCCTCGAGCGCCAGGCCCAGGCCGCCGAAAAGTACGCCGAATTCAAGAAGGAGGAGCGCCAGGCCAAGGCCCAGCTCCAGGCCCTGCGCTGGCGCCAGCTCAACGCCGAGCTGCAGAGCCGCCAGACCCTGATCACCCGCCAGGAGCTGGACGTCGAGGCCCTGGTCACCGAGCGCAGCGGCTGCGACAACACCCTGGAAAAACTCCGCGCCCGCTACACCGACGAGAGCGACGGCTTCAACGCCACCCAGGGGGAGTTCTACGCCATCGGCGCCGAGGTGGCGCGCACCGAGCAGTCCATCGAGCATGTGCGCCAGCGCGCCCGGGAGCTGCGCCAGGACATCGAACAGACCGAGCGCAATCACGCCGAGGCCGAGCAGCACCTGCGGGGCGACCGCGCCCGGGCCGAGGGCTGGCGGGCGGAGCTCGCCGAGATCGTGCCCGCCCTCGACGCCCTGCGGGCCGAGGAGGAGGAGGCCGCCGCCCTGTTGCAGGCCGCCGAGGAAGACATGAACCTCTGGCAGTCCCGCTGGGATGAATTCAACCAGCGGGCCGCCGCGCCCCGCCAGAAGGCGGAGGTGGAGCAATCCCGCATCCAGCACCTGGAGCAGGTGCTGCGCCGCCTCGGCGAGCGCATCGAGCGCCTCGAAGGGGAGCGCCGCGAATTCCTTGCCACTGGCCCCGACGACGCCGAGCTCGCCCTCCAGGACGAGCAGCTCGCCGAGATGGAACTGAGCGCCGCCGACCGGGAGGGCGAGCTCGACGCCGTCACCGCTCGCATCGACCAGACCCGCAAGGCCTACCAGGCCAACGGCGTTGAACTGGGGGCGGCGCGGGAGCGGATCCAGGCCCTGAAGGGCCGCCAGGCCTCCCTCGAGGCCCTCCAGCAGGCCGCCCTCGAGGACCACGGCGAGGAGCGGGCCTGGCTCGACGGCCAGAACCTCGGCGCGGCGCCACGGCTGGCGGAGACCCTCGATGTGGATGCCGGCTGGGAGCTGGCGGTGGAAACCGTCCTCGGCGATCGCCTCCAGGCGGTCTGTGTCGACGCCCTCGACCCCCTGGTGGCTGCCCTCGATCGCATCGCCAAGGGTGAACTCACCCTGGTGGCAGAGGCCGCCGCGACGCCCACCGGCGCCGGCGGCAAGTACCTCGCCGAGCGGGTGCGGGGCGGCGCCGCCCTGCCGTTGCTCGCCGGCATCCACGCCGCCGACAGCCTCGATGCCGCCCTCGCCCTGCGCCCCACCCTGGCTCCGGGGGAGTCGGTGGTGACCCCCGACGGCGTCTGGATCGGCCCCAACTGGGCTCGGGTGGCGCGGGGCAGGAATGCCGCCGCCGGGGTGCTCAAGCGCCGCCAGGAACTGGCGGAGCTGGCGGCGGAACTGGACGACTGTCTCGCCCGCGCCACGGAACTGGGGGCCGAACAGGCGGCCCGCGAGGGGGAGCTCAGCGCCCTGGAGCAGCAGCGGGAGACCCTGTCCCGGGCCATCGCCGAGGGTCAGCGCGCCTACGCCGAACTGCGCGCCCGGGTCAGCGCCAGCCGCATGCGCATCGAGCAGTTCGCCGCCCGCCGCGCCCGTGCCGAGGAGGAACTGGCGGAGATCCGTCAGCAACAGCAGCTGGAGCAGGAGAGCCTCGCCGAGGCACGCGCCGTGCTCCAGGACGCCCTCGACGCCATGGAGGAGGACACCCAGCAGCGGGAAGCCCTGCTCACCGAGCGAGACCAGGCCCGCAGCCGCCTCGACGGCGCCCGCCAGCGGGCGCGCCACGCCCGCGACCGCCTCCATGAGCTGTCGATGCGGGAGCGCTCCGTCAGCACCCAGCTCAACGCCGTGGGGGAGGGGCTGGAACGCCTCGAGGTCCAGGTGGCGCGGCTCCAGGAGCGCCGCGAGCAACTGCTCGCCGCCGCCAGCAGCGAGGACGACCCCAGCGAGGAACTGGCCCTCCAGCTGGAGGAGCAGCTGGAAAAGCGCCTCCGGGTGGAAACCCGCCTGGCGGAGGCCCGCCGCCGCCTGGAGGAGGTGGAGCACGGCATGCGGGAGCAGGAGAAGCGCCGCGGCCAGCTCGAAAGCCTGATCCTCGACAAGCGCACCGAGCTGGAACAGACCCGCCTCCAGACCCAGGAAGTGCGCACCCGCTGCAATACCATCGCCGAGCAGGTGGCCGAACAGGGCTACCAGTTGCAGGCCCTCCTGGACGAACTGGGGGAGGACGCCGACCCCCGCCAGTGGGAGGAGGAGCTCGAACGCATCGCCGCCCGCATCCAGCGCCTCGGCGCCATCAACCTCGCCGCCATCGAGGAATTCAAGACCGAGTCGGAACGAAAGACCTATCTCGATGCCCAAAACAACGAGTTGATGGAGGCCCTGGAAACCCTCGAGAACGCCATCCGCAAGATCGACCGGGAGACCCGCACCCGCTTCAAGGAAACCTTCGACCAGATCAACGGGTCCCTCGAGGAGCTGTTTCCCAAGGTATTCGGCGGCGGCCACGCCTACCTCGAACTCACCGGCGACGATCTGCTGGATACCGGCGTCACCATCATGGCGCGGCCCCCGGGCAAGAAGAACACCACCATCCACCTGCTCTCCGGTGGCGAGAAGGCCCTCACCGCCATCGCCCTGGTGTTCTCCATCTTCCGCCTGAACCCGGCGCCGTTCTGCATGCTCGACGAGGTGGACGCCCCCCTCGACGACGCCAACGTGGGGCGCTATGCGCGGATGGTGGAGGAAATGTCCGACCGGGTGCAGTTCATCTACATCACCCACAACAAGATCGCCATGGAGATGGCCCACCACCTGATGGGGGTGACGATGCACGAGCCGGGGGTGTCGCGCCTGGTGGCGGTGGATGTGGAGAAGGCCGCGGAGCTCGCCGAGGCCTGAGGGCTTCAGGGTTGATTTAATTCTTTACGATGTTTTAATAATCGCTTGGTTTGCCAAGAAAAGTGGTTCACTGACAACGCCGGTTGCGTCGCCGACAGCCCAGGACGCCGGCATCGGGACCCGACCGTGGCCGAGGCCGGACACCAAGCCAACCGCACACAGAGACAGAGGAATTCATGGATTTTGGCGCACGGGAAATTCTGATCGTACTGGGCATCCTGGTGATCCTGGCCATCCTGCTGGATGGCGTCCGGCGCGTGAACCGCGCCCGCCATGGCCAGCTGCGCAGTGCCGGCCGGCGCCCCAGCAAGAACGCCATCTTCGACGATGACGACGACTACCCCGCGGAGCTGCCGAGCCGCGGCGCCCGGGTGGTGGAAGTGCGCGACGAGGAGAGCGCCGAGAAACTGAGCGAAAAGATCCGCCGCGAGAGCGAGTATGTGCGCGGCAAACTCACCGATACCTTCGCCCGCAGCCGTGGGGAGCAGCCCCAACCCCGGGCGCCGGACCATGACCCTGCCATCTTCGACGAGACCCCGGCCCGCGCCGAGCCCCGGATCCCCGACCCCGAACCCGCACCCGCGCCAACCCCCGTCACCGCCGCCGGCGACGACAGGTTCGCCGACGAGCCGGACCGCATCGAGCCGGAGATCGGCCTCGACGGCGGCCGCGGCGAGAGCCGCCGACCCAATCCCCGGGGCGGGGTCTCGGAGCAGGACATCGTCATCCTCCACCTGATGGCCCACAAGGGACAGTTCTTCGAGGGCGAGCGCCTGCTGGAGCAACTGCTCGAACACGGCCTGCGCTACGGCTCCATGAAGATCTTCCACCGCCACGAGCACAAGGACGGTTCCGGTCCCGTCCATTTCAGCGTCGCCAATTCGGTGAACCCGGGGGTGTTCGATCTCAACCTGATGGACCAGTTCAGCACCCCCGGGGTGACCTTCATCATGCCCCTGGACGGCCTCGACAAACCCCTTGAATCCTTCGAGACCCTGATCACCACCGCCGCCAGCATGGCCAGGAAGCTCGACGGCGAACTGAAGGACGAGACCCGCAGCGCCCTCACCAAGCAGACCATCGAGCACTACCGGCAGCGCATCATCGACTTCACCCGCCGCTCCTTCACCCTCACCAACTAGACCCGGGGTGACCGCCGGTGTCCAGCGACGAAACCGCTATCCAGGCTGACATGGCGCGCCTCGCCGCCGCCCTCCACCACCACAATTACCGCTACTACGCCCTCGACGACCCGGAGATCACCGATCAGGAATACGATCGCCTGCTGCGCCAGCTGCAGGACCTGGAGGCCCGCTACCCCGATTTGACATCCCCGGATTCCCCCACCCGGCGGGTGGGGGTGGCGCCGCTTCCGGCCTTTGCCGAGGTGGAGCATCTGCAACCCATGCTGTCCCTCGACAACGCCTTCAGCGATGCCGAGGTGGCGGAGTTCGACCGCCGCGCCCGGGACCGCCTCAACTGGCAGGGCCCCCTGGCCTATGTGTGCGAGCCCAAGCTCGATGGCGTCGCCGTGAGCCTGCTCTACCGGGACGGGGTGCTCACCCGGGGCGCCACCCGGGGCGACGGCCGTCGCGGCGAGGACATCACCGCCAATGTGCGCACCATCCGCGCCATTCCCCTGCGCCTGCGGGGCGAGGAGTGGCCGCCGGTGCTGGAGGTGCGGGGCGAGATCTACCTGTCCCGCAGCGGCTTCGAGGCCCTGAACGCCGCGGCCCGGGACGCCGGGGACAAGACCTTCGTCAATCCCCGCAACGCCGCCGCCGGCAGCCTGCGGCAGCTGGATTCCCGCATCACCGCCACCCGGCCCCTCGCGCTGTTTGCCTACGGCGTGGGCCACAGCGAGGGCTGGCAACCGCCGGGCCAGCACCACGGCATGTTGCTGCAGTTGCGGGAATGGGGGTTTCCCGTCAGCCCCCTGGTGGAGGTGGCGGCGGATCTCGATGGCTGCTTCGCCTACTACCGGCGCCTCGCCGAACGCCGCGACAGCCTCGACTACGATATCGACGGCATCGTCTACAAGGTCAACGACCTGGAACTGCAAAAGCGCCTCGGCTTCGTCGCCCGCGCCCCGCGCTGGGCGGTGGCCCGCAAGTTCCCGGCCCAGGAGATGGCCACCCGGCTGTTGGAGGTGGAGTTCCAGGTGGGCCGCACCGGGGCCATAACCCCGGTGGCGCGCCTCGATCCCGTGTTCGTCGGCGGCGTGACCGTCAGCAACGCCACCCTCCACAACCGCGATGAGATCGAGCGCCTCAAGGTGCGCATCGGCGATACGGTGATCGTGCGCCGCGCCGGGGATGTGATTCCCCAGATCGTCAAGGTGATCGAGGCCGAGCGCCCCGCCGACGCCCGCGCCATCGTCTTTCCCGACCACTGCCCGGTGTGCGGCTCGCCGGTGGAGGCGGCGGAGGGGGAGGCGGTGCTGCGCTGCGGCGGCGGCCTGGTGTGCCCGGCCCAGCGCAAGCAGGCCCTGGTGCACTTCGCCTCCCGCAAGGCCATGGACATCGACGGCCTCGGCGACAAGCTGGTGGAGCAGCTGGTGGACCGGGACCTGGTGCGCTCGGTGGTGGATCTGTACCGCCTCGACCGGGAGACCCTGGCGGGGCTCGAGCGCATGGCGGACAAATCCGCCGACAACCTGGTGCGGGCCATCGCCGCGTCCCGGGAGACCACCCTGGCCCGCTTTCTCTACGCCCTCGGCATCCGCGAGGTGGGGGAGGCCACCGCCGAGGCCCTGGCCCGCCATTTTCGCGGTGTCGAGCCACTGGTGGCGGCCAGCGTCGAGGAACTCCAGGAGGTGGATGACGTGGGGCCGGTGGTGGCGCGCCATGTCCGGGAGTTCTTCGCCAATGCCGACAACCTGGCGGTGGTGCGCGGGTTGATGGCGGCCGGGGTCCACTGGCCGGACCCGGCGCCCCCCGCCGGGGAGCAGCCCCTCGCCGGCCAGGTGTGGGTGCTCACCGGCACCCTGGAGGCGATGAGCCGCGCCGAGGCCAAGGACAAGCTCCAGCACCTCGGCGCCAAGGTGGCGGGCTCCGTGTCCGCCAAGACCCAGTGCGTGGTGGCGGGCCCCGGCGCGGGTTCCAAGCTCGGCAAGGCCGCCGAGCTCGGCATCGCGGTGATCGACGAGGCGGCGCTGCTCGCCCTCTTTCGTACCCATCAACTGCTCTGAGCCGGACGACACCGTGAAACGCACCCGCACCCGCAACCGCCGCGCCATCTGGAGTTTCGCCATCGTCATGGCGGCGGCCCTGGCCTTCGTGGTCGGCGCCGTGAAGATCTGGGGCGTTCCCGCCGACAAGGTCACCTCGGCGCTGCTCGGCGCCGTGCTGATGGTCGCCGGGCTCGCCCTGCTGGCGCTGATCGCCGTGGCGGCGGTGAAATGGCTCAAGCGCCTGTTGGGGCGCTGACCGGGTGGCGGTGACGCCAGCCCCGGGGGCCGCCCGCTTCCCCCTCTACCTCGGCGCGGTGGGCGCCCACTCCATGGCCATGGGGCTGCAGACGGTGCTCTTTCCCTGGCTGGTGGTGGGCATCCTCGGCGCCGATGCCCACGGCCTCGGCCTTGCCCAGATGGCCATCATGGTGCCCAACCTGCTGTTCATCCTGGTGGGTGGCGCGCTGTCCGATCACCGCCACCTGGGCACCCACCTGGGGCGTCTCTACCTGCTCTACGCCCTGCCCATCGGGCTGATCCTCGCCGCCGCCCTCGGCGATCTGCTCAGCTACTGGCAGGCGTTGGTGTACGGGGTGTTCTTCGGAGTGATCACCGCCTTCATCCAGCCGGCCCGGGAGAGCCTGCTGCCCCAGCTCACCGATCAGGCGCTGCAAAGGGCGGTGGCCCAGAGCGCCCTGGTGCAGTTCGGCGCCCAGTCCCTCGGCATCGCCGCCGCCGGTCAGCTGGAGCGCATCGGCCTGCCCCTGTTGCTGGCGGGGCAGATCGCCCTGTTCATCGCCGCCTCCCTGCTGGTCCGCCGCAGCCAGCCGAAGGGGGAGGGCATCACCCCCGCCAGCAAGCCCCTTAGGGATGTGCGCATCCTCGACGGCGTGGGCCTGGTGCTGCGCCACCCGCGCCTGTTGCCGCTGATGGTGCTGGTGGGGGCCACGGGCTTTCTCGGCATCGGCGCCTACTATGTGGCGATGCCCATCGTCGCCCGCCAGATGTACGGCCAGGGGGCGGGGTTTTTCTCCGCCATGCAGCTGTGTTTCGTGGTGGGGGTGTTGCTCGCCAACCTGATTTTCGTGCGCTGGGTCGGCAGCCTCGCCCGGCCGGGGCGGTGGATGATCCTCAGCCTCCTGGCGCGGGGGCTGCTGATCTCGCTGCTGGCCCTGAAGGTGCCGCCCTGGCTGTTGTTCCCACTGCTGGTGGTGTGGGGGATGCTGTCGGGGATGTCCATGACCCTGGGCCGCGCCATGACCCACGAGGAGGCCCCGGAGGCCCTGCGCTCCCGGGTGGTGTCGGTGTATCAGCTCTGTCTGTTCGGCGCCGCGCCCCTCGGCGCCTGGCTGACGGGCTACAGCCTGGAGGCGGCGGGTATCCCCGCCACCCTGGTGATGCTCGGGGTGCTGACCTTCTCCGTCACCGCCGCATGCCTGCTGTTCACGGGCCTTTGGCGACAACGTCGCGAAACGCCAGCAGCGCCGCGGTCACCGCCACGTTGAGGGATTCGACACCGTTGGCCATAGGAATCCTCACCCGGCTGTCGGCCATGGCCATCACCCTGTCCGACACCCCGTCGGTCTCGTTGCCGAGCACGTAGACCACCGACCCCGTCGGGCGAAAATCCCCGAGATCCTGGCTCGCGCCGCCGCTCAGCACGCACACCGCGCTGCCCGCCCCGCGGAAGTCCGCGAGGGCGGTGTCGAGGTTGTCGCAGCGCAGGATGGGGCAGCGGAACAGGGTGCCGGCGCTGGCCTTGATCACCAGCGGCGAGAGGGGCGCGCAGCCCTTGCTGGGCAGCAGGATGCCGGCGCTGGGGCTCGCCGCCACGGAGCGGATGATCATGCCGAGGTTCTGGGGGTTGGTGATGCGATCGAGGGCGATCAGCTCGAAGACCTGGCCGGGGGCCTGCTCCGCGAGAAAGTCCCTGTAGTGGCGGTAGCGGGGGCAGGCCAGGTCGGCGGCCACTCCCTGGTCCTGGTTGCGGTTCTTGGAGATCCGCGACAGGCTGTCGCGGCTGTGGCGGATGATCTCCACGCCCCGCTGGCTGGCCAGTCGCTCGATATCCCGGACGATGCCGCCCTCGGTGTTGGAGGTGGCGAGGTGGAGGCGGTACACCGGGACCTCGGCATCCTCCAGGGCCTCCAGCACGGGCTTGCGGCCGTAGACGGTGAGCAGGCTGGAAAAGAAGCGCTTTCTGGCCAGGTATTCGGGGCTGTCGGTGGTACTCATTCAGCCGTCCAGGTCCTCGATTTCCACCATGATGTCGTCGGACAGCTCCTCCAGGGCGACGCGCAGATCCTCGCGGCCGAGGCCCGTCGGCAGCACGATCTCGGCACTGGCGTGGAACAGCAGTTCGCCGCTCATGGGGGCGTTCTCGGTGCTGGTGTGGAGTTCGTCGAGGTTGACCTCGCGGCGCGCCAGCACCCGGCTGATCTCGCCGATGATGCCGCGCCGGTCATTGGCCACCAGGGACAGCAGGAGGCGCTGGCCGGGCAGCCGGGTTTGCGGGGCGCCGGCCTGGTCGAGGGTGGCGCGGATGCCCCTGTCGGCGAGGGCGGCGAGGGCGGCCCTGAGGGCGTCCTCCCGCTCCCGGGCGACTTCCACCAGGAGGATGCCGGCGAACTGGCCGCCGAGCCGGGACAGGGATGATTCCAGCCAGTTGCCCTCGCAGCGGCCGATGACATCCGCCACCTGCTCGACGATGCCGGGGCGGTCGGTGGCGATCAGGGTGATGACCAGTTGAGTGCTCATGGTGGGTCCGTTTCGCGTGTGGGTGAAAAGGGTTAGGCCCCGTGGATGGGTGTGGCATTATGACCCACTCACGAACCAATGGCAGCAGGCAGGAGGTGTTATGAACAGAGCAAGCATGGTGTTGGCGTGGCTGATGGCGCTGGTGCTCGGCCAGGCCCTGGCGGCGGACGATCCCCTCCGGGCGGCGGTGGACGCGCCCCACCGCACTCCGGCCTTCGCCGCCCGGGACGAGTATCGCCACCCCTACGAGACCCTCGATTTCTTCAAGGTCAAGCCGAACATGACGGTGGTGGAGATCTGGCCCGCCGGCGGCTGGTACAGCGAGATCCTGGCGCCCTACCTGAAGGGCGAGGGCGTCTACCACGCCGCCCATTTCAGCCCCGACACCGAGCTGGACTATTTCCGCAAATCCCTCGACGGCTTTCGCGCCAAGCTGGCCGCGAGCCCCGAGCAGTACGGCGACGTCAAGCTGACGGTGTTCGATCCGGCCAACGCTGTGCTGGGGGTGCCGGACGGCAGCGCCGACCGGGTGCTGACCTTCCGCAATGTCCACAACTGGTTGCGGGACGACGCCGAGGCCAGGGCCTTCGAGCTGTTCTTCCGCGCCCTGAAGCCGGGGGGCATCCTCGGCGTGGTGGAGCACCGGGGCAAGCCCGGCATCGACCGCGACACCATGCTCGCCTCCGGCTACATGGACGAGGATTCGGTGATCGCCCTCGCCACCCGGGCGGGCTTTCGCCTCGATGCCCGCAGCGAGATCAACGCCAATCTGCGGGACACCAAGGACCACCCCAGCGGGGTCTGGACCCTGCCCCCGTCCCTGCGCCTCGGCGAGCAGGACAGGGACAGGTACCAGGCCATCGGCGAGAGCGACCGCATGACCCTGCGCTTCGTCAAGCCGTGATCGAGATTCCCCCCGAGCGCCTCGACCCGGAGCTGCTCGATGCCATCATCGGGGAGTTCGTGCTGCGGGAGGGCACCGATTACGGCGAGCGGGAACTGCCCCTCGCCGACAAGATCGCCGAGGTGCGGCGCCAGATCGCCCGGGGCGAGGTGGTCATCGTTTTCGATCCCGAGTCGGAAAGCTGCAACCTGCTCACCCGCCGGCAATTTCGCCAGTGGAGCGCCGCCAATCCATGAGCCGGCCCCGGTTGGATGATGGCCTGTTGCGGGTGGATGCCGCCGCGCCCATCGCCCGCCTGGTGCTCGCCCACGGCGCCGGCGCGCCGATGGACAGCGACTTCATGAACGCCCTGGCGGCGGCCCTGGCGGGGCAGGGTATCTCGACACTGCGCTTTGAATTTCCCTACATGGCGGAGCGCCGCCGCACCGGGGGCAAGCGCCCCCCCGATCGCGAACCGCGCCTGCTGGACGCTTGGCGCGACCGGGTGCGGGCCATCGCGGGATCCGAAAATTCCCTGCCCCTCTTGATCGGCGGCAAATCCATGGGCGGTCGCATGGCGTCCCTGGTGGTGGATGAACTGGCGGCGGAACTGGGGGTGGCGGGGCTGTGCTGCTACGGCTATCCCTTTCACCCGCCGGGGAAGGTGGAGCGCCTGCGCACCGCCCACCTGGCGGGGCTGCGCACACCGGCGTTGATCCTCCAGGGCAGCCGCGACCCCTTCGGCACCGCGGAGCGGATCGCGCCCCTGGCCCTGTCGCCGCGGCTGCGCATCCACTGGCTGGTGGATGGGGACCACGATTTCAAACCCCGCCGCGCCAGTGGCACAAGCCAGTTGGATCTGATAGCGGAGGCGGCCAGGGCGACAGGGGATTTCGCCCTGTCCCTGGCGGATTCGATCGGGGCGCTGTGAAAGGCCCTGGCCGCCGGGGCGGCCAGGGGCGGGTCAGGGCTCGACCAGCTGGGAGATGGCCGCCATGGCCTCCGGGTCGTGGGCCTTGATGCGGTTGGCGATGTGGTGTTGGAAGAAGTAGCGGAAGTCGGCATGCTGCTCCGCCGGGAAGAGGCACTCGTCCCCGGGCAGCACCGGGGTGTTCACCACCTTGTCGTCGTCCACCAGCATGCCGCTGATGGCGCCGTCGGCGTGCAGGCGCCAGCTCAGCACTTCCTTCAGGGTGAGGGTCTTGAAGCCGTCCCCGGACAGCACCGCGTGGGTGCCGATGGTGTCGGGGATTTCCTGGAGGATGTCGTTGTCGCTCTCGCAGTCGAACTCGTAGTACTCCGCCGCCGATTCCAGCTCCACCACCTTGTGGATCGGCGCCTCGAAGAACACCTCGTCGATGCCCGGATCGTAGTAACCCTCCCAGTGGCCGTGGAGGGGATCCTGCAGGTCAGGGCAGGCGGTGATGCCGTTCAGCCAGGGCACCAGACCCACCACCTCGCCGTCCGCCCGCAGCGCCCAGCACAGCACCTTGAGGGTGAAGAAGCGGGAGGGATTGGCCTCGTTGGAGTAGATCATCTCCAGGCCATCGAGCTCGGGGGCGAGGCGGATGATGCGGCGGTTGAAGCGGTCGGAGTAGGGTCTTCCGGTGAACAGGTCGATCACATTGGCGGTGCCGTGATCTTCGGGTACTGAGGTAGTCATGGGGCGCCTCCTCGTGATGGTGTTCGGTGCGGTACCGATAGAGCTGTGCGGACGAATGCACAACCATCGGGGCCTAAGGTAAGCGTCCTTTTTCCAAAGCACAATAGCTTGTGGCAAAAATAACCGGGAAGGGCAAATCCTGTGTGGCGGCGGGCGCCCGGGCCTCACAGCAGGAACTTGGCGGACACCAGGATGAGCAGCACCAGGAGCGCCCAGGACAGCATCCGGCTGGTGCTCTGGTAGGCCAGGGCGCCGTGGCGCCAGGGGCCGTTGGCCGCCCGCTGCCAGAGGCCGTCCGCCAGCTGGAGGATGCCGGCCCGCAGCCGGGCGAGGCCGTTCACCATGCCCCGACCGAGGTGGAAGCCCGCCACCCGCCACAGCCAGTCGGTGTCGAGGCTGAGGGTCAGGGTGCGCTTCATCAGGGGTAGCAGGGCGAAGAATGCGAGCCCCGAGAACAGCAGCAGCTGGAACTGGCTCACCAGGTGGCTGGCGGTGTAGGGCTCGTAGTCCACCGGGTAGGGCAGAAGGCCGTAGAGCCACTGGGGAAACACCCCGAGGGCGATGCAGGCCACGGAAAACAGCACCATCGCCGCGCGCATGTTCCAGGGCGGGTCCTTGGGGCGCAGGCCGGAATCCTTCTGGAAGAACACGAACCAGGGGAACTTGATGCCGGCGTGGAGGAACACCCCGGCGGAGGCGGCCACCAGCAGCAGCCATACGGTGGTGAAGTGCTGGTCGGCGGCGGCCTGGGAGATCATCGACTTGGTGACGAAGCCGGAGGTGTAGGGAAAGGCGGAGATGGCCAGTGCGCCGATGATCCCGCAGATGGCGGTGAGGGGCATGGAGTGGACCAGCCCCCCCAGTTCGCTGCACTTGCGCCGCCCGGTCATGTACAGCACCGAGCCCGCCGACATCAACAGCAGCGCCTTGTAGATGATGTGGGCGAAGGCGTGGGCGGCGGCGCCGTTGATGGCCATCTCGGTGCCGATGCCGATGCCGCACACCATGAACCCCACCTGGTTGACGATGGAGTAGGCGAGGATGCGGCGCATGTCGTTTTCGAGCAGGGCGTAGATGATCCCGTAGAAGATCATGTAGAGGCCGATCCAGATCAGGATCTGCTCCCCGGGGAACAGCAAAATCAGCGCCAGCACCGCCGTCTTGGTGGTAAAGGCGGAGAGGAACACCGACCCGGAGGGGCTCGATTCGGGATAGGCGTCCGCCAGCCAGGCGGACACCGGCGGCGCGGCGGCGTTGATGAGCACCCCGATGAGAATCAGCCAGCCGTCGAAATTGGTCAGGGGTATGGGCTGTATTTCGATGGAGCCGGTGTGGATCATCACCCCCTCGATGCCGATCTTGAGGAGCACGCCCCCCAGCAGGTGCATGGTGGCGTAGCGGATGCCGGCGCGGCGCGCCCCCTCGGTGCCGCCGCACCACACCACCACGGTGGAGAAGATCGCCATCAGCTCCCAGAACAGGAACATGGTGATCAGATCCCCGGCGAAGGACACGCCAATGGCCCCGGCGGCGTAGGCCTGGGCGGCGGCCAGCTCCCACCATTTGGCCTGGCGGAAGGCGAACAGCCCACCGGCGAAGGCCATGATGGCGAAGATGGTGGCGAACAGGCGGCGCAGGGGGCTCGCCTCGATGAGCTGGATCTCGTAGCCGAGGAACTGGGCGGTGAGGAGGATGCCGTCCTCCATCTGCCAGATGGCGTAGAGGGTCAGCAGCGGCGCGCCGAGCACGATCAGCGGGCGCAGGGGAGCCCGCACCGGGCCGATCAGGAAGGCGCCGAGGACCAGGATCAGGGCGGGGGGCAGCAGCAGCTCAAGCATCGTCGTCGTAATAGCTGTCGGGGCGTTTCAGCAGGAAGCCCAGCACCTTGGCGAGGATCACCATGGCGGCGCAGGACGCGAAGCCGAACAGGGCGTTGAAGCCAAACCATTCGTCGAAGCCGAAGTGGCCGTGGAGGGGGAATGCCAGCTGGGCCAGTACCGTGGCGGCCAGCACCAGGGCAAAGCCCCACCACAGTTTGCCGCGGTTCTCCGGCCGGTACAGCCAGCTCTTGCGGTGGGGATCGGTCATGGGGTCACTCCCAGCACGGCGTTTTCAAAGGCCACCAGCGGTCCGTTGAGGAAAAACACCAGCAAGGTCAGGGTGGCGGTGACGCAGATGGCGGCCACCATGGGCACCGGCGCCTCGCCGTGGGGTTTGGCGGGGGCCTCGCTCTCCCGCAGGAAGAAGGCCCGGAAGATCACCGGCAGGAAGTAGGCGGCATTCAGGGCGGTGGAGAGGCTCAACACCCCCAGCACGAAGTAGCTGTCGTTCTGGAACGCCCCGGCGATCATGTACCACTTGGAGACGAAGCCCCCGGTGGGCGGCACGCCGATCATGCTCAGGGCGGCGATGGCGAAGGCCCCCATGGTGATGGGCATGCGAAAGCCGATGCCGTCGAGCTGGTGGATCTCGGTCTTCTTGCTCGCCACGTAAATGGCCCCGGCGGCGAAGAACAGGGTGATCTTGGCCACCGCGTGGGCGACGATGTGGATGATCCCACCCATCCCCGACAGGGGGGTGAGCACCAGCACCGCCAGCAGGATGTAGGACAGCTGGGACACGGTGGAGTAGGCCAGCATGCGCTTGATGTTGGTCTGGCGCAGGGCCAGCACCGAGGAGGCGACGATGGTGAAGCCGGCGATATAGGCGGCGATGACCTCGTGGGGCACGTCCACCAGAAAGTCGAGGCCGAAGATGTAGATCACCACCTTGGCGAAGGTGAACACCCCGGCCTTGACCACCGCCACGGCGTGGAGCAGGGCCGACACCGGGGTGGGGGCCACCATGGCCGCCGGCAGCCAGCGGTGGATGGGCATCACCGCCGCCTTGCCGATGCCGAACAGGTAAAGCAGCAGCAGCACCGTGGCGGCGGTACCGCCGATGGTGCCCTCGAGGATGCCCCCGGCGCGGAAATCCAGGGTGCCGGCCAGGGCGTAGGTCCACAGCATGGCGGGCAGGAACAGGCCGATGGAGGTGGCGAGCAGGATGCCCAGGTAGGTGCGCGCCCCGGCCCGGGCCTTGGCGTCCCCCTTGTGGGCCACCAGGGGATAGGTGGAGAGGGTCAGCACCTCGTAGAACAGGAACAGGGTCAGCAGGTTGGCGGCGAAGGCCACCCCCATGGCGCCGAAAATGGCTACTGCGAAGCACACATAGAAGCGGGTTTGGTACTTTTCCTTGTTGGCCCGCATGTAGCCGATGGCGTACACCGAGGTGACGATCCACAGGCCGCTGGCCACCAGGGCGAAGAGGATCGACAGGGGCTCGGAGTGGAGGGCGATGGCGAGCCCCGGCAGCAGGCTGAACAGCTCGATGTAGAGGGCGTTGGGGTCGCTGTTGGCGCCCACCGCGAGGAACACCTGGAAGACCAGGTAGAACAGAGCGCCGGCGGTGGCGAGGGTGAGGGTCTCCCGCAGGTTGGGCCAGCGCCCGGCGAGGGCGATGAGCAGCGCGCCGGCCAGGGGCACCACCAGGGTCAGTTGCAGGGCCAGCTGGGGATTCACGGATTACCTCCCGTCAGCAGCAGGGCGGCGTCCTGGGCCAGGGTCACCGGCAGGCGGGTGTCGAGGCCGAAGTAGATATTGGCGAGCACCAGGATCCAGGTGGGAATCAGCATCGACAGGGGCGCCTCGCAGCGCTCGCCCTCCGCCTCCTGGAAGTAGGCCACCTCCACCACCCGCCACACATAGGCCACGGCCAGCAACGAGCCCACCAGGATCACCGCGATCAGCGGCCACCAGCCGAGCTCGATGGCCGCCAGCACCAGGTACCACTTGCTGATGAAGCCGACGGTGCCGGGCACGCCTATGAGGCTCAGGCCGCCGATCACGAACGCCGCCATGGTGAGGGGCATGCGCCGGCCGAGGCCCTTCATGTCATTCAGCCCGCAGCCCCCGAGACGCAGCGCCACGCAACCGAGGGCGAGGAACAGGGCCCCCTTCATCAGCGCGTGGTTGAACAGGTGCAGGGTGGCGGCGGTGAGGCCGAGGCCGCTCAGCATGGCGAGGCCGAGCACCATGTAGCCGATCTGGCCGACGCTGGAGTAGGCCAGCAGGCGCTTGACGTTGACCTGGACGATGGCCATGGCGGACCCGGCGATGATGGCCGCCGCCGCCAGGGTGATCAGGGCGCTGTGGAAGAACGCCGAGCGGAAGGAGAATTCCGCGCTAAACACCGTGAACAGAACCCGCAGCAGCACATAGACCGCCACCTTGGTGGCGGTGGCGGCGAGGAAGGCGCTGGCCACCGAGGGGGCATGGGTGTAGGCGTTGGGCAGCCACCAGTGGAGGGGGTAGAGGGCGAGCTTGATGCCCACCCCCACGACGATGAAGGCAAAGCCGGTGTACACCGTGCGGGTGCCGTCCACCAGGGGCAGGCGCTCGGCCAGATCCGCCATGTTGAGGGTACCGGTCATGCCGTACAGCAATCCGATGCCGATCAACAGGAAGGTGGCGCCGATGGTGCCCACCACCAGGTACTGGTAGGCCGCCACCAGGGCGCGGCGGTCGCGGTGCTGGCTGATGAGGATGTAGCTCGACAGGGACGAGATCTCGAGAAACACGAAAAGGTTGAACAGATCCCCGGTGAGGGTGATACCGAGCAGCCCCGACAGCGCCAGCAGGTAGGCGGCGTGGAAACCCGCCTGGTTGCGCTCCTCCACCTCCGCCGCCACGCTGCGCCGGGCGTAGGGCATCACCAGGGCGCCGATGGCGGCGACGATCAGCGCCACCAGGGCGTTCAGGGCATCGGCCCGGTACTCGATGCCCCAGGGCGGCGGCCAGCCCCCGAGGTGATAGCTCACCACCCCCTGTACCTGGACCCTCCAGAGCAGCAGGACGGCGAGGGCGAACACCGCGGCGGACACCAGGGTGGCCGCGCCCCAGGCCAGGCGCCGGGGCAGCAGCAGGCAGGCGGGGGCCGCGAGCAGGGGGATGATGACCAGCAGGGCGATGAGGTTTTGCAAGATCACAGGGCGTCATCCTTGGCGCGGATGTCGTCTTCCTCGATGGAACCGTAGGCCTCGCGGATGCGCACCGTGAGGGCGAGCCCCAGGGCGGTGGTGGCCACCCCCACCACGATGGCGGTGAGGATCAGCACATGGGGCAGCGGGTTCGAGAACAGCTTGACACCCTCGCGGACGATGGGCGCGGCGCCCCCCTCCACGTTGGACAGGCTGATATAGAGGATGAACACGGAGGTCTGGAAGATATTGAGGCCGACGATCTGCTTCACCAGGTTGCCGCGACTGATCACGGTGTAGAACCCGGTCATCATGAGGAAGATGGCCACCCAGTAGTTGTACTGGCCGAGATGGTGCGCGAGCCAATCCATCAGTCCCGGCCCCTCCCGGCGAAGGCGAAGAAAATGATCACCATCACCGCCGTGACGGTAAGGCCCACCCCCAGTTCCACCAGGATGATGCCGAGGTGCTGGCCCGCCACCGGATCCGCCGCCAGCAGGTTGTAGTTGAGGTACTCCCCGCCGCGCAGCAGGGAGACCACACCCACGCCGCCGAAGAGCAGCACGCCGGCGGCGGCCTGGCGCACCATGAAAGCCAGGGGCAGCACCTGGCGCGCCTGCTCGACGCCGAACACCAGGCCGTAGAGGATGATCGCCGAGGCGAAGATCACCCCCGCCTGAAAGCCACCGCCGGGGCTGTACTCGCCGTGGAACTGCACGTACAGGGCGAACAGCATGATCAGCGGGATCAGGAACTTGGCGGTGACCTTGAGAACGGGGTCGCGACTCATCCCTCGTCATCCTCCCCGCGCTTGCGGCGGCCGCCGAGGAGCAACAGCACGCCGAGCCCGGCGGTAAACACCACCGTCACCTCGCCGAGGGTATCGAAGCCCCGGTAGCTGGCGAGGATCGACGCCACCATGTTGGGGATGCCGATTTCCACCGGGGACTGCTCGATGTAGCGGGGCGCCACATGGTGGTGGATGGGGGCGTCCGGGTCGCCGTAGGAGGGCAGGTCGAGGGTGCCCCACACCAGGGCGAGGCCGGTGAGGCTGACCAGCGCCAGGGGCAGCAGGGTGCGGGCCCGGCCCTTGCGGCGCCGCACCCGGGCGCCGGTGAGGGCGACGGTGGAAAGCATCAGCACGGTGGTGATGCCGGCCCCCACCGCCGCCTCGGTGAAGGCCACGTCGCCGGCGTCCATGATCAGGAACACGCTGGCGGACAGCAGGCTGTAGACCCCGAACAGCATCACCACGGTGAACAGGTTGTGCAGGCGGATCACCGCCACCGCGGTGGCGGCGAGGAAGGCGAGCAGCACGCTGACGATTAACTGTTCCATCAGCGCTCCCGGGGGTTGTCCGCCACGGCGGGCTTGAATCCCGCCTTGAGGGCGGTGCGGGCCAGGCCGTAGGCGGCGGTGGGGGTGGTGAACAGCAGGAAGAACAGCACCATCAGCAACTTGGCGATCACCAGGAACTTGCCGGACAGCACCATCAGCCCGGCGATGATGAGGATGGCGCAGAGGGTGTCGGTGATGCTCGCCCCGTGCATGCGGGTGAAGAAGTCCGGGAAGCGCAGCAAGCCGAGGGCGCCGATCACCCCGAACAGGCTGCCGGTGATCAGCAGGATGGCGCCGATGATCTCCTGCATGGCGTCAGCCCCCACTCTGCGGGGGCGAGATGCGGGATTCGTCGCCGTAGAACTTGAGCATGGCGATCACGCCGATGTAGTTGATCAGGGCGTACACCAGGGCGATGTCGAGGAAATCCCCGTTGCCGCCGAGGAAATCGATCACGCAGATGAGCAGCACCGTCTTGGTGCCGACCATGTTGACCGCCAGCACCCGGTCGTAGATGGTGGGGCCGATAAAGGCGCGAACCAGTGCCATCCCTATCACCACCAGGATGGCGATAGCGGTGATGCCGAGCGCTGTCATGAGGGCCTGCCCGGGTCCGGAATGCGGCGCAGCATCTCGCCCTGTTGCAGGCTGGCGATGTTTTCCCCATTGAGGCTGTGAACCTCGATGAAGCCGTCCTCGACGGCCATGGACACCGTGCCCGGGGTGAGGGTGATGGAGTTGGCGAAAATGGTGTGGCCGATGTCGCTGCGTTCGCCGGTGGCGATGCGGGCGGTGGCGGGGGCCACGCGGCCCCGGGGCGCGAGCACCGCGAGACTCACCGCGAGGCTGGAGAGCACCACCTGGCCGGCGAGCCAGATCCAGTACACCACCAGCTTGGGGGACAGGGCCAGGGGGTGGCTCTCGTGGTCGAGGATCTCCATGCGCAGGGCGACGAACAGGGTGAGCACCACCGAGGCGAGACCGAGGCCGAGGAGCAGCGGCTTGGACTGCCCCGACAGCAACAGCCACAGGGCCACGCAGACCACGAACAGGCTGGCCACATGGCGCGGGGAAATCACCGCCACACCCCCGGGCGGGCCTTGCCGTGGCGACGATCCTGGCGACTGTTGAGAGGTCTTGCTGTCATTGGGTAACAATCTGTTTTTGGGCGGTTTTTTGCCTGATTTTGGTGCGTCCGGGAAGCCGGGCGAGCCCCAGTATACCCGGCCGTCGAGGTGAATCAAGATACTCCCCGGCGCCCCCCGCCCCGCCGCCCATGGGTCCAGCCACTTATTTATGAGCAGTCGACGCTGGCACCTCGGCGGCCCTGCCGGCCCCTTGTGGTGGGTTGTAATTACCTTTTGTAACAGTTGGTTGCATCAATTGTGGGGCGGGGCTGCAAAAATCGGAGGGGTGTGTCGTCCCCCGGGGCCGATGGGCGAAAATTTTTTCGCTACCTGAGCTTTAGGCTAGGGGTAAGGGGCTTAAAGCTAAGGGGGGTGGAGAAGGAGAAGGCGGGGCCTCGGTGGCCCCGCCCGGGGTATCAGGCGAGTCCGAGGAGGAACTTCGCCGTCCATTCCGGCTGGCCCACCAGAAAGGCGTGGTCGCCCTTGAGTTCGTGGACCGTCCAGCCGAGCTCCCTGGCGCGACCGTGGAGGGGCTTGATCACCGTGTCGGAGGCGGCGACGTAGTCCACCGGCTTGCCCTTCAGGGTTTCGGCGCCCACCGCCACCGGGGTGATGTTGCAGGTCAGGGGCATGTCGGAGAGGTGGTCGAGCAGCCACTGCTGGCGCTCGGGGGACATGTCCATGGGGTGCTGCCTGGCCATCTCCCGCTGCTGCAGGTGCACGCCGGCGCCCGGGGGAATCTGCCCGGCCTTGACCGCGGCGAGGGCGCCCTCCGCCTGCTCCTTGGGCACGAAACCCAGAGCCACGCCAACCGCCTCGCCGGTGTAGCAGATCAGCGAATCGAACAGCACCACGCGGCGCACGCGATCCCCGGCGCGGGCCACCACGCCCGGCAGGATGGCGCCGGAGTAGCTGTGGCCGACGAGGATGCAGTCGGTGATGTCTTCCTTCTCCAGCACGTTGACGATGTCGGTGACGTTCAGCTGGGGGTCGACATCGGCACTCAGCAGGTGCTCCCGCTCGCCAAAGCCGGTGTAGGTGGGGGTGTAGACGTCGTGGCCGGCGGCAAGCAGCGCGGGCTTGACGAATTTCCAGATCCAGCCGCCCATGCCACCGCCGTGGCAAAGTACATACGTGGCCATTGTCAGACTCCTTTTATCGATGATTTGAAGGGTTTCATGGGTGTGTTGAACAGGTCCGCGGGCGACGGGCATTGCGGCGGCAGGGAGGGGCTGTGCATACTGCCGGGCCCGGCGCGACGGGGTGCGGAGGGGCAAATATACGGGTTATCCGCCCCCGGTTAAAGGTTTTCCGGCCCGCGCCCGGGGGACACATCCATCACAGGGGGCAGCATGAAAAAACTTTCCGAACGCACCGCCATCATCACCGGCGCCGGGGACGGCATCGGCCGGGCCATTGCCCGCCGCCTGGCCGGCGAGGGCGCCAACATCCTGGTGGCGGACATCGATGCCGACCATGGCGCGGCGGTGGCCCAGTCCCTGCGCGATGAGTTCGCCGTGGGCGCGGAGTTCCTCGCCACCGATGTGCGGGACAAGGCCCAGGTGCTCGCCATGGTGGACAGGGCCGTCGAACATTTTGGCGGCGTCGATATCCTGGTGAACAACGCCTGGGGCGGCGGCACCTTCCGCCGCGCCGAGAACAAGTCCGATGCCGAGATGCGGCACGGTCTCGACATGAACGTCTGGGCCTGCTTCTGGGCCATGCAGGCGGCCTTTCCCCACCTCAAGGCCAGTGGCCGGGGGCGGATCATCAACCTCTGCTCCATCAACGGGGTCAACGCCTACAGCGGCACCCTCGAGTACAACGTCGGCAAGGAGGCGCTGCGGGCCATGACCCGGAGCCTCGCCCGGGAGTGGGCCCCCCACCAGATCTGCGCCAACGTCATCTGCCCGGCGGCGATGACGGTGGCCCTGGTGAAGTTGCTGGAGCAGAGCCCGGAGCTCGCCCAGGGCGCCCAGCTGCCCCCCATGGGCCGCATCGGCGACCCGGACAGGGATATCGCCGGCGTGGCGTTGTTCCTCGCCAGTGACGACGCCTGCTTTGTCACCGGCAACACCCTGTTCGTGGATGGCGGCACCCATATCAACGGCGGCGGCTGGAACGTGGCGCTGCCGGAGTGAGGCCCACGCCAGTAAAAAGCCCGGATTTCCCGGGCTTTTTTGTCAATGGCAGGACCCTTTCGCCGACTGTCAGCCAAACAGCACGTAGAGGGGCTGCCAGGCCCGGGTGAAGAACCCCTTGAAGCGCGGCGGTTCGGCGTCGGGGTCGAGGCGCAGCCCCGGCAGGCGATCGAGCAGGGCCCTTATGCCCACCTTCATCTCCGCCCGGGCGAGGGCGGCGCCGATGCAGATGCGCGGGCCGGTGTTGAAGGCGATGTGGTCCCGGGGGCGGGGGCGGTCGAGGTCCACCCGGGCGGGGCAGCTGTAGTGGGCCGGGTCCCGGTTGGCGGCGGCGTTGATGGTGAACACGATCTGGTCCTTCCTGATCTGCTGGCCGCCGAGCTCGATATCCTGGTTGGCGATGCGGTAGCGGTACTCGACCGAGCCGTGGGTGCGCATCACCTCCTCGATGAAATTGTCCAGCAGCCTGCCATCCCTGTCGCTGTGGATCCGTTCGTACAGGGCGTGATCGGTGAGCAGCAGGTAGATGGCGTTGGCCATGGCGAGCACCGTGGTGTCGCTGCCCGCCAGGTACAGCTCCCGGCAGATGGCCAGCATGTCCGCCTCGCCGATCTCCCCGAACAGCTCCGGCGCCTCGCGCCACAGGCGGCCCAACAGGTCGTCCCCGGGGTTGTCGCGGCTCTTGCGGATGTAGGGCAGGAGAATGCCGTTGAGCTCCCGGGAGGCGGCGAGGGCGGCGTCGGTGGCCTCGGGGCCGAGGTAATGGCGACCGCCCGCCCAGTGCATGATGGTGTCGTGCAGTTCCACCACATGGGCCATGAAGTCGTCCCCCGGCGGGTCCATGCCGAACAGGGACATGAAGGTGCGACCGGGCAGGGGCTTGCAGAAGGCGCTGAACAGTTCCCCCCGGCCCCGGCCCTCGAGGCGGCCGAGCAGCAGATCGGTGACCGGCACGATGTGGTGCTCGGTGTAGGCGCGGATCGCCTCCGGGTTGAACAGCTTCATCAGGTAGCGGTGCATGCGGTCGTGCTCCTCCCCCTGGAGCACGGTGATATTGCGGGGCCCGCCCTTGACCTCGATCATGGTGGCGTCGGCGTCCGCGTAGGGGTGGCGGAACAGCTCCTCGTGGCTCAGCACGTATTTGCAGATATCGTGGGAAATCGCCAGCCAGCCCTTCATCTCCCCGTCCCAGTGGATCGGGCCAGTGGCGCGCAGCGCCTCGTAGAAGGGGTGGGGCACGCTGTCCTTGGTGGTTGTCAGTGAGGCGTGGGGGCAGCTGGATGACATGGTTTCCTCCCGTGGAGAGAGCATTGTTATGGGTGTGGGTCGCACTGGACTGTGGCCCGGGGCGCGCCCCGGGACACCTCACCAAAGATAGCCGGCACCTCTGGCAGTCGGCTATCTTTAGTGAGGTACCCGTTGGCGGTCGGCCGTTCTATGGTCAGGGTGTCACGGCTGTACTCGATGACCTTAACCTATAAAACCAAGGCGTATTCACCGATGAAAAAGGCTCGCGATTTCGCTTTCCGCTCAGCTCAAACCACCAAGATAAGCCATCCAATGGGGGAACCTATGTCCAACACACATTCGCTCGCATCCTATCCAATGACCAGACTGGCCACCGCGCTGTCCCTGGCCGCGTCCCTGGTGGTACCGGGCGCCCTGGCCCAGGAGCAGGCCGCCGAGACCCAGGCGCGGTCGAGCCTCCTGGAGGAGATCGTGGTCCGCGCCCGCAAGAAGGCCGAGGGCGAGGCGGCCCAGGATACACCCATCGCCATGACCGCCTTCGGCGAGGCCCAGTTCAAGGCGGTGTTCGCCGACGATCTCGGGGACCTCGGCATGATGTCCCCCAACGTGGAGCTGAAACCGTCCAGCCAGGTGGGCAACCAGAACTTCACCATCCGCGGCATGGGTGTGTCCGGCACCACCCCGTCCGATTCCCCGGCGGTGGGTGTGTTCCAGAACGGCGTGTTCTGGGGCGTCAACTACGGCTCCCTGCTCGACACCTTCGACGTGGAATCCGTCGAGATCCTGCGGGGCCCCCAGGGCACCCTGTTCGGTCGCAACGTGACCGGCGGTGCCGTGGTGGTGCGCACCAAGCGCCCCGATGGGGAATTTGGCCTCGACGCCGAGGCGGTGATGGGCAACTACGGCCGCCAGGACATCGCCGTGGGCATCCAGGGCCCCCTGGTGGAGGGCCTGCTGTCCGGCCGCCTGGCGGTGTTGAAGCGCGGCCACGACGGCTACTACAACAACCTGGAGAAGGGCGGGGATGACTTCGGCAAGACCGATTCCACCGTTGCCCGCGCCACCCTGACCCTGACCCCCACCGAGAACTTCGACGCCACCCTGATCGTCGAGGGCTACGAGGAGGATGGCGACTCGGTGGCCGCCATTGGCTTCGAGGTGCCCGGCAACCTGCCCTACAACAACGGCTTCCGCCAGCCCGATGACTGGTGGGATATCCGCCTCGACAACCCCGGCGAGTCCGACATCGAGGTGGATTCCTTCACCCTGGAGATGAACTGGGATCTGGGCCACGGGGTGATCACCGCGATCAGCGGCTACCGCGACCTGTCGGTCTACAACCACACCGACTTCGACGGCTCGGGCTTCAGCGGCTTCAACCAGAGCATCGACCTGGAGCAGGACCAGTTCTCCCAGGAGATCCGCTACGCTTCCACCTTCTCCGACTGGGTCGAGTTCACCCTCGGCGCCTACCACTTCGAGCAGGAGCAGGACTACCGGGAGGGCCGCGCCCTCAACAACGGCGCCAACGTGTTTGCCTCCGGCAACCACATGGAGCAGGATTCCCAGGCACTCTTCGGCGAAGTGGATTTCACTTTCGCCGAGCAGTGGGTGCTCACCGTCGGCGGCCGCTACACCCAGGAGAACATCGAGGCCCAGACCGTGCCCTTCGGCGGCTGCCCCCTCGACACCTCCATCGCCGATCCCAAGCTGCGCATCCGCGACCTGTCCCTGCCCTGCAACCTCGGCCCCACCGGCGATGATGACTGGAACGACTTCTCGCCGAAACTGGGCCTCACCTGGACGCCGGACGAGAACCACCTGGTCTACGCCACCGCCACCCGGGGCTTCCGCTCCGGCGGTTTCAGCCTCAGGGGCAACAACCTGCTGCCGCCCTTCGACTCCGAGGAGGTGACCGCCCTGGAACTGGGCTACAAGGGCGACTGGTTCGACAACCGCCTGCGGGTCAACGCCGCCATCTACAGCAACGACTACGACGATCTGCAGCGCACCATCCTGGTGCCGAGCGGCGTGGGCGTCACCCAGTCCACCGGCAACGCTGCCCAGGCCAGCATCGACGGCTTTGAAATCGACCTGGTGGCCCAGCTCACCGACCAGCTGGTGCTGACCGTCGGCTACGGCTACACCGACGCCTCCTTCGACGAGTACGAGGGCTTCGACGTGACCGGGGATGGCGTGCCCGATCCCGGTATCGCCAAGGGCCTCGACTTCACCCGGGTGCCGGAGGATTCCTACAGCGCCCAGCTGCTCTACGACTACCCCACCAGCAATGGCGGCAACATCAACGTGCGGCTGGCGGGCACCTACACCGACTCCCAGTGGTTCGATGACCGCAACACCATCCTCGAACCCTCCTACACGGTGGTGGATGCCAGCGTCACCTACACCCTGCCGAAGGAGCAGTGGAAGGTCTCGGTGTTCGGCAAGAACCTCGGCGACGAGGAATACGCCTACTGGGGATCGAGCCTCGGTGCCCTCGGCGCCAACCGCTTCGGCGGCGCGCCCCGCACCACCGGCATCAAGGTCACCTACGAGTACTGATGGCCTGATACGGTCGCCACCACGCAAAACCCCCGGCCTGTTGGGCCGGGGGTTTTGTTTTTGTGACCTTGAAAAATTACCCCAGGTGTCCCGTCGCGGGTCTCTCAACTGCCGCCCGTCAGGGTATCAACCCCAGCTTGCGGGCCTTGTCGATGGCGCGGGTGCGGGGCCGCGTGCCGAGCTTGTCGTAGATCTGCTGCATGTACCACTTGATGGAGCCCTCGGTCATCCCCAGGCGGCTGGCGATCTCCCGGTTGCGCAGGCCGTGGCCGGCCATGGTGAGGATCTTCAGCTCGTTGTTGGTGAGGCTGTCGTGCAGGCCCTCGGTGTCCGCCGCGGTGGCCAACAGCTCGGTATCGGTGGCGCCCTCGAAGATGCGCAGCAGCTCGCTGGCGAAGGTCTCGGCGGGCTCGGCGGTCACCGGCTGCAGGCCGTAGGCCTGGGTGAGCAGGGTTTTGACCAGCGCGCCCTCGTCGATAAAGCTGCGCCGCAGGGCGCTCGCCGCGCCGTGGGCCAGGGCTTCCCGCAGGGGGCGCTGGGCCTCGCTCTCCTGGCCGTCGAGAAAGTACAGCTGGGCGTGGAGCAGGTCCCAGCGCACCAGGGAGCGAATGGCTCCCCGCTTGGCGCAAAAGGCCCGCCAGTGCTTGGCCACGTGGAGGCCGTCGGCGATGGACTTGCGGGCGAGGGCAATGCGCACCCAGGCGCTCGCCAGCAGCTCGTCGCTGGTGGTGACGCCGGGGTGGGGCAGCATGTCGCGGCCGGGGATCAGGATGCCGGACTGGCGGGCATAGCGGATGGCGCCGTTGACGTCGCCGTCCTGGATCAGGTAGCGGATGCGCTCGTTGACCAGGGCGAGGCGGAAGCGCTCCAGATCCCGGTCGAGGGCGATCACCATGCCGCCGTCCAGGGCCCCCAGGGCCTCGTCGTGGTTGCCCCGGGCGCGGTGCAGGCGGGCGAGGGTCAAGACCCCGGGCATGAGTTGATCGATGTAGCCCATCTTGCGGGCCGAGGGCAGGGCGTCCGCCAGGAGTTGCTCGGCCCGTTGCAGGTCGTTGCCCTCGTAGGCGAGTTCCGCCAGGGGCAGGGCGGGCAGGGCGGCGATGGCGGAGCGGGCACCGGCGTAGCGGATGCCCTTGTCGAGGCCGCCCTCGAGGGTCTCCATGGCGGCGGCGGTCTTGCCGGCAAAGAACAGCGAGGGCCCGAGGTCGGCCCGGAGGGCCGGCACCAGGAAGGCGTAGGGGGAGCGGCTTTCGACACCCTTCACCGAGAGCCACAACTGCTCCAGGTCGTCGAGCTTGTACTGCTCCCGCCGGGACAGCAGCAGGTGGCAGTAGGTGGTGCCCACCATGTAGGGGTGGGTCATCTCCGGGTAGTCGTCGAGCAGCTGGCGGCATTGCTTTTCGAGGGTGACCACATCGTCCCGGGCGGAGGTCAGCAGCATGCGGCGGTGCAGCAGCAGGTAGCGCAATTCGCGGATCTGGGCATCCCCAAGAGCCCCTTCGGCTTCCAGCTGGTCGATGAGGGCGCTGGTGGTGGCGAGGATCTCCTCGCTTTTCTCGAAGCGCATGCCCCGGGTGTGGAACCACGACAGGGTGAGCAGGGTGCGCGGCTGGCGGTTCAGTACCGCCTCGGGGATCTTGCCGGCAAAGCGCGCCACCAGGCGGATGTTGCCGTTGTAGGTGAAATCGTGGCAGCTCGCCTCCAGCAGGCTCGCGGCGTGGGTCATGTCGCCGGATTGCAGGGCGTGTTCCATGGCCTCGGTGACGAAACCCTCCTCCTGCAACCAGCGGCTGGCGCGCAGATGGAGCTGTTGTTTGAGGGCCGGGTCGCTCTCCCCCAGCTGCCGCGCCAGATAGTTGGCGAACAGGTGGTGATAGCGGTACCAGTGGCGCTCCTCGTCGAGCTGGAACAGGAACAGCCCCTTGGCTTCCACCTCGTTGATCATGGCGCGGGCGTCGTCGCTGCCGGTGACGGCGTTGCACAGCTCGGGGCAGAAGCGCTCGAGAATGCAGGTTTTGACCATGAAATCCCGGATCGCGCTGTTCTGGGGCGACAGCACCTCCTCGGAAAAATACTCCGCCACGGTGCGGTTGCGACCGTTCACGGTGCCGAGCAATTTGTCCGGCGCGACGCCCCGGCGCATGGCGAGGCTGGCGAGCTTGAGGCCGGTGATCCAGCCCTCGGTGCCCGCCACCAGGTCGGCGAGGGTCGCGTCCTGAATCGCCTCGCTGGTGTTCTGGTCGAGGAACTCGCGGGTTTCCTGCAGGCTGAATTTCAGCGCCTGGGCGTCGATCTCCACCACCGCGTCCATGGCCCGGGCGCGGGCGAGGGGCAGCTTCGGGGTGGTGCGGCTGGCGATGTAGAAGTGCATGCCGTCGGGGGATTGCTCCAGCAATTCGCCGATGGCGGCCACGGCGTCGTCGCCGAGCAGGTGAAAATCGTCGATGAACACGTGGCAGGGTTCGGCGCGGCTGTCGAGCAGATCGAGGAGTCGGTCGAGCAGGTAATCGGCGGGGATGATGTTGTCGTTGTAGAGCAGCTCGCCGAGGTCGCCGCCATTGCCGGGGGCGCCATCGCCGATGGCGGCGAGCAGGTAGGCGAGCAGGTCGCCGGCGTCGTTCAAGGTCTTGTCCACCGTCAGCCAGCAGGGACCCTTGCCTTGGTCCCTGAGGGCCTGGTACCACTGCAGCAAGAGGCTCGACTTGCCAAAGCCCGCCGGCGCCATCAGCAGGGTCAGGCGCGCCCGCGCCGCATCGCCGAGGCGATTGACCAATCGCGGCCGCTCGGTGAGGGGGAAGAGGATGGCCGGTGGCCGGAGTTTGACGCGCTGGATTCGCATGGCATGCCCGATTGCGTGGAGCCTGTGTCCCGGCGGATGTCGGGCCGGGACGCCAGGGCCGGAGGTTATCACGCCCCGTGGGGGAGCGGAATCGACGCCACCGCCCGCGGACTTTTCCGCGATTTCTATCTTTGGATAGGACGTGGCGGCGCCATTCGAGGTGAACACTGTCGGCATCGAAAACCCCCTGGCCGGGGTGCTCCGCGCCCCGGCCAGCCAGCGAGGAGAATAATGATGAGTTCGTCCACCCCCGCCCGGGATGTCGAGGTCATTGGCGATCTGCGCATCGAGCCCCGGGGCGCCATCAGCATCCTGGAGATGCACCGCCCGGAAAAACTCAACGCCATGGCCCGCACCTTCTGGGGCGATCTGCGCCAGGCACTGCAGCGCCTGCAAACGGATGGCCGCACCCGCGCGGTGATCATCACCGGCGCCGGCGACAGGGCATTTTCCGCCGGCGGCGACATCGCCAGCTTCGCCGACCTGAAGACCCAGGCCCAGAAGCGCGCCTTCCAGGCGGAGGTGATGGAGACCTTCATCGCCGTGGAAAACGCCAACCTGCCCATCATCGCCGCCGTCAACGGCTATGCCCTGGGGGGCGGCTGCGAGCTGACCCTCGCCTGCGATCTGGTGATCGCCTCGGATCGCGCGCTGTTCGGCATGCCCGAGGCGGCCCTCGGCCTCGTCCCCGGTTTTGGGGTGCTGCGCGCCCCGGCGGTGATCGGCCGCCAGATGACCAAGCTGCTGGTGATGGCGGCGGAGCGCATCGATGCCCACCAGGCCCTCCAGTGCGGGCTGGTGCAGAAAGTGGTGCTCCACGAGCGCCTGATGGCGGAGGCCATGGCCATCGCGGAAAAGATCGCCGCCAATTCCCCCCTCGCCCACGCGGTGGGCAAGAAGATCATCAATCGCGGCATCGAGCGGGCGGAATTCGATTATTCGGTGGAAGCCCTCACCGTGCTGCAATCCTCGGCGGATACGGCGGAGGGTATTCGCGCCTTCCTCGAAAAGCGCAAGCCCTGTTTCCCCGGGCTCGACGACCACTGACCGCCCCTGTGGCATTCCCTGACGAGACAGACAGCATGGCCGACAACCCACAGCATTCCACAGCCCCCGGCACCATGGCCCAACTGGTGGCTGACCTGCGCCAGCGCCAGGAAAAAGCCCGGGAAATGGGCGGCCCCGAGGGCCTCGCCCGCCACCGCGCCTCCGGCCGCCTGCCGGTGCGCGAGCGCATCGCCCTGATGATCGACGAGGGCAGCTGGTTCGAGATCGGTGCCCTTGGCCAGCCGGAATATCGCCGCGAAAAATACATCCCCGGCGATGCCGTGGTCACCGGTTTTGCCCGGGTGGATGGTCGCCGGGTGGGGGTGATTGGTATCGATTCCAGTGTCGTTGCCGGCACCACCGCGCCCACCAGCATGCGCAAGCAGGGCCGGTTGATCGAGCACGCCCAGCGCCACGGCTTTCCTTTGGTGCTGCTGTGCGATGCCGACGGGGGCCGCATCCCCGATGTGATGGGCTGGCGTTTCAGCCACCTGCCCCTGGATTTCAAGAGTTTTCTCAAGCCCACCGACGGCAGCCCCCTGGTGCCGAGGGCCGCCGCCGTGCTTGGGCCCTCCTACGGGGATTCGGCGCTGCACGCATCCACCACCCACTTCGTGGTGATGATCAGGAATTCGTCCCTGGCACTGGTCGGCCCCTCGGTGATCGAATCGGCCCTCGGTGAGGAGATCAGCGACGAGGATCTGGGCGGCCCCGACAAGGCCATGGCCGCGGGCAACGCCCATATGTGCGTCGACACGGAGGCGGATGCGATGGAAGCCATCGCCGCGTTTCTGTCCTTTCTGCCCCCCAACAGCGCCCTTCCCGCCCCGGTGGCGCCGGCGCGGCCGCCGGCGGTGTCCCCCGAGGCGTTGGGGGATCTGGTACCCCTCGGCGCCAAGACCGGCTACGACATGTACCGGATCATCGAGGCCATCGTCGACGGTGCCAGTATTTTCCCCTGGGCCGATGACTGGGGCCCGGCGCTGATCACCTGTTTCGCCCGCATCGACGGCCATCCGGTGGGCATCGTCGCCAACCAGCCCATGGTGATGGCGGGGGCCCTCGATGCCGCCGCCCTCACCAAGGAGCGGGATTTCGTCGATCTGTGCGACAGCTTCAATGTGCCTTTGGTGTTCCTCCACGATGTGCCGGGGCTGATGGTGGGTACCGAGGCGGAGAAAACCGGCATTCTCAAGGCCTATGAAAAACTTGCCCTGCGTATCTCCGAGGCGGCGGTGCCCAAGGTGGGTGTGATCATCCGCAAGGCCTACGGCGGCGGTCACTTCGCCATGGGCGGGCGCCCGACCCATCCCGATTTCATTTTCGCCTGGCCCTCGGCGGAACTGGGCTTCATGGCGCCGGAAACGGGGGTGCGCACCGTATATCGCCGGCGCCTGGAGAAGCTCGCCGCCGAGGAGGGGGACGCCGCGGCGGACGCCCTGGCGGCGGAGCTGTACCGGGAGTGGACCACGGAGTCCGAGCCCTGGGAGGCGGCTGCCCATCTGTCCCTCGACGATGTGATCGAGCCTTCGGAAACCCGCCGTGTGATCGCCGAGAGCCTCTCGGTGGCCTGGGGTGAATATCCCGAGAAGGTGGCGCGGCGATGAGTACCGGAATGCTGGGAGCTGTTCTCGTTGCCAATCGCGGCGAAATTGCGGTACGGCTGCTGCGGGCCTGCAAGGTGCGGGGTATCCGCGCCGTGGCGGTATACAGTGAAGCGGACGCCGGCGCACTCCATGTGCGCCTGGCCGATGAAGCCTACCTGCTCGGCCCCGCGCCAGCCCGGGAGTCGTACCTCGATATCGAGCGGATTCTCGACGTGGCCCGGGAGGCCCGGGTGGATGCCATTCATCCCGGTTACGGGTTGCTGAGTGAAAACGCCGATTTTGCCGCCCGGGTGGTCGCCGCCGGGTTCACTTTCATCGGGCCCGAGGCGGATGTCATCGCCACCATGGGTGACAAGGTCGCTGCCCGTGCCGCTGCCAAGGCCTCGGGCGTGCCCCTGCTGCCCGGCTCCGAAGGCGTAATTGACGATCCCGTGGACGCCCGGCGCATCGCCGCCGACATCGGCTTTCCCCTGGTGGTGAAGGCCTGCTTCGGTGGCGGCGGCCGCGGCATGCGGGTGGTGCGGGAAATGGGCGAACTGGAGGCCGCGCTGGAACAGGCGGGGCGGGAATCCGGGGCTGCCTTTGGCCGCGCCGAGGTTTACCTGGAGCGCTATGTCTCCCATGCCCGCCATGTGGAGGTACAGATTCTCGCCGACCAGCACGGCACCGTACTGCATCTCGGCGACCGCGATTGCTCGGTGCAGCGCCGTCACCAGAAACTGATTGAAGAGGCGCCCGCGCCGTCACTGCCGGACGATCTGCGGGCCGCCATGCTGGATGCGGCGGTGACCCTGGCCCGCAGCGTCGGTTATCGCTCGGCGGGCACGGTGGAATTCCTCGTCGACCCGGCGGGCAAGCGTTTTTACTTCCTCGAAATGAACACCCGTCTGCAGGTGGAGCACGGCGTCACCGAGTTGGTCACCGGTATCGATCTGGTCGACTGGCAACTGCGCATCGCCGCCGGCGAACCGCTGGATTTTGGCCAGGATGAGGTGCGAGCCCAGGGCCACGCCATCCAGGCGCGGATCGGCGCCGAGGACCCCTGGGAAGGATTCCGCCCGGACCCGGGCGCCATTTCCCGGTTGAGTCTTCCCCTGGGGCCCTGGCTTCGGCTCGACTTCGGTGTCGAATCGGGCGACGTCATCCCCGGCCATTACGACGCCATGTTCGGCAAGGTGCAGGCCTTTGGCCCGGATCGGGAAACTGCCCGCCGCCATCTGGTGAACGCCCTTGGCGATCTGAAGGTGGAGGGCATCGCCACCACCGCTCCGTACCTGCGCCATGTACTGGAGGAGCGGGAATTCATCGACGTAGCCCACGACACGGGCTCGGTGGAGCGGGGCTGGCACCCCGACCCCGCCCGCTGTCCGCCCGCATCCATACCCCAGATTGAGGAGCCAGAAACCGCCGTGAAACCCCTGTCCGAGCGCCGCGTCACCGTTGCCACCTCCCGGGGGCCCCTCGATATCGCCATCTTTGGCCGCGGCCAGGGCAATCGCCGGGGCGGGGTGGGCGGCGCTGGAGATGGCAGCGCCCCCCGCAAGGGAGAACCGGTGGCCCCCATGGACGCCAGCGTGGTGAACGTGGCGGTGACGGTGGGCCAGCAGGTGGCCGCCGGGGAGGTGCTGGTGACCCTCGAAGCCATGAAGATGGAGTTGCAGGTCAAGGCCCCCCGGGATGGCACCGTGGAGCAGATCCTGGTCAATCCCGGGGATCAGGCGCGGCGCGGTACCCTGCTGGTGAAGCTGTCCGCAACCTGAGGGATACGGCAGGCGCGCGTTTTTACAAACCGATAAGAGAACGACAATGACAACAGACAACGGATGGGCGCTGGTCACCGGCAGCGCCGGAGAACTCGGCGCCACCATCGGCCGCACCCTGAAGGCCCGGGGGTTTCGGGTGGCCGGCCTCGACCTCTCCGCCTCGCCCGCGGATGCGGTGGACCGGGATTTTCACGGTGATCTGGCTGATCTCGACGCGCTGCCGGGGTTGCTCGACGGTATTCACGGGGCCATCGGCGCTCCGGCACTCCTGGTCAACAACGCCGCGTATTATCAGAACACGCCGTTTTTTGAGCTGACCGCGGCACAAATTCAGAAAACCCTCACCGTCAACGTCAGCGCCCTGATGCTGCTGTGCCAGCAGGTGGCGCGCTGGATGATCGATGCCGGCAAAGGTGGAGTGATCGTCAACATGGCCTCGGTGGCGGGGCGCAACGGCAGTTCCCAGGCCGACTACGGGGCTTCCAAGGCCGGGGTGATCAACCTCACCGCTACCCTGGGCCGAGTTCTCGCGCCCCACGGCATCCGCATCAACGCCGTGGCCCCGGCGTTGATCGCCACCGGTATGGGCACCCGTCTCGGCCCCGGGGTGCGGGAACGCTTTCTGGAAATGACGCCGTTGAAACGCGCGGCACAGCCCCAGGAAATCGCCGAGGTGGTGGCGTTTCTCGCCAGTAACGCCGCCAGCTATGTCAACGGCACCACCATCGATGTGCACGGAGGTTTGTGATCCATGGGTGACAGTCACCTGTTCGAGAATTTCAATGGCGATATGTTGCCACCCCACGGCGCCCTGCTGCGCCGCCAGGCGGCGCGCCACGGTGAGCGCCTGTTCGCCATCATTGATGACGACCGCATCAGCTACGGCGAGCTGTACCGCCAGGCGGAGGCGGTGGCCCGGGGCATGATTTCCCGGGGCATTCGCCGCGGTGATCGGGTGGGCATCTTCATGCCCAACTGCGCGGAATTCATGCTGGCCTACTTTGCCTGCCACCTGCTCGGTGCCATCGTGGTCACCATCAATGCCCGCTACAAAAGCCACGAGCTGGCCCACGCCCTCGGCTTTTCCGATATTCGCCTGTTGTTCACCACGGCTCGCATCGACGACCACGTCAATTTTGGCGACCTGTTGTTCCAGACCGCCCCGGACCTGGCCGCCTGCACCGCCGACGCACCCCTGGCCCTCGCCAACGCACCGCTGCTGCAAACCATCGTATTGTGCGGCGATTCGCCCCGGCCCCCCTTCGTACCCCTCGCGGCGCTGATCGACGAAGGGGCCTCGCTCCCCGCCGATGAGCTGGCTGATCTGCACGAAACCGGCAGTGTCGACGATATTGCGGTGATGCTGTTCACCTCCGGCACCTCGGCGGCCCCCAAGGCCTGCCAGCTGACCCACCGCGCCATCTACCAAACCTGGGCCTTCACCTACCCGGAATCCGCCGAGCTCAAGGCGGGGGAGAAGATCTGGGTGCCCATGCCCTGTTTCCATGTGGGCGGCATCGGCCTCACCGCCGGCGCCCTGGCCCACGGGGCATGCTTTTTAAGCTCCATCCACCACCAGAGTTCGGCGGCACTGCGACTGATCCGCAATGAACGCCCCGAGCATTTGTACCCGGGATTCTTCACCCTGTTGTTGCCGGTGTTGCGCGAACCGGACTACAGCCCGGCGGACTTCGCCCAGGTGCGCACCGTGGTGGCCATCGCCCCCTACGAAACCCACCTGATGATGAAGGAGATGATGCCCCCCGAGATCCTCGTCTTTCAGCTGTTCGGCATGACCGAGGCGGCGGGCTACGTATCCTTTACCCGGCGTTCCATGGCGGAGGATCTGCGTCTCAAGACCAACGGTCTGCCCGTTGCTGGCTGCGAGGTGCGCATCGCCCGGGAAGAGGACGACCAGGTGCTGCCGGTGGGGGAGGAGGGCGAGATCCAGTTCCGCGGCCCCAACGCCTTTCACTCCTACTACAAGGACGAGGCCGCCACCCGCGCCACCATTCTACCGGGGGGCTGGGTCAAGACCGGCGACTGCGGGCGCCTGGATGAAACCGGCGCGGTGTACTTTCTTGGCCGCATCAAGGATATGCTCAAGGTCGGTGGCGAGAACGTCGCCGCCGCCGAGATCGAGGCCTACCTGGGCCGCCACCCGGCGGTCAAGCTCGCCCAGGTGGTGGCCCGCCCCGACGATTACTACGGCGAGGTGGCAGTGGCCTTCGTCGAACTGATGCCGGGGCAGTCCGCCAGCGGTCGGGAACTGATGGATTTCTGCAAGGGCAAGCTGGCCAGTTTCAAGGTGCCCCGTGATGTGATATTCGTCACCGAGTGGCCCATGTCCGCCACCAAGATCCAGAAGTTCAAGCTGCGCCAGCAGCTCGCGGGGCAGGGCTGATGGCCGGGCCGGCGGGGGAGAGCGGCGTGGCCGAGCCGCGCCAGGGAGGCCTGCTCCTGGACGGCTTTCACGCCTGGCAGGGGCTGTTGCTTCTCACCCTCGCCTATGTGCTCGCCTTCGTCGACCGCCAGATTCTCAATCTGTTGGTGGACCCGGTAAAGCGCGACCTGCTGCTCAGCGATACCCAGGTGAGCCTGCTGCAGGGCATTGCCTTCACCGCCACCTATGTGCTGTTCGGGCCCCTGTTCGGGCGCTGGGTGGATGCGGGCAACCGCCGCAATATCGTGGTGCTGGGGGTGGTGATCTGGAGCGGCTTCACGGTGCTGTGCGGCTTTGCCGACAGTTTTTGGGAGTTGTTTTTCGCCCGCGCAGGCATCGGCGCCGCCGAGGCCTGCCTCGCTCCGGCCGCCTGGTCGATGATCGCCGACTATTTCAGCGCCAAGCGGCTGCCCCGGGCCATGAGTCTCTTTTTGATGGCGCCCTATATCGGCGGCGGCCTCGCCCTGATCGCCGGTGGGGTGGTGATCGCCGCCCTGGCGGAGATCGGTTCGATGCCGGCCTGGCTTGCGGGCTTTACCACCTGGCAACTGATTTTCGTGCTGATCGGCGTGCCCGGCATCGTCATGGGTGTTGCCATCCTGACTGTTCGCGAGCCGCCCCGCCGGGTGGCCGCCGCCGGCGCGGGTGCGGCTGATCGACATTATTCGGTGCGGGAGGCGGTGGCGTTCTTTATTACCCGGCGAGGGTTTTACCTGCGCTTTTACGGCGGTATCTCCCTGCTGGTGATTGTGCTCTACGCCCTGCCGGCGTGGCTGCCCGCCTATTTCATGCGGCACTACGACGCCGACCCGGCCGCGGTGGGATTGCAATACGGCGTGCTGGTGCTGGTGATGGGCTCGGTGGGGGTGCTCACCGGCCCTTCGGTGGGGCGTTGGTTGGCGCGACGCGGGTTCGTCGACACCCAGATCCGGGTCGCCGCCATGGCGTGCCTCGCCATCGTGCCCTTTTGCGTATTGCTGCCGCTGATGCCCAGTTACCCCCTGGCATTGCTGGTGGCCGCGGGGGCGACGTTCTTCTACAGCCTGCCCCAAGCCATGTCCGCTTCCGCCCTGCAGATGGTGACCCCCAATCGCCTCCGGGGCGTGGCGGTGTCCCTCTATGTGTTCGCCCTGTCGGGGATCGGCCTGGGTGTTGCCCCCACCGCCGTGGCCCTGGTGACGGATTATGTTTTCCGCGATCCCGCTCGGGTGGGGGAGTCCCTGGCGCTGGTCTGCACCCTCTGTGCCCTGGGGGGCGGCTGGCTGCTGTACGGCGCGCTGCCCCTCTACCGCGCCGCCCTCGCCGGGCTTGACGACAACTCCTCAACTTCGACCCCAGGAGCCGACCATGCATCCCACTGATCAAACGAAGGCCGCCAGTGTTCTGGACTGGGATGGCAAGGATCCATTCCCCTTCTACGAAACCCTGCGGGCCCAGGGCTCCCCCGTTTGGGACGCCAAGGCCAACGCCTGGCTGGTGCTCGATTTTCAGCAATGCGTGGAGGCGGAGGCCAGCGAGGATGTCTTCGGCAACATCTACGCCAACGCCGATCCCATCCTCGCCCAGATCAAGGGTGGCACCGCCAATATCACCTTCAGCCAGGGGGAGGAGCACGCCCGCCTGCGGCGTTTTCACCTGGCATTGTTGGCGGCCCGACCGGTGGAGTCCTACCGGCTCAATCATGTTCGCCCGGTGATGGACTTTGTGTTCAATCGTCTGGTGCCCCGGGGCAAGGGCGATCTTGTGAAGGACATGGCCGCCCAGATCGTGCCCCGGGTGATCTGCTCCCTGATGGGCATGCCCTGGGAGGATGACCGCGCCATTGCCCGCATCCTCGAACTCAACGACTGCATCCTGCGCTTTGTCGGCGCCAATTACCGGGGCGACGAGCTGCGCCAGCAGGCCCTCGATGCCTCCGCCGAACTCAATGCCATGCTCCGGCCCCACGTGCGCGCCCGGCGGGAAAATCCCGGGGACGACTTCATCAGCCGCGTCTGGCAGGAGGCTCCCAGCGAGTACGGTGACGATCTCACCGAGGACGACGCCATCGCCATCTGCCGGGAGCTGTATTTCGCCGCCAGCGACACCACCATCCACGGCACCGCCAATGCCCTCTACCTGCTGCTGAGCGATGGCGCCATTCGCACCCAGGTGGTGGCGGACCGGGACCGGGCGCTGAAAAGTCTGGTGGAGGAGGGCTTGAGGCTCTACAACGTGGTGCAGTTGCGCCACCGTATCGCCAAACAGGACACGGAAATGGGTGGCAAGCATATTCGCAAGGGCGACATGGTGCTGATGGTCCACGCCGCCGCCAACCGGGACCCCGGCCACTACGGCTGCCCCGCCCAGGTGGACCTCGGCCGCAAGCTGGCGGCGGACCACCTCGCCTTTGGCCGCGGCCCGCGCTCCTGCGTCGGCGCCCAGCTGGCGCGGGTGGAGATGCGGGAGATCGTCAACGCCGTGCTCGACCGGCTGCCCAATGTGCGACTCGACCCGGAGGCGGCGCCACCCCACTTCGCCGGGTTCTATATTCGCTCCCACCAGCCCCTCAATGTGCGCTGGGATGAGTGCGCACCGTCGTAAATGGCGCTATGGTAGGAAATCACAACTACCTCTCCGGAGGCTGACGGCAGCGGGGCGGCGCGGGTAAGGCGCGGCCCTCGCCAATGCCGCCGGCCCCGGCGACATCCCGGAGCCCGCCATGTCGGTACGCCGCCTCGACCATATCAACATTCGCACCGCGCGCCTGGCGCAATCCATCGCCTTTTACCGGGACGGGATCGGCATGGCGGTGAAGCCGCCGCCGACGACCACCGACCTCAGCCGTGGCGCCTATTGCCACGACTGCGACGATGTGCCGGTGGTACACCTCGTGGCCACCGACAGCGAGGTGCCCGGCGCTGATCCGGTGCGGGGTGCCGCACAGCGGGGCATGATCGATCACTTTGCCCTGCGCTGCGAGGGTTCCCCCGAGGAATACCGGGCGCGGCTCGATGCCCTCGGGCTCGATTACCAGGCCATGGATGTGCCGATGATCGGCCGCCACCTGATTTTCGTCCGCGACCCCAACGGGGTCATGGTGGAGCTGGGTTTTCCCCTGTGCTGAGTGCCAGCCCCTGCCGGAGGATTCTGGCGACCTCAACGCTTCCTTGAAACGCCTTTTTTACAGCGATGCCCATCGCCACCGATTCTTGCTGACCGGGAACCCCGGCGCGGCATTTTCTTGCCTCTGGTTTGATTGCGGATCCCCGCCAGCCAGGGCCTGCCGGGGCGCCCCTTGGCGTCCCGGCGGGGAACTGTATCCAGACGGACATTGTGTCCAGGCCGCGACCAGGCGCGGCTCCGGCGCCTATTCCGCGCCGGGATAGGGAGTACAGTGACTCCATCGCCCGGTGGCCGTGGGTGCAGTTTGGCCTCACGGACATCGACAGGCAGTGGGTGGACAGCAATGTCAAAGGCCCGCCGGCATCGACAGGGCGATTGGCAAGCATGCCGTCATAACGACCATAAAATCATCGCGAAGCACACCTGGAGAGAAGCCATGTCATCGGACAAAAAATACCTGATCCGCCTCGGCGGCAACGCCCTTGCCCTCGCCGTGGCGTCGTCGGCCCTTGCGGCCCCGGCCCTTGCCCAGCAGGGTGCAAGCCAGGGCCTTGAGGAAATCGTCGTCACCGCGCGCCGCACCGAGGAGAGCCTGCAACAGACCCCCGTGGCGGTGACCGCCCTGTCGGCGGAGCGGCTCGCCCTGGCACAGATCGTCGACACCGCGGATATCCAGCGCACCACGCCGAACCTCACCATTGCAACCGGCGCGCCGGCAAGCCCGGGTTTTGCCGTGATTTCCATGCGCGGCCAGAGCAACCTCAACTCCAACAGCGCGTCCGATCCCGCCATCGGCATCTATATCGACGGTGTCTATATTGCCCGTGCCGCCGGCTCGCTGCTCGACCTCGAGGATGCCGAGCGGGTGGAGGTGCTGCGCGGCCCCCAGGGCACCCTGTTCGGGCGCAGCACCACCGGCGGCGCCATCAGTGTCACCACCCAGAAGCCCACCGACAGCTTTGAAGGCGTGGTATCCGCCGAGGTGGGCAACTACAACCACCGCAGTTTCCGCGGCATGCTCAACCTGCCCCTGGTGGACGAGCGTCTCGCCGCCCGCGTCAACTACAAGTACACCGATCGCGATGGCTACGCCGAGAACAAGCTCCTTGGCCAGGACCTCAATGACATGCAGGACAACCAGTTTGTCCGCGGCCAGCTGAAATACACCGACCCCTCCGGCAACTGGGATCTGAACCTCGCGGCGGATTACAACGAATACAAAACCGGCGGCCAGATGATCGGCGTTGCCGGGATCAACCCCATCGGGCCGGCGGCCGCCATCCCCGGGCTGATCAACCAGCTCAATAACTATGTCCAGACCAGCTCCAGCTGGTACGACAACTACGGCCAGCAGGTGACTCAAACCTACCCGGGCTGGTATCCCCACGAGGCCTTCGAGGCATTTGGCTATTCGGCAACCCTCAACGTCGACCTGGGTTTTGCCCAGCTGGAGTCCATCACCGCCTACCGCGAGCTGGATACCTTCGGCTCCAACGACCTGGACGGCACGCCGATCGGCCTGATTTATTCCATGACCGAGTACACCCAGGACCAGATCTCCCAGGAGTTGAAGTTCTCGGGTGATCTCAGTGACAGGCTGAGCTGGGTGGGCGGGGTGTATTACTTCAAGGAAACGGGGGATGAGAGCTCCATTTCCCAGGCCTTCCAGGTTTTCAATACACCGCCCACCCGCAACCTGGGTGATGTGGAAAGCACTTCCAAGGCCGTCTACGGCCAGCTGTATTACAACCTGAGCGACGACCTGCGCCTGACCGCCGGTTATCGCAAGACCTGGGATGAGCGCATTGCCGTCATCAAGAACAAGAACCCCTTTCTGCCGGTGGAAGTGTGCTCGGTGCCCGCGCCCCAGCGGGACGACGGCGTAACCTGCCGCCAGACCCGGGAGGTGAAGTTTGACTACCCGGCCTACGTGGTGGGCGTCGATTATCAGTTGACGGACGACATCTTCCTCTACGCCAATACCAGCGAGGCGAGCATGTCCGGTGGCTGGAACCTGCGCCTGGGTTCCGCCCCGGCGTTCGAGCCCGAGGAAAACCGCGCCATGGAAGTGGGTATCAAGGCGGACTGGCTCGATAGTCGGCTGCGCACCAACCTCGCCATCTTCCGCAACAAGGGGTCGGATGTGCAGCGGGTGGTCAATACGGTGTTCGACGCCGGCTTTGGCCCCCAGACCACCTCCTTCGTGAACAACGCCGGTGACACCGTCATCGACGGCGCCGAGCTGGAAATTACCGCCCTGCCCTGGGAAGGCATGACCCTGACCGCCGCCATCGGTTTCTCCGATGGGGAGTACGAAAGTGGCAGCTTCAAGGAATTGCAGCGGGTGAATGCGCCGACCACCACGGTGGGATGTACCCCCGCACCGGGGGCGGGGACAGGACGCATCCCGGCCACGGCGGTGGATTGCGAGGTGGACAGAAGCGGCGAGATCATCCCCACCCTGCCGGAGTGGACGTTCAGCTTCGCCGCCACCCAGGTGGTGCCCACCCAGCTGGGTGAACTGACGCTCCATGCGGACTACTCGTTCATTGACGAGCAGGTGTTCGCGCCCTCCTCGGCGGCCACCCAGCAGCCTGCGGCGGTACAGGCGGCCTATGCCCAGGCGAACCGCTATAACACCATGGACTCCCGCACCATCGTCAACGCCAAGGCCAGCCTCGCCGTCGAGAATACCGGCTTCACGGTATCCCTCTGGGGACGCAACCTGGGGGATGAGCAGTACGTCAGCCGTCCCCAGGACTTCTACGTCGGCCTCGGCCTTGGCGCCACCTTTGTCGGCGACCCGAGAACCTACGGCGTCACCGTCGACTACCGGTTCGAATAAGCCCTGATACTCGTAAAAAAACGGCAGGTCAGCGCTGACCTGCCGTTTTTTTTGCAGCTGCGACTGGCCTCAGTCGAGCGGATCGAGGCGCACGTGGGCGGCGGAGATGCCCATGGCGGTGTCGCCGTAAACCTGTACCTTGCGTTCGATCTGGTTGGAGAAATACTGGATCAGGGCGGCGCTGTGTTCGGCACCCTCCCGCTGCACGAAGGCTTCCATGCGGGCATCGAGCTGCGCCGGGTCGTCGCAGCGCTCCCCGAGGAAGGCCACCGCCTCGTCGGCGGAGAGGCGGTGCAGTTCGGCGTCGTAGCGCTCCACCCGGGCAATGTATTCGGCGAGACGCTGGGCCGCCGTCTTGCTGGCCTGTTGCACCTCGTCGGCGACACCGATCTGGGCGATGGTATCCGCCAGCATCTTCATCAGCGGCGCGTTGACGCTCTCCGGCGCCACCACCGGCGCCGGGGCCTTCAGCTCGACGCCGATGCAGTCGGCAAGCACCAGGATCAGGGAGCGGCGCAGGGCCAGATCCCACTCGGTGTAGACATCGTTGGGTTCGCCGGGCTGGGGGTTGCCCATGGCGCCCACGAACTGCATGCAGGCCACGGTGGCGAACAGGGTGTGGTGGTAGCGCATCACCGTGCGGTCGAAATCCCCCGTCACTTCGCCGTAGTAGCGGCAGAGGTTGCTGATCTCATCCCCCATATGTTCCACCGACTGGCGCATGGCCATGGTGGCGAGGTCGGTCATGGGGTCGCCCACCATGGCGAATTCAAAGTCGTAGAGGGCGGTGATCCTGCCGTTCTCGAACAGGAACTGGCCGGCATCAAAGGCGATGAAGCTCGGCCTGGTGCGGTGTTGCGGCACCTTGGCCCGAAGCCACGCCAGGGCGAACTCGATCAGCGGTTCGGGCCTTTTCTTGTGGCGCTCGTAGAGTGGCAGGTAGGCGTTGACACCCGCGAGGGCTATGGCCTCGGCGCCCTCGGGAATGCTGATGCCACGGGCCGCGAACGCCTCCAGGGGCAGGCGGTGCATGGCGGCGATGGCATCGATGTACTGACGGGCGATGGCGCGCCGCTCCTCGTCGCTGGCGGCGGTGGAAACGTCCCGGGTGCCCGACACAGTCTCCATGATGATGGCCACCGGGTCCTCGCACATGCCGTAGATCTTCGGCGCCGGGATGCCGTGCTCCCCCAGCACCTCGAGGATGTCGGCTTCCCGCTTGAGATCGGGGAAGGGCAGCACGTCGCTCTGGCGGTCGCCGCGGATATGGATATGGAGGATTTCACCGGCGCGGTCCACATCGACAAACCAGGCGGGCCGCCAGCGGATCTGGCGCTCCATGGCGATCACCTTGCCGCCGGTGAGGCGCTCCACGCAGGCGCGCAGTTTGGTTTCGTCGCTGGAGGCGGCCTCGGGCCGGGTCGCGGTGTCGCTGCTCATGGCATTACCTGCTGGTTGTGGTTATGTTCCCGGTCCGCGGCGTCGGCCGGTGGCAAGGGCCGGGGCGTTGGATGATAAGACGCAGGTTCGATTTACGTCAAACGCATTACGTTTCGGCGACAGGCTTTGCGGCTCGGCGATAGCCTTGGCCGGCATTGGGCATTTGGGCAATGGGGAAAACGAAGAAAGGCCTGTATTCGGGGAATACAGGCCTTTCGATGATTGGTGCCCAGGAGAGGACTTGAACCTCCACGACCTTTCGATCACTAGCACCTGAAGCTAGCGCGTCTACCAGTTCCGCCACCTGGGCTTCGAGGGAAGCGGTTGGCTTCCGTCGAGGCGCGCACTTTACTGAGCAGGCCTGGGATTGTCAATTCTCCGCGGCAAAAAATCTGTTACTCTTTAGGGACAATATGACCCCAAGAGAAATGTCCTTGAAAAAACCACAGTTACCCGTGGACCCCAATGCCGCCCGCGAGGCGGAAAAGTACGACAAACCCATCCCCAGCCGCGAATTCATTCTCGACCTGCTGCGCGACAGCGTCGGCCCCCTGACCCACGAGGAGTTGTGCGAGGCCCTGGCCATTCGCGACGAGGACGGCATCGAAGCGTTGCGCCGCCGGCTAGGGGCCATGGTGCGGGACGGCCAGCTGGTGAGCAACCGCCGCGGTGGCTACGGCACCCTCGACAAGATGAGCCTGTTGAAGGGCCGGGTGGTGGGCCACCCCGAAGGCTTCGGCTTCGTGGTCACCGGCGAGCCCCAGGATGTCTTCCTGTCCAGCCGCCAGATGCGCCGGGTGTTCGACGGCGACGAGGTGCTGGTGCGCATCGCCGGCCACGACCACCGGGGGCGCCCGGAGGGGTCCATCGTCGAGGTGCTGGCCCACAACACCACCAAGGTGGTGGGCCGCTATTTCGTCGAGAGCGGCCTGTATTTTGTGCGCCCCGACAACCCCCGCATCAGCCAGGACATCATCATTCCGCCGGAGAACAGCGGTGGCGCGACGAGCGGCCAGATGGTGCTCGCCGCCGTCACCAGCCAGCCGTCCCGCCAGCATCTGCCCATGGGGCGGATCATCCAGGTGCTCGGCGAGCACCGCGCCCCGGGGATGGAGATCCAGCTGAGCCTCCACAACTACAACATTCCCCACGAGTGGCCGACGGATATCGCGCCGGAGCTCGACGCCATTGCCGCCGAGGTGCAGGCCCGGGACAAGGCCAACCGCATCGACCTTCGCCACCTCGACTTCGTCACCATCGACGGCGAGGACGCGAAGGACTTCGACGACGCCGTGTATTGCGAGCCCCTCAAGAAGGGCGGCTGGCGGCGTCTGAAGGGCGGCTGGCGGCTGTTGGTGGCGATCGCCGACGTCTCCCACTACGTGCGCCCCGGCACCGCCCTCGACAAGGAGGCCTGGAAGCGGGGTACCTCGGTGTACTTCCCCGGCCAGGTGGTGCCCATGCTGCCGGAGAAGCTGTCCAATGGGCTGTGCTCCCTCAATCCCCAGGTGGACCGGCTGTGCATGGTGTGCGAGATGACCGTGCTGCCGGACGGCTCGGTCAAGGATTTCCAGTTCTTCGAGGCGGTGATGCACTCCCGCGCCCGGCTCACCTACACCCAGGTGGCGGGCATGATTGCCCAGAAGGGCGACGCCGAAAGCCCCATCCGCAAGCAGTTCCAGGCGGTGGTGGAGCGGGTCGATCATCTCCACGACCTCTACAAGGCGCTGCGGGCCGCCCGGGACAAGCGCGGCGCCATCGACTTCGAGACGGGGGAAACCCGCATCCTGTTCGACGGTCAGCGCAAGATCGAGCAGATCATCCCCCAGGTGCGCACCGAGGCCCACATGCTCATCGAGGAGTGCATGTTGGCGGCCAATGTCTCGGCCGCGACCTTGCTCGAGAAGTGCAAGGTGCCGGTGCTGTACCGGGTGCACGAGGGGCCGCCGGCGGAGAAGCTGGAGCGGCTGCGGGAGTTTCTCGCCGAGCTGGGGCTTGGCCTTGGCGGCGGAGACTCGCCCACCCCGAAGGATTATCAGAAGGTGCTCGACCAGGTGGCCGGGCGCCCCGACGCCCACGTGATCCAGCAGGTGATGCTGCGCTCCATGAGCCGCGCCGATTACCGTCCCGAGAACGAAGGCCACTTCGGCCTCAATTACCAGGCCTACACCCACTTCACCTCGCCGATCCGCCGCTACCCCGACCTGTTGGTGCACCGCGCCATCCGCAGTCTGCTGCGGGGCAAGAAGCGCAGCCGTCACCTGTTGCGCGCCGAGGGCGCGGAGCCGTTGAGCGCCGCCCAGTCCTACCCCTACAACGACACCTGGATGGCGGAGGCGGGGGACCATGCATCCTTCACCGAGCGCCGCGCCGACGAGGCCACCCGGGATGTGGAGACCTGGCTCAAGTGCGAGTATCTGCTCGACAAGGTGGGCGAGGAGTTCAACGGGGTAGTGACCTCGGTGGTGGGTTTTGGCCTCTTCGTCGAGCTCGATGACCTCTATGTCGAAGGGCTGATCCACATCACCGGGCTGCCCAAGGATTACTACTACTTCGAGGCCGCCCATCACCGCCTGGTGGGTGAGCGCACGCGCCGCACCTTCCGCCTCGGCGACCGGGTGCGGGTGCGGGTCAGCCGCGTCGACCTGGAGGAGCGCAAGGTGGATTTCGACCTTCTGGAGGATCTCTCGGCCAAGGGCGCCAGGACCAAGGCGAGCCCCGAGCCGGAACGCAGCCGGAGTCGCAAGCCCCGCAAGCCCGGTGGTGCCGACTCGGCATCCAGGGGAGAGGCCGGGGCCAAGTCCGCTGGTGGCAGGGGTGGCAAGGGCGGTGGTGGGAAAACACCGAGGGGTGATCAGCCGCCCCGTTCCGGGGACAGGTCCGATGGCGCTGCCCCAGACAAGCCCCCGGGCAAGCGCCGGCGCAGGCGGTAGGCACCATGGTGACATCATCCGCCAAGTCCGCTCCCGGGGAGTGGGTCTACGGCTTGCATTCCGTGCAGGCGCTGCTCAAGACCGAGCCCGGGAGGGTGCGGGAGCTGCGTCTCTTGCGGGGCCGTCACGACCAGCGCCTCAACAAGGTCCGCGCCCTCGCGGAGCAGCACCAGATCACCATCATCCACGCCACTCGCGATGAGTTGGAGGCCCTTGCCCCCGGCAATCACCAGGGGGTGGTTGCGCTGTGCGAGAGCGGCGAGGTGCGGGACGAGCACTTCCTGTTCGAGCATCTGGCCACCCTCGGCCATCCGCCGTTGCTGCTGGTGCTTGACGGCATCACGGATCCCCATAATCTCGGGGCCTGCCTGCGCACCGCCGATGCGGCCGGCGTCGACCTGGTGATCGCCCCCAAGGACAACTCCGTGGGCATCACCGCCACGGTGCGCAAGGTGGCGAGCGGCGCCGCCGAGACAGTCCCCTTCGTGGTGGTCACCAACCTGGCGCGCACCCTGAAGCAGCTCCAGGGCGCGGGGATGTGGATCATCGGCACCGATGGCGAGGCGCCCGTTACCGTTTATCAGGCGGATCTCAAGGGGCCGCTGGCGCTGGTGATGGGGGCGGAGGGCAAGGGCATGCGTCGCCTCACCCGGGAAACCTGCGATGGGTTGGTGAAACTGCCCATGGCGGGCTCGGTGAGCAGTCTCAACGTCTCCGTGGCGGCGGGTATCTGCCTTTATGAAGCGGTGCGCCAGAGGGCGGGGGCGCCTCGACAATAACAGCCAGGAGGCCAGGGGATCATGACCCGACGCTGGATGACCGTGCCCAACGCCCTCAGCGGACTGCGTATCCTGCTGGTGCCGGTATTGCTGCTGTGCGCCTGGCATCAGCAGCAGGGGCTGTTCCTGTCGGTGCTGGCGCTATCCCTGCTGTCCGACGCCTTCGACGGCTATTTTGCCCGCCTCCTGCACCAGGAGTCGGATTTCGGTGCCCGTCTCGACAGCTGGGGGGATCTGTTCACCTACGGGGCGATGATCATCGGCCTCTACCTGGCCTGGCCCGGGGTGTTCCACCGGGAGCTCGGCTTTCTGGCCCTCGGCATCGGCTTTTACCTGCTGCCCACCACGGCGAGTCTCATCAAGTTCGGCGAACTGCCGAGTTATCACACCTGGGCCGCCAAGCTTGCCGCCCTGATGCTGGCGCCCGGCTATTACCTCCTCACCCTGTTCGACAGCGCCCTGCTGTTCCGGGCGGTGATCATCTTTCACGGCTGGGTGGCGGTGGAGGGGGTGCTGATCGTGCTCACCCTGGAGCGCAATCAGTTCAATGTGCCCACCTTCATTCACGCCCGCACCCTGACACGCCGTGCCCGGGCTTCCCTGGCACTGCGCAAGGAAAAACGCCGCGCCCGCCGCGCGAGGCGGCGGGGCGAGGAGTAGCGGCGTTATTCCCCGTCGCGACCGAGGGGGAATATGCAGTGTTTGGCGAAGTCGCTGGCCTCGTTGACGGTCCAGTCCCCGGAGGGCTTTTCCTTCATGGCGGCACACCACTTCTCGCTGCCCACTTCCGGGGCGCAACCCCCCAAAAGTCCAAGGGCAAGCAACAGGGCAAAGGCAGGCAGTTGATGTTCCCGGCTTGTCATTTTTGGTTTTCCTTGGCGGTTACTCGGCATTGCAGGTTGCCGGTATCGTACCAGCTGCCGGAAGTCTATTCACCATCGGGCCTTGAACACTCTGGCATTTTCCTTGAGCGCCCGGTCAGTCTCAGCTCGCCTGCTCATAGGGGATCGTGAAACTCCCCTCGGAGCCGAGCGCCGTCAGGGGCGGTACGTAGGCGTATCCCAGCGCCGCGGCCACTGCCGCGCAGGTGATCTTGCCCTGATGGACATTGAGCCCATTGAGCAGGTGCGGGTTACTCTCCAACCCGCTGATCACACCCTGCCTCGCCAGTGTCAGCACATAGGGCAGGGTGGCGTTTGTCAGGGCGAGGGTCGACGTCTGGGCGACGGCCCCGGGCATGTTGGCCACGCAGTAATGAATGATGCCGCCACGATGGCCCTGCCATTGACGACAATCCGTGCGCCGGCGTGGACGCACTGCCCGTCGCTGAAGCCGCTGCCGATGCCTGCGGCGCTCTCCACCAGGACGCTGTTTCCCTGGGCGCACAGCTCGCACACACCTGCAAGACTCATGCTTACCTAGTATTCGTGGTTTTTTATTTCCTTGGGAATGCCAATCAGCGTCCTCGTCCCATTAAAAAGGCTGATTGAATGCCCATTCAGTATAAGAACACTTGCATAAAAATTAATCGAGCGGACGCTGATGCCCGTTAAGCGAGCTGTATCAGAACCCGAAAAATCCAGGGCAAATTAGCGAATAATTCGGCGAAACGTCTTCTCTGCGATTCGGGAGCGGCGATAGAAGCTATTTTTCGATTTAAGGCATCTCTGATTTATTCACGATCTCGGCGATAATACGGTATCACGTTGACCACAGCGAAGTTTTCCAAACATGAAGCAGCAATCCCTGACCGATGGCTTTGAGAAATTCCGAAAGAAGACCC
>JAYELS010000081.1:0-1018 GCA_034717695.1 Pseudomonadota bacterium
AAGCCTTCGCCGCCCATCTCACGCCGCTGCGAAAGAAGAACTGGTTCGTCTACGCCAAGCGCCCCTTCGCCGGGCCCGAGGCGGTGCTCGCCTATCTCTCCCGTTATACCCATCGCGTCGCCATCTCGAACAGCCGCCTCATCGCGCTGGACCGGCGTGGCGTGAGCTTCCGCGTCAAGGACTATCGCCGCAACGGCCGCGAGCGCACCCGCAGCATGACCCTCGACCCGGGCGAGTTCATTCGCCGCTTCCTGCTCCACGTCCTGCCCAAGGGCTTCCACCGCATCCGCCACTACGGCCTCCTCGCCAGCGCGACCCGAAAGGCCAACATCGTCAAGGCCCGGGACCTTCTTGCCAAAACACCGCCGCAGCCGGCACCGGTGGAACCGCCCGATACCACCGCCACCGCGCCGGTAGACCATCGTCCGCCATGCCCGCTGTGCGGCGGGCTCATGATCACCATCGAGACCTTCGAGCCCCGATACACACAAAGAGCCCAGCCACGGGCCCCTCCGCGCACAGGCCGAACGGCCAGGACCGGTCCACCATGACCGGCGCCACCATCTCACGACGTCACATGACCGCCGGGGGCCAAACCTGCCGGCTACCTAACGACTGCGCCCCGTTGAGCTTGAGCTGCAGCCACAGACCATCGGGCGTCGTGGAATTGAACCACCAGGCGTCTGCCAGCCGCGCCGATCGCCATACCTTGCAACACTCATGCACCCGGAAATCGCAATATCACCTCCACGGCCTGCGACCCACCTCACGCGCCGGCCACCACAGACCCGTCAAATCCCCATAGATCCGCAGCACCGCGCCAAGCCCCCGCGGGTTCTTTCCCTGGAGGCTTTCGGACGCCGGCCCACCGCAAAACGCCGCACCCCCTCGACGGGCCGGCATCCGAAACCCTTCACAAGAGCTGCCGTTCATGGTGTCCTTGGCCAAGGTCCGCTTGCAGATCAGATAACGGTCGTTCGGACAACATGCATCATACTTCCGCAGTTGACCCATGCCG
>JAYELS010000082.1:0-1009 GCA_034717695.1 Pseudomonadota bacterium
CCGAGACGGTCCGGCTCGCCCGCCGTGGCGCGGGGGCATTCGTCAACGCCATTTTGCGCGCCGTGACGCGGCGCGGCCCGCTGAGGGAAGAGGAGCTACCGACGGAACCGGTGAGTCGTTGGTCGATCCAGCACTCCCACCCTCTCTGGCTCGTGGAGCGATGGCGGAAGCACCTTGGGGAGGAGGCCGTTGCGCTCATGCAGGCCAACAACCGGATTCCACCCGTCGGGATTGGGTGGAATCCCCTGCGCGGACGCCTGGAGGCGTTCGAGGAGGGCCTCATGCGGGCCGGGGTGGAGTGGGAGGCGAGCCCCTGGCTGCCGCATGCCTATCGCGTCCGGCAGGCCGGGAATCTGCTGACCAGTGCGTTGAGCGCGCGGGGCGCATTTTGGGTGATGGATGAGGCATCCGCGCTGGTCGTGCGGCTTTTGGATCCGCAACCGGGGGAGCAAATCCTGGATGTCTGTACAGGGGGCGGAGGCAAGGCCACTCTTGCCGCGATGCTGATGGAAAACCGGGGCGAGGTGGCGGCCCTCGATGTCAGCCCCCGGGCCCTCCGGCGGTTGGAAGAGGCACGGCGACGGTTGGGGACCACCATTGTGAGGCCGGTGCGGCGGGATGCCCGCGAGGCGGCAGCGCAGTTTCGCGGGTGGGCGGATCGGGTCTTGGTCGATGCGCCCTGCACCGGGTTGGGGACGGTGCGACGGCGTCCAGAGCTCCGATGGCACCGGGAGCCAGCAGATATCCCCCGGCTCGCCGAGTTGCAAGGGGTGATCCTGGAGGGGGTGGCGGACTGCGTCCGCTCGGGGGGCTGTTTAGTGTATGCGGTATGCAGTCGAGAGCCAGAAGAGGGCGAGGAAGTGATTGCGCAGTTTTTGGCGCGTCATCCTGAGTTTTCACGCGAAAGCAGCCCGCCGTCTTTTTTTGTGGGGGGCCGGCGGGATCTCCTTACCGAGGGGCGGGTCGCCACGTGGCCCCACCGGCATGACACCGATGGGTTTCTCGCGGT
>JAYELS010000083.1:0-1005 GCA_034717695.1 Pseudomonadota bacterium
CACCGCGGCGGACCCGGACCCGATCTACGGCTCCCACGACTTCGACATCGCCGCCCCAACCGACGACCGTCCCTTCTTCGGCCATTACTTCACCTGGTCTCAGGCGGCGGCGGTGCGGGCCACGCTGGGCCGCACCTGGCAGCCCTTCGGCGGGGCCGGCTATTTCGTGCTGCTGGCCTTGTTGGGGATTTCGGCGCTGGCGGCCCTGGTGCTGATCGTCGCTCCCCTGCTGTTTCGCCCACAGACCCGGGAAGGGAGCCCGCGCCGGCTGCGCTGGTGGACGCTCGGCTACTTCGGGCTCCTCGGCGTCGCCTTCCTCTTCGTCGAGATCCCGCTGATCCAGCAGTACATCCTGCTGATCGGGCAGCCGGCGACGGCGTTTGCGGTGGTGGTATCCGCCCTGCTTGCGGCATCCGGCCTGGGGAGTGCCTGGTCGCGGCGGATCCCGTGGCGTCCCGGAGCCGTCGCGCTCACCGTGGCCGTGGTCGCCTACCCCTTCCTCGTCAGGTGGCTCACACCCCTGGCGCTGCCGGCGCCCTGGCTCGTACGCCTGGCGGTGGTGGCGCTGATGGTGGCCCCGCTCGGGTTCCTGATGGGCATCATGTTCCCCTGGGGTCTCGCCTACCTCGAGGAGCGATCTCCGGGGCTGGTGCCGTGGGCGTGGGGTATCAACGGGACGGTGTCGGTCATCGCCGCCGCTGCTGCCGCCGTGCTGGCGCTGAGCTTCGGGTTCTCTACCGTGGTGGGGCTTGGGGCGGTCGCCTACGGTGGGGCGGCGCTGCTGGCGCGACCCCCGATGATCACTCCTCGGTCCGGGTGAGCGGTACGAAGGCAACCGGGCCCAGGCTCTCGGCAAGGATCTCTCCGTCGGCATCGCTGGTGAACCGCCACAGGGTCTGGACGGCGCCAATGGGGCCCACCGGGATCACCAGCACGCCTCCCGGTGCCAGCTGGTCCACGAGGGGCTGGGGGACGTGGTCGGGTGCCGCGGTGACGATGATGGCG